>FOUN01000005.1 GCA_900114885.1 Psychrobacillus psychrodurans
ATCAGAAGAAGCAAGCTTCTTCGTCATTCGCTCGACTTGCATGTATTAGGCATGCCGCCAGCGTTCGTCCTGAGCCAGGATCAAACTCTCCATAAGATCTGGATGACGTTACGCAGCACATCGCTTTGTCAGCTTCACTCGTTCGGTCAGTCACGTACGTTAGTACGCTCCTTCCCTCTCTCGATTGCTTCCTCGCACTGCACTACGTCTCGTCATCCAGCGAATAGAACTAGTTTAAAAGCTCATTTTGTTTTGCTGGCATCATCATTTAATGATGTCAAAATTGTTTTGCTATCAGACTAACAAGATTAGTTGATAAGCTATATTTCTTAACGTTTTGCATGTTCAGTTTTCAATGTTCAATTTGCTGTGTCGTTTTTTGCGACTTCTCTAATTTACCACCGTATCAACCAAGTGTCAAGAAGTTTTTTCAAAAACTTTTTCGTTCTATTTACTTAAAATAGTTTGCATTGCTTTTGACGACGCTTATTATAATAGCACGGAATAAAATCATATGTCAACAATAAAAACGAACAAATTTAATTGTCCGTTTTTATGTGTTGTTTCTACATCCTTACTTTGTAGTATCTGTGCATGATTTCATTGCTTTTTGTTTGTTGTTTTTCAATTAAAATATATCCTTTATCTATTAGAAACTCGATGAAAACCTCTAAATCTACAGAGTAGTTTTTAAGTTCTTCTTGCTCATGAATTTCTTGGATAGTCCAAAACTCTTTTAATCCTAATACTTCTACAATGTGCTGTGCTCCATCCTTTGTACGGGAATGGATTAAGAAATCACTTGCTAGGAATAGAAGTTCTAATCTTTTTTCTAAAGTTTCCTCACTTGAGATTAACTCATCATACAATTTATAAATAGAAGGATCTAATTGCTTTACTTGCTTCCATACCATCACCTCTGGATGCATGCCATTTTCAAAAACAGCAAGTCGAGCCAAATGATGTAAAGAATCTACCATATGATTATAAGCATCTAAATAGTTATGTTGTTCAAAAAATAATTTACCTTCTAAGTATCTTCTTGTTAGTTTAGCAAACTCAATACCCATACGAGCTTTTCTACCATTTATCGGGAACACGTATAGCTCTTGCTTCAAACTTTCCACATATTCATTTCGATCAAATACCACACGACCATTGATCAACCAATCCACCATCTTCGGATTAGTCCCCAATAGTAGCCACTTTCTTAGCTGCTTCTCTGTTATTATATGTAGTGCAGTTTTTTTATCTCCATACGTGTAATGCTTTGTGAATACAGGTACAGATGAGTCTTTCGTTATGATAAATAAAATAGAATCAAACATATCAGTAATAGGGCTAAATTCTGCCCTTTTCTCTACTAAAATAATACCTAGCGTATTAGGTTCACTGGCTCTTTCTTGATAAATCGGTCTCAGTAATGCTTCCAAAATGAAGCCTCCTTTATTTCCTTCTTCTTATAAATTTTCGACAACTTTTCTAGATTTCCTTCTATAATTGTTTCTAAACATAACTTTATACTAAAATATGATATAGTGTATGTAGAAATTAGGAGGTTGAAAAATGAAACCCTATAAAAACAAAATAAATCGTATACGTTCCTTTGCACTAGGACTTATATTCTTTGGTTTTATCATAATGTATGGTGCAATATTCTTTAAAGATAATGGCATATTAGTTACCATCTTCGTGACACTAGGTTTACTATCTATTTTAGCAAGTACTGCAGTCTATGGATGGATAGGATTATTATCCACGAAAGCAGTACCAGTTGTATGTCCTAACTGCGGCAAACATACTAAAGTTTTAGGTAGAGTAGACATGTGCATGTACTGTAAAGAACCATTAACGCTAGACCCGAATCTTGAAGGAAAAGAATTTGATGAAGCATTGAATAAAAAAAGATAACTTAGCACTTTGCTTTTTGCAAAGTGTTTTTTATATGCTCTTATTAGTATAGAATAAACTTAATATAAAAGGAGGTCGATTATTTGTTAATCGTTTCTTTGATTGAGCGCTTAGCTATTATTGCGACAATCGCTTTTCTCTTAACGAGATTTAAGTTTTTCCGAAAGTTATTTGATTATCATACGCAAATGTCTACAAAACAGAGAATAGTTCTCACTTTAATATTCGGATTATTCGGAATCATAGGCACTTATACTGGAATTATTGTAAATCCATTTGAAAATACGGAAGATCGCTGGTCTAGAGCTTTAAATAATGAAGAGGCTATTGCTAATTCTCGCGTTCTCGGAGTGGTTGTTGGTGGTTTACTGGGGGGGTTCCGAATTGGTTTTGGAGCGGGAGTAATTGCTGGGGTGCACCGCTTCTTTCTCGGTGGTTTTACAGCCGTTGCATGTGGAGTTGCAACCATTCTCGCTGGTTTAATAGCAGGTCTAATCGGAACTAAGCTGCGTAAACAAACTCTCCTCTCGCCTTGGACTGCCCTAATAGTTGGTACAGCAACAGAAACTATTCAAATGATTGTCATTTTGTTAGTAGCCGATCCATACTCTCAAGCCGTTATTTTAGTAAAAGAAATAATGGTCCCTATGATTGTAACAAATGGCATTGGCTCTGCTCTTTTCATTCTTATAATAAGAAGTGTCTTAAAGGATGACGAAAGAACGGAAGCTAATGGCGCTCAAAAAGCTTTACAAATTGCTGAAACGACATTAGATCATCTTAGAGGAGGTTTAACTTTCCAGTCGGCTGAAAAAGTATGTGAGTTAATCTATTCCAAAACTGCATCTCTTGCAGTTTCTATGACAAATAAGGATACCATCTTAGCTCATGTCGGTATGGAAAGTAATCATCATAGCTCTGGAAGTCCTATTCAAACCGAATCAACGAGACAAGTTATACAGTCAGGTCACATGCTATCTATAGGGAAAAATGAAATTTTATGTAATCATCCCAATTGTTCTTTGGGTGCTGCAATAATTGCCCCTATTAAGATTAAAAATAGAACAGTGGCTACATTAAAAATTTATGTACATAACGAGAATTTGCTAACTCCTTCCTTAATAGAGCTTGTCCAAGGATTAACAAGCATGTTTGGCCACCAATTAGAATTATCTGAACTAGATCAATTACAGGAACTTGCAAAAGAAGCTGAAATACGAGCATTACAGGCACAGGTTAATCCCCATTTCCTGTTCAATGCAATGAACACAATCGTTTCTCTAATACGTACCAATCCTGATCGTGCACGTAGCTTATTAATTTCACTTGCAAATTATATACGGCAGAACGTAGAAAGCTCAACAGCTGGTTTGGTTACACTAAAAGAAGAAGTCGAACTCATCAAGTCATATTTATTAATAGAAGAAGCAAGATTTGGTGATCGGATTCAAGTGAAATATTCCATTGATTCAAACACTCTCAGATACTCAATTCCACCGATGGCTATTCTTACTTTGGTACAGAACTCGTTTAAGCATGGACTACAAAAGATTAAAAAAGATGGTTTAATTCAAATCACTATTAGAGATGAACAGTATTACATCCATATTTCCGTAGTAGACAATGGCAAGGGGATGAATGAATCTAGAAGATCCACCCTCCTAAGTGATAAGGTAGAATCTGAAAATGGTACAGGAATTGGTCTCTATAACTTGCATCAAAGACTCAAAAAAATGATTCACCGCTCAGAAGGACTTACTATTAAAAGCAGTGATAACGGGACAGAGATTTACTTCTTTATCCCAAAAGATGATGAACAAGGGGTGAAAAGAACTTCATGACCTATAAAACAATTATTATTGATGATGAACGATTTAGCCGTGAAGAACTAGCTTTCTTACTTTCTACTTATAAAGAAATAGAAATAATTGCAGAAGCAGACTCTGCTGAAGGCGGACTACTCCTTGTGGCTAAATATGAACCAGATATTGTGTTTGTCGATATAGAAATGACTGGGATGAACGGTATAGAGTTTGCTAGGATTACGAAGCAGATGAAAAAACCTCCTATAATTATATTCGCAACAGCGTTTCCAAATTATGCACTTGATGCTTTTGAGACAAATGCATTTGATTATTTATTAAAACCATTTGAGGAAAAACGGTTAAAGGAGACGATGACTCGAATTCATTCAACTACAAAAACATCCGTATCACCCTCTGCAATACTTAAACTCGCAGTACACGAAGATGATCGTATTATTTATATAGAACCTAGTTCTATCTTGTATATTTCGCGTAATGACAGAGAAACGGTTATTCGAACCGCAAAAAGAGAATTTACCTCCAAATATACATTAAAGGAGTTAGAAGAAAAACTAACAAATCACCACTTTTTCCGGACACATAAAAGCTTTTTAGTGAATGTTCATCAAATTGTGGAGGTTTCTACATGGAGTTCAAGTATCTATCATGTTCGTGTAAACGGGATTTCAGAACAAATTCCTTTAAGCAGAAATTATGTCAAGGAATTAAGGGAGCTGCTAGAAATGTAGGAACACAACATGTAAAGGTGATATTTATACATCTTAAACGGAAAATTTAACATCTCACACCTAAATTAACTATTACATGAGTTTTTAAAATAGACTGATAATTGTAAACACTAATTAGTTTAGGAGGAAGACAATGATTACTTTTTTAGTTTCCATCGTGTTGTTAATAGTAGCTTACTTCACGTACGGTAAATACGTAGAAAAGGTTTTTGGTGTGAAGGAACAACGTAAAACACCTGCTTATACACTTGCCGATGGTGTAGATTACGTTCCAATGTCTAAAAACAAAAACTCACTTATCCAATTATTAAATATAGCTGGAGTTGGTCCTATCTTCGGTCCAATTATGGGTGCACTATACGGACCAATCGCTTTTCTTTGGATTGTTCTCGGTGCTATATTTGCAGGGGCAGTTCATGATTATTTAACAGGAATGATTTCCTTACGTAACAAAGGGGCACATTTACCCGATCTTGCTGGGAAGTTTTTAGGAAAAGCTTTCAAACATGTTGTAAACGTTTTCGCACTATTACTATTAGTTTTAGTTGGTACAGTTTTCGTCTCTTCTCCAGCAGCACTTCTAGGCGACTTGACGAAAGGTTGGATGTCCGTCGGTGTTTGGATTATTATTATTTTCGCTTATTACATCTTAGCAACTATATTACCAGTTGATAAGATTATCGGACGTTTCTATCCAATCTTCGGAGCACTTTTACTTATCAGTGCTGTAGGTATCGGAGCAGCTTTATTGATTCAAGGATATACTATTCCAGAACTATCATTCCAAAATATGCATCCAGATAACTTACCTATTTTCCCATTGTTGTTCCTAACTATTTCTTGTGGAGCATTATCGGGATTCCATGCAACACAATCACCAATAATTTCTCGTACAACACAAGGAGAGTCTCAAGGACGTTATATTTTCTACGGAATGATGATTGCAGAAGCAATAATTGCTATGATTTGGGCAGCAGCTGCAATGTCAATTTTCAATGGTCAAGATTTAAATACATTACTAAATACAGTAGGTACTGCTGGTATTGTTAAAGAAGTATCTGTAACAACTCTTGGAGCTGTAGTTGGAACAATTGCTGTATTAGGAGTTGTTGTTCTGCCGATCACTTCCGGAGATACTGCCTTCCGCAGTGCCCGTATGATCATTGCAGATTATATCGGGATGGCACAGAAGAAAGCATCAAAACGTTTCGTTATAGCGATACCTATGTTTGTCATTTCGATTGCACTTACGCAAGTAGATTTTACAATCCTATGGAGATACTTTTCTTGGGCTAACCAATCCACAGCAGCAATTGCACTTTGGGTTGGCGCAATGTACCTAGCACTCCAAAAGAAAAATTTCTGGATTGCAGCAATACCTGCAACATTCATCACAATGGCTACATTTACGTATATCTTCAATGCTAAAATTGGGTTTAACTTATCGATGCAAACTTCTTATATAGCAGCTATAGTAGTAACCGTAATAATCATTATCGGATTCTTCTGGGGCCTTAAACGTAAACTTGAAGCAGCAGAAAGTGGATTCAAGCCTATTGTTTTAGATGACGGACTTGGAACGCAACCTGCAAAATAAGCATTACAAGATTGGTCGTAGAAATCATGCGACCAATTTTTTTATACATACACAATTTCTTCTAAACTTCCCGATCACTTAACGAATACAGTAATCAATAAACTAATTGCAAAGAGGATATATGCAATCTGAATGGTTGCGTACATTGTAAATTCAAAGACTGAAAGTTTCCGTTGTTTTTTGGTTTTTACCAAATGCCGAAGATAGAAAGAAGAACTAATCATAAGTATAACTATTGAAACTGTGTGTAGGACTTCTGCGTAAAATATCAAGGATTATCAACTCCTTATTTTTCATTAACCTACCAATTTACTTTTATACGTTCAACACATATAGAAGTTCCAATTATTAATTAATTTCCTATATAAATTTATAAAATTTCATTTGTAGCCCATTAACTAAAATGTACCGTTATCACATCAGAGTCTCTTCTTAATGCTGTGAAACCCTACTTTAGTTCAACGCAGAATATGTTGTACAATTCCAGTGCTTTGCACCAGCTTTTCTTTTGCCTTTCCAACCCATTTTTCGCAATTCCTTGGCGATTAACATATTAAAAAAACCATGACCAACTAAAACTACTGATTCATGTCCATTGGCAAATTCAATTAATTGTTGTGAAGCCTTTTTTGCTCTCAATTTTGCCTTGCTAAAAGATTCGCATTCATTAGAATAGCCACTAAACCATAGTAGTCTTAAAATTACTGCCCAGTTATTTGGCTTTAATTTTACATTAAATAATATCGTTGGATTAGCGGGAGTAGGTAATTCTGTTTCTCGAAATAAAGGATCGGAAATTGTTTTTATTTTTGGTTTTAATAAGCTTGCTGAGATAATAGACCTTTTTAAGTCACTTGTAACTACAACCTTTGCAGTTGCTACTTTTTCAATTGTCACTTTGGGGTATGTGGATTCTTCAAATACTCCGTTAAAGTCATATTTTTCAACCCACTTCTTAAACTCTGTAAAAATTATTTTGTCATTTTCAATCAATTGTGATTTACCATGTCTAATTAAAGAAATTTCCATAACGAACCCCTTAATAATCAGTGATTTCTATACTAATATCTTGATAACTTCTTGGAAAATAAAAAAGGGATAGGATTTCACTCCCCCTCAATCTATAGCACTCAGTTAGTGGAAGAACGAATATGTCAATTAATGTTTTGTAAGTACTAATTTACTTTAAGGTTAATTTGTTCTTCATATTCACCTGTAATAGTTCGCCAAGTAATTTCAATAGTAGCATGGTTTAACGATATAATTGCTTCATCTTTAGTAGCCGGGGGATTATTCCCTCCGCTCGTTCCAAAAGATATTGCTGTTTGTTCTTCCTGAGGCTCAACTTCACCAGTACGTCCGCCTTCATCAGTAACTACCGAATATGTGACATATAGAAGTTTCTCATCTCCTGTATATTCAATTCCCCCTCTATCTGATAGATGAGTATCGGTTATTTCGTATATCAGATGTGCATTCCATAAATCTCCTTCACCAGTGGCTTTAATAGTTTCTTGATTTGAACAAGCTGCAAGTAAAATCATTGAAAATAGCAAAAGAAGTATTTTTCTCAACATAACTCCCCCTCAAATGCGGACTAAATTGTCCCTACGTAACAACTAATTCGACAGTTGTATAATAATACCTCTTATTAAACTAAACTGCTTTGTTCAACTTACTTGCTTCTATAGTTCAATAAGAAAAAAGGCTTTACCCACCCTAGAAGCAAAGCTCCAGTTAGTTGAATAAAACCTACTATCTAATTTTGCATTGATAAACCATTTTCAAAAATTCAAAACTATCTCCATTTGTATCCTGCATATAAGTATCAACTTCTTCAAATCCAATTCTTCTATAAACTTTTATTGCCCTCTGATTGAAAGTTGCTACTGATAGCGTTATTTTTTGGGGCTTATATATTAATTCAGCAAAATCTATCCCTGCTTTTAAAAATCCCATTCCGTTTCCCTTACCAACTAGATTTGGTCTCAACCCTAACCCTATATCAATAGTATTTATAGCTACTTTAGTAAAGCTAAAGAAACCTATAATATCATTGTCTTTAGTAACAATGAAATTTGATTCACCTCGTTTTTGGGGGTCTAAGAACTCAACTAAATCTTCTTTATCTGCCATCATATCGTAAAAAGAATATTCAGCATCATAGTGCCAATTAAATGCAATTTCTTCCGCTTGTTCCTGTGTCATAATTTCAAACTTATATCCCATAATTATCTCCCTTCTATCACTATTTCATAAGAAAGGTGGTTGAAAAAGAAATTTTATCACCATTTTTTACAGAATGATTAAAACTCTTGTTTTAATATAGAGTACATTTTTAAATCTCGATGTTTTCCTTTTACAAATATACCATTTCTAATTATTCCTTCAAAAGTCATTCCTGCTTTTTCCATTACTCGTGCTGAACCGATATTTTCTACATCACACCTTGCTTGAATACGAACTAAATCCATTTCCTCAAAACCGAATTTTATGATTTCCTTTGTTACTTCAGTAGTTAAGCCTATTCCCCAATAGTTTTTAGAAATGACATAACCGATTTCAGCAATTTTATGATTTGGTTGCCACCACACAAAATCGATAGTCCCGATAAACTTTCCATTTTCCTTGTATTCAATTCCCCACGGTGAAACCTGCTTGTTTTCATATTTATTCAATACAAATTCAACAAATTTTGTTGTATCAGATATTGTTTCGTGGGTATTCCAAGTTACATACTTAGATACTTCTTCATCCGAACCATATAGATGCATATCTTCAATATCTTCTAAAGTGACTTTTCTAAGAATAAGACGTTCTGTTTCTAATATTGGTAAATCACCATATATTTTTTCTACCTTCATTGAATCCCCTCCCCTAAATACTAGCTAAGAATTAATACTTCTATAAAGAGGTTGCCAATTCCTTCTACTCTTATTAAACTAACTTTCTACTTTAGTTTAAGTGTAACATTTCAAACTACACCTCCAAAATCTCTTTGACAATTGGACATAAAAATAGACCATCACAATATATTGGTCTGGGTTATAAGTAATAGTATATCTAGTTATAACTTAATTTTGCTCATCTAACTTTTGTAATATGGCATCTAGTTTTAACCATCATGTAGCAAAAAAGTTTAACCTTTTTTCTTAACAGAGCCAAATAAAAAAAACCGAGCGTCTCAATCTACGCTCGGTATTGCTTATTGGACTTTAGTTGCATGTTCTTTACATGTTGGACAAACACCGTATATTTCCATTCGATGATAACTTACTTCAAAGCCAGTTAAATGAGAAGCTAAATGTTCTACTTCATCTAATCCTGGGTAATGAAAATCAACTATTTTGCCACAAGTATCACAAATCATATGATAATGATCGTTTGTAACAAAATCGAAACGACTAGAGGAATCCCCATAGGTTAACTCTTTTACAAGTCCTGCTTCTCTAAAAACACGTAAGTTATTATACACCGTTGCAACACTCATGCTAGGAAATTTACTTTCTAGTGCTTTATATATATCGTCCGCTGTGGGATGTGACATAGATTGGATAATAAATTCCAGTATCGCATGGCGTTGAGGCGTAATTCGTACACCAGTCGATTTTAATGTATCTAAAGCATCTCTTAAATGTACTTCCGTCATCGCAATGCACCTCTTTTCATATTCATTCTTTGATTATAATTGTTACAATAAGTATAATTAAAAAATGTATGAACTGTCAAACTTATTACATCCTTAGGAAGGAAATACATAGATTAGTAGCCTTTTTCCAAGTCGATCTCATTCTCAAGTGGCTTTTGATCCAACCAAGCGTTTAAATTCCTTGAAAAAATTTGCAATGCCCGCACCACATATTGAGAAGAATGACTAGAGACATGCGGAGAAACGATAACATTGTTCATACTCCAAAATGGGTGTCCCTCTGTAAGTGGTTCTTTCTCAAATACATCTAGAACAGCATATGCAATTTGTTCTTCTTTTAATGCACGTATTAGATGTTCTTCATTCACCACATCTCCACGTCCAAAGTTCATAAAGATCGCTGTAGGTTTCATAGACTTTAAATGCTCGTATGTGATTAGCCTAACTGTTTGTGTCGTGCTCGGTAGAATTGAAATAACAATATCTGCTTTTGGCAAGACTTCATTTAATTTACCAAAGGTAACTACTTCTTCCATAAATGGAGCGGGGCGTCCACTGCTATTACATCCAATAGTATGTACCCCAAAAGCCATCAGTATTCGACCAACTTCCCCTCCTATAGCACCTGGGCCTAATATTATCGCAGTAGAACCTAATAATTCATTAGGGAATACTCGCTTAGACCACTCCCCGTTACGCTGATTTTCATTGATTAACGGCAGTGACTTTTTAATAGAAAGTATATGAGCTAAAATTGTTTCAGCCATAGGTGTTTTGTGAATTCCACGCACGTTAGTAACGACAATACCTTGATTTGCAATTTCCTGTAGCGGCATTTTTTCTAGTCCAGCTGAAGCAACCATTATCCATTTTAGCTGTTCAGCTTTTTCAAGATGACTTGCATATAAGTCCTCTCCATAAGTAACTAGAATTTGTGATGATTTTAATAATTCTTCATTTAGACCTTTTTGAAATACAAATTCTGCATTTGGAAACTTTCTTATTAATTCATCCTGTTGCTCCTGTTTTGGTAAAAAAGAAAACAATATTTTCATACTTATTGCCCTTCAGTCACTAATGATCTTAATGTAAGTAGTGCTTCCTCGACATGTCCATCGACTTTGACTTTATTCCATTCTTTTACGATCGTCCCTGTAGGATCGATTAAAAAAGTAGAACGTTCAATACCCATATATTCTTTTCCGAAATTCTTTTTCAACTTCCATACTCCATAAGCTTCGGAAACTTCATGCGTATCATCTACTAAAAGAGAAAATGGCAAGCCATGCTTATTTATAAATTTTGTATGAGCCTTTTCATCATCCGCACTAACTCCAAGAATAACTGCATTTAAATCAGTGAAACTCGTATATGCATTTTTAAAATCACATGCCTCTGTTGTGCAGCCTGGTGTAGCATCCTTTGGGTAAAAATATAAAACTACATACTTCTTTCCTGCAAAATCTTTTAATGAAACAATTTCTCCTTTTTCATTTTCCAACGAAAAGTTAGGTGCAATCAAGCCTTCTAGTTTTTCCATCATAATCCCTCCTATATATATCGTATCGAAGTTAGTCTCTATGTTCAATTTTCTTAGCATTTTTCCTTATAATTGTCTACAATTAAAGAGAACTTAAAGAAGAAATACACTAGACAATAATTGGATAGTAAAGGTATACTTTCTATCGGCAAACAAACTGAGCGGAGGCAATTAAATTGAAACAAACACAATCAGAAATGATACAAGTAGAGGCATTAGAACATATAGTTGGTGGTGTAAATAGTCCATCAAGATCATATAAAGCTGTAGGCGGTGGAGCCCCAATCGTAATGGAAAGAGCAGAAGGTGCTTATTTTTATGACGTTGATGGCAACAAATACATCGATTATTTAGCTGCATACGGTCCTATAATTACTGGTCATGCACATCCTCATATTACGGAAGCCATCACAAAAGCTGCACAAACAGGTCTATTATATGGTACCCCAACTAAACATGAAGTAACCTTTGCCAAAATGTTAAAGGATGCTATTCCTTCTATGGATAAAGTTCGTTTTGTTAACTCGGGGACAGAGGCAGTTATGACAACAATTCGAGTTGCTCGTGCCTACACTGGTAGAACAAAAGTTATGAAATTTGCTGGTTGCTATCATGGACATTCCGATTTAGTACTAGTTGCGGCTGGCTCTGGCCCAGCGACACTTGGTACACCTGATTCTGCAGGGGTACCTCAGTCTATCGCAAAAGAAGTGATCACTATTCCATTCAACGATCCAAAAGCTTATGAGGAAGCAATGGAGAAATGGGGAGAGGAATTGGCGTGTATTTTAGTAGAACCAATCGTTGGCAACTTCGGTATGGTAGAGCCAAATGAAGGTTTCCTTCCTCTAGTTCATAAAATCGCAAAAAACAAAGGTGCATTAGTCATTTACGATGAAGTAATTACAGCATTCCGCTTCCATTACGGTGCGGCATCTACGATGTTAGAACAAACACCTGACTTAACAGCTTTAGGTAAAATAATTGGTGGAGGACTTCCGATTGGTGCTTACGGCGGCAAAAAAGAAATTATGGAACAGGTTGCACCACTAGGCCCTGCATACCAAGCGGGAACTATGGCAGGGAACCCAGCGTCAATGCAAGCAGGGATTGCTTGTTTAGAGGTTCTACAAACTCCGGGATTATATGATGAATTAGATAGACTAGGTGCAATTCTAGAGGCTGGTATTCTAGAAGCTGCCAAGAAAAATAATGTAACCATTACTATTAATCGGATTAAAGGAGCCCTATCCGTTTACTTCACAGATGTAAGGGTAGAAAATTATGTGCAAGCAGAAGCAAGTGACGGTGAAATGTTTGCGAAATTCTTTAAGCTAATGCTAAATCAAGGCATTAACTTAGCACCTTCTAAATATGAGGCTTGGTTTATAACAACTGCCCATACTGAAAGAGATATTCACGAAACACTCAAGGCAGTTAATAATGCCTTTGCCGAACTCTAATAATCAGGTACACTGTTTTTACGAAAGGATAGGATTCAATGAAATTAGGAGCACGAATATTTAAAACTGGGGTAGCAATTGTGTTCTCTTTATTCTTAGCCGAATTACTTCAGCTTCCTACTCCTGTTTTTGCAGGAATAGCAGCCATTTTCGCCATTCAACCTTCTATTTATAGGTCCTATTTAACAGTAACCGAGCAAATTCAAGGGAATTTAATAGGGGCTGTCATTGCGGTCGTTTTCACCTTGGTTTTTGGAAATGATTATATAGCTGTTGGATTTGCAGCAATAGTTGCGATAACACTAATGCTTAAGTTAAAGCTAGAGAAAACTATCTCACTCGCTTTAGTAACTGTTATCGCGATTATGGAAATACAGGGAGACGACTTTTTAGTATTTGCATTGTTACGATTTGCAGCAATGCTTGTTGGAGTTATCTCCGCATTTATTGTGAATTTAGTATTTTTGCCACCTAAGTTTGAAAAGAAACTTTTCAATGCCATTCACTTTACGCAGGATGAAATAATCCGTTGGCTACGAATAGCAGTTAGACAGGCGTCAGATCATCAATCAACTAAACAAACAATTCATCAATTAAAGGAAAGACTTGTTAGAGTCGATCAATTATACTCTTTCTTTAAAGAAGAACGTGGGTATACAAAAAAAGCAAATCACACTAAGGGTAGAAAATTAGTTGTTTACCGCGAGTTAATATCCACTTCTTATAAAAGCTTAGACGTACTCAAAAAATTACATCACCATGAGCATGAATTAACTGATCTACCAGAACATTTTCGGATGATGATAAAGGAAAGATTGGATACTCTTTTAACCTATCATGAACAGCTTCATTTAAAATTCATTGGTAAATTAAGACCAGAGCATATTGAGGAGAACGACTCGGAGGCATTTTTACAAAGACAAGAGGTAATGGATATTTTCGTCAAGCAAATTACCATTACGCAAATGGAAGAAGAGTTTTCCTCCTACCACCTTTTGCATTTACTATCAGCTATTTTAAAATATGAAGAACAATTAGAACATGTGGATAAACTGATCACATCATATCAAAACTTTCATAGTGAAGAACTAACTGTTCAGATTGAAGAAACACCTTATTAGAAAATGGCAAGTATCCATTTAGTTTAAAGCCTGTTTTTATCGTCTACGAAAGGCTTCGGACAGATTTTTGGCTATATTTTTACTGATTGATTTTTAAGAGAGGCTGGTCGTGACTAACGTCACAACTTGCCTCTCTTTTCACGGAATCTTATAAGCCTTGCCTGTCCATCACCCTTCTTCAAACTATTATGCTAAATACACCAGGTTCATAGGTAACAAAATTTTATAGTTTTTTTCATAAAACATGCCACTTAGCAAATATACTAAGTGGCATCATTTTAATTTTTCATCTTAGGATCTAGTGCATCTCGGAGTCCATCGCCCATCAAGTTAAATCCTACTACTGTTAACATTATTGCAAGTCCTGGGAAAATCATTGTCCACGGAGCATTCCTTAAATACATACGAGCATCCGCAAGCATTTTTCCCCATTCAGGAGCTGGTGCCTGAGCACCCAGCCCTAAGAACCCTAATGCTGCTGCTTCAATAATGGCAGATGCAATTGCAAGTGTACCTGCAACAATAACCGGTGCCATTGAATTAGGTAAAATATGAGAGAATAAAATTCGAATATCTCTCATCCCAATAGCTTTAGCAGATGTTATGTACTCCTCTTCTTTAATACTTAAAACCTTCGAACGTATTAGTCGACCAAAGTTAGGGATATTAATAATCGCAATCGCGATCAACGCATTTTGTAAAGATGGCCCTAAAACAGATACTACTGCAATTGCTAATAGTATACTTGGAAAAGCTAGCATAATATCAAAAATTCGTGAAATTATCATATCTATCCACTTACCATAATAACCAGCAATAATACCTAAAATACTACCAACTACTACAGAACCAATTACGGAAAAAAATCCTACCATTAAGGAAATTCTAGCTCCATGAATAATCCGCGAAAATATATCTCGACCAAAATCATCCGTACCGAACCAATACTGACCAGATGGTGGTTTCAATCGATCTGTTAAAAGCTGTTCATTAATACCTTGTGGTGCAAGCCAAGGACCAACACATGCTAAAAATACGAAGAATAAGACAATCCCTGCTCCTGCAAGCGCTCCTTTATTTTTACGGAAACTTCTCCATGCATCTCGCCAAGGACCGGTCGACGTTTCTTTAGTAGCTATTACTTGATCATTTGTCGAATTCGGAACCATTTCGGACATATCTATTCCTCCTTTTAATCATATTTGATCCTCGGATCTACTAACCCATACAAAATATCTACGAATAAATTTATCATTACAAATATAAAAGCGACAACCAGTATACCAGACTGAATAACAGGATAATCACGGAACGAAATAGCTTCATATATATACCGTCCGATTCCCGGCCAGCCAAATATAGTCTCTGTTAAAATAGCGCCTCCAAGTAAGAGTCCAGTTTGCAGACCAATTACAGTTAGTACCGGTATGATTGCATTTTTTAATGCATGTTTATATACAACAAAAAACATTTTCTGACCTTTTGCTCTAGCAGTACGAACATAATCTGCTCTCATTACTTCTAGCATACTCGATCTAGTCATACGCGCAATAATTGCCATTGGAATTGTAGCTAATGCAATACCTGGCAGCACTAGATGCTTTAATACAGTACCAAGCTGATCGAATCTTCCCTGTATAATTGTATCGACAATATACAAGCTAGTGATGGAATTAATGGGATCCCGTACCTCTTCTCGACCAGTCGTTGGAAGCCATTGCAACTCAATACCAAAAATCCATTGTTCCATCAAACCTAACCAGAAGATTGGCATGGATACACCAATTAGCGCTAAAACCATTGCCATATAATCAAACCAAGAATTTTGGAACCAAGCAGATATAATACCTGCATTCACTCCAATAATTACGGCTATAATAATCGCAAAGAAAGCTAGCTCCATTGTTGCCGCTAAATATGGCCAAATCTCTTCCGCAACCGGTTGAACCGTTCGCATAGATTCACCTAAATCACCTTTTAAGAGACCAATTAAGTAGTTAAAGTATTGTGTATACCAAGGCTCATTTAAGCCTAGTTTAATCTCCAATGCTTCTATCGCTTCTTTAGATGCTAATTGCCCTAAAATTACTTGAGCTGGATTACCAGGAATTGCTCGTATGATCATGAATACAACAAATGTCATGCCAAGTAATACGGGTATCAATTGTAGTAAACGTTTACCGATATAGTGAAGCATTTTCTTCACCTCTCTAATTTAAAATAAAGAAAGGGGAGAAATCACGAAGACCTCCCCCCTTAAGCATATTACTTAAAGTCGACCTTGTTTAATCTATCAGAACCAGTTGGATGCGGTAAGAAATTAGTGATTTCTGCATCTCCTGCTAGTAAAGGTGTTGAGTGTGCAAGTGGAACCCACGGAGCATCCTCAGAGATAATTTTTTGTGCTTGTTTATAAAGTTCATTACGTTTGTCTTCATCTACTTCTGTTTGTGCTTCGATTAGCAATTTATGTGTCTCGTCATTGCTATAGTAGCTATAGTTATTGCTTCCAATATTATCTTCGTCAAGCAACACGTAGATGAAGTTATCTGCATCTCCATTATCACCTGTCCAACCTAATAGGAATGCATCTGCTTCTCCGTTTTTAGCTTTTTCTAAATAAGTAGCCCATTCATAAGAAACAATATTAGCAGTTATGCCAACATCAGCTAAGTTCTTTTGAATAGCTTCTGCAACTTTTGCACCGTCTGGCATATATGGACGTGGAACAGGCATTGCCCATAGTTCCATTTCAAATCCGTCAGCAAAACCAGCTTCTGCTAATAACTGCTTTGCCTTTTCTGGATCGTATTCGTATCCAGGAATATCCTCATTATATCCACTAATAGAAGGTGGCATAGGATTTTTCGCTACTTCTGCACGACCCTCAAAGAAAGCGTCGACAATTGCTTGTTTATCAATAGCATAGTTTACAGCTTGACGAACTTTTTGGTTATCAAATGGTGGGCGAGTGCTTGTTAAACCAAGGTAACCAACATTCATAGATGGACGTTCAAATAACTGTAGAGCAGCTTCCCCTTCTACTGTCTCACCATCTGATGGATTTACACCATCAGCTAAATCTATTTCTCCTGTTAGAAGTGCATTTAATCGAGCAGAGTTATCTGGAATAGCACGGAAAACAACTCTATCTAATTTTGGTTCTTCTGCATTCCAATACTCTTCATTTTTTTCAATAGTAATAGAATCATTACGTTTCCATTCTACAAATTTGAATGGTCCTGTACCCACTGGGCTATCACCAAATTTGTCGCCAGCTGCTTCAAATGCAGTCGGACTTGCAATTGCAAAAGGACTCATTGCAATATTTTTTAAGAAAGGTGCTTGAGCACGAGTAAGCTTAAAGATTACTGTGTGATCTCCTTCAGCAGTAACCGATTCAATTACATGACCTTCATCACCAGCATATCCACCGAACATAGACCCATAATATGGAAATAAATCTTCGGAACCGCCAGCCCAGCGTTCAAAGTTTTTAACAACTGCTTCAGCATTGAAGTCAGTACCATCGTGGAACTTTACTCCTTCACGAAGTGTGAATGTATAAGTAAGTCCATCCTCAGATGGCTCCCATTTCGTAGCTAGCCCTTCATTGATAGTTGTATCTTGTTCACCAAAGTTCAATAGTGTTTCTAATACGTTTTGTGTAACTTTGAATGATTCACCATCCGTTACAGCAGCTGGATCTAGTGAAACTGAGTCTCCTCCACGACCAAAGATCAATACTTTTTCTTCAGCAGTTTCTGTCGTGCCCTCGTCATTATCTTTTTTTGTATCGCCGTCTGATGAATCGTCAGATGAACACGCAGCAAGTACTACAGTAAGTGCAACCAACATCAGTAGCAAAAATGACCATAATTTCGATTTACTCATTTGGACCCCTCCATAATATTTATTATCAATGTTGCAATTGCTCATTGTATAAATGGCACGCAACAAAATGACCAGTTTTAGCTTCTTGTAATTGTGGAACATCCTTCGCACAAATATCCATTTTAAAAGGACATCTTGTATGGAAGGTACACCCAGTAGGTGGATTTGAGGGACTTGGAATGTCTCCTTCTAAAATAATTTGTTCACGTTTAAATTCTGGATCTGGAACCGGTACCGCAGAAAGCAAAGCTTTTGTATAAGGATGTAAAGGTTCAGCATACATTGATTCACTTGTAGCGAGTTCTACCATTCTACCCAAGTACATTACCCCTACACGATCACTGATATGACGAACTACTCCTAAATCATGTGCTATAAATATATAGGTTAGCTTTAGCTCTTTCTGTAAATCTTGCATGAGATTTAAAACCTGCGCCTGTATCGAAACATCGAGAGCAGATACTGGCTCATCCGCTATTATTAACTTCGGATTAGTCATCAAAGCCCTCGCAATTCCTATCCGCTGACGTTGTCCTCCACTAAACTGATGTGGATAACGTTTTGCATGGTAGCTACTTAAACCAACGATTTCTAGAAAGTCATGTACTTTCTTTTTCCGACTTTTTGGGTCTCCAATATTATGAACAATTAAAGGCTCCATTAAAATCTTTTCAATCGTATGACGAGGATTCAAAGATGCGTATGGATCTTGGAATACCATTTGAATTTCACGTCTAGCCTTTCTCATTTCATCCTTGGAAATATTCGTTAACTCTTTGCCGTTAAATGTCACTTTTCCTTCAGTAGGTTCTAGTAATCTCATAAGCATTCTGCCAGTGGTAGATTTACCACATCCAGATTCACCAACAATGCCCAAGGTTTCCCCTTCATTTACAAAAAAAGAAATATCATCAACAGCTTTCACATTCCCAGTATGCTTTCCTAACAATCCTGAACGGACTGGAAAGTACTTTTTTAAACCTTCAACTTTTAACAGCGGCTCTGTCATCTGCCAAAACCTCCTTCTCATCGTATAAGAAGCATCTTGTTTTATGACCTTCCGTTGTTTCGTATAGTGGAGGATTTTCCTCCGTGCATCTTCCAAATACAAATTCACAGCGGGCAGCAAACCTGCAGCCTTGATTGATAGATCCAGGTTTTGGAACACTACCAGGAATAGAGTAAAGTCTTTGTTTTTTATAACGCATATCTGGAACAGAAGCGATTAACCCTTTTGTATACGGATGCTGAGGGTTGTTGAAAATTGTATCCACAGTTCCCTCTTCTACTACTTTTCCTGCATACATTACTACAACTCTTTCACAAGTTTCAGCCACTACCCCTAAATCATGCGTTATTAAAATTACTGCTGTGTTGAGACGTTCATTTAACTCACGCATTAACTTTAGTATTTGAGCTTGAATTGTTACATCTAAAGCTGTAGTAGGTTCATCAGCTATTAAAAGCTTTGGATCACAGACTAAGGCCATAGCAATCATTACTCTTTGTCTCATTCCACCGGAGAGTTGATGTGGATAGTCATTCATAAGCTCTTCTGCTCTCGGTAAGCCAACTAGTTTTAACATTTCCACAGCTCTTGCATGTGCTTTCTTTTTATTCCAGTCTTTCTTATGTAAGGTAATCGCCTCTAGCAATTGATTTCCTATTGTAAACAAAGGATTTAAAGATGTCATCGGCTCTTGGAAAATCATCGCAACATCGTTCCCACGAACTTTACGCATTTCTTTCTCCGAAAACTTTGTTAAGTCTTTACCTTCAAACAATATTTGACCGCTAGTAATTTTTCCAGGTGGACTAGGAACTAGTCCCATAATAGAAAGAGATGTCACACTTTTTCCACAACCTGATTCCCCAACAATGCCTAAAATTTCGCCTTCTCTAACATGAAAATCAATATGATCTACGGATGGAATAACTCCATCATCTGTGAAAAAGGACGTTTGAAGATCTTTCACTTCTAAAATTGTTTGTCGTTCTCCCATGATGTTCCCTCTTTTCACAAAAATTACAAATCTTCTAACTTATATACTATAAATGATATTTTACACAAAAAATTCATACATGCAATACTTTTCTGAAAAATCACAAGACTGTGCTATATTCTTAAGTTCGAAAAAAACACCTTATAAGCTGTAGAAACACTTATAAGATGTTTGAATAACTATTCTTTATCAAGTTGTTGGATTTGGAATAAATTATGATAAATATTTCTTTGTTTCATTAATTGGGAATGCGATCCGTGCTCCATTACTTTACCATTTTCAATAACAAATATATTATCTGCATGAGTAATAGTAGATAAACGGTGAGCTACAATAATAGTCGTACGATTTGAAGCTAGTCTCTCTAATGAATCCTGTATTAAAGATTCACTCTCTAAATCTAATGCAGAAGTTGCTTCATCTAGAACTAAAATAGGTGGATTTTTTAAAAATACTCGTGCTATAGCAACTCGTTGCTTTTGACCTCCTGATAGCTTCACTCCACGTTCCCCAACTTTAGTATCATATCCACCCGGTAGTTCCATGATAAAGTCATGCGCATTTGCAGCTTTTGCTGCTTCCATTACCTCTTCATCTGTAGCATCTGGTTTTCCCATTAAAATATTAGATTTGACTGAGTCACTAAAAAGTATATTATCTTGAAGCACTATACCAATCTGCTTTCTTAACGATTCAATAGTGATATCTCGAACATCTTTACCATCAATTAGTACTTGTCCAGAAGTGACATCATAAAACCGAGGTATTAAGCTAATAATAGTTGACTTTCCTCCACCGCTCATACCTACAAAAGCCACTGTTTCCCCAGCATTCACACGGAAGTCGACATCCTCTAAAATCATCTGTCCATCTTTTTCATATTGAAATGAAACATTTGAAAATGTCACTTCACCACTAGAGAGTCCTAAAGTAGAAGCTCTTTTTTTATCGATAATATCGTACTCTTCATCCATTAGTTCGAATACACGATCCATAGAAGCAAATGACTGAGTTAATGTTGTAGAAGAATTGACTAAACGTCTTAATGGGCTATATAAACGCTCAATATACGCAATAAATGCAGCCATCGTACCAACTGAAAGTCTTCCGTGGATAGCTTCGTAACCTGCATAAGCGATAACGAGTAAAGGCGCAATATCTGTAATCGTGTTAACTACAGCAAATGCTTTTGCATTCCAAACTGTTTGTTTTACTGCTGCATCTAGAAACTCTCCATTTGTTTCATTAAATAATTTTTGTTCATGTTTTTCTAACGTGAACGTTTTAATAATACTCATGCCTTGTACACGCTCATGTAAATAACTTTGAACCCCCGCTAAAGCTTGCGAACGCTCCTTCGTTAAGTCCCTTAACCTTCCGAAGAAGTATTTTACACTGAACGCATAAAATGGAAATGCAAGTAACGTGACTAAAGTAAGCTTTACATTCATTGTTAACATGATTCCGATAGCGATTAATATAGTCGCTAAATCCAACCAGACATTCATCAAACCAATCATGACAAAGTTTTTCGTCTGCTCCACATCGTTTATAACTCGAGAAATAACCTCCCCAGCACGTGTATTTGAATAATATTTCAAGCTAAGTTTTTGTAAATGCATATACAGTTTTTTACGTATATCAAACAATATTTTATTACTTACTAGCTGTGCTAAATATTGTCTATAATACTCAATTGGTGGACGAACAATTAGAAATACTAATGCAGTCCCTCCAAGCCAATAAAATAATTGAGTTAGTTTTTCATCATTTGTTAATGAATCTGCTCCGATAATATCATCGATTACAATCTTAATAAGGATTGGAATAAATAATGGAATTGCAAATTTAATAATCCCAATCACTATCGTTAAGAAAATTTGAAAATTATACGGTTTTACAAATTGCATATATCTCTTCATCGTACTCATTTTAAAACTCCTTTCTACCATGAGAAAAACCTGTTGCATGTTTTCAACAGGTTTCTCTCTAACTACTCATTCAACTGTTTTTGAAAATGATAACGACTTGTCCATGCCTCGATAAAATCTGGTGCAAATGGACCTCTTCTTTGTTTGATCCAAGAAATGAGTTTCTCAACATTACGATTTAGAATGCCATCAATTTCTTCTGGATACTTCATTTCTAATTTATGTTGCTCGTATTCGTCTTCATCTAGAATTGTGTAGGTCATATCAGGAAATACCTTCACATCTAAATCATAATCAATGTACTTTAGCATTCCATTGTTATAGACAAACGGAGAACTCATGTTGATGTAATAGTATACACCATCTTCTCTTAGCATACAAATAATGTTAAACCAATATTCTGCATGAAAGTAGCATATAGAAGGTTCTCTTGTAATCCAAGTTCTACCATCTGATTCAATTACAAGTGTCCGTTCATTTGCCCCTATTACAATATTTTTGGTTCCTTTTAAAACCATCGTTTCTTGCCAGACACGGTGGATTCGGCCATTATGCTTGTAGCTGTGAATTTGAATAGTTTCTCCTTCGTTTGGAATCGCCATGATTTAGCCACCTTTTCATCAAGTGAAACTTAATCCGTGGAAATTTTCTATTTTCCCACGGATTGTTAGTTGACCATTCGGGTTTTTACAAGCAGGTAAATACCTCCCTTTCTAAGTGGAAGCCCTAGTGCTCGTTAATACGGGGTCAAGCGCAAATTTAGAATTTTTATACTTATTTTCTTATTATAGCAATTCACTGTAAAAAACTATAGTAAAAAAATCAGCGAGGGTATTTTTACCCTCGCTGATTTTTGGTGAATCCATGTTATTTAGTTCGGTTAGAAGAACGATTTGCTTGTGCACCGCTAGCTTGTTGTTTTTTCAACTCTGCTTGACGATTTTGTTCTTTAACTTTTTGAATATCAGTTTCAGAAGCAAACTCTTGGTTTCGGTTCTGCTGGTTTCTGTTATTCTTCATGGATTTTTCACCTCCGTACATAACTATCATGTGCAGGTAGTGAAATTTTATTCATACAACTTGAGCCTATTTGATAATAAAATAATAGCAATAAAAAAATTTCTGCCCGGCTTCGCGCTGCAGCTCGCTGCTTATGGTCCTGCAAGATTGAGTCGCTCTGTCCCTTCGTGCTCTTGCGACGCACATTTGCATTTGCACCTATACCATAGATAGCGAGACTTCATTAGACCAATTCATGTTAGAAAATCAATTGACTTGCTCTTACATTTTTATCGATCTTCCACCATCTACAATAATTGTTTGTCCACGAATCATGGATGCGTCGTCTGATAATAAGAACATTGCAGTTTTTACCATGTCTTCGATTTCTACCATTCGTCCTGCAGGTGTATTCACTCGTGCTTCCTCTAGTAATTCTTCACGATTTGGAAAATGCTTGAGCGCATCCGTGTCCAGTGCACCACCTGAAACAGTGTTTACTACAATACCTTTAGGAGCAAGTTCTACTGCCAAATATCTTGTTAGTGACTCTATAGCAGCTTTTGATACACCAACCGTTGTATAGTTTTCTAAATAGCGAATAGATCCTAGAGAACTGATTCCTAATATTTTACCACCCTCTGGCATTAACTTTGCCGCCTCTTGGGCACCGAAGAGAAACCCTTTTGCGTTAATATTCATTGTCCAGTCCCAGTGTGTCTCCTCAAGCTCCATAATAGGACGTAATACACCGGATGCTGCATTGCTAACAAAAATATCTAATCGACCAAACTCTTCTTTGATCGTTTGGAACATGACTCTTATCTTTTCAACATCTCCTACATTCGTCTTCACTAGAAGTGCTTTTCTTCCTAAAGCTTCTATTTCCTTAACTGTTTCAACGGCAGCAGTTTTGCTTCTCGCATAGTTTACGACGATATCATAGCCATTTTTGGCAAGTTCAATAGCAATAGCTTTCCCTAAACCTCTGCTACTTCCTGTAACTAAAGCAACTTTACTTGTTGTCATCTTAAATCTCCCTTTCTTTCCAAGCATTCCATATTTTTAACATTGGAACTGGCATTGGTTGTTGATTTACTTCTTCAATAGTTAACCAAATACATTGTGATGGTAGCTCTTTTTCTTCTATTAAAACTCCTTCAAAGCTTTCCATTTCCCATACCAAATGAGAGAAAACATGCTTAAATTCAATAATTGACGGACCTTTTGTTATTGCTACTCCGTAATCATGTTCGACAACCTCTTCTACAGTATGATTATGCGTTGGTAGCTCTACCATGGGAAACTGCCACATATTCGCGAGTAAACCTTTAGAAGGTCGTTTTTCCAGTAAAATTTGGCCATTCCCATTTCGTACAACGACCGTTTTTACTTTATGTATTTTCGTCTTCTTTTGGATTGTTTTTACTGGTAATTCATCCTGTATGCCCTCAAAAAATGCAGAGCAGTTTTCTCTTACAGGACATAATAAGCACTTTGGTTTAGTCGGTGTACAAATTATTGCACCGAGCTCCATAAGTCCTTGGTTGAATGCAGAAGGATTTTCAGAATCGATTAAATTCATCACTGCCTCTTCAAATATTTTCTTTGTTTTCGGTTTCGCAATATCTTCTTTTATTAATAATAGTCGAGAAAGTACACGCATCACATTTCCATCTACAGCATGTTCTGGGACTCCATAAGCAATACTAAGAACAGCACCAGCTGTGTATGGACCTACACCTTTTAACTTGGAAATTTCTTTTCTGGTAGACGGAACAACACTTCCATATTGTTCTACGACTTCTTTAACTCCAGTCTGAAGGTTACGAGCACGTGAATAATATCCCAGTCCTTCCCATTCTTTTAATAACTCACCTTCGTCTGCGTAAGCTAGTGATTCAAGCGAAGGATATTTTGCGATAAATCTTTCATAATAAGGAATAACCGTATCTACCTTAGTCTGTTGAAGCATAACTTCGGAAACCCAAATCTTATACGGGTCCGTTGTGTTTCTCCAAGGTAAATCACGTTTTTCTTCTAAAAACCATGAAACTAAAGAATCTCTAACCTGCTCTTTATATAATTCGTTCACTGTAAAATCCTTCCTTGCGATTATTGACAATAAATATGGGTATATGAATAGTAGTGTCTTTGTTTTTTAAGAAATCTATTTTAAGATGTAGTTAGTTGTAATCCTAAAGGAGCTGGTTGTATGGACACAGGTACACATGTCGTTATGGGTATTGCACTAGGTGGTCTGTCTCTTATTGACCCCGTAGTTGCTGGTAGTACTCTTACAACGACTGCAGTAATAGCAGGTACAATCATAGGCTCACAAGCCCCTGATATAGATACTGTTCTGAAATTACGTAATAATGCTGTTTATATTCGACATCATCGCGGGATTACCCACTCCATTCCTGCCGTTATTTTATGGCCAATCCTAATAGCAGGTGTGTTATGGCTAATTTTGCCAGAAGCCAATTTGCTGCATCTATGGTTATGGACCTTTTTAGCAGTGTTTGTGCATGTTTTTGTTGATATATTTAATTCCTATGGAACTCAAGCATTAAGACCATTTTCAAGGAAATGGGTTGCATTAGGGGTTATTAATACATTTGATCCAATTATATTTGGCATTCATGTGGTTGGTCTACTACTTTGGATGTTTGGCTTAAATCCTGTTCCAACCTTTCTTACTATGTACGCCATTATAGTCGTCTACTATATTTCACGTTTTGCTGTACAGCATGCCGTAAAAAATTCTGTAAAGCATACTATTCCCGATGCAGATGAAATTATCGTCGCACCAACGATGAAATTTCTACAATGGAGAGTAGCCGCAATTTCAAAAACACATCATTATGTCGGACGAGCATACGGTAGATCCATCACTATTTATGATAAGTTCGAACGTAAACCGCTTCCCGAATCTGATCTAGTAAAAGCAGCATTAAAGGATAAAAACTTAAGTGCCTTTACTTCGTTTTCTCCTATATATCGATGGGAGATCACTGAATTTGATCATATTTATGAAGTAAGGTTAATTGATCTTCGATATCGTAGTAATGACTATTATCCATTTGTAGCTGTAGCCCACTTGAATGAGGACCTAGAAATAGTCAATTCCTACACTGGTTGGATTTTTAGCGAAGACAAGCTACACAAAAAGTTAGATTTCATGCCACATAACTAACAGTAAGTAAATCTTTACTTTTCACTTATTTCGAAATGTAGATATACCGTTGATTTCCGCTCCGAGCGGACGCTTTTCGTGGGCACGGCTTCAGCCGCTTCCCTTGCTCCTGCGCAAGCTCGTCGCAAAAAAGATTTTCGCTACGCTCTGTCCAGGGTCTTCAGCTCGCGCTATTCCCACTGGAGTTGGTGGCGACTCCAGTGGGACGAGTGAGACAGATGAGCTATCACAGCGACGCGTAGCGACGGTGATAGCTCATTGCTCACCCCACGGAAAGCGTCCACCTGAAACGGAAATCAGTAGCATTATTCATTCTTAAAATTTCTGTAAAACCAATATTCATACTGAATATTAATATACTTAATCCGTAAGAAAAACGCTAGGGTGTATTTCCTAGCGTTTTTAATTGGTAAAGTCATCGGTTTCTAATAAATGCTTATACTTCTCATTCGTGTTTGCAAATTCATGCAACTGCTCCCCATAGCCGTCTATCCATTTTCTAATGACCATTTCCGTGACAGCAGCACCTTTATAATCATATCCGGCCTTTGCATACGAGGATTCAAAATCTGACCATAGAAGCTCTATCCACGCTCTTGCTTTTGCTGCAGATAATTTATCATTCTTCTCAATTAGTGCGAAAGTTAATTCATCTATTTTTGTTTGCATACTATTTTCCTTCCTCTAAGGATTCTAACATCGAGATTGGTAAGGCTTCCTCATATTTATCTCCGCCTAATCTATACCCCCATGCAAATCTACCCTTCAAGTATTCCACTTGAAAAAACACTCCTGGATCTCCAACTATACGATACATCTCTCCTTGTTTAATAGTAGCAGGGTCTATTAAAAAGGCTTGGGCCATCAATGCTTTTCTTTCATACACTGCGTACTCATTTACCATACCTAGTTGTTCAGCTTTACGTGATTTTTCTTTCAAATTGCCAATCTCTGTTCGTAGTTCTGGAACAGTCATATCACTATATTTTTTCTCACTCATCCTGGTCTTCCAACTCCTTTTTTTCAATATAAAGATCTATTTGTTCTGCTGGGAATCCTTTCTGATACAACGCTTGCTTTACACGTCTTCGTAAATCATTCCCATTATATTTCGAGGCATATTTCCGCCAAATTTTATCTCCCTGGGTAGCAATAATTTCGATCCATTCCTCTTCGTTTTTTTCTAATTCGAAGGCAGAAAGAGCTTGGGAGATTATAGTAAAATTATATCCTTTTCTTTGCAGTGTATCTTGAACCTTTTGTTTAATTTGTCTTGGTGTCTTATCTTGACTTTGTTTGATAATCTTCTCTGCCAAAGTCACCGCGATACCTACTTGTTCTTCTTCTGAATAGTCACCTAGTACTTTCTCTTGTAAATCTTTTTCAATTCCCTTTTTCTTTAATTCCTGACGAATTGCAGTAGGCCCCTTTTTACTGTTTCTCTTTTGAGTTTCCACTAATGCTTTTGTAAAGCTTTCATCATTTAGAAAGCCAAACTCATATAACTTACGAATTGCTTCTAGTATGACAGCTTCGCCAAACTCATTTTGCAGAAGTTTCTGTTTTACTTCATGCTCACTTCTCATACGATAGCTTAAAAAGTTAATTGCTTTATTAAATGCCTTTCTAACTTCATCATCAAAAACAATTTCATCTAATGTAAATTCTTCGATAACTTTTCCTTTAGATAGTTGATATTTGATCAGTACTGCTTCATCTAAACTAAATGCATACTTTTCATCCAAATATAAATTATACCGTTCGTTATTGTTTTTTTGTCGTGCAATTTTAGTAATAACCGGCATATATAAATCTCTCCATTTCTCTACTCCTCAATTATAACCGATAAGTTGGTTGGTGATAAATGATTGAACTGTTATGATAATGCTAAGAAGGAGGCTGAAGACAAATGAAAATCGCAATTACTGGCGGAACTGGCTTTGTAGGAAGAGAACTAACAGATTTACTTTTACAAAAAGGACATGAAGTATTTATTCTAACTCGGTCAAAACAAGATAATACAGAACGTGGCATAACTTATGTACAGTGGCTTTCGGAAAATGCAAATCCCGAAAAGCAGTTAGAAGGCGTCGATGCTTTTGTAAATTTAGCTGGTGAGTCCATTAATAATGGACGTTGGACAGAATTACAAAAACAGAAAATTTACGATAGTCGGATGAAAACGACAGATGAAGTGCTCCGAATTCTAAATGCTTTAACTGTAAAACCAAAAGTTCTAGTAAATGCGAGTGCAATTGGCATCTATCCAGCCTCTCTTAGTGCGAGATACACCGAAAAGAACAATGAAATTGGAACAGACTTCCTGGCTCGCACAGTTCGAGATTGGGAACTTAAAGCTCAAGGTGCTAACAAGCTTCAGATTCGGGTTGCTTACGGTAGATTTGGAATTATTTTAGGAAAATCAGAAGGTGCACTTCCATTGATGGCACTACCTTATAAGTTATTTGTTGGTGGACCAGTTGGGACCGGAGATAATTGGATGTCTTGGGTACATGTAAAAGATGTTGCAGGTGCATTACTTTTTGCAATAGAGAATCCTATTAATGGTCCATTCAATATCACAGCACCACACGCAAAAAAGATGAATGATTTTGGAGAAACTTTAGCTGCCATATTAAAAAGGCCAAATTATTTCCCTATTCCATCCTTCGCTTTAAAATTTGCATTAGGAGAAAAAAGCCAACTCGTGTTAGAAGGTCAGCATGTTATCCCACAAGTATTATTAGAAGAAGGTTATTCGTTCTATTTGCCAAATTTGGAAAGTGCATTGCGTGATATTTATAAGTGAATAACTAACTCCTATTGGCGCATCCTACTAAAAAAGAAAGGTTGCGTTTTTATGTGGAAATCTCATTTTGTAGGAATTATTATTGCTACGATTATATTAAGTATTGGATTGGTGTATCAACCTTTTTCTGCACAAGCAGAGGAAATCCATTGGGGCTTAAAAAAGGCGACTGATGAACAGCAAGCTGAAGCTGGTGGAGAAATGGATGCTATGCTTAAAAAGCATGGTGCAATCTATAAAGGTCCTGCGGATAAAAAAGTACTGTATTTTACATTCGATAATGGATATGAAAACGGCTATACCGAAAGTATTTTGGACACCCTAAAAGCAGAAGGGATTCAAGCAACATTCTTCCTGACCGGTCATTATTTAGAGAGTGCTACTCCTTTAGTAAAACGTATGATTACTGATGGCCACCAAATCGGCAACCATTCTTATGGTCACCCTAATTTAGCAAAGCTCTCCAAGGAAGGGATTCAAAAAGAATTACAAAAATTTGATAAACGTCTGAGTGAATTAACTTCATTAACAAGAACTACTGTAACTCGTCCACCTGAAGGAATTTTTAATGAACAAGTACTTGAGGCTGCTAATGAAATAGGACATCAACATATATTTTGGTCTGTCGCATTTATTGATTGGCATAAGGATCAGAAAAAAGGTGGCAAATATGCCTATGATCAATTAATGTCCCAAATTCATCCTGGTGCAATTATCTTAATGCATACCGTTTCACCAGATAATGCAGAAGGCTTACCGATGTTCATCAAAGAGGCTAGAAAAATGGGTTATTCATTTGGTACTCTGGATGATTTAATCATGAATAATCTGGATATTCCGCTTACTTTGCTTCCTGAATAAACTACTTTATAATAGAAAGAAGATTATAAAGGACGTGAAGTTATGAGTGAAAAATCAGTTATAGAAATAGGACAAGAATTTCCCCTTACGATTAAACGACTTGGTATTAACGGAGAAGGCGTTGGATTTTTTAAGCGCAATGTTGTTTTTGTAAAAGGAGCGCTTCCAGGAGAGGTAATAACTGCAAAGGTTACAGTAGTAAACCCTAAGTATGCCGAAGCGGAAATTAAAACATTAAGAGAATCTTCTCCACATCGTGTTAATCCCTCCTGCCCGGTATATGAAGCTTGTGGAGGATGTCAGCTGCAGCATATGACATATGAAAGTCAGCTACATGTTAAAAGAGATTTAGTATTACAAGCTTTAGAACGTTATGTGAAGGACCTGGCTCCGACAATTGATGTAAGACCAACTATCGGTATGGAAAACCCATGGAATTACCGTAACAAAAGTCAGTTCCAAGTGAGAGAATTAGGCGATAAAGTTATTGCGGGGTTATACGCTGAAGAATCCAATATGTTAATCGATATTAACGAATGTTCGGTTCAAGAGCCAGCCACTACCCATATTACGAATGAAATAAAAAGATTCCTGGAAGAACTGAAGATTTCTATCTACGATGGTAGAAATTCTAAAGGAATCGTCCGTACGATTGTCGTTCGTACTGGTATGAAAACTGGACAAATTCAAGTTACACTTGTAACAACTCAAAAGAAAATGCCACATAAAGAAGAACTAGTTCAAAAAATACGAGCAATCGACCCTAATATTGTGTCCATTAGTCAGAATATTAATCCAGAGGATACTTCTCTGGTATTTGGAGATACGACATTTAACTTACATGGCAAAGAAACGATTCATGAAAAACTTGGAGAACTAGCTTTTGACTTATCTGCTAGAGCTTTTTTCCAATTGAATCCGGAACAAACAGTTCATTTATACAATGAAATTGAAAAAGCAGCAGCACTCACAGGTGAAGAAACAATTGTAGATGCTTATTGTGGTGTTGGTACAATAGGACTTTGGCTTGCCAAAAATGCAAAAGAAGTTCGCGGGATGGATATCGTTCAGGAATCTATTCAAGACGCGAAAAAAAATGCTAAACGAAATGGTTTTAAAAACACAAAATACGTTCATGGTACAGCACAGCATTGGTTACAAAAGTGGAAAAGCGAAGGTTTCATTCCTGACGTATTAACAGTTGATCCACCTCGTGCAGGATTAGATGATGAACTGTTAAAAACGTTATTAGATATTAAACCAAAACGCTTTGTTTACACTTCATGTAACCCGTCCACACTTGCAAAGGATTTAGCAGCGCTTAAAGATGTATACAACATCAAGTATATTCAACCCGTTGATATGTTCGCTCAAACTGCTCATGTCGAAGCGGTAACGCTATTAGAATTAAAATAAATATAAGCTGTCGGAGAGAATTAAACTCTTCCGACAGCTTTTCTGGTTTTATAGCTTCAATGCTTCTCGATTCACTCTTTCGATAAATTCTTCAACCACTTTATTATTACTTTTCTCACTACCAAGTTTCATCATTGCTCGTCCTACAAAATTTATGCCTTTGTTTTGACCCTCATAAATGAATTTTGTATAATTATCATTCAATTTATATAAAGTAAAACTAAACGTAATTTCAAACGCTTTTCCTAATACAAAGCTTATTTTTTTGTGCTTTTTATCTGGTTGATCTTCATATGCCATTGTTTCCACGATATATGTCTCTACTCGCTTCCCTTCACGGTAACTTTGTCTATGCTTTGCGCCAACCTCATTCTCCTGTTTTTCTATAAGAACGTGCTCCTCCACCTTATCCATAATCTTATGTATGTTTTTATCCATAAATAAGCTCCATACTTTTTCGATGTTTGCCTTGATTTCTGTTTCTTCACTCCATTTAATCATTAATCATTCTCCCTTCCTGATTCTAAAAATTCATCTAGCTCACCTAACTTGGCTGTTAGATTATCTATTTGAAGCAATATTGTACTTCTTTTTTGCTGTAATATTTTTTCAAGGTTAGCAAATGATTTATCGTCCATTACAGAAATCATTTCTTGTATAGTAAATCCAAAACTTCTCAGTTTCACTAAGAGGATGGCTAGAAAATAGCTGCCATCATCGTAGTACCGGTAATTATTGAGTGGATCAATATAAGCTGGTTCGAGTAATTTAACTTCTGCATAGTATCGTAAGGTCTCCTTGCTTAACCCAGTTATGTTGACAAATTCACTAATCTTATACATTCTGTGCCTCCCTTTTTTTTATTATAAACTGTGGGGTGCACCACAGAGTCAATCCACTTAACCTAAATATAGTATGACACGTTTTATTTGAAGAAGTTAAGGGAATCAATAGTGTGAACATTTAACTAAAGGAGGAGTTTAAGTGAAGGCAGTCACATTTCAAGGAGCTAAAGATATTCAAGTAAAAGAAGTTCCAGATGCAAAACTGGAGAAACAGGATGATATTCTAGTACGTATTACTACTACGGCTATTTGTGGATCTGATCTCCATATTTATAGAGGTGGAATACCTACTCGAAAGGACTTTGTTATTGGTCATGAGCCAATGGGTATCGTGGAAGAGGTTGGACCAGCGGTAACAAAAGTTAAAAAAGGTGATCGAGTCGTTATTCCTTTTAATGTTTCATGTGGAGAATGTTTTTATTGCCAAAATGAGATGGAAAGTCAGTGTGATAATTCAAATGATAATCCAGCCTTAGACTCCGGTGCTTATCTTGGTTACACCGAACGTTATGGTAATTTCCCAGGTGGACAGGCTGAATATTTAAGAGTCCCCTATGGAAACTACATGCCTTTCTTAATACCGGAATCATGTGAACTAGAGGATGAGTCATTGTTGTTCCTATCAGATGTTCTTCCAACAGCATATTGGAGTGTTGAAAACTCAGGCATGAAAGAAGGAGACACAATTGCAGTTTTAGGTGCAGGTCCTGTTGGTTTAATGGTACAGAAATTTGCGTGGATGAAAGGTGCAAAACGAGTAATTGCAGTTGATCACTTAGATTATCGTTTAAAGCACTCTGTGAAGATGAATAACGTCGAAGTCTACAATTTTGAACAATATAAAGATATGGGCTCCCATATTAAAGAGATCACCAATGGAGGAGTAGATGTTGTCATTGACTGTGTAGGGATGGACGGTAAAATGTCGATGGTCGAAAAAGTAGAGCAAAAGTTAAAGCTCCAAGGTGGAACTCTAAGTGCTATTGATATAGGAATAAATGCAGTAAGAAAATTTGGGACGATTCAATTAACTGGTGTTTATGGATCATTATATAATATGTTCCCATTAGGAAATATTTTCGAAAGGAATGTATCGCTAAAAATGGGACAGGCACCCGTCATTCATTATATGCCTCTATTGTTTGATAAAATTACGAATGGCGAATTTGACCCGAAAGAAATTATTACGCATAGTGTACCACTAGATAAGGCAAGTGATGCTTATAAAACTTTCCACGATCATGAGGACGAAAGTATTAAATTTGTGTTAAAACCATAAAAAATTAAAGTGAAGATGTGGACAGACTTCCTGACATGTCTGTCCTCACCCTCACGATAGAAGATTCCAATCTGATTTAAGACAATCTTCTATACTTTTTTTCACAGGATTTAATTTGGGTACTTTTTGAACTTTAATAAGGAAGCTTTTTAAAAATAACTTACAGTTTGCGTACAGGAACCAATATTCTTCTTCCTTAATTATACTCTTTTTCTTTTTTAACTCGTTTGGTATTTGTTGTATCAGTAATTCTATTTCTTTTATTTTCAAACCTCGTTCGAGCATTTCCAATATTGGAATTAAAATTCTTTCCTCTTCTTCGTGTATGTAAACACTATCGAAAACAAATAATTTGTTCCATAGTGCATTTAACATTTCTCCAAAGTGTTCTGAATCTACTTTGTTGCTTTTTACCAGTTCATCAAAAGTATCTGCTACATGCGCAATACTATGAGCCCAACCTTTACCTGGTACATAGCCTCTTAAGTCTTTTTCAAGATTAATATAATCAATCAAGTTATCTTTTACTCTTAGTATCATATTTTGGTCAAGAAAAGCATTTTCGTTATCTCTATATAGGATAAGTGCTATCAAAAGAGTAGTAAAAGATCTCGTAAAAACAGTATCTGTTTCCTTCTCTCCAATTCCTTTGTATAACAAATCATTTAACGCCACTTCCAATAATTCCGTTAGAAGTTCAGGCCCTAGTAATTTCTTTTCTATTATTAATTGATAAAACATGCTGTAGATTAGTTGATCTCTTAGTTCACCATCAGTAGAACCTATATGTTCTAGCATTGAGTAAACAATCATGTCTTCCTGTGCTGTTTCCCAAGTTCTTTCTCCACTTTTTAGTTCATTTAAAATCTTTTTAAGTTCATTTGCTTCCATCTGATAATCTCATTTCCTTCCTTTATCTAATATATGTCAATAAAATATAGAATTAATAAATATGTATATAAGTGAGTTCCTACCCATTAAAGATAATATAATTCCTCCTTTTCATTTAAATGGTATATTCTTCCATTTATACTATAGATTCACTGAGAATTCCACCACTTCAAGAAACAAAGCACTAAGATTCCCTTTTATGAGAGTCTAGTGCTTCTTTTTTTAATCACAAAATTTAGTTTCTCGTAGACATCTAACAAATCTGTATATTAAATTTTGTAATTTTCTTCAAACTATTAATTTCCCCATCACTTCATTCATAAAATTTAACCTGTTTATATATACAAAAAAACCAACTATAAAGATAATGATATAAATAGCATAAATTAATAGTGTAAGTTTAATCTTATCTTGATCAAGTAAGCTTAAAAGGTTAACGAACAACATGCCAATTACGAAAATACCAAAAAGCCAAAGTTCTTTAAGGAAAGTAAGTTCGTATTCTATAAGTGCGACTTTTAATGTAGATATCTCTGTTTTATCAATCTTATATTGCTCAGAGTGAAAAATGTCTTTTTTAGTTATTGTAATTGATTGCGTATCACTAAAATAATCTATTTGATGTCCTCCTGGATATAAATCTAACGAATATGTGACAATCCCAAAAACAACTATAAAGAAGTATATAAGCATATATCTATATCTGTATTTCTTTTCGGTATTAATCTTCAACATGACTTTCACCTCATTTTTTGAAGCCGTATATTATACTAGTTATACGTATTATTAACAGAAAAGTTACATAATTAAAAAATACTAAGAGTTGTTCCTAAATAGAACAACTCTTAGTATTTTTGTTATTACAGTTTAAATTGGGAAATTGCTTTCTGAAGCTCATCGGCTGATTGTTGTAAAGTTTGAATGGTTTTATCTAAATTTTCAACAGTAGATACTTGGTAATCCGCTGATATTGCCACAGTTTTCGTCTGTTCTACTGCCTCATTTACAATAGCTGCAACCTGCTCCATTGATGCAAGAACCTCTTCAGAGCTTGCAGAAATTTGTTCTGTTACTGCGGAAACATCCTGTACTTCTTCATTTACATGTAGTACAGATTTGAGCACCTTATTTAAGTCGTTTCCGATTTCTTCCACAGCTAGTGACCCATTCTGAACATCCTCTGCACTTTTAGCCATTTCTTCGAGCGCTTGAACTGTTACTGTTTGGAATCCTTGTATATGATTACGAATTTCTTCCGCAGAGTTCCTCGACATTTCTGCAAGTTTTCTAACTTCGTCAGCAACAATTGCAAAGCCTTTACCTGCTTCACCTGCACGAGCAGCTTCAATTGCTGCATTTAATGCAAGAAGATTCGTCTGATCGGCAATACCAGTAATAACTGAAACCATCTCTTCAATGGAACGATATTTATCCCCTAGATCTTTTACATGTTTTTCAGTTGCAAGTACAGAAGCTTCCACGTTTTTAATTTGTTGAACGACTGACTTGGAATTTGTTGCACTTGTAGTAACAAGTTCTGTCATGTCACTGGATGATGTGGCTACTGATGTAGAAGAATCGGCAATTCTCTGGATACCAATAGTCATTTCTTCCATAGCTGTTAATGCTTCATCATTATTTGTTTTCTGTACTTCAGAACCAGAAGCTATTTTATAAATACTTTCAGATATTTCATCATTTGAAGTTCTAACTGACTTCATTACTTCCTCTAATTCATCAGATACTTTTAATAGTGAACCTGCTGTTCCATTCATATTTGTTAGAATAGAGGATAATTGTCCAATTGATTTTCGAAATGATTTCGCAAAATCCGATATTTCATTATTCTGTTTTAAAGAAACAGTTTTTAATATCTCCTCAGCCCCCTGGAGGTCTCCATTTGCAAAACTAGAAGAAGCACCTTGCATTTTTGTTAATGGCTTCAATGCATTTCCAATATAACGAAAGAGTATAAAAGAAATGATTGCCCCTAAAAGAATTACCATTATCAAAGAAAAGGGAACAGATTCTTTTAAGCTTTTTTGTTGAATTACTTGGACATCTGCTGCAGAAATATCAACTGCTACAATTCCAATTGTTTCTCCTGCTTCGTTTTTTAAAGGAGCATATGATGACAAGTATTCCCCATATACTTCATCCTCGACTATATCTGTGTAGCTTCCAGTTCCATTTAATGCACCTTCTACAGCTTTATAATCCGTTCCTTCACTTATATCTCCTGGCAAATAAGCGCTATCGTCATTTTTGTCTGCAGCATCAACAATAATAGTTGCTGTTTCTCCTTTGTTAGGAACATCTGTAACATAAGCATACATAACCCCATTTTGTATTAGTAAATCATTTAATTCTTCTCTTAATTCCCAATACTTTTCATTTTGTTCAGGGTTCTTTTTAAATTCTTCATAGGCTGTGGTATCAACTAACGTAGCTATATTTTGTGCTATATTTATACCATTTTGCCCTAATGTATCCTTGACCGTGTTATTCGTATTATATATAAGGACAGAGATGAATAATGCCACAAGTACAAGTATTCCAATGACAAAATATAGTGTGATTTTATTTCCTAACTTAGAGGAATGTTGCTTCATAGCAATTTACCTGCCTTCTGTGGATTTGAGATGAATATGAGAAATGACAATGAGCCTAACAATAGTGCTATAAGAACTAAGAAGCTTAATCCATCAAATAGTTGAATAAATAGACCACCTAAGAAAGGTCCCGACAAACTTCCTAAACTAAAAAATATTCCGCACAATAGATTACCTGTTGGTAATAATTCTTTTGGTGTTAAATCGGTCATATACGAAATACCAAGTGAAAATGTTGAACCTACAAATATACCTGCTATAAAAAACAAACTTCCTACTACTAGAGCGGAGGTTTCGAACATACTAGCTACCCCAAAGGTCAATGCACCACATGCTAGTACTAATATAAGCACTTTTCTTCTACCGATACGGTCACTTAATACTCCTAACGGTAGCTGTGAAACGACACCGCCTATAGAGAAGGCTGCAAGTATAAAAGATAGATCTTTAATTTCCAAGGCATTTCGAAGTCCATACACAGGATAAATTGCGTTTAAAGAGGATTCTAAAAAGCCATAGCTAAAAGGGGGTATAAATGCTATCCAAGCAACTGCAAGTGCTGCTCCAAAGCGTTTCCATGTCCCTGATAACGAGGCACTATCAGTAAAAACTTCTGGCTTCTCATTTTTAATGAAGAACACAAGGACCCAAGCGCATAAACAAAGAATACTCGAAATAATGAATGGTAAACCTTCAAAAATTTCGACCAGCTGCACGAATAGAGGTCCTACCGCAAAACCAATTCCAAACGATAATCCATAAATAGCTATATTTCTACCTAATCGATGTTGTGGGGAAAAGCTAGTAATCCAAGTCTGCGTAGAAAAATGAAGTGCATGATCACCAATTCCGATCAATAACCGCAAAACAAACCAAAACGCTACACTTTTCCACAAAGGGAATAGCATTAAGGAGACAATAACAAGAAGCCCACCGATAATAATAATCGGCTTATAGCCAAATTTTCGCAATGGAGGTTCCATAAACGGAGAAATTAATAATGTACCTATGTATAATCCAGTAGCGCTCAACCCGTTTAAGGTGGCACTAATCCCGTCTTGTTCAAAAATAACAGATATTAAAGGTAGCAACATTCCTTGTGAAAAACCAGATATGGAAACAATAATGACTAAAATTCTGAAACGTTTTTTTTCTTCTACTGTAAATTCATGCATAGTAATACCTCTTTTTATCTAAACTAATTATCTAATAGCATTAGTTTAGCAGAGAATAGGTCTTGTTAATATAAATATTTACACAACAAAAGGCTCAGCCGGTATCTTTTTTAAGATAGTGGACTGAGCCGTTACATATAACTACTATTCACTTGTATATTCATAACTGCATTTTCGGCTTGTTTGCCGGTGAAATGTCTAAACACCCTCCTTCTACTGATTAGAATGGTCGACTATTCACTACGGCCTCCCTTCTATGTATCTTAAAGATAATTTATCATATAAACAGAATATTGTAAAGATTGTAAATACACAAATCATTAAATTAACTCTTTAGACCTATCTTTTCTTTGAAAATTCCTTTATCCTATACATATAAAGTGAGGTGTTTTTCTGTGGGTAATCATATTTCAAATCCAGAACAACAAGTATCCTATTTAAAAGATCGACTACAAATGTTTTTAGAAGTATTAGACACAATCGAGCCCGAGACAACTGAACTTGAAGATATAGACCGTCTAATCCAAATGATGGATGACCTTGAATTAAAAATGGAGCAGTTTAAAAACACAAAAGAATAATCGAAAAGATCGGAATGACTTCATTCCGATCTTTTTTGTTTTTGGCGGATGACCACTGCGCTTGGGCGCATACTCCAGCTCCTCGGGCACTCGATGGATTCGCCGGCGGATGACTGCCATTCTAGAGAGTATAACCACTACGCTCGGGCGCATACTACAGTTCCCTCGGGCGCTCGACGGATTCGCGGGCGGATGACTGCCATTCTCGAGCGAATAACCACAACGCTCGGGCGCATACTCCTGTTCCTCGGGCGCTCGATGGATTCGCGGGCGGATGACTGCCATTCTCGAGCGGATAACCACAACGCTCGGGCGCTACTACAGTTCCTCCGGCGTTCGATGGGTCCGTGCGTGGATGACTACGCTTCTCATGTGGATGGATGAATGAATTTTCCGGTGTCGCATCTACCACAAAAGCGTATTCTCAAGTATTTATTCCCCCGACAACTCTTTTTTTCATCCTAATAAAATAGTATACTTGTAATGTTTGTTACCTATATACATATCAAAGGAGCGTTTGCATCATGCAATTGGAGCAATTAGAGAAAAGTATTTATGATTTGATTACCGAAACTTCTACAAATTTACCGAAAGATGTTCGTCGTGCGATCAAAAAGGCAAAAGCAGCAGAAAATGCTGGAACACGTGCTGCGATGAGTCTGGATACGATTACAAATAATATTCAAATGGCCGATGATAATGTTTCTCCTATTTGCCAAGATACTGGTTTACCAACTTTCAAGATTAAAACACCTATTGGCGTTAACCAAATAGAAATTAAAGCTGCTATTAAGCGCGCTATAGCTACAGCTACTAAAGATGCAAAGCTTCGTCCTAATGCAGTTGACTCTTTAACTGGTGCGAACAGTGGAGATAACTTAGGAGACGGGCTCCCTGTTGTAAAGTTTGAGCAGTGGGAAAAAGACTATATCGAAATGAAACTAATTTTAAAAGGTGGCGGCTGTGAAAACAAAAATATTCAATATAGCCTACCAACTGAATTAGAAGGTTTAGGTCGTGCTGGGCGTGACTTAGACGGGATTCGCAAATGTATTCTACATTCTGTTTATCAGGCCCAAGGACAAGGCTGTTCTGCTGGATTCATCGGGGTTGGAATCGGTGGTGACCGTTCTTCTGGTTATGATTTAGCAAAAGAACAATTATTCCGTCATGTGGAAGATACTAATCCAAATCCTGATCTAGCAAAATTAGAGCAATATATAGTTGAAAAAGCTAACACATTAGGTATTGGTACAATGGGCTTCGGTGGTGAAGCGACTTTACTAGGCTGTAAAGTTGGCGTCATGCACCGTATCCCTGCTAGCTTCTATGTTTCTGTTGCTTACAATTGTTGGGCGTACCGTCGTATGGCGATTAATATTAACCCAACAACTGGTGAAATTATCGAATGGCATTACCAAGATGGAGAGAAAATTGAGTTCAAGGACCAATCCTCAGAAGAAGCTCCAAAAAAAATAGTGGAATTACAAGCTCCTATTTCAGAAGAACAAATTCGTGAACTACAGGTTGGGGATGTCGTATCGATAACTGGTCGTATGTATACTGGCCGTGACGCAATACACCACCACTTGATGAGCCATGATGCACCAGTTGACCTAAATGGACAAATTATTTATCACTGTGGTCCAGTTATGCAAAAAGATGATGCTGGTGATTGGCATGTACGTGCTGCAGGTCCAACTACGTCAATACGTGAAGAGCCTTACCAAGGTGATATTATGAAAAAATTCGGCATCCGTGCAGTTATCGGAAAAGGTGGAATGGGTCCAAAAACACTTGCTGCTCTTTCCGAACATGGCGGAGTTTATTTAAATGCAATTGGCGGCGCTGCTCAGTATTATGCAGATTGTATTAAAGGTGTAGATGGTGTGGATCTGATGGAATTTGGAATCCCTGAAGCAATGTGGCATCTTCGTGTTGAGAAATTCACAGCAGTTGTAACAATGGACTCTCATGGAAATAGCTTACATGCTGACGTGGACAAGTCTTCATTAGAAAAGCTTTCTGCCTATAAAGAAAAAGTTTTTAGCTAATGTGATTCAGTTAATTTCATAAGTACTTATGAAATTAAAACAAAATATTAAATAACAAATTTTAATCAATTGTATTGTCTAAAGTAAAATATTGTTAAAACAAAATAGCATTAGCACTAAGCCTCCCTGACTAAAAAATACAAGTCAAGGAGGCTTTGTTATTCTTGCGAAAAGTGTTTTCTTGTTTCTGCATCAATGCGCTCGCTTCGAACTAATATTAAGCTTTTTTAAAGTTAATTCAATCTGTTGACTTATAAAAACCTCTAGATTATAATAATTATAAATTAGTAATGAATATAAAGTGGGTTTCCTATTCGGAAGTCCATTTTCTTCATTTATAAGGACTATTAATATTGAAATTCATTATCAAGGAGGTTTTTATATGACAACGATAACTAATAAAAAATCTAACCCACTATTTCTTTCGAATTTAATGTCTCATGTGGAATTGGTAGCAGCTCTTTTTTCTGGGGTACTGATCCTTATAGCATGGCTATTAAGTAACGCACAGCAAGAAACAGCATCGATCATTTTCTATTTACTAGCATTTGTAATAGGTGGGTATGCAAAAGCCAAAGAAGGTTTAGTAGAAACATTTAAAGAAAAAGAGTTAAATGTAGAGTTGCTGATGATACTAGCAGCAATAGGCTCTTCTATCATCGGCTATTGGACAGAAGGAGCAATCCTAATTTTTATATTTGCAGTAAGTGGTGCTCTTGAAACGTACACAATGAATAAAAGCAAAAAGGAAATTTCATCCCTCATGGAACTTCAGCCTGAAGAGGCATTACGATTAAATAATGATGGCACTACTTCACGAATCTCGGTGAGCGAGTTAGTTGTAGGTAATCAACTTATTGTAAAACCCGGTGAACGAATCCCCGCAGATGGGAAAATCGTAAGTGGCAATACTGCAATTGATGAATCCGCAATTAGTGGTGAATCTATTCCTGTAACTAAACAGTTACATGATGAACTATTCGCTGGAACAGTTAATATGAGCGGTGCTATTACGATGGAAATGACAAAGGAAAATGAGGACTCACTTTTCCAAAAGATCATTAATCTTGTGCAAACAGCTCAGGATGAAAAATCTCCTGCTCAACAGTTTATTGAACGCTTTGAAAGTACCTACGTGAAAATTGTTTTAATTTCAGTAGCATTCATGCTTTTCCTTCCTCACTTTTTACTTGATTGGGACTGGAACACAACATTTTACCGAGCGATGGTTTTATTGGTAGTGGCTTCACCTTGTGCTCTCGTAGCATCTATTATGCCAGCCACTTTAGCAGCAATTTCGAACGGTGCTAAAGTTGGTATATTATTCAAAGGCGGAGTACATCTGGAAAACATCAGTGAAATGAATGCAATTGCATTGGATAAAACTGGTACTCTAACTACCGGTAAGCCAGTCGTTACAGACTTCTTAGTACGACCAGATTTAGATAGAATGTCAACCTTAACAACACTAGCAACTATCGAGGGACAATCCAATCACCCTCTAGCCATAGCAATTACAGCTTTTGCAAAAATTGAAGGTGTAGGATCTGTTCCACTAATCCATATTGAAGATAAACCTGGATTTGGAATACAAGCTACAATTGACGGAGAATCAGTATTAGTAGGAAAACCTGATTTTGTTAATAAAAACGATGCCTTTACCTTTCAAAACGGAATTGCTTCTACCCTTACAGAAGAAGGGAAAACTGTCATCTTCATGCGAGATGGAAAAGGAATTGCTGCTGTTGCTGCCTTAAAAGACACAGTCAGAGAGGAAACAAAAATCGCGATTAAGCAGCTCCAAACACTAGGAATTAAAACAGTGATGCTTACAGGTGACAATAACAAAACGGCAAGTGTTATCGCAAAAGAAGCTGGAATTGATCAATATATTGCCGAGTGTCTACCAGAAACTAAAGTGAAGCATATGAAAGCGTTACTTAAGGAACATGGCTTTGTTGGAATGGTTGGAGATGGTATCAATGATGCTCCTGCACTTGCAACAGCAACAACAGGATTTGCCATGGGAGAAGGAACAGATGTTGCACTAGAAACTGCAGATATCGTTCTTATGAAAAATGATCTGTCTAAAATTGCATATGCAGTGAAAATGTCACGTAAAATGCGTCGAATCGTTAAGCAGAATATCATTTTTTCAATAACTATAATCGCACTTTTAATCGTCTCGAATTTCCTTCAAGTAGTAGACCTGCCGTTAGGGGTAATAGGTCATGAAGGCAGTACAATATTAGTCATATTAAATGGATTGCGAATGCTCAATAGGAATATTTAAGAGAATTAAAAACAGCAGATCTTTGTAGGTTAAAACCTGTTCCGATCGTTTCCGAAGTGCTTTAGACCGCCGTTTTGCTATAGTATTACCTAGTGAATTTGTAGTGAGTATTGTTTGTGACAGCTGTCACAAACAATACTCACTTTTTCGGTAATCTTATGGCGGTTGCCTGTCCCTAGCTCTTCTACAATAATTAGAAACAGGTTAGTGCGTTTTTGGATAACTAGAGAAAAGATACTTTCCTATTCATAGGTAAGCGCCAGAAGATACAATTTCTGTTGCTACTTCGCTTCTTTAGTATGTAAACACTCCCTATTTTTCTTTATTTCCACTAGTAGAATAAAATTGTCTGCTTTCCTCTATCATCGAAAAATAGTATTTCTATTTCATCAGCGATTACCAATCATTTTATCCCTATATTTGCTTTGACTAATATTATCATCTAAGCCATATGCTTCTCCAAATCTTCTAGTGGAGTACTACCCGCCGTTTGATTAGATTGTAAGGTGGATACTCCAGCGGGACAGCGAGAAAGTCTCGAGACTCCGCATGAACTGACCCCCTGGAACGGAAATCACAGTATTATTTTCTCTCATGCTCCATGAGCCCTGTATTCACTGGACTTTTTTATATACCTTGTTAATCTTTAAACAAAAACAGAAGGACGTCGGTTAGACGCGTCCTTCTGTTTCCTTTTTTTCTAAAGCTATTTTACGTTCCTGCATAACTGCATTTATCTGACCACCAACCAACAAAATGATGCCAGAAATATATAACCATAACATTAATACAATAATCCCTCCGATACTTCCATACGTAGAAGAATAGTTAGAGAAATTACTAACATAGAACGAGAATCCTAATGATACGATAATCCAACCAAATGCTGCAAAAGCAGCTCCTGGTAATACACTTCTTAGGAATAATTTTGTATTTGGAACTATCCAGTACAATGCAATTAATACCACAAACATAATTAAGGGACTAATCGTCCATCTTAAATTATTCCAAAGCTTTACAAAGCTTTCTTCAAAACCAAAGTATGAAAATAGAATTGTACCAATTTGTTGACCGAATACCGGTAATACTAGCGCTACTATAAATAACATAATCATTAATAACGTAAATACGATAGATAATAGTCTGACGATGAAAAAGGGTCTTGTTTCTTCAAGTGCATATGAACGGTTTAAAGATTTTACAATTGCATTCATCCCATTTGAAGCAGACCAAATCGTACCAATAATCCCGATAGATAGTAACCCACCGTTCCTACTCACCAAAACTTCAGTCAATGTTTCCTCAATAAGAATATATACTTCCTGTGGTGCATAGTTTTCTAAGAGACGAAAGACTTGTGCCTCGTCTAAGTTTAAGTACGGCAATAAGGTTATTATAAAAATTAATAATGGAAATAGGGATAATAGGAAGAAATAGGCTAATTGTGCTGCAAAGCCTGCAATATCCGTTTTCTGAATATGTAGTATTAAATGCTTTATGTAACCAGACCATGTAGTAAGATCATGATGCACTTCTTCCTTCTTTTTCTTCTTTTTTATATTTAGAAATTTTAACTTCTCGAACCAGCTGGGGCTTGAGGATGAAGTTTTTTTATTATCTTTTTTCTCATGAATATCTTTCACTCCATCCTCTCCTTTCTGTGCAATGATTACTTTTTTGGTTCAAAAATACCTTTTTCTTCCTTTTCTGGAACTACAATTGATTTGTACTCCTCTTTTGATTGAGAAAATGCATCTTTCGTATCTGTTAATAATGTTTTAACCTGAGGGGTGATTTCCTTTGCCTCGTTCACTTTTTCAGTTAAATACATTGCATCTGATGAAAACTGATCATAGACCGATTTCCATTTTGTTATTTGATGTTCGATATTTGTTTTTAATTCTTCCCTATTTTTACTGTAATATTGAATTTCATTTCGAATGTATCTTGTTTTGTTCATAACTGAATCTCTTGTTTTTCTGTCAAGCATTGTTAGAGCTCCACCAACAACTGCACCACATATAATACCTTTTAAAAATTTATTTTCACTCATCCAAATTACCTCCAAGTTTAACTATATAGATGCTTTAATTATACCCTCACCAAAATAGAATCAAACAATATTTTCATTTATTTAAAAAATAGTCTTGACTAGCACACTGAATTTTACGAATATTGTAACAAGGGTAAATAATATGAAAGGATGATAGATTTCTTTTTAGACAATAACATAGGGGGTAATGTTGATGGAACAATTGAATGAGTTTTTAGGAACGGTATCATCCTTTTTATGGGGAATTCCACTCTTAGTATTAATAGTAGGTACTGGTATTTATTTAACGTTGCGTTTAGGAATTTTACAATTACGCTTGTTACCTGCTGCATTGAAGCAAGTTTTCTCCAAAAATCATGATAAGTCTGCAGAAGGAGATATCTCTCAGTTTCAGGCTCTCACTACAGCATTGGCCGCAACGGTTGGCACTGGTAATATAGTTGGGGTTGCCACTGCGGTAGTTCTAGGTGGTCCTGGGGCAATATTTTGGATGTGGATTTCTGCATTCTTTGGAATGGCAACAAAGTATGGAGAAGCGGTACTAGCTGTTAAATATCGTGTTAAAGATGCCAATGGTGAAATGGCCGGCGGACCTATGTACTATTTAGAGCATGGTTTAAAACAAAAATGGTTGGCTGTTTTATTCGCAATTTTTGGGGCAGTGGCAGCATTTGGTATCGGAAATGGAACACAATCCAATTCTGTTGCAGGAGTTGTAAATAATACTTTTGGAATTGAAACATGGATAACTGGAATTGTATTAACTTTTTTTGCTGCTTTAGTTATTCTAGGTGGTATTAAATCCATTGGTAAAGTTACTGCGATTTTTGTTCCTGTAATGGCGGTTTTCTATATTGTTTCTGGATTAATTATTATGATTTTGAATGTTACAGCTATTCCTGAAGCATTTGTAACCATTTTCAAGATGGCATTTTCAACTGAAGCTGCAGCAGGTGGAGCAATCGGTGCTGCTATTAGATATGGTATTGCTCGTGGGGTATTCTCAAATGAGGCTGGTTTAGGTTCTGCTCCTATTGCTGCAGCTGCGGCAAAAACAGACCTTCCTGGTCGCCAAGGGCTTATCTCGATGACTCAGGTATTTTTTGATACATTTATCATTTGTTCAATTACTGGTATCACAATTGTTATGTCTGGAATATATACAGACAAAAATTTAGCTGCAAATGAAATTACAACTGGAGCGTTTGGACACTTCTTAGGTGACTTCGGACCAATTGTAGTAGCAATTGGGTTGATATTCTTTGCTTCATCTACGATAATTGGTTGGGCTTATTACGGAGAAAAATGTTTCCAATATTTATTCAAAAACCCTTCTCTTCTAATTGTGTATCGTATTGCTTTTGTCTTGATGGTATTTGTAGGATCTGTTGTTTCATTAGATTTAATCTGGACTTTCTCAGATATAACTAATGCATTAATGGCTATTCCTAACTTAATAGGACTACTAGGACTTTCTGGTGTAATTATTTATGAAACGAAAAAAATTCAAGAGAAATTAAAAGAAGAAAAAGAGGCAGCAAAATCTATTTAGTGTTTGACATTGCAGGCTTAGCGTGAAATGATTAATTCTAATGTATGAAAGGCAGGTTACTACGAATGAATTTATCACAACCCTCAGCAGAAAATGTCACGTATATGATTGAAACAATTAAAGAGAAACTTCGTATGGTCAATGTAGATGCAATGAGATCAGAGGATTTCAATGCAACACAATATGATGATCTTGTTTACTTATACGAAATGGTTAAAAAAAGAGATACTTTTAGCCCAAGTGAAATGCAAGCAATTGCATCTGAACTAGGAAACTTAAGAAAATAAGTACAGAATCATGTTCATTAAAAATGGTTAGTCGTGAATAACATCACGACTAACCACTTTTTGTATATAAAATATACGTTTTTTGGGACAACCTATATAATATAACAGTTATATCACTATCGTATTACCAGGAACACTGACTTTATGCACTGGAGAATCTTGTACCTGCTTATTTATAATAGCTTATTGGATTCTATTTTTTGTTACTTGCTCTAACCCATTGTTTACTTGCTTCCATCTATGACTTACTTACTGTCGTGAATGATTTACTTGCTCTAACCCTTTATTTACTTGCGGATCATTACCTTTTACTTGCGGAACGGGTAATTTTACCAAACACTCAAGAATTCACAGCCTTAATTTATAGAATTGAATACTAATAAAAGGCTATCTATTGTCGTCATTACTGACAATAGATAGCCTTCTTTCTTATAGATTATTTAATTCAACTGCAATTTTAGATCCAACACGAGCATTATTATAAACAAGTTCGATATTGGATTCTAAAGATTTACCTTCTGTTAGTTCTTTTACTTTTCCTAACAAGAATGGAGTTACGTCTTTCCCTTTTATACCATTTTCTTCAGCTTCCTGTAGAGCAGTTTGGATAATCGTATTAATATAAGACTCTTCCAATGAATGTTCTGTAGGAATAGGATTAGCAATTACTGCTCCACCATTTAACCCAAGATCCCATTTAGCTTTCAACATTTCTGCTACTTCTTTTTCATTGTTTAAACGGAAGTTTGCATCAAATTCACTTGTCGTTGTATAAAATGCTGGGAAAGAATCTGTTTGGAAACCTACAACAGGAACACCTTTAGTTTCTAAGTATTCTAAAGTTAAACCAATATCTAAAATAGATTTTGCACCTGCACAAACTACTGCAACATTAGTATTTGATAGTTCTTCTAAATCTGCTGAGATGTCCATAGTCGTTTCTGCGCCTCTATGTACACCGCCAATTCCACCGGTAACAAATAACTTAATACCAGCCATTTCTGCACAAATCATAGTTGTTGCTACTGTAGTTGCACCAATTTCTTTTGAAGATACAACGTAAGCAAGATCTCTTCTAGAAGTTTTTCTTGCATCTTTACTTGTTCCTAGCGTTTCTAATTCTGCATCGGATAAACCAATTTTAATCTTTCCGTCCATAATAGCGATAGTCGCTGGAACTGCACCATTATCACGCACAATTTGTTCTACTTTTCTAGCAGTTTCAACATTTTGCGGGTATGGCATACCATGAGAGATAATTGTAGATTCTAGCGCAACAATTGCCTTTCCTTCTTGCATTCCTTTTGCTACTTCTTCTGAATAAGTGATATATTGTTTCATTTTTTATTTTCCTCCATCTCATTAGTTAAATTATTTCGAGAAAGCTCAGTTCTTACCGTATCGCTGGAGCGAATAGTTTTACTTGCGTTTATCATGCCTGTTTTTATGGACGTTACAATATCCTCACCATTCAACCAAGCATATAAAGTAGCGGAAACAAATGCGTCCCCTGCACCAGTGACATCAATTACATCCTCTACCTTAATTGCTGGAAAATAGGAAGTTTCCATGTCACTACCTGCGTACATTATGCCCTCACTACCCCAGGTTATAACTACATGGGAAATCCCCTTCTGGACAAATAATCTTGTTGCTTCTTCCCATGATCCTTTATCCACAATATTTATACCTAAATACATTTCTGCTTCATCTTTGTTTGCGATTAACCATCCAATGCCCTCTAATGAATTAGGCATTCTATCCATTTTAGGTGAGGATACAGGTATTAAAGCAAGTGGTATATTATGTCCGATAGAAACAGTTCGGATATATTCAATCACTTCTTTCGAGCAGTTCATGTCTATAATGATGAGCTGAGAATTCGTTAAATGTGTTTCATGTTTTTTCAAATAATCTACAGTCAACTGTTCATAGATATCCATATTTGCTAGAGCAAGAAGCATTTCTCCACTTGAATCTAGCACTGCCGAATATGTTCCAGTTGTGTAATTTGGTAACTTTTCAATGGAAAATAAATTCATCCAATTATTAGAGGCTTTTTCAATAGCTTCATATTCCATATCTGTTCCAACAACTGATAATAAACGTACAGTTTGTCCTAATCTACCTAAATTTTCCGCAATGTTCCTTGCAACTCCTCCAACACTTTGTATGCTAGATGTAGGGTTAGAAGTACCCATTTGGAGCTTATTGATTACCGTATACTTTCTATCTACATTGGCTCCACCTATGCAAATAATTTCTTTGTTCTCAGGTAAAATATAAGCTCTTCCTGTGATGTTCCCATTTTTTATCAATTGGGAAATAATATTGGCAACTGCCGGTCTAGACATTTTGAGTTCGTTTGCTATTTCCATTTGAGATGCATATGGATTTTCTCGCAGGTACTTTAAAATACTCACTTCTTTTGTATTCATTTGCTTACACCTCTCTTCTCATTGAACATTTGTTTTAATTATAAACTTTTGTTTTATAAAGTCAAATAAAAACTGACAACCATCTTTCGGTTGCCAGTCTTTATTATTATTCAGGTTGGTCGTTTAAAGTACCATCCTCTAGAACGCGTGGTTGAATCAATACTTCAACTCTTCTATTTTTTGCCCGATCTGCTGGAGTATCATTGGAAGCTACAGGTCTAAATTCACCGTAACCTTTCGCACTAAAATATAGCGGATCTATCGTATTATTTCCTGCTAATATTTTCAGGAAATTAACTGATCGCATTACACTTAGCTCCCAGTTGGAAGAATATTCACTACTAGAGATAGGAATATTATCTGTATGGCCAGTGATAACGACATTTCTAGGAGGATCAAATACAAGCAAATCGGAGATATCTTCAGCAATTGAACGATACTCACCTTTTACTTCTGCTTCGCCAGTATCAAATAATATACTATCTCTTATCGTAACAAGTAAGCCTTCATCGGTTAGTTTAGTAACAAACTGTTTTTCTAGCGCATTTACTGCTATATATTCATCCACACTATCTTGAATTTCGGAGAGTGCTTGCTGGTCTTCCATATATGCAGTGCTCTCTCCATCTTCTCCCTGACCTGAATCATCAGGAGCATCTGGCACTTCCAAAGGAGATGGCTGTTCAAAAATACCGGTTCCACCATTAAGGACTTCGTTGAACGCTTGAGACATTTGTTCCAATTTTTGTTGGTCTACAGAACTAGTAGCAAATAATACGATAAATAAGGCTAGTAATAATGTTAAAACATCGGAGTACGGAAGTAGCCAGGCTTCACTTACTTCTTCCTCATGCTTATGTTTTTTATGCTTCTTTGCCAAGGCCAGCGTCCCCGCTTTCATTCAATACTTTTTTACGCTCTGACATAGATAGATAGGAAGCTAATTTTTGTTCAATAACTCGTGGAGAATCTCCTTCTAATACTGAAAGGATACCTTCTAGCATCATTGTCTTTTGTCTAATTTCTTGTTTAGATTTACGTTTTAATTTATTCGCAAATGGATGCCATAAAACATACCCAGTGAATATACCTAATAGAGTCGCTACAAAGGCTGCAGAAATTGCATGTGCTAATTTATCAATATCACTCATATCACTTAAGGCAGCTATTAAACCTACTACCGCTCCAAGTACACCAAGTGTGGGAGCATATGTCCCCGCTTGAGTAAAAATTTGAGCACCACCTGAATGTCTTTCCTCTAGTGCGTCAATTTCTTCTGTAAGTACATCTCTAATATAATCTGCATTTTGTCCATCAATTGCTAACGTAAGACCGTTTTTTAAAAATGGATCTTCTACATCTGTTGACTTACTTTCAAGTGCCAATAATCCTTCTCTTCTTGCTAAATCTGCCCAGCTTGAGAACATTTTAATTACTTCCACATCTGGTACTAGTTTTGTTTCTTTAAAAATAACTCCAAATATCTTAGGTACTCTTTTTAATTCTGCCATTGGAAATCCAATAACTATTGTAGCAATCGTACCGAAAATGATGATTAAGATTGCTGCAGGATTTAATAATGCACCCAATGTAACACCTTTTAAAACCATCCCAACTAATAATGAAACAAACCCTATTATTAAACCGAATACTGTAGACTTATCCATTCAACTTCCCCCACATTCTATTTCTTTCCTTTATTTCGGCTATATTCATATTTTTTTAATATTAATCTACCGATTGACTATATTAAATTTTCGAATTATGAACAAAATTTAACTTATCGACTAATTTGAATATTGATAATACAAGCGCAAAACTGATACTATGGAGATAATAATAGAAAGGAAGTATCCATATGACATCTTTTAATACAAAATTAGAAAACTATGCTTCTCTTGTTGTAGAAGTAGGAGTGAATATTCAACCAGGACAGAATTTATTTATTGCAGCTTCCACTGATAGCGTTGAATTAGTTCGATTGATTACTAAAAAAGCGTATGTAGCTGGAGCTAAACAAGTATTCGTAGATTTAACAGATGATGAAATCACACGATTACGCTATGAACTTGCACCTGGGGACTCATTTGATTTCTTCCCTTCTTGGAAAGCACAAGAAAAAGAATTGTTAGCAGAAGGCGGAGCTGCATTTATAAGCGTTGTTAGTCAAAGCCCTGACCTTTTAAAAGGAGTGGATTCCTCTAGAATTTCAGCGTTCCAAAAGGCTGCGGGTCAAGCATTAAGCAAATATCGTCAATATGTACAATCGGACAAAATCAGTTGGTCAGTAATAGCATCTCCATCTACAGAATGGGCTAAGAAGGTATTCCCTAAATTACCTGAGGAAGAACAAGTACCTGCCCTTTGGGAAGCAATTTTCCAAGCAGTGCGTGCAGATGTCGCAAATCCTACAGAAGCATGGATTGAACATGATAATCTTCTACATACAAAGGTAGATTATCTAAACGAGAAAAATTATAAAAAACTTCATTATACAGCTCCTGGGACAGACTTAACGATTGAATTACCAAAGGGACATCTATGGTGTGGGGCTGGTAGCACAAACGAAAAAGGATTTTCTTTTATGGCTAACATGCCAACGGAGGAAGTATTCTCTGTTCCATTAAAAACAGGTGTTAACGGTTATGTAGCAAGCACTAAACCATTGAGCTACGGCGGGAATATTATTGATAACTTCACTATTACATTTGAACAAGGTCGCATTGTAAAAGTGGAAGCTGAACAAGGTCAAGAGGTGCTTGAGAACTTAGTTGCAACGGACGAAGGGTCACACTATTTAGGTGAAGTAGCACTAGTACCACATGACTCACCAATCTCTAACTCGAATCTATTATTTTATAACACATTATTTGACGAAAACGCTTCTAATCATTTAGCAATCGGTAGTGCATATGCTTTCTGTATAGAAGGCGGCAAGAAAATGAGTCGCGAAGAATTAGCAGAAAATGGCTTAAACGAAAGTATTACACATGTAGATTTCATGATTGGTTCAGAAAAAATGGATATCGACGGTATTAAAGAAGATGGAACTTCAGAGCCAATATTCCGAAATGGAAACTGGGCATTTTAATATTGTTAACTTAAATTCTATATATTTCTAGTTACAATTCTTTCATTTTTACGTTATAATAAGTACAAGAAAACAAGTGAGGTGTTATAAAATGGCTTTATACACAGTTACAGTGCTTGGTTTTACTGCAATTATGGGAATCGTAGGCTATGTAATTTTGCATTACTTTGGAAAAGGTATGAATTCTAAAGATGCATCTACAATAGATCCAAAACCTTTTCAATAACTCATAAAACAACCGTCGAGTATGCTGACGGTTGTTTTTTTTATTTGATATCTCTTCTCTTTTTCTTTTCAAATTAACTTCATTTCTATTACATTTGGATGACAAACTATTACTATTCGTTCAATTTATCGCGCTATACTATTTCAAATGACCTAAGATACTCTGAAATATATGTAAACTTCCATTATGTTACAAATGGCAACCTACTATTTATCTATTATAATTACTAAGTATGATTGGAATAGGAGGAAGACAAATGTTTTCAAACTCACATATTGGAATAGATTTAGGTACAGCAAATACATTAGTTTATACAAAAGGCAAAGGCTTATTAATAGATGAACCTACAGTAGTAGCAGTTAATACTAAAACGCGTGAAATCGTAGCTTTCGGTGAAGAAGCAAAAAAAATGATTGGCAAAACACCTACTTCAATCGAGGTAATACGTCCATTACAGGATGGAGTAATTGCCGATTTTGACATTACAACACAACTACTAAAACTTATAATGCAAAAAGCAGGGAAAAAACTTGGTACTTCTTTAAGAAAACCGACTGTAATTGTATGTACACCATCTGGTGCAACTTCTGTAGAAAGAAGAGCTATACAAGATGCTGTAAGACAAAGTGGAGCAAAAGATGTTCAATTAATGGAAGAACCCGTAGCTGCAGCAATCGGTGCTGGTCTTCCAGTAGATGAGCCTGTCGCAAGTATGATTGTAGACATTGGCGGTGGCACGACAGAAGTTGGCATTATTTCTTTTGGTGGAGTAGTAGCGTCCCATACAGTAAAGGCAGCTGGAGATCGTATGGATGAAGCAATTATTCACTTTGTTCGAAAAGAGTACAATGTTATTATTGGTGAAGCCACTGCTGAGAATATCAAAATGACTATAGGACATGCATTGGTTCCTCATGCAGTAGAACAAATGCAAGCTACCGGTAGAGATGTAGTTAGTGGATTACCTAAGACTATTCATTTATCTTCTACTCAGATACAGGGTGTTCTATCTGAATCATTGGAAACTATTTTAGAAGCAATACGCGCAACACTAGAAACCTGCCCTCCTGAGCTTGCAGGAGATATAGTTGACCATGGAGTAATATTAACTGGTGGTGGAGCATTACTAAAGGATATTTCCGAGTGGTTAACCCAGGTCATTGAAGTACCAGTTCATCTAGCACCTGAGCCATTACAGTCCGTGGTTATAGGGACAGGAAAATCCTTCTTTGTATCAGACCGAAAACAAAAACTAGCAAAATAAAGTGGAACTTTATTCATTGAAATTTGGTTTATTTCTCTTTCGAATAAAGTTATCTCTACTATAAAAGCAAGAGAGTTGTCCACTATGGCGAACAACTCCCTTGCTTTTTACATACTTATAGATTATGTTGCATTCTAATTATTATAAACTCCATAAAAGTTCCGCAAGTAACTTCTTTTGCCGAGCAAGTAAATGTTTAGGAAGGTGTAATAGCTCTTTATATTTAGAATGCAAGCTGTTCTATGCTCCCTATGCCTCTCCAAAGTAGTCACTATGAGCTCTTGTCGAAAGTCCTTCTCAGCAAAAGTCTAATTTTAGTCAGGTTCAAGTATTAAGTAAAGCAATTATCTTTCATTTCCTATAAAATATAATTACAACCTAAAGGAGGAATACTATGCCAAGCTTACATGAGATTTTAAAATACAATGATCACTTCGTGGAAAACAAACTATATGAACCTTTTTTAACTACCAAGTTTCCAAATAAACGTATTGTTATCTTAACTTGCATGGATACTAGGTTAACAGAAATGCTCCCAAAATCCATGAATTTTAAAAATGGTGATGTAAAAATAGTTAAAAGTGCTGGAGCAATCATTAACCATCCATTTGGTGGAATTATGCGGAGCCTTATCGTAGCTGTTTATGAGTTACAAGCCGATGAAATATATGTAATTGGTCATCATGACTGTGGTATGAGTGCTATACAAACCGATAAAATTATGGATAAAATGATTACTCGAGGAGTAGATCCACGTGTATTAGATATCCTAAATAATTCCGGTGTGAACTTAGAAAAATGGTTAGAAGGTTTTTCTAACGTAGAAAGCAGTGTATTACATAGTGTAGAAATGATTCGAAATCATCCACTTATGCTTCCTGAAATTCCAGTTCACGGACTAATTATTGACCCTGAAACTGGTCGATTAGATTTATTGACAGACGGTAATGTCGACAAAAAATAAATTATTTCCCGGGAAATCGACATGAATAGTATAAAAAACGTCTTATTCATTGTTCATGAATAAGACGTTTTTAAATATCTCAAGTATACTCTTGCCCTTTCAATGCTCTTCAGTTAAGGATGCATATATATAATGATCTTGCCATTTACCATTGATATAAAGCAGTTTTCGTAGAAGTCCCTCTTGCATGAAACCGTTTTTTTCTAAAACTTTAATAGAGCCGTTATTATGCGGAGATACATATGCTTCGATACGATTTAATTGGACGTGCTCAAATCCAAAGATTTTTACTAGGTGAACTGCTTCAGAAGCAATCCCTTTTCCAATATAAAGCTCATCCATGGAATATCCAATAAGCCCACTTGAAAATGGCATTCTCTTAATACTGTATAGTGATACACTACCAATCATTCTTTCTGTTTGATGTTCAAAAATACCGAAGCTATATTCTCTTTTTTCCTTCGATAACGTGAGAGATTCACGAATCTTCTCCCGTTGAACAGAAGTTGTGTAATAATCATCCCGATGCAGAGGTTCATAAACGGACCAATACATCTTATTACGATAAGTAAGATCTGCTAGGGCTGGTGCATCTTTCGTATTTAATGTTCGTAAATAGCATGTATCTCCTTCTAGATAAATCAAACACCTTCACCCTTTTGCGTTAGTTAATTGGATAAACTCACTCACATCTTGAATACACAGATCAATACCTTTTAGCCAAAATGCTTCCTGTGTAATGTCTTCATTTAAATGTTTCATTGCTAAATCTTCTACTGACATTACTGCTGTGTCCTGCAATAAAGCAATATATTTTTCCTCAAAGTTTGCGCCTTCGCTTATAGCTTTTGCATAAATGCTTAAAGAGAATAGGTAACCAAATGTGTAAGGGAAGTTGTAAAAAGGTACTTCCGTAATATAAAAATGCAACTTTGATGCCCAAAAGTGCGGATGTGTTGTATCTAATGCATCACCATATGCTTCTTGTTGGGCTAACTCCATTAATTCATTTAGTCGAGCAGCAGAAACAATTCCATTTTTACGTTCCTCATAAAATCTAGTTTCAAATAAGAACCTAGCATGGATATTCATAAAAAATGCTACACTACGTTGAATTTTATCTTCCAGTAAAGCAATTTTTTCATCATCTGTTTTTGCTTCTTTTACTGCAGCATCCGCTACAATCATTTCGGCAAATGTAGAGGCAGTTTCAGCAACACCCATTGCATATTGACGATTCATCCAGTGTACTGGTCTTAAAGCGTATGAATGGAAGGCGTGACCTAATTCATGAGCTAATGTAGAGACATTGGACATTGATCCACTATACGTCATGAAAATACGTGATTCCTCTGATACAGGCATTCCTGTACAAAATCCTCCCGGACGTTTGTTTGGACGGTCCTCTGCCTCTATCCAACCCCTTTCAAATGCATTTCTTGAAAATGATTCTAATTTCGGTCCAAATTCTTTAAAATGCTTTAATATAAACTCCGCACCTTGTTGATAATCCATTTTCTCTGTAGAAGTACTAACTGGTGCATCTAAGTCATACCAATGCATTTGTTTTTCGCCTAGCATTGCCGATTTTTTATTTAAGTATTCTACGAATGGAGCTTTATTTTTCGAGATAGCACCCCACATTGCATTTAGTGTTTCTTCTTTCATGCGATTAATATGAAGAGGCTCCTCTAAAACTGAATCCCATCCTCTTTTTTCGTAAATTGCAAGACGGAAGCCTGCAATATGATTTAGTGTTTTCGCAAAGAACTCCTCTTTATCTGTCCAAGCAGCTTCTAACGCTTCAAATGACTCTTTACGAATCATTGCATCCTCGTGGGAACTAAGATTATTTGCTTGACCAACCGACATTTCTTTTTGTTCACCGTCTATAGTAAGTTTAATGCGAATATCACCGACTAGTAAATCATAAAGTTGACCCCATGAATGATAGCCATCCACTCCAAGTGTCGTAATCATGTCTTCCTCTTTTTCAGAGAGCATTCGCTTTGCTTCATCTCTCCATTCATTTAACACAAATGCAAAAGGAGAGAGTTCAGTCGTTTGAAGCAGTTCCTCCCACACAGTTTCCTTCGTTTTACTTAGCACTTGTTGAATGGTTAGCATTTGAGAAGAGAACTTAGCGTATAGCGATCCTACCTCTCCCTGTAACAATGCTGCCTGCTTATCCGTTGTATCCTGTGCTAAAAAACACCCAATTACTGCTCCACCCTCTGATAAATTAGTTGCTATATCTTTTAGCTCATTAACCATTTTCTCGATATTTGAGACATCGGCAATAGATGTTGGTGAATCAAAGTCTTTTAGTTTAGTTTCAAAGCTGCTTAGCTTTTCTTTTACTTTATCCAGATGGCTTCTTAGAGATGGTGAGTTACTTCCCCCTTCAAAAAAGCGATCGAGATCCCAGACAACCGGATAAGTTTGTTCAATCATCTAAATATTCCTCCTATATTGACAATTATTTTAGAATTCTAGTATATCATGTTTTTCTAATACAGATTGTTTGATTTTCGTCACATAACATTCATAATTCTAATTTGTTGTTGCTATATATCAAAGGTATACTTATTAAATAGAAGGAGGCAGCTGAATGTTTAAAATAATCCTTTTAATGTTATTTTTTATATCTACTGTAATTGTTAAACTATTATCTATTTTACTACCCATAAATGGTCAAACTAGTGGCGAAATATTCAACAGACTTCCCGTATTTTTTACTCCAGCAAATTATGTGTTTTACATATGGATTGTTATTTTTATATTATTAGCTTGGTGGATTTGGAATATTATGAAGGATTATAAATCTTCTCGTCCTATACCTACGAAGCGTATTCTATTAGACGGAATAGCCTCTGTGATATATATTTTATGTATATTAAGCTGGCATTACGAACTGTTTGGATACACTTTTGGTTTTCTCACAGTCTTACTAAGCTGCTTGTTTAAATTGTATCTAACCTATCCTTTAGATGATTTAAGTCGAAAAAATCGATTGCCAATTTCCTTCCTTTTAGGTTGGACATTTATCAGTTTCTTCACAAACCTATCTTATCTCCTAACGTTTTATGAATTTGATGGATTTGGCATGACAAAATCACTTTGGGGAGTTATTTTCTTAACCATCGCGACAGCTATAGCTCTTCATTTTCGTTATCATTATTTCGACCGTTTTATGCCAATTGTTTTTATCTGGACTTTCATTGGAGTTGCAATTCACCACAACTTTAGCGAACTACTCCTAACCGCAGCATCCATTTTTCTAAGCTGCGTCCTAATCGTGGGGATTATATTCTTTAAGAAAAGCACAAGACCCCTTTAAAGTTAAAACTTTTTAGGGATGCATAGTTGTGACAGACATCACAACTATGCATCCCTTTTTTTGTTAATATTATGACGTATTGCCTGTCCGCCACTCTCCTAAAACTTCAACGCCCACGGAAATCCGCAGTATGTTAATCCATATTCTTAATTTAAAAAAAGCCTTCGAAAAAGTAAATTTCGAAGGCGTTTTGTTTTAGTCTAATTTAGTTAATAAAATAGGAGCACCTTTTGTTACAACAATTGTATGCTCAATCTGTGCTACTAACGATTTATCGGGAGTTACAAATGTCCAACCATCACCAGATTCTACAATATGCTCTGCCTTTGCAGAAATAAACGGCTCTACCGCTAAAACCATTCCTTCTTTTAATATCGTAGGATCCCATGCATCATAATAATTCAAGACATGTTGTGGAGCTTCATGTAACGATTTTCCAATACCATGCCCAGTTAGGTTCATAATAACATGCAAGCCATTATCTTTAGCTTCTCTAGCAACCGCTTTTCCGATTTGGTTTAAACGAGAGCCTGCTTTCACCTTCAACATAGCCCGTTCAAATGCACTCTCTGCCACTGCACATAATTTTTCTTTCTCTTCATATCCCTCACCAACAACAAAAGAAATACCTGTATCTGCAAAATATCCATCACAAGATCCAGACACATCAATATTCACAATATCGCCTTCTTGAATTACGCGAGAACCCGGGATACCATGAGCAACTTCTTCGTTGACGGAGATACAAGTATATCCTGGAAAATCATATTCACCCTTTGGTCCAGAAATCGCACCATGCTCTGTAAATAACTTTCCGCCAATCTCATCCAGTTCTTTCGTTGTAATACCAGGTTTAGTTGCAGCCCTCATCACATCTCTTACTTCTGCAACAATACGCCCTATTTTTTTTAATGCCACTAACTCTTCGTCAGTTTGTACAATCATCTTAACAAGATCCCTTCTTCACTAAATGTACTCTAATCATATCATATTTAGTGAGAATTCGGCAGTGCAAGGCGCGGAGCTTTAACAAATAAAATGGAACAAATGAAAGCAGCAATTAAAAATACAGGAATCATATAAGTAGAATTATAGATTAATGAATACAAAATGACGTTTTGATCGCCAGCAAATTCACCAAAGAATAGAATACCTGAAGTCACATGTGCTAAATAACGAAGAAAAGCAGCTATTAATGCTCCTAAGACAACCGCTGTAATCATTTTCACTTTATCTTTTTGTTCAAATGCCTGTAAAAATGCAGGTCTTAAAAACCCAGCGAACCCTGCAACCATAAAGGCGATGAAATAATCAATTGCAACCTGTGCAATAACTATTTCAAATGATAATGGCGCTGCATAAAATCGCCCTGTTACCACTTGTAGCACACCTATTAAAAATCCAGTAGCAAGACCTGCAACTATACCACGACGAAAGGCCATTAAAATAACAGGTACAAGTACGAATGTTACGGAGCCGCCCTGTGGCATTCCAAAGCCAATCATATCTAAAACATATCCTAACGCCGCAAAAATAGCGATTTCCATTAATATTAATACACGTTGATTTTTCATGACAATCCCCTTTTTTGACCACAAAAAAACGACCCCGGGATAGACCCAGACATCGCGCGATTGTCAGTTTCCATCCACATCCCTACGCAAGCACTAACTTACAGGTTCAAAGGGTACTATCTCAGCCACTATTGTGGCGCCCCTTGTGGTTTGAATTATTTAGTTCGAATTCATTGTATCTGAATAAAATGCCTAATGCAACCTTATTTGTTTCATTTGTTATACTAATGAAATAAATATATGCAAAAGGAGATGTTCACATGATTACATTACTAAAAGATCTGGTACGTATCAAAAGTGACACAATCGAAAGTGCAAATAATGCTTTATTATTCTGTGAAAGTTGGCTAGAAAAACGTGGAATTCATACAACTGTCTTACAGCATGAGGGAAAATTGATGCTAGTGGCAGAAATAGGAATTGGTGATGAATGTATGATTTGGAATGGGCATGTAGATGTTGTTCCAGGTAACCCAGAGCAATTCGAGCCATTTATAGAAGGTGATCTTTTATATGGTCGAGGAACTGCTGATATGAAAGCAGGAGTTGCTGCGATGATGCAAGCTTTTTACGAGCTTTCTAAAGAATCTAAAAGTCTTACTAAAAAAATTCAGCTTCATATTGTAACGGATGAGGAAACCGACGGTAAAACTACCAAGTTTTTAGTTGATCAAGGATATACTGGTGACTTTGTTATATGCGGCGAGCCTACCCACCTCCAAATTGGTTTACAGGCAAAAGGAATTATTCAGTTTGATGTAATACTGAAAGGTAAACCTAGTCATGGTAGCCGTCCATGGGAAGGAAAAAATGCAATTGAGCAAGCTTTTCTGTTTGACCAACAGCTACGCACTCTCTCTTTTTTAACTGCAAGCAATGAGTTCTATGATTATCCTTCCTTAAACTTGGCGAAAATACAAGCAGGTGATCGCTATAACGTTGTTCCCGATGAATGCATAATAAGCTATGATCTTCGTTTTGTTCCTGGACAGAATATGCAGAGTATTACTTCAGAGATTAAAAAGTTGGCAGAGAAATTCCCTAAAAGTGAATTTAAGATTCAAGCGACTGCTCCTGCAGTAACTACTGAAGCCATTAATCCTTTTATCGAACGTATTGCACATGTTACTTCACAGTTCATCGGAAAACCTGCTGTATTATTTGGGCAGCATGGAGCTGCCGATGCTCGCTTCTACGCGGAAGCTGGAGCAGGTGCAATTGAGTTTGGACCAAGTGGAGGGGATTGGCATGGTGTAAAAGAATATGTATCTATTTCCTCTCTGGAAAATTACAAGAATATTTTAGTTTCCTTATTTAAGAAATGAAACATATAGCTGAGTATTTCGTTAAAAATTGAGGAAAGGAGGTTGAATAGACTGGATAACCCTAAAATTTTATCAGCACTTTCTTATTTTAGTGTATTGTTTGCTCCTTTTTTATTGCCTATTATTGTTTATTTTGTATCACAAGATTCTAATGTAAAATATCATGCGAAAAAATCATTAATTTCCCACATTATACCTGTAATATTGTTAATAATTTTATTCATTAGTGTTTTTACAAGCTTCACCCCCGTTGCATCTGGATTTAATGAACAACCTTCCCTATGGATGGCTGCCGGACCTTTAATACTTATCGCAATTTACATGCTCGTATATGTAATAGTAATGATTTGGAATATAGTCCAAGGCATTAAAGTTTTACGATAAAGAGAGAGTTTATGTATTGGAGTTTGAGGGTACATAACTATTAATATCGAAAGCCAAGGAGCGATACCGATGAAAGTAAAAAACCTAGTCAAAACAGCAATTAAATTGGCACCAATTGTTTATCCTATTATACGTAAAGTCATAAAATCTAAAAAAAATGTACGTTAAAAAGCTGTCCTCTTTTGATTTGGAGGACAGCTTTTTTAGGTTCGCACAACATTCATCAACTTATTCAAAACATTGGGTAAGGTCCAAATTCTTATGAACAACTAAGTCATTCAAAATACTAAATTAATGGCTTCATTTCTGATAAAGAATAGTATTGGTCCATTTCAACTGATTTTGAAACAGGAGATTTCTCTTGTTCTTTAGATGCATTCAAAATTTGTTCAAAAGTAAGCGGATTAGGTGTTGGCAATTCGTTATGTGTAACTACTAATCCACTGTTGTATTGCGAAAAGAATGCATTTGCCATTATACGGTATCCTTCCATCGTTGGATGGACGTCTGCGGGATTTGGTAATAACTTAGTAGCATTTACACCGAATGGTTCTTCCACAGACACATATGTCGCACCATTGACCTCAGACTCCGATTTTAAAATTGTATGCAATCGGTCTAGCTCTTTTTTTATGCCTTCCTTTTGAGATGCTCTCACATGAGGATAGGCAAAATAATAACCCATTACATAAATTTTGGCTTTTGGTGCGATTGCCTGTACCTCTTTAATAATCTGCTCTATATTTTTTCGTACATTATTTAATGCAAAATCAGCATGGAGTTGCTGATAAGCAATAGAACCACTTGATGAATTCACTTGCACCATTTGCAGTAAGTCATTGGCTCCCGCTGATATTGTGACTAATGTAGCGTTTTTCAACGCTTTCTTTGCTTCGTCCGTTTGAACCTTAGTAAGCACATCTGCAGTTGTATAACCTGGGAATGCCAACGCTTTTGAATAAAATGCAAGTTGACCAGTCCTAGTTAGCTTCTGTGCTATTAAATCTGTATAGCCGGTATCTATAGCTCGATTCGGTGTTTGTCCTGCTGCTAGGGAATCTCCAATCGCAATATAAACTTCGGAGCCCTTGGCATTTACTGTGATAGTTCCAAATGAAACAACTAGAATAATTAAAGTACAGACCCATTTTTTCAAGCTGACCAACTCCTTAAAAAGCCCATGCACCTTTTATGAATATAGGCTCCATTGTTCCATCTGCTAGTTCTCCCATAATGTCCATGTCCCCGCTACCTATCATAAAGTCTTCATGTACAATGGATGTGTTAATACCCATTTGTTCTAATTCACTTTGAGTTAAACCACGAGCACCCTCAACACATGTAGGATATGCTTCCCCTATAGCAAAATGGTTAGAGGCATTTTCATCAAATAATGTATTAAAGAATAATACATTTGAAGCGGAAATAGGTGATTTATGTGGCACTAAAGCTATTTCTCCTAAATACTTCGCTCCATCATCTGTTCCAATAAGCTCTTGTAATAGCTTCTCACCAGTAGCAGCTTTTATAGAAGTAATCTTTCCATTTTCAAAAGTCAGAGTAAAATCATCTATTACATTTCCCTGATAGACGAAAGGCTTTGTATTTTTCACATAGCCATTTACTCCTGTTTTAAGTGGTGCAGTATATACTTCTTCTGTTGGCATATTAGCAATGAACGGAACGTTTTGACCATTTTTACTTGCTCCTGACATCCAAATATGTTCTTTCGGAAGTTCAACTTGAATATCTGTTCCTTCTGCTTTATAGTGCAGCTTTTTAAAGCGCTTATTATTTAGTAGAGTTGCTCTACTTTCAAGGTTATCAATATGTTCTTTCCACTTTTGAACTGCTGTTCCTTCTCCTATGCGTACAACCTGGAATATTAACTCCCAAAGTGCTTGCATTTGTTCCTCTGGCTTTAGGTTTGGATATACCTTTGCAGCCCATTTTTCTGAAGGCATTGCAACGATAGACCAAGTAATAACATCATTCATAACTGCTTTACGATAATTCTCTAACGCTTTGCCACTTGCCTTTTGAAAGCTAGATATACGGTCAATCGAAACACCTTCTAATAAGTCTGGGTTATCTGCATCAATCCATAATAATGCACCTTTATTTTCGATTAGTTCATCACGCTGCATAGCAGCCCATTTAGGAAATTCATTGAACGCTTCATCAGGTGCATAATCATAAAATGCACGTGCATTTACTTCATCTGTATAGTTTACGTCAACTCGTTTCGCGCCAGCCTCATACGCTTTTTTCACTATTAACCGTGTAAAATCGATTGTGTCCGTTGTCGTATTTATAAGTAGTGGTTGGTTTGGCTGTATATTCAGACCAACCTTTACTACTAATTCTGCATACTCTTCAAGCTTTTGTTGAAAATCCATCATTATTTCCCCTTTTGACTGATAGTTTTAGACGATCCTTCGATTAATTCACCACGGTACCATACTTTTTGAACTGGTTTTTTAGGAAGCTCTTTTGTCCACTTTTTAAAAGTCTTTTCATCGGCATAAGTTAACAATGTCATAACCTCTCCATCAGCCCCCGCACGACCAGTGCGCCCTGAACGATGTAAATACTGTTCAACTGAATGCGGTACATCTACATGAATAACATGTGTTAGACCAGAAATATCTAAGCCTCTTGCTGCCACATCCGTAGCGATTAGTAAACTCACCTTACCGCTTTTAAAATCATCCAATGCTTTCTTTCGTTCATCCTTTTTCATTTCTGAATGAAGAGACACAATCGGTGCATCTCTGTATGCAAGTTTGGCGTCTTTCATTAAAAGCTGATCTAGACTATTTACAAATGCAAGGCCACGCATTCCTTTTAAATAAGAAATCTTGCGCAGTAATTCGGTTTTATCGCGAGGTTCAGTCTTCACGAAGCTGTGGACAACTTCACCTTGCGAAGGAATGTCCTCTGCGGATACTTGAATGCGAACTGGATTCTTCATCATACGTTCTGCAACCAATTCTATTTCTTCCGTAATAGTTGCAGAAGTCACAATCAGCTGTCTTTCAACTGTTGCATCTACTAAGCTTTTAACAGTTGTACGATGCTCTCTACTTAAAAGTTGGTCCCCTTCGTCTAAAACAACGATGTTTATTTCATGCATTTTTAGTTTTTTAGTTTTTACTAGCTCTTGTAATCTACCAGGAGTTCCGACAACAATTGTCGGCTTCTTTTTAAGAACATCAATCTGTCTATTAATATTTGCTCCTCCGATTAATTGGGCAACTGAGATATTAGTATCTTTAACCCATTCACGGAATACCTCCACAATTTGCATACCAAGTTCTTGAGAAGGAATAATTACCATTGCTTGTATTTGTTTCTTGGCAGGATCAACTTTCTGCAAGATTGGAAGCACATAAGCTAGTGTTTTCCCAGTTCCTGTTGGTGATTCTGCAACTACGTCAGAGCCGTCCAAGAAATGTGGAATTAGTTTAGATTGTATAGGCATTGGTGATGTAAAATTTGCATCCTGCCATTTTTTCTGTAATGTCTCGTTTAAATTAGTTATAAAAGTCAATTTTGTTTCCACCTTATCCGTATTTAAGTCAAGTGTACCATATTTTTTATATCGACTATTGTTTATAGATAATACATTGTACTTACTTTTTTCTCAAAAAAAGTGCCCTTTAAAAAAGGCACTTATCTTCTTTCATCTTCAGTTGTATGTTCTTTCATTAATTCATAAAAATTTAACTCATATAGTTGTCTTCCATCAATTTTAAATATACCTTTGTTTACAAACTCTTCAATAATTTCATCCCGTTTTTGCTCTGTTTTTGATTCTCTAATTTTCATCATACTTAATGTCTCCTTACAATGTTATTACAATTATCTATTTACCCATTCTTAGCTTTCATAAACTTTTTTTAAAAGCCTTTGTAAATGATGGGAAAGCTTTGCGAATAAAGAAATAGCATAGATAGCCAAGAAAAGCACCGAGCGTATTTAGCCATAAGTCGTCGACGTCACTACTCCTGCTTTGAGGAAGCTGCATTATTTCAATAAATAAAGATATGCATAGACCTGTCAATATAGGAAAAATGAAAAACTCCATTTTACTAAAGAGTAGGGGTAACAGAAAACCAATAGGTATAAAAAGAATTATATTACCAAGAAAGTTAATATAAAAAGGCTGCCAAAATCCTAGGTATACAATCGCATTATACGTTTCTTTCACAACACGAAACAACTCCAAATTGACCCCAGTGGTATAGGCAGGCACCTCACCTATTTTTGGTATTATTGTTTGTGAAAATAAACCAACAAGCACAGAGAAAAAAACTAAAATGCCAAGCTCATGTAAAAACTCTTTTAGCTGGAACCCTCTCTTTTTCCAACGAAACAGTCGCCAAACGACGATCAATGGAAATGCGATCCCTATAAAAAATAACATATCATCTAGATAATTTATGATTACATACATCTACTCACCTTCAAATAACTCTTCTAAAAATTTTTCCCTATTGTCTAAAAAATATTTTGTAATTTGATAATGACCTGTCATTTCATAGTCGATTTCCTCAATTTCATCGTCATCAAAGCTTAGGATTGTCGCTTCTGGGTAGCCTAATATTATTGGTGAATGAGTAGCAATGATAAATTGACAATTATTTTCTTTGATCAAATCATGCATTATACGTAAAAATGCCAATTGCCTCTGCGGTGATAATGCTGCTTCAGGCTCATCTAAAAGGTAGATAGCTTGTCCATTAAAGCGATTTAGAAACAAAGATAGAAAAGATTCTCCATGTGATTGTTCATGAAGGGAATTTCCACCGTAACTGTCTAGAACACCCATATTTTCATTTTCTCTTTCCTGTTCGTCAATATGTGAAGCAAATTGGTAAAAAGATTCTGCTCTTAAAAAGAAACCATTCGTAACTTTTGGCATCCAGGAAAGTCTAAGGTATTTACCAAGTGCACTTTCTGCAGCGTCCACATCATATAAATTATTGCGGCTACCTCCAGCGGTATTAAATTCACATTTATCTGCAATTCCCTCTAATAAAGTGGATTTTCCAGTCCCATTCTCTCCCACAAAAAAAGTTACAGGAGAGGTTAACTCTAGTTTTTCAAAGTTACTAATAGCTGGAATTGTGAAAGGATATTGACTTTCCACTTGTGGCTCTTTGAAAAGGGATACTCTATTTAAAAACATATGATTACTCTCCCACTCATATCATTAATTATTACTTCTTAAGAAAGGTTGTTTGCCTTGGATCTACCTGTTCGTATAGAAACGAAATATATTAAGAAAAGTTCACCAAGTATTAACGTTTATTATCCTATTGTAACTAACTTACCTCATCCAGCAGTAGAAAAAAAGATAAATGCAGATATTATTCATGCACTAAACAAGCTTTTAATAGAACAAGGATTTTACAGTGAACATTTAGTAGAAATGGTCGGCACCTATGAGATTAAAACAAATGAGCGAGGAGTTCTGAGCTTAAGTTTGACTGTCTATTCATTTACAGGAGGTGCACACGGTCTTACAATTACCAAATCTCTCACCTTCGATGTCAAGACTGGCAAACAGTATGTACTTAACGACCTGTTTAAGCCGGATAGCAATTATGTGAAAGTTCTCTCTGAAATGATTGAAAAGAAAATGGTAGAGTGGGATGTGCCCCTCTTAGAGGATTTTACACAAATACGTAGTGACCAAGACTTTTACATCGCTGATCACTCCCTTGTCATTTATTTTCAAGTGTATGAATGGACTCCATACGTATACGGCTTCCCCTACTTTCCAATTACCATCAAAGATATAGAAGGAATTATACGGGAAGGTGGAATTCTAGAAAAAATGATTCCGTTCTAGTGACAACCCCTCTTTAGTACGGTAAAGTAATAATCAAATACGTGCTGGAGGATTCAGATAATGAAAAAAGCAATTTTCTTTGACTTAGATGATACTTTACTATGGGATAACAAAAGTGTATCCGTCGCATTTCAAAAAACATGTTCTTATGCTGCTACACAGGTTAATGTCGATCCACTTGCTTTAGAACAATCCGTTCGTGCAGAAGCAAGCGCATTGTACGATACATATGAAACAAGACCATTCACTCAAATGATCGGTATTAACCCTTTCGAAGGACTATGGGGAACATTTGACGACCCTTCAGAGGATTTCCAAAAAATGAAATCCACCATACCCGCTTATCAACAATTAGCGTGGACCTCGGGATTAGAAAAGTTGGGGATTGAAAATGAAGATTTAGGCAAAGAGCTAGCAGAATATTTCCCAAAAATGCGCAAAGAAAGCCCATTTGTATATGAAGATACCTATGAAGTTTTAGACCAGTTGAAAGGCAAATATGTATTATTATTAATGACAAACGGCTCACCTAGCTTACAAAATATCAAATTGGAAATCACACCTGAAATATCTCCCTATTTTGACCATATACTCATCTCTGGAGCATTCGGTAAAGGGAAGCCTGATCCAGCCATTTTTGAACATGCATTAGAAATTACTGGATTAACGGCAGATGAAGTATTGATGGTCGGTGATAATCTAATGACCGACATATTAGGTTCCTCTAAGGTGGGTATGCAATCCGTTTGGATCAACCGCGAAGGAAAACCTATCAATGAAGAAGTAAAGCCTACATATACAATTGAGAATTTACACGAACTATTGACGCTGCTCGCATAACAAGAAAAACCAAGCACAAAGACGCCCAGTCCTTTAAGAACTGATCCATAGATTTGTCTTTGATTGTAGGGAAGACTACTCACTTATTGATGGAAGTGGAATGTGGCGACTCCAGCGGGATAAGCGAGAAAGTCGAGACCCCACAGGTGGTAGCGTACGAGGAAGCTCGGCCTCATGAAACGGAAATCACAAAGCATAAAAAAACTGACTCCAAGACAATCACTTGTCCGAGAGTCAGATTTTTTTAATGTTTATCATCGTATAAAAAACAACCTAAGATACTCTGTTCACCTATAGATCAATAGGTGTTGCATCAAAGATGTCTTCCAATCCTTTAAGCTGTTCAATGCCAGACTTTTCTACATGCTTATCAATAGAAATCATCATAATCGCATCCCCACCTACTTCAGAACGACCCACTTGCATCGCTGCGATATTGATACCTTCCGAAGCAAGCAATGTTCCTACGCGACCAATAGCACCCGGTTGGTCTTTATGGCGGATGAACAATAAGTAACCAGATGGAATTACATCTACGATAAAGTCATCTACACGTACGATACGACCACCTAGACCGTTTAACAATGTTCCTGCAACTTTTCTCGTTCCAGTTGCCGTTCTCACTTCAACCGTGATTAAGCTTGTAAATCCTTTTGACTTTGAAGTTTTTAATTCGTTTATAGTTATACCCAAACGGTCTGCAAGGAATTTCGCGTTTACATCATTAACTGATTCGCCTAATTTGCTTTTTAATAGTCCTTTTATAGCATTACGTGATAATGGGCGAGTATCTAAATTTGCCAATTCTCCCGAATAAGTAATATTAACCTCCTCTGGCACTCCTTCTGCAAGATCGCTTAGGAAGGAACCTAATTGTTCACCTAGATTGAAGAATGGCTCAATTTTAGCTAGGACATCTTTTGGTACAGAAGAAAGGTTAACAGGATTTTTCACTGTCCCATTTTGTAGAAAGCTTACTACGTCATAGGATACATCGATTGCCACAATCTCCTGTGCTTCTACCGTACTAGCACCTAAATGAGGTGTTGCAATGACCTGTGGAAGCGTTAAAAGTTTATGTTCTACAAATGGCTCTTCCTCAAATACATCTAGTGCTGCTCCTGCAACCTTACCCGCCACGATTGCATCGTATAAAGCATCCTCATCGATAATCCCACCACGTGCACAGTTAATAATTTGCACACCATCTTTCATTTTTTCAAAAGCTTCTTTATTAATTAAATGACGAGTTTCCTTTAATAGTGGTGTATGAACTGTTATAAAATCTGCAGCTTTAATGACATCCTCTACAGATCCAAATTGAACACCTAATTTTTCTGCTTTTTCAGCAGTTAGGAATGGATCATATGCAATTACATTCATACGTTGGCCTTTTGCACGGAAAGCTACCTCTTGTCCGATTCTTCCGAAACCCAGGACACCTAGAGTTTTGTTCTTCACTTCTACACCGATAAATGTTTTACGATCCCATTTTTTGTTTTTCAAAGAATGGAAAGCTTGTGGGATATTACGTGCAAGTGACATAAGCATAGCGATAGAATGCTCTGCTGCTGAATTTGTATTTCCATCAGGTGCATTAACTACGATGATACCGCGCTCTGTTGCAGCTGTTAAATCGATGTTATCCACTCCAACTCCAGCACGACCAATAATTTTTAGGTTAGATCCTTTTTCAATAATTTCACGAGTAACCTGGGTTTGGCTACGAACTAGTAATGCATCAAACTCACCAATTTTTTCACCTAGTTGTTCTGGAGTTAGGGCGGTATCTACAACAATATTAAATCCTTCTGCTTCTCTTAAAGGAAAAATACCATCTTCGCTTAGTGGATCACTGATTAGAATATTGAATGTCATATTAATCTTCTCCTTTTACTACAATTTTTTTGTACGAATACTTACCTCAGACAAATTATGATTCTCCCCCTTATTTTGAAAACATAAAAAAGCCCTCCACTCCCTACAATTATGTAAGGGGCGAAGAGCTTATAATAACTCACGCGGTACCACCCAAATTTTACTGCAATCATCTCGCAGATTCTCAATTAGTATGCTTAACGCGCATTTACGGATGAACCTAAATCCTCTGTTTCAGTCCACCAATTCTAGAGTGCTACCCTACAAACGAAACCACTGATTTACACCAACCATCAGCTCTCTTAAGATCTCAACAAGTACAGTCTATCTCCGTCAATATTGTTTACGCTTTATTGAATTAAAACCATCATACTTACCATCAATTGAATTGTCAATATAGTTAAAAAATTTGTAAACGCTACCATTTTCTTTTACATTCCAAAAACATTGATTTTATGCATTTTCACTCATTCAAAAAAATATTTTATATTTTTATAATTCGTGTTCTAATAATAAAAACAATGAAATTAATTTTAATATACTAATTATACCCCCAAGTACGAACACTAATATTAAATTTCAATTTAAAGTTCGTATTGAAAAAATAAAATTAAAGAAATAACTACAATGTTATTGACCTCTAACGATATAATTTGTACACTGTAAAAAACCATTTGTTTATTCCATAAGTACAAATATAATAAAAAAGTAAGGATTTGATTAGATGAAAGTAAGCAAATTTGGCGGAACGTCTGTAGCAAGCGCAGCCCAAATAAAAAAAGTGGCAGCAATTGTTAAAGCAGATCCATCTCGAAAATTCGTTGTTGTGTCTGCGCCTGGTAAACGCTACGATGCTGATAAAAAAGTAACAGACTTACTAATAGAATTAGCCGTTGCCGCAATACATAATGAAGAAGTAGAAGAAAAACTCTGCCAAGTAGTGAATCGTTATAAAGAAATTGCACAGGGGCTAGCGCTAGATGAGACCATTTGTGACGTCATTGAGGAAGACTTACGAGCACGTATCAGAGAGGACCAAAGCGTTCTTGAATTATTTATAGACAATATTAAAGCAAGTGGAGAAGACAACAATGCAAAGCTAATTTCTACTTATTTCACTAGCATTGGACTTGACTCTCAATATGTTAATCCGAAGACTGCTGGATTAGTTGTAAACGATTTTCCTGAACGAGCTCAAGCTCTACCTTTGGCATATGATAATCTACATGCATTAAACAACCTTTCTGGTGTTGTTGTATTCCCAGGTTTTTTTGGATTTACACCAAACGGAATTCTACGCACTTTCGATCGTGGAGGGTCTGACATCACTGGTTCTATCCTTGCTGCTGCGGTCAAAGCGGATTTATATGAAAACTTCACTGATGTCGATTCTGTATTTTGTGCTAATCCTAAAGTAGTAAACCATCCTGCCGAAATCGAAGAAATAACTTACCGAGAAATGCGCGAACTTTCTTACGCAGGCTTCTCCGTTTTCCATGATGAAGCCCTAATGCCGGTATACAAAAGTGGAATTCCAGTATGTATTAAAAATACAAATAACCCATCAGCTCCCGGTACGAAGATAGTAGCTAAACGTAAAGCTAACAAGCGCCCTGTAACTGGGATTTCTGCTGATAACGGATTTTCTATTTTATATGTAAGTAAATATTTGATGAACCGAGAAATCGGCTTTGGTCGTAAGTTGCTCCAAATTCTAGAAGAGGAGCATATTTCATATGAACACACTCCATCGGGGTTAGACGACATTTCCGTTATCATGCGCAGTCATCAATTAGACGCAGAAAAAGAAGAACGTATTATGAATCGTGTATTGAATGAACTTAATGCAGATGATGCACATTTCCGACACCATTTTTCGATGATTGTTATTGTAGGAGAGGGTATGAATAATAGCACTGGACTTGCAGCTCGTGCTGCATCTGCCATAGCAAACACTGGCGCAAATATTGAAATGATTAACCAAGGTTCCTCAGAGGTTAGCCTTTCTTTTGGAGTTCATGAAAGCAATGAGAACAAAATACTGCGTGCCCTTTACAATGAATTTTTCTCTGCAGTAACAGTTGGATAACAAAGCAGGCTACCTCTTATATAGAGATAGCCTGCTTCTATGTTCTTGGCAAATTGTAGTTCTAGTGAAAATTCAGTTCTTTGGCTTTTCATAGTGGGCATCTTTGCCGCTGCATTTTACTTTAGTATTTAAATAACATAGTAATGAACTCGTGCCCTCCACCAATTGTCCAAAACAATATTAAGTCTCCACGCTTTATCTTTCCAGATTCGATTCCCTCATGAAGGGCAATAAATGGACTGCTTGTACCAGTATAACCATACTTATCTCCTACATAAATAACCTTTTCTTCGGGTATATCAAAATGTTTTTGAATTTCATCCATATTAACTTTAGCAAATTGAGATAAGCAAAAAACATCAACATCATCAATTTTAAGTTGATTTCTTTTTAAAATGAATTCAAACATTTCATACGTATAAGGGAGTGACATTGTTCCGTCAAATGGTAGCCAAAGCATGGATTCTGCACTTTCACCTGCTTTAATTGTTTGAGATAGTCCCTTTTGTGGATATAAGATATTATTTCGGTTACTTGAGTCCACTTCAAACATCGCGTCTACAAATCCTATATCGCTCTCAGTTTTTTCTAAAATAATTGCAGAAGAAGCATCCCCAAAGTTAGCATAAGTCATTGCATCCGTTGGATCAGCCACTAATGAAAGATAATCAGAACCTACTACAAGTGCTGTATTAACATGTGGATTAGATTTCATATATCGTGATGCCTGTTCAACTGCTATCGTCATACCGGCACAATTTGCGTTCATATCAAAAATAACAGTTCCTTTTTTTGCTTGAATAGCATTATGAATGAACATAGCGTTGGTTGGAACAGTCACTTCTGGTACTTGTGTAGAAAAAACAATCATATCTATATCCTTACCTTTTAATCCCGCTTTTTTCAACACCTGATTTGTCGCTTCAATCGCCATCGTAATAGTATTTTCTTTAAGATTATCAATGATATAACGCTTTTTTCTGCCCATAATATTCAAGAAGTTTGTAATATCTTTTCCTTGTTTTTTAAAATGTTCAAGGTAAACGTCATTATCTACTTGTTTTTTCGCATGGTAAACATCAACCGCTTTTATTCTAACGTTAGTCATAGTTGTAATAAACCTCACTAATTAATTTTAGTATTATACTGAAATACAAATCTTATTTTCTTAACTTAATCATTATTCGTGTTTTAAAGTTATAATCTTTGCTATGAGTCAATTTCATAATTACTTGTTTCATTAAAAAATACGAATGTATACTTAATATCGCAATATATTATTCGTTTTTTTTAAAAGCGATCCCGTTTATTGGAGTGGCAGGCGGCGACTCCAGCGGGAACAGCGCGAGCTGAAAGCCCCGCTGGAAGGACATTGGTCGAACTTTGTTTGACAATGTCTTTCCGACGAGTAACCGCAGGAGCATATGTTTTCCTAGTGACGAGGAGATTGAAGTCGTGCCCGCGGAAAGCGTCCGCCTAGAGCGGAAATCAGCTTTGTTCAGATTTAACTATATAATATTCTTTATGAAATTGATTCTTGTAAATATCAAATAAAAAAGGCAGGATCCTATAACTAGCTTCCTACCTTTTTGCAAGTATTAATATTTTTGAACTACTTCAAACTGAGTTAGCCCTACATTACTCGCCAAACGTTTTAATTGCATGGAGATTATAGCACTTTTCTTAATACCTACTTCTACTTTCTTAAATCCAGAAGATTTATATAGTGCTAAACAATTTTCAAGGTCTGGTATCATTTCTTTTGTTACTACGTCCAAATCTCTGCAATCAAATTCCAGAACGAATTCACTTGTATTAACTGATGATAACTTAAGCTGATAATCATCAACAAATTGTTTAGCTTTTTCAGGAGTAAAAGTCCCACTCACCGTCATATCAACAGTCTTTTCCGCGACATTTACTTTCATTGTGTAAGTTCCTTCTGCCATAATTTATTAACACTTCCTTATTAAAATATGAAAAAGTTGAATTTCATCTTCATTTGAATAGGCATTTTAACTTATAACATTTCACCTACTTTAGACACAGAAGATAAAAAAACTTCCCACTAATAAGTATCGTCATATAACAAAAATTGTTAATACCCATTTAATATTACACAGCTAATTTTTAAGTCCATTCATGTTGAAATTGGTTTCAGATGGTTAAATCCAATTGACTTCTTATAATGAACAAGGGTCATTTTCTCATTTACTTTCCATTCATCCCCAGTTTGGATATAGCCAATCTTCTCGTATAAATAACAATTTCTCTGTTCCTGTTTTATAGTATCTAACTCCCAGTTCTCCGCTTCAGGATATATACTTTCTAATCGATTCATTACTTCTTGAGCAATCCCTTTCCCTTGAAACTGTTGTAAAATATTGATCATATGTAAACGCATAATACCAGGGGACTTCGGATAAACGTGAACACTTCCTACCAATAAATCATCTTCATAAATCTTATAGTAATCCCCTGTTTTTAGTCGTTCTGTAAATCTTTCGAACGATTGAAAGACTGGACTTGTGTCATGATCCTGATACTTTTCATAAACAGGTTGAAAAACTTTTTTTTGTATCGCAAATAACTCCGCAGCATCTGTTAAGTTAGCCTTCCTTAGAGAAATAGATGACCTGCTAATCTCAAACAGTGGTTTTAAAATATGATATGGGATGAAATCTCCTCTTTCGACAAGCTCAAGTATTTCATCAACTGTTGCCCATTTTGCATCTGCTACCTCTTCGTATTGCAGATTTAATTTTTCCACATCAATATCTTGTTTTACTAGCCAATGGTCATCAAAACCATGAGAGAATTTTATAGTAAATATCACCTCCGCATGTTCCATTTGTAACTCAATGCCTAATTCTTCTTTAGTTTCACGAATAGCACCCATTTCACTAGTCTCACCCATTAAAACAGAACCTGCAGCAGAACAGTCCCACATATTTGGCCATCCTATTTTCCATGGCTGTCGCTGTTGAATTAGAAACTGGCCATTTTTATTCATGATCCAAATATGTACTACCTGATGAAAATCTCCTTCACTCATTTCATCTCCTCTTATCCATGTCTTTCCTACTTTTTCTCTGAACCCATTTACAATATCCCACTGTTCCATTTCTTCACCCACTTTACCCAGTTTTGATTAAAATAGTATATCATTTTATTCCCTAATTTTTGACCATATTTGACATTTATATTTTTGTATGAGATAATTCAATAGTTAACATTTGGTACGGCATAGTTTTTAGATATTGGCATTCTGCTATATGTGTTTTTGATAATACTTATTCACACTGGAGCGGCTACAGGGTCGCAAGGACGTAAAAGAAGGTAGGGTTTACGTTGCTTAGGTTAGAAGGCAACCAGTGGAACAATTTACCGCGGCATTGAAAGTGTTTCTTTCATGGAAATTATTCCCCGAGCTTTTCGGGATGAAATTTAAAATTCAAAAGTTATGTTATACCTATACAAAATCAAGGGGTGTTCTCATTAAGAGAACACCCCTTGTCCAATTTATAACGCATCAACAGGCATTTAACCCTGCACTAGGTGCCTTCTGAATCATAGTGTAGTCATTCTACTGTTCATTAAAGCCCGAGCACAAGATATTGGTCACTCAGGCAATACCTCACGACCCGGTGTTGCCTAAGTTCCTTATTAAACCCAAAGGAATGACACTCCTACTAATTGAAGTTTGTATTATAATACCATCCCTTTATTACGTTTATTATATTCTTTAAACGTTAGCAGATAGATGAATCCACTCAGTAATGCTAAAGCTGCTAGTATAACAAATGTCCACGTAAACCCAATCCATGTAACTAGCGGAAATACTAAAGGTGCAATCGTCCTACCAATGGTATAGCGCAAACTTGCCGCTGCAAAATACTGTCCTCGCATATCGTCAGGTGCTAATTTTGAAACAAAACTTTCCTGCAACCCAACCGTTGCTAATTCGCCTAATGTAAAGATTGCCATTGCAATGAGGAAGACCCAGAAGTTCGCTGTCATTGGGAAGATCAGCATTGCCACTGCATATAAGAACGAGGATAGAAAGAACACCCACTTCTCCGGATACTTCGTCATCCATCTAGTGACAAACACTGTAAATAACACTACTAACAATCCGTTTTCCGAAAGTAGAATACCGAACGATCCTTCTCCAGTTACAGCCCATTCTCTATTAAACAAATTACCAAGCACCTGCTTATCGATAGCCTCTTTCATATAAACTGGTATAAGCATATCCAATTGCATATATGTTTGTGCTAACAAAATACCAGCAATGACAAATAAGAAAAAAACTTTATCCTTTACTATTAATCCATAGGCTTTAACCTGCTTGACGATAATCTGCATCCAATTATTAGAGCCGCTTGCCATTTGTGCTCGTACATCCGTAGGTAATGTCTCTTCTGTTAAAAATCTAATGGCCAATCCTACCAAACAGAAAATAATACCTGAAACCAATAGAAGAGCAAAACGATAATTAAAGAATAATACTGCTCCTACTATAGGTCCTATAACTACTGAAATATTAATAGACGTATAGAACACCGAAAATACTGTACTTCTGTCTTTCTCCGGCACAACATCTGCGACAATTGCTTGACTTGCAGGATGATACAAGGAACCAGCCATACCTGCAATCGTAAAGGCCACAAAGCTGAGCATCGGTGAATCGAACCAAGGCGAATTTGCAAAAGCAAATAAAATAAATGCTAATCCTTCTGCTGTTGCAGAGAAAAATAACATCGTTCTTCTACCAAACCGATCCGCACAATATCCTCCGATTAAATTTGCTCCAACCGAAAATACTTGCGATGCTACCAATAGTATCCCTGCCATACTCGTACCAAATTCATCAGCAAAATAAATCGCTAAAAAGGGAAATACCATCCAAAAGCTTAAATTACTAAAAAACTCTCCAAATAAACGGACCTTCAAACTACGATCCCAATCTCTTATTCTCATCATTTTTTCCTCACAACTCGTATCATAGATTAAACTATATTATCACATTATTTCGTTTTACGAAATAGCTGTTTTATTTGACCTCAACCTAATTGAAGAATGATTGATTACTTTCGGATGGCTAATATAGGCCATAAATCTCTTTATATAGCCTTATGTTTCGACTATAGCTCATAGACATACCGATATACCCCATAATTTTTCGATTATAGCCCATAAACCAATTACAATCGCCCATAAAAAGACCTCACCACATTAAACAATGTAGTAAGGCTCTTGCTCCCTATCCCCTATAAACACTTTCACATGTTCCAGCTACTGGTTCATAAAAACAATGTTGTTTAAATTGACCTGTAAAAGGTTGATCGTACCATGTCGGAGGGCATGGACCATATGGATTAAAATACCAAAGAGCAAATTTCGCTGGATGGTCTCTCCAATAATCTAGGGCCTTTTTTGCTAATCTTTTTTCAACAGTTCTCGCTCTTTCATAAAACAAATTCCCCTTTTGAACAGCTTCAAAAGAATAGTTATTTCCTTGTACTTGAAAAATGACATCTTCGATTGTTCTTACATCTTTAAAGTCTAAACAATCTGCGTTAGCACGATTAACAATTACATTTCCAACATATAACATTCCTTGCTGTCCTTCAGCTTCTGCTTCTGCTCTCATCATCCTAGCCATTAAATCCACGTCTTTACTTCGGTAAGCTATTCTTGGCATTTTTTTCACCCCAAAGTATAGTATGAAAAAATGCCTTCATTGGTGTCTATATCCACCTCGAAGAAAAATTTTCGAGATTCATAAATCCTTAATTCGACGGGATTTGATTACTTTAAATAAAAAGAGGAACCATCAATCATTTCAACATCTTTCCTTTTTTTAATCTCGTCGATTAAGAAAAACAAAGCTTCATCCTTCTTTTTTGCCTCAATCATACAATCAATCTGCGAAACCGTTCCCTTGATTTCTCTTAAAAAGTGGAAAAACATATTCACATCCACATAGTCCGAATGATGACGAAATTCAGCTTCATTTTTGGGGCTAGAAATATGCATTTTGATAGGCAGGGGAGATTCACCCCAAGTTGCCACTGCTCGACTCCAATTATCTTCCCAATTTTTGTTTCGGTGATGGGCAAGATGATGATGATAATCAAAAACAAGCGGAACTTTTAATTTTTCGCACAAATAAAGGGTATCTTCAAATGTAAAAGAAGTATCATCGTTTTCTAGTATGATCATCTTTTGAATGGAGCTATGAACATCATTCCAATTATTTATAAAACGTTCCAATGATTTTTCTGTATCTTTATAGTTACCACCGATATGAAGAACACAGCGATGTGTAGGATCAATCTGCATTTCCTTTAACAGCAAATAATGCATATTTAATGTTTTTAATGAATTAATTAATACTTCTGGTTTGGAGGAATTCAGTATAACAAAATGGTCTGCATGAAAATCAATTCTCATATTATGTTTTCTCGTAAACTCACCTATTTCATTTAGCTTTTCTTTTATCGACGGTATCATAAAATCCCAATCGGGAAGATCTACATGGTTGGCTAACGGTATTAACCGAGAAGTTAAGCGATAAAAATGAATTTCACTAAACATATTATGTTTAAGAAGTCTATGCGTATTTTCTAAATTAGCCAGCGCAATCTGTTCTAATTTAGAAATTGCAGCTTCACGATCTCTGTATTTTTGAAATTGAGAGAATGTCATTGTTTTGGATGGGGAAGCATTTTTTAGTTCCATACTCATCGCAACATATCCAAGACGTACAATTGTCATTTTTATCACCTCTTCCATTAGTATGGAGAAAATAGCTAGGAAGTACACTATACACAGCTAAATAAAAAAACTACAAAGGATTATCTCCCTCGTAGTCTCTAGAAAGTTATGAAATTTTTCTTCTTGGAATCATGTTAAAGACGATATTTAAAACGATTGCGGTCACGCTTCCTGCTACAATCCCATTACTCGTCAAAATTTTCATGCTCGTTGGTAATGAATCAAATAATTCAGGAACCACTGTTACACCAAGACCAATACCAATTGAACATGCTATTATCATCGAATTATCCTCAGTATCAGATACTACTTTACTTAACATTTTTATCCCTTGTGCTACAATCATCCCGAACATAGCAATCATTGCCCCACCTAACACGGACTCAGGAATGATTGTCGTAAGAGAAGCAATCTTAGGGATGAAGCCAAGTACGATAAGCATTGCTCCAGTTATATAAATAACTGTTTTGGTCTTAACACCTGAGATTTGCATAAGCCCTACGTTTTGAGAAAACGTTGTATAAGGGAATGAGTTGAAAACACCACCTAATACCACGGCAATTCCTTCCGCACGATAGCCTTTTGTTAGATCCTCTTTTTCTATTTTCTTCCCAAGCATATCACCGAGAGCAAAGTACACTCCAGTCGATTCGACTAACGATACTATCGCTACTAAAGTCATTGTAATAATAGGTGAAGCTTCAAAAGTTGGGGTACCAAAGTAGAATGGTTGAATCATATGGAAAAAGTCTGAATCTCGCACAGGAGAAAAGTCAACTTTCCCCATAAATGTTGCGACAATTGTTCCACCAACAATCCCTATTAAAATAGAAATAGCTTTTATAAAACCTGTAGAGAAGCGGTATAACAATACAATAAATAAAAGGGTACCAAAGGCTAGCAGAATGTTAGAAACGGAACCAAAGTCTTCTGCTCCTTGTCCGCCCCCCATATTATTGATAGCAACGGGTATTAATGTAATTCCAATAATAGTTACAACAGAACCAGTAACAACGGGAGGGAAAAACTTTACAAGCTTCCCAAAAAATCCACTTATTAATATAACAACTACACCAGAAACAATAATTGCTCCATAAATAGCAGAAACCCCGTAATCCCCACCTATAGCGATCATTGGTCCAACTGCAGTGAATGTACATCCTAATACTACAGGGAGCCCTATTCCAAAAAATCGGTTACTCATAACCTGTAAAATGGTTGCCACACCACACATTAATATATCAATAGCTACTAAATACGTAAGCTGTTCTGTCGTTAGACCAATTGCTCCCCCAACGATTAATGGTACAATTACCGCTCCTGCGTACATTGCTAGGACATGCTGAATACCGAGCGCAGTGTTTTTTAAGGCGCTATTCATCTTATCGTTTCCTCCTCAAAAAACTCAACTTTACCGTTTGACAATGATTTAATATTGGCAAGTGAATCTACACGAATACCTTTATCACGAATAAGTTTTCCACCAGGCTGAAAACCTTTTTCAATAACTATCCCAACACCTGCAGTTTCTGCTTCTGCTTGATTTACAATATCTAAAAGACCTAATGCAGCTTGTCCATTAGCCAAGAAATCATCAATGATTAGTACCGTATCTTCTTTATTAATAAAATCCTTAGAAACTGAAATATCATTCGTTTCTCCTTTAGTAAAAGAGTGCACCTTCGAAGTAAATAGATTGTCAGAAAGAGTTAACGATTTACGCTTTCTTGCGAATACAACTGGAACCCCTAATGTAAGTCCCGCAAACATAGAAGGTGCAATACCTGAAGATTCAATCGTTAGTATTTTAGTGATTCCAGCATCTTTATAACGTGCAGCAAACTCATTACCTATTGCTTGCATTAATACAGGATCGATTTGATGATTTAAAAAAGTATCTACTTTTAATACATTTTCTGATAAAACTTTACCGTTTTTAATAATTTGATCTTGTAGTAATTTCATAATTAATCATTCCCTCTCCAGTTTTAATTTGGACAAATAAAAAGCCCGAATGATATTGCAGCCACTCAGTTATGGAGTGGAGCAATGTCATTCGAGCTAAAAAAGTCGAATCGAAATAAAATAGATTATGACAATAATGCCATAAACCAAGTATTTCATCGCCACCCATAGTCAGCTTGTTTACGGTAAGCTGGTAGAAACTTGCAGGCCATATCCCTGCTATTATACGAGTTGTTGCTATTTGAATATTTCTCATTATAGCACGCTTATCCCTATTTACAATCACCCTCAAATATGTTCAATGATTCATAAAATTCAGTCGCAAACTATAACTTTGGCCTCATTCATTTTGTAGTAGCATAATGTATCAACTCTCCTAAAATTACTATGCTCCCAATGAAGTCCTACGCCCGCAATTTCACTCTATGCACCCTGGCAAAGTTCTTATCCGCCCTAAACATAACTCTATAAGCCCGCTCAAAAGTCCTACGCCCAAAATTTTGCACTATGCGCTCGGGCACAGTGCATATCCGCCCTAGAAACAGCTCTATAAGCCCGAGCCGAAGTCCTACGCCCGCAATTTCACTTCATGCGCCCAGACACAGTGCGTGTCCGCCCGTGACACACCTCTATAAGCACGGGCGGAAGTCTTATACTCGCAATATCAGTGACACAAAAAAACATCCACGCTTTACTAAAACGTAGATGTTCACGAGTGTTCAGTTTTCAGTGACTTAAAGCCTTGTATAAAGCTAGTTGGATTTTCTTGAATTTGGAATGGAAAAACACCTTGATTTGTGTGAAGGTATAATAAGCCGCCTCCAAATGAGAATGGCTTATGAGATACATCATGTACATGCTGTAATTTAAACTTATGTCGATCAGATACGAACCCCTCCATTGATAAATGAAGTTCGAATTGTTTTTCAACCTGTTTCATTTGATAGTAGAAATCTATTTGTCGTTCAATTTCAATATATCCTATGAGATATTTACTCATTTGTTGCACCTCCTATACCTCAACTATTTTAGCATGATTGGAGTGAGAAAATACATTATGACAACTTTAAATCAGCTTCACAAATTCTGCCGTTTGACTTTCTAATTTTATTGCTGCTGATGAGATGTCTTTGAATTCCTCCAAAGCAGAACGTATTTCTTCCTGGCTTTTTTCTATACTAGTCTGAGAATTACTATTACTAGTCGTTACTTTCTCTACTTGCTTCGCTATTCCTTCGATGTTTTCACGTACTTCTACGATTGAGTTCTCTACTCTTCCCGCTAATTTACGTACTTCCTGGGCAACAACATTAAACCCACGTCCATGCTCTCCTGCCCGTGCTGCTTCTATAGCCGCGTTCAGTGCAAGTAAATTCGTTTGAGCCGCGATTTCTCGAATTGTTTGGACGATTCCTCGAATCGAATCTGCTTGTACTTGTAAGCTTTGCAAAGTATCTGTATTTTCTTTTGAACCAATTGCAATTTCATCAATTCGCTGCAATAATTCCTCACTTCTAGTTGTTCCAACCTCTGCGCGAGTACTTAATTCCATGGACATTTCTTTCAATTCTTCAGTCACGCTCATTAATATTTCATGACGTTCCGTTACATTTGTTGCAACTTTAGTAACTCCGAGCACCTTTCCAGCAGAGCCGAATATCGGCATATAAGTCGCTTCTAACATAACACTATTACCTTGTTTTGTTTTACGCTCCACCTTATCTTGAAAGTTTTTCCCACCAAATAAATCCTTCCAAAACTTTTCATATTCTGGACTATTTGCGAAAGCTGGAAAACATAAATCTCTATGCTGTTTCCCCATTAACTCACTTGCAGTATAGCCGATTTCTTTTGCAAAATTTTCATTAACGTAAGCTACACGGCGATCTAAATCAAATCGAATAATAGCTAAATTCTTTTCTAAAGCCTCAACCACAGTCATATCGTTTACTTCTTCTACTTGTGAATAATTCACAATCCCATCCCCCGTATCTATCTTTATATTGGTGCATAATCAGTTAGATCTAAAACTGTTTCTTCCCCTAAGATTAATCTAGCTAACTCAGCACCAACAAAAGGTCCTGCTGTTAAACCTGATGCCCCTAATCCGTTGGAGAAATAAATGGACTCATAGCCAGGTAACTTTCCAATTACCGGAAGAAAGTCTGGTGTATATGGTCTAAACCCCACTCGTACCTCTGCAATAGAAGCACTATTAAGTGAACTAGCGATACTTACAGCACTCTTGAGAAGCTCTTTCTTACCTGCTTCTGTCACATTGGCATCATAACCAGTGTTTTCTTCGTATGTAGATCCAGCCACAACCTTGCCATTATCAAAGGTCAATAAATACTGATTTGTTGGTGGCAAGACAACCGGCCATTCTCCAGTATACAAATTATTCACTTGAAAATGCATGATTTGTGCTTTTTGAAAACTAACTTTCATATTAACACCAAGCTCCTGAGGTATCTCATTGCCCCATGCACCTGCAGTTAAAACGATGGCATCAGCTTCCATTTGTTGACCATCCACTATTAAAATACCATTCGAAATCGAAGCATTGCCATAAATTACTTCCGCCCCTAGTTTTTTGGCAGCACTTATCAATGCATCACGCATTGCACCGCCATCCACTCGTGCAGCACCTTCTACATATAAAGAAGTGAAGTCTTCTGAAATTAGAGGAAAATGCTCTTTAGTTTCTTCTGGTGATAATATTTTCAGTTCACCAATTTCAGCCGCATCTACTCTTTTTTCCAACGCACGCTCTAGCATTTTCTGTAATTTTTTCGGATCATTTTGAAGAGCAATGGCCCCCACCTTTTTATAACCTGTAGAAGTCTCTCCTAGAGCTTCTAATTCCTCTACAAGTTGTTTATAGTAGTACGCTCCATTTTTTACTAATGTGTACCATTTTTTATTTCTTCGTTGAGAGATCCATGGGCAAATTATCCCCGCAGCTGCAGCTGATGCCTGGCCCATATCCTGGCGATCTACTAGCGTAACTCTCACATTTCGTTTTGCAAGATGGTACGCAGTCGACGCCCCTAGAATCCCGCCACCTATTACGATATAAGAGGACATTGTTTACTCCACTCCACTTTCTAGAATAGAGAACGTTATATTTTCACAATTAATCTCCGCCTTTGCCCCATATGGCAGCACAAATTTAGGTTCCGTATGTCCAAAGTTCAAGTTATATAAAATTGGTAGATTATCTAAGGAAAGCTCTTTCATGATTAAACGAATGGAATCCTTGTATTCCTCGTAGTACTTCTCATTTTGAGGCTTACCAAAAATTATTCCTTTCGCTTGCTGAAGAATTCCCTGCGTGCCATAATTGCGTAGCCAATACTCTAAATTTCCAGGTGTTGGAAGCTCTTCAGACGTTTCAAAAAATAAAATACTATCTTTCCAATATTCTTCTGCCGGCCAAAGCGATGTACCTTTAGCAAATTCTAAAACTTCGATACAACCCCCGATTAATCTGCCTTGTACTACTCCTGAACCTTGTAATAATTCATAGCCATTATTTGGATTCATTTGACGTTTTTTATCTTTATTTTCAACAATCCATTCTAATCTTTGACTTGTCCATTCTGTTGCAGGTTTCACTTCACCTATTGGACCACTCAAGAACAAAGTCTTCTTCAAAGCCTCTACCGTATATTCATGCATTTCTACATTTTCTGCGAAATCCATTAATATAGCTGGTCCATAAAAGGAGGATATTCCTGCTTTATGACAGAATAGATGCGTTACAGTGGAGTCCGAATAGCCTATAAATACTTTTGGATTATCTCGAATTACATCAAAATCAATATATGGTAATAATCGAATACTTTCGCTACCACCAATATTAGAAAATATACCTTTAATGGAAGGATCCTTAAATGCATTCATTAGATCCTCTGCACGAGCCTGTGGGTTTTCGTATAAATAGTCTCCACCCTTTAAGCTATTTGGCATCGCTATAACTTCCAATCCAAAAACGTCGCGTAATCTTCCTATTCCCTGTTCATATCTCCAACGAAGATCTGGTTCCCCAGCTCCTCCCCATGACAAACTAATCGTCGCCACCTTGTCTCCAGCTTTTAGCATTTTTGGTTTTTTAAGCATGACAAATCCCCCTTTTTATTCATTATAAAGCAATCTGTCCACAATGAATGTCTAATTTGAAAAATTTTGGGTATAAAAACAATATACATAAAACTGTAATGGAAGAGGAAGTGTGTTAGATGAAATGGAGAGGTAGAGCTGGTAGTTCTAATGTAGAAGACCGCAGGGGTATGAGTGGTGGAAAAGCTATTGCCGGAGTCGGCGGAGGCTTGGGTTTAATCATTGTTATCATCATTTCCTTACTTGGCGAAAACCCTGATGATTTGATTGGAAATCTTGGTACAACAGATCAATCAAGCAATGTTCCGTATGAGGAAACTGAACAAGAAAAAGAACTATCCGAATTCGTTTCTGTTGTACTAGCTGATACTGAAAAGGTTTGGACTAAAATATTCCAAGAAAATGGAATGGAATACATAGAGCCGACTTTAGTGTTATATACAGATAGTGTCGATTCTGCATGTGGAGCAGCTGGTGCATCAGTTGGACCTTTTTATTGTCCAGGTGATCAAAAATTATATATCGACCTAAGCTTCTATCAGGAACTACAAACGAAGTTCAATGCTCCTGGCGATTTTGCAATGGCTTATGTTATTGCACATGAAGTTGGCCACCATGTTCAAACTTTACTTGGGACAACTGAACAAGTTATGCCTCTTCGACAGAAGCTAAGTGAAGAAGAATTCAATAAGTACCTTGTCCGCTTTGAGCTTCAAGCAGATTATTTCTCCGGAGTATGGGCGAAGCATGCCCAAGGAATGGGCTATCTGGAAGAAGGAGATTTAGATGAAGCATTGACCGCTGCAAGTGCTGTTGGTGATGACACACTTCAAAAACAAGCTATGGGCTATGTTGTTCCAGAAAGTTTCACACATGGGACCTCTGAACAACGTAAAGGTTGGTTTTATAAAGGTTATGAAAAAGGAACAATTCAAGGTGGGGACACGTTTAATAGTAAAACTCCATAACGTATTTTCTCGCTGCCCCCTATGCTATAATAAGATAAAAGTGAAAATTCCATCAGTTCGGGTTTTTTAATGACCGAACCGTTCGGGCTTTTACATATGCGGGCAAATAAGAAGATTGCGCCAAAAAGGAGTTACGCTGAAGATGAAAATACCTTTTACTAAGATGCATGGCTGCGGAAATGATTATATTTATATTAACTGTTTTGAGCATACTATCGATGACCCTAATACACTAAGCCAGCATATATCTGACCGCCATTTTGGAATTGGTGGGGATGGGATAGTATTAATATGTCCATCCGATATTGCAGATGCAAAGATGCGAATGTTTAACATAGATGGCAGTGAAGGGAAAATGTGTGGAAATGCTATCCGCTGCGTTGCTAAATACGTGTACGATAATAATATCGCTACAAAAGAAGTGTTAACAATTGATACCCTTAGTGGCGTTAAAACGATTGAGCTCTATATCGAAAATGGCAAAATGAATTCTGCCAAAGTAGACATGGGCAAAGCCATTTTAGAACCTGCACTTATACCCGTCCAATCAAAGGAAACAAATCCGTTAATAAACTTCCCCCTTCAAGTGGAAGACAAAACATATCACATCACAACAGTGTCTATGGGCAATCCTCACTGTGTTATTTTTGTGGAAGATCCAATGTTGGTAGACTTACCATTAATTGGTCCAAAATTTGAGCAACACTCATTTTTCCCGGAAAGTGTAAATACAGAGTTTATTTCTGTAGAGAATCGTAAGACTATTCATATGCGCGTATGGGAGCGCGGTAGTGGAGAAACGCTTGCCTGCGGAACTGGGGCATGCGCTGCAGTCGTTGCGGCAGTTTTAAATGGTAACTGCGACAAAGATTCCGATATTACCGTAAAATTACTAGGCGGGGAACTTATCATACGCTATACCGATGAAGGTGTATATATGACAGGTCCTGCAGTAAGTGTCTTCGATGGTGAGATTGATGTGTAGTATTAAGATGATAGAGTGAGAGCCTTTCTAGCGAAAACTAGTGAGGCTCTTTTTAATGTTATATAAGTGTGTGGGATGAGTTAAGGGCTATGTCGTTTATTTTATGGGCTATTAGTGAGCGGTTATGGGCTAAATTTAGAAACTAATGGGCTATCTTTCAATTTATCGGTTAATAGAGTGGAGTTATGGGCTATATTGAAAAGTTTATGGGCTATAATTTTTAATTACATTGGTATAAATCGTCAATCTCTTTAATAGACTATAATCTACTAATGTTAATTTAGGTTTGTAAAATTATTAAGATTTGTAATGACATTGCCAAGTTGTCGTAATATTCTCGTAACAAAGTATTGGTAAGATGTGCTTAGACTGAAAAAGCAAGGGGTAGAGTATTTGAGAAGAATTCTTTGGACACTCATCATCACATTTGCACTATTGGTTAGCGGGACAAGCACAAGCCTAGCCGCATCTTCAACATACACTGTACAAAAAGGAGATACTTTGTATAAAATTGCTAAAACACACAAAGTGTCTGTATCAACTTTAAAGTCTTGGAATAATCTAAAATCAGATACGATCAAACTCAATCAAAGCTTAAAAATTTCTTCAAAAGCGGCTACTGCTGCGAAGAAAAAGAAAACTCCCTCTAGAACAACAGAGGATAAAGTAGTTAAAGAGATTGTTGTCTCTGCAAGTGCATTCACAGCAACTTGTAACGGATGCTCTGGTGTCACTAGCACAGGTATTAACCTAAAACGCAATCCAGATGTAAAAGTCATCGCAGTAGATCCAAAAGTAATTCCACTTGGCACCAAAGTTTATGTCGAAGGTTATGGATACGCAGTAGCTGGAGATACAGGTAGTGCTATCAAAGGGAATAAAATAGATGTATTTTTTTCATCGAAAAGCGAAGCCTATAAATGGGGTCGTAAAAGTGTCAAAGTTAAAATCTTAGAATAATAGAAACGTGCAAGCATCGACTTGTGCTGGAGTTAGATATAGATAAAACCAACTTTCTTAACTAGAAAGTTGGTTTTTTAATGTAAAAGATATCATTTCTTCGCATATTACTTCATAGTAGGATTGTTCATGTGGTACAAAGCTCTCTTTATCAACCATTTGATGAATTGGTCTTCTTGTTCCATCTTCCTCTACCTCGAAACCGATTATCTCTATTTCCTCTATTTCACTCTGCCATAAACTCACAAATTGAGTTATTTCCACTCTTACTACGCCAGACACTTCCTCAACCTGTAGCGTAAATTGTTCCCAATCCAATGCGCAGTCGTATAAAAATACATGGGCTAATTCATTATCTATTAAATCATCCGTCGTAACAGAGTATTTTATAACACCAAGTGAATACAATTCCTCAAAAAGGATATCAATTCCAAGCTCCTCTTTTACCTCGCGTATCCCATCAAAAACTGTTTCACTTTCCAATAAATGACCCGCGGCAGTAATATCCAACAATCCCGGATAATCCTTCTTCAAGTTGCTGCGTAATTGTAAGTAAACATATTGTTTTCCTTCATGACTACCAATGAACCAGCATTGAAATGTTTCATGCCATAATCCAAGACGATGAATTTCCTCTCGGGTATCTACACCTATTTGCTGATGCTGCTCGTCAAATACTTTTAGTAGCTCCTGCTCCATATAATCCCTCTTAATTTATTTATTTTCAATTAGCTCTACAAATTTATTTAATTTGTCCAAGGAAATGATGTTCTCATTACATTTTTGACTATCTTGGCAAATATAATTTCCTCGCGTTATAAATGCATCCTGAGTCATGCCCTTGACCGAAGAAGTAAACATTCCAATTTCTTCAGTTCGATTACATAATGCACAAATCCCTTTTTTATTGGAGTTTTTATAACCCCCAGAAATTCCTACTAATTTATTTTTGTATTCAATAACAAGAAATTTTTTATTGGACCCTTTATCCAACCAGCCTAAATAAGATAATTCTTTAAAGTCTATATTCTCTAATGAAGGAATTTTGAGTTTCTTCGCTTTCGGAAAAATCTTTTTGATAGCAGTCTCGCTTATCTCTTTAAAGGGGATAACATAAGGCTTTAGGGTTTCTAGAAAACTTTCTGCTTCTAATTTTTCTTTTATTTCTACAATTGCTTTCAATAGGTTTTTTTGAGCTTCTGTAGATTCCTCAAATAGCCCAAGTACTTTCTCTAATGACAGTGCTCTTAGGGCATTTAATACTCCGCGATCATTTACTGTTGCATGTCCATTTACCAATGCCTGTGTCTGTTTTTTGATAAAGTTGTATTGATCACTTCTAATGAAAGGATTCATATTTACCTCTCCATTCACAATTATTTTCGTTAGTCCAATTGTATCGAATAATAATTGATTAATAAACGGATAAGATGATTAGTAATTGTTTTCACCATATGAATACAAAAAAACTGATAGCCCCTAAAGGAGCTACCAGTATATACTTTTACTTTGTATAGACAATTTTCTTAACAGTTTCGACCGAAAGATAATACTCATTTGCAAGCTGTCCCATAGAAACACCATTTCTATACGCTTTCTTTAAAGAATTATTTCGCTCATCAATACGTTTCCTTTCACCTGAAACTGTTCCCCATTGTTTATAAGTTTTTCCCGGTTTAGGAATATAAATTGTTTCCCCTTGAATATACTTTTGAATTTCCTTCACTAGCTCCTCAGGTAAAACGGAAGTTGCCTTGATATATGTCATTTTACGCTCGCTCCTTATTTTTAACTATTTAAATAAGGTGCAAAGCCAACATTATGAAATGGCGATATAATTTAATTTATAGCTTCTCATACAAAGATCGCCTTTCCATCATTAGGCTTTGCATGAGGCGTTGCACTGTCTAGCAATTTTATACTTTTTGCCATTCTGCTCACCTCCAAGTTGCGCTACTTACTATTTTAATACAAGTAGAATTTTTTAAAAACCTACATAGTGTAATTTCGCTCAATTTCTTTTTTTTAATCGTTCAAGTAATTGGCCGACCCTTTCCTTCTGGTCCATTGTTTGTTCACTAAGTAGCTCAATTTCATATTTATCTTGTATTACTGAAATATTCACTATGTCCCCTTGATTTAGCTTAGACTTTAAATCAGAGCAATGGATTTGAAGGCTCTCGGTTTCATTTGGGTATTTCAAAAAGACTGCAAAGTCCCCTTCGAAACGGTCTAACGTGTATTTATTCAAATTCACTCACAACCTCTCCTTTGCTATTTAATAATGTAGCTGCATCCCCATCGTTTCTCCACATTTGTCCAGTCGTCCATTTCAAATAGCCCGAACCTTCTTTTGCTTTCGGACCACTTGTGACGTAAATCGTCTCCCCAGCCAGTAAGCTTATGTTTGGAAACTTGAATGTTTGATTGCCCGCTACGGAAACTAATTGCCAATCCTTCAAACTAACAGTAGTACCACCAGAATTGGTAATGCCTACTATTTCACCTCGGAGGTCTTTACTTGAAATATTAATCCCTTCAGTTACGGTATCAGCAATTTCAGTTGGTTCTACGTTTCCATTTGTCAATACGTTATAATCTACTCCATCTGTTTCCACGACTATATTGCCAACTACTGCAGTGCCATATATTTGTGAACTAATCCGCTCCAACCTTGACTTGACTTCTGCATCTGGGTGTCCATAAGAATTATCTTTCCCATAGCTAAGAATTGTAACTTCTGGTTTTACTGCCTGTATAAAATCTTCCGAGCTACTCGTGTCAGAACCATGATGTCCTGCTTTCAATACAGTTGACTTTACGTTCGACCGCTCTAGTATTTCTTTCTCTATACGAATATCTGCGTCCCCCATCAATAAAAATGAAACTTCCCCATAAGTTATTTTTAAGACAATAGATGCTTCATTATTATCATCTGATTCTTCTCCAACATTTAAAACAGTAATATCTAAATCATCATCTAAGGGAATCGTATCTTCAATATTCGGCACAATGAACGGTATGTTTTTATCTAAAATAAGCTGAAGCATTTCCTCATACGTTTGAGAGGTATGTACTTTACCTGAATCCACAAAGTTTTTTATAGAGACAGAGTTCAAAACGGAAATAAGTCCGCCGATGTGATCAGCATCTGGATGTGTCGCTACTACATAATCGAGTTTCTCGACATCATGCGATTTTAAATAAGCAACTACTTCTTTTCCAGCATCTTTTGTACTTCCATCAACTAGTAGATTTTTTCCATTTGGGGATTGTACTAATATAGAGTCACCTTGTCCTACATCTAGAAAATGGACTTTCATTTTATTACTAGTCCCTACAGGTGTCTGAGACGTTTCAATTGTCGTGTTCGTTTGCTGATTTATAGTACAACCAGAAAGCAAAAATACTATACAAATACAAATTGTCATTACTATCTTTCTCATAAAAAACCTTCCTTTTCGTTGCTGTGTTCCATTCTATCATAGGATAACAATATTCATATATTACAATTTCCCTTGACAGTTGATAACAATTCGCATAAAATAACTCTTTGTGAAAACTAACGTGGTTCGAGAACCTCCCACGGAAAAAAACTAAGGAGAAATGAATAAAATGAAAACAAAGACTATAGCAGTAACTGGTGTTATTGCCGCTCTTTATGTCGCGGTATCTCTACTAGTGGCTCCTTTTGCATTTGGTGCAGTACAGTTTCGTATTGCGGAGATGTTTAATCACTTAATCGTATTTAATAAAAAATACTTTTTTGGAATTGTATTAGGAGTATTCATCACTAATCTGTTCTCTCCAATGATGGCCTACGACCTTACATTCGGAGTAGCACATTCTATTATTACGTTATCATTAACGATTTTTGCTACTAAATATGTCAAAGGAAACTTTGCACGTTTGGCTATCAATACCATTCTGTTTACATTTACAATGTGTATTATAGCATTTGAATTAATGCTTTGGTTTGATATACCATTCTTGTATACATGGTTAACAGTTGCAGCTGGTGAATTCGTCGTTCTAGCAGTTGGTATTCCAATTATGCTTGCTTTAAATAAAAGACTAAATTTCAAAACGCTCCTCTAAATAATTTCACCCGATTCTAGAAAGCTAGAACCGGGTGTTTTTTATTCTTCTATTAATCCTTTCTCAACTAAAAAGTCATGAGCTACATCCTCTGGTTTATCACCGTCAATATCTACTCTAGCATTCATCTTTAGCATATCTTCTTCGGATATTTTACCTGCTAACTCGTTTAGCACATCCTCTAGCTCGGGAAACTTTTCTAGAGCATCCATACGCACGACTGGAGCTGCATCATACTTAGGGAAAAACCCTAAATCATCCTTTGTCGTTTGCAAATCAAATCGTTCGATACGTCCATCAGTCGTAAACGCTGGTATAACATCGACATCTCCGTTTTTCAATGCTTCATACATTACATTTGGATCTAGGCTTTGTGTTTCCGAAAAAACAAATGGATACGTGTTTATTAGATCGTCAAAACCATCTCCCTTTCTTTCATAAAATGCATGAGGTGCCCCAAATATCATACCTCCAGTTTTGGAAGCCTCCACTAAATCAGAGTAAGTTTCTGCACTGTACTCATTATCTTTTGTATAAGCTAATGTATACGTATTTTCAAAACCAAGTGGACTTAACCACGTAGCTTCAAACTGTTCCTCATAACCTTTTCTAACTTTTTCCAACACAATATCTGAGCTCTCTCCTACCTCAGATTCCTCCTTCAACACATCTTTTAAACCTGTGCCAGTATACTCCACGTATAGATCAATATCGCCTTTTTCCAAAGCAGGAGTCATAATTGCTACTTCTCCTAGCCCCTCTTTATATTCCACATTAATATCAGTTTTCTCTTTAATATATTGCCCTAAAATCTGAGGTAGTATAAATTGCTCCGTCCACGGTTTCCCACTAATTACTAATGTTTCCTCAGAATCCGAGCAAGCGCTTAAAAGCAAAACTCCTACAAGTCCCACTATCCCCATTAACTTTTTCATCCCATCATCCTCCAGTATTCATTCCTTTTGGTGTAGCCTTTTTTTCAATCCATTTTAATATCAGATCAAACAAAATTGCTAATAATGCAACGGGTAATGCTCCAGCTAAAACAAGCGAATTATTGTAAGATTGCAATCCACGGTAAATTACATCCCCTAACCCTCCTGCTCCAACAAATGTTGCCAGTGTAGCAATTCCTACAGTCAGAACTGTGGCAGTTCGAATACCTGCCATTATAAACGGTAGAGCAAGTGGAAATTCAATCTGCCAAAGAAGCTGACTCTTCGTCATACCCATTCCTCTTCCAGCCTCAATCATAGATTCATCAATATTTGAAATACCAGTATATGTATTACGTAAAATAGGTAAGAGGGCGTAAATGATTAAGGCAATCAAAGCTGTTTTAGCGCCAATCCCTATTAACGGAACTAGGAAACCGAATAGCGCCAAGCTTGGTATTGTCTGAAAGATTGCGGTGATTCCTATAACTGGCTCAGCTATTCTACGATACCTTGCAACTAATATACCTAAAGGTAATGCAATTGCAATACCGATAGCTAAAGCAACAAAGGATAAGTAAATATGCTGCATAAACGCCTCTTGTATTAAATCTGAACGACTTTGAATTGTATCTATAAAGTTACTCACTTATACCACCTCTTCCTTTGCAAGCATTGCTCGAAGAAGTATAGATTGATTTACAAAGCCTAGCACCTCGTTGCTGTGCTTTACTAGCAGTCCCTTTGCACCTTCATTTTCTAATAAAGCGATAGCTTCTTCCACTAACATAGAAGCATCGACCTCTATATAGAATGATTCCCATTCGCTATCAAAAAAAGACGCAAAGTCCTGTAGTTCCCTTTTTCCAATAGACTTTTTCCGATTGATTCTTTCTATTCCAATAAAGTTTTTCACGAAGTCATTAATAGGATTTTCTATTATCTGTGTAGGTGTAGCAACTTGCTCGATCATGCCATCTTTCATGACGACAATCATATCTGCTATTTTTAATGCCTCATCAATGTCATGCGTAACAAAGATGATTGTTTTGTTGATCTTTTCTTGCAAGTGCTTTATCTCATTTTGTAATTGTTCGCGACTTATCGGATCTAATGCACTAAATGGTTCATCCATTAATATTATATCCGGATTCGCAGCTAAGGCTCTCACGACACCTATTCGTTGTTGCTGACCCCCACTTAATTCAAGTGGGTATTTACGCAAAAACTGATCTGGTTCAAGTCCTACCATATTCATTAATTCATGAATACGTGTTATCGTTTTTTCCTTTGGCCACCCTTTTAAATTTGGAACAAGCGCAGCATTTCTTTCTATGGTCATATGTGGAAACAAACCAATTCGTTGAATAACATATCCAATTGTCTTCCTCAGTTCAACAGGATCTACACTAGAGATAGCTTTTTCCTCTACATAAATTTCACCAGAGGTAGGAGTTTCTATTCGATTGATAAGTTTTAGAAGCGTAGTTTTACCGCATCCACTTGGTCCAATGATGACCACTAATTGCTCTTTCGGAATTGTTAAAGTGACACTCTGCAAAGCTTTTGTTCCATCTGGAAACACTTTCGTAATATTTTCAAAACGAATCAACTCACTTCCCTCCTTTCTTCTACTATATTTACTTCCAACCATGTTTACCCTAAAAACATGAAGATAAAGCCATAGAATACTCTATTTTGCGAAAAAATTTTGGGTTTGTGAAAATCGACGCTTATGCTCTGCTCGTATTGTCCATAAAAGTTAGTCGTTACTTGCTCTAACCAACTGTTTACTTGCGCATGCGGGACCTTTATTTGCTCTCTTTGCTATGTTACTTGCTCTCGAAACGGATTTACTTGCTCCCATTGGTTATTTACTCGCTAAAAGGATATTTATTCCAAAAACGCTAGTTTAATTCATAGAAAAACCGCCTCCTAAAGGAAGCGGCTCACTTTGTTATTATTCTTTTATAAACTCAATTGTGCTGCGTACTGTATCAATTGGACGAACTAACCCTTCAATTTGTTCACGTTTTGGTTCTAGGAACGGAGGCAATGATAATTTTTCTCCAAGTGTTTCATATGGTTCGTCTCCCATAAATCCTGGTCCATCAGTTGCAAATTCAAATAGTATTCCGTTCGCAACTCTTGAATATAATGATTGGAAAAAGAAACGATCGACGAATCCGGAAGTTTGGAATCCGAAGCTTTCCATACGATTTGTCCATTCATCTAGCACAGCTCTATCTTCTACTCGGAATGCTGCATGGTGAACTGTTCCAAACCCTTGACGTCCTGGTGGAAGAATAATATTTTTCTCCACTATCACTTGAGCACCATTACCACCCTCTCCTACTTCAAATAAGTGAAATGCTTCCTCTTGTCCTATTTCTTTGAACAATAAAACCTTTTCAAGCACTTCTTTCATATAGTCAAATTCAGCAATTCGAATAGTAATTGGACCAAGACCAGTAATAGCATACTCTAGTGGAATCGGACCTTTTTGCCATGGTGTTCCAGCTGCAACCCCTTTATTGTTTTCGTCTGATACTAGCTGATATTGTTGCTCATCAAAATCTACAAATGACAGTACCTTTGTTCCAAACTGCTCTTGGATACCGGTATGCTTCACATCTAATCGATCAAAACGTTTTACCCAATAATCTAATGCTTCGTCAGTTGGTACACGGAAACCAGTACGATATATTTCGTTAGTGCCATGCGTCCCCTTTTGAATATTCGGGAAGTCGAAGAATGTCATATCCGTACCAGCTCCACCGACATCATCTGCAAAAAACAAATGATAAGTTTGAATATCATCTTGGTTTACTGTCTTTTTAACAAGTCGCATCCCCAATACATTAGTGAAGAATTTGTAATTTTCTTCGGCACTACTTGTAATTGCAGTAACATGGTGCAGACCTTTTAAGTGATTCATATATATTCCTCCAATATTTTATCTTTAATTTAAGTATCTTTAATTCAAAGTAATTTTACCATGAACCAAAAACCATGTCAACAATGCTATCGTTCCACTTAATAATAAAATAAAACCCCCTATTAAATTATTTTTTCAACAATAAAAAACTGCCTCATTGCTGAGACAGTTTCGAGTTTTCATCAAACTTCTATATTTGTTCCAATATTTTGTTCTTTGGCTTTTACGTATGCACCTTTAGCTACTGCCAAATCAAAATAAGCTGCTCCTACTGATTTAAACAAGGTGATTTCTTCCTCATTTTCACGACCAGTTACGTCTCTTACAACAAGCTGTCCGATTTCACCTTGCACATCATTAAATGACCACTCGCCAATTTTTTCAGCATGCATAAGTTCACCAGCTTCATCCTTCACTCCAGCTAAATCATCTACAATTATTTTGGAAGCACGTTTGATAGTTGTCACATCCATCTCCAGCATATGGGGTAAATAGGAACCTACACCGTTGATATGCGTTCCAGGCTGAAGATCCTCTCCATTAAATACCGGGTCGTTGGAACGAGTCGCGCAACAAATTATATCCGCCTGACGAACAGCAATCGATACATCTACCACTACTTCAAATGGAACCCTAACACCAAAGTTTGCTAACTTCTCTCCGAATTTCTGTGCTTTTTCGGCAGTACGATTAAATAAAATAATACGTTCTATCTCTCGAACAGCAAGGACACCTAAAGCTTGTTCGAAAGCCATAGCCCCAGTTCCAATAACTGTCAATACTTTAGCATTTTTTCTAGCCAAATATTTTGTCGCAATACCACTCAATGCGCCTGTACGTAAACGCGTTAAATAAGAGGCGTTCAACATTGCCACATGCTCCCCATTTTTAGCATCCGATAATAATACAACCCCTTGAGTTGTTGATTTACCATTGGATGGATTGTTTGGAAAAATCGTTACTACCTTCACTGCTGTTACTTCCTCCACCAAATCAGCACTTGGCATATACAGTGCAGATGCTTCATGCTGTGGAAATTCGAGAACTGTTCGATGTGGGTTTGAAATTTTCTCTGCTACTTTTGCCTTTAACACTTCTTCCACATCTTGTAGAGCTTCTTTCATACTATATGTGCTCATAATTTGTTTTTCATTCACTACTAACATTATGTACTCCTCCAATGATGAAAAACTCACCCTCGAATACAAAGATGAGTTATGTAATTTAGTCTTTTCTCATTTCTTTGACGTCATTTAGTTGAATATCTTTAGCATCTACAAGTCTCTTAGAATATAAATTAAAGTGACACTTCAATTTTCACCTTATACTTATTTTAACATTTTTAAATTTTCTGTCAATATACTAAAGGAAATTAAAATTGAATGAATAAACTGAATTGTTGTATGATGAATATATACATAAAAGCTAAGGAGAATGATAGATGACTTCTCATTCAATTGGAAATATTTTAAAAGCAATAAGAAAAGAACGTAAGCTAACCTTAAAAGAGCTTGCAGAACAAACCAGTGTTTCTATAAGCTTCCTATCGCAAGTAGAACGTGGGAAATCGAGTGTTACACTTGAATCACTAAAAAAAATTGCAGATGCATTAAATGTGAACCCAACGATGTTTTTCCCAGAAAATATGAACACAAAGGAGCTAGATAAAAGGAGACAGCAGTTCTATTATAAGGATTTATCATGCGGTCAGTGGGAAGCATCATATGCACCTATTTTAGTAACGCTTCAACCAGGCGAAAACGAGGGAAATGCATTATCCCATGGTGGACACGAGTTTATATTTGTCTTAGAGGGAACACTGACCGTTGTTATAGAAGAGGAAAAACAAGAATTACAGGAACAGCAATCCATTATGTTCAATGCAAAAAAATCTCATTACTGGTATAACTATTCAGATAAGACGATACGTTTTCTTGTAATATCGTCTAAAAGGTAGACAATTTAGAATATGATTGAGCTCTACTAACTTTTAATATATCTTAATGCAATTCCATGTACTAGTTAAGTGGATTTATCATTTCTGTGTTGCTTTTACCAACTTGATTTGTAGTAAAATTCTTTGCATAAGTTTCAGTATTGTGTAGTTTCGATGATAATTTTATTTAGAATATTGTCCAGTATTGGATTTTTTTCCTCAGATATCCCTTTTTCATTGTTTATTGAAATGAAAAGTAGAGAATTAATACAATTCTCTTTTTCTAGTTTTCTACCTAATCTTCCTTCCAATATGCCACTCAGAGTATTATATTTATCAATTGCAATCAGTAATTTCACTAGGTATTTTATTCCTCTCTAAATTCTAGAAATCAGGTTCTCAGAAAGTTCAAAGTTCAAAGTTCAAAGTTCAAAGTTCAACGAAAACGTATTACCTCTCGATTTACCAATATTTTTTATCGGATTAGAAAAAAAGAGTCGCTTACGCGCGACTCTCTTTTGCTACAACTTTTCTGTTTATATCTTCTTGTTGACGACCTCGGTCCTTGACAGCCCAAATTGCTACAAGAGAAATAAGTGCAGTAAAGATAATATAAATTGCCACTGGGACATAGGAATTATCGAATTTTGCTAGTAATGCAGTTGCAACAAGTGGTGCTGTACCGCCCGCTACCGCAGCACCGATTTGATAACCTAATGTAACGCCTGTATATCGAACTTTTGCATCGAAAATTTCAGAGAACATAGTTCCAAGTACTGCTGTAATTGGTGCCCAGATGATTCCCAGTCCAATAACTGTTGCGATAATTAACATTGCCACTGAACCTTGGTGTATTAACCAGAAATACGGAAATGCGTAAACGATCATACCTATTGATCCAGTAATATACAATTTCTTACGACCAACTTTATCTGACAAACTCCCCATAATAGGAATTAAAATTGTTGTAACTACAGTAGCAATCATAACTGCAGCTAACGTAGAAGATCGTGAGAATCCTAAATTGGTTGTAGCATACGATACTACAAACGTACCAAAAATATAAAACGGTGCTGTTTCAACCACTTTTGCACCAATGGTAATTAATACTTCACGCCAGTAGTATCTTAGAGTTTCCACAATTGGTAACTTCGGAATTTCACCAGATTCTTTTACCTTTTTAAATTCAGGCGTTTCATCAATACCTTTACGGATCCATAAACCAAATATAACTAATAGTGCACTTAAAATAAATGGCACACGCCAGCCCCATGTCATAAATGAGTTTTCAGGTAGTAAAGTCATGATCCATAATGCAAGAGTACCCATCATCATCCCAATAGTTACGCCCATTTGAGGAATACTACCAAAAAACCCTCTTTTTTCGGCTGGCGCATACTCTGTAGCTAAAAGTAGCGCACCTCCCCACTCGCCGCCAATCCCTAATCCTTGGATTAAACGTAGCGTAATCAGTAAGATTGGTGCTGCTACACCAATTGCTTCATACGTTGGTAATAACCCCATTGCGAAAGTAGCAACTCCCATTAAGGTTAAAGTAATGACAAGTGTTTTTTTGCGCCCAATACGGTCACCAATGTGACTAAAAATTATCCCTCCGAATGGACGGATGAAAAAGGATAGAGCAAATGATGCATATGCTAATAAAAGTCCCACTGTCGGATCCTCATTGACAAAGAACAGTTGGTTAAATACGAGAGCCGCCATAGTTCCATACAGAAAATAGTCAAACCACTCGATAGAACTACCTACTAAACTTGCAATTAAGATACGGTTTGTTTGTTTTTTATCCATTATAAACCTCCCCTTTTATAATTTTGAAGTGACACTTTAATTTATCACTAAAGTTATTTTAAAACGTTATAAATTTTCTGTCAATAAGTTTTCTAAATAATATAAAAATTCAGCATTCCTTTTGTTATAAATAAAAAGGCGTCATCCTCATACTTAATACCCTAAATACTAAAAAGAGTAGTATTTAGGATGGTTTATACTCTTTAGTTAAGGGATAAAGCACTTAAAAATGATTCAATAAACATTTTATTCATGGAGAATTGTACGTTCGGTTCTATGAAATTACTTCTCCAGAGTTAAAAATTTAAAGATTCCTGTTATCAAACAAACCATACTTAAAAGCCCAAGTAATTCTAGCAACCTCTATTTGAAATTAATTTCTTCAGATACCATTACGTGTTCAAAAATCATAGGATTTGTTAAGTAGTATTGTTGCTTATCAAGTATAAATATGGGAAGATCCGATTGTATAAAGCTAAGCATTTTATGGTGAGTTCAATAAAGGAAGTCTTACTTTCAATATGATTAATATTGTGTGGTTAGACGACTTTTAACTCTTTCGACCATTTCATGTTCTTCATCATGCATCCCGTCATAAAAGTCTTGAGTGTTCTCAATAAAATCATTAAAATCCATAGTAATAAAACGAGTTGCTTGCAGTACCTGACGTAAATCAGCAACATCTTCTTCTAACAATGAATGGGTGTACAAATAATTATATAAATAATCATGTATATCATTCATTCGATTTCTCCATTCTTGATGTACCATATTCCCACTAAAAGTCAGACCCGTAATGTATTGTAACTGAACGGAAAGTTCGCTTAAATATTCTTCGTCTTCACTTGTTAAGGGTTTACTAAAGTCCCATTCGAGAAGCTCATCGACCGTATCCCTCAGTAAATAATTTGCGTAAAAGTATTGTTGACTCATTTGTTTTTCCAATTGGTTTACTTGTTCTTTTGCCGGGTTTACGAACCAAATAAATCCATACAAAGCTAGTACAACTAAGCCCCCTCCAAAATATTTCAACTTTACCATCCCATCAACCTCCAAAATCATAGTTTAATAAGAAAAAGAGATTCCTATTTCCACAAAACTGTTGCGTTAGTTTAATAAGAGAAAAAAGCTTTACTTCTTCATTGAAGTAAAGCACATGCTAGTTAAATAATGGATAGACTTCACGTAAATAATTGGATATATCTTTTTCTTGTATACTTGCTATTTCTTTAAATGTTACTCCCTCTCCTAATATGTATTGCACGATTTCCCAACCTACAAAGTATGCTTCTCTTTCCCTGTTTGTTGTTCCACTCCCAAACGTAAACATTGTTACTATTTCAGAAGAAGAATCTTCTACGAATGGTAGTATCCCATAAATAATATCTGATTTATTTTCATAGCATGACTTTAGCCATCCTAAAATTGATGTTGTTAAATTGACTGTTAAATATGATGGGAAAGCAGAGTCATTTAATTTATACAAACAATAAAAATTAAATGTATGATCAACAGATGCTGTAAAGAATATCTCAAACCATTCATAGAAGTACCAATTCTAATTAAACTTCTAAATAATATAAAAAAGAGAAGTAACTTAATTTACTTCTCTGCTTTACAGGTTATTAACCTACTAATTTTTGATATTCAGGATTCTTGTCAAACTCAGCTTTTGCAAAAGGACATAGTGGAGTTACATATAATTTTTCTTTTTTTGCATATTCAACAGCAGCTTTTACTAATTGTTGTCCTACATTTTTTCCTCTTAAATGTTCTGCCACATGGGTATGATCTAATATAATTCTAGTTTCCCCTGCACGAACAAAATGGACTTCTGCTTCACTATTTTTCTCATCGCCAATATAAAATGACTGACTACCTTGTTTTATTTCCAGCAAGCTTATTCCCTCCTCACATTTCGTATTTTAATGCACCGCTTGGACATCTATTAATAACTTCAGCCACTTTTTTAGCATCTACATTTTCAAGTGAAATCCAAGGCCTAGCTTTTACATTGAAAACTTCTGGTAATCCTTTAACACATTCAGCAGCGTGTTTACAAATATCTCCATCGAAATAGACTGTAATTTCTTCCCCTTTATACTCCCGGTAGCTCATTTTATAACACCTCATTTTTTCTATATTTTATAGTAAACTACAAATCAAATCAATTTGAGATTGCAAGAAAATTCTATCAAGTTGTTAACTTAGCATAGATAACAAAAAATATAACTAGTTCTCCCATAATTAAAATAGTAGGTACTGTAAAGATTAGATTAATAATGAGAAAACCGAATAAAATACCTAAAAATAAACCTAAATGATAAACTTTTAGTCTTTGTTCCTTATGCCTATATTGATGAAAAACAAATGAAGTTGATAAGAAGTAGAGTAATACTGATCCAAAAACAAAAAATAAAATAAAATAATAATTAACCTCATGTAAAAACAATAATCTTATCGACGCTGCGATCATGCTCAAGGACATTAAAATGAATAGATGACCATAAATAATCATTTGACCCGCTGTTTTTTTAGATTTATCGACTTTCTTCTCCAAATTATCGAAGTATTGCCACCACATTGATATGATCAAAATAAATGAAACAAGAGTAAATAATATAGAATTCCAATCTCCTTGTTTCGGTTGGATTCCAGAAAGCGTACTAACTAGTGTTTCACCGAACAAAATGATAGTAAATAAACCAAATCGTTCTAATAAATGAGCTGTATTTGTAGGCACCTTCACTAATCGCTTCCGTCCAATAATTGGGATTAAAATATCCACAAAAATACCTGTATACAATATAAGATATCTAATCCATGAGTCAAAAAAGACGGAGCACAATGAAATTATAATGCCAACCCAAAAGTATTTTCCAAAAAAGAGTGCAGCTTTCTTTCGAGTCCCTACTTCTGACCGTTGTACGACAAGATATTGAATTGCAATTAATGACCTAAGCCCAATGTAACCTATTAAAAAAGATTTATAATACGAATCGAAATCTACCGACAAACTCGCAATCATTACTAGCGCAAAGAACATTTGAAGAATTAAAAATATACGGTGATGAAATAAATCTTCCCCAAAACGATTGATAAACATCGTCTGTCCTACCCAAGCCCACCAGATGGGAATAAAAATCAATACAAATTTTAATAAATAGTCTGAATGGATATACCCATTTTCAACATGAAGCAAAACATGAGTTGCAGTAGCAATGGCAGCTACAATTAGCAAATCATAAAATAACTCTAGCCAACTAACCTTTTTTTCTTCCATCTTATGTACCAAATCCTATCTTAATAGATTATTAGATTTTATTTCACTTTTAAAAAGGATATTTATATTCTCGAAAAACCTCCTATTAGATGAATAAGCTTCTTATCTTTTATTACACAATATAGTTGAACGCCAGTATCACATTCCGGATGTATCCTCTCTCTCCTCCTTCTGTATTTACCTATCATTATTTGATAAAGTTTAGTAGAATCGAATATTGTCGTATTCTTATAGGAGGTATAACTTTGGAAAATTTCTATGTATATATTTTTATTATACTCGTGGCATCCATTTTACAAACAAGTACTGGATTTGGATTTTCGATTTTAGCCACACCGTTTTTATTGATGATATTTAACCCTCATGAAGCTATCCAAATAAATATTATCCTTTCATTAATTATCTCTTGTGCTTTAATAATGAAAATTAAGAAGGATATAGATAAACATTTATTGAAAAAGTTGGTTTTAGGAAGCATTATTGGTATTCCATTTGGTGGGTTAATTTATATATCTATTGATATTAGTACTTTTAAAATAGTCATTAGTATCATTTTATTGATCTTAACTTTGTTGCTAATTTTAAATATTAGTTTTAAATCAACTACAGTAAGAGATTATATTATTGGTGGATTATCTGGTCTCTTAACAATAAGTATTGGTATGCCGGGACCACCATTATTGATATATTTTGCTGGAACAAAATCAGTAAAAGAAAGAACAAGAGCCACAACACTAGCATTCTATTTATTTATATATTTCATTAGTCTAATTTCTCAGATGTTTTTAGCTGGAACAGATATGATTATTTGGCGCTCAAGCTTATATGCTATTCCTGTTGTATTTATAGGATTGATAATAGGACAAGTTCTATTTAAACATCTCAATCAAAAAGCATTTAGGATTTTCACGTATATCCTCTTAGGGTGTACTGGGATTTTCTTATTATTAGATAGTATCTTATATCGTTGACATAACGGAAATTGGAGTTCTAAATCAGTACATTATTGCATGAACTAATTCTATTTTTCATTAACAAGTATTCACAAATTATAATCTGTTCCACGTATCTCCTTACTGTCTGGGCATTTCTAATAATACCTAAAGAGAGTTGTGCCCACGGGATTAAAGGTTGCTATAATGCCTAGTACAATAAGTATGGCCGTAATTATTAAAACAGCATATAAAGTTACTTTTACTTTTATGGGCATATAGCTCACTCCTTCCTCTTTTAATTATGGCTGTTTTCTTAAATATATATATGGTTTTACCCTTTCAGGCAGCCACATGTTTAACTAATGCACGCCGTTAGTTGAACAAAGTACTCTTTATACGGTTTTTAGAGCAAGCTTGACCGAAGTATTTATTTGCTCTTTAAACACACCATTGTTATCAATAGTTAATAATTCATCTTTTAAATGTTCCTCGAATAAATCAACTTTTTCTCCTAGAAATCGTTTAGCACCAAAAGAAGTAGAATAGTGATTTCCGATTATAGAGTCCAATGTCCATATCTGCTCATATGAAGGTAGTTGATGAATTTCTAGTTCGAACTTTGATCTTGATATAATTTCCTCATGGCTAACTGTTGGATGACTGTATGTAATATTACCTGCTCTTCTTTCATTCCCATACCACTGTTTTACAACCTCTTGAACTGTCTGTTGCCAAGGTAGAAGTACTTCATTAGGAGAGTAATTATCTATAATAGCTATCCCCCCACCATCAACTATCATTTCGTATAAACTATCAAGAACCCGTGGCCTATCCATCCAGTGAAATGCCTTTGCAATAGTTACAAGTCTGAAGGTCATGTTATTATTACGTTTATACTCTTCCACATCACCAATTAACCACTCTGTATTTTTACCTCTAATTTCCTTACTGATTCTTTCAGCCTCCTGAATCATCTCAGGCTCACTATCCAACCCTACTACTTGTTCAAACCAATCAGAGAACCTTAGTGATAATCGCCCATCGCCACAACCTAAATCTAGCATGTTGCCATTCCCATCTAGAGAAAACTTAAATCTTAAATATCTAATTAAAGCTGAAGAATATAATGGTCTATATCGTGAATAATACCAAGCTGTACCTTTAAATAAATTATCCCCATAATCTTTCATTGAAAAATCCCCCTCAATTAAGCTCTCCAAGTCTTCTAGCTTCATAGTAAATTGCTCCTAACATTCTTACGTCTACTCTAAAAGCAGTATCTTTAGCCATAAAGGTAGCCAATTGTTCAACTAAACACCCCCTAGCGATAAACATTAAGAGTATCGATAAAACAAAAGAGATTTAAGGAGATACAAAAAAGATATCACTTCAGCCTATTAAAAACGCGACTATAATCACGTGGAAAAGTTGTTTTTTTCGTCAATACTTCTGTTTTTTCATTTACCATTAATGTCTTTCTATTTTGTTTCTTTTCCGGAACTTTTATCGAGTCTTTGGTTGCTATTCCTTCTGCTAACTTATTAAAACAATATATCAATAGCATAAATACAAAAATAGGAGGAATAATCATCCAATATTGCTTCGTCATAAATACTTCCCTTGAAATAGAAATCATTCCTGATAGTTCATATATTTCGGGAACTAAACGCCAAGGAGAGTCTGGATAACGTCTTGCACCCCCAACAAAAATAGATAATATACCTAAATGGACAAACATTTGTAGAACTTGAACCATATGTTGTGTCCAATACAATAAAAGCTTATTCCATAATTGGGGGTTCAAATGTTTGATAATAATCCAAATGAGAGAGCCCCCCATAACCACCGAGCTTTGTACATACTCCTTTTTCAGTGCATCATTCATTTCATTTCCAATGAGGCTAGTTGTTACCGGTAATACAATAACGGACATGATCATTATTTGAATAAATAATCTTTCCCCAAGAGTTGTATCCCAGGTTCCCGTAGAAGTGGTCAAGACTGGTGCAAGCAAAATAAACACTAGTAATGTCAGAGGTAAAAAGTGCATACCATCAGCTATAGAGTTGATAATTTTTCTGCCTTTTCCGTTTAAAAAGAAAACATATATAACCCCAAAGACATATCCAACTACTACACGAATGGTCGCAATAATCAATGTTAAGAGAATTGTATACTTAATACCAACTAATAGCTGTTGGAGTATAGAATAGCCATATGTGTCTGTACCGAATATCATGTTTGAAGAAGGTGGGTGTGGAGCTCTACTCACAATTTTTCCTGTTTCATTATAGACAAAATTAACCTGTTCAATATGATCATCATATATAAAGAAATATCCAAGGCTTATTGTTAACAAGGTTAATAAAATGAACAGTGGAGTCTTATAGATAAAATTATTAAAAGGATTGAGTTTTACCTTAAAACTCTTTTTATATTTCACAAGGTAGATAGATTTCCATTGTTTTTTGTCTAATAAAGGCACCTGCATTTTCTCAAAAAGTGCATTTCGCTCCATTTCCTTCTTATTTACTATTCTTTCTCCTATTTGATAAAAAATATAAAATGGAGTGAAAATGGAAATTAATATAAAGGTTATACCCTTTGGACTAAAATCATTGAGTAAATAGTAGAGAATTCCTTGAATACCAAAAAGATGTTCAATAATTAATAATGAAGATAAAGTAAGCCAAACGATTGATTTTGATTGATGATAGATACTTTTTAAGACATTTGACGTACAATGTCTTATCAAAATTTCCATTTTCGATAACCCTTTAGATTTTGCCAGCGCTACATAAGACTGCTCTATCTCTTCCGCGAACAGTGCTACGAAAAGTTTGTAAAATAGTATAGTCGGCACAATAGATAAGCAGAGAATAGGTGCAACGTAAACTACCTCTCCACCTAAACTATAAAAAGATACAAAACGGTAGCCAGTAATTAAATAAACCTGTACCACAGCAATTTGAAAAATAAATATGTAAGAGAAATCAGGAATGGCTATTAAAAGTTCAGAAAAATGTGACATAACTCTTTTAAATGGTCCTTTGCTAATTGTCGTCATTACAGCAAAAAAGAACGATACGAATAGAGACAATAATAAAGCAAGAACTAATATTGCCATAGAGTATAGATATGGCCCATTAAAGTAACTACTTAAAGAAAACGGAATCATTTCCATTGTTGTTATCTCTAAGTAACTGAGATGCCATTCAGCAGGGGTTATCAAAGCCTTACATACACTACCAAACTCTTTAAAAAACAATTTAAAATTGAGAAGATTTCCTAGAGTAAAGAGAATTGGTGCACAACTCAATAAAATAATCCCAACGACACCCAGTATATACTTTTGTATGGACAGACTTAAAATTTTCATAATTCCCCCTTAAATCATTGATTAAATTTCTCTGTATTGTTTTAATACGCTAGATTTATAGGGAAGTTTCAAGTTAAATTGAATATTCTGTACTTTAATTTATTTTGAACTGTTTGAAGATACTAGTCATACAGATAATTTTGTTTGAAACTTGAAATTGTATGTAGGTTCTTTTTGGTAGGAACTATAATTCCTAAATGAAGCTTGCCTACAGCTGCATATTAAATTTACTGCTGTCTTAAGGCTTGTTGATCATTAACACAGCGAGGGGTACCAAAACTGCTGCTTAGCTAAATTCTCATTTAATTAATATTATTTTATGATGAATAAATCTTGATGTTCTTTTAACAATTTTGAAAGAAATAATAATTGAGGAAAAGGTATTAAAAATAAATCTCTATTTATATTTTCTTTTAATATCGCTTTTCCATTTTGTTTAATAAAATCATTTAAAGTAATTTTATTATTACAGATAAGATGAACATCTTCTTGAGTTAATAGAAGAAGTCCATTTGTTTCGGAAGAAGGATTTGGTTCATCTTCAGAGTAGGAAAGATACATTATGGATAAAGATTCCTGCTCATTTCCTTTAATTAAAATTGGAGCTGTTTCCTCGCCTAAACGTAATATGGAGGACTTATTTCCCCACTCACTTATATGATAAGTTATTGGAGAATTTATTGGAGTTATTTTCATTGAAGCCTCTTCAAAAACTTCTCGCTTAGCTGTCTCTAATGCGGTTTCTTCAAATTCTTTATGCCCACCAAGTCTAACTACTCCAAGGTTATCTGATTCTTCTGTTGGCCCAACCTGAAAAATGAACAACCCCCTGTATAAAACGTACGCACCCGACGTTTTTACATTTTGATTAATATTAATGTCATTCGCTCCCCTAAAATAATTTAAAGTTGAATAATTGATAAGAATCCTAATCCTCAATGTTTGTATTCTATTCTCATTTTTTAATTCCTCTTTCACTAACCTGCCGTGATATTAGATAACTTATTATATTTAAAAGTCAATCCTTGCCTTTAACATAGCATTTAATAAGATCAGCTTGTTTCCTAAGATTTTATTTTTCTAATCTTAATATCCGAGCAATGTATAAGTATTTTTGTCTGTGAAAATAAAAAAATCTCATGTTGTAATTTTTTCTTACTCAACAGTAAAATTTCATCGTAACCCCAATCATCAAGTCCCTTTTTACCGCCGAAAACAATTTTATTTGGCTTATTACCGTAAACATTTCGTGTAATATCAAAATCCATTAGAAATTTGCGGACGTTTAACCAGTGTATTTCATATATCCCCGCGCCCTCTTCATATTGATCAATAACCATTTTAATTGCGGTCGGGTCCTTTGTTTTCGCATTTTCTTGATTCAATACAGTAAGAGAAACAACCTTTCCATCATGAAATGAATGGTTTTTCAAAAAATTTGATGTCTCTTTATTAAATCTTGGTAATAGTTTCTTTAATTCCTCTACATAGCCCATTACATCCCAATGGTCATCATCTACAAAAAATTTCATTCAAAAAACCTCCCTCAAACAACCCAATCTATGTATCGATGCAAGTTAATAAAACACTCTTGAACTAAACTACCCGGTTAGTTCAACAAGAAAAGCTATTCGTACAATGTCGCCACTTGTTCAACGAGAGCATTCATAGCTGATAATTTCAATGGATACCATTATCCCTCTCATTCAAATAACTTTCATATGCTGCTTGAACTTTGTCTTTTTTAGGTGAACTGTCAAGGATCTTGCGTATGTCGTTTAGTAAATACAGGCCTCTAAACAAACAGCCTACAATAATTCCGAAAGCAATGAATCCAGCTATATATGTACCTAAAGAAACTAGAACAACACCTAAAATGGTACTTAGAACAATTGATAAAACTAAATACATAATACTTCCTCCCTATGATTACATAAGTTTGCAATTTCATTATCTTGCCCAATCGTTGAACACAAGAAAAAACACTCTTCAACTAACCTACGCCAATTAGATCAATAATGAAGAACGGCGCTACTCCATATTGAACTTGAAGTAAAGCACCATTAGATATTGCATTATTTAACAAACTTGTCCTCTTCTTCATCTTTTAAATAGATTGCAATTACTTCACATTTTTTTATAGCCCAAATGTAATGATTGGAAGTATTTGCTGCAAAATAGCTGTATAAATTACTTGTTTTCGTCCACTTATAGAATTTTTTAGTTATGATTTCTTCATGGGTATGTGACCTAATTAAATCCATTACTCTTTCATGGCTCAACTTCAATTTTTTTATAGCTTGATTTAATGTTACATCTTGATAGTTTTCCCAAATTTGCATATTAAGTAGCTTGATATTACTCCATTTATAACCAGGTGCTGGCATAAAAGGAATATCTCCATCCATACCTTCTCTATACCATCTTTCAAGCATTACATGCCATTCATACAGATGCATTAATACATCACGAAAATTCTTATCTCTATCTTGAGTTTCAATAGGAATACCTCTTTTTCTACTAGGTACAGATTCAATAATTTCTAACAATGCTTTAAAATTTTTGTCGCTATTCAGCAATAGAGTTTCTTTTGCATCTTCCACTATCAAGATAATTTCCTCCTTTTTAATTCACACCAACTTCGGTTAAGTGCGAACTTTCACAATATATTATTATTATTTTAACATAAATATCCAGAACTAATTGTTATATATGGAACCAACTTCCATATTCATAACCAATATCAACGTGGTTTACTATAAGTGGTTTGTATTCATCTATATAGGGGAAAAGCACTTAAAAAGAGAATTAGTAGGGGGAAGAAAAATGGCTAAAAAGAAAAGCAAGCCATGGAGTAAAAGAAAGAGAATCGTGATGGGTTCTTTAGGAGTATTTGCGCTTATTTATATTGCTGTGATACTGTGGCATACATATAAACCTTTACCAGAAGGACTTTCCTTTAAAGGAGAGGTACATAATACGGATTCAGTTGAAATGATAACTGATTTAACGTATGCACAGGACAGAAAAGGAACTGGCATCATACACGAAAACTATATATTTGAAGAAGTATATAACATGATCGAGGAGGCTGAGGATTTTGTTGTAGTAGATTTTTTCTTGGTTGATGGCTTTTACGATGAAAAGGAAGATTTTCCTAAGATCGCTGATACTTTGTCTTCAACATTAGCTCAAAAAAAGATAGATCATCCGGAAATGCCTGTAATATTTATCACTGACCCATTGAACAAAGGCTATGGATCCTATGAAAATAAATGGTTTCAGAAAATGAGGGAAGCTGGCGTAGAAATTGTTTATACCGAATTAGATCCTTTGCGAGATTCTACACCCGTCTATTCGGGGATTTATCGTACTTTTTTCCAATGGTTTGACTTCGGTGGCAAGGGCTGGATTTCGAATGCGATGGCAAGTGAAGCACCAAAGATGACGGTTGCCTCTTATTTGACATTACTTAATGTGAAGGCCAATCATCGGAAGGCTGTAGTAACGGAGAAAGAAGCTATGGTAACGTCTTCTAACCCTCATGATGCAAGTGGATTTCATGGAAATATTGCTTTGAAAGTTACTGGTCCTATTATAAATGATATTTTAAAATCAGAGGAAGCTGTTTCTTTGTTTTCAGGGGGACCAAAATTGCCTCGTGTTGATACGAAAGAAACTGGTGGACAGTATAAAGTTCAGTATTTAACTGAGAAAAAGATCCTTGATTCGTTACTTGGGGACTTAGCAGCAACAAAAAAGGGAGACAAAATTTGGCTTGGGATGTTTTTTGTTGCTAAACGAGATATCGTTAATGCACTAATTGATGCAGCAAATCGTGGTGTAGAAGTAAATATGATACTCGACCCAAACGAAAATTCATTTGGCCAGCAAAAATCCGGACTTCCAAATCGTCCAGTCGTACAGGAAATGGTCGAAGACACGAAAGGAAAGTTAAATGTTCGTTGGTATAATACCGTTATCGGTCAATATCATACAAAAGCAATTTGGATTCAATCGGATGAGCATACGATTATTTCGAATGGCTCCGCTAACTACACCGAAAGAACATTAGACGATTATAATCTAGAAAATAATTTAAAGGTAATTGCGCCAAATGATAGCGAGTTAGTAATAGAAATGGAAAGCTATTTTGAACGACTTTGGAATAATGAAGATGCTATGTACACAGTAGAGTTGAAAGAGTTCCAAGATAACTTTACTTGGTGGCAACGTTGGATTTATACATTGCAAAAGTTTACTAAAGTGACGACTTATTAATAAATAGAAATATCTCCTTAATGCCAAACCCTAATAAAAACGCTGAGAATATTCAGCGTTTTTTATTATTCCACTATTTCAAGCATCTCCGTGTAAATAGCTGTTGCATAAATACTTAGTCTTTCACTAGCATTCCAGATATCGTCGTTACTCTGCAATTCACTACGCTTCACTTTAATTTTCATCAATAGATTCTCTCCCATATAGTAGTGACTTACCTTATTTCAAGTTTCCACAATATGATTTATATGTAAAGGCAGGTCTGCTATTTTCTCTCTTAAAAACTGTGGATATAGATTAATATATTTAATTTCATCAAGTGTTTTCCAATAATACGTATGTATCTTCCCTTCCTCATCAACTACAAATTCATTGCCTTTGAGGTGTTCATTATCTTTTAACTCTACCAAATAAAAGAAGCAAACTTCATGAAATTGTTCTTCAGAAGTCTCCTCTTTGAAAAAATTTTCATTTATCCAAAGCATTCGGTTTACGTTCACTTCAACGCCGAGCTCTTCTTGAATTTCACGCTTCACTGCATCTTCACTTTTTTCGTTCATTTTAATACGTCCACCTGGAACATAAAAGTATGGCTGACCTTTATCTTGCATAATTAGCAACTTGTTATCCTTCATTATTAAACCCGCCACTCGGTAATTAAATCTACCTTCTGTAGTTTTAAAAGATATATCCATTTCTTCCCCTCTATTCTGTGTTCAATTAATAATTTATTTTTCAGACTAATATACCTATATTACTCTTTTTAGTCTGCCCTTGCCCAGATTTTAGACACATACAAAACAAAAACAAGTAATAGCTTTAGCTCTATTACTTGTCTTCAGGTTATACGGATGGTTGCTTCTTTTTCTTGCGCATGGATTGTGGAATATACACGCAGTATGGTTCGCTTTCCATATAATCCCCTGTTAGATTATATGCTCTGGATCTGGATCCTCCGCACACTTTGTTGTACTCGCACACTCCACATTTTCCTTTATATTTATCGGGATTCCGAAGGTTTTGGAATACATCAGAATTACGGTAAATTTCTGCTAATGGTGTTTGACGGACATTACCAACTTTTATCGGGAGTAGTCCACTTGGGAATACATCACCTGTATGCGAAATAAAGACAAAGCCATTTCCATCGTTTACTCCTTTTGGCGCTCGACCCAATCCATCAATTTTACCGGTATCCCCCATAGTCAACGCATCTTCATAGAAAATATGATCTTCATCGCTCAATCCTTTTTGTTCACGTAGTTTTTGTTGAATAACTACACGACGATAATGCTGTGCTGCAGTTGTTTTAATATCAAATGGCACACGTTTAGAGAGGTTATAAAGCCATCTAAACACTTTTTCATGCTCTGCGGGTGAGATCATATCTGTTTCTTTCCCTCTACCAGTTGGAACTAAGAAGAACACACTCCAAAGGACACAATTAAGCTTCTCCACCATTTCTGCTAGTTCATCCAAGTATTCATAGTTATACCTTGAAATAACGGTATTAATCTGTAAAGGCATCTCTAATTCATTTAGATATTCGATAGCCTTCATCGTCAAATCAAACGATCCAGTTGTACCTCTAAAGTGATCATGAACTTCAGCACAATGACCATCTATACTAAAAGCCCATCTAGCTAGTCCTATATCTTTTGCCTTTTGCATTGCTTCTTTCGTTACATTTGGAGTAGCTGATGGAGTCATAGATACACGGACTCCTTTTTTAATAGCGTACTCTGCAATATCAAATACATCCGGTCGTTCCAAAGGATCCCCACCTGTAAATACAAGCAATGGATTTTCCATCTCATAAATATCATCTATTAACTTTTTCCCTTCCTCTAATGTTAACTCCAATGGATGTCTATGATGCTGAGCCTCTGCACGACAATGTAAACAATGAAGCTGACATGCACGGGTTAACTCCCAGATAACGATAAATGGATTTTCATTATAATCTCTTGAAAACATACTTATTCCCTCCTAATTTATTTCCTAAAATGACCGTAAGTTAACTTATACTTGGATTTTAACATTTTTACTTTTAATCCGAAGTGATATTATTCACATAAAAAATAGGAAGATATGACAAATAATAAACAAAAAGATCCCGAAATAGCTCTCTCTAGGATCTCTAAGTGAAATATTATTTTTTGCCGATAGCGACTCTCCAATGATCAGGACCATTTACGATATATTCCCATGTGTATGTGTCTTCACGTTCCATCATAAATTGATAGAGCAATGGTTTTGGATCATGGTCATTAGAAAGCTCCAAAAACTCTCCAGACTGTAAAGCATCAAATGCTTCAAATATTCTAGGATGACGAATTCTTGGTTCAATATCTGGTGCGTTTAGTTTTACTGCAAATTGAATATTACTCATTTTAGTTTCCCTCCAATATTTTTGATTCTGTTCATATCATAATGCTTACCATTCTAAACTGAAGTGAGGATAAACACATATCCCCTATGATTTTAATCACTTGTCATTGGTCTCCAAAGAGAAACTATTGATGGTACAATGAAAAGGACAATCGCAAGGAAAGGATGAGCTATATGAACGTAGAATCGATACAAGCACTTCTACAACGGTTTTCCTTATTTAAAGATTTGACCAATGCAGAAATAGAACCAATACTTGACTTAGCAAAGAATCGGTTATATCGCCAAGGAACACATATTTTTATGCAAGACGATCCACTAACTAATGTTTACTTTATTCATCAAGGGCAGATAAAAATATATCGTACGGATATGCAAGGAAAAGAACAAATCGTCAATGTTCTCGGCGAAGGTGAAATGTTTCCTCATATGGGATTCTTTCGAAAAGGCACCTATCCCGCTCATGCCGAGGTATTAGAGGATGCAATTTTAATATATATACCTATTCATTTGTTTGAGGAATTTCTAAAAACTAATCCAGAAATCTGTGTAAAGATTTTCCGAATACTCGGAGATAAAATCGTAGACTTACAAAATCGTTTAGAAGAAAAAATGTTACATAATACATACGAGCAAATTATTCTATTATTATTACGCTTAGTAAAAAGTCATGGGAAGAAATGTGATGACAATCACTATATTTTCACAACGCAGTTCACAAACCGAGATTTAGCGAATATGATCGGCTCGAGCCGCGAAACAGTTAGCAGAACTCTTACTTCTTTAAAAAAGTCAAAACTAATAAGCTCTGATCCAGCAGGAAATATTATTTTGAACATGGACAAATTAAAAGATGAATTGTTTTAAGACAAAAAGGCAACCAAATTAATTGGATGCCTTTTTTATGATTATTAGAAATTGACATATTTTAAAAAAATACCTTTGAAATTAACTGCAATATAACGATTGACGAAATAGATCTGATCCAAATAACTTTTTTACTAACACCAGCTTTATTTTCCAGATAATTTATATAAGAAAACGTAAGAAATAAACCCAAAGAATGGTAGCAAATAACCTGAACTAACTTCAATAGTTTCATAATATTTGATGTTAGTTACTGTTAAAAGAATCAGATCTAATGCACCTACAATCGTATGAAAATATAAAGTGAACTTATTGCGAATCTTAAACTACTTTTTTATGACTTTAATAATCATAGTAGTCGGGAATCTCTTTGCTTTATATAAAGAATAATATCGATCAGATACTTCTTCTGGAACCGTTTCATAATTTACTGATACATCACTTTCTATTACAGAGTCAATCGTGAATCCTACTTTTATCAATTCATTTATATAGGTACTTAGCTTTCTTTTAGGAATTACCATCGGAGCATCTTCACCTTTGAAGTTCGGATATGTTGTTACTCCTTCCTCCTGGTATGAACCATTAAGACTAAGTTGCCCATTTTGACTGGCTATATGAGGATATAACGGATGATCCCAACTAAATACAAAGCTTCCTCCTTGCTTCAAATAGGAATAAATTAATCTAAAGGTAGTAGTCAAATCAGTAGTCCATCCAATTGCATAAATAGAGTACACACAGTCAAAATACAATTTCGGCAATCCAATATCAACTTCCATAGGGGAACAAAATAAATGAGTTTCTAAACCTTTTAGCGTTTTCTCCGCAGTCTTAATCTGCTTCTCAGAAAGGTCGACTCCCCATAGTTCGCTAGCCCCTCTTTCCGCCATATACAATAATGAGTGTCCGCTTCCGCAACCAATATCCAGTACTCTCTTGTTTGCCACGCCTTCTAATAATCCTAATTCCTTTTCAGTTTGCGCAAAGGGACCATAATTAGGCAAAGCATCTACTCCATTAAAATGGTGAGCTACCACATCCCAACTTTGCTTGTTTTGTTTTATGATTTCAGTAGTCATTAATTCTGCTCCATTTCTTAGTAAAATTTCGTTGCAGCAAACATTTATATATAACGAGGTGGTGATACTTTTTTTGTAAAGAATACTCCGTCTAGTTGCTCTGCAGGAGTAATTATCTGTTGCATCGTTCCTGATTCCATAATAATCGTTTTATTAAAAATCCATTTATTAGATTCATTTGGTAAAACGCAAGAAAAATCTAGAAATGATACTGGAGAGGGACTATGATTCATATAATCTTCCAAACTCTTCTTAGGAGGTTTTCTTAACTCATAAACGCTACCATTATTTAAAGCTGCATTTCCTTCATACATAAACAGACCAAGATAATATGATTGACTGGTTAGATTAGGACTCATTAAAGAACCCATTGGCTTGTAGCTATATAATGATTGAATGTTTTTATAAATATGAGTATTGTGCGCCCAAATGATTATTTTTTCATTTGGATATAATTTATTGCAAATCCATTCTATGTTCTCCGCCATTATTTGATCTCGAAATTTTAAGTAATCCCCGTGTTTAGCGTCTAATCTATCTATAAATTTCCGTTTATTATCTAATAACTTTTGAATTACAATATATGGAACATATAAGTCTTTGCGATGAAATTCTTCTTTCCAAGTCTCTAGCTCTATATCTAACTGAGTAATGAGGTCAAAGAGCACTTTTTTATCTTTTTGAAAACTAGTGTAAATATCTTTTGGAACTTTTTTTCTTGTCGCTTTATATTTTCCGATATTCCTATACCAATCTATTAACATATAGTCTAGCTTGTTGATATGCTCTTTAAATTCTAATGTGAAATTAATATCGATACTTTCAAGGAAATCTAAAAGTAAGTTCTCTTTGCTGGATGGCTGAAAGTCAAAGCCTATAAGTCTTAAGTCGTCACTCTCTTTTATTTGTTGGAACAATGGTAATGTTTCTTCTGTTTTCCATAATGAAAAAATGGACTTACTCATTAGTTCGTTAACTGTAAGTTTATCTTTAATGTAGTTAGAGCTATAACATTCACTTAATCCACTTTCAAATGCCACTACTTTGAATCCCATTCTATGGTATAGGAAGTTTATCAGTTTAGTCTTTAGTAAGGAATGCTCTGCAATTCCATGACCATTTTCGCCAAGCCAAACTATCCGCTTATCTTTAAGAACTTGTTCTAAAAACTCAAAATGATCCATACCACATTCTGATAATGAATCTATTCCATATGAATTTTCTTTAACCCACCCAATTGCGTTGCTATATTTTTTATTCATTGACTGAAAGATTGGCATTTTTACCCCCAAAAATTGAAAAGTTTAGGACTCCACTTTCGCAAGCTTATTATCTGAAATAAAAGTCGCTAGTTCTTCAAATTCTTCTTGTGATAATTTTTCATCTGTTGCATATTGAAATGATATTCCACTAAACACTCCTGAAAGTTCATAAGTTGAAACGATTGATTTCTTAAACGGTTCATCGTTATATTCATTATATAATTTAGGCATTTGCATGTTTAGTGGGCTAATAAAGGGCATCCAACCTTTTGTTGAATCAACAAATAAAATAGGCATCTGTATACTGTCAAAACGAGATATATAATCACTATCTGATACAGTATTAAAATGTTCGTTACTAATCATTAGAAAATTATACTTCGTTTTCAATTCGTCATTTGTAAGCAATTCCTCAACCTTTAAAGATTCATAAGTGACATTTGAATACTCAAATTTTTCTAGATTATCGCCAATAACTCCAATACGAATCGTTTCATCCGATATTAGCTGTTTTTCTGTGCACCCCCATAAAACCATTAAACATATGATGCCGATCGTTAATTTTAATTTGATAAAAAGCCCCCCTCACAGTTGTAGTTAAATAGATCTACCTACTTACTCATTGAACATTCTCTATTACATTCTACTAATAGCATCTAATTCCTTTTTAATAATAAACTTTATACTGACTTTCTTAAGCCTTTTTACATTAAGTGACGTAGCTCACTACATCGTTAATTGAAAATGATTATCATATAGTTAACAACATAAAGGTGGGATACTATGGACATGCAAAAGATTGTGGAGCTTGACGTGAGAGAGGATTTATTACTTAAAAAAGAGCCTTTTGACAAGATTATGGGAGCGGTTAAACAGTTAAAGCCTGGTCAGATTTTCGTGCTTCATGCACCATTCAATCCCATACCATTGCACAAACTATTAAGTAAAAAAGGATTCGTCTACGAAGTGATTAAGCTAGAGAAAAAACATTGGCAAACTACTTATATACAGAAAGAAGTGGATAACAGTGATTCTTGATAATCGTGGCTTAGAACCACCGCAGCCAATGATGCGCACATTGACAAAGCTAGAAAACATACATGTAGGTGAAACAATTACTATTATTAATGATCGTAGACCAATGTTTTTATATGAAGAGTTAAATGAGCTTGGCTATTTACATAACACAGAAGCACTAGAAGATGGAAGCTTTAAAATTACAATTACAAAGTCTGGTGAATAACATGAAAACAACAAGTTTAAAATCGGATACAAATATTAAACTTCCATTAGCATTTATTTTATATGCATTAATAGCTTTTGTTGTAGCACAAGGTGTTCTTTTGCTGAATAGTGATTTGTTAGTATCGAGTCAATTTCGACTTCCTAGTTCATGGATGGGTGCACATTTCCTGTTGCTTGGCTTTGCAGTAATGATTGCTATGGGGGCAATGTATCAATTAGTTCCCGTTGCATTTTTAACTCCAATTTGGAATCAAAAACTGGGCTGTCTCCAATTTGTAATTACAGTTGTAGGAATAACTAGCCTTACTCTAACTCTTGGATTTAAGCCTACATCCGCAATTTATGGAGGAATCCTAACAATCTTTGGTATTACTTTATTTATCTTCCAAATGGCTATGACAATCAGTAAACAAAAACAGAGAAATATGATTTCATTTTTCGTCATTGCAGCTGTTTCGAGCTTTGCCCTCACTATTCTGGCAGGCTTTGTACTCGCTTGGAATATTGCCTACGGTGGAATAGAAAGCCATCATTCAATTCTATATTCTCATATTACGTTAGGTGTAGCAGGATGGTTTACACTTTTAATATTCGGTTTCTCTTACAAGTTAGTGCCCATGTTTAGCCTTTCTCACGGATTTACATTGAAATGGACTAGTCTTTCCTTCTCAACCTATGTGTTCGGACTGCTTATACTAATTGTGTCCTTTTGGGTTGATTTGGATGCACTAACTACAATCGGCTGGCTATTTCTTTTTATCGGTTTCTCTTTTTTTGTCTTAGATATGAGAGCAATTTTACTTAAACGCTTAAAGAAGAAATTAGATAAGCCTTTTGCATTTTCGGTAATTGCGATAGGAAACGGTCTAGTAATTCATTCTCTTGCTTTAATACTCAGTCTGTTTGGAATAAATGATTCATCCATTTGGAGCTGGTTAATATTTCTTTACGTAATGAGCTGGATTATATTTAGTATTTTAGGATACTTGTATAAGATTGTACCGTTTCTATGGTGGACACATAAATACGCAGATAAAATCGGTAAAGAAAAAGTTCCAAAGATGAAGGATATGATTGACGAAAAAATGAGCGTTGTATTATTTAGTTTGTTTGTCGTTAGTATTATTGGATTGGCTACAGGAGCATTATTACAAATCAGTTTAGTCGTTTTGAATTTCCAAGCATTGCTAACTGTAACATCCTTTTTATATGCATTTTCCATCATTCGTATTTTATTTAGATAGCATTTAGGAAGGGAGTTCTTATAAATGTCTTACGGGAAATTGGTAGAACAATCATTATATGATGTTGTCGATCCAGAGTTAGGTATTAATATCGTGGACTTAGGGTTGGTTTACGGAGTATGTTCAGATGAGAACAACAATGTAATAATAACTATGACGCTCACTACCCCCGGCTGCCCCATGCATGACAGTATTACAAATGGAGTTAAACACCGAGTCAGTCAACTAGAAGAAGTTGGAGAGGTCGAGGTAAATCTCGTATGGGAGCCAGAATGGAGTCCGAGTAAAATGAGTGACCTAGCGAAAGAGCTGTTATAGAAGAGGTCAGGGATAGACTTACTCTTGATGGGTAAGTCTATTTTTATTTTAGGGATTTTGTGAAAATAGGAGAATCGCAAGTTTAGTCAATAGAATAGCAAGTTCAACCTGTTAAATAGCAAGGTCACTCTCGCAAATCGCAAGTCCGCCTGATAAGATAGGGATTTTCTCGGATAAACGATGGTGCACTACGTATGAGAGGAGCTTTCTTTTTAACGATTCGACCTCTGCATAATCTTCAGTTTCTCACGTATTTTCAAAATCCATCCAATAGAAAAAGGACAATTTGATACACAAATTGTCCGATTTTTCATTCGTAATCAGAGGGATCAATTATCAGTGTTGAGATGAAATAAATCATAATACTGACTGCAAAAAATACGAAGCCCCAGCCTAGTGTTTTTTGTTCGATGATTAAGTAATTATTGCATAGCTGTACGGGTGATGCGATATAGAGCCATGCCATGCCCCCAAAAATTACACTCAGTAGAACATATAATGTATTTTTTCCTACGTTACTTAGTTTACCCCAGCTGTCTCGTAATGGAACTCCAGCTAAAAATGGTAAGCTTATAAATTTAAATAATTCGACTGCGGGTATCGACAGTGCTTCATCCATCGTTCTCGGAAGCAACCAGTAACCGAGTATCACCATAAAGAGAAGAATACCAGGTACCCCATTACTATTCCATTTTTCAAAGAATCTAGCGAATATCTTTTGATAAAGTGGAGCCATTAGTACACCAACGACAACAAACAACGTCATTTGCATATGCATATGAATAGCCATAACTGATTCTGCTAAATTCGCAACAGGTGGTAGCATCAAGAAAATATATAGGACTAGTCCGTACTTCAAACTACTCCCCCACTTTCGAATCGAGAATGGAATTTACTTTATCCGCCGCTAATTCGATTTCTTCATAATCCATAACTTCGATTAAAATACCATTTGGATCTACTAAATAGAATGCGGAATTATGCTGGAAGTTGCCGTTTTCATCAGGGATGACAGTCACTCCAAAATCCATCAGTAATCCATCTAACTGCTGCTGGTCTGAGATTCTCGCCAGTCTCCATGTTTCACCATCGCTATCAAAATAATAGCGATACTTCTCAAGAGTTGCCGGGTCATCATTCTTTGGATCAAAGCTGATACTTAAAAAGACGATATCCTTACCTATATACTTGGGTGGAATTTGTTTATATACCTCAGCTAAATTGAATTCTAATTGTGGGCAAACATCGGAGCAAGCAGTGTATATAAATGTTAGCATCACATATTTTCCCTCGAATTCTGAAAAGGAATATACTCTTTCTTTGCTATCTTCTAATGTAACCTCAGGGAAAACTCGATTTTCCTCCATTAATTTATTCACTCTGGCAGTTTCAACTGTATATGCAGTAAATCCGTCTGTTCCGATATAAAATAAAATTGCTCCGAATAATAGGACAACAAAGATTGCTATTGAATTGTATTGTTTGTTCTTCATAACAATCACAACCTTATATTTATTAATAAAGAGATAGCCTTCAAAGACTATCTCTACTACGTTTTACCAAGTTCTAAATGGTGGTGATCCTGGTGGTGCATTTACAATCATATCTACCACCGGAATTACGTATGCCATGGAAACTACTAAAATCATTAGGACAATCCATAATGTCCAGCGTTCTGTCCATTTCGGTGTTGGCGCAGCATTTTCCTCTGGCTCCGCGATTTGGAATTCCGTTTGTCCTTTTGGTGCAAAGAACATTAGATTGAATGCGATGTAGACCATTAGCACGACACCAACCATTAACAATGTACCACCAACTGCTAGCAGCAATAGGTAAGGATCCCATCCTAAAGCTGTTGCATTATCTCCATAAGTTGTATACGAAGTTCTTCTTGGAGAACCAAATAGGCCAACATAGTGCATAGCCCCAGACATTAATGCCATACCAACTGTCCAAACTAATGTTTGAATTACCCCTAATTTATTCATTTGAGGTGTAAGAACACGTCCAGTCAAATGAGGGATCAACCAGTAAGCAACTCCAAAGAATGATAATACAACCGTAACCCCTAGAGTTAAGTGGAAGTGACCTACAACCCACATTGAATTGTGTACTACAGTGTTTAGTTGGTTATTTGTTTGAGCAATACCTCCGGCTCCAGCGGGTATAAAAGCTATCATCGCGATCATTGGTGCGAGGAATCGAACATCGCCCCATGGTAATTTTTTAATCCAGCCTAACAGACCTTTCGCACCTTTCTTTCTACCAGAGCGTTCAAATATCGCAAACATTGCAAATGCAGTCATTAATGAAGGGAATCCAATAGATAGACTCATAAATACATGCATGAATTTAATACCTTCAGTAATTCCTGGATCGACAATTTGGTGATGGAATCCACCAGTAATATTTAAAACTACTAATAGTATTACAACTAGTCGAGTGAGCGTGTCACTCCATTGTCTTCCGCCAATAATTTTAGGTATAGCAATATACCAAGTAGATACTGCGGTCAGATACCAAATATTTACTAACGTATGTCCAAAACTCCAGAACAGCGTGCGACTTAATAAAACATTAATCGTATCTGTCCAACCAAATGCCCAAGGAATAATCATTAATACTTCAATTGTTACGCCTATACTACCGAAGAACAAAAGCACAAACACACCAACTGCAAAGAATGCGAGTAAAGAAATATGCTGTCCTTTATGTTTCTTTCTCCAGTCGGCCACATTGATGAATGCACCAAAAGCGCATAGCCAAATACCTATAACCAAAAATACTAATCCAACGTAAAACCAACCAGATGCTGCCATAGGTGGATAGAACGTATACATAACAGATGCATCACCCATGATAATAGTTGTTGCAACAAAGACAACCCCAACTACCATTGATCCAAAGCCAATCCATCCAAGTTTTCTAACCTTTGAAAGTAATCCTCCTAATGTGTGAGATAATGCTGCATAAAAATATCCAATAGTAAATGTTGTACTAAACACAAGAACTAATAATACTCCATGTGCTGAAAGTACTTGATAATAATTTAGCCATGTTGGTAATTCTAATATTCCAGCACGGTTAAGACCTTGAAGCAAACCTAATACTCCTCCGATAAAAAACGCGATAAACGCTACTATAAAAAGTGCAATAGAAAATCGTGCATCCAGAGGATTGGCTCCTAACACGTTATTTACTTTTTGTTTCATTGTTTTCTTTGCTACTGCCTCCATGATGATCCTCCTTCCTCTATTTAACTGTGATCGTAGTACTCATCATCTGATGTCCCGCTCCACAATACTCATTACATAAAACTAAATATTCACCGGCTTCATCAAAGTTTTGTGTTGCCCTTTGGATATGCCCTGGTGTTACCATTGCATTTAAGTTAGTGCCTGCCACTTGGAAACCATGTACAACATCCTTAGATGTCATGACAAAAGTTACTTTTGCTCCTGCTGGAATTTCGATATCCATTGGAGTGAAAGAGAATATTTGTAGGGTCATAACGACCTCATATTCATTGTCTCCCGTTTTATAAACACCAGGCTTATCAAAAGGTGCTGTTTCATCAACTTTCTGTGGATCTATTGTCTCTAGTCCACTAGGTGTCCCCATATCCAAAGCGAAAGCTTGATATCCGGTGATTGCCATCGAAATAACTAAAATTGCTACTCCAATAATTAGCCAAATCTCTTCTGAGCGATGCATTTTCATACAGTTTCTCCTCCTTTCAAACTCTATCCATATATAAAACTAGTAGTAGAACGATACATAAAATAATCGGTACTCCAACAAAAACGAGAGAGGCAAATAATGCTCCACTATAAGATTCCTTCTGTTCTTTTACATTTTTGAATCCCATCTATTTCGTCCTCCTTGTATTTCTTCTTACTTTTATTCTAGTAATAAAGCACATACTAAAAAGTGTTCTAAATCACTTGTAGCTGTGATTTTGAACACGATGTTTTTTATATAATCCGGAGATAGCCCATAAAAATGTGGAATTAGCCCTTAAACTGCTGTTATCCGCCACAAAATCACGGTATCGCCCATAAAGTCACCAATATAACCCATAAAACTATTACCACTGCCCATAAAATCTAAAAATAGCCCATATTCCTAACATCTATATACTCGTAACAAAAAAGCACTCAAGTTACTGTTTCTAAACAGTAACTCGAGTGCTTTTCCACCATTATGGCATATATTTCTCTTCAACTTTCACTACTACATCATCTTCAACTGTCACATAATAAGGTCCTTTGACACCAAGTAAGTAGGTGATAAATTCCTTCTCATCAACTACTCTAGGCTCCGAGGGATTCTCTTGATTAACAAGTAAGAACTCTGCATCCTCGGCTACTTTCATAGTAGATTCTTCGTTTGTTTCATTATACATCACAAAACCAGTTGGTAAGTCCTTCTCCACGTCCAGCCCTAACTCCTTAATCCTATCTTTGTCCGATTCCTCTATCCATTCAACCTCATCCAAAACAAGATTTCTGGTAGAAAGTTCATAATTCTTTATTATTGCTAATTGTTTACCTGGCGTATCTGTTTCTTTTGGTGTTTCCTCATCCGAACATGCTCCAAGTATAATAATACTTAACATAACTAGAATAACTTTGCTCCAACCCGATTTTTTAAATAAGTTCATATCGTAACCCCTCTTCTTTATGTATTAAAATTTTTTTAAAACCCAATTACCTAAACATCTTAACCTATTTACATAAAAAAAGTAGAGCACCGATGTATTGGTTAGCTCTACCTCCTATATGAAAGATTCTAAATTTCCATATCCCAGCATTCTTGTTGAGCTTTCTTAGCTTGCTGTTCAGTTTCTTCTGGATGCATAGTGCGAAATTTATGATGATCTGCAGGTATGATATCTATCATTTTTTCAATCATATCTTTAGGATCAAATTGGTTTTCTAATTGTGCTTCTTGTTTTTGCATATCTTCCTTGTTAGTAAAATTACTGTCTTCATTGTACCATTTATATTTTTCTTCTGCACTTCTATCATTGAATCCTGTATTATATGGTCCTGGGTTAATCGTTGCCACTTGCACTCCAAACTCTTTTAACTCTTTTTCCAGGGTCTTGGCAATTCCTTCGATTGCATGCTTTGTAGCAGTGTATGGACCTACATATGGTGTTGCTGATACACCTGCAATGGAACTCATAAATACAATCTTCCCACTGCCCTGACTTACGAATTTTTTAGCAGCAATTTGTACAGTTTCTAACGTAGCAAAAACGTTCACCTCAAACAATGCACGAAATCGATCCATCGGTACTTCTCCTAACGGTCCACCTTCATTGATAGCTGCATTTGCAACAAATATATCAAAATCATAATCTTCCATTTGTGCACGGTCACGTTCGTTCGTAATATCCATCTTGAATATTTCCATCTTTAACCCTAATTCATTGGCCTCTCGAAATAGGTCTGTTTTTTGAGAAGTGTTTTCTGTTGTAGCGATTAAACGATGACCCTTCTTAGCAAGTCCAATTGCTGCACCTCTTCCAAGTCCGCTTCCAGCACCAGTAATAAAAATAGTTTTGCTCATAATTATTCCTCCTACTTAAGTGTCTTCTATTTTCTGTTCCCTACCAGAAATATATAAAACACTCGATTCGTCTAAACAATTAAACGAATGATATAGAAAGAATTGGTTACAGCTAAGCCTTGCTCTGTACTATTTTCATCAAATATTTTAGTTACTTTCGATAAATCCTCTTCCTTTAGCCTTTCGTAAATAGATGTCTTTTGACCAAAGCAACGTAACTTTAATACATCGATAGGAGAATGCAAATATTCTATACTTGTTACATGCTCCAGTTCAATGGAAGTGAAGCTACTAATCTCCAATTGTTGATTTATTTTATTTAGTATTGGTGTACCAAAAGAGTAGTCAAATAGATTTGGAAAAATTAGAGGTAGTTCTTTTGCTGCTCCATCACCTGGATGAAGTCCAAGAATTGATCCTCCCTTCATCACTACTTCTGTAAGGGCTGGATAAGCAGATGTAGGTCCCTTTCGAGTGTATGCACATTCAAATTCATTTTTCTCAAAAGGTAATCCTTGTTTGCTATTTCCAACAATGAATGTAAGGTTCGACTTTTCATTCACCTTAGCAACTTCTAAGAAATTTTCAGTTACATCAAATCCTACAATCTGTTTTGCAATCGAGCTACAAAATTTAGTAAAATCACCATGTCCACAACCAACATCTAGAACTCTTTTGTTTTTTATCATTTTTGATACTTCTTCATCAAAAATAGACTCTCCGCTGGGCTTAGTAATGCTGGAGTTCCAAGTATATTTATAAATACGCTGTAACTCTGAGAGCTGTTGATACCACTCTATGGAATGTGGTGTTAACCATTCAGAAAAGGTCGTTGGATTATTTAACATTTACACCCTCCCCTTGCTTGTTACGCTCCTTAAACAAAAGCCATAAACAGCTAAATACAATAAACGCAACTAATTCTAGTGATAAAATATACCATGGATAGGGCCCTAAAAAGTCCAACAAACTTCCACCTCTTGGCTTTTCCTGTAAAAACATATAATTGCCTTCCACTAAAAAGTTTATAAAAAATAGGAATGGTAGCAATACATTTAACGTAATCATCGTCTGGATAACGCCTTTAAAGGTTGGCTTGTAACCTCTCACCCAAGTAAAATAAAGCGCGGTTAAAATGATTCCAAAATGCGTATAGAAAAAATGGAAAAACCTGAAATGAGGAAAGTTTAAATCCAAAACAGGTGTTGCAACTGCCTGGATTGCTCCTCCAATACCAGCGAAAAAAACAAATGAATAAAGCTTCTTTTTTCCAGTCCAAAGCAAAACAATTGCTATGATCAAACTAATACTGCATAGTTCTAATGGTAATGAGTTACCCCAATCCCATCTTCCTGTTTGAACAAGCCATATATAATAACAACCATCCATTATGAATAAAGTAAGAGCGAAAAATCGTTCCATGAATTGGACTTTCTGTTGTTGAATAGTCCATCTATTCCTATTATAAAATAAAAGAAGGATTAGAAAACACAAGGTAATCATTGAAGTTATATGAACAGCTGAAAACATTTCAAATGCAGATTCCATTTTCTGTCTCCCCCACTCTTAATCTACTCTATTATATTCGGCACGAGCTTTTGAATTTCCTTTGAAAAAAATATAAAAAAGCTACTGGTTTTCAACCCCAAGTAGCTTTCATCATTTGAATATAATTTTCACATTTTAGGCCATTAAATAATTTGCTAAATAGAAAAATAGTAATAGTAATTTGAATCTCTTATAAAACCAATTTTTTCGTAAAGTCTTTGTGCTGGAATGTTTTCCTTATCCGTCTCAAGTAAAATTCCTTTTGCATCTGTTTCATCTGCAAAATTAATGACCATTTTTATTAATTTTTCTGCAAATCCATTATTGCGTGCACTCTTTTTCACATATAGATCATTTAAGATCCATGATTGTTTCATACTTACGGAAGAAAATGATGGATATAACTGTACAAAACCAACTGGACTATTCTCATCATAGGCTATGAAAACTACTGATTCTTCTTTTACTAATCTTTCTTTTAAAAAAGCTCTCGCACCTTCAAGATTCGATTCTTGTTTATAGAACAATCTATATAAATCAAAAAGTTCCGTCAGTGAATCAAGCTCATTTAATGTAGCTCTTTGAATGCACATATTTTATCTTCCTTTATTTAATTTTTATTGTATTTTACCATTTATTAACTAGATTTTGTTAAAAAATTAAATTTCGAAAGTTTCCAGTTGAATCACTCTTATTGCAAGCAGTTTAAAATCCCTTTTCTTCCATTGACGAGTTACGGACATCAATATTGGGGAAGCACTCTTTGATAATTCATCAGTACCTAAGCCGAGCAACAGCCGTATGTTATTTCATCACCAGCCATTTCCTTACGCAAACTTATACAGAAATCTTTACCACTCTAGCTCCACTAATTGTTTCATCGCTGATGATTTAGTTTCACCCGTTTCTTTGTCAATAAGGGATGAGTAAAGGTGTGGGATGACAAGTTCTGCACCGTTTTCGAGACATATTTGTACAATTTCATGGACATTACTTAAGTCAATTCCACCTGTTGGCTCAATGATTTTAATACCTACTTTTGATGCAGCCTGCGTCATTTCTGCTAATTCATCGAGATACTTTACTCCTTCGATCGGATAAAACTTAATGGACGGAATCCCCATTTCAGCAATCATCGTTGCGGCTAGTTCACAAGTAACCTTCTCGCGGTGAGCAGAACTCAATGGACCTGTGGAAATATATACTTGCCCAGGAGTGCCAGTTGGCTCAATCATCGAGTTGATCAGAGGAACATTTTCTGTAGTTTGTTCCAATCTTCCAAGCGTATAACCCGATGCAGGGAACACTTGGTTGATGTGATCCGGTAGGGTTGCTACAGACACTTCGGCCACTTTTTTCCACATCGCTGGGTCTCCTGCACCCAACCCAACCGATACTGGGATATTATTTCCTTTGAATTCTTTTACTAATTGGATAGCAGCCTCTTCTGTCGGGAAGTTCTTGACCATCACTCCGACTAATACACGGTCTCCAGCAATTTGCACTAGTTCCTTTGCATTTTTTAAATCCTTCGCTAATACATTAAAAACAACACGATGTTTAAATGGCATTATCTCACTCCTCGAGCTAATATTAGTCTAATCTTCTCTGCAATTGTTTCTTCTTGTCCTTTAAGTAAAGGTCTCGGATCAACTGATAATATTCCGATATTCACATAGTGATGGCGTAAATAGATGGCTGGATTTCCTGATTCTAGAGCATGCAGTAATTCAGCTGCGTCCATGCCTGCTTCCTTACTGTTCACCTCGATATTTGCCCGGTAAATTTCTCGTCCTGCCTCATCCTGTTTAATCATGCATGTTAAACCAGGAACCCCATTTAAATCTTCACAAAGTGATTTCATTCTACTAATTTGAAGCTCGATATTTTCATCTTTGTGAGAATACTGTTTCAACGCCACCATCAAACCGGCAATTCCTTCTTTTCCAATCTTCATGGGACGTCCAATCCCCTTGTATTGCTTCCTACATGCTTCCATTAATACTTTTTTACCGCAAATAAACCCCGATGTTGGGCCTTCTAATGCTTTACCACCACTGTATATAACGATGTCTGCACCCATCGCAATATACTTCTGAAAATCTTCTTCCGCAGCAGCATCCATAATAAAAGGAATTTGATACTTTTTTGCAATCTCAATCATTTTTTCAATTGACTGCATACCTTTTTGAATAGCGTGATGAGACTTAATATACATAAGTGCGGCCGTATGTTCATTAATGGCTTCTTCGATATGTTCTGCTTCTACTTTGTTTGCTTGACCTACTTCTACTACTTTGCCTCCACCTAAACTGATCATTTGTGCAATGCTTGCTCCAAAATGAATTTGCTGTCCTTTTTGAACAATCACTTGATTTTTCAATCCATCTGAATATGGTAATCTTTCAATATGTGTCAGATTAGTACCAGCAATCACTGATGCAACACTAATCGCTATTCCTGCTGCTGCACCACTTGTTGGACAGCCATCCTCAGCCCCTGTTACTTCAGCAATCACTGTCCCTGTTAGTTCCATAATTTCATCTATATCTACATAATTCTGCGAGGCCTCTTTCAATGTTTGCGCAACTTCCTCACTCACAGCTGATGCTCCGAGAGCCGTCATTTTTCCACTCGCATTAATCACCTGCTTTAAACCTAATCGTGTAAAAACATCCATCTTTTTCACCTCAGTCTAATGAAATTGGGAAAAATGCACCTAACAGCATTGCTCCTATTATTGCACCACCTACAATTGGTTTTTTTCCAGCATAAAAAATTGCGGCTCCAACAATAGCTCCAACTCCGATTGGAATTGACGCCGATGCTGCGGAAATGATGATTAAAGGTCCTAAGAACCTTCCCGATGCATTCCCCGCCCCCATCATTACGTCTGCACCAAAAGTGGAATTAGATTGCCCCACTGTAAATTTACGAATTACTATGACTGTATAACCAATTGCAAGTCCTAAAACTGCTCCAGTAAGTAAAGATAGTGTGAAGTTTTCAAGTGGTGCAGTGATCCCTGAAGCTAGAAGTAGAGCTGGTATTCCAATTCCTATTCCCGTTTGGATAGCTCCGCCAATATCTAAAATCCCAACAAGAGAACCCTCTAGAATACGTGCAAATAGGAAACTAGCTCCAAATGCTGCTGCAACTCCATAGCCCCCTCCTTGTAGACCTACTTCAAGCATCGCAACAATCGCCACATCATTAAATGCCCCAATTTTATATACATAGTACATATGTGTACCAGCAAATACTCCTGAAGACAATAGGGCTACCAAAAGTGGAAATGACCAATCTGCATACCAAAAACTCTTCATATTAATTTCATTGTTCCCACCCATTTACTTCACCTCATATCCGATTAATTTGTGTAAATCGATCAACCATTCAGGTGCTTCTAGATTAAATCCTTGGAGAAAAGCAATATCAAATCCTCGGAAAAACCCACTTAATACAAACAGTAAAATTACAGAAACCAATAACGTCTTCGTAATCTTGTTCCAACCGCCGTCATCTACACCTTTACCTATTAATATCCCTAAAACAACACCTGGAACTGCATTTCCCATGACCAAATGTGCTGCTCCACCGAAAATTGTTCCCCAGATTCCAGATCGTTTACCAGAATCCAAAGCTGCTAACCAGAAGATAACTGGCATTACAGGGTTGATAAGCAAGTTCGCCGCAGGTACTAATACTTTTAGTGCAATTGCTTGCAGTGATTCAGGAATTGCCGATGCTGTTGAATTTAAGAATGAAACAACGAGTATCCCGATAATAGCTCCCGTAATTGCCATCTTCTTCGGATTATGCAATGTATCCTCTGGACGTTTTCCTTTTCTCATTAATAATGCAGCTGCCCAGTTTGGTATGATTCGATGATCCACATCCTGCGTGAATGCACCAGCACCAACAGAAGATGCCCAAGCATTAAAAAAGAATCCTAAACCAAAAGAAAAATGTGACGCAGCATCCCCCGCACATGCATTTAGCTCTCCCAGAGTCCGAAATGCGCCCATACCTTGTGAACTTGGAGCATGAAACATCCGAGCTGCACCAGCACCAACACCAAAGCCAACAAATCCTCCAATGATGATTGACTTAATGATAATCACTAGTAATTCCACTATTCATTCCTCCTTTTATTTTGGAAAAAGACTTCCCATTGCGTGACTTTTTATATTATTTTTTTGTTCCACCTTGTTGAAATTGATTTCCTCTACATTCAAAAGAAATAAATTTATCTTTACATCTAATACAACTCTGTATTTGCTTCTTTTTCGTGGAAAAAAGAAGAACAAAAAGCGTTCTATATACGAAAATTCTTTCGCCTCTACAACGTCGACGTCAATAGGCTCAATCCGAATAATCATATTTCCCTTATAATCTTTCATAACTTTTTTCTGAATATTGCCTAGGGCAATGTTCAGTGCTTTTTCTTTCGAATCACCTTTGCCCTCGGTACGTACTTTTGTCTCAATAACATTTTTCATAAAATTACCCCCTTATTTTTACTAACTCTTCTGTTAGTCTTCTTCCTAACTCTTCAGAGTCGTTAAACCCAAAACCAAGTACTCTTTTACCTTCCCTAAGAGCTGTTAACCCCTCTTCAATGGAACGCATACCGTATTGTGCTGGGTAACCATACTTTGACTGTGCTGTAATAGCTCCTGCTCCTCCACTGCCACAAAAAGAAATGCCCAAGTCTGCATTCTCTTCCTTCATCTTGTCACCTAGTTTCATATCAGCAGCCATTCCACTAATAACGATAGCAATGCCCCCTGCTGCCTCTACGCCTTTCCCAACATTTTGCCCTTTTCCCAATCGATCACCAATCACAACAATAACTTTGCTCATCACACATTCCTCCTATTTATTCTTCATTTAGTTTTGCAGCTTCAAAGTGAATTGATAAAAGATATTTTTCATCTTCATGTAAATTACTAAGTTGCTTACAAATTTCACTTGCCATCTCAATAGACTCTGACGAGACTTCATTAAATATTTCTTTTTCCACCGACTGAATTGGTTCTTCATTCGTTGAGCGATAAACCATTCCAGAAATATGTGAAACAAATGAAAGCCATTGAGGTACTGTCATGAGAACTTTTTTAGACTCTAAAAAATCTTTTGAATAGGTTAAAACATCTATGCATAAATCTGGATTCCCGCTTTTACTGATTATCTCTTGCTCTTTTAAATTTTGTGTATTCATAGTTGTACAACCTTCCCATCTTTCAGTACCATGTGTGGTTTGAGTATTTGACTCGCCTCTAGTTCTACTCCCATAGAGTCAGTTAATATCGTTCGTTGTTTTATCTTTTTAAAAATCGTGATATCGGCTGTAGTCCCTAAAGCTAACGACCCTATATCACTTGCCCTTAGAGACCTTGCTGCTCTCGATGTAACCGTTTTTACAACTTCCATTAAGGGAATCCCTAATTCCAACAACTTGGACATTGTATTCATCAGGCTACCAACAGGGTTTTGATAGTTTTTAAGATAGATATCAGTACTGGTTGTAAACGAATCATCGTATTTATCTCTAAACTTCATCAGAGTTTCATAGCTGAAGCTATCGGTGCCGTGTCCAATATCAAATAATATGCCTTTCTTTAAAGCCTCCATCGCTTCTGGGATCAGTAAACCTTCTGCATTTAAAATTCCATATTTTTTCCCATGAAATGCATGCGTCACAATGTCTCCTCTACGTAAAAGAGGAAAGATTTCTTCCAAATTTGGAGGTGGGTTTCCGATATGGACCATAATTGGAACGTTTATATGATCTGCTACCATACGAGCATGTTCAAGAGGTTTGATGCCTCTGTTTTTAACAACACTCCCACTCATACGTGCTTTCAACCCCACGATGCTTGGTTCCTTTTCAAAAATCTCTTTCGCTTCTCCCAAACTCATTAAATCTTCCAGATTGGCAAGTTCAGATAAGCCGTTAGTTAAGCCTTTTCGTGATATATTAAGAAATGAAAGAACTTCCGTTCGACTCGGTTTAATTACTTTTTCCTTAAAAGTCGAGTAATCTGAATACCCGGAACTCCCAGCGTCCACTACTGTTGTAACTCCTTGCTCAATACCAACAAGATCTGCCTCAATCCCTAGTTCTGTGTGTTCTGTAAAGATATGCACATGCATATCGATGAAACCAGGAGAAACATAGCAGCCTTCAGCATCGATATATTTTACATTTGAAGAACTTATATCTTGAGGTGCTACTAATAACCCGTCTCGTACACCAATTTCTTTCACTTCAATTGTGTCTTGTTCTGGATCTATGACAATCCCATTTTTTATGATGATTTCTTCTAGCACAAGAACACCTCCAGCTATTTTAAATAATGTAGTATTGCATAAATCTCTGCTTCGTGAACCTGTAATTCGTGTGTATCTAAAATTTTTTTTATCATTTTAATATTCTCTACGTCATAAGTGTTGTTTATTGAATAGGAATAATTATCGTATTGTTTATCGAAATAGTAGCGATGGACCATTAAAGAAATATGCAGCATGAGTGCCTGCTTCTTTGACTCACTTATCTCATTTATAAAAGCTAACTGAACTTCTTGGTTAATCTCAAAACCTTTTAAGATAATTTCTTGGCTGATAAATTCATTATCTTTATCACTAATTTTCTCCTCAGTACTTTCTAGCAAGTTATTAAATTGAAAATTTTTAAAACGAAGTAATTCCTTCACTTTACTTTTAATGTTTTCAATATCCCTCTTACTGGGAAGGGAATCTACGATTACTAACGGAAGAGCTGTTTCAATCGGAAAGACACTAATAATGAAATCGACCTCTTCTTGTATGCAAATTTCATCTACTTCCATAATCGAGCAATTTTTAACGATTTCGATATCGTAAATTTCTCTTTCAACACGATTTTTAATAAGGCGTGCAACACCTTTTCCAGTAGAGCAAACATATAAAGTACGAATTTTACCTTTTTGATCAAATTTCTTTTCAAAAGAGACGATGAAATGGAGGACTATTAATGATATAAATGAATCAGGCGCTGAAATTTTTTGAGGTGTAAGGTACAATTGGCATGCACTCTGTATGGTTGTGAATAGAGCTGAATATTCTCTCTTTAACTCTTTCGTAAAAGGATTAATCTCTGTAAAATTGATTTCACCTTTTTGGAAACGCTGAGAAAGATGAGCAAACAGATTATTAAACAATTTTGGATCCTTATGATAGTGAATACCTTGTATTTCACTCACATACTGAATTATTTCTTTTGTCACCTTTAGTATGTCGATTTGATTGAGATCATTATCACTTTCACCCGACACATAGCGGTATTCCTCTTCAAACAAAGGATACTGCATTTGTTGACACACCTTTTCCATTAGTTGAACTGTTAAATCATTGTGATCTGCTTTATTTAAAATCCGATAATCTTTCATCGTAAATCCGGCGTTCATACGAGTAATCGAGATGGTAAGTCGGAATAATATTCTCAATACCTCTGATTCATAGAGTACATGTTTGGGTGTGGAAGAAATTAACTCAGCCATTTGCTTTTCAATAGTTTTATAAATTGGAAGTATATCCTTAATCATTTGCACCCCACCACTTAAATCATCTCGTCTTGTTACTCGACTCATAATTTTATATACATCATTATTCGTCAAATCAGCATGGATCAAATGTTCAAACAGCAGCCTTAGCGAAAGTTCTTCCCCTATTAACTTATAACCAGTCCCGCGCATTTTTTCTAACTCTATATTCCATGGTCGGAGCAATTCATCCATTTGTTTAATATCATTTAATGAAGTATTTCGACTTACATCTAGTTGTTCGGAAAAAGTAGCCGCAGTTACATATCCAGTGTTCACCAGCATATACAAAATCATTTTTCCTACTCTGGCCTCTTGGTTCAGATAAACATTATTTCTTTCAACTTCCGGTAAGGCATGAATAATTGCTAATCGTTTTTCCTCGTCACAATCAAGCCAAATCCCTTTATTTGGTTGTGAAAATACTTTTCCTCCTTGCTCACAGAGCCATTTTTTCACGTCATCCATTTCATATTTAATCATCCTCGTGCTTACATTAAACTCTTCAGATAAATCCTTCAGATATATAGGACCACTGGCTTCTAAAAGCTTTGTTAATAACCTAAACCCTCTTATGGTTAGCACTCTTATCCCACCCTCTAGTTCTTTGGCTTTTCTACATATTCTCTGAGCGTCCGAGGTATTCAAAGGTCTGGCACTTTAAATGACCAAAATAACCTGCGTTAAAAGTATTAGAAAATAAACAAAATTTGAACTATTTGTTCATACTTATAATCTTAAGCCTTCATTGAATTTAGATAAAGGCAAATTTTTTTCCTACCGATGAGGAAAGAAATTGTTGATTTGCATCTTCCTCATAAATTACAAAGAAGAAAACCCTTCTCCAACGAGCAAGGTTTCCTTCTTTCTGTCCTTTTATAAAAGTCAATTGAGCTACCATAAAAAGTCGTAGAGGAATGCGCCAAAAAGTAAAGAAATGCTGTTCTAGGTTCAACGAGCTTTCATAATCCTATCTTCCTGTTTGAACAAACCATTTAACTTAACCTTCTGCTAATATCCCTGTCCTAGTAGTAGAGACAAAAAAAGTTACTAGATTTCTATATAATCTAGTAACTTTCATCATTGGAATTTAATTTTCACATTATTACGTCCATTAGATTTGGCTTTATATAACTCTTCATATGCTATAGAAAACATTTCAGCTTCGTCCTTAAAGCTACCCCTTAAACCATGAACACCACCCACACTAGCAGTCACTTGAAAAGCATGCTGCTCCCAACAAAATAGTAAGCTTAATTGTTCAACGGCGTCTCTTAAAGACTCTCCCAATTGAACAAACACTGCTGCACTAATATCGGTTAAAAAACAAATAAATTCATTTCCATCAGCATGAAGAAGTAACCCTTGTCTGTCGCTTGAAATTGTTTTAATACAATTTCTGACTTGTTGTAAGCAACGATTTCCTTCTATACAACCGTGAAAATCATTATAGCGTTTGAAATGGTCGAGATCGATTATACAAAGTGCGACTTGCAAATCTTCCCTACAATCACCCAGCACTTCTTTCATATACTCTGTCAAATGTTTGGGGTTTGGCAGCTGTGGCAATTCATCATTAACAACTTCTCCACTCTCATACTTTGAAAGGTCATCCACCATTTTTTTTTGAATAGTAATCTCATTTTCTAATTGTTTATTCATTGTTTCTATTTTCACCACCTCTTTGCATTTTATAACCTACCATTAATTTAAAATTCTGTAGTAAAATTAGAATAATTTTTTATAAGAAAATACCCTAGGTTTTTGTTTTGAGCTTTTATTTATGACGATTATTAATCTAAATACCTCCAAGTTTGAATCGTAATTTATAAAAGTATTACTCTCCTATTAATCTAATTTGCTGAGCGACATTTTTTAAAAGAATATCCATCTCTGCATAGCCATGATATCTAACATACATAACACCTTTTCCTTTAGCTGCAAAGATTTCTTTCGTTTCGTCGTCCTCTTTAATTATCAAATAATCAAAGCTACTATGTTCTAGCTGTAATAACTTTTCTTTTCCTTCGAACATACCATGCCACTCTATCAAATCATCTACAAGGTTTTCACTCATAGATGGAAAAATGATTTTATAGACCTTCGAATAAGTACTTGGCGAATACACGCCACTAGCATCTTTCCATTCTTCCCCATAGACGATACCATGCTCTTGTGCATCGTATTGAGTTGGAGCCATTATACTCCATTTATAGGTATAACTATTGCCTCTATCAATATCTCCTCGCATAGAATCTTTTTTTCTTACCATTTCAGTACTCTGTTCAATATCCGAAAGTCTCACGATAGGTACATCAATATCATTTATAGGCATTTCTAGTGTCTCTTTCATGCCAAGCTGAATATATGGAATAGCTGCAGTAACAATAGCTAAGACAATAAATACATTTGATATCAATAAATTAACCTTGCGCATCCTCTTCCAAGGAGCAGCATGATCAATTGCATTACCTTCTTTTAGTTTATTTCTTAAAGAACGTATTCCAACTGCGGCACTTATTAAGCTATAAGTAAAATAAATAATTATAAATAAAGGCAGAGGTTGAATAATTTCACCTTCAACGAAGGATAAAGTAGGTGTGGAGTTAACAAATAAAAAAAAGTAGATTAATCCAATTAGTATTAATGTAATAATTGTTGCCAGTAAAGCACTATTAACGATCGTTTTTTCAAGAGCTTTGAGAGTATAGGCTTGTTCCTCAGGATCCGTATGTAATTCAGGGGCATTTAACTCAACTGGAGATGAAAACACACTAAACATTCCATACCTTGTAACAAAAGACCAGTCACTTTCAGCATACATTTGCTGTTGCTCAAATGTAATCTCTTTATTATGTATTGCATCTATCCTGTACCTTGTCTCTTTAGGCTTCTCTTTAATAAAATGCACAAATATTGATCCGACCTTTCTTAGATGCAACCCTTCCTTGGCCATATCGGTAAACCAACTCTCATGCTCACCAATACGCCAATAATTACTCGGTCTCAGTTTTAGAACTACTTTCATCCACATCACCTTCTTTCAAAATTATTCCATCATTAACTAACGCTGCTAACCGATTATATTCACTCTGCAGAGCTTCTTTCCCTTCATTTGTAATTGTGTATTTTTTTCTTCTACCATCATCCTCCGATAGAGTAATTAGACCAGATTTTTGTATACGGACAAGAACTCCATAAAGTGTTCCAGGTCCCATATTCACTCTTCCATGTGAAACCTCTGTTATTACATTCATCAGTCTATATCTGTCACTTGGATTCATTAGTGCTAATAACACATAGTACATTGCTTCCGTCATAGGACCACTGTTATATTCCACTGCAAAGCCTCCTTAATCATGCAAAACGATATATCGTTTAACGCAATAGTATTATTTTCCAGTATAGTTGTCAAAAAAGTTTTGACTATTCAATCCATTTAAAAAGTCCATTTCCAGAAAATACAATGTTGTTTTAGAGCCAGGTTCTGGGCTGATAAAAAAGATGCTATTTGACATAATGAGATTTTTTTTCTTAAGGCAACGTTAAAGCTAAAGGCTGATATATTGTAGAATGACATGCTGACAACCACATTACATCTTATTTAATTACTCCCACTTAAACTGGATATTTATGTTAAAATATAAAAAAGTTTGTGAAAGTTTACACTTAAATAAACGGGGCAGGTGAGATTAATTAAAGGATTGCAATTTTAGGGGGAGTTTATTGATGAAAAAACGGAATTTTGTAATACCAATACAATTGTTAGTTGTATTCACACTTATATTTTTTATAAGTGGGTACAGGTTTACTGCGTTAAGTGCTGCCAAAAGTAATGATTTCCTTTCGAAAGATGCAAAGTTGATAGAACAATATGATACAGATTCATCCGTTATTTTTTTATTTAAGAGCGATGAAGCAGAGATGTACCAAACAGTACTATCTGAAAAGTCAGGTGTGCTTTTCCGCAGTTCGGCATCAACCAACATTCCGTATAGTTCTGATAAAATTCAAACAGTTGGAGGTATTAGCATTACCACTGGGAATGATGCAGCTACCCTATTGAGTGTAATCTCATACGATGAAGAAGTCGCATATATTGAGGCTGGTATCGAGCCTATTGTAGAAAGAAAAGAGATACAGAATGGAGAGCGTATTTCTTTCTTGTATCCATTTAGTGAACAAATAGACTTTCTTTACCCAACTGCATTTAATAAAGACGGAAAAAAGCTTTATTATTACGGATACCCAAAAGATACAACTGTATCTAACAGTGAAGATTTGAAGTGGCATAAAATAGAAGGACAATAATAAATATCTTCTCATTAACAGGGGCGTTGATTCAGAGGGATTGATGTCCTTTTGTAGAATTTGTTGAACTAAAGTAGCAGTAGTTTAAGAAGGAAAACTACTAATTATCTAGAATAAGTATCAGTAGTAACGATTTTGTGAACTAAGAATTGAAAGGGGATTGTTATGTACAGGTTATTTGGACTTTTAATAATTAGTTTATCATTACTGACAGCCTCAATTGTATTTCAAGTTGCTATGGTAACAGGGAAAGATTTGCATACTATTTCTGTATGGCTAATTTTAATTGTTTTAATATTAGGCATATTATTGTTAGTTCCTAAAAGTAAGAGCCAAAACAATGAAGAAGTATTTGTATCAGATAAAGAGATAGAGACAGAATTATTAAATTTTAATACTAAAAATAAATGAAATCGAAGGATGTGCTGATCAGGTAAAATCACTGCATGATCAATGCATTTTTTCGAGAACTAAATAAAAGTAGCAGCATTTTATTCTATTATCAGTAAATGTATTTTTGTTAATTCAATTGTAAATTTACTTGAAATTAGAACTTCTATTGGTTTTGAACGTATGAAAGTTAAGGTTAGTTTAGTTGGCTGTAATTGAGAAGAAAACATTAAACATACCCATTGAATTAAGCTGCAGGTTAATGCAAGGAGGGACGTCATTGTGAAAGAAATGAAATCACCATCTATTCAACCTAACTTGAGAAAACTATTATCCTTGGCAACCTCGGAAAGGAATATCGAGAGAGAATATGGATTATATATCCAATCTCCAGTTCTAGCGTTGTATGGATATGACTTTGAAGATGAAGTTGTCGGTTGTATAGGAATAGAGCTTTTAGGCCTAAAACGTTGTGAAATAAAACATATTGCAGTCTCTCCAAACCATAGAGGACAAGGTATAGGAAGTAAAATGATTAGTTTTATAAAAGTTAAACATTCATTAACTAGTATTTTTGCTGAGACCGATAAAGAGGCTGTGAATTTTTATAAGAATTGTGGATTTAAAATAAAGAGTTTAGGAGAAAAGTATCCAGGTGTGGAACGCTTCCAATGTATTTTAGAAAGTTAGTAAGTATTATGCTTATTCAACTGCCATGAATGAAATACCTTTATTAAGGAATGAGATTATATTGAAGGGATGTTAGTTAATGATATTAGTAAGCTCCTGTTTAGCAGGGTTAGAGGTAAGATATAATGGAACTCACAGTCTAAATATTAAGTTACGTAAATTAGTGGAAGAAAATAAAGCTATTACAATATGTCCAGAATTACTGGGAGGATTTTCAACTCCCAGAGAACCTGCTGAAATAATAGGAGGAGACGGCGAAGACGTACTTGATGGAAAAGCTAATGTTATTGAGAAGTCTGGTAGAGATGTTACTGAAATTTACTTAAAAGGAGCTTATGCTACTCTAGAAAAGGCTAAAAAGATAAATGCAACGATAGTTGTTCTAAAAGAGAATAGCCCATCCTGTGGTAGTTTAATGATTTACAATGGTGAATTTAAAGGGAAGAAAATTATTGGAAATGGAGTTACTTCTGCTTTACTTAAAAGAAATGGATTACAAGTAATATCAGAAGAACAATTTGTTGAAAATTCCTTGTAGTTATTCTACTCACATCTTATTAAAACAGCGTCCATAACCGATATTTCGGTCATGGACGCTATTTCTTATACTAGTTATTTGTTTAGTTTTTATTGTATGTGGAACCAAAATGCTTATTATTTTTTGATTAATTCTAATTCGACTGGAATAGAAGCTTCTACTTTTTCACCTTTTAGTGATTTCATTGCTGCTTCTACAGCTTTTTGACCGATTAAATCTGGTTTTTGAGCTACTGTACCAGCAAGTTTACCGTCTTCTACTGATTTTACTGCATCCCCTGTAGCATCAAAACCAACTACTAGAATATCTTTTCCAGCTGCTTCAATTGCTTCCAGTGCACCTAGAGCCATTTCATCATTATGTGCAAAAACTGCTTTTACATCTGGGTTACCTTGCAAAATATTCTCCATAACTGTTAAACCTTCTGCACGATTAAAGTTCGCTGTTTGTTTAGCAACAACTTCTAATTTACCATTTGCAATATTGTTAAATCCTTCACCACGATCACGAGCAGCAGAAGAACCTGCAATACCCTCAAGTTCAACGACTTGTGCACCTTCTCCAACTAACCCAAGTAAATATTCTCCAGCTAGTTCGCCACCAGCAATATTATCAGAAGCAATATGAGCTACTACATCCCCACCTTCAGAACTGCGGTCAACTGTAATAACTGGAATATCAGCAGCATTTGCAGCTTCAACTGTTGCAACTACAGCTTCTGAATCTGTTGGATTAATAAGGATTAAATCTACCCCTTGTTGAATTAGATCTTCTACATCACTTGCTTGTTTTGCCGCATTATCTTGTGCATCTACAACAGTTAAAGTTGCTCCTAGTTCTTCTGCTTTCGCTTTAGCCCCATCGCTCAATGTTACGAAAAATGGATTGTTTAAAGTAGAAACAGATAAACCAATTTTGTAGCTTCCTTCTTTATCTGTTGAGTCTGATTCCTTAGAAGAACCTGGTGCCTCTGTTGAACATGCCGCAAGAACAAGCATAATCATCATCATTAATAAAACTAAATGTACTTTTTTCATGATTAATTTCTCCTTTTATACTGTTTTTTTTCGGTCTAATAAAACCGCTACCAATATAACTGCACCCTTCACCACCTGTTGGAAGAAAGAGGATACCCCAATAAGATTTAGGCCATTATTCAAGACGCCAATAATGAGTGCTCCAATTAATGTACCAACAATCCAACCTCGTCCACCAGTTAAACTTGTCCCACCTAGCACAACAGCTGCAATAGCATCCAGCTCAAACATATTTCCTGCTGTTGGTTGAGCAGAGTTTAGTCTAGAAGTTAAAATTAATGATGCTAAAGCTGCTAGGGTACCTGTAAGCGCATAAACATAAACTTTTATACGATCTACTTTAATACCAGAAAGGCGAGAAGCTTCTTCATTTCCACCAACTGCATACACTCGACGACCAAATGTTGTCTTTTTAAGAACAAAATATAATACTCCAAATGCTATAGCCATTGTAATTACTGGAACCGGGATTCCAAAGAAATAACCTTTTCCTATCAGTTGGAATGATAAAGAATCACCTAGTCCTGAAATAGGTCTACCTTCTGTATAGACTAGAGTCAAACCACGATAAATAGTCATTGTTGCAAGTGTTGCGATAAATGGAGCCACATTCCCTTTTGAAATGATAATACCGTTTATTGCACCCAAAATTGCTCCAAGGATTAACCCTAAAAACATTGCAAGCATTGGATCCATACCACTTGCTAAAAATCCAGCGGTTACTGCTCCTGTTAGCGCTAATATTGAACCAACTGATAAGTCAATTCCGCCTGTCAAAATGACGAATGTCATCCCAAAAGCGATTAGTGCGTTAATAGATACTTGTCGAAGTACATTTAATAAGTTGTTTAGCGTTAAAAAGTTTGGACTCATTACACTAATTATGACCACGATTAGTAATAAACCAATTACAGGTCCGAGTTTTTGTAAAAATGATTGTGAACTAGATTTGAGCAACTTTGTCACCTCCCGTAGCATAATGCATAATTTTTTCTTGTGTCATTTCATCTTTTGTTAAATCTGCTGTTATTTTTCCTTCATGCATGACAAGTACTCGGTCCACCATACCAATAACCTCAGGAAGTTCAGAGGATATCATTAATATTGCTACACCTTTTTCCGCCAAAGCATTAATAATTGAATAAATTTCTTTTTTAGCTCCAACATCGACACCTCTTGTTGGTTCATCTAGTATAAGGATGTCTGGTTCTATTCCAAGCCATTTCGCTATAACAATTTTCTGCTGATTCCCACCACTTAGTGATTTCACAAATTGGTTTGGACCAGAAGTACGAACTCCAAGGCGTTTTACCATTGAATCGTATAATTCTTGTTCTTTTTTTGCACCTACTACACCATTTCTAGAGATCTTATCAAAGTTGGTAATGCCTAAATTATCTTTCACAGAGAAATCAACAATCAATCCTTCCGATTTTCGATCTTCCGTTACAAACCCAAAACCTAATTTTATAGCTTTTGATGGATTCTGGATTTTCACTAACTTACCATCTAAAAAAACTTCGCCTTTATTTAGTTTTTTATATCCAAATAAAGCTTGTGCTACTTCTGTTCGTCCGGCACCCATTAAACCAGCTATTCCTAAGACTTCTCCTTTTCGTAATTCAAAGGAAACATCTTCAAAATAACCGTTTCTCGTTAAACTCTTCGCAACCAGCTTTACTTCGCCAATTTTAACAGATCGTTCTGGAAAACGATTACCAAGCTCTCGTCCAACCATCATTTGAACAATTTCATCAAATGTTGTATCCTTCACTTTTTTAACTCCAACGTATTGTCCATCTCGTAGTATCGTAATGCGATCACAGATAGCAAAAATTTCTTCCATTCTGTGTGAAATATATACAAACGAAACTCCTTTGGCTTGCAATGCTCGAATCGTCACAAAGAGTGTTTCTATTTCCCGATCTGTCAAAGCCGCTGTGGGTTCATCCATTACAATAAGCTCTGCATTGGACGATATTGCTTTTGCAATCTCGATAATTTGTTGTTTACCAACGGAAAGTGAACGAGCTACCATTTTTACATCAATATCGAGTCCCAAACTTAATAGGATTTCCTTTGCTTGTTTATTCATTTCTTTTGTTTTTAAAACCGGGCTTTTTCCAAACGTTCTTTCGTTTCCAAGAAATAAATTTTCTGCTACCGTTAAATCAGGAAGTATGTTCAACTCTTGATGAATAACTGCAATTCCATGTTGTTCTGCTTCTTTTGGATTTTTAAAATCTACTATTTGACCTTTTACCTTTATATCCCCAGAGTCACGTGTATAGATACCCGTTAATATTTTCATCAAAGTAGATTTACCTGCACCATTTTCACCCATTAGTGCATGAATTTCTCCCTTTTTCACTTCAAATTCAATATTACTTAAAACTGTATTTCCATTGAATGCTTTTGAAATTCCAGTCATTTCGATCATTGCTATTCACCTACCTTTAGAATATGACGCCTGATTGTAAAATAATATTTGCATAAGGAGTAGCTTCACCTGTGCGTATAATAACTTTTGAATTTCGTGTCATTACTTTAAACTCTTCATGTGAAATTTCTGTAGTTTTGCCAACTTTTTCTTGAACAATTTTATGTAGCTTTGTATTAGCATCTTTTAATTCTCTAGCAATAAAGGCACACTCAACTTGTACATCATCTAACACAGCCTCAAAAATTTCTGTAAAAGAGGGTTTGCCAATTACATAAGACAAATCTATACAACGAACTCCATCTGGAATCGGTAACCCACAATCAGCTATTGTAATTTGATCTGTATGGCCAAGCTTAGCAAACTCAGCAGCAAGCTCACGGTTTAAAATACCAAGCTTCTTCATGATTTAGATGCTCCTTCTAATCTTTTCTTCACATCATCATGTGCTGGCATTCCGCCTTGTGCTCCAAATTTCTCTACTGATAATGAAGCTGCTGCATTTGCGTATTGTACTGCACTCTCTAAATCTAGTCCTTGTGCAAGTGCATGTGCAAGAGCTCCGTTAAATGTATCCCCCGCTCCAGTTGTATCTACTACATCCGTTTTAAATCCTTCAACAATGACATGCTTTTCACCGTCAAAATAACGAGCTCCCTCACTACCTAGAGTTACGATTAACTTGTTTGGATACTTTTCTAAAACAGCTTCCACATCTAATCCAAAAATAACTTCGCACTCTGTTTCATTTGGAGTCAAATATGCAATATAATCCATAAATTCTTTTTGAAAGCCTCCTGCAGGAGCTGGATTCAATAAGACAGGTATATTCAATTCCGAACAAAGTTTTAATGAGTATTCAATTACTGGAATTGGAATTTCTAACTGCATCATGACAAATTTACTTTGTCGAATCGTTTCTTTCATTTTTTCAATATGTTCCAGTGTTAATGCATGATTAGCACCAGGTACAACGATAATCCGATTGTCTCCTTCAGATAGCAATATATTGGCTATTCCAGTAGCAGTTCCATCACTTATAATGACACCATTTGTATTTACAGCATTTTTTTCTAGATTTTCAACAAGCTCTTTGCCAAAGCTATCAGTTCCTACGCTTGCAACCATTTGTACTTTGCTACCTAATCGCGCGGCGGCTACTGCTTGATTTGCGCCTTTCCCTCCAGGTACGGTCGTAAATAATTGTCCTAATACGGTTTCACCTTGTATAGGAAAATTATCTGTTTGTACAACTATATCCATATTTACACTACCAATAACTGTAATCAGCGTAACTCACTCCTTGTTGTTCCGCGCACTACTAACTCCACTGGAACTTGAATAACTTTATCATCTAGTTCAATATCTTCGATTTTTTTTATCAACATTCTCATAGCAATCGCACCCAATTTATAAATATCCTGTGCTACTGTTGTTAATCCAGGCGTCAGCATTCCAGCTAGGGATATACCATCAAACCCTATAATTTGTACATTTGATGGGACACTTATCCCAAGGGAATATGCCGCCTTTAATGCACCAGCCGCTGATACATCAGTGCTTGCGAATATCCCATCTACTCCTTCAATTTCAGTTAAAAACTTCTTTGCTATTCTTTCAGAATGCTCAAAGTTAAACGGGCATTCTATTATATGTGATGTAATATCCTTTCCTTCTATCGCCTCTAAAAAACCAGCAAGTCGATCATCAGCCGGTCCAAGTCCAGAAGGACCACGCATGAACACTATGTTTTGACAATTTTGCTCCAATAAATAGGAGGTTCCTAGCCTAGCTCCTTCTATATTATTTGAAGAAACAGTTGGGATTGAATCATGAATCATCCTGTCAAGTGCAACTATGGGGATATCTAAATCTTCATAATGACTTGCTTGTAACTGATTAGTCGCAACAATAAATCCAGCAACATATTTTTGCTTAAGCATTTCAATATAATTTATCTCTTTTTCAGCTTCTTCATCCGAATTACATAAAATCACTGTATATCCATAAGACAACGCGACATCTTCGACCGCTCTAGCAAGTTCAGGGAAGAATGGATTCGTTATATCCGGTACGATTAGTCCAATCAAATTGGTTTGTTTTGTACTCAATGAGCGTGCAACTAGATTCGGCTTATAGCCCAATAGTTCAATCGCACTTTGAACCTTCTTTTTTGCTTCCTCACTGATATATCCTTTTTTATTTAAATAACGGGATACAGAAGCAACTGAAACACCAGCCTCTTTCGCCACATCTCTAATATTCGCCAATTGTTTCACTCTTTTCATCTCATTGTGTAACCGGTTACACATAATATACCAACGAATAACTTTAGCTGTCAATAAGAAATTAGTTGGCACTTATCACCAACTATCGGACATTCTTTAAGTGGGTAAGAGTTTATACATTATTAAAGCTACAGAATAGACTATAAGTAATAAAACATTCTAAGGAGGTTTTTAATTTGGCACGTAGAGGAAATGGAAAGCCCCGTTTTTGCGTGTTCCCCGGGTATAATTGGTGTGGACCCGGTTGTAGCGGTCCTGGTGCGCCGATAAATGACGTAGATACAGCTTGTAAAGCACATGATGATTGTTATAGAAGAGGAAATAATCGTTGTGAATGTGATCGCGAATTTCTCCGTCGGCTACATCCTAAAATAAACAATAATACTCAAAAGGGTAGACATGCTCGAACGCTCTATAATTATATGAAATTGCAAACAACTTTTACTTGTAAAAACTCTAGATACTAGAGAAATTTAATTCGTAATCTATAAAGATAGCAAGCCCAATTATAATTCCTTTTGCTGGTTTTACTTAGCAATAAGTTTGTTTAGCTAGGACAAATTTGTTATTATTTTCACAGGCATATTATTGAAGGAGTCCTTATAGATGAATCAAGAGCAAGTAGAACAGTTTCAGCAGATGAAAAAGAAAATGACACGAATGATGCTGTTGTATAAATTTGCATTAAATGAGCTTGAAACAAAAATTGAAATTTTACGCGAAGAATTTCTAATGATCCATGAGTATAATCCAATTGAACATACAAATTCTAGATTGAAATCCCCAGAAAGTATATTGAAAAAACTTAATAGAAAAGGTAAGGGTATCTCAGTAGAAAGCATCAGAGAAAATGTGAAAGACATTGCTGGCATGCGGATTACTTGTTCTTTTATTTCTGATATTTATCGGGTGTTTGACATGTTAGAAAAACAAAGTGATATAAAAGTATTGAAAGTAAAAGACTATATCAAAAACCCAAAAAGCAATGGCTATAAGAGTTTACATGTTTTATTGGAAACTCCTGTTTTTATGTCGGACGGGAAGGAAATTGTGACAGTAGAAGTGCAAATACGAACTATTGCGATGGACTTTTGGGCAAGCCTTGAACATAAAATCTTTTATAAATACGACCAATTTGTACCAGAACAACTATTAATCGAGTTGAAAGAAGCAGCAGATTCCGCATTTGCACTAGATGAGAAAATGGAAAGATTGCATAATGAAGTTAAAATAATTAAAGGTGAAAATAAAATTAGCGAAGTAGATGAGTTAACCAAGTTACTAAGCAATTCAAACCAACAAATAACCATTCCTCCCGCTTTTTTAGAAATGCTAGAAAAAGTTAAATAAAATGGCTAGTTTAAAATATTATTAATTTCAATAAAAAAATTGGGTAAAAAGACACCCAGTCCTTTACATTCAAAACCTGTTTCTAAGCTTTCCGAAGTGCTTTGGACAGACTTGTTGCTATATTATTACCAAGTAAATTTTTAGGGATGCTGGTTGTGACCTACGTCACAACCAGCATCCCCTTTTTTTTGGTAATCTTATGGCGTTTGTCCCGCATTAACGGGCAATAGAATAGGTCCTGTTTTTGTTCATAAAAACGTGTGTAGTTTAAGAGTTTTTTGGATTATTCACCGACCGAAATATTATTTTTTGTTTTTTTCCACTTCTTTCATAAATGCTTCTCCCTCTATATCTAAATTCGGAAGTATTTTATCTAACCACTTTGGTAAGTACCAAGCTGAGTTCCCCATTATAATCATTACTGCAGGTACAATAGCCATTCTTACTACAAATGCATCGAATAGAACACCAAATGTGAGTGCTAAGCCCATTGATTTAATCATTGGATCTGGTGCTAACATAAATCCAGTAAATACTGAAATCATGATTAAACCAGCAGCTGTAACTACTCCGCCACTATCTCTCATCCCAGCTAAAACAGCCTCTCGTGCATTTCCTGTATGTGTATAAACTTCACGCATTCTACTAACTAAAAAGACCTCATAGTCCATTGCTAATCCAAACAAAATTCCTATCACAATTACTGGTAAGAAACTTAATACTGGATCTGCAATAGGAAATCCAAATAAATCAATCAAGTTTCCATCCTGTACAATAAATACCGTAAATCCTAGGGTTGCACCTAATGAAAGTATAAAGCCCAGAACTGCTTTTAATGGAACTAGAATAGATCTAAATACTAGTACCAATAAAACGAATGAAAATCCAATAATTAATAGGGCAAATACTGGCAATGCATCACTCAATTTTTGTGATATATCAATATTTACTGCTGTAGAACCTGTAACCATTAATGTTATATGATCGGATTTTTCCAAGAAATCGGACCTTTTTCTAATATCATTTACAAGATCTTTTGTTGCTGAATCGTTTGACCCTGTCACTGGAGTAATAGAAATAAGATATAGCTCACCTGAAGGTCCAGGAATTGCAGGACTAACACTTTTTACATTTGATAAACCACTTAACTCTTCTATAGTATCATTTAACGCCAATTGTAAATTGGTAGTTTCACTTGAGGTTTTAGCAACTACAAGTAACGTTGCATGATGGCCAGGTCCATAAGCTTCAGTTAGTAAATCATATGCTTTTCTTTCCGTTGTCTGTTCATTTTTCGAACCGTTATCTGGGAGACCAAGTTCCATATGGAGCATAGGAGTCGCAATTATAGCAAGAACTACAATTCCAACAATCGCAACCTTCCACGGGTGTTTTGCTACAAAATTCCCCCATCTATCGGAAGTAGTTTGTTTTTTATCACTTTTGATTTTGCTTAATAAAGTATTTTTTCTATCTGGTCCTACTTTTTCGCCCATCATTCCTAAAAAGGCAGGAACCACAATAACTGCTATCAATATTGCCAATAGAACACAAAGTGCTGCAGAAAGACCCATCATAGTTAAAAATGGTATTTGTGCAACAGATAAACCTAACAGTGCAATAATTACAGTTATCCCTGCAAACACTACGGCACTACCAGCTGTTCCAGTTGCAATTGCTACAGACTCTGAAACGGAGTATCCTTCTTTCCTTTGTTGTCTAAACCGAGTCATTATAAAGAGAGCATAATCGATACCTACTGCCAGTCCTAACATTGCAGCTAAGGTTATCGAAACAGAAGTGATATCTAAATAATTTGTTCCAATCACTATCAATAATAGACCAATAGCTAATCCTATAACTGCCATTAAGATTGGCATTCCTGCCGCTAAGAAGGAGACAAAAGTAATTGCCAATATAACATAGGCTACAACTACTCCAATAGCTTCTGTGATTCCTCCAATTTCCAGTTCAGAAAATACAACATCACCAGCTAACTCCGTTTGAATTCCAGCATCACGAGTCTCTTTTATATTTTCAATAATATTGTCCTTTGATTTTTCCGATACTTTATCGGCTGCCACATCGTAAGCAACAACAGCATAACCGATTTTTTTATCTTTACTTAAATTACCTAATTCAACCGGAGTAACTACAGAAACAACATGTTTATCATTGTCTTTTATCGCTATCAATGTATCTGTAATTACTTTGTTAACCTCTTCGGAATCTAAGGTTTTATTTTCCGGTGCTTTTAATACTAACTGTACTTGACCACCTGTATTAGATGGAAATTCTTTTTTCATGAGTTGAAGCGCTTTTTCTGATTCTGTTCCTGGTATAGTCATTTCTTCCGAAAAATTTGGTCCCAAATTTAGTGCAAAGATTGCTATAACAATCAGAATCGCTAATGTACTGCCGATTACTTTTTTGTTATTGTTTGCTGCCCATTTACCTAACTTGTAAAGATATTTTGCCATTTAAAGCTTCCTCTCATCCTAATATTACCCTCCCTATTAAAACAACGAGTTATTATTTATACATTCTGTTGTTTTAATGGCACAGAAATAGTATATTAAAGCTATTGAAAGATAACAATAAACAATGTTGAACTGCCTGTTATTAAAAGAACATTTTTTAAAACTACTGTCCAATTAAAGACATAATAAATTAATTTGAATAATAAGTAGGAGGAGAAATACATGGTAGGTATAAAAGGAAACCGAAGAACCCTATATAGTAAAAAAGTAATTATAGATGCTTTTTTACTGTTACTTCAGGAAAAAAACTTAAATAAAATTACAGTAACTGAGATTTGTAAAGAAGCTGATATTAATCGCGGAACTTTTTATTCTTATTACAATGATCCGTTTGACTTAATGAGAAGTATTGAAGATGAAATGATAGAGAATATGATGAGTAAAATAAATAATTCAGGAGACGACTCCCTTTATGGAGTTTTGAATTTAATAATTGAAAACAAAGAGTTCTGCAAAATCATTTTAAATGAAAAAAGTAGCTCTCGGGTATTTAATACAATTTTGAACTTTACTTATGAAAATTCAATCGCAGAAAAGAAAAAGTTACCAAATGCTAATGATACATATTTAGAATATTATTTCTCATTTTCAACAGGAGGAACCATCGAAGTAATACGAAAATGGTTAAATGATGATATGAAAATTCCCGTTGAAGAAGTTGTACAAATATTAGAAAGTATGTACGTTTCGTAACTATTTCCTTTATTAATAATTGGACATCTCTCTAGACTAAATATCCATTACACCTCCTTCATTTTTCATAAGCTAAATAGATAGACAAAATAAATGGAGGAGTTTTTAAATTGAACAAATCAAATAAAGTCTTTTCAAGTTCTCATCAACATAAAAAGCGACCAAATATTCTTTTTATGATTGTAGATGAAGAGAGATTTCCGACTGTTTACGAAACAGAGGCTATAAAAGAATGGCGAATGAAAAATTTAAAAACACAAGAGCTTTTGAGAAATAATGGGATGACATTTTTAAAACATTATATTGGAAGTACTGCTTGTTCACCAAGCAGGGCAACTCTTTTTACTGGACAATATCCATCACTGCACGGTGTGACACAAACAACTGGTGTTGCTAAAGGCGCATTCGATCCTGATGTATTTTGGTTAGATCATAATACGGTTCCTACTTTAGGAGAATACTTTCGTACTGCAGGGTATCAAACCTATTGGAAAGGCAAATGGCATCTTTCCGATGAGGATATTCTAATCCCTGGTACACATAATGCCCTACCTAGCTACAACACTAAAACTGGTGTATCTAATCGTGCACAAGAACAGCTTTATGAACACGCCAATCGATTGAACAATTATGGTTTCGATGGTTGGATTGGTCCTGAACCTCATGGGTCAAATCCTCGAAACTCGGGATCTTCTGCTGGCGTCGGGATAAGTGGTCGGGATGAGGTTTATGCAGCCGAGGTCGTCGATTTAATTCATTCGCTTGAGAAAAATGCACATTCAGATGACAATCAGCCCTGGCTCATTGTGTCCTCCTTTGTAAATCCACATGATATTACTCTCCTTGGACTTTTCACTCGATTTAATCCCTCATTTAATTTTGAAATTGATCCGACTCTCCCTTTTGTTCCACCTGCTCCTACAGCTAATGAAAACCTACTCACTAAACCATCTGCTCAGTTGAGTTATCGAGATGTATATCAACAAGCACTACAACCTACCTTCGATTCACTACTTTATCGACAGCTTTACTATTCTCTTCAAAAAAAGGTAGACGATGAGATGTATAAAGTATTTCAGGCTCTTCATTCTTCTGTTTTTTATGAGGATACGATTATCGTTTTTACAGCAGATCATGGAAGCCTAACTGGAGCTCACGGTGGTTTATTTCAAAAATGGCATAATGCTTATGAAGAATCCCTGCACGTCCCACTAATTATTCATAGCTCGAAGTTTTCTACTACAATGGAAACCGACATGATCACAAGCCATTTAGACATTATCCCAACACTCCTAGGTCTCGCAAATATCGATGTTACCGATGCTCAAAATGAGCTCAAAAAAAGCCATACCGAAGTGCATCCATTGGTAGGACGAGATCTCTCCGAATTGCTAAATGGGAATAACAAATTCACTCGAGCAAACGAACCTATATATTTTATGACGGATGATGAAGTAACGAAAGGATTGAACCAATTTTCTGTAACTGGAAAACCATATGAATCAGTTATTCAACCGAATCATTTAGAAACGGTGATCTTGAAATTGCCTACTGGAAAAGAAAAAACAGAAGAGATATGGAAACTTACTCGTTATTTTGATAACCCTCAATTTTGGAGTAATCCTGGAATAGATGATAAAGAGATAAATCTGAAAGATTCCCAACCAGTTTCAGATACGAAGGAAGTTGCTATTTGTATAACAACAACTAAGCAATCCCCAGTCCAAGATCAGTATGAATTATATAATGTTACAAGGGACCCAATGGAAGAATGCAATCTTGCATTTCATTTAAATGAAACACCTGAGTCAAAGGTTATTCAGAAAATAATAGTAAATATTCTCCATGAACAATCCACTCAAAAAAGATTAACTCCAACGAGTGGAATTGTTCCAGGTATGCCAAGCTGTGATCACTAGTTCGCTCTCGTATAATTTTAATCTTGTATTCCTTTTTTGCCTTTTGTAAAAAACTTTTTTAAAGTGTCACAAATCATTCTCCAGCTCCGTCTTAAGTTATGAACTAACAGAGGAGGGATTCATCTTATGGAAGGAACATGGGATGTTGTAATAGTTGGTGGTGGTTTGGCGGGTTATGTTGCAGCTAATTATTTGGCTAAAACAGGGTTGTCTATATTAATCATTGAAAAAGATAAAAAAGTTGGTGGTAGAGCTAGAACGGATAAGATTAATCAGGAGTTTTTTAATCTGGGCCCACATGCACTTTACGCAAAAGGAAACGCTGTACCTATTCTTCAAGAACTCGGCATAGAACTATATGGTAAGTCACCAAAATTACAGGGATTATTAATAAATGACCAGGTGGAATATGCTTCTCCTTTTAACCCACTAGGAGTATTTACAACTGACTTTTTGAGCTGGAAAGAGCGTATGGAGTGGTTGAAGGTTTTATTGAAACTTAAAAGTACGGATATCGAAAAGCTTTCAGAGCAAACTTTTCAACTATGGATTCAACAATTAACCAATTCGAAAAATATTCAAGCTCTACTCCTTATTCTCGGTAGGCTAGCAACCTACTGTCATGCCCCAGAGAAAGTAAGTGCAAGTGTTATAGTTGCCCATCTACAGATGGTAATGAAGGGTGTACTTTATATAGACAAAGGATGGCAAACAATTATTGATCAGCTACACAACAAGGCGGTTTGCTCTGGAGTACAAATACAAACAGGCATAATAGTTAATGAAATTAAAAGAGTAGACAATATTTTTAGGTTGTCTCTTTCTACTAAAGAGGAGTTAACATGTAAGTATTTACTGAGTACAACCAGTCCTCAAGAGCTTATGAAAATGTTAGGTGAAAATATCACGCAAATGCAAATGGATTTCTTTACTAAGCTATTACCTATAAAGGGGGCTGCTTTAGATGTCGCACTAAGACAGCTTCCTAAACCAAATCGATTTTTTGCTATGGAAATAACGGAGCCTTTTTACTATTCTGTTCATTCAAATGCAGCTATTCTTTCCGAAAACAAAAATACTATCGTGCTTCACGTTTTCAAATATCTTCACCCAAATGATAATATAGATGGAAAAGTACTTAAATACGAGCTAGAGCAATTTTTAGAAAAAATACAGCCTGGCTGGCAAGAAAACAAAATTTCAAGCCGTTTTATGCCTAATATTACGGTGAACCAACGCTTACCTCAAATAGGAGATGAAAAAAAGTTACAGCGATCTAAATTGGAGATTTCCGGATTATATTTAGCAGGGGACTGGGTCTCATCTCATTCCATTTTGGCTGAAGGAGCAGTAAGTAGCGCGAAACAAGCTGCGGAAGAAATAATAGAAAAAGAGCAGAGGTGATATTGTGCAAATTACCAATGAACTTTACCAACAGTATAAACGTTTATTGTTTTCTATAGGTTATCGTATGCTAGGATCTGTAGTAGAAGCCGAAGATCTTCTACATGAAGTTTTTTTAAAAGCCTATCAAGTTGAAGAAGACAAAATTGAAAACGTAAAAGCCTATCTTTGTAAGATGATGACAAACCGTTGTATAGATAGCTTAAAGTCTTCACGGTACAAAAGGGAAAAATATGTGGGCCCATGGAACCCTGAACCCATATTGTTTGAGGAAGCACATGCTCTTGATCCATTTGATAATGTTCTACAAAAAGAAGGTTTAAGTATTGCTTACTTAAGGATGATGGAGCATTTGGCACCAGATGAAAGAGCAGCTTTACTATTAAGAGAAGTCTTTGAATTCTCCTATTCAGAAATTGCAAATGTCTTAGAGAAGAAAGAGGATAACTGCCGAAAAATATTAAGTCGAGCGAAGCAAAAAATCTCTGGTATAGAAAGTGAAAGTCTAAACTTTGAAAATAACAAATCTATTATTAACCGATTTATCCATGCTTTTGAACAACAACATATGAATATATTACTAGAGCTTTTATCCGAAAATGTTACCCTCTATTCTGATGGTGGTGGAAAAGTAAAAGCAGCTATACGTCCTATTCATTCTTTACCGAGTGTATTGGCGTTTTTATATGGTATTGCGAAGAAGACCTCTACAGATTATTATTTTGAGATAAAAAATGTCAATGGTCAGCCTGCAATGATAAATTATATGAATAGTAATTTACACAGTGTCATCAGCTTTTACATTGAGAGTAACAAAATTAATGAATTTTATATTGTAATGAACCCAGATAAATTGAGACTTCAATTAGTGGATGATTTCTTCTCTCCCATTACGGAAAATTGAACCCAGACGATATTTGTTATAAAACTCAAAAACAGCTGGCTTCGGAACCATACCAAAGCCAGCTAATCATCAATAGTTCTATAATCTATCAGAATATTGAATATCAAACTGTTGTAACCGATAGTTAAATTGTTCTTCGGTAAGTGGATCATCGTAAAAGGGACCTTGAACTAATGTACATTTATGAACATGCAAGAATTCTATCTGTTCTTTTGTTTTAATGCCATCAACAAGTATATCGATTTTCATATTATTTGCTAAACCTATTATTGATTGGAGAATTGCTTCTGCCTTTTGGTTGTTTCCAATGCTATTAATAAAAAACTTGTCAATTTTAACTTTGGATAATGGAAGATTAACTATATAAGCTAGGTTCGAATAACCAGTACCAAAATTATCGATAACTATGCGAATACCTGCTTCATGGATATCATGTAAATGATTTAAAATAACAGAGGAAGAATAAATCTGTGAATTTTCCGTAATCTCAATTGCAATCTTATCTCTTGAAATGGAATGCTTATTTACTTGGTACAATAAAAACGACACAAATGAAGGTTCGTTTAATAAAGTGGAGGAAATATTAAAAGAGACTTCCTCTGAAAAATTATATATTTTTCCCCATTTAGTATATATGAATAATGATGTATCAATTATATATTCCGTTAACATCCTTATTTGACCGGTTTCTTCTGCTACAGGAATAAACTCTTTAGGATGTATAACACCTAATTCAGGATGATTCCATCTAGTTAGCACTTCAATTCCCCTAATCTTATTGTTTAGAATATCTACCTGAGGTAGAAAAACAGGGTATATTTCTTTGTTAATAACTGCTTGTTCTATACTTTTTTCGATAATAAGTCTTCTGTTTAATGACTTTGACATTTCACGATTATATCTAATCCATTGATCACCTTTAATTTTCTTTGCTTCATACATAGCAGTGTCAGCAGCAGTGATCAAAGAATCTACATTATTACCATCCTCTGGGAATATACTAACCCCTAGGCTTGCGGACATATTCATTGGTGGTAATGCTGTGTTCTTAAATGGCTTCTCGATGACCGCTAAAATTTGATAAGCATCACTTTGCACTTGAAATTCATCGATATATTCCGTGTAAAGAATAAATTTATCTCCTCCAAATCGAGAAAGAAAGTATTTACTTGTTAGTTCATCTTTCAGCCGGTTTGTAACTTCTACTAAAAACTCATCTCCAATGTCATGTCCATACGCATCGTTAATAAGTTTAAAATTATTTAAATCCAAAAAGAATATTACAAAAGGAATACTGTCAGCTATTTTATTTTCTAGATTTTTATACAACAGCAAACGATTAGGAATTTCTGTTAAGTAATCATGATGTGCAGTATCCCATAGCATTCTTTCTCTTACTTTTTTATCGTTGATATTATTAAAGTATACGGATATACCTCCATTTTCCTTTGGATAGGAATTGACCTCGAACCAAGCATCGAATGGTTCATAGTATGCTTCAAAGCAGGTCTGTTCTCTTTTTTTCATTGTTTTAGTATAGTTTTCATCAAATACTGTATTAATTGCCTCTGGAAATCTTCCCCAAATATCCTGCCCTAATAACTCCTTTTTTGAAGCAAACAACAACTTTTCTGCTTCCTTATTTATATAGGTAAACTTCCAGTTCTTATCCAAAGAAATAAAAGCATCTGTCATACTCTCTAAAACATCATAAACTTCCATTTGCTCATTTTCATTTTCACTAACATCTCTAAGGATAATAGTTGCCCCTATTATAATTTTATCTTCAAGTAACGGGGTGACTAGCATCGAAAAAGATTTTATTTCTGTAGACAAGGAACTAGCATAGGAGGTATGAAAGTATGTCATTTTTCCATTTAACACATCTGTAATTCCATTGTATGCAGCTAATTCATCCAACTCATTTAACAATTTCAAATAATCGTTGCCTGTTTGAAGAGCAAAAGGGTTGTTAACATTCTCTTCCCATAACCGATTTACCTGAATGATTTCTCCATCTATATTAATAACTGCTACCTGATCAATATGCGAGTTTGTTATTTCAATGTCCATCTGGCATAGCTCCTCTCGTTACTGCTTTCTACCTATATAAGCTTAAATTCCCATTTATATCTAAAGAGGCTACTATATTTGGAGTTCCTACTTTAAAGGTATGAATTCTTCTTCCTACTTGAATAACGGTATCAGCGTGAGCATAGTTGATGTGTATCTTTCCATTAGAAGGAACTTGAATAGTCGTTTTACCACCATTTTCAGAACCAACATCATCTAGAAATATCTCATTTCCAGCACTTAAATTTCCTCCGCGACAAACCCCTTTAACAATGATGTTATAATCTGCTTGAATATTACAATGGTATACACCTTGTCCTATTATATGAACATTCCCACTTGAATATAGAGTAGAATTAATGGCGTAGGGCACTTCTATAGCTACTCTTGGTTCAGGCGCCAAATAGTATGTTTCATACATTTCCTGCATCCAGTTTATGAACTGTTCTAATGTCTGCAACTGAATATTTTGATCTTTGGAGACATTGATAAAATGCTTATTTAAAGTATTTGAAAGAGATTTCCAATCCTCATCTAAGCTATTTTCATTATTATTTATTATAGTAATTAACTTTTTAGTTAGCTCGCTAAAGTCCATATATTTTTTTTCTAATAACAATCTGATAAGGTACGACAGTTTAATCGTTTCTTCTTTCGGATTACTTTCACGTCTTACCATTAGGATTTGATTGATCGCAGCTAAAATATGGTTTGAATATGTTAATATCTCAGAAAGTATTGGGATAAGCGAGGCAATCACATGATTTATCTTCCCGGCAGATAGTTCACATGAAAATACGTTTTGCTCTATTTTCATTGAGTAATTAGACTGGACGATTGATCTATTAACTGTACCGTTTATATAAATTCTACCTTCCGCATCAACAGCCATAGAGTCTAATACATTACCCGTTATTCTCACATCACCAGGAAATCGAATATTACCACTTTCCAAACCTACATCGCCATTATGGACATACTCTTTTATAACATCCATTTTCACTAACTTTCCTCTGGATTCAATAAATGGTCTTCCAGTAGCGATTGCAACTATTTGATCATCCTTTTGTACTGCTCCTTTTCCCACTTTTATAATCACATCAGATACAGGTTTAGGAGGTACAGGTTTATCAAACAAATCCTTTCCAGGCTTCCCTAATATTGAAGGTATTTTCTTCGCAATCACTTCTCCAACTTCAACTGACAAAATAGTTTGACCTTCTCTATAGTCCACTTTTTCTAATTTATCACTATTATCATCTTCGCCCTTATCCTCTAGCCAACCCTCAACTAGAATTTCAATATCCCCATTTAATCCTTCAACGGGATATGTACCTTTTGCAATTATAGCTTCGCCTTCTCCGTTATTTAATGCTTCATGAATTGCCGAATGAATTATTCCATTTTCTATTTTTAATGATTTTAGTTGGGTTAGAACATCTTCTATTGAAATATCAGTAAAATAAGTTATATTTTCTTGAGCTCTAATAAAAAGATGTTCTTGAGGTTCTGTCTCTTCTAAATTTCTTATGATATTCTTTCCAGGATTAATCGATAGCGTCGCCATCATATTATTATCCTTTACTTCAATCCAAAAACTCGATGGAATTACTTCACCTTCTAGTTCAACTATTATTTTGTCTTTGCTAGTAACCAATTGAGGTTTCGTTAGTTTTTGACCATTCACTAACACCTTCAAATTTTTATCTGCTTCTATTATTGGAAGCCGTTGAGCACTTTCTTGAACTATTACTTTATTATTTTGAATCCATACACCAAAAAGACGTTTATCAGTATGCACTGAATTACCAAACTTCGGTTTTTGATCTAACTTGAAGTTTATTTGTTTTTCTCCGTCATCTTCTACTAGTTGGGAGTCTAAAAAATCTTCAATGAACTCCTCTAAATTTTCATCTACTCCCTCAAAAGATGGTATATCTTCCAAACTAGTTGTTTTCTTTGCTATGCTGTCAGATGAAATTCTAGTAATCTTCACTTCAGCTGGAAGCTTTCTTAGTCCAAATAGACTTTTGGAAGGAGACTGTATTACTTCCACATTAATATCCTCGATTGAACACTTTAGTATATTTAAAGCAGTTTGAACTGCTTCCTCAATAGTTTCTGCTTTTATATTAATAGAGTTTTGCAACATTTTTTAACCTCCTTCCACTTTATATATAAATACCTATTTTCGTTTTGTGATTTAAAGATATAATAACACTATCTCCAAACAAAATAACAGGTCTATATAATCATTTTATTTACTAATTTGAATTTTAAAAAAACAACTTAAAATTAAAAGCAGTTCAAATTTTACTATGGAGTAAAATTGAACTGCTTTATTTTTATATATACTTCGTAGCCGTTGTTTTCGTTACGGCAGACGCTTTCATGGGGGCACGGGTCGAGCCTGTAGTCTCTCCCACGCACTTGTCCCCTAGGAGTCGCCGCCCTTCACTCCAAACAACTAATATCTCTTCTATATCAAGTAAAGATAGTATCCGCATGATGTGGCTCGCTCAGGGATTTGAGCCAAGCTACCGTACCATCAATCGTTTCCGTATCCAGCCCGATATGAAAGAACTTATTCATCAGTGCTTCGTTCAGTTCCGTTGCCAGTTAGTAGAAGAGATGCTAATTGATCGAGCGGCGATTTTTATCGATGGTACAAAAATAGAAGCGAATGCCAATAAATTCACGTTTGTCTGGAAGAAGTCCGTTCAAAGGCATCATTCCATCTTTATTGGTCAGAAGGTATACCCTTGCCTCCATATTTCCAAAATAAAGTGAAAAACGTGAAATTGAGTTACTGACTTCACGTTTTTCAAGTTCATAGACTAGTTTTGTCCCAGCCACCTAACATATTTATTCTCACTTTTGATTGTACACTTTTGCGAATGCAGAATAATAGCGAATACTAAGTTGCATCACAGCTACAAGCTATGCTATTGCCAGAGTCTCACAACTACTTTGTCATGTTCATAGCGTTTAATAATTATACATATTTTTTGATACCATTCGTCACAAAGTGAATTTATTTCTATATATTTCTCAGTGTCTGTTGCAAGGGGTTCACCAAATACTATAAATGGATATTCTAAAATGGGATTGGTTATATCATCAACTACTATTTTTAAACACAATGCTTCTATAGATTCTTCTACTTCTTCCTCTTCTTCGTCCTCATCTGAATCTTCTTCTATTATTTCTTCATTATTCACTAGCGTACTTCCCAATAGACCCTCCTTAGGGTATAAGTTTAAAACACGCTCTTCCTTTACTATTGCAACCTCTAGCACCTGAGAAAACGGAACATTTTCAATACTAAAATCTTCTACCAAAGAATCTCTTTGGAGTATATATAAAATATTATTTACATCATCGATTAGCATTACATTTAACAAATTGTCCGAAATCAGTGATTGAGTATGCGGAATCTCCGCTAGCAACTCTTCACATCGCGCTCTATCTTCAGCGTTTCTCCTATTAATAGAACGTCTCCACTCTATGACTCCCCAAAAGAAGAATCCCAATGAAATGATTAGATATAGCCCAATTGCGTTTGTACTTTCTAATGACAGTGATAATGCGAAATAAACAACAAATAATAGAAATATAAATAGTATTTTCAATCTCATTCCACCTTTAGAATTCTGTTATAAGAGATTCTATTCGCGAAACTATGTCCTTATACTAAAATTAACAGACTTTCCGAGTGCAGATAATATATTGAAAAACACGATATGATGAAGCATTTTTTAAAAGTTGCATATAATGTACTATTTTAACAATGAATAACGGAGGTGTTTACAATGATTCATATTGTTCAACAAGGGGAAACACTTAGTCAAATAGCTAGAGACTACCGAACCCCTATAACCGAAATCATTAACGCTAACCAATCCATAAACCCAAATGTTCTTTATATTGGTCAATCCATTGTTATACCAGGTTACCCTGACCCAAATACGCTTCCATACCAAATTGAGGTTTCTATAAATAATCGCCTGCTACGATTACGAAAAGACGGTGTTATACAAAAAGAGTATCCTATAGCTGTAGGAAGAATATTATATAATACACCTGTTGGAGATTTTATCATTATAAACAAAGCGCCTAATCCTGGTGGACCATTCGGTACCATGTGGATGAGTTTATCTAAAGAACATTACGGGATTCACGGTACCAATGACCCTAGTTCCATAGGTAATGCAGTATCACGCGGCTGTATCCGCATGCACAATAAAGACGTTGAAGAATTAGCACGTATTATCCCGATCGGAACTCCGGTTTCAATACGGCCATAATTTAAAATAGAGAAATAACCAGTCAAGTTCTGGAAGAATAAAAAAAAACCAAGCAAACATGCCCGGTCCTTTAAGGTCAAAACCTGTTTCTATCGTTTTCGAAGGTCTTAGCCGTCACCTTCCACTTCATTCAATTAGTGTGAAGTACTCCACTAAAGGATTTAGTCTAGCTTATCACTTTGATTTAGCGTTAAAGGAGAGGTTAATATAACCCAGTCCTACTTGTCGCGATTTATAACATAATCCAAAAAATGCTTTAAAAAAGCTGTATCTCGCGGTACATCATGTAATGATTCCATCGCAATACAATAATTTTCCCACATTTCTTTTTTTGCATCATTCACACCTAATATAGATACGAAAGTGGAGCTGTTATTTTCTGTATCCTTACCAGTCGATTTCCCAAGTAAAGCTGTATCACCTTCCACATCAAGAAGATCATCCTTAATCTGAAACGCAATACCTGCATGACGGGCAAATTTTTTCAATGCATCTATTTCTAATTTACTAGTGTTTGCAAGAATTGCTGGCATTAGAATAGATGCCTCAAATCCTAGCCCAGTTTTGTAAAAGCACATTCTATTTAGTTGTTCTAAAGACAATTGTTGGCCTTTTGAATCTAAGTCCATTGCCTGCCCCCTACACATATCCGCAGTTACTTGTGCGGAATATTGAATAAGTCGCAGCACAGCTTTTGAATCGAACTGGTCCAAAGTGGTTTGCTCTAGGATTGCCTTCTGGGTCAGGAAAAGGCCAGTTAACTCGGCAATAGAAATAGTATAAACCTCATGAAGTGTTGGACGACCTCTGCGAAGCGCAGCATTATCTTGGGACGGAAGATCGTCAAAAATCAGAGAAGCTGTATGCATATATTCTAAAGATTTTAAGAGTGGTTCAAGTATTGAGCTATTTAAGCCATATGCGTTGACTCCCATAAACCACGTAACTATTGGTCTTAATCGCTTTCCTTCTCCTTGTAAGCTGTAGTTTGCAGCATCTATTATAGAATCAGCCATCTCATTAGTTTTCGGGATATCTAGTACACTATTAAGCTGACTACGTATAGCTTTAGCAGTTTCTATAAAGTCTTCCTGCCCTTGTCTGTCACTTTTCAAGCTTGTAATCATATGATCACGCAGCAGCTTGTCGAAGAAATCTACATCATCCGCTTTTCGTACCATCTCTTGAATTAGTTTATTGAATTTAGGACTCTCCGAGGCAAAAAGGTCCATTACCTCTTTGTATTTTTCCGTACCTGCTCGCTCCTTGAATCGTTTTAACCCGTTTATAGCCCGATCTAAAATAACTTCACGCGTCATTTTATCTGAATGATAAACTTGATGAATCAAATTAGAGATTACTGTCCAGTACATTTCAAATGGATTTATTAGGTCTGGCCGTGTATCGTGATACTTCAAGTAGTACGTATAAGGAGTTACCGCACCATCCTTCAGGTCATCAAACATATCTGCAAAATCGTCTGCCAGTTGATTGTAAATGCCATAAAAAAATGTACGGCTGTCAAATCCCTCATCTTCAGGAGCTCCAATTACGGAACGAACAATCAATCGAGAAGAAGCAGATTTTAGAATAACTGGTATATACAGCTCTTCGTTTGTATATTTTGCATTAGTTAAATCCTTGTCTCGATCCACTTCTTGAGAATTAAAAAACACATAAGATTGCTCAAAAAAACTATTTCTTGTCTCTGGTCTTTGATGCGCCTTAATATATTCAAAAGCTTCTCGAAGTTCTGTGTGAATATATCGGATTAACTCTGCATTATTTCCAACCCAATCACCTAGTTCTGGCACTACTCCTGTAGTAAGTGTGCTACGTATCAGATAAGCGTATTGTTTTTCTTCTTCGTCCGATAAAATTTCTGCATCTAGGAGATCGTCGATAAACGGATAGGTAAGCCCGTAGGAATAACCGAGCCTAATAGCTTTATCAAGCCTCTGTTTCCTATCTTCTACAGTAACTTCTTCGTCCATCTCTTCATTCTCTTGCATAATTACTCCAGCAATGATTTTAATAAGTTTTCGCTGTGCATGCTCTGCATTCATTCCTGTTGGAATATTTGTGGATACATTTTTTAGTTTGTTGATCAACCATATGAAAGTCGATTCTACTCCTTCCTTCTGTGCAAGGCGATACAAAGCAGTCATACTGAATAGCTCCCCATCATTCTTACGGTCTGCCGTCGTAGATGTGAGCTGAGTTTTTAAACTATCCACTATACTGCGGATTCGATTTTCAGTGTCTGGAGAGTTCAATGCTTTACCTAAATCTCGCATAAAAATATAGGAAATGCTTCGATTCAAATAACTATCTAATTTCCCTGTATAATTGAGCCACTTTATATAATTGTGATACCCGCTAGTATTAGTTTTTCCTTTCCCTCTTGAAAACAAGGAAAATATGGGATGACGGATATGTTTATGTTTCCACAAATGTATATCTTCCGTTAGAACTTTCACATATGTCTTTTTTTGGGCCTGCGCATAAAGTGATTGGAAATAATGATTGGCCTTCTCCTCTGCTTGCTGGTAGCACTCATCGGCATTGATAATTATTTTCTCTTTCATATCATTACTCACCTTCACTTCTCTTTTATACGTTTTTCATACTAAATATTATTCTTATTATAACATTCAACCTATTTATAACTTGTTTTAAACATCTGAATTTACTACTCTTTCTATTTCTATGAGTGAAATCATTGCTTCATAATAAAAAAAATAAAAAAACCAGGCAAAATGATTCCCGGTCCTCTTTCCTAGATATGCCGTTGATTTCCGCTCCGAACTGCGCTCCAATCAACCATGTACAAAAACTGATAATTGGAAGCAGGAACAACTAAATAAACGTGAATTATATGATAAAATTTCCAGCAGAAATTAACGCTAGTAATAAGGGAAATCTTCTCGAGCATTACTCATTACTTTGATTGTAGTGCAAGGTCGCGACTCCTGCGGGATGAGGGAGTCAGATGAACCATCACAACATATCCCAATGGGCGATGATGGTTCCATCGCTTCCCCCGCGAAGGCCCACAGGATGTGGGGCACGAAGGCGTTGCCATACGAGGTGGCACTCTTAACCTTTGTACCATACCTGAAACGGAAGTCAGCGTTGAAAATGCCTTGAACCCAGTGTTCACAGGTAAATTTTATATAATATCTTTTAAAAAAAGAGAACGAAAATCGTTCCCTTAGAGCTACTCATATATATTTTTTTTACGAAAGAACTTTATTAATTATTTTTACCTTCTGCTTCCCATCTAGCTATTTCCGCACGAACTATCGGTGCCACTTCTTTACCTAGTAATTCTATTGCTTTCATCACGTCTTCATGAGGCATTGAACCAACTGGTACATGAAGCATAAAACGTGTGATACCAACGTTTTTACGGAGAAATATAATCTTATCTGCTACGGTCTTTACATCTCCTACGTATAAAGCACCTTCCAAGCTACGTGCAGCATCAAAGGTTAAACGCGTATACGGACCCCATCCGCGTTCTCTGCCTAAAACGTTCATCGCTTGCTGTGTCGGCGGAAAAAATTTATCTACTGCCATTTCGGTACTTTCGGCAACAAAACCGTGCGAGTGGGATGCAACTGTCAGCTTGGACACATCATGACCTGCTTCACTAGCAGCTTTCTTATATAGCCTCACTAGTGGTTCAAACTGTAATGGACTTCCTCCGATAATCGCCAGCACTAGTGGCAATCCAAGGAAACCAGCTCGTGCAACAGATTGTGGAGTTCCACCACTTGCAATCCAAACCGGTAGAGGGTTTTGAACGGGACGCGGATATACCCCGCGATTCTGAATAGCAGCTCGATGCTTACCATCCCATGTAACCATTTCAGACTCCCGTATTTTTAATAGCAAATCTAACTTTTCTTCATACAGTTCATCATAGTCTTTTAAGTCATAGCCAAAAAGGGGGAAAGATTCGATAAAGGAACCACGTCCAGCCATGATTTCAGCACGACCATTAGAAATAGCGTCTAATGTAGAAAATTCCTCAAACACTCGCACTGGGTCATCAGAAGAAAGTACTGTTACAGCACTTGTGAGTCTTATTTGCTTCGTCCGTGAAGCAGCTGCAGCTAGAAGAACAGCTGGAGCAGAAGCCGCATAATCCTTTCGGTGATGTTCCCCTACACCAAATACATCTAACCCAACTTGATCCGCTAATACAATTTCTTCAACAACCTCACGTATACGCTCAGCATGGCTAATTACTTTGCCTGTTTTTACATCTGGTGTTGTTTCTACAAACGTTGTTATTCCAATTTCCATTTAATTTGCCCCCTAAATTTCTGCGGTTTCATGTTTTTTATAATTAGTCTGTCGGCATTAATGATACCTTATCATTCTATTTATATTCAATTTTCCGGTTTTATTAGAGGTAGATATTTTTGGTTTAAATTACCACTCCGCAAGTACAGCTAGTTCAAGAGCAAGTAAATCCAGATTGAAAGAAAGTAAGTAAGGACACTCCGCAAGTACCGACTTCTTGAAAGCAAGTATTTAACAGACGAACGCAAGTAAATAGATTAAAATCCTTAGAATTGACAATTCATCATGAATTGTCTCTTTTTTTCACTTCACTCATTAGGTAATCAACGAACAAGTCATCCCTTACCAAAGCTGCCTCATAGTTTCTTTTTAGGAATCGCTCTCCTTCTTCAAAACTAGTAAAGGTTTGTCCTATTTCGGTTTTATTTTTTTCAAGTATCCAATCCTGATTATTTTTAGAATACAAAATGAACGTATCATTTTTTCTATTCATATAAAATGAACCAAATGATGATTGTTTCAAATTATATTGATTTCTTTTTGCATCTTCTAGTATCGGTAGCAGATGGAAAGTGTCCAAAACAAATAACTTATAAGCTTCTTCTGTTAAGGTACATCCAGATGCTTTTTGATGTCCTCCGCCGCCGAACTGACCAGCAACTTCAGATACATCAATATGATCATATATAGTACGAAGGGAAATTCTTTTCCCCCCCATAATTACTATCGCTATATAGTCGAGATGTGGATATTCTTTTCCTAGTTCATTGCCTAGCTCTGAATGGTAAGTTTCTGCATACACAATTCCTGCCAAATGTTCCCCTATGGTTGCTTGGACAATTTCTCTTTTCTTGCGACGAATATAACGGTCAATCTTGTCCGCTTCCATTTTCAATATTTTCTTTTCAAATTCATCAAAATCAAAATGATCACTTGTACGAAGTCTCTCTAATATTTTTTCTTCGAATTCTTCCATCGATATTAAATAGAATAGTGAGTTAAGCGAGTGAGCTTGGTGGTTCTCATTCTTCTCCCATTCCCATGTATCATACTGTCTAACTAATTCTACAAATTCTGTGAGTGCTGCAGTTGGTTCCAACAATTTATTTGTTACAAGATATTCATATAACAATGAAGTAGCTGAAGTTAATTTGCCTTCGTGATCTTCTACTAGAATATATCCCCACTCATAATCATTAAAGTGTAAGGCAGATTTGTGATGATCAATCAGTTGGACCTTCCCTTTTGCATTATAAAAGTCATTAAGCCTTTTTTCATTGTCCTCGTTTGGAGTCAAATCAGTTACAAATAAAAATGTATCTGGCTCATCATTTTCTAAAAAGTATTCAATCTCTCGATTAAGGGAGGAAATCGAATTATAACGCACCTTCACTTGCTCACCAAAAGCAAGCTTTGCTAAAATGCCACATCCGACACCATCTAAATCATTATGAGACAATAATTTATACATCCTTTTCACCTCTTGAATAGTATGGTTTTAACGTATGAAACTTATTAATTATACTGACCTTAAATAGCTTTATATTTATTTTACAGGTAAACTGTTGCATTAGTATTAAAAAACATGTATTATTTTAATAATTAAATATTCTCTTATTTCAAATACATTTGAAGTAAGGATAGAGGCGCGAAGACCATCAGTACACATTTGGAGGATAATGAGATCCTTTGATATTTGTGGAAAGGGGAATTTGCCGAAGTTGAAAGAATCTCATTTTTCTTGAAGCTGGTTCTGCTGTTGAATAAACACTGAATTGTCATATAGGAGACTATATGGAGGGCTATCTTACGCACGGAAATATTACTTTATTTCTATTGCAACAACGAGCCCTCGTTGTTGCTTTTTTGCGTCTACATAACTTGACTAAACAACCGTCAAGTTATGCCTCCGGCGGATGTCATAGATTTTGAATTTCGCTAGTGTAATTTAAAATCTTTACGCAATTACGCGGAGGCATAATTGATACCGCCCTTCTCCCTGAATTTTTAATAATATAACTAGAGGATGTGGAGAAGTTATGAATTTTGGACAAATATTAACGGCTATGGTGACTCCTTTTGATCATAATGAGGAAATAGATTTTCCAGCTACACGAAACTTAATAGACTATTTAATTGCCAATGGAACTGATGGTTTAGTCATATCTGGTACAACCGGAGAGTCTCCGACGTTAACAGAGGAAGAAAAAGTTAAACTGTTTAAATTTACAGTAGAAGTTGTGAATGGTAGAGTCCCGGTAATTGCTGGCACCGGCTCGTATAACACAAAAGCATCCATCGATTTAACAAGACAAGCAGCTGATGCAGGTGTCGATGGTATTATGCTTGTTGTTCCCTATTATAGCAAACCATCACAAGAAGGATTGTACCAACACTTCCAAGCAATTGCTGCAGTTACATCTTTACCGATTATGTTATATAATATTCCCGGTCGGAGTGTTGTCAATATGTCAGTAGAAACCGTTGTAAGACTTTCCGATATTCCGAACATCGTAGCTATTAAAGAAGCTAGTGGGAATTTAGATACAATGGCTGAAATTATTCAAAATACACCTGAAAATTTTTCACTATATAGCGGTGATGACGGGTTAACAATCCCAGTACTATCGATTGGTGGAGCAGGAGTTATTTCAGTAGCATCACATGTTATTGGGAACGAAATGCAAACAATGATTGAAAAGTTTAATAGTGGCAATGTAAGAGAAGCTGCTAAGGATCATCGCAGTCTTTTACCTATCATGAAAGCATTATTTGCAGCGCCAAATCCAACTCCTGTAAAATCGGCATTAAATTTAAAAGGAATTCCTGTAGGTGGTGTTCGCTTACCTATGATTCCTTTGAATAAAGAAGAGCTGAATTCTTTACAAGAAGTATTATCCACATTGCAACAAACCGTGAAAATATAGCATTTTCAATTGTCTATAGAAAAAGAGGAAGAGCGAACTCAATTTAGAATTCGCTCTTCTTTATTAATCTCTGTATTTTACAGCTAATCCTTTAAGGAATTTGCGTGCAAAATTATCCCCGCATTCCTTATAATTACGATGCCCTGGTTTTCTTAAAATAGCACCTAGTTCACCTTTAGATACTATAATTCCGCCATCATCTAATACTTCCAGCATATCTTCCGTTGTTAACTGTAAAGCTACTTTTAGTTTCTTCAAGAGTATATTATTCACATGATCCTTCTGCTGTTCTGCAGGCTCTGGATTAGTAGATTGTGCCTGTTTTGGATCCTGTTTACCTCTTTTATGTATGATTAAACCATTCAAAAATGATTCCAACATCTTGTTGTTACACTTCATATGATTTTCATCTTCCACTACTTCAACATCATCATCTTCTTTTGATTTAGTAAGAATTTTAAGTACATCTTCTTTTGTAAGTTCAACGCCACCTAGTTTAAAAATCTCTACCATGTCTTTGTTTTTAATATCTAGGGCATATCTTAATCTGATTAATATATCATTATTTTCCATTTATTAACCTCCTATAAACTATCTATATAACCAACATCTTCTCCATTTTACACGATTTCAATTCCACTATGTTACTACCTTACAAATTTAACTTTTAAATTATTTTCATAAAAAATAAATATGCCTGGTTTAACACAATTCAGAATTGCATTAGAACCAGGCACTTTTTATTCTGCTATTTTAGTTGTTTTAAATTTAGAAACTGCATCAGCAAGGTTCATAGCAATTGTCGCCAAATGTTGGGAGCTTGCTACCACTTCTTCCATTGAACCAACGGATTCCTCAGCGGACGCAGCTGTCTCTTCTACACCAGCAGCAGATTCCTCTGAAACGGAAGCAATTTCTTGAACAGATGCATTAATCTGTTGGCTATTTGCGCTAACTTGGGCTAGATTCTTTGAAATCTGCTCTACTTTTTCTGTCATTGCATGAATACCAATTGTAATTTCTTTAAATTTTTCACCAGTACGTTGTATCTGATCTGTTCCATCTGTTACTTCTTTATAACCGTTCTCTAAAGTGGTAACTACTGATTGAGATTCATTTTGTATGGTTGCGACAATATCGGTAATTTCTCCAACTGAATGGGATACTTGCTCCGCAAGCTTTCTCACCTCATCTGCTACAACTGCAAATCCTTTTCCATGCTCTCCTGCTCTTGCTGCTTCAATTGCTGCATTCAAAGCCAATAAGTTTGTTTGATCGGCGATAGATTGAATAACCTCAACTAGGGTTGATATTTCATTCGTCTTGTCGTCTAATCCTTTTACTCGGTCCACAGAGCCTTTGACAATTCCATCGATATCTTTCATTTTATTAACGGATAGTTCCATTAACTGCTGTCCATCCTCCGCACCTAGTGTCACCAAGCGAGAATCTTCAACAATACCTCTACTCGATTCATCCGAACTTTGAATAGCTTGTGCAAAACCATCCATCATTTCAGAAATATCCGACGCACTGGACGCCTGTGTCTCTGCCCCATTTGCAAGCTCATGCATTGTGGTCGCGATTTGCTCACTACCAACTTTAACTTGTTCTGCTGATTGAGATAATTGCTCGGATTGACTTGATAATGTATTGGAAGCCAAATGTATTTCAGAAATAACATTTTGTAAATCTTGTTGCATCTCATTTGTAGCATTGACCAACATTCCAATTTCATCTTTTCGCTTCGTAATTAATGGTGACTTGGTTAAATCACCAGATGCAATTTCCACCAGTCTTTCTGCTACTTTACGTGTTGGATTTCCAATTTTGTTGCCCATAACAACACCAATGACAACAGCTACTATCAATGCAACAAATGTAATGACAAATACGATGAATCGATTCGTTTCAAATGCTGACTTGTTGATATTATTCAGTTCCTCCGCAAGGGAGATATTTCTATCTTTTAATACTAGTAAACTATCTCTAGAAACCGCAAATGCTTCCTCACCCGCTCTTAGACCAGCAAGGGCATCATTATAGTTACCAGCATTAACTAATCCGATATTCGATTGAACTATAGTTGTAAATGCATTCCAATCTGTTTCAAATTTCGTAATGGCTTTTTCCCCATTCTCATCAAGTACTAGCCCCCGGTACTGCTCGATGAGTAACGACACTTCTTCCATATTCGTTTTTGCTGTTTGCGTCTTTTCAGGACTTTCATTTAACACTGCAGACAGCATTTGTACCCTCGTATTTTCTGTTAAGCTTGCCATTTCAACTACAACCGTTAAAGGTATAACACGATTATGATACATTTCTTTCGAGTGTTGGTTAGTAGCACCAAGTGCTAACAATGACACACCTGCCACTACAAAGATGAATACCGTAATTATCAAATAAGTACTAATCAGCTTTCCTTTTAGTTTCAACTTTGAAACCCCCTGTTCTTTATAACTCAAACTCTATTTCCTATAAAACCCTTTATAAACTTACGATTATCAACACATTCTCACAATAAGAAAACTGACTCTCTATAACCTTATACTTGTTTATCGGATTATTTTAAAGTCTGTGAAGTGATCAAAAATCTATTTTTTTCAGCAATAAAAGAGTATAGAAAAAGTGCTTGGTTCTAATTGTGAACCAAGCACTTTTCTATACATGTAAAATTACTGTTGCTCCGCATGTCTTTTAAAGTTGTCTAAAATTGCCTGCCATCCTTCTTGCTGCATTTCAATCGGATTAGCCGTTTCAGCTTCAAATACTTCTACCACTTTCGTGTCGTTTTCTTCCGCGATGAAAGTGATTTGAACTTTTCTTCCATCCTCTAATTTATAAGAAATGAACTCGTGGGTACGTACTTCATCATAAATGCCTCCAAAATCAAAACCAAAGCTTCCATCTTTCGCTTCCATTCTAGAAACAAATTTCCCACCGGCTTTTAAATCATTTTCTGCGTATGGTGTATGCCATTCATCAGAAGCATTATTCCACTTCGTTATATGAGCAGGCACTGTCCAATATTCCCACACTTTTTCAATCGGTGCATGTACAGTTGCTTCAATTGTTATTATCGAATGATTCGTATCCATTTTCTCATCTCCCTTTACTATGTTATCCTCTTTAGATTCGCTATTTCTATCATTTATTCCTGCATAGTTTTTCAGAAATCAATCGAATAAAAACAAATTGGCAGCAGGTGATGGCACTTTAATCCATAACTAAATAACACAACGTGAGCATTATAAATAACATTTACTTACTTTGTTGGACAACAATTAACAACTTTAATAAATTGTTATTTCTTAAAATTACTTTATATAGTTCCAGATTGCACTTTATAGTTTCTTAGAACCATACCATTTGTCTTCGTCATCCCTAACTTATCATAATAAGAAACTAAGTCATCATCACAACACAAATCAATCATATAGATGTCAGCAAGTTCTTTTAACATCTGGCTAACTAGTTCCTTACCTATACCTTTATTTTTATATTCCGGTAGAACCTCCAAGAATGGAATATAGGCCGATAAAACTCCATCACTAATTGCTGTAATAAATCCAATTACTTTATTAGTATTATCATCAATCGCAATAATTACTTTATTGCTTTTATTTAACAGCAGTAGGTGGGTTTGTGGACTTGGTGGATTAGGCCAATCCACAAAAAAACCTTCTAACATATCAGTAGAAATATCACTGGTTGAGTTTTTGTATATCATAATATATCATCTCCTAATTTTATTTACTAATTAGATAGATAATACATATTAAAAGTAAAGTAACAAAATATGACCTCCCAATATTCTATGTAATACTATATTGCATTTCTATTTTTGTCTTTGTACGTATACCTTACAAATATTATAGATTTAAATTCATAAAATAAAAAGACGTAGCCACACCTATCTCGGTGAAGCAACGTCTTCTATCCTAATCAGCTATCTCCTTTCAATAAGCGATTTCTACGATTCTCTAATTCCTTAGCTTCAGTATCCCGGGCTTTCTGATCCCTAAGCAATTGACCATTTACGCGAGGATCTTGTAATCTCATTGCACTCCGTCCCTCCGGCCCCACTTTTTTACTTACTTTCTGTATTTCCTTTACAAAAAACAGCATGTCCATTCCTCCCTCCTATAAATTTATCAAAGAGGACAATACAACTTTTCCCCTCTTTATAAAATATGCAAACACCTAAGGTACACGGAGGGTATAAGCACAGTGAAAAGAATTTAATTAGATATGCATGGAAGGTGGATATTGTAACGTTGCTATGTCAGAAACAAACATGGAAATCACAACATTCACATTCGCTTGAATTACACGAATGTATCTACCAGATAAAGTTGTTGAGTGCAAAAAAACGATCACATTTTTCGTTAAATGTGATCGTTTCTTAAAGAGACATCGAATTACTGTGCCTTGCTAAGTACTCTTCCTTGTCTTTATAATCTGGCATAATACTTCCAACGCGTCGCCAAAAGGATCGATCATGATTCATATGAGTTATATGACATAATTCATGGATTATCACATAATCGATTACTTCTATAGGAGCCATAGCAAGACGAAAGTTAAAGGTAATCTTTTTATCCGAACTACAGCTACCCCACTTAACTTTAGACTCAACTATTTCAATGATTTTAGGTTTAACTTTCAGCAGCTTTTGATATATTTTTATACGTTCCTCTACAATAGTCTTGCATCTATCCTTATAGAACTTCTTGAGATTTTTCTTAAGAACCTCTTCATTTAAATCATTACAATCTATTAATTCGTGAAGAAATCTTTCTTTTCCAATGTACAAAAACTTTCCGTTAGCGTGATACTCTCTTGCCTTAGGTAATTCTCGAGCTGTTCTAATTTCATGGATTTTTTCTAGTATCCATTTTCCTTTGCTTGCTATTGCCCTATCAATCATTTCTTTACTTGTGCCTTTTGGAACTTTAGCAGTAATGAAACCCAACGTATCTATATGAATAGACAGCTTCTTCCCATTTCCATACTGAACATTATATTCAATGATATTATTTTCAAATTCAACTTTCATAACTACCCTCATTTTTAATAATAAATTTTGCTGTTATTTTCGACTTTATTAATGTTATCAACGTATTAAAAGGTGTCAGCTCCCCATACAATTCAAAATTGTATGAGGGGCTGACACCTTAACTCTAAAATACAAATAGTGCTTTGTATAAAGTGAAACTTCAATCAGTGGGGGTTTCCATCATCCCCCACTGATTGTAGGTTGAACCATTCGGGCGTTTACGGGCAGTTGTCTCCCACTTATGCTTTGTTGCTTAAACCAAGCCTTGAAGTGGGTGTATTACTGCCAGTTAATGCGGGATAAATCTAAACTCTTAGAGTGCCTCTGAATCCCCTTGCAGCATAGTACGAGTCTGCTCCATTGTGGTACACAAAAACAGTCTCGTAGCGACTATCACAAAATAGAGCCCCACCGAGTTTTCTTATATCATCAGGTGTTTGAACCCAACTCGACGTTTTCAAATCGAAATTTCCAAGTTTTTGCAACTCCCGATATTGTTCTTCCGTTAACAGTTCAATGCCCATCTCATTTGCCATATCAATAGCGCTATTTTCTGGTTTATGTTTTTTTCTTGACTCCAACGCTTCACGGTCGTAACAAACACTTCTACGGCCTTTAGGACTTTCTGCTGAACAGTCTATAAAAATATATTCGTCATTCTCTTTATCATAACCAACAACATCCGGTTCCCCTTCTGTTTTTTCCATTTCATTAAGCGACCACAATTTGTCAGTATTTGTTTCTAGTTTTGTCTGGACACTAATCCATTCAATCTCATCATGACGGTTCATATTTTTCTCAAAACGGCTTTTTAATACTGTGAGTAATTCCTCTCGTTGTTCTAGTGTCAACTCCGTATTACTCTTTTTCATATTAATTCCTCCTTATCTTTTTACTAGGTTTCGTACTATTACCCAACTTGATGGCACAGGTTTATTAAAAATATTTTAGGTTATTTCTGGACTATACAACCAATTTTATCTAATCCATTCAGCACCATCTTATTCTTTCAAAAAAGGGGAATTAGCAAATTTTTTTATATTGTTACTCAAAAGTTAGTATAGCAATGTTTTTAGAAATATTCAGCTTACAAATCTAAATATATTCTAATTCTTTTCATCTGTTTTAATCATGGATCAATTGATCTATTCTGTAATTAAACTATAAGCGGAAATTTTCTTTATTTTTAAGGATATTAACATTGAAATACAATAGGCTAGTATAAGGATGCTTGCACAAAGCATTAGAATAATGGGTAAATTAATAGTAAACTCCATACGTTTAACCCCAGCGCTTGAAAGTAATACGGAAAGCATAGGATTAGTGAAAAAATAGCCAAGCACACCACCAATTGTAACACCTGTAAAAATCACGGGTAGAAAACTGATGGATATTTGGTTCATCAGTTGAATTGTTGAATAGCCTATTGTTTTCATTACTCCAAATTCTTTCTTTCGCTTAATAATCATTGTTTTTATAACCAAATACAGAATCATCACAACAACTAGAACGGTAATTGTCAAAACCAGTAGCATAACTGCAAACACTGCAGCTGTATACATTCCGGTTTGGCTTTCTATATTTTCATCGATATCTAATGTTTCACCTATATAATTCCCGTACTGTTCCTGGACATTCTTCATAAAGTCTTTATTCGATACTCCGTCTAAATAGACATAGAGTGTAGTACCTTTAAATTCTGATTGTAATTGTTGAATACCTTCCATTGTTAATGAAGATATCTGTCCTAAATTACCAATCGATTGACTAAGACCTGTTACTAAATAACTTACTGTTTCAGCCCCATATTCTACGTCAACCGTATCGCCAATTCCTTTATTGATTTGATTTGAAACTACCCAGGAGATAGCTATTTCGTTTTCATACTTTGGCTGACGCCCTTCATAAACGACATTATTCTCTAGCTGGGAATAATGATCAGTAACGTTTGTATAAACTGTTTGACCATCAATATTTGTTTCAATTGTGTCTAATATATTCACTTTCCTTACATGATCGATTTGCTCAATGTCGCTTAAAAGATTTCTTATGTCTGCATCTGACTTAACAGCTATATATACATTTGCAGGTTCTGATCCAAATAAGTTAACGAATGCCGATTTGTCTGAAGCAATGTTGTAATACATCACTACTGAAAAAACTGTCGCAAAAGTTAGCGCCATAACTATTAAACTAATCATTATATTTTGTTTTGAGTTTACCAACATTGACTTTATAGCAAGTAGAAAATGAAGACCACCTTTAGCTTTTGCCAAAGGAATGTGATTTTTTCTAAAACTGTGTGTATGAACACCTCCACGAAGTGCCGCAACAGGTAGAATTTTTCTTATACGAAAAGCAGATAACAAAGTTACGACCACAACACAAATGGTTACAAAGAAAATACTGATTATGTTAACAATCATATCAAAACTTTGAATCCATATTAAACCAGAAATAGTCGAAATAATACCTCCAAACAAAGGCATTAAAGCATATGATAATGCAATTCCTACCACGCTCGCACTAAGAGCTATCATGATATATTGAAGTAGAATTGATGTAAAAATTTGCCGACTTGTATAGCCAATTGATTTAAGTACTCCTATATTTACCATTCCATCTTCAATACTATTAGAAACACGGAACTTAATGACAATTAGTGAGACCAGTACGATAATCGCAGAAAAAGCTACTAATATTGTAGCTATGATATTGATAGTTAATGTATTTACATTTTTAACTAATTCGATATCTAAACCAAAAATGTAAGTAGTGTCCTTATGTTGTGACTTCTTTACATTCTGAATAAATTCATTTTTTAACTGTGAGGATTTTGTTCTATCTTCCATCACTGCCGATATGATTAACTCATCTGATTGATAGTCAAGTTCGTCTGCTAGTGTTTGATAGGAAGTCTTAGGTAACATAAATTTCATAACGCCGATGTTATTTGTACCCATTATCGTTGTTTCAAAAAATCCAGCAACTCGATACTCAAAGTCCTTGTCTTGATATGTGATTCTAAAGTCATCACCTAACTCATAACCACCATCCGTTTTAAAACTATAAGGTACAAATATATCTTTGGAACTTGAAGTATTCACCTTTTCGATTAACTTTAACGGTCCAATATTTCGATTAGTATCTGCATTAAAAATTACTGCACTGTTCGTTAATTCACCGTTACCAAATTTATAATTAGCAAGGTTCATATGGATAATCTCTTCTGTTTCGGTCTTTTTTATCCCAGAATAGTTCTTTAAAAAATCTTCATGAGTTAAATGATAACTTGTTTGATCCATCACAATCGTTACGTGAGGATCTTTTAATTGCTCTGCTTTTTGATCAAAAAATGCATTTAGTTGAGTAACAACCATTAGACCAACATTAAGAAGTAGCGTAGCAACCAAAATGAATATACATAAAGAAACGGTAGCGGACTTACTTTTTCTAATATTCGCCATAGATAGGTTCAAGATTTTCATCTTACCACCCCATTTCTGCTAGAAAATGTTTAATCTTTTCATGCCGTTCTAGATTTTTTTGTTCACTGTATTCACCCAATTTTAAATCACCACAAATGACACCGTCTCGCAAATATAAAATTCGATTTCCACGTAATGCTGTTTTCATATCATGAGTGACCATGACAATACTTTGCCCGTTTTGATTTGCCTTTGTAAAAATATCTAACACACTTTCACTTGATGCTGAGTTTAATGCACCGGTTGGCTCATCAGCAAAAAGTATTCTTGGACTGTTAATCAATGCACGAACAATTCCAACTCGCTGTGCCTCCCCACCAGAGAGTTGTGTCGGAAATTTAGACCATGCGTTTTCACTAATCCCTACTTGTATTAATAATTCTTTCGCTTTTTGCACGACTTCACGCTTATTCTTATTTACTAAAAGACCACTAGCCAGTACATTATCGAGGACACTCATATTATCTAGTAAATAAATCTGCTGAAAGACAAAGCCGCAATTGTTTCTTCGAAATATCGCCAGTTGATCGTTGTTCAATTTAGCTAAATTTTTACCACCAAAATCGATTTCACCTAATGTTGGTTTATCTATGCCACTAATTGCATACAGTAGAGTGGATTTTCCAGATCCTGAACTACCCATTATGATTGTAAAATCCCCTTCTATTAGACTAATATCTAGATTTTTTAATACATGCTGTTGATTTCCACCGTTCGAAAAGGTTTTACATAGCTTCTCCGTTTTAATAATTACATTTGTCATGCTTTTAGCACTCTCCCTTTATTAAGCTCATGTTTGTATTTTCAACTCAAAGAAAAAAGACCGTAATGTAGATTACAGTCTTATCATACAAAATGAATTCTTATTAAATCTTTGTGCAATTCTTAACTAATTCTTAATTCTTATGCTAGCATGATTTTCAGGACAACTGTAAAACCATCTTTTCGGTTGTAACAGCTAATTTGACCATACATATTCTCCATGAAGTACTTAGATATATATAGACCAAGACCTGAACCATTCTTGCCACCGACATTTTTCCCACGATAATATTTATTGAACAGTAGAGGTAATTCTTCTTCTTCAATTCCCGACCCAAAGTCTATAATGTAGAGCTCAAGGTAGCCATGTTTGAACTCGGACTTAATAGTGACCTTTGTTCCTGCATATTTATATGAATTACTTATAATATTGTCTAATACCTGCTGCATACGTAGTGGATCCGTTAAAATAATACAGTGTGGAATTGAATCATATACGATTTGGTGATCATAATTGACATTTTCAATCATATCAACAAGCACTTCGCTCGATTCTTCGGATACCGTTAATTTTAATTGTTGCAGCTCTTCTAATGTGGCATGAAACATATCCGTAACAAGTAAGTCGATTTGATCAGCTTTTGAATAAATAGTATTTACTTGCTTGATCACCTTATCGTCTTTTACCTGCATAAGCATTAATTCACTAACCGCCTTTATTGAAGCAACCGGTGTTTTAATATCATGACTTAATGTGGCAACAAGCTCTTTTTTACTACGGTTGGATTCATACTCTCTTTGACGTGAAGCATCGAGTTCATCACGCAACAAATCAAAGCTTTCCGTGAACGCACCAAAGTAATTGTTCTCGTTCATTTTTAAAGGCATCTCCAAATTACCTCTAGCCACATTCACTGCGAAATATTGAAGCTGCTGAAAAGGTTTCAATAACGTTCTGTTAATATAGTAAAGATAAAATATACTAAATATCGCTAATAAACCGAAAATGAAACTTACGGAAATGACGAGTTCCCTTTTCATTTGATCCATTAATTCTTGCTCATTATTACGGATAATTATCTTCCCTACAATTTCGTTATTTTGCTTCAAATCTATAAATGTATCTCTATTTTCTATGGCTTCGTATATATTGTTAAAATGATTTCCTGGTGTTTGATAAATCACGTTTTCTAAGTGATCTATAATAGAAAATGGTTGTTTTATGTCGCTATTATAAAAAGTTTCTTCACTAACTTGTCCCCAATTTTTTTCTACCGTTTTAACTACATCATTTATGGCTACAAGATCCACTTTTGGAATATCTTTATTGTTAATAATAATTATGGAGAAAGTAATTCCTATAGCAAAAACAACCAAAATCATACACATTAGCAGCTTTATTTTCATCTGTTAGTATCCTCTAATACATATCCTGTTCCCCATACAGTTTTTATAAATTGCGGGTCCTTTGGATTAAGTTCAATTTTCTCACGTAAATGCCGAATATGTACATTTAGGGTCCCATCCCCTACAAAGGTATCTTTCCATACATTTTGAAACAGTTCATCTTTTGTGATGATACGGTTTTTATTTTTCGCTAAATAATACAAAAGCTTATATTCCATTGTTTTTAGTTGAATATCAATACCATCTACTCGAACACGACGAAGTCTCGTATCAATTTGGATCTGTCCGAACTCTAATACACCTTGTTGAATGCTAGAACTATTGCCATATCTTTTAAGTACCGCTTTTACTTTAGCTAATAAAATACTTAATGTATATGGCTTATGAATATAATCGTCGCCACCTATATTAAGCGCAATTAAAACATCATCATCACTAGAACGAGCACTTATAAATAAGATAGGAATCTGCGTTGTTTCACGCAATTTTTTACACAAATCAAACCCCGATTCATTACCGAGATTGATGTCTAGAAGAATCAAAGACGGTTTATGTTCTTCCAAAAAACGTTCGCACTCTTCCGCATTTGTCACAAATGCTGTTTTGACTTCAAACATATTAAAATATTCACAAGTTGTTTCTGCTAAAGCAATTTCGTCATCTACAATTAAACAATCTAATTTCATCGTAAATCTCCTAGAAAAAGACTTTCCTACTTGTTTAACAGGATATTTATAGTATACATTAAATTGAATTTAAGGGTGTAAATTTATGGATATACTTATTTAATAAAGAAGGAATTAAGTAGCAATATAAAATTATCTTCTCCATTGAATACTGCATTGCCTTTCGCCCTATCTTAATCTCCATAATTCTCATACAAATCCCTAACATAAAAACAACCCTTGAAATGCCTAAAATCAGACACATCCAAGGGTTTCGATAATAATTTTAACCCCAGACTGCTTCGGAATGTGTAGCCTGTAGGTGGGAATAAGGGGGATGGTGGTTTAATACATCTTTAAAACAAAAGATAGTGAATAAAATAAATCACATGAGTTGAGAGTTACATCAACCCTCTTCTCCAAAGTTATCAAGCAATGCACGCACTTCATCCGTCGATTTTGTGTTCATCAATTGATTTCTTAGTTCGCCAGCTCCACGGAATCCTTTGACATATATTTTGAAGAAGCGGTGTAGTGCTGTGATGGAACGTGGCAATTCTGCTGAATATTGATCTTGAAGATCCAGTTGTAATCTTAGTAGATCTAGATATTCTGAAGTACTATGCTCTTTCGGTTCCTTTTCAAATGCAAAAGGATTTTTAAAAATACCACGTCCAATCATAACCCCATCAACGCCATATTGGTGGACGAGCTTCAACCCAGTTTCCCGGTCAGGAATATCGCCGTTAATCGTTAATAGCGTATTCGGCGCGATACGATCACGTAATTTTTTAATTTCCGGGATTAGCTCCCAATGTGCATCTACTTGGCTCAATTCTTTTCTTGTACGTAGATGAATTGATAGATTAGCAATATCTTGTTCCAAAATATGTGTTAGCCAGTCCTGCCACTCCTCTAACTCCGAGTAACCAAGCCTCGTCTTAACACTGACAGGTAAACCTCCCGCTTTTGCTGCTTGTATAATTTCAGCTGCAACATCTGGACGTAAAATTAGGCCGCTTCCTTTCCCTCTCGTTGCTACATTCGGTACAGGACAACCCATATTAATATCTATTCCTTTAAAGCCAAGTTCTGCCATGCCAATACTCATTTCACGGAAATGGTCGGGCTTGTCTCCCCATATATGTGCAACCATTGGCTGTTCATCTTCTGTAAATATCAAACGTCCACGAACACTTTTCTGTCCTTCCGGATGACAATAGCTCTCCGTATTTGTAAACTCTGTAAAAAATACATCCGGTCTACCTGCTTTACTTACGACATGACGAAAAACAACATCCGTCACATCTTCCATTGGTGCAAGTACAAAAAATGGTCGTGGTAAATCAAGCCAAAAATTCTCTTTCATATTCAAAGTTCAAATCCTCTCATCATGGTGTAATCGGCGAGTAAATATATAAATTAATTTCATTCAATCATACTAATTTATGAAATCCCTATAGCATTGATTTCGACTTTAGGCGGGCGGTTTCCATGGGCGGCTCGAGCCTGTAGTCTATCACTCGTGTTGGTCCCACTGGAGTTGCTTCCTTCCCCTCCAATGTAACACTCGTATATTTAAATTAAATAAGTAATTATGAAATCGACTTCTACAAGTCATTATTATAGTATAACCTAGCTTTTTAAAATTATCTCCAAACATGTTTGCTAAAAAGTTCAATGTTTAAAATTTCACTATTACCTTGTTTTCTCCTTGAATGTAGAATTAAAAGCAGACGGTCATTTAGAGGTGCATATCGCCCTTCCAAACCGTCTGCTTTTTTATTCCATCAAATATTTAGTTAGATAAAACCATAGTGTATTATTTTGATAATGCGATTTTTATATGAGCTAAATGATGCTCTTCGTGCCAAGCTAATTTTGCAACTTTTGTTGCCACTGTTATTGTACCGTTTGTTTTGTGAGTAAAGGCTCGTTCTAATTGATCTTCAGTTAAACTTTGTCCTAAGTATACAATACGCTCATTTATCCCCTCTAACATTTTAATAGAACATTCTACAGGAAGCTCTGTATCTGGTTGAACAGCCCACTTTTCCTCACTAAAACCAGGTACTACTGGATTCTCATTAGTTAAAGCTAGCTTCAAACGTTGGTACATGTTCAACTGTGAATCTGCAATATGATGAACAAGCTGACGAATTGTCCATGCACCTTCACGATAGGTTTTGTTTAAATCCTCATCACTTAATGTATCAACAGTTTCCCTAAGTCGCACCGTATACGTTCTAATATCCTGTAGCCATTCTTGAATATTTTCTAATGTTACTTTTTCAGGAACTTGTAATTCTCCAATTGGGTATCTAACATTCACTTTTCAACCCCCTTTTTCCTATTCTTTATTTTTGATATTTACACTACTATATCAAGCGGCTTAAATGTTGTTAACATTACTAAACTAATAATCACCTATTATTGGAACTAAAAAAGTCGATTTCTCACTTGGAACTCCTTCTTTAACTTATGTTGCTAACATTCCATTCCTGCAATTCCAAAACCACCAGGTCCTGCATGGGTAGAAATCATTGCGCCAGCTTGCATCCATGTTACTTTCTCGAAACCTGTTTCATTTGCGATTTCATTCATTCTACTCTTAATACTCTCATCTAGTCCGATAGAGTAGATTAAATACAGCTGTTTTCTATCAATTTCGTATTGATTTAAGTAATCTCGCATGAGCTTTTCCGCCACAATGTTCATACTCCCACGATATTTTCTAGTGGAAACAAGCTTTCCTTCTATTAACTCTATACAGGGCTTTATTTTTAATAATAACCCTCCAATATAAGCTACATTACTTACCCGTCCACCCGCTCTGAGAAAGTCTAAACTACCGGGAAGGAAAGCCAATCTTGTTTTAGGAACCACAGATTCTATTTTTTCTATTAAGTGAACATGACTAATGGAAGGTTCTTCCTCGAGTAAAGTTGCCGCATATATCACGATTGCAGCCAATCCACCTGTAACGTTTAGTGCATCAATGAGAAAAAGATCTTCAAAACCTTCCGCGGCAATTAACGCACTCTGAAAGGACGCAGATGCTTTAGAGGTATATCCAATGTGAATAATAATGCTATCTGGAAAATCTATTCTAATTTTTGTAAACAATTCATGATACTCATGTACATTCGTTGCTGTAGTAGATGGTATTTTTTTTGTGCGACTATGATAATCAAAAACTTCCTCTACCGATAGCTCACCATCTAAATAATCCTTCCCATCCATGATGACGTGCATGGGTACGACTTGAATTTGATATTTTTCAACCAGGTCCTTCGGTAAATCCGCTCCACTCTCTGTCGAAAAAATAATCCTTTTCATTGAACATTCCTTTCAACTAACGCAGCTGTCCTGCTGCGTAATTAGTTATTTATATATCCTAAATATACACTAGAAAGGGATATTATTCATTAAATAATCAGAAAATTTTAGCGAGTAATGGATTATCAACACTAATGTAGACATATAAAACAAGGTCTATTAAGCTTCTCTATAATGTAAAATCATCTATTCTTCTCAAACTAATTCTACAATACTTACTTACCACCATTCATGATTTAAAACTAGTATAAATGTAAAAGCAGTCGGTTTAGATATGCATCATTGCACTTCTAAACCATCTGCTTAATTAATTTATTGAATTAATGTTCCATCTATAAATCGTCCAAACCCTCATTCCACGGTTAACTAAAAGTCTTGAGACCAAATGTTCTTTTCACACTCTTTGCTCCCATTCTTTTCGAGTTACAATAAAGTTGTGATTCCCCTTATTCCCCTAAGTGTAGTAAGGAGAAGGGTTAGGAGGAGAAAATTAGGTTAATAAGTGTGTAGCCATCCGCTCCTACCTCGCTCGCATTAGTCCATCACATTTAGTACATAACTCCACTTTTCATTGTCGGTTAATATGGACATTTCTACTTCTAAATTGCCACCTAGATAAACATTCTGCCCTTGAATGGAAACAACCATTGCTTGCACGATTGGATCACTGTCATTTTTTTGATAGACATCGCCAATTCTAGGTGTATACGTTTCCGACAAATCGGTTTCTACCGGTTGTGATTCCAACTCCTCAGCCATTTCTGCATTCGGGTCCTGTAAGTCGATAATCGTCGCGCCATCCTCAAGTCCAGGAACCATCACCCAGTATTCATCGTGTCTGATTCCATTCGACAGATTACTAATCACGCCATTTCTTTCAACTGAGGATACGATTTCAATAGCATTGAGATGGTGATGATCCAGCGAATCAGGTTTTGGATTGATCACTAAAATGTAATCACCGACTTTAGCCTTGACGTCCTTATTGAGTGTAAAACGTTTTTGATTGTAAGCAAAACTATCTAAGTGTTTAGGCTTATAGAAATCAATTTCTTTCGCCATAGCAAGCTGTTGTTTGAAATTCTCCAGGCGAATGAGGTGAATTGACTGTTTAAAAAATGCCTTTACTGAATACACTTTATGCAATTTATTTTGATAATAAACAAATTGGCCTTTACGTACGTTTACAAGCTTCATTTATCATTCCACCTCGCTGTAAAATATTGTTGATCTCCAATCATTCGGTTCGTTTAATTGTTTTGTAAAACGATATGACCATTAGAATAAGAATAATAGAAAATGGGAGTGCTGCAATTATGAGCATATTTTGAAAACCGTCAAGACCGCCGGAGTACATAACAATTGCAGCCATCGCTGAGAGAATCAGGCCCCAAACTATTTTCACGACGTTTGATGGATTAAGTTGTCCTCCTGTACTAAACATACCGATTACGAATGTGGCTGAATCGGCAGATGTAATGAAAAATATCGCAATCACAACTATCGTCAAAAAAGATAGTATCATACCAATTGGGTAATGTTCATACATGCCGAATGTTACTGTTTCTGTAGCCAATTTGGACAGTTTTGCAATGCCATGTTGTTCTAAGTTCAATGCTGACCCACCAAATACAGCGAAAAAAATGAACGTCACAAGGGTAGGGGCGATTAATACACCAATTATAAATTGTCTAATTGTACGTCCCTTTGATACACGTGCAATAAACATTCCAACAAATGGTGCCCATGATATCCACCATGACCAATAAAAGATGGTCCAGTCGTTAACCCAGTCCCTTTGAGCTTCGTTTACTGGCTTTAAATCGAAACTCATTTGTATAAAGTTGCCTATATAATTACCGATTGTCGTTACAAACATATTTGTAATATACATTGTTGGCCCTACGATAAATAATGCGAGCAGCAGTATAAGTGCGAGCCACAAGTTGATCGAACTTAGATATTTAATGCCGTTTCCAATACCTGTCCATGCGGATGCGATGAAAATGACAGTGGCTACAACTAAAATAATTAGTTGAAACCAAAAAGATTTCGGTGCGTTAAATAAAAAGGTTAATCCACTGTTGATTTGGGCCGAGCCAAATCCAAGTGTGGAGGCAACGCCGACCACTGTAGCAAAAATAGCAAGTGTATCGACTACTCGGCCAACAGTGCCGCGCATCATTTTTTTGCCGAATAAAGGTTCAAGTGTTGCGCTGATCAAACCAGGAGCGCCTACACGGAATTTAAAATAAGCAAAGATTAGTGCAACTACAGCGTATAATCCCCAGCCGTGGAAACCCCAATGTAACGAAGTGTATTGAAGCGATTCCAAAATCGCCTGCTCCGAACCCGGCTCCGCGTTTGGTGATTTTATAAAAGCATGGGAGATGGTCTCTGCTGTCGTAAAAAACATGAGTCCGATTCCCATACCTGCACTAAATAACATCGCAAACCAGGCAGGCAAGCTGAAATCCGGTTCATCATCATCTTTCCCCAGCTTTATATTACCAAAACGTGAAAACATCATATAAATACAAAAACTGATTAGTGCAGCGATAACAAGTGTGTAAAACCATCCAAACTGATTGGAAATAAAATCGGTCACGGATGCGGTAAATTCATTTAAATAATCGGGAGCAAGAGTTCCCAAAAGCACAATTGCAACACATATAGTAATGGCATACCAAAATACTTTTGTAATATGCAACAAAACTCCCCCATTCTTTACTAATAACAGGGTGTGTATTCTTATCTATCTCTATGCATATGTATCATTCAAAAAATCCCCCGACCATTAGACCAGGGGAACATAAAACACACTTCAGTATTCAACTAAAATCCGCTAAACCTATTGCCACCAAGTTATTTCAACATTATTAAAGCCACACACTCCACGTGCGTAATGACTTAAGTCTTATACAACCACGCTAAAGGAATTTCTCTAGGGGGTGAATTTATCAATTTTTACCCCTTTCGCATGATAATTTACCCCTTTAGACAAGGCTTTATCCCCGTGGGGTAAGTTTTGCTAAAGAGTTATACTCTTAGCAAAACCAATTTACATTCCATCAGTTTCTTTTTCTTCAATACCCATAATTAAATTTCTTATCCAACCTGGTGCATTTGGCATGGACGTACCTTCTTCTAAACAACGTACGACTTCTTCTACATCTTCTTTTCTCCAGAACCTATCTCGAATATAACACTTGGTAGAACAGAAATTTGCTTGTGATACTCTACTTTCAAATTCCTTCCTACAGTAGTAGCACACTCTCTGATACGTAGTTGGATGGTTTTCCTCCCATTTTCTTTTACACTTCTGAGAGCAGTAAGCCTTTGGGCGTCCACCCGTGGGCTTTTCATTTATTCGAGCACCAAAATTCTTACAGAATTCTTTCGAATAAATATAATCTTCTTTTTTCTTTTTGATCTCAGCACCATACCCATCAATCCCTTGTGCCTTACAAAAGTTTCTTACCTTATCTCTGGATAAATCTAAAGCAGCAGCGATACTTCGATAACCAATACCTATTTTACGCAATTCTATAATCTTTTCTTTATGTTCATCGGTCATTTGCATTACCTCCATCAATTTATTGATGTTTAGTAATGCCCTTAAAAGACGAGGAAGTCAAGCTCACCTTAGAATAGTATTTCCAATTCTTTTTTTGTTTTTAGTTTGTAAAAAGCGATAATAACACTCGTATAATATTGCATCATCCAATCGTACCAGATTTCTTTACTATACTCTCCTTTCTGATCAGCACTGTTATGACGAATATTATATCCATTGACAATGCCAAAGATTAATTTGTCATGTTCATTCTTAGAAATTTCATACTCTTCATTAAGAATATTTTTTAAATCGTCACGTTCATTTTCTAATATGTCAGCTAATATATTTACTGCCTTTTTCTTCGCTTCAATATTTGAATCAAAACGATAGAACATAGAAGCAGCGGTAGATAATTGTTCAAATACTTGATTAGGCATACCCTTGCCATCATAAGATAGTTGTTGTTTCAAAGTTTCATTCGGTAATCTCATTATGAAACCGTTTGTAGGTTCAATATAATATCCAGCATCATACATTTTTAAAATATTATTGATATGCTCTGCAAACTCCCCCCTAAGCTCTTCCTGCATTAGTTTTTTAGCTTTAAAATCATATACAGCTATATGATCATATAAGATTTCAATAACAGAAAATAGAATTTCTTCTGTATAATACTCAGCATGCTGATAAATCGGCCAGACTTCTGTATCTTGTAACCGTGTAGCAAAAAAGACTTCTGGATCAGGTGCTAAAGAAGGAGGCATTATCTGTTCCTCATCATTTGAAAATGGAATCGACTTCCATACCCCCTTTGTAGCACAATCGAAATAGTCTTTGTTTGAAAAATATTGGTATGTTTTAATAAAGTAGCTTTTAAGTTCATCCAACGATAACGAAAGTGAAGTTTTTATATGGCCGTTTCTTTCTGCATAGTATTTCTTCATTTATCTACTTCCCCTTTACACTGAAACATTATCTATTAAAGAGAGAAACTAACTAATCTTTTTCTTAATTCTTTTGAGGTAATCATTCGAAAAATCAACACCTAAGCTATCTAATACAATGTTAAGTGAAGTTTGATCTTTTTTTTGACTTAGACCGTAGCTAAGTACCGCAATATAACCTAACAGATGCCTTACTTTTTCATTGTTTATTTCTAATAATAATTCACAAAATTCCTCTATTTCGATTAATACAAGGTCATTAATAATTTTATCCTCTTCCTCAGTTGTTTTGAGGTATTTATAGGTAATATTTTGCATCTCAATTACCTTTTCTGCTTTTTTTACATCATGAATTCCAACATAATAAATCAGTGGAACAGTAAGTAATTGGAATGACCTATCGAAATGTAATAATTGTGAAAGCGAATCTATCGCAAGTGAGCGATTTTTAAATGTCTTTATAGCTTGCTTCCCAAGGTTATTAGTAAACACTTTATTCATTGAGGCAGCAACTAAAATATTTATTCCAGGGACTAAGAGTTTTAGTAAACCTTTTTCGGTGATTTTTCTAGCAAGTTGCTGTCCTCCAACCTTTTTACCAGCAGCCTGAAGAAACTTAGTAATTTTAAATTGTCTTAATGCTTTTCTTCCGAGGTATCCGGATGATCGAGAACCTACCTTTAAAACAGCATTACTTGCTTCTTCCCATTTATTTATCCCTAAAGTATAAAGAAATATGGTTATTAAGTCTTCAGGGTCATCAGCATCTAGTTTGGCATTATATAAAACCGATAACTCATAAACTAGCTTTAGTTGAACATATGTAATTGTTGCAAATTCTCCTAAAATAGTTGACCCGATTGCTATGGCTGAAGTACCCAAGCTTGGAACAATTGCAATTTCAAGACCAGTAACAACTGCACCCGCAGACCCGCCAGCAATTGCTGCTTTATTTGAAGCTGTTTTAATTAGCTTTTTCGCAATATTGTCTCGGTCTAGTCCAACATACTTTTTACTAAAGTATTCTGCATTTAAATTCTTACTATCACCAAGTACCTTATTTAATACTTTTGTAAACCAAGTTCCTTCCTCTAAATAATGCTTTGGGTCATCTTCAAATAGTTCTTTCATCTCACTAATTTGTTTCTTAACTTCTTGCTTATCAGGATTTTCTTCTAGAATTTCAGTTATTTCATCTTCATAAATACCATCTTTTTCTCCGTATTTCTCCATTTGAATATCTCCTTGAAATTTAGTTGTTGGGAAAATCTTACCATATGTATAATAGAGATGGTTGACTAAAAATTCTTTAAATTGAAAAATATATTTCCTATTACGCATTTTAAAAAAGAGAAAGAGTCACGAAAAGTTACCAGGTACTCAAACAATTCAGAATTCGAAGGGCACCTGCACCTGGTACCTAACACATGCAAATTAGTCTACGAAATCGAGTCCATTTTTAAGTTTATCAAAATGATCTATAAGCCATTCAAAATGTTGAATGTATAAATCCGTGTTGTGTATGTCTGCTTCAACTGAATATAGAATCCTTTTTGCTACACTATTTTTCCGGCTAGTATACCACTCAAGGGAATAACCACATGCATTTTCAATTTCAGCTTTTTTCGATTCAAGCTTTGAAAAATATTCAGGTTGGTAGACATAAATCCCTATACGCAGTATTTTCTTTTTGAGAAGCTGAAAAAACAAATGATAGTTTGAACTACCAACTGTAACATCATACCAATCATCATACGATGGCTTCCGTGTAGCAATATCGTTACCACGTCCGTTTTCCCGACAGTACTGAACGAAATGTGTCCAAAAATCCATCCTTAGCAAATGTCGTTCTGATAATTCCTTAGTTCCAGTAGTCGCGCCAGTTGTTTCATCAAATTCTATCTTATCTATTTCTGGGACATCCTCACGCTCATCATTCACAAACGAAATGTGAAGTAGCTCTATCATTTGTTCTTCATCTTTAAAACGTACGTCCCAACGTTTCTCGATGAACTTCAGCAATTTCAAACCACGTTTAAGGATATTCTCAGAATCCCAACCGGTTTCATGAGACACTTCAATTTCAGAGTGCGATCCATCTTCATAACCACGGCGCCCATTTGTCTTTGATATTTTCTTATCTTCAAAACTATCATTCTGCAATGCAGAATTTACACTTTGCGACAATGGCAGTAGATTACCTAGTGAACCGGAAAGTATTTTTATTTCTTCATCCGAATATTGACGGAACTGATTCCTCCAATACCATTTAGTTGGTGTCTGAGGAAGTATATGCTCAATCGTGACTTTGTCTTTCTCTACTTTTGTAAAAGGTGTCCACCCAAGCTTTTCAATTCCTGTTTTTTCAGCTTTTCCATATTCATATTCAAATAGAAGGTAACGTAGGTCACGCCAACCATAAAATCCATCACCATTAGAAAAATTTTTACCCATTCGAGTTATAAAATTATCAATTGTGTATTCCATATCCCAGTCAGTTGTGTCATTTAAAGATATTGTAACTTCATTAATAGCCAGTTTCTCCATATACACTTCACGCGTTTTCCGATAGTAATGACTACTTTGATAACTAGACTGATAAGCCGCCATTCTGAAAGATAAAAATATAAAACGTTCAATAGCGCAAAATAAATCAACTCGTTCGCTAGATGAAACTTCTTTATCTAAAGCAAGTGATACCGTTACGAGCGGTCTAAAATAGCCAATTCCAATTCGATTAAGACGCTCTAACCAAAGTTTTTCTTCATGAGTTAAACTACTGAATTGTGGAAAATTAGAATAAAACCAGTATTTTGCTACATCTTTCAAACTATTAACATAATCTGCTATGTCCTTCGGTTCAAGCTTACTTATTGTCTTTACAGTCGCATCATCAGTAGGTTTGGGAAGATCATCATCTTCATCGGCAAATTCTATATCTGTATTTTCCGGAATTTCTTCCTCAATCGCTTCAACCTGTTTATCAAATACATTCTTTGCGGAAAATTTATTCAGTAAGAATTTTATGTAGTCATCGCCTTTTTTACGTGAATAATTAAAATACATAATCCAATGAGCTCTTAAAAATTCATCATCAGAAAGTGGAGAATGTTGATTTCGGCCAAGCTGATAATAAACTTCTTTCCAAGCATCGTTTATTTGTTTTCTCATTTCTGCTTTATCCATCACATCCAATTGAGAATCATCATATAGCGTAGTCAAATATATAAGTCGATTCTTAAGTAATTCAAGGTTCGTTAGTTTTTTACCACGGTTATTCATTGTTTCAAAAGCAACGAAAACATCGTAATCATCTTCAATTTCATGAATATTAAACATCAATTGCAGGGTGATTTTACGAAATAAAGCTTCAATTCCATCCATACCTTCTGATGCATATAGTTTTTTCAAACAATCAATAAAGAATTTCTTTGCGTATTTCAAGTTTTGCGTATAGTAAGTCTCATTAACCGCTCCGCTATGGAGTTCCTCATACACCCTATACACAAGGTATTCAGCACTAGGATTGTCTGTCTCGTATCCAAATAAATATGTAGTAATAAAGTTTTGAGGAGGACGTTTCTGTGATATATATTTTGAACGTATTGATTTTAAAGTTTGATAACAAAGAACAATCTCATCTTCACTTTTATCAACATTACATTCTAGATTTTTCACGAAGGATACTATCTCGTTGACAAGGATAGAAAAGGTAGTAAGGCGCTGCTGACCATCCACAACATGATAGGCTTTATAACCTGAATCAAGTAACCACTTATCATTTCCCCAGCCTTTCGTTTCTGCCTTTGGAACAGCTTTCAGAGAAAGTAACCCCGTATAGTGATATCTACCTTCTTGCAAATTCATTACATCGTCCCAAAAGTCCACAAGTTGACCTTGCTTCCAAGCGTATCCTCTTTGATAATCTGGAATGCGAAACAATTTATTTTGATACAACTCAGAAAGTGATTGTAAATTACTCATAACTATATCTCCTATTTTTATGAATTTGACTTTAAAATGTTTACTAGTTCATTTTAATCATTCCACCATGCAATTGATCATACAACTAGATCATTCCGAAGTAACGAAATGCTTTTTTTATATCTTCTTGCTTTTTTTCCGGACATGGAAATACCCTCTCATTAACATTGTTTCTATTATTAGCAACTTTCGGTGACAGACCGCATATTTCTTTTGTATGAGCTATCCAACATGTCTTAGCTGTGTAACCAAAATTCTCTTTTATATAATCTTGTATCTCTTTATATGTAGCCATTTACTATACACCCTCTCTTAGTTTTATATAGTTTCCCGGCAATGCTTCAAACATCTCTGGATAATGACTGCACCGAGCTCTAACCTGGTTGTACTTCGCTTTTTCACCATTTTTCTGTACATAAAGTTTTCTATCATAAATAATATCTGCTAATTCAGAAGCATGGAGTGTCCGATTTTCCACTTCGGACAATACTATCTTCATCGCCTCCTGTAACGTATACTCAGCTTTGGCTGCAGGAGAAGTAGCTTCGATTTCCGCATTTTCTTCATATTTTAATAGAATATAGGCAGGTTTGTTATCTTTTAAGATTATCACTTTCCCAATTTCATCAACTGTTTCAAAAACATCCTTAGTTTCACTGATGACTTTTTCAAATGATACTAGATCATTAATATTAATTTTCATGCCATTCACCTCTACTCAAATATATATAAAAATGTATTGCATGTAAATATACTTGTACACATATTTGTACACACATTTGTACAAATAAGTTCCGTAACAAATTATTATAGAGCAATGTATAGTGTTATTAGAAATAGAATGGAGGGTTTACTATGAATAATCTAATAGACTTTTTCTCAAGAAAATCATATCAGGAGATTACTTTGAGGGATTTACAAAAAAACGTGAACTTACTGAACAATACGGCATTTATATTGGTTGCCTGATAAAGCAAGATGTAACTATCATACGGAGTTTGGTCGGAGAATTAGATATTAAGAGTGAGCAAATCGAACAACTGACAGCTACTTGGAATAATCTTAATCAGCAATATAATGAGATAATCAAAAACTGTTTGGTTTATTTGAATTTGCCGAAAATGATGAATATTAATCATGATAAAGACAGCATCATGATCAGCGAGGACGGTCATGCTTGGGTGGTTCATAATTATGAGGAAAATAAAGAAGATAAAAATGACTGACCTGGACTCTCATCCAAATCAGCCACCATGCTAGTTAATTTCATTCACCGCCAAGTTCCATCTTCGTTCCATCCATGAAGGTAACGACCAGTTTCCCACTTTCAGAAACGGTGATGTGATCTAGTGCCTTTAACATAAAATCTATTTCAAAATCTGTAATGTGTTTTGCGTTTTCTGTTATGTCTTCGAACTGAACTGCTCTGTATTGCTCAAGCGTATTACCAAATTCAGCATGTGTCTCCCATCGTGCCCTTATCTCATCTCGGTTCTCAATAAGAGTATTCCAAGCCATCATAAACACTTTCTCAAGAATCGTTTCATCCGCATGTCGATTCGTACAGCCTTGCACACCTTTCGCTCGGTAGCGTTCTTGGCACTGCCATACTTTTCGGTATACATCGCGTGTCTTCCACCCTCTTCTTGTAAAGGCTTGATTGCATGTTCCGCAAATTATTTTGCCTGCAAAAGGATTTGATTCTGGAGTGCGTGAATATGCATTCAAACCGTGCTCTTCACAATAGTATTGAATGGCAAACAAAACTTTACGCAAATTTGTGAACTATTTAGCGTTCCCTGTTTTTGTTTTTAAGGATTTAAATATGGTAAAAAAAATACATTATGGTTGAATTAAGATGTATTGCTAAATTGTTCTCCCTTTTGCCAAACAATTAAACTTAGTCCGCAAAACAGCACCTCCTTTCTCTACTTCTCCATCACTCACAAAGCCAATATCCCTTAAAAACACACCTAAAACTCCGACTCAATTTCGGTTCTTTACATAAAAATAACCCTTGGAAATGGCGTCAACAAGCCATTTCCAAGGGTTTCATTCTTCATTTCAACTCCAGCCACGCAACCGTCTCCACGTGTGTTGATTGTGGGAACATATCCACTGGTTGAACCTCTTTTGTTTTATAGCCGCCATCTTCTAAAATTCTCAAATCACGAGCAAGGGTGGCAGGGTTACAAGAAACATAAACAACACGCTTTGGACGCTGCTCAATAATTGTCGTAAGTAGTGCTTCGTCACAGCCCTTTCTTGGCGGGTCAACTACCAAGACATCCGCTTGTTTTCCTTCTTTGTACCATTTAGGTATAACTTCCTCTGCAGGACCAGCCTCAAAATAAGTATTAGTAAAACCGTTCAGCTCCGCATTTCTTTTTGCATCCTCAATAGCCTGAGGAACAATTTCTACACCAAGTACTTGTTTTGCTTTTTGTGCTAAGAATAGAGAGATTGTACCAATACCACAATAAGCATCAATAACTGTTTCATCACCTGTAAGCTGAGCATAATCTAAAGCTTGCTTATAAAGTACCTCAGTTTGTTCTGGATTTACTTGATAAAATGAGCGAGCCGAAATTTCAAAGCGAACATCTCCGATTAAGTCTTCAATAACTGCTTTTCCCCAGATAACGTTTGTTTCATTTCCGAAGATCACATTTGTGTTTCGGCTATTCACATTATGAACAATCGATTTCACATTTGGCTCTACTTCACGAATGAACTGAATAATTTCCTCTTGCTTCGATAATTTCGCATGCTTCGTTACTAGTACAACCATCACTTCTCCAGTTGCTCGTCCTTTACGTACGACTAGGTGACGAAGCTGACCTTTTTTCGTTTCTTCATTGTATGGAATTAAATCTAGTTTCAACGCATTTTCCTTTACTGCTCTTAGTAATCTATCTGCTTCATCTGTTTGTATTAAACAAGTATTCGTATCTGCAATTCGATGTGATTTCGATTGGTAGAATCCTGCGATTACCTCACCATTTTCTAAATCAAATGGAATTTGGGATTTGTTGCGATATTCCCATGGCTTGTCCATGCCTTTTACAGGAAGCACAGGCGCATCTATCTTCCCTATGCGTTTCATGACATTGCGAACCATACTTTCTTTCCATTCAAGCTGTCCTTCATACGTCATATGCTGAAGCTGACAGCCCCCACATTCATAAAACACTGGGCATGGTGCTTCTACACGAAATGGTGAAGGCTGCACGATATTTTTCAATTTGGCAAAGCCATAGTTTTTTAATGTTTTTAGCACATGTACTTCGACAGTTTCGTTCGGTAAGCCTCCAGCTATAAATAGAGGATATCCATCGACCTTTGCAACTCCTGCTCCGTCATGTGTTAAATCTTCAATATGGACTGTTAACTGATCATTTTTTTGTACTGGTGTATTCAATGTTAAACTCCGTTCTAGTTATGATTGATTTATTATACCAAAAAGAATGCGTACAAGTCTGCTGACTCATACGCATAATCATATATTTTTCCGTTATTTTATCTGTATATGTATTTTGGGGGTCTTCTAGCTCGATTTATTGCTCATGGAATACGATTAGTTTACTGCATAGAGTTTCTCGTGAAATTCCATACACTTTAACTTACGTTGTAAATCAAAAAAAGCAACCAAAATTATTACTTTGGTTGCTAATACTTTATTGGTTAGGATTCTTTACTTCGATGTCTTTTATAGTCGTCATGAAAGATTGGAACAAACCCATTCTGTTCCATTTTTATATAACGTTGCTCTAAATGAGTTATTATTTTTTGACCTTTTTCTTTCGAAAAGACGCCGTACTCAACGTATTTGTTGATAATTTCTTTCTTTTGCTTAAGAGCTTCTTGTTGTAACACCTTCATCTCTTCTTGCTGCTCCGACGTTAATTTTACATCTGTTGGCATGTCTGCCTTTGCCTCCATTGACGTCAAACCCATCAACCCAACAGTCATTAAAATCGCTGTCATTACATTTAACCAACGTTTACTCATTTACATTTCCTCCTCTCTTGTTTTGTTTTATCGTGTGCTATTTAACATCATTTATCCTTTTTTTGAAAAACTGGATAGTTTCTAAAGGTGGATATAAACAAAAAAACCTCAATTTTGAGGTCTCTGAATTATTGTTTTACTTCTGTAATTTGCTTGTTTACGATTTTTGATAACTGATCCCAGGTATGAATTTCAAATGTCGGTTGGATATCAGTATGATTTAGTTTTCTTTTTGGATTAAACCAACATGTATCAATTCCAAAATTATTTCCACCTTGGATGTCGGATGAAAGTGAATCTCCTATCATTAATACACGCGATGGATCGGAAATTTGAAGTCGTTCTAATGCATATGCAAAAATTTCTTTTTGCGGTTTTTGAAATCCTGTTTCTTCAGAGGTAATTATGACTTCAAAGAGATTTTTTAATGCCGAGCCATTTACTCTAGCATGTTGGGCGTCTTTAAATCCATTAGTAAGGAGTGCAATTCGAAAATCTGTTAAACTTGCAAACAATTCCTCTACTCCATCAATCATATGAACTTCTTTTCCTAAATTTTCTATGTACTTTTGACCGCATAATATCGGATCTATATCTAAGGAATGTTCTATAAATAATCGTTTAAAACGTTCGACCTTTAATTCCGCTAAAGATGTGCGACCATACTCAAGGTCATCCCATAACACCTTACTAATCGATTTATAACTAGTAAAATAATCTTCTAAACCATTTGGAAGTCCATACTCTTCAAATAAAAGACGGAGTGCATTCTGTTCAGTCATTCCAAAATCGAGCAATGTATCATCTAAGTCAAATAATAGTACATCGTATCTCATAAAATTCCACCTTTCATACTCCTATAATTTTAGCATATTAAGTTGAATATTATACCGGAATAGCCTTTATTATTATCCAGTATTAAGAGACTATTTCATTGGCGAAAATGTATTTTAAGAGCTATATTTGATAAGAAATGGGCTATTTTATTAAATTTTAGGGTTTTAGTGCAAGTTTTATTGGAGATTTTTAGATTTATGGGCTCTATTTATTTGTCTATGGGCTATTTTAAACTTTTTAGGGCCATCCTCAATATAAAAAATAACCTCAATCTATACGATTGAGGTCATTACCTTTTATTCGTCCTTCACTGCTCCGTCCCTAGAAGCAGCCCAAAAGGCTACGATAATGGAGCCGATTAATACGATGAATGGTGCGTAAAATATCATAAACTCTGTCATATAATCTCTCCTCCTTACGCGTGGTTATTTTCTTTTTTTCCACGTACATAGTCTTTATTGAATAAAAATAATCTTAGTAATAAATACAACGATGGGATTAGCAGAGCAAGCCCAGCTATAAAAGCGACAATTAAGGCAATAGCCATAGCTTCATTTGTAAAGCTGTCATATATCGTTAAGTGTGGATACAGTAAATATGGAAGATGCGCAAATCCGTATGAGAAGAACGCTATTAAGAATTGCCCTCCTAGTAGCACAAATGCCAGTCCGTAACTTCTTTTCGACCATAATAACCATACTGTTCCGATAAAGAGCAATAACGACAATGCAAATGCCCACCATATATCGAGCATATTTTCATAGTGCTCCAGATTATGTGAACGGAGCTCCACCATAATTCCGCCCGCTGTTATAATGGTGGGAAGTGCCCAAATGAGCGCATACTTTCTCATCAGCCTAGTTGCATCTAAATCACCTGCTTTATTGGCATACCAGGTCAAAAACACTGATGAAATATACAAAACAGAAGAAAGGCTTAGCACTACAATCGACCATGTGAGAGGACTTGTAAATAGCGCTTCATAATCGAGAGTTGGTGATTCATTAATCATATGAACAAAGCCGCCCTCTGAAATAGTTAATACAATGGAAAGTGCTGCTGGGATAAATAGACCAGCAAGACCATACATAAATGAATATCCCTTATGCCCTCTAGAACCATACGTTTCAAAAGCATAGTAGGAGCCACGGATTGCAAGTAATATTAACGCTATACTCGCAGGTACTAGTAAGGTCGTACCATAATAAAAAGCAGTCTTCGGGAAAAATCCGATAATGCCAACAAAGAAAAATACAAGAAACACATTCGTTACTTCCCAAACTGGTGACAAGTAGCGCTGTATAATATTCGTTAGAATTCGTTGCTTACCAGTGAGTAAACTGTAAGCGTTAAAAAAACCTGCACCAAAGTCAATAGATGCAACGACCAAATAGCCAAAAAGAAATGTCCACAACACAAAGATTCCGATGATTTCTAATGTCATAATATATCACCGCCTTTTTCTACATGTCTATCCTCTATTTCCTGTTCAACTGGGTTTTTCCTAAACATGCGCGTTAAAACTACAATACTTCCGACACCAAGTACCAAGTACAGTCCTGCAAATAGTATGAGCATAATATCCACATGGGGACTGGTCGTTGCAGCATCTTCGACTCGCATAATACCTCTTAGAATCCAAGGCTGCCTTCCGACTTCTGCAAGCCACCATCCTGCTTCAATCGCTATAATTGATGCCGGTCCACCTAGAACAATGAGCCAACGATACCACTTGGAGTTAACAAATGCCCATTTTAGCTTCGTACCTAGCCAGTATAATCCCGAAAGTACTACCATCGACATACCAATCGTCACCATAATATCGAAAAGATAGTGGATATATAACGGTGGTGTTTCATCTGCAGGGAACTGATCTAAACCAATTACTTCTGCAGTCGGATTAAAATGCGCTAGAATGCTTAAAGCAAAAGGTATTTCTATCGCATACTTCACTTCTCCATCATCTAAGATTCCATATAAAATTAGTGGTGCACTTTCTTCCGTTTCAAAATGCCATTCCGCAGCTGCTAACTTTTCTGGCTGATATTCAGCTAAATATTTCCCTGAAAAGTCACCAATAATAGCAGTAGCAATTGAGAATACTAAGCCAACCTTCATTGTTAAGAATAATGCTTTTTTATGATATATATGATTCGAGCCTTTCAATAAACGGAAAGCTGCAATTGCCGCTAACACAAATGCAGACGTCATATATGCAGTCACTACTACATGTGCTACCTTTGTTGGCATAGCAGGATTGAACATAGCTAGAAGTGGGCTAATATTCACTAACTCTCCGTTTAATACATCAAACCCTTGGGGTGCATTCATAAATGCATTTACGATTGTGATAAAAACAGCGGAAAATGATGCTCCAACAGCTACTGGAATAAGTAACAGAAGGTGCTTCTTTTGATTCTCAAATCGATCCCATGTGTATAAGTAAATTCCTAGGAAAATAGCTTCAAAAAAGAAAGCAAATGTCTCCATAAATAGTGGAAGGGCAATAATATTTCCCGCTAGTTCCATAAAGTTCGGCCAGAGTAAAGAAAGTTGCATACCAATCGCTGTTCCAGTCACTACACCAACTGCAACAGTAATTACGAATCCTCTCGCCCATCTTCGTGCTAGTAATATGTAATGTTCATCATTCTTTTTAATACCTACCCATTGGGCTATCATAATCATTAAAGGAACACCAACACCAATAGTTGCGTAAATAATATGAAACGATAAGGTCAATTCGGTTAGTACGCGACTAAAAAATACGGATTCTTCATTCATCATTCTTCCCCCTTTCTAATTACCAAATATTCTCCCCGCAATCGATAGCATCATGATTCCTGCCACAATAAAAGCAAGCCACATTAAATACTTTTCCTGTTTCTTATACATGTGCTTCACCCCTTTACCTACATAATACCCAAAATTAAAGTTATTGAACTTTATTATTATGAAGGTAATACAAAATTATGATAGCAAGACAGGGATTTTTGATTTTCTATGGTTTAAAATTTCATACAAAAAAGCTCAACATTTATAATGCTGAGCTTTTGCTTACGGTCTATCCTGTTCTCGAATTTCATCGATTGGAACAAAGACCTCTATATGTCTATATAAATTTTGGAATGTTGCAGGAATAGTCCCTCCGTATTCCCCGTCTAGGTTAAGAAGAACTTTATCATCAGAAGTAACTTTAATATGTTTCGCTTTTTTATGAATAACATGTGGATCTGCTAAGTGATCTCCGCGTAAAGCTAAAGACGCCACACGAATAAATTCAGCAATGTTCACTTTTTTTAGAATCAATAAAGAAAATAACCCATCGTTAATACTCGAATTTGGAGCAAGTTTTTCAAATCCACCTACTGAATTCGTTAAACCAACTAAGAACATCATTACTTCGTCCTCAAATACTTCCCCATCATATTCAATTCTAACCTTTGTTGCGTTGATCGATGGAAGCATCTCTATACCTTTTAAATAATAGGCAAGCTGCCCAAGCATCGTTTTAAGTTTGCTCGGTACTTCGTAAGTAAGTTCCGTAATTCGACCGCCACCAGCAATATTGATAAAATAGCGATCATTAACTAAGCCTACGTCCACTGGAATCGAATCACCTTTAATAATAATATCCACTGCTTTTTTTATGTCTCTTGGAATATGAACAGCTCTAGCAAAGTCATTTGTCGTTCCCATCGGAATTAGCCCAATTTTAGGACGTTTCTCAAATTCACTTACACCTGCAACTACCTCATTAAGCGTTCCATCTCCTCCAGATGCAATGATAATATCAAAGCCATTTTCTACCGCCTTCTTCGCTGCCTCGATGGCATCTCCTTCAGCTGTGGTCGCATGACATGATGTTTCATATCCAGCGATCTCTAAGCTTTCCAAAACCTCTGGTAAATGTTTTTTAAATAACTCTCTTCCGGAAGTTGGATTATAGATAATTCTTGCACGTTTCATACTTATTTCCTTTCTGCTTCACAATACTTACTTCTCATAAAGACTATACATCATTACAAAAAGTTCCATGACACTATTAAAAGAGTCGACTCTAGCCGACTCCTTTAGGAATGTGGTTAGAAATATTTTATTTTTGTAGTGCTTGAATCCAAGTATTACGTATACCTTCATATACAGCTAGATGAAATTCCTGATTGCTGATAAACTCATTAGTCATTTGCGCATAAAATTCTTTTTGTATTTCCTCAAAAGAAGGATCTTCTTTTGCAGGAAACTTTGCTCTACCATCCATTACAAACTGTTGAACTAACTCTGCGCGTGGACCCCATTTAGAAACCACTTCACCATCTCTATTTAACAACAAATAAACAGGAATTGAACGGCCACCATTTGTTAAATGCTGATCTATTAAATCCAAGTTTTCATCGCGATAAACAGCACGTACTTCAATATTAGCAGCCTCTGCAATTTTACGTAAAATAGCATTATTCATCATCGCATCGCCACACCAGTCTTCTGTAATAACTAGTATATGTGGTGTTTTTTCCTTTAATACTTCAATAAATTCATCATCTGCGGGTACATCGAATTTATTGTAGATGCTGAAAGATTCTTCTTTCTTCGTAGTCATATCATCCATATATTGAGTTAGTGGCTTTGCATTTTCAAAATATTGTTGTTCTGTAGACAAGTGAGTTGCCTCCTTTTTTTCTAAGTATACTTCGTTTTCAATCGTTATTCAAACAAGCTAGACTATTCCATAACCTTTTTATACTATTGATTTCTTCTTCGCTTGAAATAAAATAACGTCATTCACTTTTTTATGTATTTCTCCATCCTTATAAAAAATGGCACTTCCATCTGGGAGAGCATAAATAGTACGTTCAGTGGAAAGTGCAAATAATTCATCATCAGATGCTTCGTTATAATGTACCTCCACACTAAAGTCTACTAAACCTAAACCTTTTATCACTAATAACTCAGGATAATCATCGTCTTTAGTTAAAATACATTCCCGGCAAAATGCCAAAGCACCTGCACTATAACCAATTTGTAACCTAGGATAATTTCTAATGCTTGAAGAAAGTTCTTTTTCTTCGATTATCTTGAGTAACTTTTCTGGTCTGCCACCTATTAAATATAGAACATCACTCTCATTTATCATCGAAACCATTTCTTTTGTGGAAAGTTCCTCATGTAATAAATCTAGTCTCACATTTGAAATGTTAGAGAAAACTTGTATTAGACTTTCCATCCAGCTATCATACTTTGAAACTTCCGTTGCAAAAGGAACTACTAAAATTTTCGAATTTGGTTTAATCCTCTTCGACAATTCTTCAAATACTTCATCCAACTCACCTTTTAAAACATGCCCACCACCAATAAAACATAACTCCACTTTGCATACTCCCCATTACGTATTAATTAAAATATTCTTTCATCATAGCATCAACACACATGGAAATAATACTATTTAGTTTTTGTATCCCTAAAATATGGGTGAATGAGAGGCTTGTATGCTATACGAGAGAGCACCGATTATATATAAGAAAAACCTTCTATAAGTGGGTTTTACTTGCGGTGGGATGGGGTTTACTTGCACTCGAGGTGGATTTACTTGCGGAGTTGGTTAGATACTTGCGCTCGGGACCAGTATACTTGCGGAGTTGATACTTTTACTTGCTAAACGGGATTATCTGGAAGATTTAAATGCACTTAGCTTTTCGCCTTGGTGAAAAGCTTCCTTATTGGGCTTTACTTGCGGTGGGATGGGCTTTACTTGCGCTCGAGGTGGTGTTACTTGCGAAGTTGGTTAGATACTTGCGCTCGGGACCAGTTTACTTGCGGAGTTGATGCTTTTACTTGCTTAACGGAATTATCTGGAAGATTTAAATGCACTTAGCTTTTCGCCTTGGTGAAAAGCTTCCTTATTGGGGTTTACTTGCGCTCGAGGTGGATTTACTTGCGAAGTTGGTTAGATACTTGCGCTCGGGACCAGTTTACTTGCGGAGTATATGCTTTTACTTGCTAAACGGGATTATCTGGAAGATTTAAATGCTCTTAGCTTTTCGCCTTGGCGAAAAGCTTCATTATTTGAATTTACTTGCGGTGGGATGGGCTTTACTTGCCCTCAGGGTGGTGTTACTTGCGGAGTTAGTGAGATACTTGCGCTCGGGACCAGTTTACTTGCGGAGTTGATGCTTTTACTTGCTAAACGGGATTATCTGGAAGATTTAAATGCTAATAGCTTTTCGCCTTGGCGAAAAGCTTCCTTATTTGGATTTACTTGCGGAGAGATGGGCTTTACTTGCGCTCGAGGTGGTGTTACTTGCGGAGTTGGCTATATTCTTGCGCTCGGGACCAGTATACTTGCGGCGTTGATGCTTTTACTTGCTAAACGGGATTATCTGGAAGATTTATATGCTAATAGCTTTTCGCCTTGGCGAAAAGCTTCCTTATTGGGCTTTACTTGCCCTCAGGGTGGTGTTACTTGCGGAGTTGGCTAGATACTTGCGCTCGGGACCAGTTTACTTGCGGAGTATATGCTTTTACTTGCTAAACGGGATTATCTGGAAGATTTATATGCTCTTAGCTTTTCGCCTTTGTGAAAAGCTTCCTTATTGGGGTTTACTTGCGCTCGGGAGCGGATACTTTCATAGAAAAAAGGATGCCCAAATGAAATGGGCATCCTTGAGTATTAGCGTTTTACGATTTCTTCGTTCAAGATTTTGTTAACAAGAGGCGGATTTGCTTGGCCTTTTGTTGCTTTCATGATTTGTCCAACTAGGAAGCCGATTGCACGGTCTTTCCCGTTTTTGAAGTCTTCGATAGATTGCGGATTAGCATCAAGTGTTGCTGTTACGATTTCGCGTAGGGCGCCTTCGTCAGAAATTTGTACTAAGCCTTTAGCTTTTACGACTTCTGCAGCGTCTCCACCGTTGTCAGCAAGCTCTTTGAAAACTTTTTTCGCGATTTTTGATGAGATAGTACCATCCGAGATCAATTTAATCATTCCAGAAAGATTAGCAGGAGTTAGTTCTATATCCTTCAATTCTTTTTGGTCTGCGTTTAAGTATGCAGAAACCTCACCCATCATCCAGTTAGCAGATAGTTTTACGTCAGCTCCATCAGCAATAGTTGCTTCAAAGAAGTTAGCCATATCCTTAGATAATGTTAATACATGTGCATCGTATGGAGATAACCCTAACTCTTCTATATAACGTTGTTTGCGAGCATCTGGTAGCTCTGGGATTTCTGAGCGTACACGTTCTAACCATGCATCATCAATTACAAGATCCACCAAATCTGGCTCTGGGAAATAACGATAATCGTCCGTACCTTCTTTAACGCGCATAAGAATCGTTTTACCAGTTTTCTCATCATAGCGACGAGTTTCTTGTTCAATGATTCCACCAGCAGATAATACTTCTGCTTGACGAACTTCTTCGTGCTCTAGTCCTCTACGTACAAAGTTGAACGAGTTTAAGTTTTTCAACTCAGTTTTAGTACCAAATTCTTCTTGACCATAAGGGCGAATAGAAATATTCGCATCACAGCGTAAAGATCCTTCTTCCATTTTACAATCTGAAACGTCTGTATATTGGATAATAGATTTTACTTTTTCTAAGTAAGCATAAGCTTCCTCAGGTGTACGGATATCTGGTTCTGAAACGATTTCAACTAGCGGAGTTCCTTGACGGTTAAAGTCAACTAAAGAATATCCATCTGCATGGGAAAGTTTCCCAGCATCTTCTTCCATATGAAGACGAGTAATTCCAATACGTTTTTTCTCACCGTTTACTTCAATTTCAACCCAACCATTTTTACCGATTGGTTTATCAAATTGTGAAATTTGATATGCTTTCGGATTATCTGGATAGAAATAGTTTTTACGGTCAAACTTCGTATTCTGCTCGATTTCCATATTTAACGCAAGTGCTGCACGCATTGCAAAATCGACTACGTTTTTATTCAATACAGGTAATACACCCGGGTATCCTAGGTCTATTACTGTTGTGTTTGTGTTTGGTTCAGCCCCAAAATGATTAGGTGCTGATGAGAAGATTTTCGAGTTAGTTTTTAACTCTACGTGTACTTCTAATCCAATAACTGTTTCAAAGTTCATGTTATTTTCCCTCCCAAATCTGAGGAGTTTGTTTATGGAAATCAGTAGATTGCTCATAAGCATGTGCTACGCGATAAATCGTTGACTCGTCAAAATAATTCCCGATAATTTGTAGACCTAGTGGTAATCCATCTTCAAATCCACAAGGGATAGAAATTGCTGGTACACCTGCAAGGTTAATTGGAATTGTTAAAATATCATTTGCATACATCGTCAATGGATCTTCTACGTTTTCTCCAATTTTGAATGCTGGAGTTGGTGCCGTTGGTCCGACAATTACATCATAATCCGCTAAAACTTTATCGAAATCTTGTTTGATAAGTGTACGAACTTGCTGTGCTTTTTTATAGTAAGCATCGTAAGTACCTGCGCTTAATGAATAAGTACCTAGCATAATACGACGTTTAACTTCGTCACCAAATCCTTGTGCACGAGTTTCTTTATAAAGATCCAATAAGTTTTCAACGTTTTCAGCACGGAAGCCATAACGAATTCCATCAAAACGAGAAAGGTTGGAAGAAGCCTCAGAAGATGAAAGAATATAGTATGTAGCTAAAGCGTATTTAGAATGTGGCAATGAAACCTCTTCCCAAGTTGCTCCCTGTTCTTCTAATACTTTCAACGCATCCATAATAGATTGGCGAACTGCTTCACTTACACCTTCTCCTAAATATTCTTTAGGTACAGCAATACGAAGACCTTTAATATCTCCTGTTAAAGCTGCTACAAAGTTTGGAACATCAACATCTGCTGAAGTAGAATCATTTGCATCAACTCCAGAAATTGCTTCTAGAAGTAGTGCATTGTCTTCTACGTTGCGAGTGATCGGACCAATTTGATCTAAAGAAGAAGCAAACGCTACTAGACCGAAGCGAGAAACACGTCCATACGTAGGTTTCATGCCGACAACACCACAATAGGATGCTGGTTGACGAATAGATCCACCAGTATCTGAACCTAGCGAGAACGGCACCTCACCAGCTGCTACTGCTGCTGCTGATGCACCTGAAGAACCACCAGGAACACGATCTAATGACCAAGGGTTTTTAGTTGTTTTATAGGCTGAATTTTCATTGGAAGATCCCATTGCAAATTCATCCATATTCAATTTACCGATTGTAATCATACCAGCCTCGCGTAACTTTTTCACAACCGTTGCATCATAAATAGGATTGAATCCTTGTAAAATTTTACTTGCACAAGTAGTTTCTAATCCTTCTGTTACGATATTATCCTTTACTCCGATCGGTAAACCGAATAATGGTCCACGTTCTTCAAAAGGTATTTTTTCTAATTCTGTAGCTGTTTCTAATGCTTTTTCTTTATTCAAAGCTAAGAAGGCTTCTACTTCGCCATCAAGTTTTTCTACACGTGCAAAAGCTTCGTTTGTCAAATCCACTAAAGAAACTTCTTTATTATGTATAAGCCCTTGTAATTCTTTCGATGAGCGATTAAATAACGTCATGATTTTCCCTCCTTACATTTATTAATCCATAATTGATGGTACTTTTACTTGACCAGCTTCTTGGTCTTTCACATTTAACATCATCGTATCTCTTTCCAAACCTTTAGTAGCTACGTCTTCACGTAGCACGTTTACTAATGGAAGGACATGTGTAGTAGGTTCTACATTTGTTGTATCCAACTCTTTTAATTGCTCAGCAAATTCCGTGATTGCTCCTAGTTGAAGTGCAAACTTTTCTGCTTCTTCCTCTGTAATTGCAAGTCTCGCAAGATGGGCAACATGCTTTACTTCTTCTTTTGTTAACTCCGCCATTTATCACACCTCCGAATTCAGGTAACCATACGAAATATCATATCATTTTTCACTCTGCTTGAACAGAGAGTACCTCTTTACTCCTTATTGTGTGTATATATGCACATACGGTTCTTCATCACCAGCTTTTTTCACTAATAATGCCTCTGCACCATCTATCGAATTCACTTGTACTTCAATATTCATCGCAGGGAGATTTTTTACTAAGCCTGCAAGATGCTGTGTAAATCCAATAACCTCTGCAGTACCATAAAACTGTATAGGAATAGTGATTGTCAACTTTTGAAGTTGCTTATCTTTGAAATAACCTGTCCCAATAATACTCGTATAATTGGAAAAGTATGTTTCTACATCTTGTTTGAAGCCGCGGAAAACTGTATCTAAATCACGGTATTTTTCTTGAGAGTCCGCAGTAGGAAATAGAACATACTCCTCGTCAATTGCTTTCCAGTCAGATACATTTTTTCCTGCTGTCGCTGTACTATACGTAAAATATGTTCCTGGAACAACTGCGTTCCGACTATTTTGTTTGAACAAGCCGACTACAATTGGAATATCAGCAAGACCATCCATTTTACGTAAACGGGTAACTACTTCTTCAGCAATTCGTTTGCCATTCTCTTCAATCTGAGCCTGGGTCAGTTTCTCTTCATATATAGCACCATATTTTTCTTTCTCGTAGTAATAAGTTGAATTTAACGCCAATCCTATGGAAATTCCTGAGAGACTTACTTTATTATCTACTTTTTCTAAATAGTTTTGTTCCACGATATGCGTAATATAAACCGGAGCTTTTTTTGCTTTTTCCTCTCCAGTTAAACCTTTATCGTCTGGATTTAATCCACCTTCTCTTTGATTACTTCTTGCTAGCCAATTATCTAGTGTGTCTTTATCTAGATATTGCCCTTCCTGGAACAAATACTTTTCTGGCGAGAACTCATTTTGAGAAATACGAAGAAGTCCATTTTCCACTTCCTTCATATCATATTTAGTAGATAAGTTGGATACTACATATCCTCTACTCGCACTTTCCTCGTAAGGTAATAATGTTCGATAATATGTTTCGTCTAGCTGCAAACTCGGAATTATTACTGATTTGGCCTCTTCTGCTTCTTCTGTATTTTGTATAACCTCTGTTTTGTCATCCAAAGAAGGGGCACAACCAGAGACCATTAGTAATAAAGCCAGCGTCAACATGCCTATATGTTTTTTGGTCATGTTCGCCACTCCCTTTACTCCGCTATGGAGTCTAATAATTTTTGTTCATCCCAAACCTCAATACCGAGGCTTGTGGCTTTTTCAAGTTTAGATCCTGCTTCTTCTCCAGCAATGACCAAATCTGTTTTCTTACTGACACTTCCAGCAACTTTACCACCTAATGACTCTATTTTTTCTTTTGCTTCTGTACGAGATAGTTGCATTAGTTTACCTGTTAAAACAACTGTTTTCCCTGCAAATGGACTATTTTCCATTACATTCGCATCAATAATTCTACCAGTATACTTTAGTGTCAATCCTGCTTCTTTTAAGCGATTAACTAGTAATTGGACTTCTTCTTGCTCAAAATAGGTCACTAATGAATCAGCCATTTTGTCTCCAATTTCAAAAATCGCTATAAGCTCTTCTCTTGTTGCTTTCATTAGCGCATCAAAGCTATGAAAACTCTCGGATAATATTTTAGCCGCTTTTTCCCCAATATGGCGAATTCCAAGTCCAAATAATACTTTTTCCATTGAGTTTGCTTTAGATGCTTCTATTGCTTCCACTAAATTAGTTGCCGATTTGAGTCCCATACGCTCAAGCTTTACTAAATCGTCCACTGTCAGATTATATAGATCTGAAATATCTTTTATTAATTGTTCTCTAAACAGCTGTTCTACCACTTTTTCACCAAGTCCATCAATATTCATGGCATTGCGAGACGCAAAGTGGTAAATACCTTCTTGGATTTGAGCGGGACATTGTGGATTTACACAACGAAGTGCGACTTCTTGTTCGATTCTTACTAATTCACTTTCACAAACAGGACAATGGCTTGGCATTTCGTATGGTACTTCCGTGCCTTTTCTCTCTTCCTTTATAACGGAAACTACTTCTGGAATAATATCTCCAGCTTTTCTGATAATAACATGATCACCAATTCTAATATCCTTTTCACGGATTAAATCTTCGTTATGAAGTGTTGCACGTTGCACAGTAGATCCAGCTACTTGTGCCGGTTCTAAAATAGCAGTTGGAGTGACAACACCCGTACGACCAACCGTTAAGTCGATATCGATAATTTTAGTAACTACTTCCTCTGCCGGAAATTTGTACGCTATCGCAAAGCGTGGACTCTTCGCTGTAAACCCTAGCTCTTCTTGCTGTGCATAGTCATTTACTTTTATAACAATCCCATCTATTTCATATGGAATGTCATGTCTTTTTTTCGTCCATTCTTCTATAAAGCTAAGTACTTCTTCAATGGATGTACATTTTTTTGTTTCCTTATTAGTTGGTAACCCCTGTTTCTTCATAAATCCTAGTGCATCCAAATGATTGTCTATATTCTGATCCTCACCATCGCCACCCATACCATATACGAACATGGCTAAATTACGACTAGCAGTAATTTTAGGGTCGAGCTGACGTAAGGAACCTGCTGCTGCATTACGTGGATTGGCAAATAAGACTTCTGCTTGTGCCGTACGTTCTTCATTCAACTTAGAGAAGGAAGACTTTGGCATATACGCTTCCCCTCTTGCCTCTATGGTTACCTTTTCTTTTAAGCGCATTGGAATCGAACGAATGGTTTTAATATTACTTGTAATATCTTCACCGATGGAACCATCGCCACGGGTAGCTCCTCTTTTTAAAAGTCCGTTCTCATATAATAAGGAAATTGCAAGACCATCAATTTTCAATTCACATATATACGTTGGTGACTCACCGATAATACCTTGAATGCGTTTATCAAAATCACGTAAATCCTCTTCGCCAAATGCATTGGATAGGCTTAGCATTGGATTTGCATGAGTTACTTTTTTAAAGCCTTCACTTACGATGGAACCAACTCGCTGAGTGGGAGAATCTGGTAATATTAAATCTGGATTTTGTTCCTCCAAAGCTATTAGTTCATGCAAGTATTGGTCGTATACGGCATCCGGAACAATAGGATCATCTAATACATAATAGGCATGTCCATAATCATTCAACAATTTGTGTAGCTCTTGTACTCGTTGTTCTAACTGATCCATCCAGGGTTCCTCCTGTTGTGATTATACTTTTTCGATTGGGGCAAATTTTGCAAGCAGACGCTTAATACCCGTAGGACTTGGGAATGCAATATCTAGCTCAGTATTCTCACCTTCTCCACGAACACTGACAACCATACCTTCACCCCATTTTTTATGAGTCGCTTTGTCTCCGACTTGCCAGCCCATTTTTTCTCCACCAGACTCGTTGTATGCTGGACGAGTAACTACTGCTTTACGAGTATTTCCAATAGCTTTTGCATGTCTTTCTGGATTTTTGCCAATATCTTTTGTCCAACCAACGACTTCCAGAATATCATCTGAAATTTCTTTGATAAAACGAGATGGGCTATTAAAACTTCCACGACCAAAAATAGTTCGAGACTGTGCACAGGTAATTACAAGTCTTTCTTCTGCTCTAGTGATTCCCACGTAGGCCAATCGTCGTTCCTCTTCCATTTCATCATCGTCACCAAGTGATCGTGAATGTGGAAATATATTTTCTTCCATCCCTATGATAAATACTACAGGGAATTCTAACCCTTTTGCCGCATGCATTGTCATTAAAATAATATTCCCTTTAGATACATCTTCATCTTCATCCAATTTATCTATATCTGAGATAAGTGCCAAATCAGTTAAAAATGCAACTAACGACTTGTCATCACTCTGTTTCTCAAATTCTTTCGTTACAGACAGAAACTCTTCAATATTTTCTAAGCGACTTTCGGCTTCAATTGTCTTTTCATTTTTCAACATCGTGCGATATCCTGTCTTTTCTAGCACTTGCTCGACAATTTCTGTTACGGACAAAAACTCCTGCATTTGGGTCAGGTTATTGATTAACCCTTGAAATTGAATTACAGAGTTTACAGCACGAGCTGGAATCCCCATAAAGTCCACTTCACTTAATGCGTCTAAAATCGAGCGGTCCTGGTCCAGTGCATAGAGCGCCATACGTTCAAAGGATGTTGCTCCGATGTTTCGTTTAGGCTCATTAATAATCCGAGCAAGAGACAAATCATCATCGTTGTTGGCTATCAAACGTAGATAGGCAAGTAAATCTTTAATCTCTTTACGATCATAGAATTTTGTGCCGCCCACAATTGTGTAAGCCATATTCGATTTAACGAGCACTTCCTCCATCACACGGGATTGAGCATTCGTACGGTATAAAATAGCAAAATCATTTAAAGTACGATTTTCTAGTTCCATCAAATCTTGAATTTTTTGAACTACATATTGTGCTTCCTGCTGTTCATTCATCGCTCGGAATAACTCGATTTTTTCCCCTTCTAGATTCTCCGTTCGCAATACCTTCGGATATCTACTCGTGTTATTACCAATGACGTCATTTGCTGCCTGTAAGATTCGTTGTGATGAACGATAATTTTGCTCTAGCATAATTGCTTTTGCATTTGGGTAATCTTTTTCAAACGATAAGATATTCTGAATATCAGCTCCACGCCAACGATAAATTGATTGGTCCGAGTCACCAACGACACAAATATTTTTGAACTTTTTAGCAAGCATCTGCACTAGTTCATACTGTGCTTTGTTCGTATCCTGATATTCATCCACATGGATATACTGGAACTTGTTTTGGTAAAATTCAAGCACATCAGGAACTCGTTTAAATAATGTCAATGTCAACATGATTAAATCATCAAAATCTAGGGATTGGTTCTTTCTCAATTTTTTTTGATAGCTTTGATACACATTTGCCACTGTCTTTTCAAATGGATTCATCTCATTCATCTGCGCACGATACGTATCCGAATCGATACAAATATTTTTGGCACCACTGATGGCATTAAGCATCGAGCGAGGGTCATATTGTTTCGAATCAATATTTTGTTCTTTTAGCACATTTTTAATAACCGTTAATTGATCACTTGTATCTAATATCGAAAAGTTTTTTGTGTATCCAATTCGATCAATATCTCTTCTTAAAATACGTACGCACATGGAGTGAAATGTTGACACCCACATTCTTTCCCCTGTTCCTGCGCCCAATAAGCCATTAATACGTTCACGCATTTCTCTTGCCGCTTTGTTTGTAAAGGTGATTGCTAAGATTTTCGATGGGTATACTTCTTTTTCCACGATTAAATATGCGATTCGATGCGTTAATACACGCGTTTTCCCTGAACCTGCACCAGCCATAATAAGAAGTGGACCTTCTGTTGTCTTCACGGCTTCTTCTTGTTCTTTATTCATACCATTCAATAGGTTTTTCGCGATGATTTCCATAGTGCACTTCCTTTCAAGAACATTTGTTCTCTAATCATATCGTAATTCTATTGTTTACTCAATGTCTTTACAGCTTGAACTGTCTTTAATGCCTCTGCCAAGTTGTCGTAAACTTGATTGCCCACAATGATTGTATCCGCATAGGTAGCCATTTGTCTTGCATGCTCCTCTGTTAGTATACCTCCACCATAAAATAGCTTTGTTTTTTTTAAACGATTCTTTACTTTTTTCACAGTTTCTACGTTTCCATACATTCCGCTATATTCCATGTAGAAGACTGGAAATTTAAATAAATACTCCACCATTTCCGCATAAGCTATTATATCTTCTTCACTGCTCGGATTCACTGCATTCGTCAATTTTGCCGCTTTACAATCGGGATTTAAAATGCAATACCCCTCTGGGATAATCTCATCCCAATTCATAACTTCTCCGAACTCCTTGGTAGCTGCATGATGTAAATCCTTTACCCACTTCGTTTCAGGGCTATTTAATACACTCGGTATAAAATAATAATCGAACCCAGGTGTAATAGATTCAATCGTAGATACTTCTAATGCCACAGGAACTGCATACCTTCTAATACGCATGAGCAAATCAATCACATTGTCGAGTGTTACATTGTCAGATCCACCGATGATAATTGCATCTGTACCAGATTCGCAGATTTTTTCTAGAGCATCTGCACCTATAGGTTTTGCCGGGTCTAACTTAAATATATGTCGCCAATCTTTATATTCCATTTTTTTCACCTACATCTAATTAGTTAACATTCATCCATTATAACAAAAAAACTGAACAGACATCGCTGTTCAGTACATGTTCTAATATATTTTGAAAACTTATATTTTTCTTCCTACTCTTTTATTGTTGGTACTGGATTTTCATCAGGATATAGTCGCCCTAACATCTCATCGTAGGTACCATTACCATAGTCATATGCACGTCTTACACGTGAAATTGTTGCAGTACTTGCCCCAGTTTCTTTTTTTATAGATTCATATGTTTTTTTCAAGCGCAATAAATGTGCGACCTCGAAACGCTGTGCCAAGGATTGAATTTCACTTATCGTACATAGATCATCAAAAAATCGATAGCACTCTTCCATATCCTTTAATTCTAGTACCGCTTTAAATAGTTGTTCGGTTTGATTGCCTTTAATTTTTTCAATTTGCATTGCGGTCATCTCCTCTTTATTTAATTGGCTATATTATTTCGTATCTGGATTTTCACTTATTACATACAATATCTAGGCTAGTTAAGGTAAATAAGTTACCATTTCCTCTAATCCAGGACTAGTTGGTATAAAATTGATCCAAGTCTGTCCCGGTACTAGTTTTGCAGGAACCCCATTTTCCATCGGCATAAGAATTCCATCAATATTTTCCCATTCGATTTCCTTCATAATACCTGCTTGGAATATATAAGCTCTTCCTCCATCATTTAAAGATAACTGACGTCTACCAGAACTATCAATAACTTTATGTGGAATTTCCATGCATATTACATTTGCAATTTTAATAGCTTTGTCTGTCTCTTTATCTATTGTAAGAACTCCAGCGGTCTCTCTCTCATAAATACCCTCATCCGATATATACGTATATTCATTCTCAAAAGATGAGCCCGACCCGTAATGGATAGAAAAATTAGAAACGGGATTACCAATTTTTATCCCTTCAAAGGATTCATAGAAAGAGAACCTAGGTATTTTACTCATTTCCATCGAAGCTCCTACTTTTTCCGCACCTGCTAAAATCTTATCTTTTGTAATATACGAATTATGAGGAGCTTTTCTTTCACTTGATCGCTCAAATAATATGCCATCGTATTGCATTCCATTTATATTATCAACTACTCTAGAACTCAGCATTTTTTGAGCATCCGGACTATATCCATGTGCAATATAAAATGCGTCCAGCCCTTTGGCAACGTCAACAAAGTAATCTCTAGCACTTCTAACAGGTCCAAGTTTTTCTGGAATCTCACTTTGGTACACTGCTAAAAATCTTGTCACATTGCCTTCTGCTAACATTTCATAAATGATATCTGCTTTTGCTATTCCCGACTGTGGACGTGCGAGCGGATGATTGTTGATAGTGACTAATACAGGTCTTTGTGTCAATTCTTTTTCTGAGCCAATACCAGTGAAGGGAGCCCTATACGGCAGCACTTCTTCCTCCGCTTGTACTTCTACTTCTTCCACTACATCTTCTATGATCTCTTCTACTGGATCTGCTTCATCTTTACTGGAACAAGCTACGAGAAGTACACTAGCAGCTATTAAAATTCCCCATCGTTTGAACACAACCAACGTCCCCCTACCTCATTAATGCTGGAAATAATACTTGTTTTTTCATCACATCAAAAATTCCTCTTTGTGTAATCCTTACATATGGTAAGTGTGTCGCTTGTAGAAATAACAATGTATAAATCGCATCCCCATGCTTAAATCCTCTATTAGCTAGTTCTTTTTTTAATACTAGCTCTTCTTCTATTAATTCTTCTACTGACTTATTAGAAAGTACTCCGCCTATTGGAAGTTCAATAGAACAAACAACTTGCTCATCTTCTACAATGACAATTCCACCATTCATTTTCTTAACTTCCCGAAAGGCTTGTTGCATACTTTTTTTATTCTTCCCAATTAATATAATATCTCCTGTATTAGAGTACGAAGAAGCGAAGCCCATTAGAGAAGTCGCGAAACCTTTAATAAGTGTGGATACCTTCCATTTCCCTTTACGGTCTATTAACAATAGAAAACTTTCGTCGTGATCTTTTGATAGCTCGATGTCGGTTGTATCAAATGAGATGGAATAGGGTTTAGTAATTACATCATTTACCATTTCTATTCCAAACGGTATCGAGAACTGAAAGTCTGCTTCTGATACATCAAACGACAAGTTTAAGTCTGGCATAGGAGACCAGTCAATTGGCTCTAATGCTCTCGTCTTTTGTTGCTCTTTCTTCAACCATACTCCTTTGGATAACACACTTAATGGGACAGGACTTTGCTCATCCTTTAAGAAATTGAGATTTGCAAAACGTCCCGTTGCAATTACGCCATGTAAATTAGACAAATTATAATATTTCGCCACATTAAAGGATGCCATCAAATATGCATCAATCGGTTTCACTCCTGCATCAAGTGCAACTTGAATGCATTTATCCATAACTCCATCCACATGAAACGAAGGAGTTGCTCCATCTGTCGTCATCATTAAATGATCAAAAATATGAAGATCTTTTTCTAAAATATCCTTTAATAGTTGTGGTAAATCTGGACGTATCGACGAATGACGGAGTGTTACTGCATATCCATGAAGAATACGGCGCTCCACTTCTTCAATAGTCATCGCCTCATGATCTCCATCTGCTCCTAATAAACGCATCCTTGCAAGCGTGCGCTCAGAGGCTCCAGGAAAATGCCCTTCAATTTTCATACCATTTGTCTTAGCTTGCTGCAGCCAATAAAGCATTTGATCATCACCTGAAAGTAAGCGTGGCCAACCTGTCAACTCACCGCCCATTATGACATCATGACGCTTTATCCATTCTCCTACCGTTTTTGAAGTAAACAATTCTTCTTCATTCTCTAACTCCGTTTGAGAATCAAAACGTGCCCACCAATAAAAAGAAAATGGCCTTTTTTGTAGTTCATCTATAAATGAAAACGCTTTCTTATTTTCAAGCATCAAGAAAAAAGTTAAGTTGTCTGCGATAAATGTAGTCGTTCCTAATTGAGCAGCATAATCTGCAAATGTTAGTGGATTATAAAGCTGGAATGGATGTACATGAGGCTCAATATAACCCGGTACAATTTTTTGACCAGTTGCATCATATACCTCTGTTTGTTCGGAAACTAACGGCATTTCAGAACCCGTATAAACAATCCGATCTTTTACAATCCAAATGTTTCCTGTAATCCATTTCTTTAAATGACTATGCAGAAACGTTGCATTAGTAATAACAATGTCTGGTGACTGCGTTCCATTGACCACATCGAGCTGATGCCTTATTTCTTCAATCTTCCAAATGGGATATTGCATTCCATCCATTCTCCTTTCTTTTTGTTTACTCATAAAAATAATATTAGCATAGTACTTTAGTAAAGCAAAGTAGCGAATTTTAAATTCAGGGAAATAAAATGGTAAAGTTAGGAAATAAAGACTTGAAATCAACATGTAAAAACTAACAAAATGGAGTCACAATTCTTTAAGTTAAAAGCTATTTCTAACGTTTTCAGTAGACATCGACAGACTTGAACGTTTATGACTGATTCAATTTTATTTTATCATTACTTGTTTCCTTCTGTAGGCTACTTGCTTTATGTCTTTATATACTGTTGGAAGGATATTTTCACCAAATTAGTTTACTATTTTATAGGATAAATGTGTATATACCACGGAAATCATTGCTGGATTATATTCAAGAGAGACTTTTATATACTTCCTTTAAAAAAGCAAAGAAAAACATATCGTTTTTCTTTGCCTGATCGTCAATTATTGAAATGTACGCCAGCCAATATCTTTACGATAGAATAGACCATTCCATTCAAAATCAGCTAAGCCTTCATATACTTTTTGTTGTGCTTCCTTCAAAGTAGACTCGCTCGCTGCCACGAGGATGACACGTCCTCCATTAGCTATAAAGTCTTCGTCTTCTACTTTAGTCCCAGCGTGGAAAACATATAATCCTGCGCTAGTTAATGTAGTCAAATCTGGAAGCTTAGCACCTTTTTTCACGTCAGCAGGGTAACCCTCAGATGCGATTACTACACCAAGCACCGCTTCATCTGACCATGTTAATTCAAATGGTGTTTCATTCATCAAGGCTAACATGAACTTTCCAAAATCACTCGTCATTCGGGGCAATACTACTTGCGTCTCCGGGTCTCCGAAACGCGCGTTGAACTCGATTACTTTTGGTCCTTCATTCGTCAAAATCAATCCTGCGTAAAGAATACCTGTAAATGTGATTCCTTCTGCTGTCATTGCTTTCACAGTTGGAACTACGACAGTTTCGTACGCTCTGTCAACTATGTCCGATGAGATTTGTGGAACTGGTGAATAAGCACCCATTCCCCCTGTATTCGGTCCTTTATCGCCATCATAAGCACGCTTATGATCCTGTGCGATGACCATTGGATAAATTTGTCCTTTATGGACGAATGACATAAAAGAGAATTCTTCTCCGGCTAAAAACTCTTCAATAACTACTCGTGATGAGGACTCTCCGTATAACTGATTACCAATCATGTCTTCCACAGCTTGGTTTGCCTCTTCCACTGTCATGGCAACTACGACACCTTTACCAGCTGCAAGTCCATCTGCTTTTACAACAATTGGAGCTCCTAGCTTTTCAATATATGCCTTCGCACTAGCTACCTCTGTGAAAGTTTCATACGCAGCTGTAGGAATATTGTATTTATCCATAATTTCTTTTGCGAACGCCTTACTTCCTTCAATTTGAGCTGCTGCTTTTGTGGGACCAAATATTCGTAAACCTTCTGCTTCAAAATAATCTACGATGCCGGCTGCCAGTGGTTGCTCTGGTCCTACAAATGTTAAGTCAATGTTATTATCCTTTGCGAAGGTTGCCAGTTCTTCAAAAGCCAGCACATCAATGGGAACAATCTGAACATCCCTTGCTATGCCGTCATTACCCGGAGCTACAAATACATTTTCAACTGAAGGTGAATCCATGAATTGTTTGGCTATTGCATGCTCACGGCCACCACTACCAATTACGAGAATATTCATCTAGATATTCCTCCTTAGTGTTTGAAATGACGAACGCCAGTGAATACCATCGCAATACCATATTCATTCGCTTTGTCGATAGAATCTTGGTCTTTCACTGACCCACCTGTTTGAATAATAGCTGTAATACCTGCTTTAGCAGCTATCTCCACTGTATCGTTCATTGGGAAAAATGCATCTGAAGCAAGACCTGCTCCTATTGCACGTTGTCCCGCTTGCTCTAAAGCAATTTTAGCTGAGCCTACACGGTTCATCTGGCCTGCACCAACACCAATGGTCATATCTTCAGTTGCTACTACGATTGCATTAGATTTAACGTGTTTAACTACGCTCCAACCAAGCTCTAATGCTTTCCATTCATCGGCAGTTGGCTCCCGATCGGTTACTACTTTTACATCTGCATCCTTTAACCCGAATGTATCAGGGGATTGAACAAGTAATCCCCCCTCCACAGATACTGTATTCCACGCATCCTTTTTCGTTTGCTCATAAGAAATAGTCAAAAGGCGAATGTTCTTTTTCGCTGTAAGCATAGCAAGTGCCTCATCTGAAAATGAAGGAGCTATAATAATTTCTAAGAAAATACCTGCTAATACTTTTGCAGTTGCTGCATCTACTTCTCGATTTAATGCAACAATCCCACCAAAGATAGACGTTGAATCTGCTTCATAGGCTTTATTGAAAGCATCCGAAATTGTTTCGCCTGTCCCAACACCACACGGATTCATGTGTTTCACCGCTACTGCAGCTGGAAGTTTAAACTCTTTTACGATTTGAATAGCTGCATTAGCATCCTGGATATTATTATAGGATAGCTCTTTACCATGCAGTTGTGTTGCAGAAGCAATCGAAAAATCAGAACCAAGTGGTCGTTTGTAAAATGCTGCTTGTTGATGAGGATTTTCACCATAACGTAAAGATTGCTTTCGTTCATATGTAAGTGTCAACAATTCTGGGAATTCTTCACCAGCTAAATCGGTCATATAGCCAGCAATCAATGCATCGTATGCAGCAGTGTGACGGAACACTTTTGCAGCAAGTTTGCGTCTTGTTTCAAGTGTCGTCTCACCACTCTCTTTTAACTGTGCAAGTACTTCAGCATAGTCAGATGCATCTGTTATAACTGTTACGTACTGATGATTTTTCGCTGCTGAACGAAGCATTGATGGTCCGCCGATATCAATATTTTCAATAGCATCTTCAAATGTCACATCTTGTTTGGAAATCGTTTCACGGAAAGGATATAAATTTACACAAACTACTTGAATAGGAGTTATTTGATGCTCTTCTAGCTGTGCTTGGTGTGAAGGGTCGTCATGCTTTGCCAATAAACCACCATGTATCATTGGGTTCAATGTTTTTACTCGACCATCCAAAATTTCTGGAAAGTTCGTAACTTGGTCTACTGATGTAATTGCCACACCATTTTGTTCTAAAAATGATTTCGTTCCACCAGTTGATAAAATTTCATAGCCAAGTAGTTCCAACTCTTTTGCAAACTCGAGAATTCCTGATTTATCTGAAAGACTAATTAACGCACGTTTTGACACCATAATTCCTCCTTAAATTGGTAGTTCTATTTGTGTTCATTGTTGTTGGAATATTACCGCTGAGTTTAGAACTAATCATTGCCACTAAGCTGGATGTGCGCTGCCGCATCCACAAACAAGAGTTGTAATAAAGTTAGTAAATGGATATTTTTACCACTACGCAAGTAAATCATAACTAAGAGCAAGTAACCGTATCATAAGCGCAAGTAACTTATCTAGTTAAGCAAGTATTATTATGCTAAACGCAAGTAACTAGCGTGCCAAAGCAAGTAAAAATAAATATTTGCCTATTGATGACTATTCTTACGGCTATGCGCTGCTGTAAACCGATTAAATGGATATTTTTACCACTGCGCAAGTAAAACATAACTAAGAGCAAGTAACCGTATCATAAGCGCAAGTATCTTATCAAGTTCAGCAAGTATTGTTATGCTAAACGCAAGTAACTAGCGTGCCAAAGCAAGTAAAACAAAATATTTGCCTTTTGATGACTATTTTTACGGCTATGCGCTGCTGTAAACCGATTAAATGGATATTTTTACCGCTAAGCAAGTAAATCATTCCAGAGAGCAAGTAACCGTATCATAAGCGCAAGTATCTTATAAAGTTAAGCAAGTATTGTTATGCTAAACGCAAGTAACTAACATGCCAAAGCAAGTAAAGCAACTACTTGCATTTAAATGACTATTTTTACGACTATGCGCTGCCGCACACTTCGCTTTCAAGGATGAGTCGGCTTCTGCCCCTACATCCTTTTTGAAGTCTCATTCTTCGTGCTCTTGCGGCATGTATGGCGCACATCCTAAGTATTAATTACTTCCCAAACAACTGCTGTAAAGCTTTCGTATATAATGCATGCTCTACTTCATGGATTCGTTTTTCGGTTTGTACTCTATCGCCTTCCACTACCTCTACTGCTTGCTGTGCTATGATAGTGCCAGTATCCATACCTGCGTCCACATAGTGAACCGTGACTCCAGTTACCTTTACTCCGTGCTCCATAGCTTGTCCGATGGCATCTTTTCCCGGAAATGCGGGTAGTAAAGAAGGATGGATATTGATAATTCGATTTGGAAATGCTTCTAATAAAACATCTCCAATCAGTCGCATATATCCTGCAAGGACAATCCATTCCACGTTTAGTTCGGTTAGTTTTTCTAAAATTGCTTGTTCATAAGCTGACTTAGAAGAAAAACTTGAAGGCTTAATAGCCAACGTAGCTATGCCCGCTTTTTCGGCACGTTCTACTATAAAAGCATCTGGCTTATCTGTCACTACTAGCACTGCTTCACCAGTGAGTTTTCCATCTTGCACTGCATCATAAATAGCCTGAAAGTTTGTACCACTTCCTGATGCAAATACAGCAAATTTCGTTACTACTTCGGTCATTATACTAAGCTCCCGTCATGTGTTCCGTTGAAGATTACCCCTTCACCTTTCACAACACGACCAATTGTAAATGCCTTTTCTCCATGAGCTTCAGCAATTGAAATTGCTTTTTCAGCTTCTTCTGTAGAAAGTGCAAGTACAAAGCCTATCCCCATATTAAACACATTATATAAATCACGGTCCGCTAGCTCGCCCTTTTCTTTTAAGAAATCAAATACAGGCAGCACTTCCCATGAACCCAGTTCAACTTCAACGGCTAGACCATCAGGCATCATCCGTGGTAGATTTTCGTAAAACCCTCCGCCAGTCACATGTGCCATCCCATGAATAAAAAGCTCTTGATGCATTTCCATTACAGGCTTTGCATAAATTTTCGTAGGGGTTAAAAGGGCTTTACCAATTTCACCTAACGCCTCATATCCTTCCACAACATCACTCGGAGAGTAGCCTCGCTCTTCAAATACAATTTTGCGTACAAGTGAATATCCATTTGAATGAACACCGCTTGAGGCAATACCTACTAACACATCGCCTTCTGCAATATTCTCACCTGTTACGATTTTTGATTTTTCACAAGCTCCTACTGCAAATCCAGCAAGATCATACTCATCTTCCTCGTAAAGACCAGGCATTTCCGCTGTTTCTCCACCGATTAATGCTGCTCCGGATTGTACACAGCCGTCTGCTACCCCTTTAACAATTTGTTCAATTCTTTCAGGAACAGCTTTACCAACTGCTACGTAATCTAAGAAAAATAAGGGCTCGGCCCCTTGTGCTACGATATCATTAACACACATTGCTACACAGTCTACACCGATTGTATCGTGTGAATCTGTCATAAATGCAAGCTTCAATTTTGTTCCAACACCATCTGTTCCAGAGATCAAAACAGGTTCCTTATAATTCAATGAAGATAAATCGAACATCCCACCGAAACCACCGAAAGTGCCCATGATTCCTTTTCTAGCTGTACGCTCGACATGTGATTTCATTCTTTGCACGGCTTCATATCCAGCTTCAATATTAACGCCTGCTTTTTCATATGCTTTTGACATGTAAAATCCTCCTATCGAACAAGCTCTTTTTCATGTGGTAATTTCGTATCCGCGTAAATACTTGTCGGATATTCTCCAGTGAAACATGCTAAGCATTGCCCACAGTTTTTTTCAGCATCTGATCTTCCAATTGCCTCTACCATTCCTTCAACCGATAAGAATGTTAACGAATCCGCTCCGATCAATTCACACATCTCATCAATTGTATTATTAGCAGCAATCAGTTCAGAATCCGAACTAATATCAATGCCATAAAAACAAGGATTCTTCAAAGGAGGAGAGCTAATAACAACATGAACTTCTGTTGCTCCAGCTTCCTTCAACATTTTCACAATGCGACGAGAAGTAGTTCCACGAACAATTGAATCATCTACCATAACTACCCGTTTGCCATTCACAACCTGACGTACTGGTGACAGCTTCATCTTGACACCACGCTCACGCAGGTCTTGTGATGGCTGAATAAATGTTCTGCCAACATAACGGTTTTTAATAAGACCAAGCTCATAAGGAATACCTGTAGCCTCTGAAAAACCAATGGCAGCAGAAATACTTGAATCTGGTACACCTGTTACAACGTCTGCATCAATAGATAATTCTTTTGCAAGCTGCTTACCAAGACGTTTTCTAGCCATATGAATATTAATACCATCAATATCTGAATCAGGACGAGAAAAGTAGACATACTCCATCGTACAAATAGCACGGTCTTTTTTTTCTACATAACGCTCTGAACGACAACCTTCTTCATTTATTACTAATAATTCACCTGGGTCAATCGAACGGACCAACTCTGCACCAATTAAATCGAATGCACTTGTTTCAGATGCAACTACCCATGCACCGTCTAACATCCCTAAAGAAAGAGGTCGCATGCCCTGTGGATCCTGCGCCACATACATAGCATGCTCGGTCATGATAATAACAGCAAAAGCTCCATCTAATAAGCGTAATGCTTGTTTTGCACGATCTTCAAATGAAGCAAGATTACTCTTCTTCAACAAATGCGCAAGAACTTCTGTATCAGATGTTGTTTGGAAAATACTACCCTGCTGCTCTAAGTTACGTTTTAAACGAGTTGCATTTACGATATTCCCGTTGTGTGCAATCGCAAGGCCTCCAGTTGTCGAATTAAATAACAAAGGCTGAACATTTTCAATGCCAGAGCCACCCGAGGTAGCATAGCGAACATGGCCTATTGCAGCATGCCCCTCTAATTTCTCTAGTTTGCCGTTATTAAATACATCGTTTACTAGACCTTCCCCTTTTACTGCACGTAGGTACTTGCCATCCGTCACGATAATTCCAGCACCTTCTTGCCCCCTGTGTTGAAGTGCGTGTAATCCATAATAAGTCATGGCTGCAGGATTTGGATGTCCCCATATCCCGAATACACCACATTCTTCGTTTAAGCCTCTGAGTTCAGCAAGCATGATATTGCTCCTTTCCAAGCGGAACGGAATTCATCAACAGAACCGCTAATCCAAGTAGTTCCGTCTTCATGTGAGATTACTATATTATTAGAATCAGTTACTGTACCAATTTGTACTGCATCTGCTACGATTTCTTCAAACTTCTTAGCATGTTCAGGTTTTACCGTTACGATAAAGCGTGATTGAGATTCACTGAATAACGCACTTGTAGCCGATCCAGTAATAGTTACTTCTACTCCAAGACCAGTAGCACCGAAAGCTTTTTCAGCTAAAGCTACTGCAAATCCACCCTCCGAGATATCATGTGCAGACTGTACAACCTCAGATTTGATTGCGTTTAAAAGAGCTTTTTGACGTGCTACTTCTACTTCTAAATCGATTGATGGTGCTTGTCCAAAAATACGTTTTTCTACTAATTTTTGAAGCTCTGATCCACCAAATTCTGTTTTTGTTTCACCAATTACGTATACAATATCTCCAATTTGTTTCACCGATTGGGTCGTTACATGTGCAAGGTCTTCTACAAGTCCAACCATGCCAATTGTTGGTGTTGGATAAACCGCAGTCCCACTACGTTCGTTATATAAAGATACATTCCCACCGATTACTGGTGATTCTAATGCAATACATGCCTCAGAAATACCGTCTGCTGATTTCTCAATTTGCCAGAAGATTTCTGGATTCTCTGGGTTACCAAAGTTTAAACAGTCCGTAATAGCAAGCGGTTTTGCACCTGAACAAACAACATTTCGAGCAGCTTCAGCTACCGCAATCTTACCGCCAACAACTGGGTCTAAATAGATATAACGTGAATTACAATCTGTTGTCATAGCAAGTCCTTTATTAGTCCCACGAACTCGAACTACCGCAGCATCTGAACCAGGTGTTACAACTGTACTTGTGCGTACTTGATAATCGTATTGATCGTAAACCCATTCTTTAGAAGCAATTGTAGGTTGTTGAAGTAGATTTAGTAAAGTCTCTTTATAATCTGACACTGCAGGCTCTACATTTTCCAACGCTTGGAATTCTGTATAGTAAGCAGGTACTGATGAGGGTTTATAGTAAACTGGTGCTTCTTCTGCAAGTGCATCTGCAGGTACATTTGCTACTATTTCTCCGTTATGAATTAAACGAAGCATTTTATCACTTGTAACTTTACCAACCGCTACACAATCTAGGTCATATTTTTCAAAGATTTTAACAATCTCATCTTCACGGCCTTTTTTCACAACGATTAGCATACGTTCCTGTGATTCAGAAAGCATCATTTCATAGGCTGTCATCCCAGTTTCACGTTGTGGTACGAAATCTAAGTTCATTTCTACACCGAAGCCAGCTTTAGAAGCCATTTCTGCAGACGAGGAAGTTAATCCTGCTGCTCCCATATCTTGAATACCAATTAATGCATCCGATTTAATCACTTCTAAACAAGCCTCTAATAGAAGTTTCTCCATGAAAGGATCTCCTACTTGAACGGCTGGACGTTTTTCTTCAGAAGCTTCAGTTAACTCTTCCGATGCAAATGTTGCACCATGAATACCGTCACGTCCAGTTTTTGCTCCAGCATACATTACTGTATTACCTTCACCTGCTGCTATCCCTTTTTGAATATCCTCATGATTGATCAGTCCAACACACATTGCATTAACAAGTGGATTTCCTTCGTAACAATCGTCAAATTGAATTTCTCCACCTACTGTTGGAATTCCTATGCAGTTACCATAACCAGCTATACCAGCTACTACCTCTTCAAATAAGTATTTCACACGTGGAGTCTTGAGTTCTCCAAAACGAAGTGAATTAAGCATTGCAATTGGACGTGCTCCCATCGAGAAAACATCACGGATAATACCGCCAACGCCTGTTGCTGCTCCTTGGTAAGGTTCAATCGCAGATGGATGATTATGAGACTCCATTTTGAATACGACTGCTTGACCATCGCCAATATCAACGATTCCAGCACCTTCACCCGGCCCTTGTAAAACATGTTCCCCTTTTGTAGGGAACTTACTTAAAACAGGTTTAGAGTTTTTATACGAACAATGCTCCGACCACATAACTGAAAATAAACCAGTTTCAGTATAGTTAGGTAGACGTCCAAGAATTTTCTCAACCATTTCAAATTCTGAATCGGACATTCCCATTTGAGCATATATTTTTTGTTCCTTAATTTGCGTTGGATTTGGTTCAAGCATGACTGACATGAGTTTCCCTCCACTGTTTTACTATTGATTTGAATAATGCTAGTCCATCCGAGCCACCCACAAGTTCATGTACAGCGCGCTCTGGATGAGGCATCATGCCAAGCACGTTTCCTTTTTCATTGATAATACCTGCAATATCCTCAATGCTACCGTTTGGATTGTCTGTAGCGTATGTGAAAACGATTTGGTTATTATCTTTTAATCTAGCAAGTGTTTCATCGTCGCAATAATAATTCCCCTCACCATGTGCGATTGGAATTTGAATTACTTCGTCTTTTTCATATCCAGCAGTAAACTGTGTTTCATTGTTTACTACTTTCAACTCAACGGTACGACACATGAATTTTAAGTTTTTATTACGTAGAAGGGCTCCGGGTAGTAACCCTGCTTCGGTCAACACCTGGAATCCGTTACAAATCCCAAGAACCGGCTTGCCTGCTTCAGCTGCTTTAACTACCTCTGACATTACGTTAGATTGGTTAGCCATAGCTCCACAACGTAGGTAATCCCCATAAGAGAATCCTCCTGGCAATAAAATACCATCAAATCCGCTTAAATCCTTCTCATCATGCCAAACGTATTCTACTTCTTCCCCAAGCTCGTCTTTGATCGCGTGATACATATCTAAATCACAGTTCGATCCAGGAAATACGATTACCGCAAACTTCATTTGCTTACAGCCTCCTCAACTTCATAACGATAGTCTTCGATTACTGTATTAGCTAAAAGCTTTTCACACATTTCCTTTATTACTGAATCTATGTCACGTGTTCCCTCTTCAATTTGAAGCTCTAAAAATTTCCCTATACGAACGTCCTTCACTTCTTTATAGTCCATCGAGTGAAGAGCTCCCATAACTGCAGAACCTTGTGGATCTAAAACACTTTCACGTAATGTCACATATACTTTAACTTTTTTCATTTTGATAATCCTCCTAGGCGGGAAAGTATTATTTCATAAACTTCTGTTAAGCTTCCTAAATTACGTCTAAACACATCTTTGTCTAGTTTGTTATTTGTTTTGTCGTCCCACAATCTACAAGTGTCGGGAGAAATTTCATCCGCAAGTAGGATTTCTCCGTTTGCTGTTTTTCCAAACTCTAGTTTAAAATCGATTAGGGTAACTCCTATTTCCTTGAAAATGGGCATCAGCACTTGATTGATTTCTAATGCTTTTGATTGAAGGGTATCTATTTCCTCTGGTGTAGCAAGTGCTAGTAATTCTAGATGAGCATTTGTTAATAAAGGATCTCCGAGTTCATCATCCTTGTAATAAAATTCCACGATAGTGTGCTTTAAAGGTGTTCCCTCTTTAATTCCTAATCTCTTTGATAGACTACCAGCTGCAATATTACGGACTACTACTTCAAGTGGAATGATATCCACTTTGCGAACAAGTTGCTCATTGTCTGAGATTTGTTCTACAAAGTGGGATTCAATTCCTTGACTTTTTAACTGCTCAAAAAGGATAGTAGTGATTTTATTGTTTAAAATACCTTTTCCATCGATGTTTTCCTTTTTCTCACCGTTAAATGCTGTAGCACTGTCCTTATATGATACAAAGAGGATATTTTCATCCTCTGTTTCGAATAATTGTTTTGCTTTACCTTCGTATAATAGGCGACCTTTTTCCACTTTCAATTCCCCCTAATCAATTTAAAGCTTAGTTAAGTCCTAAACGTTCAAAAATCATATCTACATGTTGAATGTGATAGTTATAGTCAAAGCAATCATCTAGCTCTTCTTTTGATAACAATGAAGTAACTTGCTCATTCGCATCTACAAAAGTACGGAAAGCAGTTTGAGACTCCCACGCTTGCATCGCAAGTGGTTGTACAGTATCATATGCCGTTTCACGAGCTAGCCCTTTATCAATTAATGCTAACAAAACTCGTTGAGAGTATATTAGACCTAAAGTTGAATCCATATTGCGTTTCATGTTTTCTGGGAACACAGTTAAGTTTTTCACGATATTACCAAAGCGGTTTAACATATAGTTAAGTGCAATTGTTGCATCAGGTAAGATTACTCGTTCTGCAGACGAATGAGAAATATCTCTTTCATGCCATAAAGCAACATTTTCATATGCCGTCATCATGTAGCCTCGGATAAGTCTTGATAGCCCAACCATGTTTTCAGACCCAATAGGATTACGCTTATGTGGCATTGCAGAAGAACCTTTTTGACCTTTTGAGAAGAATTCCTCTACTTCACGTGTTTCTGATTTTTGAAGACCACGAATTTCTGTAGCAAATTTCTCGATTGATGTAGCAACTAATGCGATAACACTTAAGTATTGTGCATGACGATCACGTTGTAATGTTTGAGTAGAAATTGGTGATGCTGCTAAACCTAATTTTTCACATACATATTGCTCTACAAACGGATCAATATTTGCATATGTTCCAACAGCACCGGACATTTTACCTGTTTCAATTACTTTTGCAGCAGCTTCAAATCGTTCTAGGTTACGTTTCATTTCCTCAGTCCATAGAGCTAGCTTTAGTCCAAGAGTAGTTGGCTCTGCATGAACTCCATGCGTACGTCCCATCATTACTGTGTATTTATGCTCTTTTGCTTTGTTTTCTAAGATTTCGATAAAGTTTTCAATATCTTTACGTAAAATAACATTTGCTTGTTTAATAATATAAGAAAGAGCTGTATCTACTACGTCAGTAGAAGTCAGACCGTAATGTACCCACTTGCGCTCTTCTCCTAAAGTTTCTGATACGGCACGAGTGAACGCTACTACGTCATGTCTAGTTTCTTTTTCAATTTCTAAAATACGGACTACGTCGAAAGAAGCATTTTTACGAAGAAGAACTGTGTCTTCTTTAGGAATATCTCCAATTTCAGCCCAAGCTTCACAGGCAAGAATTTCTACTTCTAACCATGCATTATATTTATTTTGTTCTGTCCAAATTGCTCCCATTTCCGGGCGTGTATAACGTTCTATCATTTAACTTCCTCCTAGGCTATAACCAAATTTTAGATTGTTCTATCTCCATTAATGTCTGTTCAATATCTGATGATAGGATGGTGACATGTCCCATCTTTCTATTCTCTTTCGCTTCGTTTTTGCCATATAAATGAATTGACCAGTTGGGGTATTTGGAAAGATTATTCGTCACAGGAATCACATGCTGTCCTAATATGTTCACCATAACTGTTCCTGTCCAAAGTTTTGGTTCTCTTAGTGGCCATCCGCAGATTGCTCTTACATGCTGATGGAATTGAGAAATATTGCATGTTTCAATCGAGTAATGGCCAGAGTTATGTGGTCTTGGTGCCAATTCGTTTATTAATAATTTATTATTCTCTAAAACGAACATTTCAACCGCAAGTGTGCCTATTAAATTTAGATGGTTAGCAATTTTTTCAGCAGCCTCTATTGCCATTGAAGCAAGTGATTCATCAATACGCGCTGGAACAATCGTTTCGTGCAAAATATGATTTACATGAATATTTTCACCAATTGGTAAGCAGTATGTTTCACCATTTCCATTGCGCTGTACAATGACCGAAATTTCTTTAGTAAATGGTACAAATGCCTCTGCGATACATGCAGAATGAGCAAACAAATTTTTAGCTAAGGTTAGTTGTTCCTTCGATTGAATTGTTTGCTGCCCTTTGCCGTCATATCCTCCACGAGAGGTTTTGACTACGCATGGAAAGCCGACTTTATCGATTCTTTGTTCTAGCTCTTCATACGTACTAGCTTCGACAAATTTCGCAACTGGCACGCCAGCTGCCTGAATTTCTGTTTTTTCAAGAATACGATCTTGTGTAATTCTCACTAATTCCGCTCCTTGAGGAACATAAGCAATCTCTGATAGTCTTTTTAATCCAGCATAATCTATATTCTCAAACTCATAAGTTATGACATCACTTACCTCTGCTAACTCCTCTAACGCAGCCTCGTCATTGTATGACGCAACAATCTGTATATCGGAAACCTGTCCGCAAGGTGAATCTATCATAGGATCTAAAACTGCTACCTTAAATCCAGCTTCCTTTGCAGCTAATGCCATCATTCTACCAAGCTGCCCTCCACCAATTATTCCTATCGTCTGTCCCGGATAAATAACTTTTGTCATTGAAGCTCACCATTGCTTTCAAATACTTTGTTTTTCGTATCTTCTCTTCGCTTTTCCAGACGTTCTGCTAACTCATGATCTAGGATAGAAAGGATTTGAGCGGCAAGTAATCCTGCATTTGTAGCTCCAGCCTTTCCAATTGCAACGGTTGCCACCGGCACTCCACCTGGCATTTGAACAATCGATAATAATGAATCTAATCCGTTTAGTGCTTTAGATTGAACTGGCACCCCGATAACCGGAAGTGTTGTCTTAGCCGCAACCATACCTGGTAAATGCGCTGCGCCTCCAGCTCCTGCAATAATGACCTGTATTCCGCGTGATCTTGCTTCCTCTGCATATTCAAACATTAAATCTGGTGTTCGATGTGCAGATACTACTCGTTTTTCATAAGGTATATGAAGCTCTTCAAGAATCTCGCAGCTATATTTCATTGTCTCCCAGTCACTAGAACTACCCATTATCACACCAATTTTTGTATTCAAAATTTATCGTCCCTTCTGTCAAATTCACCTCGGCATCGAAACTAAAACTCAGGCGATTACATCGAGCTTAATGGATTAACCTAAGGCATAAATGTTGTAAGCATAAAAAATTCCCCAAATAAACTACTTTCTCTCTATGAAAGAAAAGCAGTTTACTTAGGGAACATAAATGCCCAGTTTGTGTCGGAAAAAACATAAACAAACACATCCTTTTGCAGTATCCATAAGTCGCTTTCCCTCATAGTCCAGTCATTACGGTGACTTGGTAGAGACGCTAAAGCCAATCCTTTAGCATATATGGGGATATAATCGTCTATTTCTATTCATATTTTAACAAGTTAAATGGAAGACGTCAACGCTTAAATACGAACGATTAATTTTCAGATAACTTTAATGTTCGGTTTTAGGTCTAATTATCGCTATTATATTTCTTTAATTCCTTTTAACATTATTAATTGTCTTACCGGAATAGGTTGACCATCAACCTCTGCAAAAAGCGGTTCCTCTCTCCGTCCAGCGATCTGGAAACCATCTCTAGTCATTCTTTCTATACACTCTGTAATGCTTTCATTCTCTCCCACTTCAAACCATTTTGTCTCTTTCTTCATTTAAATAATTTTCCTTTCTTCACTGATTTTACCCAAAATCCACCGTGAATCGTTTTAGCTTCATATGCGATGATAAATATTTTCGGATCAAGTTCTTTAAGTCTCATATATAGCTTTAACTCGTATTTACGAGGAGTTAAGATTTGAAGAGCTTGTCTATTCCCTTCACGCCCATTTGCTTGCCAATCTGTCACACCATAGCCTTCTGCTCTTAAAATTTCTGGTAATTTTAATTCCATTTCTGTGGAGATCGCATTAACCATAATATAACCAAGTGCCATTTTCTCTTCAATTTTAGTACCAATGATAACTCCTGTTCCATATCCTACCGCATAAGCAATCAAGTTTTGAACTTCATTTAAATTATCTAAAACTAAACCCAGCCCTACTATATATATAACCACTTCTACCATACTTATTAAAGCAGCAATATAGCGGTAACCCTTCAGTGTAAGAATCATTCGCAAAGTAAAGAATGTCACGTAGACAATATTGATAACAAAAATTATAACTACCATCAAAATTGCTGATGAATCCACCCAACCAACTCCTACTATTTGTTTTATATTGTTCTTCATTATCGCATATAGAGTCACAATTTCAAGGAATTCAAGCTATAACGAGTGTTTTACACAGTAATTTTGACTATACTTCTAATAAATTTTAAATATTCTGATGACAAATTATATAATAGGTAGTACAATACACTAATTGAGTGAAGTGTTAAAATGAAGAATAGTTGTACTCTTATTTCATGAAGATTAGTAAAAGTGTCACCAATTTCAAAATAGGGGGATCAGACAATGCATGGACAATTTAGGAAAAGATATACACAAACAACTCAGGAACAAAAGATGTATGCAGTTCTAGAAGTTCTAAAAAATGGACGAGGGCGTAAAGAGCTAGCATTAGAATTGAATGTAAGCGTCAATTCAATCACTACATGGATAAGAAAATTTAAAGAAGCTGGAGAGAATGGTTTCTCCTCCTACTCACAAGAAGAAATAATGCGACTTAAAGAGATAGAAAAAAAATACAATGAACAGAAGGCACTGGAGTTGCTTAAAAAGCTTCCCATTTATATACACTTGAAAAAGCTTCCATATCCTAAAATGGTAAAGAAGCTTTGAAAGATATTTTCTTATTCTTAGCAACTACTATATAAAAACCATTTGCTATTCTGAATAGAGTGAGCATGTAGCAAATTGAAGAAACTCTTTCTTTAAAAGTGACTATAGTGCTCTAGAATGAAATTAAGCTCGGAAATTTTTACTCTCTTATATCAACTTACAAAAAAGTAGGTACCGATAACTCGGTACCTACTTTTTCTTTAGTGCCAGCGGCTCTTACTCTCATAGGGGGAGACCCCCAACTACCATCGGCGCAAGGGCTTAACTTCCGTGTCCGGGGCTGCGAAAGCAGATAGGCGGCAGATTTCTTCGTCAGTCGCACTCGTTCAATTCTCGCGTATGTTATACGCTCCGAGTCTCTCTCATTTGCTTCCTTGAACTCTTTGCCCCTCTACTTTCTCGCATACTTTCTTATAGAGATAGACTGCCTACGGCATATACGGCTTATTTCTAAATACAAAAAAGCCGCTACCAATTTCTCGGTAACGACTTTTTCTTTGGTGCCCAGCGACGTCCTACTCTCACAGGGGGAGACCCCCAACTACCATCGGCGCTGAAGAGCTTAACTTCCGTGTTCGGTATGGGAACGGGTGTGACCTCTTCGCCATCATCACTAGACTCATTCGGCTTTCAATATACGGCGCATTGCGTTGTCAACTTCATTCGGTCTGTCAGTCACGTACGTTAGTACGTTCCTTCCTTCTCTCACTTGTTTCCTAGCACTGCTTGTATCTTGAAACCCTCATATAATTGAGTGTTTGTTCACTCAAAACTGGATAAACGACATTGTTACGTTAAACAAATTTGGTTAAGTCCTCGATCGATTAGTATTCGTCAGCTGCACGTGTCGCCACGCTTCCA
>FOUN01000035.1 GCA_900114885.1 Psychrobacillus psychrodurans
TTTGACGATCTACTTGGGATGTGGAAGACTCCATGAATGGTGGTTGTGCAGAAAAAACTTAATATTTTTGTGTCCAGAATCTTGACGTAGATCCATTTTTTTACTTTAGGAGGATTCTTATCAGCAATAAATCTGTGGAATAAGAATAAAACCAAAAGCGTGATTATACTGGTTTTAATAGCTTTTGTGGTACTTATTGAACTAAAGAAACAGCTTAGTTGAATAAGAAATCATGGATTTAGGGACTATTTTATGGCAAGAAGATAAATAGGTGGAATAGTATCATTGAAACCTTATTTAATCGTATTATCAATAGCAATTTTGGTAGCTGTTTTTAATATCATATTAGATGTACCGACACATATATATATTATTTTGATTATCAGCACTATAATATCTTTTATTTTTACAGGAATGAAGGACAATTCTAAAAAATAGCTTTATCCGAATAGCTTTCCGCGATAGATTGTGAAATGTTACCCATAAAGTAATACTGCAGTTTAGTTGAATAAGAATTAAAGGATTATCGTTCAACGTGGTTGAATAAGTATTATCTATACTAATTCTTTGGAGGTACATGATGGAGTTTTATAAATTTAGTAAAGATAGTGGTAAGAGAATTTCTAAGTTTGATTCAAATTTTATTATGTCTCGTGTTATTCAAACAGATAAAGCAACTAATATAGGATATATGCACTTAGAAGAAAATGGCATTGTAGGGTACCATCAAGCAGTAGTGCCTCAACTTTTGGTAGTAATATCAGGAGAAGGATATGTTAGTAATGACAGAGAAGAATATTTTAAAGTTCAGTCTGGAGATGCGGTATTTTGGGAAAAAGATGAATGGCATGAAACGAAATCAGAAAATGGGTTAACTGCTATTGTAATTGAAAGTGTCGAGTTAAATCCTTCATTATTTATGGCATCAAAGAAATAGATATTATTCAAGTCATAGCAAAGAAAGGGTACAGTACGGACCAGATAGATATTCTTATGAATTTAAAAAACTTTAAAACGGACTACTTGTTCAGCTATCGGTGTGCTTTACTTCAAGAAGAGGTAAAGCTTTTTTATATTTATAAAGATTTAAGTACAGCAAGAAAAAATCGTTCACACTTAAAATTAGGTATTCACTATGTCGAATAAAATTAATTTCACTAAAAATGAAATTATTTAACTATAGAACTCGTTATTAGAGAAGAGGGAAAACAAAAACAAGACATACCCATAATTGTATTAGAAGGAGGTTCATATGGAAGAAGAGTTGCAATGGATTCAAGAGATATTAACTGGTAATAAGCAGGCTTATTCTCACATTATAAATAAATACAAAAACTTACTTTATGCGACTGTTTTACGGATGACCAAAAATCCACAGATTGCTCAAGATTTAGTTCAAGAGGCATTCATTAAAGTATATCACCAACTTGGAAAGTATAATCATAAGGGATCATTTTCAAGTTGGATTTATCGGGTGACTATTAACCATTGTATGGATGAGTTTAGAAAGAAAAGCTATCAATTGAAACAAATACAAATTAACGAAGAAAGAGTTGTAGATTCTAATCATCCAGAGATTATTTTATTGAAAAAGGAAAAGAGTAGACAGTTAGAACGACTAATTTTAACGCTTCCTGAAGATGAAAGAATGATTATTCTATTACGATATGTGAATGAATTAAGCTATGAGGAAATAAGTGAACTGGTTGAAGTGCCCCTTTCGGGGGTTCGAAATAAACTTCACAGAGCAAAGAAAAAAATGAGAGAAACAATAAATCGTGAAGGAGGCTATTTTTATGAACTGTCCGAAGGCCGATAAACTTTCTCAGTACGCTGATAACCTACTAACAGAGCAAGAACAGTCTCAAATACTTTATCATTTAAACAATTGTGATACTTGTACAAGTATTGTTCAACTTTTTAAAGAGGAACAGGAATTTTTAAAGGTAAATTTACAATCACCAACATTACCAGATCATTTTGCATCACTTGTATTGGATCAACTGGAACCTTATAAGAAAAAAGATATTAGAAGAAAAAAACTGATTTGGAAACGTATCGTCCTACTGGCTGCTACCATTACGTTAGCTGTAGTTTTAACTGCAACATTAAGCCCTACCTTTGCGCAGATAATAAGTGGCATGTTTAGTACCAAGCAGGTAGATGAGGGATTAAATATGGCATCAGATGATGGGTTAGGTGAAAGGATTAATGTGGAAGTGTCAGATCAACAACTTACATTGAAAGTGGAGGATATAATTGTAGATTCATCCCGAGTAGCTTTGTCTCTACAAGTTATTAATGAAAAAGGAATTGTAGAAAAACCGAGCATAGATCATTCAATAAAAGGTAACCGAATCTCCGTTACTGGTTTTAATGGTGAATACAATTATACAATGGGTTACAGATTGGATGGAGGATTAGATTATAATTCTTTTCAAGTGTTTATAAGTGATGAACCTGGATTAGAGAAAGTAACAATCAATTTTCATCTTGTCGAGTTAAATGGCAAACAGGGAAATTGGGACTTAGAAATACCAGTAGAAATATCAGGTAACAAAGAAAACACCAAAAACGTGAATCTTACTAAAGAAAACCAAACGATAAATGGAGTAGCAATTAATTTAAAAGAAATACAATTCGCACCCACGTCGAATACCTTGCTTTATGAAACTTCGTACGAAGCATCAGAACAATTAGAAATCGAGAAAAACTTTAAAGCATTAAAAGAACAGTTCGGATTGGACGTCAGCGAACTCACATCCTTTGGAACATCTATTAAATATCATATAGAAAATGAAGATAACAATGTCATAATGGAATTTTCTCCTTATATTCAGGCCGAACCTATGGATGATAAAATAATCATAAGTTCTGCAAGCGGAAAAGAAAAAATAGGGCATGCTGTATGGAAAGAAGTATTTGTACCTGATAAAAATGACAGCAATCTCACATTCGTATTGGACGGTGTCTATAAAGTAATTCCCACTGATTTTTCTATTAAGTTTAATCCTAAAGAAATTAAAGAGAATCCTGTATCGTTTAAATATATGGGAAATGAGGTAACAATAAAAAAGGCTGAATTACAAAGTAGTGCCAATACAAGTGATCCAACTATATTTGAAATTGAAATGGCAGTGAATCAAAAAAGTAATGAAACGGAATTTGGTAAGTGGTTGTTGAAAGAAAATACTGGAAGGTATTTTAAACTTGATAGTGAAACTACAACAGGTGAAGTAGGGGATTTCAAGCATACGCTATACTTCAAAACGAATGGTTTAAATGACATCCCGGAAGAAATATCTTTACATCTTCTTACTGCAACTAACTATTTTGAGATAGAGAACAAATGGCGAGTTCCATTATATGAATAAATAAGTCAATAGGATAGAAAATGGAGAACCAAATGTCTAACTCAATAAATTCTATAGATACTGGTCACTTTTTTATTTGTGTGATTGAAGATGAGAACAACTTCAGTTCTTCATCAATAAACGGTGTACTTTAAAAAAAGTTAGGGGGGTTGCATAGGCAACTCTTTATATAAACTAACACCGAAGTTTAGTTTAACAAGCAGTATCTATTTGGTAATTTTAATTAAACTGGGAATACTACACCTAAAATACATTGAGGTGATAGAAAATGGCCAGGCCTATTTCACTTTTGTTAATTTTACTTTGTTTATTGTTTTTCTTGTCCATATATGCAACTGCGAATGATAACACCAGTCCTTATGAAGAAATATATCCTGAAATAGGTTACAAAACTGTGGACGATGCATTGGAAGGTTTTGAACAACATTTCAAACAAAAACTTAAACTTCCACTTAGAGTACCACCAATAAGCTTTACTCACCATTTTGGTAGATTTAGTGATTTAGATGGCGTTAATAATAACTCATTTGAATTGAAGTTTATAAATGACCAATTATCTGAAAATCATTATAAAATTGATGTTAGACCGATAAAGAATAATATTCCTATAAGAGAGAAATACGTGATAAAAACCTTTAAATTAAAAAATGGAGTTGTAGCCAATTATATGACTATTTCGGGATTTAATGTGCTTGTTTTCGAGAGAGATGGTTGGCAGTATATGCTAAGTATTGATAAACGAGTATCAGATAAAGTTACTCCTGAAACCTTGGTAGATATAGCCAATTCAATTGAATATTAGTTCAAAATGGAAATTTTGTTATTCAACTAATTCTGTGCTTTACTTCAAGATGAAGTAAAGCATTTTTTCTTATTATACTAACGCAGCAATTTAGTTGAGGAAGAACAAATAAAGGATATTATTATTTAACGTTGAATTATATATATTAATAAAGTGCATTTTTATCGATATAATGTAACCTATTGACATTAAATATAGGGGGGATTAAATCCAATTTCATATCAGAGTACGTGCAGGTGCAATTATCATAGAAAATAATAATATATTATTAACAGTTTATAATGACCCGATAAGAGGTATCGTCTATGATTTACCTGCTGGTGGAACAGAACCAAATGAATCTATTACTGCTGCAGTTAAAAGAGAAGCCAAAGAAGAAGCATGTGTCGATGTAGAAGTAGGTCCTTTAGCCTTTGTTTATGAATATACACCATATCTTAATCTTGAAAAGTTTGGAAAAATACATACGTTAGTTATGATGTTTGAATGCAAAATAATAAACCACACGACTCCAAAATTTCCAGAAAATCCAGATTCGAATCAAATAGATGTTAAATGGCTACCAATATCAGAGTTACAAGATGTTGAAATGTATGCTAATATCGGTTCTTATTTACAGAGTTATACCACTAACGGTAGAAATATTGACTTAATCGAAGAACATAAACTAAATCAAGCTGCTAGGTGAAGTTTCGGGGAATTAATTCCTTACTTCCACAACTAACGGTGTGCTTTAAGAGGAATATTAAAACTAATAACGAATTATTAAAATACAAGGATATTCAACTAATTCGTTATCTCATGGGAGTTGTAAAATGAAATAAATAAGTTCTTTACTTGGTGGATCTACGTCAAGATTCTGGACACAAAAATATTAAGTTTTTTCTGCACAACCACCATTCATGGAGTCTTCCACATCCCAAGTAGATCGTCAAA
>FOUN01000006.1 GCA_900114885.1 Psychrobacillus psychrodurans
ATACAGATTGTCGAAGAATACATTACTTATTATAACAATATCCGTATTCAAACGAAACTAAACAGCCAATCGCCGGTTCAATACCGTCAATTGGCTGCATAATAGGGTGTTTTATTCCTGTCTCAAAAACGTTAGTCAGTGCCAGGCAACCAAGTGCTTTATTGTTTACTTTTCTTCAAATTCCTTCATTCTCTCTATTAAATCTAAATCTAGCTGTTCTTTCTTTTGGCTTATATATTTATATTCAAAATATTTAATTCTAGCTGTTGGACCAAATTCACTTTCATGCCAATTTGTATAATCAAAATGTACATTTAATTTTCCTGTATCATTTAATAATAATGTCACTGAAAACCAAGGTTCTTGGTCGTTATCAGTAAAAACTTTTTGAAGTTCAACAGTTAGTTGAAATAATTTATGTAGTTCTTTATTGTAAGCCCTCTTATCTACACTATATAATTTTGGAATATAATGTGAAAAAACGTGTTGCTCCTCACCTTTGGGCGTAAAAAAGAAGAAGACTCCTCCTTCTTCCTCCTTAACTTCACCATTAAAACAGAAATTATCCCATTCAGTCGGAATCATATCATTAACCTGTTGTGCAATTTCTTTATATAACTTGTTTAATTCTATTTCAATACTCATTAATATCAGCCTCCTGATTTATTTGCAATCTCACGAATCACTGGGAATTGGCCTTCAATTTCATATTCGACCATAATGGAATCAGGTCGCATTGAATTATTAAAATAGATTGGATCAATGCTAATAGAGACTTTCTTGGGCGGTATCTCTTTTAATGCATTGGCCCACTCAGTCTCCATTTCGTACCAAACTCCACCCCGCCTATTAATTTGACTATTTTGTGGTACTAGATTATCAATATCAGGAGGACCATTAAATTGTGCTCCTATTAAATGTCCGCCATCATCATCTGGTAATCTGTCTTTTCCCCCTACATTTGCCTGAGCATATTTATTTCTATCAGCCTTTTTCAATACAAGTTCAGGAGCATCTACATTTACAATACGTCCAAATTCATCAGTAGTATATTTGTAGTTATCATTGGTTACATACTTAGTATTTGGGAGTAGTTGTTTCTTACCATTTTCACCTTTTATTATGTGCTTTCCGAAGTCAATTTCTTTAACTTCGTTGACTATATTACCTTTACCCGTACCCTATGTTGTAATCTTAAAAGCTAAAAATAAAAAAGCAGCCTTTTATAACCTTTATTAAACTACTTCTTTCTCTTTTATTATCGGCAATTCATAGGCAGTTCTGTGCTTCATCATGCCATAGATAATGTTTACAAGCCTTCTCATAATGCAGACCAATGCTTGTCCTTTTGTTTTGCCTTCTTTCATTTTTCGTTGGTAGTAAGCATAGAACACTGCGTTCCTTGGCAGTTTACTTCCTTTTGCTACTTGCACTTGCTGTACAGCTAGGTTGTAAAATAACGCATGCAGCGCCCGATATCCCTGTTTGCTTTTTTGTTCCTTGCCTTTCCCACCAGAGCCAAAGTAAACAGGCGCTATGCCCGCAAATCGTGCCAGTTTGTTGGCATTTGGAAAACGTCTAACGTCACCAATCTCCGCAATTAAAGCGGAAGCTGTTACGAGGTCAATGCCTGGCATAGAGTCTAGTTGAAAGTCTAGTAAACTCATTAACTCTTTTAATTCTCTTTCTACATAGCTCATTTCCTTCTTTTTAAACACAATGTCTCGAACGATGCTTCTTACTAGAAAGTCTCGCGTTTCTTGATGCTCTTTTGTTGTATGACCATCTTCTTTAACTAGCCTCAATATGTCATTTGCCTTTTTTACTGAACATGCATTGTTACTGACTTCTAATAAAAAAGTGGTCAATTTCTTCACACTTACACCGTCTAAACTTGAAGGTGACGGGTATTGTTTCCAAAATGCCAATGCCGTTTTTCCATCCACCTCTGAGAAAAACTTCTTATAGCTTGGATAATGGTGGCTCAATTGAATGTGCAGTTGGTTCTTTAAAGCACCTTGAGCTTTCACCAATGCATTTCTTCTAGTTACCAATTGTTGTATCGACCAATATAAATCATGTGGTTTCGCGTCAGGCAAATGGTTCAGTTGGTTCAGCAAAACACGCGCAACACATTCCGCATCCCAGCTATCACTTTTTTGTACGGTCACATGGCTTTTTCGTTCAGCGTATGAAAGTGCTGGGTTACTTCTTTCACAACTTGTCCATGGTCCGTTAAAAACTGTGCTAACAATCGCCCGTAACCACCCACATCTTCTAAACCAAATACAGGTGTCAACCCTTCTTCTATCAGTTTATCAATATCTAGTAAAAATGTTGAGAAAGCGGACGGTTTATTTTCAACCTTTATCTCATCAAGCTTCTCCTGCCAACAATTAATAATCACTGCCACATGATGATGTTTATGTAAGTCTACACCCACATAAATGTGTTTCTGCTTTTCATGCATGGTTCATCCTCCTATTCAGTTGTCAATTATTGAATGAAAATGCCGGCAACCTTAGTTCGAGCGTTCACCAATTGGTGCGCATTGGTACGAAAGCCTATCCATTTTCATCGTTACATAGTAACTTATAAGAAAATGAGTCCCTTTTTTAAGTAACCTATTAAATTATTGCTTCATGTTTCCCATTTGCTTGTATTTTTCCGTATGTATAGATCCCTTGATAAAAACTTTCTCGGTCTAAAATTCTTTTCACTTGTACTTTTGTAAATGCTTTCCCTTGAGTTGTTTGATAGCCTTCCTCATTTAATGCTTCTGCCAATCTAGACAGTGAACATTTCTTATATTTTTGTTTAAGCTCAAACAATCGTTTCACTATTTCTGCATGACCGTTATGTATTTTTAGTTCCTTTTCACCTTTCTGCTTTTGGTAGCCAAATGTTGCTCTACCTCCTGCATACCCACCTTCCTTTGCCTTTTTATTTCTTCCTTTTGTTAGTTTAAGCGCTATTTCAAGCCGTTGATATTGGTCTAATAACTCCATTAAGCCATTGACCAAAAAGTCGTTTGGGTCTTTCTTATGGATACTGTAAAATGGTTGTTCAATACTTTTAATATCACAGCCATATTTTTTCAACTCTCGTTGAAGCAATACTTTCACAATATCTGATCGCCATAATCGGCTTGTGTTCAGCACTACCACAAAATCAACTTGGACAGACGAAAGGTGAGCCAACATCTCCTGTAAGCCCACCCTGTCTATTTCTAGTGCTTCTTCATTTAGTTTTGCGCCACTAATTCCTTCGTCTCTAAAAATATGTATCAACTTCAATCCACGCTCTTTACAATATGCTTTAATTTCATCTTCTTGATATTTCAAGCTATATCCCTCTTTAGCTTGTCCTTGAGTTGAGACTCGTATATACCCAACAACATTCAACTTTTCACCCTCCCGTTACGAAAATTAAAATTAATGTAACGCTTTTTATACGAATAGCGAGTATTATACGACCGTCTCTTGTAAAAATACAACCCATTTTTGTCTGCCCTGACGCTAAACTAGTTACCTTCTTACGTAACCTAGCTTTTATCGCCACGAGCTTTGTCATTCTCATTAGTTTTTTAGCCATTCCCTGTCATAACTACCCCTGCCATGTAAAATGTCATCTCGCCTAATTATCATACTTTTTTTACTATCCAAGTATTAAACCGATACTCCATGATGGTACAACCTTCATGAGTTATGAATTTCATACAGTCTTTTTAAATTACCTCTCATCTATTAATTATGTGAAAAAACCTTGAAGGAACTCACTTCCATTCAAGGTCAACTTTATCGTCCATAATATTTCGAAAGTTATAATACAATATCTTGATAACCTACTTCTTCTACCATTTCATCTTCAATTTTTATTCCCACTCCATTGTCAATATCCCAGGAAACATCACAAAGTAAACCTAATCTTCTTTTTCCATTCTTTCTTACTCTTCTTACAATTAATTCAACTGGCTTTACTATTCCTTTTAAATCTGAGATAGAATCAATCTTTGGTGCAAATTTATCTGCTTCTGATTCATTACCTAACATCTCTCTATACTCTTCATAGTTCTCAATATAGTAATCGTAGACTTCCTTTTCAGCCTCATGTATTATGTTTTTCATTTCTTGATTAAAGTTAATAAATGCTTCTTTTTGCACATTTGAAAAATCAGCATTTTCATGTGCATCAACACTTAAAAGTATTTCTCTTTCCAAATCAAACATTCTAATGGTTGTTTTTCCTCTCCAAAAATTGTTTTTATATTCAAGCTTTCCAAATAATTCATCATTAATTATGGCCATCCTAATTACTCTCCTAACTTAACTTTTATATTATATTCTCCAACTCCACCCAAATGTTTAAAAACACTATTGATTTTACTTGGCACCAATTGTATTGTTTCCAAGTCGTTAAGTTCATGCCAAGTATATTTATTATCTTCTCGCCAATCAGCTATATCTTCTGCTGTCCATTTTTGTTCTGGTGTACTCCACTTTTTAGCCAATTCTTCATCAGCGGTCGAAAAGTTTGATTTTCTATCATTAGTCATATTTTCTAATTTAATCTCACCTTTGGAAAATGGAGAAAAGTCTGGCATTCCATTTTTATACTCAACTCCATCAACACCAGCTTCATCAAGGTATTTTTTTATTTCACCGGTCTTATCGGAGATAAATAACGATTCTGCTCGTTCGTTACTCCATTCACCTTTGTTAACAGGGCTAGTTTTTACCCTTTGTTCATAAGAACTGTATTTAGGGTCTACGTCAAAACCTCTTGTAAAGTCTATTTGCCTATTATTAACCGTACCCTTACCAGTATTCTTTGCCTTTTCTCCACTTTTCAACAAATCAAGTCCAGTATCCGCAATCTTTATTGGTTTACCAAATGTAAATAGAGCTGCGGCTAATCGCTCGTTTACAGTAGAATCTGGACCAAACATAGTAACGAGGTCCTCAGTATAGAAGTCGAAGGCAAACATACCAATTGGTGCTAGTCCATCTGGTGTTCCCGACCCATTCCCACCAACAACTTTTCTCATTCCTTCAAAAGTATGTAGGTATTCACCTGTTAGCGGATCGACTAGGGTATCTGAACGGTAGTTACCGAAATCAGGGTGTTTCGCCAACTCAGTATAAATCACCTTTAGTTCTTCATCTACTATATTTGTGTCATTTACTTTTTCCTGTCTGTCGCTTTGTGCGGACGACAATCTAGCAAAAGCTAATGTTTCAGGCCCAAAAAGAATAATTGGACGATGGATTAGTCCACCATAGCCAAAACGAATTGGATTCGTACTAGACATAAAGGTTTTGAACATCAAATTTAACTGACTTTCTTTAGATAGTTTGTTCGAAATTCCAGCAATCGATGTTGTATGAATTATCAGGTCCGACTGAAATCTATTACGTGAAGTCAACTTCTCCCAGTGATTTTGTTGAAAGTCGATATCCGTAAGATTACTGTTAAACATTTCTTCCATGTTTTGGATCCATGTATCCATTGCATCCATGTCTTGCTCGAAAGGTAGCAATGCGGCTGTCTGGGTTGCATCAAAATCTTGTAGCCTACCTACTGTATCGTCCCTCTTTCTTTTCGCATTTAGAACACTTTCCTGTACTCCACTATCATTCAGATGTGGAAGGGCCACGATATCACTTACCTGGTCCATAATACTGTTTGACTCAATCGTTAGATTTTCAGTCAGTTGTGCGATTGTAGTAAGTCCCTGCTCTACCTCACCTTCTAGAAATTGCTCGACGATATGACCAGACGTATCTGGTTCGAGTGCATATAGAGCGTTTTCCATTTGTTGAAGCACTTGCTTATAACCAGCGGCAGAAACGAGGAAGTATTGGAGTAAAGGTAGATGACATTCCGCATAGAAAGCCCGAATGGCATTACCTCCTTCTCCTTTAAGTTCGTCTTCCATCCCTACTAATCCTTCTACTGTACGCTGAATTGCTTCTATCTCGCTTTCAAGCCTGTCCAACATTGCTATATTTCGCTTGAGTCCATCTTGAAATAAATCTACGTCTAATATTTTCATAGGCACACCTTTAACTCTTCTTGTCTAGAGAAAAAATCAAAGTAACACCTGCCTACACCATTATATGATATCTTCCTTTCTTGAAACATTAAATTCCTCCTCATCCCCTTATTAGTATAATATTCCATTTTTTATACCGTAGGTAAAGGTGGAAGTATATAATTTTAGTAAAATGAATCGTAGGGCGGGTTAATATGACACCCAAAGCATTACTAATGTTTTAGAAGAATTTACATAATGATTTATAAATATCTACATAAGTAGGTCAAACTTCCCCCGATTAACAAAACAGCCATGGACTGCTCTCGTCCATGGCTGTTTTGATTTTTATTTAAACTGATAGGGTGATTTCCTACGTAGTTGTACTGTTCATGTTGTTAACTAAATAGATTAATAATATACCCAATGATAATTCCTACAACACCGAAATCAGAATCTCCAAAAGTGGTGCCTTCAAATCCTAGGGAACCTAGAACTGGCAACAACATTGCTGGTAAGAAACTGATTAGTATTCCTTGTACAAAAGCACCAATTATAGCACCTCTACGTCCACCAACTGCATTACCAAATACTCCAGCGGCTGCTCCACAGAAAAAGTGTGGAACAAGTCCTGGTACGATTACTGCCAATCCTGCGAGTGGAAGTAAAAACATACTTAGTAATCCTGCTACGAAACTTGATAAAAACCCTATAATAACCGCATTTGGTGCAAAGGGGAATACAATTGGTACGTCTAGTGCAGGTTTTGCATTTGGAACAATTTTATCTGCAATCCCTTTAAATGCAGGAACTATTTCAGCAATTAACATACGAACGCCTGCTAAGATGATGAAAACACCGGCAGCAAAGGTAATGGCCTGTAGTAATGAAAATACTAAAAAGTTAGTACCATCACTTAGGTTTTCCTCTATGTAACTAGGACCAACAAAAAGAGAAACCACAAGGAACATGATAGTCATTGTCAACGCTAGTGCTACAGACGAATCTCGTAAAAAGCCAAGGGATTTTGGTACTTTGACCTCTTCCGTAGATTTCGTTTTGTCACCTGTCAATTTCGCAACTTTAGCAGCTGCAAAATAACCGAATGATCCGAAGTGACCTACAGCAATATCATCTGAACCTGTAATTTCTCTTACCGTAGGTTGTAGCATTGCAGGTAGTAGAACCATTAATGCACCTAAAATTAGAGAGCCTATGATTACAAGAGGAATACTACCCATCCCTGATGTGGAAAGAACAGCAGCGAGTAAACAAGCCATGAACATAGTGTGATGTCCTGTCAAGAAGATATATTTAAACTTCGTATATCGAGCTAAGACGATATTAACTAACATACCTATTAACATAATCATAGCTGTCTCAGTACCAAAAGCATTTTGTGATAACGCCACAATTGCTTCATTGTTTGGAATAACACCTTCAATATTAAATGCCTTTTCAAACATATCTCCGAATATAGTTAGTGAACCCGTTAATACCGTCGCACCTGCATTAAGAATAATGAATCCCATTATTGTTTTTAATGTCCCAGAAACAACATCGGTAATCGCCTTCTTTTGTAACATCAAACCAAATAAAGCGAACAAACCAACCAGAATGGCAGGAGTCCCTAAAATATCCTTCATAATCAAATCGAACATACTATTTTTCCCCCAAGATATGAGAAGTTAACGCTTTCTGGATTTCATCTGCACTGACCATATTGATAATACTAATAGTTTTTTTGTTACCATCTTGCAATTGTTCCATAATTTCAGGAGTGCCAATATAATAATCAGCTACTTCGGTCTTTGCACTCGCTAAGTCCATATTCTTACATTCACCATCAATATTCAATTCTTTTAGCGCCTTATTTACATTTATTGATAAAATAAAACTAGTACCTAAACCATTTCCACATACTGCTAAAATTTTCATTTTTATTTCCTCCTATTAATAGTTAGTTTCGATCGTATATCCATTGCACACAAGCCTATAGTTCAGAGAACTCTACAACTAAATCTAGAATATCCTGTTTTGTCTGCGCCTTCTTCAAAAGTTCTAATTTTATAGGATCACTCAACAATGTAGTCAATTGAGCCAAAGCTTTTAAATGTGTTTGGTTATCAATAGCAGCTAAACATATGAATATTTCTACTTTGTTTTGCTCCTCACCTAGCAAGTAACTAGGTTCTGATAATTTCAACAAGCTCATCCCTAATTTTTTCACTCCAAATTCTGGACGTGCATGAGGGATCGCAACTTGTTCGCCGATGATAATATACGGTCCCATTGTTTCTATGTTCTCAATCATGACATCTACATACTGATTTGTAATTGAATCATTTGATAACAAAGGTTCCGCTGCTGTCTTGATTGCATCTTTCCAATCACCAATATTATGCATAAATTGAATATTTTCTTCGATTAATAAATCCTTTAACACTGGTTGTTTCCTCCCTAGATTCAAGTGATCATTTTTAAACAAGGCCTGTTGTAATGCACTTTTTAGCAGATCAGGCTGTTTGATATCAGCATACTGACGAATAATTTTTATTAACTCATCTGAAGTTGGATTATGGTATGACTGTTGCAGCGTAAGCCCTTCTACTGTTTGTACTAGTTCCTTCTTTTCCATTTCACTCATAATCGGTCTAATTATAAATAATGGTTTTATTGTTTTAAGTACAACAGTGGAAAATACAAGATCATACTCTGTATCTTTAAGATGTTGAAAATCATAAGATGAAAACGACGAAGTCCACTTAAACTGTGGAAAAAGTGATCTTAACTGATTTTCCAGCATTAAACTTGAACTAATCCCATTTGGGCAAACGATTACAGCCCTAAATAATTTTATTGAACTTTCACTATCCTGTTTAAGTAACCCTCCGAAATGAAGGGTAAGAAAGCCTACCTCATCTTCCGGTACCTTAATATTTAACATTTCCTCAATCGGCTTGAGTACTTCCTTAACCACAATAAACAAGTCTCGATGCTCTTCCTTAATATCATCCAGTAATACATTTGTAATTGGTATTTTAAAGAGCATCCGGTAGTAAGCTGGCTTGAAATGTAAATATAGTGTTTCCATTGCCTTGTTTCTATCTAACAATTGAATACATGCATAACGTTCAAAGTTAACAATGATTTGCTCCGTAATAGCAAACAGCGCATCAGTTCTAGCAGGGCTAACCTCACCTTGGCATATGCCAAGTAGTTGAATGGTCAAAAAAGCAACTTCTTCCCGATTAGTTGTATATCCTAAGCGTTGCTGTATCAATGTAGACACCAAAAAAGCCTGTTGATTTTCCAAAAAACTCACTGTATCTGGATAAATCTGCACCTTTTTTTGTTGTTGTTGGCGAATATGTATCATTTGAAGCAAGTAGATAAATTCATCCAATCTGTCTTCAGTGAATGAAAATGAATATTGCTGTTCAAATTCCTTCAAAACTTGTTGATAGTTCTCATACTGATTTTGCAATTGTTGCTGTTGAAATATAAATGTGAATTTCTCATGAGCATATGATTTAATCTTTAACATGGAAATTGCCTTAAGCATTAGGTTTCGCTTATCTTCTTCCGTACCTTTTAAATGGTATCCATGTTCTCTTGAATAGCGTACTTCTACACGGAAATCCACACAAAACTTATTAACTCGCTTCACATCTGAACTGACGGTATTTTTACTAACACCAAACAAATGTTGAAAGTGAAAATTGGAAAGAGGTTCATGTCGGATGAAAGTATATAACAGGAATATGATTACTCGCTCTACTTGCTCAAAAGAAAATTGATTTGCTACAAAACCTGCTCCATTTCCCTTCCAATAATCGACAACCTCTTGTTCTATCAAGATTCGGTCACCCGAAATTCTAATGGGTGGTACCCCCACGTCTAATAGAAAGCTATTAACTTTCTCTACATCATATTGAAACTGACGTTCTGTTAAGTTTATCTTGTCAATAAAAGAGGATTGTTGCGCCGGTTGCAATTTCATCAATTGATAAAAAGTATTTAGGCTTCGTTTCTCCAGCATCACTAGCTCCCCCTCACATAAATTATAACGGAAATCGCTTTCACTTCAGATGACATTTGGTCACAAAAGTTGCTTTCAATTTCTTACTACATTGGTATGTACATTTTATAACAATAAAACTCATAGTAAATCTCGACCGAAAGCTTCAAACCGCTTATTATTAAGCTGCTGTGAAACCTCTGTGACACATACAAGTCCCATACTAAGATAATCCGCACACTCCAGGGGATATCATATAGAACTATTCCCTTATTATATAGAGAAGTATAAAGTTGCACTAAAAAGAGTACCTGGTTTTATCTGGTGGTAACCAATTAAAATAACCCTGTGAAAGAAACAGACATCATTGTTTCTTTCACAGGGTAAGATTTTCATTCACTTAGTTCCTGCTCATTAGCAGTTTTTCTTTTAGGCAATTTTTGATGGAGTGTATCTATCGCCATTCTTGTTGTGTCCAAGTAGCCAATCGTTTGCTCGAATGTAGTTGTTGCAATACACATAAAGAGCATATCGATTACATGTAATTGTGCTAATCTGGAAGAGGTTGCTCCACTGCGAAATGTAGGTTCTAATGAAGTTGCAGTAAACAAATTTATTTCTGCCAAATCAGCTACTAGCGAATTACCGTAACGTGTTAAACTAATTGTTTTAGCACCAGCTTGCATACCAATTTCTAATATTTTTGCAACTTCATGTGTATTACCTGAAGAGGAAATACCAAAAATCACATCTTTCTTAGAAGCATTGGCAACTGCTGTCGCAGCTAAATGTACGTCTGGGTAATAGGAGCAATACTTATTAATACGCATAAATTTTTGCTGAACGTCCATTGCCGCAATGCCTGATGCTCCAACGCCAAATATATAAATATGGGATGCCTCTAAAATAACTTCCACTGCCTTTGTTAGTTGCACCATATCAATCATATTTGTTGTTTCTCGTAGTGACCTTATACTTTGCAGTGTTATTTTTTCGACCATCGTTTCAAAAGATTCATTTGGTTCAATATCGCGCAGGTCTTGACGTTCATTCTGTAAGTCCCCCGCAATTCTTAGCTTTAAGTCCTGAAAGCTATTCACTTGAAGTGACTTACAAAGTCTTATGACTGCCGCACTACTTGTGCCACTCACTTTTCCTAACTCTACGACTGTTAAGTTAATGGACTCTTTCGGAAACTTTAATATATATTCAGCAATTTTCCTTTCTGAGCCTGGCAGACGATCAATCATTTCCTCTAATATAGCTAATCCCGCATTCACCTTTTGTGTCATTGTACACCTCTAGCTCTTTATTTCTTTCGTAAAGAGTAAATAATCGCACTCTACTCATCCTTTTCTCCAATAGCCATGCGTACTTTACCATCTGCTTTTTTCAATAAATTTGCACCTTCTTCAGCAGTCGATCCAGTTGAAATCATCACTATTGCTTGTTTCACATTAAATTGTGTCTCAATGAGAGCTTTCTCTGCTTCTTCATATGTAATATTGGTTACTTCACAAACAATCATTTTTGCACGTTCTTTTAGTTTATAATTACTAGCATGCACATCGACCATTAAGTTTTTATATACCTTACCAGCTTGAATCATAGAAACAGTAGAAATCATGTTAACAATCATCTTATGTGCTGTTGCGGCCTTTAAGCGGGTAGACCCTGTTAAAACTTCAGGACCGGTTTCTACCTCAATGGCTACGTTCGCATATTGGCTAATTGTAGCCTGCTTATTGCTTGATAGACTAATTGTTTTAGCCCCTACTGATTGAGCATAAGCCAAAGCACCAATTACGTATGGAGTTCTACCACTTGCGGCGATACCAACCACCACATCACTTGAAGTAAGATCTAATTGCTTTAAATCACTTTTCCCTAGCTCTTGATCATCTTCTGCTCCTTCCACAGCAACCATAACAGCACTATGACCTCCAGCAAGCACAGCCTGAACCATTTGGGGTGATGTGCTAAAGGTTGGTGGACACTCTACTGCATCTAGTAAACCAATTCGACCACTCGTACCTGCTCCTACATAAAGCAACCTTCCATTATTTGAGAGACCTTTATGAACAATATAAACGGCATCCTCTATTTGGGGTAAAACTCTCTGAACTGCGAGTGCAACTGTTTGGTCTTCTTCGTTCATCGTTTTGATAATTTCTTTTACAGTCATGATATCTAGTTTTTTAGTTTTTGGATTGGCACGTTCAGTTCCTAGTTTTTCCAATCGATTCATTTATATCATACCTTTCATCGTTCTGTTCATCCATTAATTGTGTCCACGACCTAATTACTTCTTTCCGGAGTTCTGGGCTATGTTCTATCCCTTCACTAACTAATGCATTTAAATACGAACCTACAACTGGTGGTAGTGTAGGTACATACAATTTGTTATCAAACCCTCGCATAGTATGTTTAAATGTTTCAAGAAATAATTCATTTGAAAATAGCCCTCCACAAAGTACAATCGGAAACTCCTTCGCAATTTTTTCCTTGGTAAGAATAGTAGAAATAAGCTCCACTAATGCCTTAATCGCTTGCTGAACTATATCAACAGCTGGTTGATATTTTTCTTCAGCTAAGTCTAAAACTAACATTGCTAGTGAAGCAATCGCTGTACGGGGATTCTCGTCGTCATAAACTGCTGGTACTAATTCATAAACATTTTGTAGATTGTAATGTTGTAAGACGATTTGTGTTAAGCGCTCATTTTTGGAAAGTTCCCCGTGCTGATCGTAATACGTTGTGACATAGCGAAGTGCTTCATTTCCTATATGATAACCGCTACCATCATCACCTAGTAAATAGCCCCAGCCGCCAGAACGTATGGTTCTAGCACCGTTATCCTGCACTAAATAAGCAATGGATCCTGTTCCCGCAATCACAACTAAGCCATTTAAGCTGAAAGTTCCACTTACTAAAGCAGGTAGTGCATCATTTGTAATTTGAATCCTACAAGGATGTGGTGAAAAATAGTCCATCATCCAATCATGCCAGGTTTTTTTATCGACATTCCGGTCACCACCAGCAGTACCAATATAAATTCCAGAAATCTCTTCTTTTTTTATCCCATACCGGTTCAACAAATCATTTAATAATTCAACAATTTGTAATCGTACCTTTTCAGGTTTTGTAGATTTGATATTAGACCCTCCACCTACAACTGTGCCAATTATTCTGCCAGTTTTATCGCCAATGACACAGTAGGTTTTCGTTCCACCTCCATCCACGCCGATTAGATAACTTTCACTTAACTGCACCTGCTGTCAGCCCCTCCATAAATTGTTTGGATGCAACAAAGAATAGTATCATCATTGGTAAAGAAGCTAATGTTAGGCCAGCGAAAAGCGATCCCCAATCGGCTGAATGTTCACCAAACAGTGACAACATGCCGACTGGTATTGTCATCTTAGCCTTTTCTGTTATAAAAATTAGCGGGAAGAAGAAGTCATTCCATGCAGCGATAAAGTTGACTATAACCACTGTGCCTAGTGCCGGTCGCATTAATGGAAGAAGAACACTCCATAGGACTCGTAGGTTTCCTGCTCCGTCCATTCTTGCTGCTTCCTCTAGCTCTGTAGGCATTGTCTTAAAAAATCCAGTTAATATAAGCACCGTTAACGGCGTTCCTGTTGCAATGTTCATAAATATAAGGGACCAAAGTGAATTGATCAGCCCTAAATCACGCATTAATATAAATAATGGTACAATACCTAATTTAATAGGGATCATCATTCCCAATAAAAATATAAAGAAGATAGCATTGTTCCAGCTAAATTTAAAGCGTGCAATATAATAAGCCGCTAACGAGCAAAAAATTACAACCAGTACAACAGATGTAACACTAACTATTACACTATTTATAAAATATTGATCAAACGGGACTTTACTCAATAATGTTCTATAGGTATCTAAGCTAAAGTGCGTAGGAAGACCTAAAGGATTCTTAAATATTTCTGCACTTGTTTTAAAAGAAGATAAAAACATTAAAAAGATTGGATACAAACTTATAGTAGCCACTGCGAATACAAGGACATAATAAAATGGTTTTGACCACATTGAACTATTCTTCATACTACTCACCCTTACATTTCTACTTCTTTTTTATTTGTAAACTTTAGGAATATCATCGTACATATTAATATGAAGAAAAATAACACTGCCGCTAGGGCAGAACCTAGACCTATCGCATCAGAGCTTCCAGATGTGGAGCTTCCAAATGCTAAGCGATAAAAGAATACCGCCAACGTATCAGTTGAATAATATGGCTCTCCCATCGACCCCTGCATAGCATAGACAAGTTCAAATGCCTCGAAGGACTGTATAAATGTCAATACCGTCATAATCATGATGGAAGGAATCATTAAAGGTAAATAAATTTTACGAATCATTGTCATTCCTTTAGCACCATCTAATTTAGCAGCTTCTATTAGTTCACCTGGAATACTTTGAAAACCCGCTAGAAAGATTAATACACCAAACCCTAAACCAAACCAACAATTTACTAAGATTATAGAAATCAATGCCGTATTTGGATCTCCAAGCCATGCTCGCTGTAATTCCTCTAGTCCTAGTTTGCCTAGTAACATATTTAGAGTACCGAAGTTAGGATTTAAAATAAGCTTCCACAAAAAACCGACCACAATTACGGATAATAAACGAGGTAGAAAGAAGGCAATCTTGAAAAACTCAGCACCTCTCACTTTTTTGTAAATGACAAAAGCAAGTATAAATGCCAAGCCATTCATAACAATCATTTGAAGTCCAAAATAGAGTAGATTATGCTTGAAGGCATTCGTAAACATGGATCCATATGGCTCTGTCGTAAATAATGTAACGAAATTATCAAAGCCAACAAAAGACTCTCGTGAAAAACCTTTGAATGAATAGAAGCTATACGTTAATGCAGCTAGTATAGGATAGAGCACGAACACGCTATAAATAATTAATGCGGGAATAGGGAAAAGGTGGATAGTCCACCTTTTCCCATTCTTTCTTCCCTTCTTTTTCAAAGCAGTTTGTACAGTTGTCATCATTCATGGCCTCCTTTTTTTGTTATTTAAAAGGCTCAAATGAGGTTTCTGCATTTTCCTGCAATTTTTGAGCTACTTCTGCTGGGGTAACTTCTCCTAAATACATCCCTTGTAATTCTGTTTCTAATACCGTTTTCGTAGTTGGGTCCCCACTTACAAAATTAATAACCCAGTAATACGGTGTTGAATTAGATTCTACTGCTTTGCTTAACTCACTAAGAAGCTTATCATCTGAAGTGATCCCAGGAATTGCACTAATCATTTTGAACTCATCAACAAATAATTCACCAAACTCTTTTGTTGTTAGGAATTCTAAAAATGTTTTTGCCGCTTCCTTATTTTTAGACTTTGCATTGATTGCAAAAGATCCATCTACCCAAGTCGTTACCGTTTGGTTACCTGCTTTCGATGGCATTGGGAAAAAGTCATAGTCTAAATCTGCATTTAACTCATTAACGACTGGGATTTCCCAGCTTCCAAGTGGGAACATAGCCGCTTGTTCCATCGCAAATAATGTACGTATGTCGTCCATTCCTAATCCTTCAGAATTAGCAGGAAAATACTTTTTCAAATCATTCATCGCTTCTATCGATTCTACAAATGCTGGGTCTGTAAAATCTTTATCACCAGTAACAAGTTTATCTGCAAATGTATTTCCATCTAACACACCTGCCCCTACAATTCCATGTGTTAGAGATAGTAACCAACCTTCTTTAGTTCCCATAGCAATTGGCGTAATACCTGCATCCAATAGTTTCTCGTTCACTTCGATAAATTCATCCCAAGTTGTCGGTACTTCAAGTCCCTGATCTTCAAATATTTTTTTGTTATAGAAAAATTGTGTTGAACTTATGTTTAAAGGAACGCCATATTGTTCCCCGTCAGTACCTTTAGAAGCTGCTAGATAATCCTCTGAATATTGGTCTAATCCGTTAATGTCTGAAATTGGCTCAACGAATCCAGCTTCTGCTAGCTTTAATCCCGCTGCATATGGACGCAAGTGGAAAATATCCGGGCCCTCACCTGCTTGTAAGGACGTATTTAAAACTGTATTGTATTCCGTATTTTTAGTTGGATTAAATTCTACCTGAATGTCAGGGTTTGTTTCATTAAATAAAGCAATTACTTTTTCGTACTTTGCTACATCTTCTGTACGCCAACTACCTATTGTTAGTTTTACTTTTTCTTCTGAAGCCGTTTCCCCATTTTCACTAGTACCTTCATCAGTATCCGCTTTCGAATCATTCCCGTTATCTGAACAAGCTGCTAAAACGAAAGTTACTAGCATTGCAAATAAAAATAGAAGCAAATACTTTGTCATTTTTCTCATTTTAATACGCCCCTTTAATTTGAAATGTACATTCCATAAACTAAATCATGAACGCCTAGCCTCAGTTCTCTTACATGAGAGTGCCTACCGTAATGCACCGCATTAGTTAACAAAACTACAAATAATTTTTCGTTTGGATCCATCCAGATCGAAGTACCTGTAAATCCTGTATGGCCAAAAGAACCTACACTCCACCTCCTACCACAAGATAATAACGGTTCAATACCAGACCAAACCTCAAAGCCTAAGCCTCGATGTTGGAATAATAGTGTATGACATAAATCCATCCATTCAGATGGTATAACCGACTGAGTTGATATACCAAGCCAAAATTTTGCGTACTGTACTAAATCCATTACATTGGTAAATAGTCCAGCACTTCCGGAAACTCCTGATAACAAAAATGCCTTTTCATCATGGACCTCTCCCTGTACATATTGCTCCTCAACCATTTCAGTAGAGGCAATAATGGGCAGAAGTTCCTTCGATGGATTGAAACACGTGTTATCCATCAACCAAGGTTGAAATATTTCACTTTCTACAAACCTATCTAAGGATTTACCAGATACTTTTTGTATGATTTCCCCTAGTAAAATCATGCCTAAGTCACTATAAACCACTGCTTCTCCCGTCACATATTGTAGCCTTGACTGATAAACCTCGAGCAGTATATTTCTATTCTCACCTCGTTGAACCGGTGGGGTTAAATCCGCTGGCAAGCCACTATTGTGATGAAGAAGATGATAAACGCTAACAGAATCGTATTGAAAGTCAGGTAAAAATTTCTGCACAGGATCCTCTAATGCTATTTCGCCTTTCGCCAGTAACACCAAGATGGAGGGTAAGGTTGCTATTACCTTTGTTAAAGAAGCAACATCAAAAATAGTATCTTTTGTAATAGAATGGTAGCTGCCATCTCTAGCCTTATATCCACCACAGCTATGTTGAAACAAAACTTCGTCATCACGTTGTACGTGTATGACAGTACCTGGAATCTTCTTTTCATCAACAAATTTTTGAATATACTCTTTTAGCATTGCCCACCCCCCAATAATCAGAAATAACAGATAATTTAGTTATTTAAAATATTATACTATAAATATTAAAGAATAGTGAAATTTTTTTTCAATTTCTTTTTTAGTCCCTGTGCAAGAAACAAACATGAAAATAGAAACATTCACGTTTATTTGAATTAACGTGAATGTTTCCTACACAGGGACAAACTAAAAACCCCCAGAACAAGTTTTTTACTCGCTCCAGGGGTTTGTTTATATTTATTATTTTTTCAAATCTTCAATTGATGTGATGTCCATATATGCTGGAACAACTAAGCCAATTTTTACACCTGTCATGCTTGTGCCAAGGTCTTCAAATTTACCATCGAATTTTTCAGCATACGTAGCATGTGTTAATGGCAACCATCCAGCAAGTGATGCATCTGCACTACCGTCGGCAATAGCTGTCCACATTGGACCTGCTTCAACTTGAAGCATTGTTACGTCATATCCTAAGCTTGTTAATACGATGCTCATAACGTTTGTACTGGCGATTTCACTATCCCATGCAACATATGCAAGTTTAATCTTGTCGCCGTCGACTTTTTCAATACCATCTGTCCATGCTGCAACTTTCTCGGGATTTGCATCTACCCAAGCTTGTGCAGCTACTTCTGGTTTTTCACCGTCTTTAATAGCAATCATAACTTCACCCATATCATCCTCTGACCAGTTGAAATTGGAAAGGACTTGGTGAGCTTCTGGCATTTCTTCTTGTAATCCAGTACGACCAATTGTGTGAATTTCTTCTTCCCCACCATATGAACCTTTTGGATCTTCAAGATATTTCAAATCATATTCAGCGAATTTCCAGTGAGGAGTCCAACCTGTTACGACAATCGGCTCTTCCGCATCATATGCTTTTTTTAGAGATGCTGTCATTGCAGCACTTGAACCACTTACCAGGTCCCACTCATCTAATTCATAATCTGTAATAGCTCTTTCTGTTGCTTCCATAATTCCAGCTCCAGGATCAATACCTGTAATCTTGTAGTCAAGTGACTCTCCAACTGAACTTGCATTTGAATCCGTAGATGTTGAATCATTTTTCTCTTCTGTATCCCCACATGCTGCTAACCCAAGTGAAAGTAATGCAACTGCTCCTAGACCTGTTAACTTTTTTGCTAATTTCATATTGTATTTCCCCCTAGTTTTTTCTTTCTATTTCCAGCGTATTGCGTGATTCTATCTAAAATAATCGCAACGATTACGATAGATAGTCCAGTTTCTACGCCAACTCCTGTTTTCAATTGTGTAACAGAACGGTAAACTTCTTCACCAAGCCCCGGTGCACCTACCATCGAAGCTATTACAACCATTGATAGGGATAGCATTATACTTTGGTTCACCCCTGCCATAATCGTAGGTTTCGCTAGTGGAATCTGGATTTTAATCAACCGCTGCCACGTCGTTGAGCCAAATGCTTCTGTTGCTTCTATTAAATCTTTCGGTACTTGCTGAATACCTAACATCGTTAAACGAATTGTTGGAGGCATTGCGAAAATTACCGATGCTACAACTCCCGGTACGACCCCAATATTGAAAAAGAAAATTGCCGGTATTAGATAGACGAACGCAGGCATTGTTTGCATTAAATCCAATATTGGATTTACTACCTTTCGAACACCCGCTTTTTGAGAACTAAGAATCCCTATAGGAATACCAATCACTAGCGCGAAGATGACTGAAGTCAATACTAACGTTAGCATCTGAAGCATTGGGTACCAATATCCTAAATAATCGATGAATAAAAGGCCAATCAGCGAGAAGAAGGCAATCTTCCTCGTAGAAATTAGTCCCGCTATTAAAGCAAAGATGAAAGCTAATAATATAGAAGGAACTAAATCCAATATATCCACTGAACCTTCTACTACTCCTTCTAGTACATCAGCAAAACCGTCTAGACCTGTTCCAAACGTATCTACTAACCAATCAACTCCAGTATCAATCCAATCGGCAAAAGGTAGGCGAGGTAATAGTTCATTCATCTTACATCACCTCCGTAATAGGTTGCTCTGCGGAATCCACTGTTCCATCTTTGTTAATGAACTCATTATCACCAGATAATGCACCTATGAGTGCACCGCGTATAATAATTCCTTGCAGCTTTTGTTCTTCATTAATAACTGCTACAGGAATGCTTGCTGTTGAGACAACATCAAATAACTCTGTGAGAACCGTATCTGGTAAAATCATCGGAAGATCAGAAATAATGACATCATTCAGTGATTTCTCTGATTCGATTGCAGCTACAGTATCTTGCGCTGTAACAGCTCCTAATAAGCGATTCGCATTATCTACTACATATATAGAAGAAATACCTAATTGTTTCATCAGTCGAAGTGCTACACGAGGACCACGGTCAACTTTTACTGTGTCGGCTTTTTTCATGATATGACCAGCAGTTAGTACTTTAGATAAATCTACGTCTTCCACAAATCTTTCAACATACTCATTGGATGGACTCATCAGAATTTCTTCAGGAGATCCAATTTGAACAATTTCCCCGTCCTTCATCAGTGCTATACGGTCACCAATGCGAAGGGCTTCATCTAAATCATGTGTGATGAAAATTATTGTTTTTTGCATATCGTGATGAAGCTGAAGCAGCTCATTTTGCATATCTTTTCGAATAAGCGGATCTAATGCACTAAACGCTTCATCCATAAGCAAAATATCTGGATTATTCGCAAGTGCTCTAGCAAGACCAACACGCTGTTGCATACCTCCACTTAGTTGTTTCGGGTACTGTTCCTCGTATCCTGCAAGACCGACAAGTCTTAAAGATTCTATTGCTTTTTCGTTTCTTTCTTTTTTAGAAACCCCTTGGATTTCTAAGCCATACTCTGTATTTTCAACAATTGTTTTATGTGGAAAGAGGGCAAAATTTTGAAATACCATTCCAATTTTCTTCCTTCTTACATCACGAAGTTGTTCCTTATTCATCTGAACAATATCCTTACCATCTAGTAAAATTTTGCCCATTGTTGGATCTATTAATCTATTAAGCATTCTAACTAATGTTGATTTACCACTTCCGGATAAACCCATAATGACGAAAATTTCACCTTCATTGACATCAAAGGATACTTGTTTCACTCCAACAGTTGCACCAGTTGCTTTCAAAATTTCACTTTTTGATTTACCATCTTTCAGCAACTGTATTGCACGACCACTACTTTTACCAAAAATCTTTGTAGCGTCTTTTACTACTATTTTTTTATTTATATATTCTTCACTCATGCCTTCACTCCTCACCGTCCGAAACACACGAACCCTATTCATTATAGAGTGAACTTCATAAATTTTCAACAGTTTAAACTAAATTAATTGTTTGTACAGTAAAAACTGTACAATAAATATTTAAAAAAATTGCTTTTTGGGTAAGGATATAATACATTTAAATTTAGTTAGCTGGATTATGTGAACAAGGCTAATTTCAGTGGAGGGAACGTATATGGAGGACCATGAAAAAATAGATAAAGCACGGGAGAGAATTATAGAGACAATTGCCCAAAACATACATTTATACGGTTTGGTGCCTTCTGCAGGTAGACAATTCGGAACAATGTTTTTTCAAAATGAACCATTAACATTAGATGATATGACAGAAAAACTAGGCATGAGTAAAACAAGTATGAGCACTTCTGTCCGAGCGCTATCCGAACTAAAGTTAGTCGAACGTGCCTGGAAAAAGGGAGTTCGTAAAGATTTATATAAAGTGACAGATGATTGGCACCAAAGCTTCATCGATTTGTTTTCTATTAAATGGCAAAGATCAGTCACACTGCATACGGCGGCAATTAAAAAGTCACTGGCAGAACTTGAAGAATTATTACAGAATCCGGTCCTAAGTGAAGAATTACGTGAAGAGGTTCAAATAGATATTGATAAGCTTAAATACATGAAAGACTATTACAACTGGTTGGAACGCCTCATAGATGCTTTTGAAGACCAACGAATTTTCGATTTAGTTCCTAAGTTTGAGAATTCTAACGAAAATACTAAAAACTAATACAAGACCCCAAAACAGCTGCACTTTTTACAGTGCATACTATTTTGGGGTTTTTGTGTCCCTGTGTATAAAACAAACATGAAAATTTAAACATTCATGTTTGTTTGAATTAACGTGTTATTTTACAGATGTAGCTGGGAAATAACGACTTTTTAATCTAGTAGATGTTAACTCTAAGACAATTGCTAGGATTAGGATCATGTAAGTAATTAATCCGACCTCTCGCATATCAAAGTAGAATCCAGAAGCCATAAACAATTCGAATCCGATCCCTCCTGCACCTGCTGCGGCTCCCATTGCAACAGCTACAGAGAAATTGATTTCAAATCGTAAGAATGTCCAAGATAGTAAATAGGTGAACGTCGAGGGTAAGATAGCATGAGTTACGGTATGCCACCAGTTAGCACCAGTTGCAGTAAGCGCCTCCAATATCCCCTTATCTACTTCTTCAAAAGCCTCCGAAAATGCTTTTACTAAATATGCAATTGAGTGAAATAGCATTCCAAGAACAGCGGCTTCACTTCCTAACCCTGCTGCGATTGCAAAGATTAGTACCCATAAAACGGTTGGTACTGCGCGAACAAAGGCTACTAGAATTCGTACTGTTTTCGATATCCATTTGTTCGATAAATTAGTTGCTGCCATCAAGGCCAAGAAGAAGGCAATCACTGCTCCTAGAATTGTCGAAAGAAATGCTAATCCAAGCGTAATTCCTACTTGATAAAATGCCTCCCCCCATGTGAAGTGACTCAAAGCGGGTTCGAGGAACATCGTCTTCAAATTATATGCTGTTTCTGAAATTGCTTTAGTTAAATCTAAGCCAGAATAATTAAATGACATAAAAGCTAAAATAGTTAGTCCAAACAGAACAATCCCTGTCGCTTTCATGACGCGTTCTACTTTGTTGCCAGATTTAATCGAAATTCGACCATTTGACTTTTTTCTGATGTATATCGGTGTGGATGTTACTTCCATTATAGAATCACCTTCCGGATATGATTTGAAATCAGTTCTAGCATAATAACGGAAATGACGATACTAAGCGTAACAAGCGCCACTGCATGATAGTTAAGGGTTTTATAATAGAGGTCAAATGAGTATCCAATTCCCGTACCGGTTAAGATACCAACTAGTGTGGCACTACGGATATTTGTCTCGATCATAAACAAAATCCAACTGATCATTTGAGGCAAACATTGTGGAATAACTGCTTTATAGACAATTTGAAAGTAGGTAGCACCAGTGGCCCTCAAGGCTTCCACTGCACTTTGGCTAGCTTCATCGATAGATTCAATAAACGCTCTTGTTAAAAAGCCCAACGAGCCAACAAACAAAGCTAAGTACCCAGTCACTGAATTTTGACCAAAGGATAGAAGCAATATTAAAGCCCAAGCAACTACTGGAATATTTCTTGCCACCGATGCGATAAATCGAGCAAATGCACCGAGTAAATTACTTGTTCCAGTTGTTTTTGAACCCATTAACCCTAAAAAGAGAGAAAAGACTGTCGCAGTTGTGGTGGCTGCAATAGACATAAGAATAGTTTCCGCTAATTTCTCCAGTATTTTCGGGAGCCTTTCTAGCGTTTCTTGGGTAATAAATAGATTTGAAACTATCCAAGTAAAAGCATTTGGTAACGTAGCAATTCCATGAATGATATTAAAGTTCGTTATATCCGATGATAAATATGTCAGGACGATTATAATCGTAGCAAAAATAATCGTTTGCCATTTCCGTTGGTTTCGCATTACTTTTTCATTCACTTTGATTACTCCTTACACAGTAACTAACTGTCTTTTTTCTACCGTTTTTGTGCCATAAATTAGATCAGTACTGTCTGTAGATAATCTATAGCTAGGACCGTCAAAGACGATGCCACCTTTACTTAAGCCGATAATACGATCAGAATAGCTTCGTGCAATTTCCACTTGATGCAAATTCACAATGCATGTAATGTTAAGCTCCATCGTAATCGATTTTAAATAATCCATAATCACTTTAGATGCATTGGGATCAAGTGAAGCAATTGGTTCATCACACAGAACAATTTTCGGCTCTTGGATGAGAGAACGAGCAATTCCTACACGTTGTTGCTGACCACCACTTAGCTGATCACACCGTTTATAAGCATGCTCTTCAATTCCTAATTTTTTTAGAAGGTAAAAAGCTTGCTCCTTTTCATCTTCTGTAAATTTCCCTAATATACCTTGAACAGTTGTTTTATATCCGAATCTACCATGTAGCACGTTCTCGATAACAGATAAGCGTGGGACAAGATTATAATGTTGAAAAATCATGCCAATGTTTGTACGCATTTTACGTAGTTCTTTTTTGTTCAAACTACCTACATCATTACCATCAAAAATTACTTTGCCTTCGTCGATTTCCACCATCCGATTTATACAGCGTAATAGTGTTGATTTTCCAGCTCCTGATGGCCCAATAATTGATACAAATTCTCCAGCTTCTACTTCAAAGCTAACATCGTTAAGAACTTTCGCATCTGCGTTATATGACTTTCCTAATTTCTCCACTTTAAGTAAGGACATTTATCTAAACTCCTTTAGCTAATTTAATGAATAAGAGCATGCATTTATACGTATGCATACTCTTATTTTGAATACCTTGTTTACTATTTTGAAAGTTCACGAATTGGATTGAACCAAGCATCTTCTACTTCCGCGAATCTTTCATTTCCTGACTTAAAGAATAATCCACTCTCTCCTGAATCCTCTGGAACAAAGATCTTTTCATTGTTTGCAATTTCATCAGAGGTGAATAATTCTATTAATTTATCATAATCCTCTTGACCTAGAGCTTCTAAATTTGCTGCAAATGGTGCGTTTAATACTGGTGTAACAGACATTAACAAAAATTCTTTCCCTGTAACAGTGTTAAAAGGCTCTGCGGCATCGTCTTTAACTTTATAAACAGACCCTGCTTTGTTCGCTTCACCGTCCACTACTTCTACGTAGTTTTCTACACATGTATCACAGAAAGCAGCGACCTCTGAATTGTTACTTAATAGGTTTACTGCTGAACCCTGATGTGAATTTCCGAATAGTACTTGAGAGAATAGCTTGCCTCCCTCCATCAAGTCTTCTGCTACTAAATCTTCAAATCCTGATTTTTTTACATAGTGAGAAATAATGGATGACGTCGGTACCACAAATCCCGATGTCGAGCTATTTGATACAAATGAAATACTTTTTTGTTCTAATTTATCTAATGAAAATTCTCCGTCTACCTTGAAATCATCTTGTGCATCTACATTTATAGCTAACCAACTATGGTACAATGCGTCATCTAATGTACCTGATTCACCTGTTGGTACGACTAAAGGTTGAATAGCATCGTTTCCATTTTTAGCTTCGATATAACCTTGCGCTCCCATGAAAGCAAGGTCAGCGTTATTATTTATTAATGTTTCAATGGCAATTGCATAATCAGTAGTTAACTGATGTTCCACTGTTTTACCAGTAGCTTCTTCAATTACTCGTCCAATTTCATCACGCGAAGACTTCATATCCGAACCCGATTCATTTGGATACCAAGCGATTTTTATCACGTCATCCACTTCAGCGTTTTTCGCCCCAGCACTTCCTTCTGAACATGCAGATAACAATATAGCTACCACTAAAACCAGACTGATAATAGACCAATTTTTCTTCATTAATAATTCTCCTTTTCGCTAAATGAAATGGTAGTGCATTTAAAACCTGTTCGTACATGTATATTGAAACATAAATTATTTACCAATTGTGGAAATTTACAGTATCTTAGCAGACTATTAAACTTCTTTACATCTTGACAAGTATTATTTAGCTAAATCTTTCAAATAAAGGACTCACAATATCTCCAACTTCAATAGTGGCGCCATATGAGCCGTGAAAATCCGTGCCACCTGTCATAATTAGTCCATATTTTTCAGCTAAAATTTCTATCTTTTGATAATCTTCCGCAGTGTGATCTAAATGGTTTCTTTCAATTCCACCTAAGCCAACCTCTATTAGCTCGGGTATCAACTCATAGGTATTTAGCTGACCAGGGTGTGCAATGACTGCTATTCCCCCATCTCCGACAATGGCTTCTATTGCCTCAAATACATCAACGTATTGGATATCTCCTGAAGCAACACCATTACCTTTAAATAATTTTTTATATAGCTCTTTATATATTTCAGATGTATAAGGGGCTTCCGTTAAATTATGCATAATATGTTGCTTGTAAATTATGTCGGATGGCTTTGCAGATTCCTTAATCGCTGCAATATCAAGTTCATATCCAGCAGCTTTTATTTGTTGTATTTGCCAAAGCGAATGTTCTTGCCTTCGCTTTAACAATGGATTACAAATAGCTTGGATATGAATTGCTTTAGGATGATAGTTATATCCGAGCACATGTACTTTACGATTTCTTTTAAAGTCAAAGGCGGAGATTTCGATACCAGGTATGACTTTAACTCCGTATTTTTTACCAAGTGCAAGAACTTCTGGGAGTCCCTTGACTGTGTCATGGTCAACAAAACTAATATGCGTGACACCTTGTAGGCTTGCTAGTTTCATCACTGTTTCAGCATGTTCCGATCCATCTGAATAGCGGCTATGAACATGTAAATCAGCTTTCATAGGTTATCGTCTCTTTTACAACTGTTTGCTGTCTTGACTGTATATCGTAAACCTTGTCACAAAGACCTTCCATGAATTCAATATCATGAAATATTCCAACTAAGGTTGTGCCTTTATTTTTCAGTTTTTCAATCATTTCACGGACTTTTACTTTAGATTGTTGGTCGAGACTTGCAGTTGGTTCATCTAGCAATAGTAAACGTGGATTTTTCACCGTTGCCATCGCAATATTTAGTCTCAGCTTTTCCCCACCGGAAAACGTATTAGGATAGCTATCCCATAGTTTTGGATCCATTTCGAAATGTGTTAGTGCCTCTCCTGACTCCTTCAGAGCAACTTCCTCGGATTCACCCATTTCTAGTAATGCATTAATAACAAGCTGGCGGCAGGTTGTTCTTGGCATAACATTTAAAAACTGGGATACATATCCTATCTCATATTGGCGTAAATAAAGCATTTTTCTTTCCGATATTGTTGCCAAATCCACTTGTCCAAAACGTGCCGAGTTATATAAAATATTGCCGGTATCCGGTAAATAGGAGCGGTAAATACTCTTCAATATCGTCGATTTACCACTGCCACTTTTCCCAACAATTCCAATGAACTCTCCAGCTTCTAAAGAGAAATTGATATGTTCGATTGCTGGCATTGTTTTCTCTAAGTGATGAATCGTGAATCGTTTGCCAAAATCCTTGATTTCTAGCATTGTCATTTCACTACCTCCTTGATTTACTATTTAATCCGGTAATGTGTTGTCGTTATTAATGCTCCGTTTACCATTGTTGTAGTCAGCATCGGATACCCATCTTCCATACGTTCAATCACTAAAATATCCGCTTTCTTGCCAGGTTTTATCGAGCCCAACTCATCGTCCATTTTTACTGCTTTAGCAGGATTTAACGAGACCATCATAAACGTTTTGTGCAAATCATTACCATGCTTCTCGTGCAGATCAAAGATTGCGTGTAGCAATGCTGCTGGATAATAATCACTACAAAGAATATCTACACAGTCGTTTGCAACTGCTTCAGCCGCCGACAGATTGCCGGAGTGTGAGCCACCGAGAAGCACATTAGGAGCCCCCACAATTGTATGTAGCCCAATTTCCTTTGCTTTCTTTGCTACTTCAAGGGTTATAGGAAATTCACTAATTGTTGTTCCAAAGGATTTTACTAATTCTAACTTTTGAATTTTGTCATCGTCATGTGATGCAATTGCAATACCTTTTGAAATCGCAATGTCTGCTACTTCTTTTATTTTTTCACTTGTTAAAAATTCTGTACTTTGCCGCTCTGCAATTAACACATTGACGTCATCATCTGAAATGTCCCGGTACCCTTTTAATGTTTCACGATATACTTCAAGATTTCGATACTGACCTTGCCCTGGTGTATGGTCCATAAATGACAACAGATGGACTTTGCCATCCTCCATATTTTTTACAAGCGTGTCTATTTCATCTACATTGTCTATTTCAAACCGTGCATGCATGCGGTGACGGATTAAATGTAGTTCTTTATGCGTCGCGTCGATCGCATCTACCATGCGCTGAATATTATTCGGATTTCGCATCGGTTTATGGGTAAAAACATCTTCTCGGTAAAATGACAGGGAATGAAACATCGTAGTGATTCCATGACTGATCAATATTTTCTCTGCTTCCCTCAAACTAATATTGAAGTCCATCATACTAGTTGGTCTAGGCGATGCTATTGTCTCAATATAATCCGAATGGATATCTATAAATCCAGGAGATATGTATCCCCCTCTTGCATCTATTAACTGCGCATTGGTATAAGTAGACACTGTTTCTTGGGGAATTATCGACTGAATTATTTCACCTTCCACTACAACCGCATACCCTTCCAAAATTGTTTCTTCTGTTATGATTTTCCCATTATGAATAATGTACAAAGTCACCGCTCCTCTATAATAATGAGTAAACTAATTGCTGTGTGTACTCATGCTGTGGGTCTTCTAAAACTTGATCGGTTAAACCTTCTTCGATAACTTTCCCGTTCAACAGCACGATGGTACGATCTGCAAGCATACGTATTACGCCTAAATCATGCGAAACAACAATCATACTAATCCCTAAATCTCGTTGGATTTTTTTGATTAAATCCAACACGTTTGCTTGCACGGACAGATCCAATCCGGTAGTTACTTCATCTAAAAAAAGAATAGGAGGATTATTCGACAACGCCTTTGCAATTTGAACCCTTTGCTGCATCCCCCCCGAAAAGTTTCGCGGTTCTTCTTTCATGCGATGCAAAGGTATATGCACATTATTCAACAGTTTTTTACTCGTAGCTTCCATATTTGCAACATTGCGATTCCCTGCCGCAATTAATTTCTCCGCTATATTGCCGACAGAAGAGAAGTTCATTTTTAAACCATGGACAGGGTTTTGATAAACCATTCCATATACATGGTTACGGATAGAGCGCTTTTGCTGGGAGGATAATCCAAAAACATTCTGCCCAGCTAATATCGAATCACTAATATACGCTTCTCCTGAAGTGACATCTGCATCGAAATATAAGCATTGCATCATCGTAGATTTACCACTTCCACTTTCCCCAACGATTCCTAAAATTTCTCCTGGGTACAAATCGAATGAAATATCTTGGCATGCATAAACTGTCCCACAACTCTTACAAAAGTTTTTTTCTAAATTCCTATTCATAAGTTCAGAGCAATCCTTGCACCCCGTTCCAAATTGCTTCCGCAGGTTCCTTACTTGGAGTATCGGCTTCTCATGCATAGCTAGTTTGCACCTCAACTTTCTCTTTCCTGTTCAGTTGATCCATACAGAAACTTGTATCGTTGCATTGATGACTCTTTTCCCCTGTTTGTTGATCTATTATTTCATCTAAAAAGATATCTGTTGAACCACATAAGTGACACTTATGACCTTCAAAGGACTCCACAGTGAATGGATAGTCCTCAAAAGCTAGAGATTCCACATTTGTAAAAGGTGGAACTGCATATATTTTCTTTTCTCGCCCTGCCCCAAGTAAGATTAAAGACTCTGATTGATGCATTTTATTGTTATCAAATCTAGGAATTGGGCTTGGTGCCATCACATATCGTCCATTTACGTAAACAGGGTGATCGGCAAATGTTGCCGTCCTTCCGTATTTCATGATTTGTTCAAATAACATGAGCCAAACACCGCTATAATCGTCTTCTGAATGCATTCTTTTCGTCACAAATTCCCTTTCTTCCACTCCTCGAAGTGGTTCTGGAGTAGGCACTTGTAAGACAATAATTTGATCTTTTGTTAAGGGAACTTCTGGTATACGGTGCCTTGATTGAATTATAGTTGCTTCTGAGGTTTCCTCTGTTAGCTCTACATTAGTGGTTTCATGAACTAACTTTTTTATACTAACTGCATTTACAGATTCGTCTGCACCCTGGTCAATTACTTTCAGCACATCCGACTTACCAATGATGGAAAGGGTAAGTTGCAATCCCCCTGTACCCCAACCACGTGCAATGGGCATTTCTCTTGAAGCAAATGGCACTTGATAACCCGGTATTGCTACAGCTTTCATGATTGCACGGCGAATTTCTTTTTTAGATCCTTCATCGAAAAATGCAAAATGGGTATTAGCTTTCAACTGTTTGCACCCCTTTCTTCACTTGACGGATACTATCGAGTTTTGATTGGAACGTCACATAATGCGGTAGCTTCAAGTGGGAAATAAACCCTGTGGATTCTACAGAATCTATATGCAATAGCACAAATTCTTCATCATGTGTTGGAAAATCTGATTCTGGGTGCTCCAGGCATTGGTCTAAAATGCTCATAGCGATAGCTTTCGTTTCATTTTGCCCATAACAAATGCCATATCCAATTTCAAATTCCAGTTCATATTCGTTATTTTCATTTTTCACGTTCGTTGGAACAAAAGACTCAACTTCGGTTACTTTAATTTCACCAATATAAAATTCATCCTCGTCACTATGCTCCATCTCATTTGGATGCTGCACATAAATTGGGACAAATCCTACTCTAACTTCTCCAACAGTTGGATGAACCTGCCCATATCCTCTTAATGATGCATAGCCTAGTGAAGTAACTGCACCAGTTTGTCCTCTTGTTAGAACTTGAAGCCTCTCACTACGCGTTGTTGGAAATTGTAAACTTCGCTTTGTAACATCTATAGGAGGGGTATTATCTGCCTTGTATGTTTCAAAAAGTCCTTCTTCTCGCAAGTAATCTACTACTTTAGGAAAATAGCTTACTTCGTCTAAAGCTTCAATTTGATTTAATTGGTCTTGATAATTTTGTAGCCATTGTAGGTTATCTTCTAGATTTTCTTCTTCTAATGTAAAATCTAGTAAGCGGTGTGTGTAATCATACGTCGCTCCTAATAATTGTCCACCTGGGATATCTTTAAAACTTGCTGAAATACGACGCTCTACAAACATCTTTTCAGGCTCAACTGTTTGACTGTAATAAGGACGGGGCAAAGTCGAACGATGAGCCCTCATAAGAAATACCGCTTCTTCCATACTTCCTTCCGCTTGCTTGATCGCAAGTGCTGCCAAGTATGGAGAATACAAGCTACTTTCTGACATAACTTGATCAACCATTCCCCGCATAGTTGACATAATCGTCTCTACATCAATTATTTCTTGACCTTTTAACCGTTCAAACTTTATACGCTGAATAGATGCATCAATTGCCTGCGTGCCGCCTTTTACCGGAACGTATCCCATTAGCTCACCCCCATAACACTGATTGATGTTGTTCGAGGAATGCAGACTACTTGAGCGTTTTCGTCTGTGAAAATCAAATCAATACCTAGTGGATATTCTTTCGTTTTTTCGTTTCTCGCATGCCACGCCGAGTGATCAAAGCTTGTATGCAATTGTGCTGTTTCCTGAATTCCAGGACCTCTCAAAGTCAATTCACCTTCACTAGATAATAACGTGCTTTCAATAATCCAAGTTGACGATAGCTGAGGATCAATGAGGGTGCCGTTTTTACAATTTTGAATAGCACTTTGTATAGCTGTTTCTGTATCTTCACGCAGCACAATGACAAAGTCTGCTTCGTTAATTGGTGCATATTTTGCAGATGTATATTCTGAAATTTTCTCGATTAACTCCTGCTGATCCTCTGAAAGAATGTGAAATGTAGTTTCTACATCAAAAAATGTCATGGCACTTAAAATAGTTGCGTCGTAACAAGGAAGATTCATATCTACACGCTCTGCTATATCAGTTAGGGACGAAATGGTGCCTGGTCTAGACATACTGTGCAATATTAATCTGTAAACTTGCTGCAAATCATGTACTTGATCAAACGTCATACTATCTCTCCTATTGGTTATTTAGACTTCCATCGTTTCAAAATTAACTTTTGTCTCAAAAAGCTCTGCTTGCTTTTTTGCTCGTTCTTTTATAATTTGCTTTTCTGCTTCTATTAAATAGGTTTCCCACGTGATGGTTTCAGGTAATTCTGCTTTATATGCAGCATCGATAATCGCTAAATGTTGTGCAAGCTTGTCTTTCATGCCGACAACAATTCCTATGCCAATACGATTATTAATCTCTACTTTTGCTTCTGTTATTAAGACTTCTCCTATATAAAATAGTGAGTTTTTTGCTGTTTCTCGCATTTTAATCATGGTCAATCCGTATTGAGGAGCTATAATTTCTCTACATTCATAAGTATCTACAATGGATTCCGCCAACTTTTGCGCCAACTGGACATCACCTTGAATGAGAATCTCGGTTCTTCTTTTTCTTTTCATATGCATGAATCCTCCTTTGCAAATTCATCTTAACTTGTCGCCAAGTGCAAGTGTTTTAAGGTATCGTAAATGTTTCGTAAATGCTCTTAATAATTAATGAACAAATACGATTTCTTCTATGTAAGAGAACCAGGCAAAAAAAAAAAAACGCCCAGTCCTTCAAGAACTGGAACATAGATATGGCGTTGATTGTAGCGAAGGGCGGGATAAGGGAGACAGATGAAAATTCACATGGAACGCGAAGTGGCGGGGAAGGTTCATCGCGTCGGTCTGAAACGAAAATCAGTGGTATTAGTCATGTTTTCCATTCCCGTAAGCTTTAGCATTTATTGGTACCTTGTAAGTGCTTCTATTTGCCCGATTAGCGAAAAAAAGAGAAAAGATTCCATTAGTAAAGCCCCGGTATTTAGTTCCAGGGCTTTAATATGTTTTATGACTATGATATAAGATTAAAAGATTGCCAGTAGTATTACTTTTCGGTCTTAATGATACCTCTAAAATGTATAGGATTCACCGTCACACGGTACCAATACATTGGACGAGATTCCTTTTTCATTAATGAAGTATCTTAATTCTTCTCTAGATAGTGTCCAATGATTTACAGCTTCCATATGCACAGCAATAATTTTAGCCTCTGGAACAGCCTTAACAACCTCACAGACATCATCTTTCCCCATCACAAGAGATCCGCCTTGAAGGAATTGATTATCTCCAGCGTTTACCACGACGATTTCTGGTTTCTGAGAATCAATTACTTCCTGAACCGCATCGTACCATACTGTATCCCCAGCAACATATAGTGTTTTTTCTTTGGGATGTTTGAGGACTATTCCACATACTAAACCAGCATGTTTTAAAATTTCGCCTCTTCCATGCTCGCCTTTTGTTTTAATTAATTGAATACCTTCAAATACCGTATCCTCATGTAAAACCTCTACATTTTCGAAACCAGCGTTTCGAATTTCTATTGCATCTTCTTCATTTTGGGTAAATAGTTTAATGTTTTTTGGCAATGCCCTTTTTGCAGCCTCATCCCAGTGGTCTAAATGCAAATGAGTGACAATTACAGCATCAATATTGGATATAATCTTGTCAATAGATGTTGGTAAGTCAATTAAAGGATTGTTTTGATCTTGTCTTGGTGAGTTTGGAAAGGGAGGATAAGTCCCTTTTTCCGCCAACATAGGATCAATTAGAAACTTTTTACCTGCATATTCAATGATAATTGTTGCATTACGAATTAGTTGTATATCCATATTTATTAACTCCCTTATCTTTTAAATTTTTCTTGGTACAATGTATAGTCTATACTATGACTCATAGGCGGATACATAGATAAAATAAAGTCTTTTATGCATTTGACTTTATTAATGAAAGGAGTTAAATGAATGATAGATAATACGGACATGCGGATATTAAATGAGTTATCCATGAACAGTCGCCTCACGATGAAAGAATTAGGTAAGAAAGTCCATTTGACTGGTCCAGCGGTTTCAACTAGAGTGGCTAAATTAGAAGAGCAAGGAGTGATTGAGGGTTATTCAATTAAAGTTAATCAAGTTAAACTAGGGTATTTTGTACATGCTTTTATTACAATCATTACGGAAAGCACTTATCATCAGCCTTATTTGTCGTTTATAAAAATGCAAAAGCAATACATAATTAATAACTATAAAATTAGTGGAGATGGTTGTTACCTTCTCGAATGTAAATTTCCTTCTAATGAAATATTGAATGATTTTTTGAATGACTTAAACGAGCATGCAAACTATAAATTATCGATTATTATTGATATCTAGTGGATTAAACAATAAAGTTTGTGAATAATTGCACTTAAACTAACGATGTGCTTTAGTAAAGAACATCGGGTTGCTTAGGCAACTCTTTATTCTTATTAAATTAAAGCGGGAGTTTTTATGTAACAATTAACGCATTAAGAAAGTGCGTCTCTATTCAAAATAGAAACGCACTTATCAAATACTATTCGTCTTTAATGACTATAAAAACACCACTAAAAATTAAAATTGTGCCTAACCAAAATGTAATTCCAATTGTTTCACCTAACAATAACCAACCTAGAAACGTTCCGACAATCGGTTGGAAGAAAAAGAACAAGCCCCCGCTGGAAGCATTCATTAATTGAAGACCTTTGTTCCACAAGAAAAAACCACCAGCAGTTGATACAATACCTAAGTATAATAATCCACCTGAAATTGTAGGTTGTAAAACACTAGATAAATCAACATTATTTAATCTTGGAAGAACCAATGGTGTCAATAAAATTACAGCAACTATAGATGAATAAGTAGTAATGACAATTTGTGAATATTGTGGTGGAATTCTTTTAACTAAAACGGACATTAATGCCCAGGTTAACGCAGCAATCAATAGATAAAACCCACCTAATTGTTGAGTTAAATTAATTTGCCCACTTCCAACAATAATGCCAACCCCGATTGTTGCTAGCGCAATGGAAAGACATTTTTTTAACGTTATTTTTTCTTTTAAAATTAAACGTGCAAATAGGACCATAAAAGCTGGTGTAGTAGAAGTAATAATAGCCCCCATCTGAGCAGTGGAAAGCATTGTCCCCATTTCTTGTGTGACAATGGATATTGTATTACCAAAAAGCCCGACTAGGAAAATAATTAACCAATCTTTTTTAGCAATACGCCAGGATTGTTTCATACAAAAGCCAATAACCGCAAGTGTAATTACAGCAATTACATAACGCATCCAGACTAGTTCCAATGGTGGAACTACTTCTACAACTACTTTTACAACAACATACATTGCTCCCCAGATACTCGCAGCAATAGATAAAAATAAAGCGCCTAATAATTTACTATTCATGTTTTTCCCTCCGTTTATCATAGGTATCTATGTCCTTAACGGAGAAAAGCTCTTCTACCGTTAAGGAAGAAGAATTGTTGGAACATCTTGCTCAAATAATGGAGAAAACATCATATAAATCAACACCTTTAAATTATATTTTTATTAATTATATATCAAATTTGTTATTGTTAATAGTTAATAGTAGTGAGTTAGGAAGTTTAACTAGTGGAATAGAAGAGAAGGTCCTTGTTCAACTAACGGGTGTTCATATTGTGGTGGTCTCTTTTTCAAGGAGTAATATTCTTCAACTAACTAGTTCGTTGGCACAAGAAAGATTAAAGCTATTATTGTTGATCTTATTTAGCTAACGCGGCAGTTTCGTTGAAGAAGCAAAAGACTGATACCGTATTTAGGGGGATGGGATGAATAAAAAGAAAGGTATGCAAAAATTCTTTACTGTATTTATTTCTTTAGGAATATTAATGTCACTTTTATTAATGCATGACTCAAAAATCCTTGAAAGAATAGCGATGTTAATACCTATTATTGCGGTAACTATTTTTTGGCTCTGGGTAAACTATGGAGAGAAAAATCGTGAGAAATAAATTTTGGACGTCGAATAATCAAGTAACGGTGTGCTTTACTTCAAGAAGAAATAAATCCTTTATTCAACTTGAAACATAGCCTTAAACAAAAAAAACAGATAGTGGACACTATCGTCCTTTACCTGTTTCAATCCATTGATATATCATATTTGAACTTATCACTTCGGTAGAGTATTTTTGTATGTTCTAGTACTTTATTGGAGGCGACATCTATGCAGTCACTTTCAACCACAATGAGTGGAACCATGCTTTTACAAGATAACAATTGTTGTTCATCTGAGGTGGGAAATGTAATACTTAGCAAGCTTTTTTTACTTATAAATTTCTTATAACCCAATTCTCGATAGTAAGTAAACATTGACTCGATCTTTGGTCCATCTTCCAAAATTTTCGGAAACATCTTTTCACTAACAAAGGAATAATGAATTGCAATTGGTTCCCCATCTATATAGCGAATTCTACCCACTTTATAGACATCTACCTCTGCCTCTATATTTAAACTATTATAAATTTGTTCATTATAAGCGACTTTTTCACAAACAATATTATCCGTTTTTAATTTATACCCGGCTTGTTTCATCTTATCCGTGAAACTTGTTTTTCCAGTTAGGTGTAATTGAATCTGCATCGATTCCTCTTTCAAATATCTTCCTTTGCCTTGCTTAGAATAAATGTATCCTCGTTCTTCTAATTTCGTAAGTGCATTTCTTACGGTCATTCTAGGTACTTTATATCTTTTTGCGAACTCATTTTCGGAAGGGAGTTTCTCCCCATGTTCAATTGACTTTGAAACTATTAGATGCATAATATCATCTATAATTTTTGTTTCCATATCCAATGATATAATAATCGCCTCCCCATTGAGTCCCTGTGCAAGAAACAAACATGAAAATATAAACATTCATGATTGTTTGATTTAACATGAATGTTTCTTACACAGGGTCAATCATCAATATCTCTTTTATATCCTCTTCCGTCATATTAGAAAGGGTATCTTGTCCCGAATGAATTACTTCGTCAATCATGCTTTTCTTTTTGTGTTGGAGTTCGTTTATTTTTTCTTCTATGGTACCTTTTGCAATTAAACGAATGATGTGTACTTCGTTTTGCTGTCCCATTCGATGAGCGCGGTCTGCCGCTTGCTGTTCGACTGCAGGATTCCACCATAGATCGTATAATATAACGGTGTCTGCTCCAGTTAAATTTAACCCTGTGCCACCAGCTTTTAGTGATATGAGAAATAGATTTCCTTCTCCGTTGTTAAAGCGATCACATAGCTCCACGCGGTCGGCAGGCGGTGTTTGCCCATCTAAGTAAAAATAAGGAGCTCCTTTTCGTATCAATTGTCCCCTAATTATGCCTAGCATTTGAGTAAACTGAGAAAAGATCAGTACTCGTCTACCTGATATTCGACATTCTTCTAAGATTTCCATCAACTGTTCAAACTTTGCCGAACTTCCTTTGTAGCCATCAACAAAGAGACCTGGATGGCAACATAGCTGACGAAGTCTTGTTAAGCCAGCCAATATTTTTATACGATTTCTTTGGAGATTGCCTTTCTTCAAATGCTTCAGTGTATCATGTTTTAGTTCTGCCAAATAAGCAGCATACAATGTTTTTTGCTGGGCTTGTAGGTCGGAAAAGAGCATTGTTTCAATTTTCTCTGGCAATTCCTTCAATACATCTTTTTTCATGCGACGTAATATAAATGGACGTACTCTTTTGGCAATATTATCTCTACTTAATTCACTAAAGGCCCTTCTGCCAGGCAATAAAGCAGGAAATACTACATGGAAAATAGACCATAGTTCGTCTAATGCATTTTCGATTGGTGTTCCTGTAAGTGCAAACCGATACTCTGCTTGGATCATTTTTACAGATCTTGCCGTTTTAGTTGCCGGGTTTTTAAAGGCTTGTGCTTCATCTACAAACAATGTATGAAAAATTCGATTCCGGTATAGTTCTGTATCCATTCTTAAAGACGGATACGAGGTGATTATAACGTCAGTGTTTATTGATGATTTCCATAATGCATTTCTTTCGACCTTGTTACCGTCTATTACTTGTACTTGAATATTTGGTGTAAATTTCTCTAGCTCGTTTTTCCAATTATAGATGAGCGAAGCAGGGCATACGATAAGTACAGGTAGTTGTCGATCACGAACGTCTGTAAGTACCGATTCGATGAATGCAATACTCTGTAACGTTTTTCCAAGACCCATATCATCGGCCAGTATTCCACCAAATTTATATTTTGCTAGTAGCTGGAACCAACGGAAACCCACTTTTTGGTAATCTCTAAGAATATTTGTCAAAGGAATCGGTCCATCTAAGTTTATATTCTCTGGATCATTTAAACTTTTCATAAGCTTGGCAAAGTTTTCACCAGAATCTACAATTTCACTTTGCTCTAAAGAGTCGATTATTTGCATTCCCTTTATTAGCGGGACACGAATTTCTTCTTGAATAGTATCACTCGATATCCCCATATCGATCATAAAGTTTGATAACGCCTGAAACTCAGGTGTTTCCAGCGATACTAAATTGCCATTTGGAATACGGTAAAATTTGCGTTTTTCTTCTACAGAGGCCATAAGCCGTTGAATTTCTTTTTCCGGAATGCCATTTAGATCAAACTTAAACTCTAACCAATCTGTCCGTTCCTTCACTTCAACTCTTATCCTAGGGCCTATATATCCCATTTGGACACGCATCTTCACCGCAGTCGAGGCATATATTTGGACCCATTTCTCCATACTCGAAACTACGTGATACAAAAAGTGATATTCTGCTTCCTCATCAAATAAGAAAAAACCACCCGGTGTTTGCGTAAACCCACTCTCTCTTAATAGATCGATGATGTGTTGTTCTTTATCCAACTGCCGTCTAATTCCAGGGTAGTGCATGATCTCTTGTTCTATTTCTTCACAAGGATTGATAACAAGATGCCCGTAATGGAATTCCAGTCCAGCGAGAATTCGATGTTTAACACGATCCAAAAACAGCTTTACTCGAAGTGGAGTTTCTCCGATTCTTTTGGAAATAGATTCTGCTATATGTACATATCCGAGCTTCATAAGCCCAGGTATGGTTTTCTCCATAAAATGATCTATTTGCCCCTCCGAGATGACCAACTCATGTTTTCCAGACTGATCGAGCATCTCTTTTAATTCTGCTAGTCGAATGCATTCAGCTGGAGGAAGTTTATATAAAATACCTTCTGAAAATGCATATCCATAGCCCTTCAATACTATGACTCGGTCAAGACCTGCCACATTTAGTTGATAATTGGTCTTCTTCGTTTCATCAAAAGCAAAACGGAGTGGCAGGTCTTTTCCGAAGTGTACACCATCATACATTTTTTCTTCGTGCTTGAATTTAACCAATGGTACATTAGTTAATAAAGGAAGTAGTTGGTCCCAATCCGATGCTGAAATGAGTAAAATATCTGATTGTACTACTTGCTCGTGCTGACCTTTTAGCAATAGTTGAAGAACTGTATCAGTTTCTTTTGGAAAGCTATAGATTTCCTGCGCATAGTACTGTCCTGGTGCATATTCAAATGGTTCTTTTTTTTCAATACCTCGAAGAAAATCCTTAACGTTAGAAATACTATGTAACTTATTTGGACCTACATTTAACTGAATGCCAAACCCATTATCCCCTGCTACTAATGGTAATGGAGTGCATATAAATTCGACATGTAACGACTGTCTTTCATCAAAATGCAGCTGCTTTGCGGTTGGATGCACTGCACTACTTTCAAACAAATCGAGCATTCTTGTAGCTAAACGTTCCTCTGTTTCCTTTTCTTCTACTACAAATAGGACCGCTGCAATATGATGACAATACGTTTTAACAAAACCAACCGGTGGGCAAGTACAAGTACCTCCTACCTTACCATCCGAATCTGCCACCACCATGACCTCAACATCATCTACTGCATGCACAATGGCTTTGATGATCGACTCATTTGGTTGAAAAGATTGAACCTGCACTTTTCCTGCTTGAAAATAGGATTTACCTTTTTTAAAGGCTGTTACACCACATAATTTCTTTATTTTTGCTTCATTCATCGAAAAATTCATTGCATATCCTTTCTCGATCCTTAAATCAAGAATATCTTTTGATCGCATAATTTGTTTTACTTTATTTTAGCATATACCTAAACTTTCGACCTTTTCTCAAATAAAAGCCTTAGAAACTCCAATGGTTTCTAAGGCTTTTCCTAATATTTTGGCTTTGGTAGCGGAGGTTTCGCTCTTACTCATCATTCCTATTGAATTAAGAAGTTATTTTAATGACCTCTATAAAATGTAATTGATGCCCTTCTTTTTCGTAAATAGAGAAGTTGTATCCATTAAACTCAATCTGATTATCCATTAATAGATCCATATCTTGTGTGTAATACCAACCTCCGATAGTATCAATATCAGGATTTTCTAACTCAATTCTTAAAAGTTTTGCTACATCATCTATCAATACCTTTGAATGGATAATATAATGGTCATCCTTTAGTTTACGAATGTCCGCAACCTCATCTTCGTCAAATTCATCACGAATTTCTCCAACGATTTCTTCTAGAATATCTTCTACTGTTACAAGACCAGACGTACCTCCATATTCATCCAATAGAATTGCCATATGCGTACGTTCCTTTTGCATTTTCAATAACAAATTATTAATCGGAGTCGTATCAATCGTATTAATGACAGGGTTTGTAAATCTTTCTATCGTAAACGTTTCAGCAGTGACACGGTTGCTCATCCCCTGCGTTAAAAAATCTTTTATATTTATAAACCCGATAATATTATCTCGATCTCCTTCATAAACAGGATAACGCGTATATCGTTCTTCTGAAATGAGTGTAAGCACATCATGGAATGTTGCATTTTTTTCAAATCCAATGATTTCAGTACGAGGCACCATAATTTCACGAGCAATACGATCGTCAAATTCAAATACATTATTCACATACTTCAACTCATTTTGATTAATTTCACCACTTTTGTAACTTTCCGCTAGTAATAGGCGCAGTTCTTCTTCTGTATGAGACAATTCATGTTCAGAAGCCGGCTTCATACCAAATAGACCTACTAAGACACGCGCAGAACCATTTAAGAACCAAATAAATGGATACAAAATTTTATAGAAAATCATTATTGGTTTAGCAAAAACAAGAGTCACCGCTTCTGCCTTTTGAATCGCGACCGTTTTAGGTGCTAATTCACCCACCACCACGTGTAAAAATGTTGCAATGGCAAATGCGGCACCAATCGTAAAGTAGTGGATATTATCTGTACTAATACCAATACTTTCGAATAAAGGATGCAAAATAAATTCGAATGTCGATTCACCTACCATACCAATACCAAGTGCAGTTACAGTAATCCCTAACTGACAAGCTGATAAGTATTCATCTAGATGTGTGGTTACATGTTTTGCTGCAAGTGAGCCTTTACGACCTTCAGCCACTAGCTGATCAACTCTCGAATGTCGAACTTTTACAATGGCAAACTCTGTTGCGACGAAAAATCCAGTTAATGCTAGTAAAATAATAAATATCGTTAAATTTAATACGGTCAATAAGTCGTCTTACTATAGTAGTAAGACTTCACCTCCTATGTGATAAGTAGAAGTAAAGATTGCATAAGAGCAACGCTTTCAGTTGAGATCTTTTGTTTGATATTGTGTTGTGTAGTTTCTTCTTCTGTATTAATTTGCTCAAGCAAATGAGAAACTTCTTTTTCCAAATACTGCATCTGTAAGCGTAGCTCTTGAATATCTACTTCTTCTATTTGTTCCTTTTCAAACTGTTTTTTGATAGCTTCCAGAGACATACCTGAAGATTTTTTTTCTTCAATTATTCGTAATTTCTCAATCGTTTCTAAAGGATAGTAACGATAATTCGAAGCAGAACGTTCAGCTTCTAACAAACCGAGCGTCGTATAATAATCAATAGTACGTCTAGTAATACCTGTTTTCTCTGCTAATTCACCAATTTTCAGTTTTTCGATCCCAATTAGATCACTCCAAACCATAACGTTATAGTTTTAGTATAATAATAGTTAAATATAATTGCAATTATTTAGTGCAACTATATTTAAAACATCAATAAATAGAGCTTTCTTTTAACATTTACCGACTTTTGTTTACGGCAGACTCTAATGGGTAAATTAAACATAATACTAAATAACATATGGAGGTATAAACAAATGGCACATAAAAAGTTTGTGGGTTCATTTCTAACAGAACAGGAAGTACTAGATAAAATCAACGAACTTAAACTAGAAGGTTATGTAGAAGAAGATATTTATGTCGTAACAAATCACAAGGAATCGCTTTCGATTGTCCGTGGACAAACAGGCGTGGAGCTGGAGTCTGCTGGGGGCAGCTGGTTAGATAAATTCAAGGCATTTTTAACCGGGGATGAGCCTGTACGAGCAGCTTTTAGTCAAATGGGATTTAGTGATGAGGATTCTGAACGCTATTACAGTGAATTGAAAAATGGAGGTATTCTCCTTTATGTGGATAAGAATTACGGCACCGTTTACGATGAATATGCCAAAACCCAATCAGACTCATCTTATGATGGAGATAATTTAGAAGGCACTGGTGAATCAATACGTGCGAAAGATGTAGAGAATCGATTAAATCAATATCCACTAAGTGACCGCGGTGAACGTTAATTTCATTAATACACTCGAACTAAAGGAGTCATTCCTATGAAAAAACTATTTACTGCACTCTTAGGAGTAACCTTATTAGTGGGATGTTCAGATGATGCATCCACTGATACCGAATCAAAAAAAATACCAATAGTAAAGGAAGTAAATGAAGCGTTAAATGATCTTCCCGAGTATGATTTATTGGCTCAATATATTGATTTGTCTACATATGAGGCAGATATAGAAAGCGATAATAATGGAACACGCGTCATTTACTTTGAGGATGAAGAAGGACAAAAAGGTTACAAGAGTGTGTTTGTAAAAAAGTCCAACCATTTAAAGCTGGTTAGTTTAGATAATGATGGATTGGTTTACGATAATATAATTCAATAACTAGAACTATCCCCAAACATAAACAATAACTGTTTGGGGACTTTGTTTATAAACTGAGCAAAACTTCTATTTCCCAGTTCTCGTTTTTTTAACTATTTAATGGTAAAATTAGTCCTATAAAACATAGGAATACAAAGGGGATGCTTATGAACATTAATGTTAATTTTTCAGGGGACTTTACACAACTTGTAACACCAGAAGTTACGAATAGATTAGAGGCAATTCAACAGGGGATACATACAAAATCAGCAACCGGGGCAGAGTTTTTAGGCTGGGTTGATTGGCCGAGTAGTATGAGTACCGATTTTCTACAAGATATCCAAAAAACAGCCGAACAAGTACGTTCTAATTCGGATGTGCTAGTCGTTATTGGAATTGGTGGATCATACTTAGGATCCAAAGCAGTAATAGAAGCACTATCATCACCATTTGAGAAAAAAGAAGGTTTGGAAGTTGTTTTCGCTGGTCATATGGTTAGTGGGGAATATTTGAAGCAACTGATGTCTTACTTAGATGGAAAAGAAGTATCATTAAATGTCATTTCTAAGTCAGGTAAAACAACTGAGCCAGCCTTAGCATTCCGATTTTTACAGCAATACATGGAAAAACGCTATGGAGATCAGGCAACATCTCGTATTATCGTGACAACTGATGAAGAAAAAGGTGCACTTCTATCACTTGCGATAGAAAAGGGATATAAGCGCTATGTCGTGCCAAATGACATAGGAGGAAGATATTCAGTATTTACTGCTGTTGGTTTACTACCTATTGCAGCAGCAGGCTATAACATCGATAAATTAATTGCCGGGGCTAGAAATGCGGAACAGGAATTCAGTACAGTAGATACAAAAACCAATAGCGCTATTCAGTATGCTATTATCCGCAAACATTTATATGATGCAGGATACCCAGTTGAGATTATGGCTACCTTTGATGAAAAACTTCGCTATATCCAAGAATGGTGGAAGCAATTGTTCGGTGAAAGTGAAGGCAAAGATGGTAAAGGGATTTTCCCAGCATCCGTTGTCTATTCGACGGACTTGCATTCATTAGGACAATACATTCAAGACGGAAAACGCATGTTATTCGAAACTTTTTTAACTATCGAAAATACGAATGAAGACCTAACTGTTTTTGAAGCAGAGAACGACGGCGACGAATTAAACTATTTAAGTGGATTAACACTTCACAAGTTCAACCACGCCTGCCATGAAGCAACTGCTAGCGCTCACTTAGCTGGCGGGGTTCCACAGGTTTCCTTGTCCATCGAGCAAATCGACGAAGAGCATATTGGTCATTTGTTGTACTTCTATATGATTTCTTGTGCCTATAGTGCATATTTATTAGATATTAATCCATTTGATCAACCCGGTGTGGAAGATTACAAGAATAATATCTTCAAAATCCTTAAAAAACCAGGTTATTAATGGTTGGTAGGGGGAACCAATACTTCCCCCCCCTTTCTGTTACTATACAAGAAAAAATGGTCAAAAAGACGAATCTGTTTCTATCGTTTTCAGAAGGCAGTGGACAGACTTGCTGTATTATAACTGAGTGAATTTTTAGGGATGCTGGTTGATGATGACATCAAACCAGCATCCCTTTTATCGGTCATCTTATGGGGTTTGTCTGTCCGTCACTCTCCTACAAATCTTAGAAACAGGCAAGTGCATTTTTGGATAACTAGAGAAAAGATACTTTCCTATTCACAGAGTAGGAGCTCTCGAAGATACAATTTCGTGAGCTATTCTGCTTCTATATTTAATAAACACTTATTATTTCACTGCATAAAATATTTTCTTTCCTCAGAATTAATTCACGCTCTTGAATCAGTCAAGAAGGCACTTGAAAATAAGAGTATCTACATGCTTTAGTAAGTAAAGAAAAAATGAACTCGGAAATGTTTCATCAAGCTCATTTTTCTGTACAAAGTAACCACGTACCTCAACATAGCCCTACCTTATAAAATTATTTTTATCTAATTTTCCACGGTCGAATTTTTCCAACCATAAAGTTCATTCTCTTTAATGTAGTTATAGCAACTTGTCGGTAAGAGGTATTTCGCTTCCCCACCTATAGCAAATTCATCACGAATATAGGTAGAACTGATTTCCATGGCGATACCCTTATCAATTAAGTGAAAAGTGCTTCCATCGTCGTTATTGCGTAGCAAAGGAGAACTACTTATAGCTTTCAACATATCAATACCATCTCTAGCCATGACAATGAACTTATTTTGACTCACCAATTTGTCTGCGTTACCCCACTTACCATCCCCGATATCTACTAATAAGTCTGCTCCCATAATGAAATATAAATCATCCTCTGGATATATTTTCTTTAAATGCTCCATCGTCTCGTAGGTAGATATTTTCCATGCATCTTGCTTCATTTCAAAATCATCTAAAATGAATTTTTCGTCTGATTCAATAGCCTTTTCCAGCATATTCCACCTATGTTCATCCTCTGTTTTCATCGTTTTGTCTTTTCTTTTGTTGGAGCAAGGTAAAAAAATGACCTTATCTAACTTGCAACGATTCGCTATGGTGCTCGCCGTAAAAAGATGTACATTTGTAATAGGGTCGAAAGATGACCCGTAAATCCCTATTTTAGCCATACGGTTTCCTCCAAGTATTCAAAATTAGTTGTGCTGTTTATCCATAAGTTCTCAATAGAACTGAAAAGCTTCTTTCAATGTGAAGGAGACAGACACGCTAAAGCATATATTATTCAAGTCGCCATAATTTTATCGCGTTCTCAACTCTTCTACTTTTTCTTTCACCTGTTCAATATTAGCCATTTTGTTATCCCAACATTTTTGGCTTAAATCGACTGGGTATTCCTCAGGATTTAGAAGGCGTTTATATTCATCCCATAGGAACAATAGGTTTTCTTTTACGTCCTGTTGGATCTCTAAGATTCCAGGCAATTCGTACACCAGTTTACCGTCAATAAATATATCGTGGTGAAGTTCTTTTGCTACATAATTTGTCACGAACTTACTGATATACGTATGAACCGGATGGAACATTTTCAATTTTTCTTCTTGTTCTGGTTTTTCATCATCCATAGCGATGTAATCACCTTCTGACTTATTACTAGTCAAATTGATAATGCGGTAGACCTTTTTAAGTCCAGGTGTGGTAACTTTCTCTGGGTTCCCTGAAATCTTAATGGTATCTACCATTTCCCCATGATCATCTTCAATGGATACCAGTTTGTAAACTGCTCCTAATGCAGCTTGATCATAGGCAGTAATTAATTTAGTGCCAATTCCCCATGCATCAATTTTAGCTCCTTGATGCTTTAATTGAGAAATAGTATACTCATCCAAATCATTAGATGCTACGATTTTTGTTTGTTCAAAACCAGCACTGTCTAACATCTTTCTAGCTTCTTTTGATAAATAAGCCAAGTCACCACTGTCGAGTCGAATCGCTTTGAAGTTGATCTTATCCCCTAGCTCCTTTGCTACTTTAATAGCAGTAGGAACCCCTGATTTTAATGTGTCATAGGTATCCACTAGGAAGGTGCAATCTTTATGTCTTTTTGCATACTTGTGAAATGCGGTATATTCATCTCGATAAGCTTGAACCATTGAATGAGCGTGTGTGCCGGATACAGGAATACCGAATAATTTCCCGGCTCTTACGTTACTAGTTGCTTCAAATCCTCCGATAAAGGCTGCTCTTGTTCCCCAGATAGCTGCATCCATTTCTTGAGCGCGTCTAGTTCCGAATTCCATAGCGGTTTGATCACCAATCACTTGTTTCATTCGAGAAGCCTTTGTGGCGATTAACGTTTGATAATTGACAATGTTTAGTATAGCTGTTTCAATCAATTGCCCTTCTGCTAAAGGAGCCTCGATACGTAGCATAGGCTCATTATGAAAGACCAATTCTCCTTCTTTCATTGAACGAATCGTTCCAGTGAATCTCAGCGTTTGAAGATACGCTAAAAAGTCTTCTTCGTACCCTAGTTCATATTGAAGGTACTCAATATCACTCTTGGTAAACTGGAAGTTAGAGATGTATTCGACAATTCTTTCAAGGCCGGTAAACACCGCATATCCGTTCCCGAATGGTAGTTTTCTAAAATACACTTCAAAAACAGCTTTTCTGTTGTGTATATTGTCTTCCCAGTAAGTTTCTGCCATATTGATTTGGTACAGGTCGGTGTGTAATGCAAAGCCATCATCTTTATAAATTTTCGTCATGTTAAACCCTCCAATTCATTTTAATACCATTAAGTAACAGCTACTTTTTTCTATCTGATCTCTGCACCTATGCTATTTTGAAAATGACCTAAAGCCCATTCGTGACCTAGCTGATTGAAGCTTGCGACAGCATCTTTATAAACGACTACTTTAAACCCTTTGTTAAAAGCGTCCACTGCCGTATGAAGCACACAAATGTCAGTACATACACCAACAAGATGAACTTCTGTAATTTGTCTTTCCCGAAGCTTTAACTCTAGGTCTGTACCAGCAAACGCAGAATACCTAGTTTTGTTTATCCAGTAGACTTGAGCATTAGTTTTATTATTTTCGTATAGCTCTTTGAGTCTGCCAAACAGCTCTCTGCCTTTGGTTCCATCTATATTGTGAGGGGGAAATAACTTAGATTCAGGGTGGTAGTTGTCATCCTTTTGGTGTGTATCTATAGCGAACACCACGAATTCCCCATTCGATATAAAATCTTCGGTTACCTTTACAATAGCTCCCTCAATGTCCTGACCCGGTTTACCACAAGTTAATGCACCGTTGTCTGCAACAAAATCCACTGTGTAATCAATGTTTATCAATGCTTTTTTCATCATTCATCCGCTCCTTCATTCATTCATTCATTGTTAACTGCCTAACTGTTAATCATTAACTTTTTAGTAGTTTGCGTTATAGATGGAAACAAAAGGATCGAAATCGGTAAATTGATATAACTGTGCCTTGTTTTTCGACCATCTATTTGATTTTTTTAACTCCCCTTTGACCATTACCTTTTCTATAAATGGTAAAGACGGTGCTTTTCTAAAAAATTGAGCGTCTAGTTTAATCCATGCGTCATCTAATACAGTTAATAATACGCCTTGTAATTCCGACAACACGAATTCACTTGGTAAAAAGTTCTTTGCTAATGTAGTGAGGGCCATGTCTTTTTTAATAATCCAAATTGCATCACTGATTATTTGTTCATGGTCGAAAGCAAGATCCAACTTGTCAATTTCTTCTAACGTGAATAATTGAACATCTGATGCATCGTCTGCTGCTTTTCGTTTGATTAATTGATCTTCAGGTACGATAGCGTAATGCGCATTGGAGATAATCCAAGCGCGTTTGTCACGACCAGGTTTGTCGTAGGTGCCGAAGTGTTTTATCTTGAGTTCTGTTACTCCAGTCTCTTCTTCCAACTCTCTCGAGGCTGCCTCAAATGCAGTTTCATCTGGTTGAACAAATCCGCCTGGTAATGCCCACTTACCGCCTTCTACATTGGGTTCTCCCTCTGCATCCTTCACTGCTCGCTGTATCAACATCAGCTTCAATTCTTTTACTGGTGGTTTGTGTTTTTCTAATTCAGTTGAAATGATAGTAAATACGGCAATATCGCTAGTGTAACCTCCTGGTGTTTCATATTTGTTTGTATCGTAATTCTCCAGCATTTCTTCTTCCGTCTTGTATTCTCCCATTATTTCTACCTGCCCTTCTGTCTTGTTGCAAACTTATGTTAATATTTTTTATGACTTTTTCTTTTTAATTAACAATTAGTTAACTGTTAACATTATTATATGCTCTAACCTTTTTTAATGCAAGTAAAAAAAAAAGATTATTTGCATTTTTTTACAGCTTTTTATAAACAAAAAAAGTGTGCATGATATATGCACACTTTTTTACTTATTTTGTTGAATCTATTACAAGCATCGCTGCTCCTAGCATTCCTGCTTCATTGCCAAAAGTTGCACGGCTCACTTGAACGGGTTTTAGCTTCAATGGTTCAACTTTTGCTAGAAGCTCTTCCCACCAGAAATCAGCAGAGTCAGATACTCCACCTCCTATAACAACACAATCCATATCGAGGACTGCTTGAAGACTAGAGATAACAATCGCAAAGTCAGAAAGGAAACGCTCTCGAACCGCTATTGCTCCGGCATGCCCATTGGCAGCTAAACGGAATACATCATGAGGCTTCGCCAATTCATTGGTTTCCGCATTGATAACATTTCCCTCTTGGATAAGTCTCTTGATAGCTGTTCCAGATACATACTCTTCACTACAGCCAGGTCTGCCACAACCGCATACTATACCATTTGGATATAATATTAAGTGACCAACCTCGCCACCACCACCGTTTTTCCCATTCATCACTTTTCCATCAAGTACTATGCCCCCTCCCAGTTTTGTTCCGACTGTTAGACAAACTACTTGATTGAATCCTGCTGCTGCACCAAGTCTAGCTTCTGCTAGAGCAGCACAATTGGCATCATTATTTATCTCCACGGGGAGCCCTGTTGCGGCTTCAAGTAATGCTTTTACGGGCGTCCCTTGCCATCCTGGCATTTCTTTTTCAAACGTGATGACCCCCGTCGCTGCATCTACCATCCCTCTAGTTCCAATGCCCACTCCAGCTATGTCGGGAACATCGTTCATCATAGCAAGAACCTGTTCCTCTAAGTAAGGATATAAAGGCAACACAGTTGGTATCGTTTTATCAACTAGAACTTCACCCTGTTCATTTACGACACCCATTCGTATTTTCGTTCCCCCAATGTCTACTCCCAGTACTTTTTTCAATTCTCTATCTCCTTTTTATAAGCGACCACAAAGGCTTCATATGGACGAATTTCTACTATTTTTTCATTTATCTGTACCTTATCATAGTTCGATATAATGAGTCCAAGTGATTTTGATGGCACGTCACAGATTTCCCATTCTAGTTGTTCAGTTTGACCAGAAAAGTTTGTAACAACTAACCACTCTTCATCAGCAGACTGCCTTTTATAAACAAACAAGTTTGGATGATTAGCAAGTAAAAGTTGAAAGCTACCATTTGTAATAATATCGTGCTGCTTTCTGAGTTTTATTAGCTTTTGATACGTATAAAAAATAGAAGAAGAATCATTTATAGCTTGTTCGACGTTTATCTCTTTTGTATTGGGGTTCATTCGGATCCACGGAGCACCTGTCGTAAAACCTCCATCTGGTGTCCATTGCATAGGAGTTCTTGCATTGTCCCGACCTTTTGCATAAATACTAGACATAATTTCGTCATGCAAAATTCCCTGCTCCATCTTTTCTTTATACATATTCAATGTTTCAATATCTCGGTAATCGTCCAGACTCGGGAATTCCACATTTGTCATTCCAAGCTCTTCCCCTTGGTAAATATACGGGGTGCCTTGTAGCATATGTAGACAAATCGCTAACATTTTAGCAGAAAGCTCCCGGTATTTTCCATCGTTACCAAAACGGGACACAACCCGTGGTTGATCATGGTTGTTCCAATATAAGCTATTCCAGCCCACTTTATGAAGACCATGCTGCCATTTTTCTAAATTTCTTTTTAACTCAATTAGCTTTAATGGTTGAACGTCCCACTTTCCATTTGGTCCACTATCTAAATCCATATGTTCAAATGTAAATACCATATTTACTTCGTTATTGTCTGGATTAGTGTAAATACACGCATCTTCGGTTGTTGCTCCAGGCATTTCTCCAACAGTGACCACATCATATTTACTCAACACTTTGTCATTCATCTCTCTCAAGTAAGAGTGTATTTTCGGTCCATTCATGAAATACGGGCTTCCATCTCCATATAATTTGTTTGGTTGAACAGCACCATCAGGTAGCCTCATATCCTTCGAGATAAAGTTAATGACATCCATGCGGAAGCCACCAATCCCTTTTTCTAGCCAATAAATCATGAGTTGGTACACGTCCTCCCTAAGATGCTCATGCTCCCAATTTAAATCTGGCTGCTTCTTGGAGAACAAATGAAGATAATAGGAATCCGTCTGCTCATCTTTCTCCCAAGCAGAACCTGAAAAAACGGATTCCCAATTATTAGGTGGTTGATCAGCCTTCCCATCTCTCCAAATATAGTAATCTCGATACTTAGAATCTTTGGAAGCTCTCGACTCCACAAACCATTCGTGCTCATCAGAACTGTGGTTAACAACTAAATCCATCACAATACGAATTCCGCGTTTCTTGGCTTCCTCTATGAGCTTTTCCATATCTTCCATTGTCCCAAATTCCTGCATAATCGTACGATAGTTTCGAATATCATAGCCATTGTCATCATTTGGGGAATCATAGACAGGGCTTAACCAAATAACATCTATACCTAGCCTTTCAATGTAATCTAACTTGGAGATAATCCCTTGAATATCTCCAACACCATCACCATTCGAATCCATAAAGCTTCTTGGATATATTTGATAAACAACACATTTTTTCCACCAAGGATTCATTTGTTCGCCCATTTTTCCACCGCCCTAAATGTAACTTAATAGAGTTATTTTAATCTTTCCGCAATAATTATGCAAGCGCTTGCATTAGTGTGTTTTATTCTAATTTTATTAATTACAAATTCTAGTCTAGTTCAGATTGCTCTAAGAAATGGGTAAACTCAATATGTGTACCTCCCCCTGAGGAAGAACGTCCATTTTCATTTCCTTCAGGATACGTAATTTGATCCGAGCTATTGTATGTGTTCCAACCAAAATAATACGGTGCGGCTGTTGGAGAAACGTTTAACGAATTAATTACAGAAGCCCACTCCTTAGAAAGTTTCATACTTCCATAAAGATTCTCTGATAAGGTAATCTCTTGCTCTAGTTGCACACCTGGTTCGTAGTGTACTTCACCATAATTAACTTCAAATCCTCTTTTATTTATTAAGTAGAACTTCATATAATTCACTTGATCTTGAGGTGGGTAGTTCCAAATAGCATGGTAAGATGTCGGGTCCTTACTATTTATCTTCCAAACTCGTATATCCCCATCTGTCGATACAAAAACCTCATGCCATTTACGATTGCTCCACTCCCATAAACTAAACCCATACATTTCATGCTCTGCAATAAAGGGAACAAACACGTGGCGATCATCTAAAAAAACAGTATCTTGAATTACACTATTAGAAACTATCGAAAAACTATTACTCATCTCTTCAATTAGTTGATCGTCCGTAGGAAACGAGGTTGGTTTCGAAGTGTAGTACCAGAAACTAACAAAAACTATAATAGTACCAATTACTATAAAGACAAGTAATTTTGGCTTCTTCATTTATTCCCCTCCTCTAACAAGGGATGCTCCGTCTGAAAATAGTATTGCTTATCCTGTATAGTTATTAATATTCCTTTACCCTTTTCCTCTATATAAACAGTAGTATGAAGCCCACTTCCCCATTTTGGAAGAGTATTCGCTAGCATATAAGGAAAGCGTTCAGTTGTTTTATCTTGTTCCATGACTGTCTCGTTGTACCAACTATCACTGAAGTAATTTTGTTGCTTAGCACCTTGTATTAAGTCTATTGCGTTTTCTTTAAGAATAGTGCTTTCGTGTGCCGTTGGATGCGTATTAATAATATAGGCATCCTCCACATTTGAAATATATGTACTTGGGTCAACGGGCGGATAAAGTAGATAATTTATCAGTACTCCAACCAAAAAGAGTATTAATAAAATAAAATTAGCCCCAAATCCCAACCATGCAAACATTCGGTACTTTTGCCAGGTTTCTTTATTTTTACTTAACAACGCATATAATATCCATACTCCAAGAGGAAGAATAGAAATCTGTGCTACATGACCAAAAACATCCAATTTAATTGAAAACGTAAAAAAACCTGCGAGAATAATTATGATTACTTTCCAAAACACAGGCTTTTCTAATTGCCTTTTATATAAACGTGAGGCTATTAATCCAATTATTATCCATCCAATAAGAACCATTACACTTTCAACAAATTCACCATTCCACCAAATAATAACTCACTCTTTTCTTCTATTATATGTTCTTTAATTCTACAGGACTTCCAATATTTCCTTCTTTACACTTGCAACAGTTACGTTCGACGTGCCAGACATACGAGACCATGGAACCTAAAAAAGACCACAACATAATAGTTTTGGCCTTTAAATATTTTCATTCCTCTATGGAGTACATTAAAATCATTTCTATTAAAACAACAAAACCAAAAATAATTGCTAGTTTACTTTTTCCTGCCGCAAATAGTGCAGTGGTTGCAAGTGCAAATACTATTATTTGAAGCAATATTCGAATAGGAATAGTCACCGCGAAAGTAGCTTTCGGAGCAATGAAAATCCCCCAAAATATTGCAACTAATAGTGGTGTTCCTATTCCAAATACAGTATTGATGAACCAGCCTTTGTTCATGTGGAAGCCCCAGTAAGAAAAAGCACCAAGCGCAAAAAGTTCCATAGCAAAAAACAATCCAAATACCGTATATTTGAATACCATCATACCTACTGACCTCCTAGCTTTCTCTCCATACTTTTTACGTATTCCTCTAGTTGATCGGAAGGTTGAAACACAGTATTTCCGTGACATACTTCTAGTTGTTTTGGATTTAGTTGGCTTATTATACTAGCACTTGCTACAGCCTGCTCCATGTCTGCAGTGAAAGTAGCCATAGGCTGCTTAAGCTTTCCTTTTTTAGAAGTGAACAAATCACCAGCTAACAATACTTGGTCCTGTTCATGGTAATACACGACATGACCTGGGGAATGACCAGGGGTGAAATACGGGGTAAGTGCCCCCATTTTCTTTAGTTTTGTTAGGCCGTCCTCTAATAAAGGACTAACAATTGTTTTCGGAAGATTATTCTCCAACTTTTTACGTTTTGGGTAAACGACATCACCCTGCATATAGGGGATTTCTACTGGATGTGCATACACTGGGACTTCATACTTTTTCAAAATTCCCTTTACTGCCCCGACATGATCTGAATGTCCATGTGTTAGAAGGATTCTCTGTAAAGGACCGACGTTTAGTTGTTCCATAAAGTTAATGATTCCTTTTGTCATCATCGGCATTCCTGCATCTATTAATGTGATGCCTTCCTTTTCAGCTACTACCCATACATGAATAGGAATGATCATCCATGTTTTCAAACTCCATATATGCTCAGAAATCTTTTTCACCTTCATCGTCATTGCCCCTTACTTTAATTTTTCTTGAAAGCCTATAAGCAAAACTTCTATCGAAAGGTTAAACGTCGGTATCAATCTTTCCATTAGTACATCGAGCGGTTCATGCTGATAGGAGTATGTACTTAATACTCCATTCAGTTGGTAATATAAAATTCGAGAAAATGCTAAAAGCTGTTCCTCATTTGAAATGGAGAGATTTTCTTGAATGGTAGATTTCAATAGTTCAAATATCGATATTCGAAGTTGATTGATTTGTAATTCAGGCTTTTCATCCACCCTAGAGGATTTCGCATTGAAAAAAATATCATACATATTACGGTTTTTTAAACAAAAGAAAATATATTCTAAACTAATTTCTTTAAGCTTACTTTCCGATGATATTGAATCTCCCCTTGAAATACCCTGCATTTTTTGATGTAGCTCTTTCAATGGCGGCAAAGATAGCTGGTGAAGTAATGTTTCTTTGTCTTTAAAATATAGATATATCGCTGTATGTGAACAGCCAGCATCCTTTGCAATTTCTCGTATTGTTACTGCATCATACCCTTTTTTCGCAAATAAGTTTGCTGCAGAATCCAATATTAACTTTTTCGTTTCTTCTGAACGTTGCTCCTGTTTACTCTTCATGTTACGGATCCTCTTTTCACTTTAACTAACCAGTGGTTATATTATAACCATTGGTTAGTTAAAGTGTCAATGTATTTGAAAACAAGCAAAAAACCTCAATAAAACCAGGCAAAAAGACACCCGCTCCGAGCGGACGCTTTCCGTGGGCACGGCTTCAGCCTGTTAAGCCCTTAGTTACTATTAAAAAAACACCCCCAACCATTTGAAATAGTTAGAGGTGCTATTATTTTATATGCAGTTAGGAGGAATAAAGTGCTATATCCCAATTGCTCGTTGTAGTTTGTCTTTAATAGTCGGTATGTCTTGTGCATTGATCGTTAATCGAATGAATTTCTCGTCCATTTCAAATGCCTCTGCTAACAGTCCACCTAGCCCTCTTGCTCTTCGGTCAACCTGCATTAAAATGTCAGCTGATTGGGAGGACTGGGACAGAAATAGGATTTCCAGCTCATCAAGTTTTGATCTATAGGCACCGCTGACCGGAACAAATTCAAATTCTTGTACAAATGGATATTGACTGCCTAATTTATAAGAGGCTTTCTCACATTCAACTTTCCGTAATTTAAATCCAAGTTGTTCAATCGCTTCTAAAATATGTGTAGCTAGTTTTGTTGGTCGTACGTTAATATAATCTTTATCTGTAGGATCTACACTATTTTTGATATCTAACCCTGTGCTAACCCATACACGGGTGTTACCATAAGTGACTGGTGCATCTTCAGGAAGCGTTAGCGAAAAGGGAATTATTTTCTTTTCATTTGCTCCAATTGTAAAGGGCTCAGTAACTTTAAATTTTTGAATGGCCGCTACATCCGTGTATTTTCGATCATTCGATTCACGAATATATGTTGTATTTACCGTTAAGTAAATCGCATCAATCTGTTGTTCTAAATTTCCGCCACTGACTTCCACTACACCCTGCATGATTTCTCCAGCAGTAAACTCTGATTTTTCTAGTTTCGTGTCTACTTTAGCCCCGCCAACCCCTACACTTGCTAATACTTTATTGAAAAATGACATATACATTCTCCTTTTATTTTAATAACACTTTTACGCTTTTACATTGTAATAGGTTTCACTTTGTTATAAAAAAAGAATCTGTTCCTATTCATCACCTAATTACTACAGCCCGAGTCTTTTCAGATAAGCATTTTCAGTGATAAAATAACTTTCCTACTTGTATTTATGTAAATTTAATTCAATTTATTAGTATTAATAAATATAGAGCTGATTATTTGAAATACCTACATCTGGGTTCAAGGTAATTTCCTTATTAACGATAAGGAATATGCGATAGTTTAATAGGAACAGTTGGGTATCCTACATTTTTCAAATAATAATTGATACTTCTTGCTGTGAATTCATTGGTTCCGGAAGGACCGATAATGATTTGATTGACAGGAAGCCTATTGTCATTTTGAAGTACTTTGTTATGCGTCTCTAACTCAATATATGGCAAAATAATATTATCTCGTGCACGGAATTTGAGTTCATGCTGATACGACATACTCTTGGAGTTCGTCACAATAATTCGCCATTCCTTTTCCTCTGAAAAAGTAGCATGTTTAAACAGTGGGAGAAAGTATCCAATCGTTCTTGCCACTTCCTTTGGAGAGAACTGTGGTTTCACTCCACTTAGCTCTAAGCTAAGGAGCGAGACGTTTATAATTCTGCGAATAATTCTTTCTTGTAGCTTATGATCGTATATGACCTTTCTAGGAAAAAAGTTTTCTTCACTTAAATGAAAAGAAACATCAAATAAGGATGAAAAGTCAAAGCCAATAGAGATTCCATGCTGACTTCTGCTATATCCTCGCCACTGACTTAGTAGGTCTCCACTTTCACAAAATGACACTACAAAAATATCCGTATCCTGTTCCTCTAGAATCGTAAAAACTTCTTCTAAATAAGCTCTTCTAGGATTTTCTACCGGTAATTCTTGAATGAGCTTTTGTACGATACTTTCACAAACCTCTAACCCATGACTATATTCTTTCGAGTCATTCATAAACTTTATATGCGAAGCCCAAAAGGTTTTATTGCTAATTATTCCTTGCGCTCCTTCTAAATTTGTATAATGATATAAAGCTTTAATATTTTTGGTAAAGTATTTTTTGAATTCCTTACTGATTAAAGGGATAAGAGCCTTCATATCGATTTTTGAAATAGGGTTTTGCTCAGACATTTCAATAGCACCTCCTATACTTTTATAGTATCACTTCCCTCTTTTTATGTACAAAACTGGTAATTCGAAACAGGACCAGCTAAATAAACGAGAATTATATGATAAAAAGTCCACCTGATACGTAAATCAGCAGGATTATTATTCTTGAAAGTGTCGAGAACGCGGTGTTTACTGGACATTTTTATATACTTTCTTATCTTTTAAGAAAAACCAAGAGAATGACATACCCGGTTCTTTAAGATCAAAACCTATTTCTATGGGTTTTGTATATACTTCATCTAAAAAAAACCAGAAATGGAAAGATTTCAATCTTCCATTCTGGTTTCTAGATACCACTTGATAAGGTCATGAGGTTTCATCGGTTTTGCAAAATAATATCCCTGAAAAATTGGATTTTTACTGGTGTTCGTTAAGAAATTTACTTGCTCCTTTGTTTCTACTCCTTCGATGACTACATTTAAGTCTAAAGATTCACCTAATGTAACAATAGCTTGGATAATAGCTGAATCTTTAGCAGAGGTCGGCACATCATCTATAAAAGATTTATCTACTTTTAAGGTTGATATCGGCATTTGCTTTAAATAAGAAAGTGATGATACTCCGGTACCAAAGTCGTCTAATGCGACAGAGAAGCCTTCTCTTCTAAATGCTCCTACCGCACGCATAGCTTCTTCCATATTCTCAACAAAGCTATTCTCTGTTATTTCTAATTCTATTTGCGATGGTTCCAGACCATAGTCATTCAGTTTCTGTGTTAATACCTTTAATAGTAGCGGTGAAGTTACATACTCGCCTGGTATATTAATAGCAATTTGCTGAAAGGAAATATCCTGTTGTTCCCATTTAGCTATTTGTTGACACACTCTGTCTATTATCCAATCCGTCACTTTAATCATACGATGATATTCCTCTAAGATAGGAATAAAAACAGCTGGTGATAGAACTCCATACTTCGGATGGTCCCATCTTAATAATGTTTCAAGCCCTACAATGTTTTGTGAATTTAAACGAACCTTCGGCTGGTAAACAAGAAACAATTCATCATCTCTCATAGCTCGGTTTATGTCTTCTGCTATTTCGCGTTCAAATGTATACGTATGAATATTAGAGTCATAGTAAACAATATCATGATTATACGTAATGGATGGATAGTTTAGAACTGCTAGAACATTTGTATAAATATTAGAAGCATCACCCAAATGATCTGTCTCAGATATTGCACATACGCCATATGAAAAAACTTCTTGATCCTTTACGAGTATAGGTTGACGAAGAACATCTGATATTTCCTTCAAAGCCTCTATTAGTTGTTTTGCACTATCCACATCCCTAGTTAGTAGAGCAATGCGATGCCCCTCAATTCGATAAATCTCTGTTTTTGACGGTGTTCTAGACTTGAAGAGATGTACTAAAGCAAGAATCACATCATCGCCGAAGGAATAGTCAAACTGTCTATTAATATATTCTAAATCATGTATATGCCAGACCGCTAAAACTTTAGGTGATTGAAGTTTTTTCTCAAACAATCGGCGATTTGGTAATTGAGTTAATGCATCATAATAGTTTGCTCTGTACTGGATGTAACGGTCTATCAAACTCGATAGTAATAATATACTCAAAAGCATAGCCATTCCCACTGTCACAATAACTGCTAGTCCATACATTTCTGTCATATGAGAATGAACTAAGTGTAATTCATACCCCTCTGGAATATAAAAGTTCATAGCAGCCATGCCCGTGTAATGCATACTTGAAATAGCCAAACCCATGATCAAGGATATTAAAAGCTGAATTATATAATTTATTTTATAGGATTGGACAGTTGAAAAAATGTAGACTGCAATTATAGAAACAAATATGGCAATACAAATAGAAGCTACAAACAGTAAAGGATCATAAGTATAAACAACATCCATTTCCATTGCATACATTCCTATATAATGCATAGAGGAAATTCCAGTCCCCATTGCAATCCCAGCGAAAGTATAAGACCAAAAGTTTCGTTGTGGAAGATTCGCCAAATAGAAAGCTATAAATGATGCTAGCATAGCTGGGACAATTGAAATTAGCGTAATAATATTATTGTAACTCATATTTACCGGTAACGAAAAAGCCCCCATCCCTACAAAATGCATAGACCATATACCAAATCCTAAACTGAGAGAGGCTAGCAATAACCAGAAATTCTTATGAAAAAAACTATTTTCTTTCGCTCGTTTATTCAATGACAGGGCTGTATAGGATGCCACCACTGCAATAACTATTGAAAATAATACTATTAACCCGGAATATTCCCCATTTATCTCCATATATGAATTATTCACAGGACTATTGTTATTAATATTGAATATATTCTCCACCCCTCTCTATCCTTTAGACTATATCACATCTATTCCTTAGTCATAAATTAAGCAAAATTTTAAAAAATTATCATTTTTATAATAACCAAATATATCTATTTAAGAGGAATAAAGATACTAAAAAACAGTTTGCAACATGATCATCGATGCTTAAATAACGAGAAGACTGGCCTCGTATTAGCAAGTAGCTCCCGCCTTTTAACATTTAAAATTTTAAAAAAAAAACACAGAAACTAGTTAAAGTTTCTGTGCATCGTTTTGTTCATTGTTACTCTCACTAATGAGACTTGCTAATACATGAACCCTCAGTATGATTCCCTTAATGGTTTGTTCTTCATCCGTAACGACGATTGGATATTTCGAGTCTAATACGTACGGTATAATATCTTGAACATATTCATCAGGTTGTACGGTTTTAACTTCTGTGGACATGACTTCTTGTAATGTTTTTTTCTCTTTCAGACCATCAATTGCTTGGTCAACCGTTACAATTCCTTGCAGCTGGCGTTTGCGATCTGTAACGAAAGCACTTGAGATACCACTTTCTCGCATAACTTGGATAGCTACATTAAGTCCATCCTTTAAGGAGACTAAGCCATATGGTTTGGACATGATATGCTCTGCCTGAAGAATTTTAGAGCGATCAATATCCCGAATAAATTCCGAAATGTAGTTGCTAGCCGGTTTTTCCAAAATTTCTTCCGGTGTGCCAATTTGTTCTACTTTTCCATCCTTCATCACCGCTACACGGTCACCAATTTTAAATGCCTCATTTACATCATGTGTAATGAAGATAATTGTCTTTTGTAATTTGTTTTGAATATCAAGCAGCTCTAATTGCATTTCGCGTCGAATTAAAGGATCCAACGCACTAAATGGCTCATCCATCAGTAAAATATCCGGATCATTAGCGAGTGCTCTTGCAATTCCTACTCGTTGGCGCATTCCACCAGATAATTCATCAGGATACTGATTTTCATATCCTTTTAGGCCAACCGTCTCTAAATGCTTTTGGGCAATTTCTCGACGTTCTGTTTTTGACATCGCTCGTATTTCCAAGCCATATTCAATATTTTCCAATACAGTTCTATGGCTAAATAATCCAAAATGTTGAAATACCATGGCAATTTTTTTCTGACGAAAATATTTTAATTGGTTTTTATTATATCCGACTACATTTTCTCCATCGACATAAATAGCTCCATAGGTTGGTTTGTTCAACAAATTTAGGCAACGAATTAACGTTGACTTTCCGCTTCCCGAAAGTCCCATGATGACAAAGGTCTCACCTTCCATAATTTCCATGGAGGCATTATAGACACCTACAGTGTGCCCCGTTTTTGCTAGAATTTCATCCTTTGGAACACCCTTTTCAATCATAGGGATGACTTTTTTAGGTCTTGGTCCAAAGATTTTAGATACATTTTCAACCTTAAGTTTTACTGTCATGCTGCATCCCTCCTATGTTTCTGAAGGCGGTTTGCAATTCCTCCTGTAATTCGGTCAATAATAATTGCTAGGAATACAATACTAATCCCTGCTTCAAACCCTAGCGAAATATCAATTCGATTTATGGCGTATAGTACACGTTCACCAAGACCTTGGGCACCAACCATGGATCCGACAACTGCCATCGATAGTGCCATCATTGTCGTTTGGTTTACACCAGCCATAATAGTAGGCAAAGCTTGGGGCAATTGTACTTTCATTAACATTTGGGACGTAGAAGAACCAAAGGATTGTGCAGATTCTACTACTTCTTTATCTACATTACGAATTCCTAGCTCAGTCAATCGAATAACTGGTGGAAGTGCATAAATAATAGTAGCAATAACCGCTGGAACATTTCCTAGAGGGAAGAAGAATATTACTGGTATTAAATAGACAAAGCTTGGCATTGTTTGCATTGCATCCAAAACAGGTCTCATTATTGTCGACATTGTTTTACTAAATGCAGTCCCAACTCCTAGTGGAATCCCAATTACAAGAGAAAGTATAACTGAGATTAACACAATGGATATAGTGGTCATTGTTTCGGGCCACAAATCGAATGTACCTATTAGGAATATAAAGAGACCAAAAAGAAGTCCTCCATATAAATTTGTAAAGTACCACCCTAAAAGAAAGATAATTATGATAAAAATCCACCATGGGATTGCTAAAAGACCTGCTTCTAGCCCCTTAATCATGGAAGAAGATATAACAAAGATAAAATCAAAGAATGCTTCAAAATTCATCGCTAAAAAGTCAATGAAATTTTCTACTACATCTCCAATTGGAATTCTTACTTCAGGAAATTCTGTCATACATTTTGGACTGTATCAAAAAGAACAGTCGCATACACCTCACTTTTTATGGTTAAATTACTATGATCATGAACCATTATTTCAAAGCTGCTTTCACTTTTTCTGCAACTTCTTCAGACACCCAAGTAGTCCAAATATCTTCATGCTCATTCATCCACCACTGTGCGGCTTCATCTGCTTCTACTTCGTTTTCATTCATATATTTTAATGCTTCTTCTGTTAGAGCATTACTAGTTTCATATTTGCTTAAGAAATCAGTTACGTCTTTTGCTTGCGTTGGAAAATCTTTGTGTACTGCGATTACAACATCATTCGGAGGAAATTCAGTTCCTTTAGATTCTTCCCAAGTTGCTGCATCATAAGGAGTATCCTCAAGTAATGTTAAGTCATAACTAGCTGTTACCCATGTCGGCGACCAGTAATACCCTACCCATGGTTCACCCTTTTTATATGCTCCCGCTAAATCTGCTACTATTGCAGAGTCAGATCCAGGTGCTAAGTAATTGTAGTTCGCGTCAAGGCCATATGTTTCAAGTTTCGTCTCCAAGTGTTCACTTACAGCCCAGCTAGAAGGTGCACCAATTATTCTACCTTTGGTGTTGTCTTCAGGGTCTTGGAAAATATCTGGATATTTCTCTAGGTCTTGGACAGTTTTCAAATCAGGTGCAACTGCTTCAATCCCTCTTTCTTTATCCCCTTTTATCACGTAAGTTGGAACATATAGTCCTTGCGTATTATCATTGAAATTAGTTGCTAATTTCACAATGTTTCCACTATCAATTGCTTTTTCATAAATCTCCTTTGTATTATCTGTCCATATCTCCATATAAACATTGATGTCCCCTTGTTCAAGTGATTGCAATGTAGCTGCCGTAGTTCCACTTGTAACCTCGGTTTCATAGCCATAACCTTCTTCGACAATTAATTGGGCTATACTATTGTGAACACGTATACTATCCCACCCTGCATCTGCAAATTTAATCACTTCAATACTGTCTTTGCTAGATTCACTACTACATGCACCTAGTACTAAAAATGCACACAAAGAAATAAACAACATAATTTTCCTCATTATTTTTCCCCTTTTCTCTATTTATTAAAATAGACACATAGTCCTACCCTCCAATACATACCCTTTTTTCTCAAGTTTAATCATTTGAATATTATTATAGAACTATGCCCCCAAATTTCCAAAATTCTGGTACGTCTATTTTATGAGTTCCCATGTTACTAGAGTTTATGAAGTGAAGCAAATAAGAGATGGTTAAAAACCGTATATTATTCAATAATTACGAGTAATAAGAATTGGATTTACAGACTATTAGTTATAGAGTTATGGTATTTATTGTGTAATTTAAGATATTTTTTGTAGGTATTATGAATCAATCTGGGGTTTATTGAATTTTCTACTTTTAGGAAGGGATATTAAATGTAATTTCTATAAATGAGAGATAATTGGTTTGATAAATTAATAAAAAAAGTGGTCACTAAATTATAGGACCACCGCTTAAGTATTATACAATTCTATTCTGAGGCTCTCTGTTTTCTAACACTGCTTCTATATCTTTTGCGTTCAATTCCATCATTGCTTGACGAGTTCGAATACTAGCACTGCCAATATGAGGCAATACAGTTACGTTAGGTAATGTCAACAAAGGATGATCTAACGGCACAGGTTCTTGTTCAAATACATCAAGCCCAGCAGCCCATATTTTTTTAGAAGTTAATGCGTTAAATAGAGCTTGTTCATCTACAATGCCACCTCGTGCGACATTAATAATTGTTGCAGTATTCTTCATCAGATTGAGTTCACGTTCACTTATAAGTCCTTTTGTTTCTGGAGTTAGTGGAGTTAGCAATATAACAAAATCAGATTGCTTTAGTAAGTCTTCTAATTCAGCATAAGTAAAACCATACGTTTCTTCCGCTTCTAGTTTTCTAGAACGATTATGATATAACACATTCATGTCAAAGCCTTTTGCACGCCTTGCAACTGCTTCTCCTATGCGACCCATCCCAACAATACCAAGCGTTGCACCGAAAATATCCATGCCTGTATATTGCATTGGCGACCAGGACGTCCAATTACCTGAACGAATTTCTTGTTCTACTTCTGTTATTCTTCGAGCCGTCGCTAACAATAAAGCAAATGTTAAGTCTGCTGTTGTCTCTGTTAATACACCCGGCGTATTAGTTACGATAATACCGTGTTCTTTTGCAGCTTCCACATCTATATTGTTATAGCCAACAGCAAAATTACTGATTACTTTTAAATTTGACAGACTTTCAATTAGTGCACGATCGATATTATCAGATAGCATCGTCCATAAAGCATGTGCACCTTTAGCATTTATTTTTATTTCTTCATATGTCATCGCAATACTTTCGCTATGCCACATATGTACATCAAATTTCGCCCTTAAAGGCTCGACGATTTCTTCAGGTAGTTTACGTGTAATGTATATTTTGTCCATAACTTCTTCCCCCTTTGTTGTATTAACCAAATCATGGACGAAAGTACGAAATTTTGCAAACATATTTACATCTTTTAATAGCTACGTTATACTTTGGGCACATAAGAAAAGTGCGAGCACCTATGTTAGCTTCAACAATGTTCTTTTGCGATAAGCTTTGCGCAGAAGCAGGCTCTGGATAGAAATTCACGTAAAGACGTCCTTATGGCTTGGTGAAATTCTGAAGTGTCTCAAGCGATTTAGGTGCTGAACTAGATAGATATGCGTAACAGCACATATTTTCTAGTCTTTTAAAAAACTACATACCGTTTTCTGCACTAGGGGTGCCCACTTTGGCTGTGATGAGAGCTTTTTAGCTCCGATCCCTTATTACTCGATCAGGATAATACCTGCGTGAGGAAGTGCGGTGACTTTCCTAATATTTTTGTATTGGATTAGTGACTGCATCTTCACGGATGTGGCCTTTTTTTATGAAAAAATTTAGGAGGTTTTACAAATGGAATGTGGATTAAGCCCAATCATCGGATTTCGTTTTTCGTTACATCCGATGAACAATGATTTTATTAAGGTAATTAAAGAAGCTTTGAAGGAGACGGATACGTCGAATGTGTGGATGCATACGGATGATGTGTCGACAGTCATTCGCGGGAAACAAGTGCACGTGTTTAATGTAGCAAAAGCTCTAACTTTACATGCAGCTAAAACAGGTGTACATGTTGCTTTATCTGGCACTTTCTCTGCTGGTTGCCCAGGTGACTCTTCTGGAGATGCCTATCTAGATAAGGGTGATATAATCGCCAACACAGATATTACAAAACAATATGTTTCCTCTCAATTTGCGCTATATCCGATGAATAATCCCAATTACATGGACGTTATTTATCGTGAAGTAGATCGTGCTAAAGAACAAGGTGTATTCAATGAATCGATGCACTATGCAAGTGGTATTCATGGTGATATACACGATGTGTTTGCATTTTATGAAAAAGCATTCACGAATGCACGCTCAGAAAAACATAAGCATTTGGTCATGACAGTTTCTATGAGTCTTAATAGCCCTTCTCACGGAGGTCGCTGATATGCTGAAATCATGGAAGTTAAAAGAGATTGTACTAATGTCCTTGTTCGCGGTTGTCTTTGGTATTGTTTATCTATTGTTCTTGCATGTCGGCAATATTTGGGCTGGGTTCATCGGTCCAATTGCGTATGAATGGATTTTCGGAATTTGGTTTATAGTATCAATTATTTGTATGTATATTATCCGCAAACCTGGTGCAGCAGTCGTTTCCGAGACGATTGCTGCTGCGATTGAAGTATTATTAGGTAATGCTGTAGGACCCCGCTTAATACTTTCAGGAGTTATCCAAGGCCTAGGTGCTGAAGCAGTTTTCGCTGCTACACGATATAAACGCTTTGATTTATGGGTTCTAATGCTTGCTGGTGTTGGATCGTCAATCTTTAGTTTTGCTTATGGATACTTTCTAGGTGGATTTACAGTGTTCAGCACGGGTTATGTTGCATTAATGCTTGGAATTCGTATAGTAAGTGGTGCTTTGCTTGCTGGTGTCGGTGGAAAAGCAGTAGCAGATGGTCTACTAGCAACTGGTTCTCTTCGTGGATATGCCATTTCTCGATCGAAAAAAGGTGAAGTTCGTGCATGAAGTTATCGAATTTGAAAAAGTAAGTTTTCGTTATCCTGACGAGGAAAAATGGATACTGGAGGGTCTTTCGTTTACTGTTTTGCGAGGGGAACGTATAGTCATCACTGGTCCAAGTGGATGTGGGAAAACGACTTTACTGTATTTATGCAATCGATTGTATCCGGATAATTGCGATGGTATTTTGTCTGGTTCAATAAAACTTTTTGGGAAAGATAGCCTTTCCTTTATTCCCGGGGAAATAAACCATCGCATAGCGACAGTCTTTCAAGACCCTGATGCACAATTTTGCATGCAAACAGTTGAAGAAGAACTTGCTTTTACACTTGAAAATTTGCATACTAAACGCGATGAAATGGAGAAAAGAATTTCTGACGTACTGACTCTAACCGATTTAACTGAGTTTCGCCATGCAATCATACAAAAACTTTCTGGTGGTCAAAAGCAACGTATTGCCACTGCATGTGCACTTATAATGGAGCCAGAAATTCTGTTACTAGATGAACCACTCTCCCATTTAGACCCTTTCACAGCCAAAAAGTATGTGGAGTGGTTAGATAATTTACAACAAAAAAGAACGATGACAATTATAGCTATTGAGCATCGATTGGATTTATGGGGGGACTTTTTCGAAAGAAATATTCCCTTGCATAATGGCAAAGTAACTTCTAAATTAGAAAAACGAGTAAGCAGTACACAAGAAAATAATTCGCTAGTCGTTAGTAAAGTACAGGCAATGCCTTTTTTGAAAGAAACTACTTTCACATTAAATCATGGAGAAGTAACTGTACTTGCCGGACCAAATGGTAGCGGAAAATCTACTTTGTTGAAAGCATTATGTCAGCTAATTCCTTCTACAGGGACTGTAGTACCTTTAAATTTAGGATATGTCCCTCAATCTCCTGAGTTTTTATTTCTCACACAAAATGTGTTAGATGAAGTTAGTTTTGGTGGTGGAAATAGTTCAATGGAAATGATGACTAGATTGCAGCTGTTACCTATTGCGGATTCCCATCCATTTTCAGTAAGTCATGGACAAAAGCGACGAGTGGCTATTGCAGCAATGCTTTGTGATGGCAGAGAAATTATTCTAATGGATGAACCAACTTCTGGCCAGGACTCAGCAGCTTTGTTCGAATTATTCCATTTAATCGATGAGCGTGCGCGTGAAGGTACCACATTTTTAATCGTTACGCATGATATGGAGTTTGCTCATTATTTAGCAGACTCGGTTTTATTGATGAAAGATGGCCAATTGACTGGAAAGTTTAACGCTGAAGCTGTATGGGAAGACAGGAAATTGTTAATGGATCATCACCTACTCCGCCCGAAAGGAGTGATAGGTCATGAAGAATGCTTTGCATAAGATGAATCCTTCGATTAAATTTTTGGCGATTACAATTTGTATGTTTACGATGGCATTCTTCTTCGATCCTTGGACGCCACTTGTTTTTTGGATCGGCGTACTAGTGCTACAATTGTTGTTCACCCAGATCAGCTGGAAAAAATGGTTGTTGTTTATGCTTCCTTTTTTTGTTACTGCTTTCGGTTATTTTTGGACTACACTTGTGTTCGCAGAAGATCAATCAGGTCCTGTTGTATGGTCCATTTGGAATTTGCAGGTTACCCAAACACAATTGAATCATGCTCTATCTTTAAGTTTTCGGGTGATGGCATTTTCCAGCTTGTCCTTATTATTCGCTTTAACGACGAATCCAGTGACATTCATTTTAAGTCTTATGCAACAATTAAAGCTCTCACCCAAAATTGCTTACGGAGTGATGGTTGGATACCAATTTTTGCCCGTCTTGAAAGATGAATTTGTGCAAATTAGGCAGGCCCATCGATTAAGAGGTGCTACCAAGGAAAAAAATGCGTTGCAAAGATTATTTGGCATACGACGTATTTTGATTCCTATGCTTGCAGGAGCTGTACGAAAAGCAGAGCGTGCAGCGTTTGCAATGGAAGCGAGAGGTTTCACTGGTGATCGAAGAAGTAGTTATTTTCATGTGATTACCATCGGGAAAGTAGACTTTGCATTAGTTAGCTTATTTTTAGTTGTGTTAGTTTTAAGCTGTTCGAATATGTTGTGGCTCCGTTTATAGATTTTGTTTCTCTTACTCTTACGATAATATAAAAGTATGTGAAATTTGGGGAGTGAGGATATTGTCATTTGTTGCTTTACTGCGTGGTATTAATCTCGGTGCTAAAAATAAAGTGGACATGAAGTCATTGAAGCTACTTTTTGAAGAGATGGGTTATGAAAATGTACGGACTTATATACAAACTGGGAATGTTATATTTGATAATAAAACTTATGACGTGCTTCAGTTGCAGAATACTCTTCGAGAAACTTACGGCTTTGACATACCAGTTGTTGTCCGTTCGAAGGACGCGTTTGAAGAGATTCAGCAGCATCCCATTTTCTTAAAAGAACAGGTATATGTAATGTTCTTAGAAAAAGATGTGTCGGATGAACAGCTTGCTGTCCTCGAAAACCTTGTGGATGATGAATTTATCGTATGGAATCGCCGCAATATCATTATTAATCTATCGAAAACCTATCATCAAACTAAATTTACAAATACTTTCTTTGAGAGAAAACTTGGTATAACATCCACGGCACGCAATCAGAATACAGTGAATAAAATATTGAAGAAAATGTGAATGAGTTCCCACCTTGTTAAGAGGTGGGAGCTTTTTTACAGTTATATAAGTAATTTTTATACTTCTGTATAAAAATTATAAATTTTCCAAATGACCTAGCCTCACGTATGATTACAATAGAATATAACAAGGGGGATTTATGATGTCATTTGCTTTTAAATCAATAGACCATGTACAGCTAGCTGCTCCAAAAGGTTCCGAAGATATCGCCAAACGTTTCTTTGGAGAGATTTTAGGATTTCAGGAAGTAGAAAAGCCTGAAGTCTTGAAAAAAAGAGGCGGAGTTTGGTTTCAATTTGGCAATTATCAAATTCATATTGGTATTGAAGAGCCATTCGCACCAGCTAAAAAAGCCCACCCAGCATTTCAAGTCGAGAACTTAGAGGCATTGAAAACTCATTTGATGAAACATGAAGTCAACTTCATAGTGGATACCGATTTACCTGGAGCAAATAGAATTTATGTAAGCGATCCTTTTGGTAACCGCATTGAAATTTTAGAATGGACTTAATACGATAAATTTTTGCAGAAAAAACACCTTAGTTTACATTAAACCAAGGTGTTTTCCATCTCTATTTTCTTTGATTTTTTCGAACGTTTTTTTCTTTTCTTCACTGCACCATTCCATGAGAAGTTCGTACCCATTCTTAATATAACCTCGAGTGGACCTCGTTGAAATTTCTTTAAATACAAGGAACTGCATACACACTGCAAAACGAATATAACAAGTCCAAGAATAATACTATTTAACATTCCAAGGTTTCCAAACAATCCTAAGCCGTAGCCGTAAAAAATAGTCGTACATATAACGCTTTGCATAATATAGTTTGTAAGGGACAGCTTTCCAACACTTTCAAAACCATGAAATACGTTTGAATTAGAATAGCTTACAAATAAAAGTGCAAATAAAGAAATATAGCCAAGAGAAAGGAACTGTGCGCCGACATTTAATAATATTGCAGACCAATCATTTTGTAGAAGAAGTATACTACTTGTCTTTAACGCTAATCCGATTGGCAAAAGAACTACACCTATTTTATACCATTTTTGTTCCAAACTAGGTCGAGTAAAAAGTTTCCCTTTTGCTGCTGCCATCCCAAACAAAAATAAGGGAGCCGTCATAAAAGGAGCTAAAATCATAACGAACAAGAGGAAAAATTCATCGTCGAAAAATAGTGGACTTTCATTATTTCTATGATCCATTATTTCTGTATAGTTGCCATTTGTATATACATCATTTGTTTTTACAATATAAGAGGATAACTCTTTTAACTCTTCATTTGTTTCTTCCACTACTCCATAGCCCATTGCACTTGTCAAAAGAAGTAAAATAATTCCCCAAATAATAAGAGTCTTTTTCTTTCTGTTTATAAAGAGGAATAAGAAGAATCCCATAAATCCATAAAAAGCTAAAATATCTCCTTCCCATAAGTATGTTCCATGCAAAGTACCAAAAATTATAAGTAAAATAAACCGTCTAACTAAATGCCACCTAGCCTTCACTTCTTTTTTCCTCAAAGATTCCACCAATTTGATAAGTGAGTACCCAAATAAGAATGTAAAGATCGGCATAAAACTGCCTTCTACTACAATTTTTATAAACTTGTATGCTCCTGTGTCAAGATCTGACAAAGAGAAGTAAGAAATCTCATCTTTCCCCCACATTCCATATTGGAATATAAGCATATTTGCCAATAATATTCCGAACAGACTAAGACCTCTTAGGCTGTCTATCAATCTTACTCTTTCCATTTTCACTAGAAATCCTCCTAGAGTTTTATATCGCTCATTTGTTAGTATAAAATAAGTAGCTTATATCAGTATGAAACGTACCTTAAAGAAATCTTAAATTTTGGAGTGGATATTGGTGTTAAAGGTAAAAATTTTAGTTGTGGATGACGAACAAGCAATTGGTGATATGGTAGATATCATTTTAAGAAAAGAAGGATTTAATCAGATAGATGTATGCACGAGTTTTATCGCTGCCGAAACACTTATCGCACAATATAACTATGACCTATTTATTTTCGACATTATGTTACCAGATGGTACTGGACTTGACCTAGCAGAAAAGGTACGTACTAAATCAGATGCACCTATCTTTTTCCTAACAGCAAAAGCAAATGATGCAGACAAGCTTCGCGGCTTTATGTACGGTGCGGATGATTATATTACAAAACCATTTAACCCTATGGAACTAGCTGCTCGTGTCAAAGTGCAGATGAAGCGATATAAATCGCCTTCATCTGCCCCTACATGTAAACAAGTATTTGACTTCGGTCGTTTCCAATTAGATGTCGCTGCAGCTGAACTAACTGTTGCTGGGGATAAAATGAATTTAGCAGGGAAGCTCTTTTACTTACTGCAACTTTTTTGCGAACATCCAGGACAGGTTTTATCCAAGGAACAAATTTATGCTCACGTTTGGGGTGAAGAACATTTTATAGATGACAATACGATAATGGTTCATATCCGAAAACTTCGCGAAAAGATTGAGGTGCAACCTGGTAATCCAAAACTTCTTTTAACTATTCGCGGTATAGGATATAAACTTATAAGCGAGGAACATTAAAATGCGCTTATCTACAAAAATGACTACACGTTTCTTAGCTTATTTTGTTGTTTTTTATGCAGTATTGCTCATTGTATCGATTGGACTTATCGTATATTTTGTTTATGATGTAATGAATAGTAATAGCTATACAGATATTCGTGAACTAGATGCGTTTGAGCTTGAGTCAGATTTTACAAAGGATTCAAATGGGATCTATCATTTGTCCCAAGACTTAATTGATTCAGCACATGAAAACAAAGGACTAGTTCAGTTAGTCAATAAAAACGGCAAGGTACTTGCTAGCTCGGAGAAGAGTAGTGATTGTTGCAACAGTTACACTATTTCTCAGTTCGTTGCCATGACAAAAACGAAGGAAGCATTTGTATGGGAGCAGGGTAACGGCCTGTATATTGTGTTTATCGAAAAACATCCTGCGACACAGTTACTTTCTATGATTGTTCAAGAAAACGGGACTGAATTGTCGAATAACATACAAAAGAAACTAAAAGAAGCAGATGCCAGTTTTGAAATTTATACGCCAGATGGCAATCGGGGAAAAGTTGTTTTCGGGCCCTCCAATCCTGCTCTTAGTGGGATCGAAATACTAACCAGTTCACATAATTACTCTGAAAGAAAAGAAGTAATTGCCTCTGAGGTATTAGAAGATGGAAACGTTGCTGTTGTCAGAGTCAATAATTCAAACTATAACCCTTTCGAACCTGCATTTGAAGATGGGATGAAAAAGTTTGGGATAGGTCTTCTATTATTTCATCTTATTCTTTTTTTCTTTACTATATTGTTTTCTTTTTGGATCGGAAGTCGATTTGGTCGTCCTGTTTTATACTTTCTTAAGCGTATCGAGAAATTAGCCAAACAAGACTATGAAGTTTTAGATGATCGGAAATTAAGGAATCATAAAACCGGGCGATTAAAACGAAAATATCGTGTGTACGAAGATATTGATCAATCACTCTCCCATTTAGCGTATACACAGGAAGCAAATGAGCGAAAAATTATGCAAACCGAAAAGTTAAGAGAGGATTGGATTACTGGTCTATCACATGATTTGAAAACACCACTTAGTTCGATCTATGGTTATTCAACCATGCTATCATCTGATAACTATGCTTGGTCAAATGAAGAGGTAAAATCCTTTGCTAAGATAATGCAAGAAAAGTCGACCTATATGAATGCTTTAATAGAAGATTTAACTTACACTTATCAACTAAAAAACAATGCTATTTCTATAGAAAAGATTAATGTTAACTTATTTGAATTCGTAAAAGCCTATTCGTCTAAATCTGTTTGGAAGGATATCCAAGATCCCATAGGAGACGAAGGTGCACAAGTTTATATTGATCCAAAGCTATTTGAACGAGTGCTCGATAATTTAGTAGGAAATGCCATTAAACATACACCGGAAGGAACAAAAGTACTTTTAATAATTGAACAAAATAAAGATAATGTGTTGTTAACTATTCAAGATGAAGGAAAAGGAATTCCGATAGAGGAATTAGAAAATCTATTCAATCGTTACTATCGTGGAACAAATACAACTACGGAAGTTTCGGGGACCGGCCTTGGTCTTGCAATAGCAAAACAACTTGTAGAAGCACATAACGGAGACATTCAGGTAGAATCGAGTGAGTTTGGCACAATTGTAACCATAACATTACCCTCTACAACATAAGAGTATTTTTTAAAAAAAGCGTCTATAAGTCAAAAGTGACTCATAGACGCTTGTTTACTTATAGGTCATCAAATCCATTATCAATGGCATTTACTTTTACGTATTGGCGAGACTTTTGTTCAAAGAAATCTGTTTTTGTTCCATCAATATTATCTGCATACGCACGTATCCATTTCATCGGATTATCCACATATTCGGGATAGATTTCATTAAGCCCAATTAGTCTCAGCATTTTGTTGGCACGGTATTTAATATACCCATGCATTTCTTCTAAATTGATTCCCTCAATATCCGCTAGTACATATTGCGACCACTCTATTTCTAATTCTACGGATTCTTTATATTGCTCGTATACCCATTCAATCATTTCTTCGTTGTTCAGTTCTGGGTTTTCAGATAGTGTCGCTCTAAATAGTTCGGATATAAATCGACCATGCTCTAGTTCGTCTCGGTTAATATAGCTGATCATTGTAGAAGTCCCTACCATCTTGTTATATCTGGCAAGATTATAGAAGTAGGCAAAGCCTGAATAGAAAAATAAACCTTCTAGCAGAGTTGTGTACGTTAGTGTTTTTAATATATTTTCTGTAGTCGGGTTTTCTACGAAGTCATTATAATACTTCGCGATATTTTGATTACGCTTGAGTAAAATTTTGTCTGTTCTTCCAAATTCGAACGCCTTATTTTGTTGATCCAGCGATACTATAGAAGATAAAACATAGGAATAGCTTTCATTATGTACCGCTTCCTGTTGCGCTATGACTGCCATAATCGATTGAACCGACGAATCGGTTGCGTATAACGACAATAGCAGAGCAGTGCGTGTTTGAGGTGCATCCAATGTTGCAAGCAAGCCAATAATCTTCAAATAAGCATCTTGTTCTGATGTACTAAGGCTCGCGAACTGCTTAATATCGTTTGACATATTGATCTCATCTGCCTGCCAGTAGTTACCTAACAAACGCTTGTACATCTTATGCCAGTGGGGATATGCAATATCGTTCCAATTTAATATTCCACTTGACCTACCATTGAAAATTCCTGTCGATTTATTTGGATTTCTAGGATCTAATGTTTTTGCCTTCTGCATGTTCCAAAACTCCTTCTAACCATTTACTTACCAGCTGCTCCTGGCTACCTCTTGGTGATTGCTCAATTTTTAAACCTGGATAACCACTGTTATAGAAATTAACTAATTTGTCTACAGCTTTACAAAACAGTTCATCTCCGCCAAACTGTGTGTCGCCAGAGCCGAATACATAGACATTATTTGGCTTACCTCCAACTTCTTTTGCAAAGTCCCTTATTTCCTCTGGTGTACTTCCCCTATCCCAAGTAAAAGTTCCAATAAAAATAAGATCATATTCAAACAAATTTGGTACCACTCCATAGCCAATGCTATGCATATCTATATCGATATCGCTAGCTTTTAATTGCTCTTTCAATAGTTCCGCGACTTCCTCGGTATTTCCGCTATAGCTTAGATAACAAATGATAGCTTTCATTAGCTTGAACAAGACTCACAATCTATTAATTCTACGGATGTAGAACGAACGTAATAAGTTGTTTTCAGTCCACTATTCCAGGCATCTAAGTGTAAATCTAATAATTCTTTTGCTTTGATCGTATTTTGCACGTATAGGTTTAACGAAACACCTTGGTCTATATGGCGTCCGCGTGCAGCATTTTGTTTAAGTGTCCAATGCTGATCGATGAAATAGGCTGATTTGTAATACCATGTAGTTTCAGAATTCAAATCTGGTACAGTAACCGGAATTTTATAATCCTTCTTCTCTTCCGAGTAAGACTTTTGGAAAATAGGATCGATACTTGCAGTACTTCCAGCTATGATGGATGTCGACGAATTCGGAGCAACTGCCATTAAATAACCATTGCGTAATCCATTATTACTCACTTGCTCTCGTAGTTCATTCCATGATTCGCTCTCGTACCCGCGCTTGTCAAAATAGACTCCCGTTTGCCAATCTGATCCTTCAAATAATGGATATGCCCCTTTTTCTACTGCAAGCTCCGCAGATGCTTTAATCGTTAAGTATGCAATTTTTTCGTATAATGCATCTGCAAGCTCTACAGCTTCATCTGATTCCCAGCGAATATTCTTAAGTGCGAGTAAATGATGCCATCCAAACGTTCCTAAACCGATTCCTCTATATCTAGAATTCGTCCGTTCTGCTTGAGGAACTGGTATCATGTTTAGGTCAATCACGTTATCAAGCATTCGAACCTGAATTTTTATAAGCTTTTCCAAAACATCAGCTGGAACTGCTCGTCCTAAATTTATAGAAGATAAATTACATACGACAAAGTCCCCTGGCTTACGACGAGTGACAATTATATCGTCCTCTATTTGAATGGACTCGAATGTTGTTGCGCTTTGATTTTGAAAAATTTCTGTACAAAGATTACTACTATAAATCATCCCGGCATGTTTATTTGGATTGCTACGATTGACCTCATCGCGGTAAAACATAAACGGAACACCCGTCTCTAGCTGAGAGCGCATAATTCGCTTCATCAAATCGATAGCAGGAACTGTTTCTCGAGACAAACGATGATCGATTACACATTCCTCATATTTTTGGCGGAAGGAACCATCTCCACGTTTCTCATCATAAAAATCTTCTAACGAATAGCCCTTTAGCTGACGAACTTCTTGCGGGTCAAATAAATGCCATTCCTCTCTAGCATCCACTTTTTCCATAAATAAATCTGGCAAGCACACCCCAGTAAAAATATCGTGAGCTCTCAAGCGTTCATCCCCGTTATTTAAGCGTAAATCTAAAAATGTAAAAATATCTTTATGCCAAACATCTAAATAAACAGCCACCGCTCCTTGACGCTGACCAAGCTGATCCACACTTACTGCAGTGTTATTGAGTTGTTTAATCCAAGGAAGTACACCGCTTGAAGCACCAACAAAACCTCTAATGGAAGACCCTCGGCTACGCACCTTACCCATATAAACACCAATGCCGCCACCAAATTTCGAAAGAGTCGCTACATCCGTATTGCTATCGTAGATACCTTGAAGACTATCGTCTACCGTGTCGATAAAACAACTAGAAAGCTGACCATGAGGTTTACCGGCATTTGAAAGTGTTGGTGTTGCTACTGTCATATATAAATTACTCATTGCCCAATATGATTCTTTTATTTTTTCTAAACGATTTTCTTGCTCGTCTTTCATAAGTGTCATAGCAATAATAAGCCAACGTTCCTGAGGCAGTTCTACAATTGTTTTATCAAAGTCCTTCGCTACATACCGATCCAATAGTGTTTTGACGCCGATATAAGTAAATAAATAATCTCTTTCCTGTACGAGAACTTCAGATAGCTGCTCCAATTCTTGCTGGGAGTATGCTTGTTTAAGACGTTTGTCATAAATTCCTTTTTCACTTAACAGTTGAACATTACTAGCAAATTTTGTATACACTGCATCCGCAGTTGTGCTTCTTCTCTCAGCTACTTGTTCATAAACCTCTGCTAAATGCACTCTTGCTGCTACAAAGGTCCAATAAGTTTCTTGTTCATCTAGAAAACTTAATGCTTCCAGTGACATTGTCTTCGACCAAGCAGCTATTGTACCGTCCGGGTGCTTTTGCATCCATCTTTCATGTGTTTTTATAAGAGGAGCAATTTTTTCCTCCCCAAATTCTTTGATTAGATTATGTAATACTTCTTGTTTAGTTGTGTTTGAGATGATTGTCATTTTGAATTCCTCCTATTTTTTAATTGAATCATTTATGTGATACTCCCCTTTGAAATAGAGCACAAAAAAGCGATGCCACAGCCATCTTCGGCTGAGACATCGCTCAAAATTAAAAGTGTAGGATACAACAAGACATATCAAGCATTCGAGATATTGGCCTTCGCTCCCACCTCTCAACCCCCGAAGAAAGTGTTGCTTACCGATGAAAAGGCAGGTCTACTGGCTCGTGTTTCACTCTCCTGTTGGCCTTCCCACGATTGCTCGCAGTGGCTATTCCAACAGTCGTCCACACTTACAGTTGCGGGGACAGCTTCGGCATTTTACCGAATTCCCTTTTAAACCATAAAGGTACCTTCTCATCGTTAACATACTATATATTGTGTTTAGTTCATTTATATAATCTAACATATTGTGTTTATAGGAGCAATAGATAATATATTATTAAACAAGAAATCTATAAAAAGTCCCATATGTATAAAAATTTCTTCACTATTTTCAAGTGACTAAAATAATATAATATAGCTCCAACATCATATTTCTCATTGTTAATCTACCCACCCTTCCTCTCAGGAGTTTTAAGTATCAAATAATAGATTCTATACAATTCTGACTTCACTTTATACTTCCTTAAAATTAAGTTAATAAGAAAAGGGGAACCTAGGTTTTTCAGAGGCTCTTTTGTTATGCAGTTTTATAGATTTTGAGCGTTTATTAATTAAAAAATATTATTCTAATAAATGTGTTTCAGTTTAATCTATTCACGTACCGCCAATTAATCTCTATTATTTATTCTTTATTTCTATTCTGTAGTAAAAATAATGCTAGACCGATTAAGATAAGTACGATACCCATACCTTGTTGTAAAGAAATGACTTCATCCAAAATGAAATACGCGAGTATACAGGTTCCAATTGTCTCTCCTAATATACTCATTGAAATAATGGAGGTACTTAGCCATTTCAACAACCAATTGAAAATTGTTTGCCCTAAAATTGTCGCAATAAACGCTAATCCAATAAAGGACCACCATGTTTGTACAGAGTAATTAAAGAAGGGTGTTTGCTGACAAAAAGCAAAAACACCTAAAAGTAATGTACTGCTCCCGTAACTAATAACTGAATATGGGATTAGAGATAGCCTTTTACGTACATGCTGACCAATGAAAAAGTAAGCTGTTATGATGCCTGCCGCAATAAGTGCAAGTATATCGCCAAATAATGCTAGCCCACTAATTTGAAAATCCTGCCATCCAATGACAATACTACCGGCAATCGCTACAAGAAAGCCCATTATAGCCCCTTTACTGAAACGCTCCTTGAATAAAAAATAACCGCCAAACATCGAAAAGAGTGGTTGTAATGTGACAATAACCGTCGAGCTTGCAACAGATGTGTAATTTAATGATTCAAACCACAATACATAATGTGCTGCTAGAAATGCCCCTGATAATAATCCGAGTCCCCATTGTTTTTTTGATAACAAACGTAATTCTTGTCGGTTCTTTTTATTAAATAATAAGAATGGAAAAAGTATTACAGTTGCAAAAAACATTCGATAAAATGCTGTAATTGTAGCAGGTGCATCTGCTAATTTCACAAAGATAGCTGAAGACGATAATGCAAATACGCCAAAAAATAAGAGTGCGTAAGAAATATGAGGAGATTTCAATTCTGGTCCTCCTAGATAATTATTTACAATAATAAAATGAATTTATTATAATGTACAAGGGTAAGTATAAAATATTTATGTAATTGAAAAAAGTATTATTTCGCTATGTTTAGTATGTCAGCACAAAATGAGTTAAACATGCATTATTGTAGAAAGGGGTTTTACTATGAACGATCATCGTCTCGGACAAACCGTATTAAATTATCGTAAAAAGAGTGGTATGACAATTCGTGAGTTCGCTGATTATGCTGGGATTAGCACTTCACTTATTAGCCAAATAGAAAGAGGACAAGCAAATCCATCGTTAAGTGTACTAAAACTGATTGCACAGGCATTAAATGTACCGCTCTTTACTCTCTTCATTAATGAAATTGATACGGATTCGCTCATTTCGAGAAAACATGATCGAAAGAAAGTATATCGTGAGAATAGTGACCATATTGTCTATGATGTGTTAACACCAGATTTCATGAAAGCACATATTGAACTCTTACTAATGGATTTAAATGGACATGCGAGCACTACTGAAAGTCACTATTCACACGATACCCAAGAAGAAATTGCTGTCGTGATGAAAGGACAAGCGTATGTCGAACTGGAAGGCACCGAGTACTTTTTAAATGAAGGAGATGTCGTGCGCATTCCACCAAATGTTAAACACCGGTTTTTGAACAAAAGTGATGAATCGAATCATATATTATTCGTCCTAACTCCATCATTAGTCTAAGCCCATCCCCATGGAAATATATAAGAAAGAGGGATTTCAACCAATAAAAAGGGCCGTTCCAAAAATCGATTAAATATCGACTTTTGGAACTGCCCCGTAAAAAAGCGTTATTCAATCTAGCCTGATTAATAACATGACCGGTGATTTCACAACTAGGATCCGAACTTTACAGCATTACTTCTTCAACTAAAACGCTTCGTTACTTTAGTAAGAAAAAGACTTTACTCCCTCTTGAAGTAAAGCACCTGTTTAGTTGAATAATATTGTTTTTTGATTAATATCGTTTTTTTAAATTTGGAAATTTATTATTATAAATTTTGTTCCAAATTTTCAAGGCACTTGGATAACAATCATTAATCGAAGGTACTCTACTCCTCGAAAACATTTCACCAAAGACTACATGTATCACTCCAGCTAATTTTTCAACAGATGCAGTTGGTAAGTGCGATACAATGCGACTTATTTCTGGATCATATTCATCCTCAGATGTGTAACTTAAAAGGCACATTGGGTCCCAATCATTAATTACTTCTTTTACAATTTGGTAGTAGTTCATACTATCCCTCATTCAAAATGTATTTATAGTTCGCCTTATTTAGCTAATATGCTTCTTTAGTTCAATAAGAAACCCATTATGGTAACAGTGAAAATAAATAAAGAAACAATAATGAATAAATACCCTTCAAATCTTTTTCGGTCTTTCTGAAGTTCGGATAATCCTGACGCTAACATAAATGCCCCTAAGCACATCATTACAATCGGCATTAAATCAAAATCTCTACTTATCAGACTATAACTTGATAAGGAAAAAGCAATTATTGCAAATACAATTCTAGTTATTTTCATCAAGTTATCCCCCCTAAAATTATCTTAGCTTTAATTTCTCTTTTATTACACACTATGGTCGAACTGATACTTAGTTATTATTTAAACATTTGAAACTTGTTGATTTAAGATACGTATAATAGATAATTAATATTTAGAAAGCTGGTATACTACCATGTTTAAATCAGAAGTAACCAACGGAATTATAAATATTGTCCTCTTATTTGTATTAATGGGATTATTATTATCCAACGACTTAAACACCACAACTTCTAGAGTATTTGTAATCCTTATATTGTCAGCAATGATTTTAAAAAATATATACAGAGTTATTAAAATCAAGAAACAGAAAGCTGATTAAATTTCGGCTTTTTTACTACGCTTTATATGTCAAATACGAGATAAAAATTCTCATTCTATTATTGAACTAAGCTGCTACTTTACTTCAATAAAAAAGGCCTTAACACTTCTTAAAGTAAATCACCTGTTAGTTTAGTAAGAACAGAGACGCTTATTAACCATCTTACTTATTTATTTAAAACAGATAGATATAAGCACTTAGTACGGAAATCCCTATTAATATCATAGCAATACACTTAAAGGTACTTTCCTCTCCTTTAATCAGACCTACTACCCAAATTACAAACCAACCAAATAGTGCTAAAGCGATTCCCAAATCACGTAAGACTTTTATGTCAGATGCTGCAACAGAGCCTGTAAGATATACGAGCAAACCAATAAAACCAGGTATAATACCTAAAATAGATAAAGAATTTCTCCATTCTTTTATAAGCTCTATCTGTTTCTTTTTCTCCATTTTTTTGAAGGAATACCAAGAACCCAGACTAGGTATTGTCCATATAAGCACTATATATATAACTTGAATTAGGCTCAATCAATCACCTTTTCCTTTCCCCTCGATTTTCCTTAAACAAAATGCCAGATTGTTGAACAGGTGTTAAACAACCCTTTTCAACTAACCTACTCATTTTCTTTAGTACGTTTAAAGTAAATAGGAATTCCAAAATCATCGTAAAAAACACGCCCTATGTCTATAATTCTATTAAACTAGCAGTAATCCTTTTAATATTACTATTTTAGGGGAAATCAAATTGATACTGTTAAAAGCTTGGGCTTCTTTTGAAGCTGACAAGCGAATAGGGGGCTTTTCGCCACAAACGTTGAAGGCCTACCTGTTAAAGTCTTTGCTACTAATTGATTATTTTAAGGATGTAGAGATGGAATTACTGGATACAGATAAACTGAAAGAGTATCTCGCTGTATCCGGCAAGCATTTAAAACCGGCCAGTCTTGCACACCGTATCCGCTTTATGAAATCATTTTTTCGTTGGTCCCATGAAGAAGGTTACTTGAGTAAGAATCCAACTTCCAAAATTAAAGAACCCAGTAGGGAAACAAATACTCAAGTATTTAACCGAACGAGAGATTGAACACCTTCGTGAATCCTGTCATTCCCCTATGGAAAAAGCTATTTTTGAATTCATGTTTTCTACCGGATGTTGAATTGGAGAAATAGTTGCGTTAGAAAAAAGTAAACAACTAGGATCTACGCTCAGTTAAGAGGAAGACTAAGGAAAGAGTATTATCAGAAGTACTTTTAAATGCAAAAAGGAGCAACGTCTTAAAGGACGTTGCTCTAATTGACTAACGCACCTCGTTAGTTGAAGTAGATCTTTCACAATCTCTTGATTTATTTTGTTTATTTTATAAATCCTTTAAATTCATAATTTTTATATTCAATGTATAAGTAATTATTTACTAGCTTTTCTTTTAAGTACAATCCCATTTATTAATAATAAAATCATCAATATTAAAGACAAGACATATTAAATGTCGTTTTGGAAATTTCAGTATTTACTAAAAGGGCTATAAAGTGATTTAATATGATTACAGCACAGACAATAAACGATAGATTAGCAATAGAATTATTTTTCATATTTCTACACGCTCCATAACTTTTTAATATGGATTATTATACCACAATAAAGATGATGGTGATTTGAATTGGTAAAAATCCCTATAATGTCGTTCGGTAACATCCCTTAAAAGATTGTATAAGGTCCTATTGTGGATCAAGCAAATTTTTTCTTATTCAGATAGCCTGCACCTTTAGTTCAATAATAAAAAAGGCTCTACCCCATCTTGAAGTAAAGCATCCGTTCGTTGAATAACACTACTTGTGAGATAAAGGTTTTTCTGGTCTATTAAGGCAATATTTGCAATTAGGGTCACTACATTTAGATTCAATCAACATTATTTACCTTTTTAGAACTATATAAACTTTATAGTGATTGAACTTTCACCCTACTATATTTTACCGTCGTATATGCACCATTGAAAGGGCATTCCTGCCACACCAATTTAGATGTGACTTTTATGTCTTATTAAAATTCTTTTGACCATGTTTCAGCATCATTATCATACATAATATTTACAGATGCATGTTCAATATTCAATTCATGCTGTAGATAATCAATTAAAGATAGAAACATTTCTTCGTTTATTTCTTCGTTTATTTCTTCTTTTTTGTTATTTAACCCAACATTAAGTGTAGGTATGCCTCCTATATCATCCGTGGGCGTAAATGCTATACCTTGTGTATCCCCGAATTTTTCATTTATATAACTTGTAACTTTCGGTGTTACTTGTTCAATGAATTCAGTTGCTTCTTGAATGGATATATCATCTTCTATTTTTTCGGTATGTCTGTCTTCATAAACCATAAACGATTCTTTTGTTTTTGTATTTAAAATTACTGCAGCATAATCAAAATTACCATGTTGCTCGCTTTCATCATAAAGGACATGCTGGATTTCGTATTCCATATCTGGATATTTCTTTTGTAGGTATTGTTCTGCTTGTTCAATTATCTTTTCCTCTTCTTTTTCATCGGCCATTGATGATTCCCTAAATTCACCTATAAGCCAAAAGCTTCCAATTAGTAATCCAACTACAAGGAACAAAAATATTCCAGTAATTATCACAACGATTTTGGGCCAAGTTTTTTTTCTCTGTTCCATCATTTCGCCTCCAATTAAAAAAACTCCTTTTACTAAACTGTTGCTTTAGTTCAATAAGAAAAAGGCTTTACCCCGTCTTGAAGTAAAGCACCTCGTTCGTATTATAAGGTCAGCCAGATATTTCTGGTTGAACTTTTTTTATATCGATATATGATTGCGGTAGCCGGGGTAGAACGTAAGCACCCGTGGGGCTAATGATCCCGTCAACTAAACAGTTCACCCCCTACTTGTAGAAACATGATTGAGGCTGGTTGGGACTCTGATCTCGTATAACAAGCGAAGCTATGATACTACATGGAGGAATAGGGGTTACCGGTTAATTGTATGACAAGGAGGAAAATAATAATGATGAATCCAGTAATTGGTCTGGATGTGGCAAAAGGCGAAAGTCAGGTTCAAGCATTCTTGGATAAAAAACAACCGTATAAAAAGAGCTTTAAAGTAGCGCATACACTGGAAGGACTGACGATTCTTTTAGAGTTTATTAGAGAGATAGAAGAGGCTTCTGGAGAAAGGCCCCCTATTGTTTTGGAATCTACTGGCCATTATCATTCGCCAGTCGTCCAATTTTTCGAAGACAGAGGATATTTAATAATCATGGTTAATCCACTCGTTTCGTATCGAGCAAAGAGTTCCAGTTTACGTAAAGTAAAGACGGATATCATTGACGCTCGTCATCTCTGCGAGATGTTTTATAAAGAGGACCTAGAGCCTTATAAACAGCGAGGAATCCAGCTATTAAATTTACGTCATCTCACAAGACAACATGAAAATATTACAGGTATGTATGTACAAACTAAACTACAATTCCAATCTGTTTTAGATCAAGTATTTCCTGAATACTGTGGGGTTTTTGGAGATCTGTATTCAGATGTCTCCTTACTGACCTTACAAGTATTTCCTACTTCTGAGGAAGTAATGGCAACAAGTGAAGAAACAATCGCCAAAAAAATAAAGGAATTCTGTAAAAGTCGTTCGCAAAAATGGGCAAACAGTCAGTCAGAAAAGTTAAAGGCTGCCGCAGATCGCAACCCTTTCCAGAAAATCTTATACAATAGCCTTATCTTAAACATGAATATGTATATTAAGATGCTTCTGGAATATAAAAAACATCTATCAGATCTGGAAAGAGAGATAGATGCTTTAGCGAAAAGCATGGAAGAATATAAGATTCTCCAATCCATCCCCGGTATCGGCGAGAAAATCGCAGCAATGATTATTTCGGAGATTGGGGAGATTGATCGGTTTAATCATCCTAAAAAGCTAGTTGCCTTTGCGGGAATTGATCCAAGTGTTTTTGAATCTGGTACATTCAAAGGTACTTTGAATCGGATTACCAAAAGAGGTTCTAGTAGACTACGACATGCCTTATATATGGCCGTTAAAAGTGCCATTCGTGATTGTCGCAAGAAGAAAACGACAGATGAACTCATTCCTCGAAATAAGAGGTTACGAGATTTTTATGATAAAAAACGTGAAGAAGGCAAGCCCTTTAAAGTAGCTGTAATAGCATGTGCAAATAAGCTTTTAAATTGGATTTATGCACTTTTAAAAAGCAAATCAGATTTCCAAGATCTGGCCTAGTTCGAAAATATAACTAAAGAGCCTAAATCCTTCCAAACATAGAAGTTTGAAAGGTTATTTGGCATGTCCAAATTTAGTATAGCATGAAATACTTTGTTTTTTATTAATAAATATTGACAAACTATTGGCTGGTTTAGTGAAAAGACTTGGTTAGTTTGAACTTAAATAATTGAGGACTAAATTCATTCTTTCTTCTACTGTATAGTCTCCTTCTATTCTCAATATCGGGCAACCTACGTCCGACATCCAATGTTCGTGTAACATTTTACTTCTAACTTCCATTCCTGCTTCATCATACAAAGAAGCCCATTCTAGAAAAGCCATTGATTGGTCGTGTTTACTTCCACCAACTAATATTTGATTCCCATACCTTTGAAATTCCCTTTGTTGCAATCTTTCAAGTCTTACATTTTGAGGAATCCATAAGAATATAATTAAGTCAAAACAGGTTTTAAATTCGTCACCCCAACCACATATTGCCCCCGAAAGTACACATTTTTGATACTTTGATAAATCATGTTTTAGCATTTGTCTTCTATTAGGTAGTGGTCTTTGTTCTGTAAACTTTGTTATCCAAAAATAGTCGTCTGTATCTAGATGATTATAAGAAAGTTCTCCTGATAAAGCAGTTCCGAGTGTAGAAGTTCCAGAACCAGCGGCACCAAATATATGTATCCTTTTAATTGGAATTACCTCCCATATAACCCATTTATAATATTTCGATTATACAGGTAAAGCTCATCTTTAGTAAAATTCCCTTATTCAACAAACTGCTCGTTAAAAAAAGGCTTTACTCCTTCTTGAAGTAAAGCACCTGTTAGTTGAATAACTTGGGTTTTATTGTGCTAATTGGAGTAAGTAATTCCTTATATCTTTTGGTAATTCATCAACTGCAAGCACTTCTAACTTTTTTGTACCTGGTGAAGTCATAATCACAAAAGTTCTTTCATCATATTCAAAAAAGTGAATTGACCTACACGATTTGGAGACGTATCCAATCTATTTATAAATTCAAAATCCGCTTCATTAAAATTATCTTCAAACCCATCTAACATTAACTTCTTTACGTCTTCAAAGTCATCTGCAAATGAAATTGCTTGATATAGTTCTAATGAATTTTTAGGTGTATAGAAAACATCATAATAGGTTGCTCCACCAACTATTACTAAAACTAATATTAAGAAAGCAATCCCATTTTTCAGTGTCTTTTTCTTGGAAATCTCCACGATATTAACTCACCCTTCTAATCCTGACTGTACAACAAAAGTTAACATTCTTATTTCACTAACCTGTTGCGTTAGTTCAATAAGAAAAAAGGCTTACTCCTTCTTGAAGTAAAGCACCTCGTTAGCTTAATAAGAAGTTACAATTTAATTGTTTTTTCGCTTCTTTTACGATGTTTGTAATTAGAGATTCCCTTGTAATTTCCTCTACGTTATCACCATATCGATAGTTGTCAATCATTTCACTAATCTCATACCATACATTTAATTCTTCGCTAACAAATTCTTCACGAACTACCTGATAAATTTCATATGCATAGTTAATTGCATTAGATTCATTATCTATTATTTGTTTTAGCAAATACCAGAAGTAATACTTAGAACACTCAACCTGTGAAGGTTCTTCCATACCTAATTCTCTTACTGCCCTATGAAAATAATCTTCTACCTCAAAAATATTTAGAGTTTCACTTATTGAAGAAAGTATATTTAGGGATGTAGATGTATCACTATTTTCTAACATTTTGATAGCCCAATTAACATAATCAACAGGTTCTACTTTTTTTCGAATACTTTATAATACAACATTTTAGTTTCCATCACTTACTCCTTTTATTTTTCTCTTCTTATTGAACCAACCTTCGGCGTTAGTACAATAAGAAAAGGCTTTACTCCTTCTTGAAGTAAAGCACCCGTTAGTTTCATTTTTGGGGTTCAATTTTTATGTGTTCTATTTGATCCAAAATCCAGGGATGATTTCCTTCTTTCGAATAAGTTGTAAAATATTCTTTATTTTCCTCAATTAGATTCCAAGCCATTTCTTCATTTACAACGATTTTAAAAGCATCTTCTTCAGTGTCATTATTGGGGTCATAAGCTTTTATCCAGTATTCCTTATAATTGTCCGAGTGACCTTTTTCCATGATTTTCAAATCAGACGTTGTCGATGTATATGGTCCTCCACAAGATGTAAGTATCAATAATACAAATAAGAGTATAAAAATCAGATTTTTATTCATTGTCCCTCCCAAGTATTGTTATCTATAGTAATGTTCTCTGTTTAATCGAATAGTTCCTTCTTAAACTCAATTGTTGCGTTAGTTTATGTGTAACATTTCACAATTCATTTCTCAGATTACCTTAATATTTAGGGCATAAAAATAGACCATCGAGGCCATATTTTGCTAAAGCACCCGTTAGCCATCCATGAATCGCAAAATCAGCGCTTCACCACAGAGAATGTAAATGTGAAAATCGGGTATAGGATACTACGGCTGGCGAAGAAGGTCGATGAACTATGGTGCCTTAGAGCCCTTCCATTAATAAGTTGGCGATAATCCTTTTAAATTATTATCCTAGGGGGAAGCAAATTGATACTGTCAAAAGCATGGGCTCCGTTTGAAGCTGCCAAGCGAATAGGGGCTTTTCGCCACAAACGTTGAAGGCCTACCTGTTAAAGTCTTTGCTACTAATTGATTATTTTAAGGATGTAGAGATGGAATTACTGGATACAGATAAACTGAAAGAGTATCTCGCTGTATCCGGCAAGCATTTAAAACCGGCCAGTCTTGCACACCGTATCCGCTTTATGAAATCATTTTTTCGTTGGTCCCATGAAGAAGGCTACTTGAGTAAGAATCCAACTTCCAATATTAAAGAACCCAAAGTAGGGAAACGAATACCCACGTATTTAACCGAACGAGAGATTGAACACCTTCGTGAATCCTGTCATTCCCCAATGGAAAAAGCTACTTTTGAATTCATGTTTTCTACCGGATGCCGAATTGGAGAAATAGTTGCGTTAGAAATAAATAAACAACTAGGATCTATGCTCAATTAAGTGGAAGACTAAGGAAAGAGTATTATCAGAAGTACTTTTAAATGTAAAAGGAGCAACATCTAAATAGACGTTGCTCTACTTGACTAAATCACCCGATAGTTGAATTAGGTCACAATCGCGTACTTGAAATCCGTGAAGACGGATCTATCTTAGATAAGCAAATAACTTACGATGATTTCCTAGTATGGAAAGAATCACAAGAATTATAAGAATAGCTAAAATAAAGGAGTACAGTATTGTGACGATGTCATGATCCTGTACTCTATTTTTTAATTAATGCAGTCGACCTGCATGAGCAAATCTATTGTCATTTTCTATTTTTGACAAGGAAGAAAGTGCAGATTCATTGAATCCCTTAACAAGGAGCCATACAGCTAAAATCATTTCAAATGCTGCTATTGGAAGCGCCATAATACCCCAAGCAGAAAGTTGTTCAACTACACCGAACAGTACTAACAGGGCATTAATGAATACCATCACCGCTCCTGACATACCCAAAATGGATAAAGGTCTGGGTACAAGCTTTAATTTATAAAATATATAACTATACATGATTGTGTTGATGCCTAACATGAATAGTGGTCCTAGCATAAACGTCCAGTCATGTATAGCTTTTAATAATGTTCCCGAAGCTTGATAAGAGCTAGCGTCTGCGACTCCAGCTGTTACGAAGTTCTGGCTTAAAGTCAATAGAGACAGTACGCTAATTACACCAATAGTAATTATAACCGCTTCAAGAAACCTAAAGTAAACATGCCAAAGAGCAATAGTTTCATTATACTTTCTTAAAATTGGAAACATTGTCGTCGCCGTTCCAATCACTGATACGACAAGAATTAACTCCAAAAGTGCTCCCAGTGTCACCTGATTGGCATTTTCGGAACCCTTAATCAAGTAATCGGAACTGTTTAGGATAGGATCGTACAACAAAAGACCAATTACCGCCGAAAGCGCTGCTAATAAAAATAGTACCCCCACAATCTTTGCTGCTTTCTGATTTGAACTCATTTTTTTATCCCCTTTTTTAATATTCATAAACGATAAGGAAAAACGATCATTGTTTTTTCAAGTTTGTGGTGTCCCCGTAAAAGAAAACCTCTTCCAATGGCAAGTTAAAGGCTAAGGAAATACGAAAGGCCAGTTCTAGTGATGGCGAATAATTTCCTTTCTCGAGAGCCACGATAGTTTGTCTTGTAACTCCTGCCTTGTCAGCTAATTGCTGCTGGGTCATTTCATCATGGTTAAAGCGTAATTTTCGGATGTGATTGCCGACAAGATTTTTGCCCATATTAGACACCTTTCCGATAGTAATATAGCTTAGATAAAGAGCCAACCACATCTGAGATGAATCCTGAAGCAATTAGAATAATAAACATCATCTGTGACCACTGCTCAATAAATAACGATCCCATTGCAATAACAAAACCGATGATAAATATAAAGAAAGAGTTTCGGTGCGCTTTCAAGTCAATTAATTTATCCAATTCATCTGCGAATGTTGGTTCTTTTTCTCTTGTTGTAATTCTAAACAAAATGTTAAAAATAATGCTAATTACGATGTGTGCTACTATAGATACCACAGTTAAGATGAGAATGAAGAAACCCCAATAGCGAAAGGTTTCGGACGAGTCTAGCCCCCCTTCTGGATAATGCGGATACATATACAAGCAGAAGGATATAAAAATGAAAATAGCGCTGATTAACGAGACGATACTTTTCTTTTCTTGATAGGTCATGCTTACATACCCCCTTTAAAATTAAGTAAGTGCTGTTTTACATATTGTATTGTATGCTAAACATTATGTAAGGTTGACTATACATGAAATAAAATTTATTAAATGAATAATGAGCGAGTATAAATGAAGATCCAATCGGTTAGGAAAACTTAAAAATGAACTAAGACATAAATGATTTTCTGAACTTCATAGCATCAAAAAAAGCAATGCTAAGAGACAGCAATGCTTTTTTAAAAAAATATATTCCAAGCGATTTAGATTTCCCTTGTTCAACTAAATGCACCGTTAGTTTAAGTGTAATGTTTCACAAACTTTCTCCCTACGCTCCATATTAAAATTTGATCACTTTGAAAAAAGCACTGCCAGCGGCAATGCTTTTTTCTATATTTTGTATCGCTCCTCGGAAACAGAGCACTTTATCAAATTTATTATTTAAAGAAATACAATAACTGCTAGAATCGCCGCTAAAATAATGCGATAAATTGCAAATGGCATTAATTTAACACGCGAGATTAATTTCAGGAAGAACTTAATAGAAATAAGGGCGAACACAAACGCACTAATAAATCCTACAACGTAAAAACTTAAATGGTTCATATCAATGTCTTCCCAGTTTTTAACAACAGATATTAGACTTGCTCCAGCCATTATCGGCACAGCCATTATAAATGTAAAATCTGCGGCTGTTTTATGGCTCATTCCAAATAATACCCCGCCAGAAATAGTTGCTCCTGAACGAGAGAAGCCAGGCCATAAAGAAAGACATTGCACTAACCCTACCTTAAAAGCCTTTGCATATGTAATTTGGTCCAAGCTTACGATAGAAGGTTTTTTAGGTCCAAACTTATCTGCAACAATCATTAAAATAGAGCCCGCTACAAGACTAAATATTACTGTTTCTACTCCAAATAAATTTTTATCTATAAAGTCTTCTAATAAAACTCCTAATACTCCTGCTGGAATAATACCAACAATAACGTGTAGTAAATTGAACTGCTTACTCGACTCTTCTGTATCTATTTTGTATAACCCGACTAAACTAAATAATCGTTTCCACATAACCACTACTACAGCTAAAATTGATCCTAATTGGACTACAATTTTAAACGTATTAGCAGAATACTTCCCTAAAAACTCCTCCGTTTTCAACCACATATCATCGACAATAATCATATGCCCTGTAGATGAAACCGGTGCAAACTCTGTCATTCCCTCAACAAACCCTAGTATAAGTGCTTTTAATAGCTCTAAAAATTCCATATAATCTCCTTAATCTCGTTTTTTAAAATACCAAATAAGAAATGCAATACCACAAATAGCTATAAGTGCGTACACAATGTTAGAGTAAATATCCATATACCCAACAATTTCATCCCAATTATCGCCTACCGCTGCTCCTACCGAAACTAATACCGTATTCCATATTAATGTTCCAAGTGTCGTAAATAGAAGAAATAATCCAAACTTCATATTCGACATCCCCGCAGGTATCGATATAAGACTTCTTACAAGTGGTATCAATCTTCCAAAAAACACTGCCCAGACTCCGTATTTATCGAACCAAGCATCAGCTTTGTGAATGTCCTTGATAGTTAATCTTAAGAATTTACCGTACTTCCCAATGATTTTCTCCAAACGCTCAACATCTAACAGTGTCCCGATACAGTACAAAATAGCTGCACCAATGACAGAACCTGCCGTGGAAGCAATAATAATACCAAGCTTCGTCATGCTAGTAGTCGTCGTCATAAATCCTCCAAGTGTTAAAATCACTTCAGATGGAATTGGGGGAAACATATTTTCTGCCAAAATTAATAAAAATACTCCTAGATAACCAAACTGATTCATCCAGTCTGTAATCCATGCTTCCATTATACTTCCACATCCTCTAACCTAATGTTTACTGACCATAGCTCTGATTGACTACCTAACCTTATAGGCGGTCCCCAAAAGCCAAACCCAGAAGATACAATGGCATGTAAACTTCCTTTACATCTGTACCCATAATCTAATTCAAATATCCTTCTCGTAAATAAATGATTTGGCCACATTTGTCCTAAATGCGTATGACCAGACACATGGAAATCTACTTTTTCCTTCTCAGGTATCAGTAAATTAGATGGTGTATGATCCATAACAAACCAAGGTAGATCTCTTTCTTCTGGAGATAATTCAGATAATTGCTTTCTGTTTTTATTCGTCAAGTCTTCACGACCTGTCAAATAGAACGAATCTGCCACTAAAATAGTTTCATCTAATAACATACGGACATTCGATGCTTCCATCTCTTCTACTAATAGAGGAATCTTTTTTCCATAATACTCATGATTTCCAAGCACCCCATATATACCATACGTAGACTCAAGTTGTTTCATCACTTCGGACATGCCATTTTGAACAAACCAAATAGGATCATCGTCGACTAAATCCCCTGCTAATAATATTAAATCCGGCTTCTCTGCATTTGCTTTTTTCACAAAGCGACTTAAATGCGCCTTATTGGATAATAAACCAAGGTGGAAATCAGATGCAACCACTACTTTAATAGATTCTAGCTTAGAACCTTTTTTCGGCATTACAATAGAAAGTTCTCGAACAACAGGTGTATATGCATTATAAGTTCCAAATATTAATATAAAGAGGAAAATCAAGAAAACCGTCCACCCTATCAATTTCAAAGAAGATGGGAAAATCCACAGTAGTAAGGTAGCGATTGGAAATAGGATAATCCCATACTGCATGACAATAAACCAGTAGGATCCTATTACACTAAATAGCCGTAGCTTATGACTGAATCTCCCAATGACAAAGCCAAAAGCAATTAGTCCCCAGGCAATACCAAATAACCATCTATTTATAGGAAAGTAAAGTTCTAACCACTTGGAAATGCCCCAGCCAAAGTAAAAGACAATGGCAGAATATAAGAGGATCGCTACTATTGCTCCAATAATTCTTTTCATGTATCAGTTCTCCAATGTATGTATTTTTAACTCAACAAAGTATCAGATACTACACTAATTCATGACTACTTTTCCATAAGTATAGCAGATTTTGTCTTAGTACTCCTAAGCCTCTAGACTGATAGGAAAATCAATTCTAAGCCCGTTTGGATTAGTTTCTAGAATTGGTAAGCTTGTAATACAAACGAGAGGAGGAACAAATATATGAAAAAATTTGGTTTATTAACACTAGGAATTATCGCAGGGATTGTAGCATTAGCTAACTTAGGTTCACTTTTAGCTCTTGGAGTTTCCGCTGCAGTTGTCTTTGCAGGGGTACATTTTTACTTGAAGAGTGATTCAACCTTTTTGAAAATCTTTTGGGCAAGCGTGGGTATCGTTGGTTTAATCACTGCAGTTGTAAATGTACCTGCATTTTTCGCTATCTTAGCAATTCTAGCAGTTTGGTATGTAATGAAAAAATGGAACAACGAAACACTAAACTTTTCATCACCAATCGTTAAAACAGACGACCCATTTGTAAACTTTGAAAAACAATGGAATGAGCTTTCAAAATAAGGAGGAAACTAACATGACATCATTATTAAACAGATTAAAATATTCAATAGAAGCAGACTTACACAAGTTATTTGATAAAAAAGAAGAAAAAAACCCAATTGCAATGCTAAACCAATACATTCGGGAAGCAGAAAAACAAACTGAACAAACTGGGAAATGGTTAGAGCGACAAGGAAACCTAAAGCAAGAATTAGAAAAAGAACTAACTGAAACTATGCAAATGGTTGAAAAACGTAAAAATCAAGTAGACCTTGCAACTAACAGCGGTGAGGAAGACCTAGCTGCATTCGCTTTAGCGGAAGTAAAAGCATACGAGGAACGTGCCGCTGTATTACAAAATAGCATTCATCAAACAACAGAAGAGCTTTTCGGATTAGAACGTAAATACGAAGAGATGAAACATAAAATCAAAGACATGAAAGTTCGCCAATTGCAATTGATGGGAAAAGAGAATGTAACTCGTGCTCACCATCAAATGGATCGTATTTTACAGCCTGAACAAAAAGAAAAGAATTTCGGCACATTCGAAGACATGGAACAATACATCGAACGTCTTGGAACAAAGATCGAAAAAGAGCATGAAATCACTTCAATGGAACAACGTTTAGAAATATTAGAAAAAAACGCACAAACTAAAGCGGAAATTGTGTAAACTAGAAGAAAGGCGCAAGACGCGTTCTGCTGCGAAAAGCACTGGAAGACTTGAAGTAAAGGCTCCCTTTACTTTTCAGTAAGTCTGAAGTGTTCTAACAGCTGGCGTCTGGAGCTAGACAGATAGAAAGATTAGCAGGTTATAGAGGAGAAGGCACTCGCCTTCTCCTTACTAATCTTTATCCCAGTTAAACATCCTGGGTCAACAGATCAGTGATCAATTAGGCATTGCAGCACGATGCGGCATTATTTTACTTAGATCAATTTTTCAATCAGCGGGAGGTGAAGAAACCCCCACTGATGGAAGCTTCACCTTATGCGAAGAAGGAGGAATACTCGTTATGAAAGAAAACCAGACAAACAGATTAGCTTTTATACTCATTTGTTTTGTTTTCCTTATGTTCATAGAGGCTACAATTTTTGGAAACGGCAGTATTGTATTAGTTCTTCTTGGCATTGGGATGATGTATTTTAGCATGCGAAAACGAACTCGTTTTTTATTTTGGACCGGATTTATCTTTTTGATCATTGCTGTTTTTTCTATGTGGAGCTTGAGAGTCCTACTATTAGCTGTAATGAGTTATATTTTGTTCAAATTATGGAAAAATGAACCCATTCAAAAAATGGTACGTCCATTTGACACCGTATATAAAGAAACTCCAAATAGTATTATTCAAAATAAGTTATTTTCTTCTCAAACGACTCCTTTTAATGCTTACGAGTGGCAAGATGTCCACGTGCAAAGCTTTTATGGAGAACAAGTAATTGATGTAACACAAACAGTTTTGCCAAAGGGTACATCCTTCGTTTCTATTCGTCAGTCCCTTGGGAAAGTGACCATCTATGTACCATATGAAATTCCAGTAAGGATACATTATGCAACCGTTATTGGAGAAGCAGATATTTTTGGTCGCGGTGTACAACGATTATGGAACCAATCTGTCCTAGTGAAAGATGGTTATTTAGAGGATGTCACATACGCTTCTGAATTAGTTATTACCGTATCTACATGGATTGGGGATATTGAGGTGATCCGTAAATGAAGATTGTTTTTGGGCAAGGTCTCTCTATTTTTACCATTTTACTTACACTGGCAGCACTTCTACTCTATGCACTATGGGGATGGCCAAATGAAGATGCCTGGTGGTCCCTACTAGAAATAAAGTATGCAGAGGTTCCTTTTGGAGCCTGGATTATTATCATTCTTGCAATTATGAGTTTTAGTTTTTCAATGAACACACTACAAAAGGTTCGAGATCAGGAAAAAAAGATTGATACTAGCCTACGCCCTTTGCTGGAGGCAGAAACATTTACACCAGCGAAGAAAAAGTATACCTATTCAAAGCGATTACATGTTACAACAACTCAACTAGAGCAACTTATCGTAACACAGCGTAAGACACTGCAGCGTATTACGAATGAAAAAGCGGAGGCTCAAGATAAACTTATTCAGGAACGGATCGTGCAAGAAAGGCAACGATTAGCTAGAGAGCTACATGATTCCGTGTCTCAGCAATTGTTTGCTGCATCCATGCTATTATCCGCTATGGTGGAAGTTGAAGAAACTCAGCATGAAAAAGCTCCAAAAACATTGCTACAAACTGAAAAAATTGTACAGCAGGCTCAATTAGAAATGCGTGCATTATTACTGCATCTCCGACCTGCAGCCTTACATGATAAAACGTTAAAAGAAGGTTTAGAAGAGTTACTTATGGAATTACAGGAAAAGGTATTTTTCACGATTCGTTACCGCTTGGAAGACGTTCCTTTATCAAAAGGTGCTGAGGATCATTTGTTCCGCATTGCACAGGAAACGTTATCCAATACACTGCGGCATGCAAACGCTACTGAAGTCGATATATTATTCGTTGAACGAGATAATCTTGCTATCTTCCGCGTTCAAGACAACGGTGTTGGATTTGAACATGTAGATTCCAAAAACGGCTCTTATGGATTGCAAAGTGTACAGGAACGGGCTGTTGAAATCGGCGCAATAAGTAAAATTGTTTCTGTTCCTTCTCAAGGCACAATTGTTGAAGTGAAGCTGCCAATTGAAAAAACAGATATTGAAAAAATCCAGTTAGAGAAAGGAGTGCGAGAGAATGATTCGAATCTTATTAGCGGATGATCATGAAATGGTGCGCATCGGCGTTTCCGCATACTTGCAGGCACAGCCGGATATGGAAGTAGTAGCAGAGGCTATTAATGGAAAAGAAGCAGTGAACATGGCTCTTGAGCATAGACCAGATATAATTTTAATGGATATGGTTATGCCGATAATGAGTGGGGCAGAAGCTACACGCGAAATTGTTCAACAATGGCCTGAAGCAAAAGTAATGATTGTCACGAGCTTTATTGATGATGACAAAGTATACCCTGCACTCGAAGCTGGTGCTATCAGTTATTTATTAAAAACTTCGAAAGCCTCTCATATTGCCGACTCTATTCGTAAAACATTAAACGGAGATGCGGTGTTAGAGCCCGAAGTAACCAATAAAATGATGAAGCGTATGCGCCAAGGCTCGGACCATGCTCTTCATGATGATCTAACGGACCGAGAACATGAGGTACTGCTACTCATGGCTGAGGGCAAAACAAATCAAGACATAGCCGACACTCTCTTTATAGCATTGAAAACAGCCAAAACACATGTCAGCAATATTTTGTCGAAGCTCGAGGTAAGCGACCGTACACAAGCCGTTATCTATGCATTTGAACATAAACTGGTTCCCACAAAAAAATAACTTATTCGTTCGCGTCATCATATGCTATTAAGAAAAGCGCAAGCGCCTATGGCAGCCCTGACAAGCGCTGGAAGAATTTCACGTAAAGGCGTCCTTTGCCTTTGCTGAAATTCTGAAGCGACTCGAGGGGCTAGGCGCTGGAGCTGGACAATAAAGCTAAAAAGACAGCATAAAGGATGTTAGTGCGCATGAATCCACCACTAGACCCTATTGAGCCGGAGAACGAGGAAACGACTAACCTAGCTGCAAAGGTTGGATTTTTAGGGACTGTTATTGTAACAATTGGGTACATTATTGAAACCATTGGCGAAGGCATCGCCCTCTCCGAACTAGCACAGGAAGAAAAGAATATTGAACAAAAAAAGCAAGTAAATCAGCAGCAATTATCAGACATACAAAGTAAATTGGATTATTTAATAAAAGAAATAGATACGATGAAAAAAAAGGATGACCATTTCAGAAGATGGTGATCCTTTTTTACATTGACTTGTTTAGCTGGATTTTTCCCCTGAAATCTCTCGCAACCAATTTTTTACTTCTTCATTTGTTCGAAGATAATGCACTTTTGTGCCATAAACTTCAAATTTTTGTATGAACTCCGGTTTCATTTGTTCTTCGAAGTATCTATTCCACCGAAACATCTTCCAGAATATAGTTAGGGTCGGTTTATAATTTACCTTTTCTATTTTTAGAAGCTGACGGATGTATCGTCTTATAATGCGCCATGTTCTTTTGTTCACGGGGATGTCTAAAAAAATAATTTGATTGGCTACTAGTAATGCCTCGTCAGTCCAATCGATATGAACGCCCTCTATTACCCATTTACTTTGCTGTACTGCATCACTAAATAATTCATTTCTGACATCCATTTCATTTCTAACGTCACCCGTTGGCTGATGATTCCATACAAAATTATCGGTTTCGAAGTGCGGAACTTGAAGCTCAGCAGCAACTTTACGAGCTAGTGTAGTTTTACCACTCCCCACTGACCCTACAATGTAAATTTTCATCATTACTAACTTGTAGCACGGTTCAATGCGTGGATTATCCCTGCATGAACTCCCTCATGCCAAACTATGAATTGCACTAGTGCCTCTACTGTATTCATTTCATGTAGGTTCCCGATTGACATGGACTCTATTAGAACATTAGATAGATTGTTGTCTAGCACTGCTTTTATCCGCTCCGTTTGTTCCTGTAAAGCATTGACTAATTCATTTGAAGTAGGAGGCTCGACACCCCATTCACTTGGTTTTGTTCCAGGGACGAATAGAGTTAGCCATTCTGGATGAACAATTTCATACGAAGGAATTGCCTTTTTCGTTAGCATCTCTGAATTTACAAAAATATGACCTACATTCCAACGAATAGTGTTATTGAAACCAGGTGGTTGTATATCCCATGCGACATCTTTCACCTGTTTAATCCTACCTAATGTATATATTCGTGCAAAATTAAATTGACCCAACGTTTCCATTTTCTCATCCCCATTCTTCATTTCAATATGTATATAACAGATTAGTACCTATCTAAAATATACCATAGATATCATGGGTTTCGATTTTAAACAATGTCTGAACCCCAGCAACACAGGAACACCTAACAGTGGATGTTCGGTTAATATTGCTTCAGTCGGTTAGAAGTATAGGACTGCATTTTTATAAAAAAACCAAAAACATGTAAGCAGTGAACTTTACATATTTTTGGCTGATTAATTATTCTATATTAGATAATCGCTCATGTGTTTATCGTTAAAATTTCAACAATGTCAAGATTGGATTAAACTCTCCTGCAATACGTTTCCCAATAATCGGGTTGGTTCACCTACGCTGTAAAGTTGTAAATAATGCATAGCTCTAGTACAGGAAGTATAGAAAACTCTACGAAGGCTCTCATCGCCGTATACTAGCTCTGATGCATCATAAATGATGACAGCATCGAATTCGATGCCTTTGGATAAGTATGACGGTATGACAACAACACCTTCTTCATATTCACTAGAGCTGTTCTTCACGAGCTTAATATCATCGATATGAGACAGGGATTCGTATGCACTCTTACTCTCCTCACCTGATTTACATATTATAGCAATACTCTTATAACGAAGATTTCGCAAAGCCGCGACTTTGGAAGTGATGCAGCGGTGTAGTTCTGTGTGATTCAGCAATTGTGTCAAAACGGGTTGCTCCCCGTCGCGATCGAATGGGATAATCCGTTCGCCGTTAGGTACTAGCTTGCGTGTAAACTCGATAATCGGCTTTGTGGATCGATAGCTACGTGTCATGTTAATCACTTCCGTTTCAGGCTGTCCGTATAAGCTCATCAGTGCGTCAAAGTTATCCTTTTCGCTTGCATGGGCGAATATCGCCTGATTAAAGTCACCTAACACAGTCATTTTTGCTGAAGGAAATAAACGCTTTAGAAACTCGAATTGAAACGGAGAATAATCCTGAGCCTCGTCAACAAGTATGTGCTTAATAGAACCGTTCGTTTGAAATCCTTGAATAAGCTCTTTCATAAGTAAGAATGGAGTAGCATCCTCGTAAGATAGTTTCCCCTCATTTAGCATCTCCATCGTCGCTTGGCAAATCTCCGTCCATTCCGAGGGCACTTCCCCCTTTATCCACTGTTTAATTTGCAGTGAATCAGAAAAAAGTTGCTCGTATATCCCCTTAATGTCGATGAAACTAAATGTTTTTACTCTTTTACGCAACGGCTTTAGTTTCTGTTGAACAATTAATCGCGCAAGCGCTTCATGCTCGGGCTCATAATCTGCAATCGATTCTGCTTTATAACCGTGTTTTTTCGCCAAGTAGGTCTGGGCCTTATGATAATCCTCGTTGCTAAGCAGTTCGATTTTCTCCTGTACCCATTGCTTAGTTAATTCAACCTTTTGGGTTTCATTTATTTTCTTTGTTAGCCAATCCTTTAACTTTTCAAGTCTATTATGGAAGCGGAGTGATGTGTCGTTACTATAAAATCTATCTGCTATTTGACCAGCTGTAACAATAGGCTTTCCTCTGAAAATTATATCCTTGAATAACATTCCAGATAACTCTAACGATTTCCTATATGCTTCGATAGCTTTAAAAAAGAGTGGAGATGCTTTGAATCGAATGCTTTCAACTCTTGACCTGTAGGAAGGGGTATTCGCAGCAGTTAAAACATACTCCAATTGCTCGTAGGGATTTTCAACTTGAAACTCTCCACTTAGCCGACGGTCTAAATATTCCTGAAATGTGACCTGTTGCATATTCTCTTCTCCAAGTTCTGGTAAAACATTGGACACATAACTGTTAAACATCGAATTAGGTGAAAATAGAATAATTTGATCGGCATTTATACTATCTCGATATTTGTAGAGCAAAAAAGCAATCCGCTGCAGCGCTGCCGATGTTTTTCCACTGCCGGCTGCACCATGTACAATGAGCAATCTTCCTCGATCGTGGCGGATAATTCGGTTTTGCTCCTCTTGAATGGTAGCTACTATATTGTGCATATGTTTGTCTGTACCTTTGCCCAGCACCTGTTGTAAAATCTCATCTCCAATGGTTAGACTTGTATCGAACATGGATTGGAGAACTCCGCCTCGGATAAGATATTGCCATTTTTTCTCTAATATGCCTCGGACTTCGCCCGCAGGAGTTGCATACTTAGCCGATCCATTCTGGTACTCATAGTAGACGCTTGAGACAGGTGCCCTCCAGTCATAGACAAGAAACTCTTCACCACTTGCATCTCTAAGTGTGGAGATTCCAATATAAATTTGTTCATGAGTAGAATCTCCTTCTTCAATGAAATCGATTCTGCCGAAGTAGGGAACCTCTTGCATACGTTTAAGCGTGGATAATTTCTTAGTTACATGTCTATCGGTACTTTGAATAATTGATAGAGCTTGAGTCTCTTGTCTCAAGCCAATGATGGTCTCAAGATAATCGTCGAAGGTATCAACATTCACCTTGACTTCATCCCAAAAGTGTTTGCGTATATTAACCAGTTCGTTCCGACTCCGAGAAGTTTCTTCTTCTAATCTGATGACTTGCGCTGTTATTGTCTCAATTACACTATCCACTCGTTTTTGCTCCAGCTGAAATTCAGAATCCATAGCAACCACTCCTTAAAAAGTTTGGGTTTGACAAACGAAAAAGTATAATGTATAATTTAAAATAGGGATATAATGCTACTTTATATTTTTAGCATATATCTATATAAATTTAACACAAATTCTCGTCTTTTACAATGTATTTGACGTGTTTTTTTATATATGAAGGCTTATATGCAAATGACACACCCATTTGATAAAAGGGTGTTTTTTTGACCGCAATTTTTCTACATGACAAACTAAAGATAGTAATGAAGCTGGGACAAAACACACCTCAAAATTAAAAGCAGTTCAAATTTTACTATGGAGTAAAATTTGAACTGCTTTATTTTTCTATATACTTCGTAGCCGTTGTTTTCCGTTATGGCGAACACTTTCCTGAGGGCACGGGTCGAGCCTGTAGTCTCTCGCACACGCTTGTCCCCTGGGAGTCGCCGCCTTCACTCCATACAACTAATATCCCGTCTATATCAAGTAAACCCTACATAATTTCAAGTATAAAAAAATGTCAGCTATACTTGCCCAAATGAAAAGCAACTGACCTTCCAATACAATGCCACACGTACCGATAAAACATCATTCCAGCGCCAATTCAAAATGTATGAATGTGAAAATTGTACAGGTTGTCCGCTGCGAACGTTATGTACAAAGTCACAAGAAGGTACGAATCGTAGGCTCATGGTCAATGTGAAATGAGAACAACAAAAAGAATATGTACGAACAAAGCCTTCAGAAGAAAAACAGGTGCCATTTACCGTCAACGTAAGATTGATGTGGAAACAGTTTTTGGATTCTCAAAGGCTAATTTTGGTTTTACCCGATTTTCTGTTCATGGAAAATCTAAGGTCGAAAACGAAATCGGTCTTGCATTAATGGCTGTGAATATCCCGAAATATGCGGCAAGCGTATAAGATCTTGTCCATATAATCTTAAAGTAAAGTGAAATCGCGCTTGCGATTTCACTTTTTTCATACATAGAGGCCACTTCTGTCCCAGTCTCATTGCTATTTTTAGATTTATATAACAAGTTAAATTTTAGTTTTTCGAGGTAACAGAACCCTTCACTCGTTTGGATTTCTTTTTTTAAATTACAGCTATTATTACAGTGACTTTGAACAAATCTCCGTCAACATCCATTCGCAGACTGCCCCCATGTAAATCCACTATAGACTGCGCGATAGCAAGGCCAAGTCCGGAGCCTTCTGTATGACGAGATGTGTCTGCTCTCTTGAATCGCTCGGTTAATTCATTCACGTCGTTACCTAGCTCATATTTCGCTATATTTTTGATAACAAAAACTGCTTCTCCGTCGATTTGATCTAAATTAATATACACCCGAGTATTAGGCATTGCGTACTTCAGCGTATTGATGATTAGGTTATCAAGAACCCTCCACCACTTTTGTCCATCTACATATGACATGATTGGCTTTGTGCCAATGGCTACACGATACTCTAGCCCCGATTTATTAATATCTTCCTGATGCTCAGCGATTGCTTGCTGCAGGAGTTGGGTTAAATCCACTTTTCGTTTGTCTAATTCGATATTTCCTGTCGCCATTTTAGATACTTCAAATAAATCTTCAATTAGTGTTTTCAAACGCATTGACTTTTTATCCAAAATTGCAATATAGGATGCTCGCTCTTCATCCGTAATGCTTGGATTTTTCAACAAATCAGTATATGTGATAATAGATGTTAGCGGTGTACGCAAATCATGACTAACATTTGTGATAAGCTCTGTTTTCAAGCGTTCACTTTTTGCTTGCTCGGAATGCGAGGATTTTATTCGCTCACGAAGTCCGTTTAAGTTAGCCGCATGCTCAGTAATCGGGGACTTCCCTCTCACTTCGATTTCATTGCCAATAACGCCTCTTGCCATTTCTTCTGTTTTCACAATAATTCGGTTCAGGTATGACATTCTGGACAATAAAAACACAAGTACTGGTATACCAATAAACATCGTTGCAGGAACCCAAACGATAAAAGCAATTGGCATAACAACTGACAGTAATGTGCCAAACCCCCAGAAGAAAATGACCACAAGCATGATTAAAGTTTGTACACCAATCGTGCGTTTTAGGAAAAAGCCTTCTAATGACTTAAACCATCTGTACACGAGACTTTTCTTCCACTCTATATTTCCATACACTTTTTCTATCCATATCCATTGATAAAATGCAAATGCTGTTGATAGTAGTGCAATGATAAGCGTAAAGATAGGGATATCATAACCACCATAATGTATAATACCGTTTCTTAACTCATTTGTTGCAGTAAAAACAATATAAATAGTGATAAAAAATAATACCCATTGAACATCTACCGGTAAGCTACGATACCAATACTTTCCATCCTCATTCTGAAAATGACTCTTGTTTTTTCTCCATATAAAAATAAATGCAATAGCTGCTAGAGTACCTAGGATAAGTATTCCGAAAAATAATCTCTCTTCTTTTTTAAAATACTGATAGCTCTCTGCTCGATCACCATTCATAATACTCGCTTCTGATATAGCAATAGTTCCTTCAAATTGAGGGAAACTGTAAGCAATTAACTCTTCCACATACCCAGAGTTTTCTATATATTCATTTACAACATTTTCTCTTAAAAAATTTGACTTACTAGAGTATTCCTTTTTGTAAGCAAGTTTAGAGTCCATGTCTCCGTTTGAAAATTCTTCACCTGTTTCTTTATTTGTTAAGCTATAAATAAATCCACCATTAAAGTTTAGAAACTCATTTTTACTCCGCTCTAATCCTCGAAAATACTCATCCACTTGTTTTTCTTTCTCTATTATTACCTTGTCTCTCACATAGACATTATCCTCAAAGTTTTTCGTAATGTCTTCCATTTTTTTATTGCGTTCTGCAATGGATTCATCGTCCGTTCTTGCTTCATACTGATATATGATGGAGTCAAGTTGCTCTTGTAGACTACCAAAACGGTAACGATATTCTTCTATTTCTTCCTCAGTAACGGTAATATTTTTCTTAACTTCTTCAATCTCAGGAACAGCTAAAACAAGTGAAACAACAGACGACTCAAAGTTACTCACTTCTTCATTAAAACCATCGCTGTCAAAATAGGTTTTACCTATATAATTTCCACCGTCTCTAATTAGCGTAAAGAATGCTAAAATTATCATTACCGCTAACAAAGATACTAGTAAATCCTTTATAATTGGTTTTTTCACCCCACTATCCCCTCTTTCATGTTTTGAATAATTTCAACAAAGCTCTCTCTAATTTCTACCACTGGCAATAGGTTGGTTAGACAATAAAACAAACAGAGTAACCCACAGACAATTGCAACTATAGATAAAAGAAAACTCATTTTACTTGTCGATTTTATAGCCAACGCCCCACACCACCTTTAAATATCTAGGATTTTTAGGATCTGCTTCTATTTTTTCTCGAATTTTTCGGATATGAACTGCTACTATATTTTCAGCGTTATATGCAGGTTCCTTCCAAACACGTTCATATATTTCATTGATGGAAAAAACGCGTCCCGCATTTGTCATCAGCAGCTCTGTAATTTTAAATTCAATCGGCGTTAATTTAACGGACTCACCTTCTATAGAAAGATCCTTCGCCTCTTTATTCAAAATCAGACCATCTATTTCAATCACTTGCTGCTGCCCTTGGTAATTTCCTAATTTTGTATATCTTCTTAACTGAGACTTCACACGTGCCACCAATTCCATCGGATGAAAAGGCTTCGTCACATAATCATCTGCACCAATAGAGAGCCCATGAATCTTATCCGAATCCTCTGCTTTTGCACTCAGCATAATAATTGGAATATTTTTTTGCTCTCTAATTTTAAATGTCGCTGCAATTCCATCCATTTTCGGCATCATTATATCTAATATGATGACATGAACTTCGTTTTCTTCTATTAACTGCAATGCTTCTAAACCATTCGCAGCTTTTAAAACTCTGTAGCCTTCATTTTTTAAATAAATTTCAATACCATCTCGAATATCTTGGTCATCATCTGTTACTAATACCGTAAACTGTGTCATATTTATTTACCTCCTTTGCCCGTTATACATCCATAGCACAGGGATGTGTTTTAACTTCGATTCCATTCCTTATCGTTCTATGTTACTTATTGTACCCCTCATTCCTTAACATTCCAGTAGGGAAAATATGAAGAAATTCTTAAGAAAAAAAGACTATTTAATAAAATGTAACTTTCTACGTGTGAAACTGTCTAATTTGTAAAGGAGTGAATAGAGTGAATAGAATAATTGGAAGTGTATTTACCATTTTTCTCATATTAATCCTAACTAGCTGCGGAACAGATAATTCAGGTATTACAACCGTAAATGAACCTGAGCAACAGGAAGATAAAAGTGTCACCACAAAAATAGAAGTTGAAGAGGATGGTAATGCTACTTTTACGATTAAAAATGAAACAGATGAAGAAGTGACATTAACGTATCCTAGTGGTCAAGATTTAGAATACCAACTTTTAGACAATGAAAAGAATACTGTATTTACTTATTCTGCTAATAAAGTATTTGTCCTTATGATTTCTGAAAAAGTGCTGAAACCAAGTGAAGAAATAGTCATTCCGCTTGATTTGAAAACAGAATTAGCAGAAGTGTCGGCTGGGTCATACACTCTTGTGGCTTGGGCAACCGCTGAAGAATTAAGTGAGCAGAAACAAGAGATAGCGTACGAATGGGCTGGACATGAAGCAGGGAATGTAGTGCCTTCAGATACTTCAGAAACACTTGTAGTCTTTAAAGGAGATGAAAATGCGGAAAACGTGGTGCCATACGAGGCCACTTTTGAATTCTCAGAAGACCTATTCCATCAAATTTTTGAAGAAATTATGGTGATTGATGTCGAGCTGATTGATTATCGAATTGAAAACGATAATAAGAAACTAGTTTTAAATATGAAGGGATTAGATAATGTACAAGGAAGTGCTGGGGAGAATATTTTTATTGGAACAATTGTTCATTCCTATTTTGAAAACTTTTCGGATTTAGAGGAAATATATTTTGAAGAAGAAGGCAAGACTCCTGTTGAGCTCGCTCATACAGTTGTATCGGAGCCATTTACACGAGATCAGAACTATACAAATAAAAAATAGTCTTTTTATCCTCATAGTAAGAAACCCAATTAAAGTGTACACTTAGTTTTAAATAGCAAAATTTTTATACAAGGTGGGCTAATTATGACAAATCACGAAGAAACGAATTTACCTGCAAAGACGTGTTCCGTTGAAAGATTAGTAACTATGGAATCCGATGTTGCTTTAGTATTACAAGGAAAAAAAACTGCCACACGACGTAATGGCCGCTATGCTGATGTAGGCGAAATAATGGAGCTTCAAGGTCAGTCTTTCGTTGTAGACCGTGTATATATACAAACACTAGGCGATTTGACAGATGAACATGCAAAACAAGAAGGATTTGAATCAGTAGAGGACTATAAACAATCTATCCTGGCTTACCATCCCGGTATGCCTTGGTTGCCCCATATGACTGTGTGGGTTCATGAATTTAGCCCAGTAAAAGCGTAGTAACTACTTCCCAGTGTCTCACACAGGGAAGTTTTTTTAATGATATAGGTTATATAATTTTTAAGAATTAACAATTCCACTAAATTACATTTCAGCCGGAAGCTTGCCTTTTGAGATCGGACTTTCTCGCTTACCCCTGTTGGAGTCGACACTTTGTATTTCTCTTAGTATAAGATTTTCTTTTAAACACATTGAACGTACTATATACAGGTTTTAGTTTCAGCTGACGCATCATTTTATCTTTGATGGTACTTTCGCTTTTCTCGCAAAAAATTATTGTTCTCTTCGAGTGTAACTTTTTATCCAGGAAGCGGTCTAATTCTTAAACAGGAGGTGTACAACATGAGAAGAGGTAAAAAAGTAAGTTGGTTCTTACTATTCTTAATCCCTCTCTTTATCTTGGCTAGCTGTGGATCCGGTACAACTGAATCCAAAACAGGAACTGACGCGATAGAGGAACATATATCCACACAGCTTGATCTAACAGGTGATGGAGAGGGCACTTTTACGATTACAAATGAATCATCAGAAGAGGCTGTTTTGGAAATGTCGAGTGGGCAACAAATCGAATTCCAGTTATTGAATAAAGCAAATGCAGTCATTTACACTTATTCAACAAACAAATCATTCACAAATGAAATGCAAGAAAAGAAACTACGGCCTAGTGAAGAATGGACAGTTCCACTCAATCTAGAAGAAGAACTTGCAGGAGTACCTGCGGGGTCTTATACATTAATTGTTTGGTCAACGGCAAGTGGGTTAAACGAGCAAAAAGAAAAAGTAGCGTATGAATTATTGACGACACCTGGAAAACTTGTCGTTCAAACACAGGAAGTCACCTTTATCGGCCTAGTAGATCCTCACTCCATTGAAGTGAAAAATGTAGATGGCGGTACAGAAGTAATGCAATTATCAGAAGTGGCAATATCTCAGTTTGAAAACCTGGCGGAAGGCACACAACTAATCATTGAATATGTAGAGGAAAGTGGGCAAAAGACCGTTCAAACAACATTTCCTGCTGAATAGGTTTTAAAAATATGCATCGTGATTTAGCGATGCATTTTTTAATCTTTGAGGAATTATAAAATCTTTATGCGTAGGGATAACTTTTCACCACAAGTGATTATTCTTTCAAACTCGTGTGCGAGCTAGTCGAAAATAATTACGTTTGTGGGGGCTGTGGAACTACCTACTCACTTTTATTCCGATGATTTTAATTTCTAAAGGACAAACTCTCTCTCTCCAAACTAGATTTAAGTGTCGGTATGGAGGCTGGTCCTATACCGTGAAATTTCAAAATTTCTTTTTCACTGAATTTAGAGAGTTCCTCCAAAGAAGTCACACCGTTGTGGACTAATGCACGTCTTGCTGGTGCAGAGAGCAGCGAAAGAAATCCACTGTCTGGTTTGTTTTCTAACTCACAAGTTGGACATGTTCGACAGTTACTACTTTTATAAAACTTGTGCCCTTTGTTGCAAATCCTTAAATCTTTTTTAGCAGACGACATATTAACACCTCACTTGTTTTCCCGGTATCATTGAATCACTACTATTATGACACAATCACTCACTAAAATTATAAATCCCCCTAACAAAATCCAAATGATTGATGTCAGGGGGTTCTATTTTATATTTTAAACTTACTTACAAGTTCTTGTAGATTCATAGCCATTTCAGATAGATTGTTAGAAGCTGACGAAATTTCCTCCATAGAAGCAAGCTGTTCTTCTGTAGCTGCCGCAACTGTTTGGGAGTTCGCGGACGAATCTCTTGACATCGAAGTGCTACTAGCCACATTGGCAGAAACCTCTTGGGCACTGGCAGACATTTGTTCAGCTGTCGCAGCCATATCATCTATCTGCATACCTACTTGATCCAAGGAAACCAAGATTACTTCAAAGCTTTCTTCCGTTTTTCCAACTATCGTCAATCCTTCTTCCACATCCGATTTAACTTGATTAATTGATTCGTTAGACCGAGTCATTTCTACTTGAATTTCATTTATTAACTCAGAAATTTGTTGAGATGATTGTTGAGATTGTTCTGCCAACTTACGAACTTCATCTGCTACTACTGCAAATCCTTTTCCATGTTCTCCAGCTCTTGCTGCTTCGATTGCAGCATTTAATGCCAATAAGTTGGTTTGATTTGCAATTTCCGTAATAACCTTTGTAATCTCCCCAATTTCCTGTGATCGTTTACCTAAAGACCTAATGGCTTCGCTACTCTCATTTACCGATTCATTGATCGCATGCATTTGTTGAGTCGTTTTACCAACATACTCCCCTCCCATTTTCGCTTGAGAAGTTGCATTTGAGCTAGCTTCTGAGATACTATTCGAGCTTTCTGCAATGTTCTGGATCCCTAGTGTCACTTCTTCTAGACCTGTTGAACTTTCTTCTAGGCTAGCTGTAGAAGTTTCTGCCTCTAAGGCTATTCCTTGGATTGAATTTGTTATTTCCTCTGTTGCACGACTAGTATGTTCAGCACTTGCCGTTAACTCCTCAGATGATGCGGCTACTTGTTGAGATGTATTCATTACGTCTTGCATCAACTTACGCAAACTTATTACCATTGCATTCATCGATGTAGCTAGAACTCCCACCTCGTCTTTTGTATCAATATTTGTTGAGTGTGTTAAATCACCATTTGCTACTTGACCAACTAAAGTTACTACCTTTTTCAATGGTCTTGAAATCATTTGAGCAATACCGTACCCTATAGCAATACTTAATAACACAGCAATTAGAATAACTATTATAGTCATAGTTTGTGCTTGATAATACTGTGCATTAGAATCTTCATTTGATTTTTTTGCTAAATCAATGTTCAGACTAATGAGATCACTAATAATACCTTCTACTGTATCTCCTGATACCTTAAATTCTGGAGCAATACCTAAATACTCCTCCTGATCGTTTGCGTATGCATACGCAACAGCTCGATCTAATATAGAGTAATATCCTTCTAAAGCAGGATATAAATCATTGAGAATTGCCTGTTCAGAATCAAGCATAATAGAACCAGTTTCATATGACTTTAGTTCAGCATCAATCTCTTCTTTTATTGTGTTAATAACATTTTCAAACTCTTGCTTTTTAGAAGTTGTCTCTGCCACGAATACCATATCACGAATACTTACACGAATTCGCTGATATGAAGTCTCAACATCCCCAAGATTACTTATCGGAACAACCCGTTCATCAAACATAAATTGTAATTGTTCATTGGATTTCCCTAAATTCTTCACTCCATATGCCCCTACAGCACCTATAATGATGCCCATGAATACAAATGCAGCTATCAACTTTACTGATGTTTTTAAATTAAAAAACAATTTCACGACGAATCCCTCAATTCTCTTATTTCCCATTTCAAATTTACATTTAAATTAGGTATTCTATAATACTGGATTTACAAATATTCAAAACTTTAAAATTAACAATTATTTACCTTCATTATCTATTCAAATTAGAATATTATTATCTTCCTATAACATATAGTACTTAATAAGTATTTTATCCAGAAAAGGATTATACCATAAGACCCAATAAATTTGTCAGGTTAGCTTGATGAAGTGTGTCTTTTTCGTGAATTTTTAGCGGTATTTGATTTAATAACTACTAAAATTTTATACTTGAAAAATAAACAAAAAATATCAATTAATGTGCATAGAACATTCACTGATACCCAACTTCCATATTTATAATTGTAAAAAGCACGCAAAAAAACAGTGACGGCGATCTAACTCCTTCACTGTTTTTTATGTTCGTTATTCCTCATTCAAGCCGATACAACGTTCGCACTCGTAAAGGGATGATTCTACTTGCTCATTAATAACACATCCGCATTCACGACAAACCTTTGTGTTTAGTTCTTGAGTAGTTGTTTTCACGCAAATCACCTCCTACAATAGTTTCGTTATTCAACTAATTTTTTCATAGCCTGGTAATGTTAGAAATTCGATAAATTCATCTTCTCTTATTAACAATAGGAATAGCTCCGCTGCCTCTGTGTAGCTACCGTTCCCGAATACTTCATTACCAAATGCGGCTTTTAGTTTTCCTAACTCCTCTGTTAACACTTGCTCTACTAAAGGTATGGTAATTTTTCGACCATCCTCCAATTTTCCTTCCGGATGTCTAATCCATTGCCATACTTGTGTGCGAGAAATTTCTGCTGTTGCAGCATCTTCCATTAGGTTATTAATCGGAGCTGCTCCGTTCCCACGTAGCCAAGATGCTATATATTGAACCCCTACGCTACAATTCATGCGAAGACCCTCTTCGGTAATGATCCCAATAGGTACCTCTAATAAATCGGCTGCCGTTATATGAACATCCTCCCGTTTACGATGTATCTGGTTTGGTGTAGGCATATACTCTTGGAATTGCTCCAAAGCGACTGGTACAAGACCCGGATGTGCTACCCATGTTCCATCATGCCCCTCCATCGCTTCTCTTCGTTTGTCTTCACTTACTTTCGCAAAAGCTGCTGTGTTTGCTGCATCGTCCCCTTTAATCGGAATTTGTGCAGCCATTCCACCGATAGCAGATGCATTTCGTCGATGACAGGTTTGGATACATAATTGCGAATAAGCACGCATAAATGGGGATGTCATGGTCACTTGACTTCGGTCTGGCAAAATTACCTGAGACTGGTTGCGGAGTCGTTTAATATAACTAAAGATATAGTCCCAACGCCCACAGTTTAGACCTGCAGAATGATCACGAAGCTCATATAAAATTTCGTCCATTTCGAATGCAGCCATAATCGTTTCGATTAATACAGTTGCCTTAATCGTCCCGTTTGGAATCTCCAAATGTTGCTGTGCGTATATGAATATATCATTCCATAACCGTGCTTCTAAATGACTTTCTAACTTCGGTAAGTAAAAATAAGGGCCAGTTCCTTGAGAAATTGCTTCCTTTGCATTATGGAAGAAATAAATTCCAAAGTCGAAGAAGCTACCCGCGATTGCTTCACCATCAATTTGGATATTTTTCTCCAAAAGATGGAGCCCCCTAGGTCTTACTATAAGTACAGCCGGCTGTTCTTGCAGACTATATACTTTACCGGTGTCAGGCTGTGTATAGGAGATTGTCTTGCGAACAGCATCACGCATATTTAGCTGACCTTCAATCATATTTTCCCAAGTTGGTGAAGTAGCGTCTTCAAAACAAGCCATAAATGTCTTTGCACCTGAGTTTAATGCATTGATGACCATTTTACGATTAACCGGACCGGTAATTTCGACCCTACGATCCTTTAAATCCTCTGGGAGTCGAGCTATTGTCCAATCCCCTTCTCGAATCACTTTTGTTTCTGGTAAAAAGTCTAATGTTCCACCGTTATCTAGCTTTCCCTGACGAACTTGCCTTTCTTCTAGCAATTTTTTTCTTCTATTTTCAAAGAGATAATGAAGGGAAGCTACAAAATCTAATGCTTCTGGCGTTAAGATTCCGTGAATCCCTTCAACCTCTTTCCCTAAAATTTCAATTCTTCTAGTCGATATTTGTTCCATTTTTCGTTAACCTCCCATCCCCATATTTGGTTTAAGCAAATTGTGCTACTTCAGTAGAGCCTTTCATAGCTGTTGTAGAAGAAGTTCCCCCTGAAACGATTTGTGAAATTTCATCAAAGTATCCAGTTCCTACTTCACGCTGATGTTTAGTAGCGGTATACCCTTTTGCCTCGTTTGCGAATTCTGCTTGTTGAAGCTTAGAGTACGCAGCCATGCCATTTGTTTTATAGTCATGCGCTAGTTCGAACATACTATGATTTAATGCGTGGAAACCGGCAAGCGTTACGAACTGGAATTTGTACCCCATTTTGCCCAGCTCTACTTGATATTTTGCAATTGTTTCTTGGTCCAGGTTTGCTTTCCAGTTGAACGATGGTGAACAATTGTACGCTAGTAATTTGTCTGGGAATTCTGCATGAATAGCATCAGCGAATTGTTTTGCTTCCTCTAAACTTGGGTGTGACGTTTCACACCAAATCAGATCTGCATATGGTGCATACGCTAAACCACGCGCAATTGCTTGTTCTATTCCTGATTTTGTTTTGAAGAATCCCTCAGGTGTTCGGGCACCGGTTAAGAAATTTGCATCACGCGGATCAATATCACTTGTAATCATATCTGCAGCGTCTGCATCTGTACGTGCAATGAGTACAGTTGGTACACCCATTACATCTGCTGCTAGTCTAGCTGAAACTAAATTACGAATAGCATTTTGAGTAGGTAGAAGAACCTTTCCACCAAGGTGACCACATTTCTTTTCTGATGCAAGCTGATCTTCTAAATGTACACCCGCTGCTCCAGCTTCAATCATACCTTTCATTAATTCAAAAACATTTAATGGCCCTCCAAATCCGGCTTCTGCATCTGCAATTATTGGTGCGAACCAGTCAAAATCATCTTCTCTCCCTTCTGCCAGATCAATCTGATCTGCACGTTGTAATGCTTGGTTAATACGCTTAACTACCGCCGGGACACTGTTAGCAGGGTATAAGCTTTGGTCTGGATACATATGACCCGAAAGGTTTGCATCTGCTGCAACTTGCCAACCACTTAAATAGATTGCTTGGAGTCCGGCTTTTACTTGCTGAACTGCCTGGTTTCCAGTTAAAGCTCCAAGTGCATTGATGAAATCTTCTTGATGAAGCGATCTCCATAAACGCTCTGAGCCTTTGCTAGCTAATGTTTGTTCAATCATTACAGATCCCCGTAATTTCACTACATCCTCTGCCGAATATGGACGTTCAATCCCTATCCAACGACTTTCTTCTTTCCATTGTTTCTGAAGTTCTTCTACCTGCTGTTTTCTTTTGGACATTTCCAAACACCCCTTAATAATTTGTCGAGGAACATTATTTAAAAATACGACTTTTTCACTGTATCATAACAGTTCCTTTTCTTGTAATCTAATATATAACACGATAACTATTATTGTATTGGTTTTTGGATGAAATATCCTTTAATAAGGATAAATGAAGAATTGGAAAGACGAATGATAAATATATGATTTTGGGGGTGTACTAGTGAATTTTAGAAAGGAACAATTAAAACAGTACAGTTTAATAATGGAGGAATGGATACCAAAAGGGGCATCTATTGCTATAGCAGCATGGGGTCGGTATATATACTATTTTGCAGGGGGACATGATCTTCATTTGAAAGAGGGACAAAAAATCCAGACTAATAGTTTAGCGGATTTGGTACTAAAAAAGGGATGTAGAACAGAAGCTGTACTAGAGGATGCATTATTCCAGGTTCCTTATTACGGAATCGGTTATCCAATTGAGATTAACGGAGAGAAGGCTGCATTAGTTGTTTTCCTCCCCCTTCATCATGCTGTACCCATTACTTCTCCGTATAAGTTTTTAACTGGGAAGCAAGAGGATGAGTGGAAGCCTATACCAATTGAAAAAGTGTCCCATATAGAAAGTCTTCAAAAAAAGACATGGTTCTATGCCAATAAAGAACCATACAAAACAAGTATCACTTTGAAAGATTTGCAGCCACGTCTACCAGATAGCTTTTTACGGATTCACCGCTCTTATATAGTAAATATTTTATTTATTGACCGAATTGTACGAGATTTTTCGTCCAATTTATTAATACAGTTGCAGGATGGGACCGAATTGCCTGTAAGTCAGTCTCATATGACGGAAGTTCGAGGAACGTTGGGATTTTAACACGGAGATAGATATATACCCTTTTAATACAAAAACACTTAATCACTTACCTGAATTTATTTAACAGTATTTTCTAGTTATGCTATAGTTTTAAAAAAGGAGGATAGCACTCTATGAATACTCTTATTGCACTGATTCCCTTACTTATTTTCTTGGCTTTTTGGATTTTTATTATTTGGTTTGTTATTACACTTGTTAAATCTAGCAATGAACGCACTATGCTTTTAAAAGAGATTTCTAGAAAGTTAGACGGTTTACAGAATAACAACAAGATTGGTTAAGCAAGATATATTGTAAGGAGGGCATGACTCACGTCATACCCTCCTTTTTTTGAAGTAATTTGGTTGTCACTTAACTTAACTTAAGTTGCCGATTAATTACATTAGCTTTTCTATGACGTAAATTACTATTGAAATAAGAAAAATTAAAGCTATCACGATCAAACTAATTAAAGAGGTAACTTTTGTGTATCGAATAGCGCCTTCCGATAACTCTGGGTCTTCCTTGTACATCCAACGTTTACCGAATAACAAACTTTCCTCAGGGTAGAAATAACTCCAAATTAGTACCGCATTTAACGGCATAAAAAATAAAAAGCAAAAGATTATCTCAACGATGATAATCCCCCCTCCATATTAATTTGCTCTATACACTCGTCCTTCAATATCACTTTTTAAATATCAACAAAAAAGACATAATAAGGACTACACTGAGTATAATTAGCGCATTTGCTAAACGTTTTTTATATTTGATTGCTTTGTAACCAGAAAATGAAAGAAGTATTACTTAAAGACTAAAAGAATACGACAACAGATTGAATTTTTGAGTTATTAATATTCAATGTTCTGAAATCTGTAAGGAAAAATTAAAAACAAAAGACCGCTCCGATAATCATCCTCTTCGAAACAGCCTTTTGTTTTACTATTTGATTGGAATGATCCTTTTACCTTTAATCCCTTTGCACTAAATGGATTTACTCCCTAACGTTAAAATAACGATACTCCCGAGTAATAAACCAATCCCTACCCAAGACGTTGTACTAAGAACTTCACCCACCACAACAACCCCCAGTAAGGCGGCAGTTGTCGGTTCCGCCAGGGACAAAGTTAACGCTGAGGAAGCTGGGATTTTGCGAAGCCCCCAGCCGTATAATACATAAGCAATACTAGTGGTAGCTATTCCTAAATAAAAAATGATTCCTACGTTTCCAGCATCTCGCAACCAACTTACGTCAAGTATAAAGTAGAAAGGTGTTAGTAATAGGGCACTAAGCGAGAAGGTCATTGCAACAACCGATATTGCATCTTCTTTTTGCAGCAAAGATTTACTATTCATTGTATACAATGCAAAAATAAGACCAGCCACCAATGAATACAAAACCCCTATTGGATTAATGCTCACTTCACCTTTTGTAATAAATAAAAACATACATCCAATAATCGCTAAACCAGTTGATATTCCCCAAACTTTTGTAGGGCGCATCTTTAAAAATATCCACTCAATTAATCCTGAAAATACCGGAGCACTTCCGATAGCAACCACACTCGCTATAGCTACTCCTGTTAAACGAACTGATGAAAAGAATAAGAGCTGAAACAATGAAATACAAATAGCGGCGTATAATGTTTGTTTCCAAGGCCATGAACGGAATTTAATTTTTTTTAATAGAATCATAATGATTAGAAGGAATAATCCTCCTGTTGCAGAACGTCCAGCACTAATTATAAATGGGTGTGCATTGTCTGGTAAAAATGTTTGTGCAGTTCCTGTTGTCCCCCATAGAATAGCACCTAATAGTACGAATATGTATGGTAATACGGTCAAATTTTCCCCCACCTTCCCACATTTTCTAACTTCCAATATAGCACATATTGAGTTACTGCCAATCGTATCTTATACTAATACGATAGGAGGCATTTTACATGTATATGACCGTAGAAGAAACTGCGAATTATTTATCAATGCCTATTGATCAAGTAAAACGATATATTTCAGAAAAGAAAATTCGTGCTATTTTTGATGGTGAAGAGTATTACGTAAATAGCGCCCAATTTGAAACACACTTACAGCAGATTGAGGATTTGAAGCGACAAATCGACGAATGGCGAAATACTCCTATTCCAGATGATATTGATGTAAAGGACGAAGATTAATACAAAGGAAAAGGACGTTCTCCGAATGAGGAGAATGTCCTTTTGTATTAATTGGTCATCCATACAACTGTTGATTTCCGCTCCAGGCGGACGCTTTCCGTGGGCACAGCTTCAATCTCTTCGTCACTGCAAAAACATATGCTCCTGAGGTTACTCGTCGCAAAGACATTGGTCAAACAAAGTTTGACTAGTGTCTTTCCTGCAGGGCTTTCAGCTCGTGCACCTGTCGCTTCGCTATCGGTGCAGAAAACATTTGTTATTCCCACTGGAGTCGCCGCCTTGCGCTCCAATCAACAAATTCCACTTTAAATAAACCGATAATATCACATAAATATAAGTATTTTCTATGGTAATAAATAATTATGAAATTGACTCTGGTACCACTAAAATTAAACTTAGATCGTAATGAAAAAACCTGCTCTTTTACCGATTATCTCCGCGTAATCCTCTACCATTACACTTGCCGTTGGATACATTCCTGCTCCTGGACCGACTAATGTTAATGTTCCAATATAGTTTGTATCTAATGCTACCGCGTTGTTTACTCCTTCAATCGAGTATAAAGGATGATCTGGACCTACGAGCTGAGGTCCTACGGAAGCGTATAGTTCTCCATTTTCGTCTTGCTCTATTTCTGCCACGTGACGGTATCGTAGTCCCTGTTCTTTCGCTTTACGGACGTCCTCTAATGAGATTTCGTCTATACCTACTACTCGAACATCATTCCAATTGGGCTGTTTTTTAAACGCAAGTGCACTTAGAATCATCAGTTTACGGAATGCATCTTGCCCGGACACATCGTTAAATGGATCTGCTTCTGCATAGCCAAGGTCCTGCGCTTCTTTTAATGAATCATCAAATTGACATTCATCTTGTCTCATTTGTGTCAAAATGTAATTTGATGTGCCATTTAAGATACCTTGAATTCTTTTTACTGAGTTAACTTGTAGTAAGTTTTTCAATGTCTTAATAACTGGAACTCCGCCTGCTGTTGTTGCCTCATATCCGATAAATACTCCACGAGACTTTGCACGCTCATGCAATGGGATACTATACTTGGAAAACATCACTTTATTAGCTGTTACAACGTGACACCCTTTATCAATCGCTCTACATAGATAGTTATATGCAGGTTCCTCATTTACGATTGCCTCGAAGACTACTTGAAGACCAGGAATATTGATAATATCCTCAAAGTTATCAGTAACTAGGACACCGGGTGTAGCTATTCTCTCTTTTCCAACATTGTTTACGAGAACCGCACTAATTTCTAAATCTAAGCCTAAAGACTTTTTAAGATCTTCTCTTTTTTCATTTACAATGTGGTAAATACCTTGCCCCACTGTTCCGAAACCTAGGATTGCTGCTTTTATCGTCGCCATGCTATCTCCTCCAAATGAATCCGCACAATTGAGTTCCAATTTGCTTTTATTAGTAAAATTTATTCGCAGTTATATTAGAAGAACTATTTTACATATTGTAGCCTATTTTCACTCAATTATCAATAAAATTCTACCTAGAGAGGACATTTGTTTTTCCTAGGAGTACCTTATCGAGTGCAGTCTGTAAATCTTCGACTGCCTCTAGCCCTACAGACAAGCGGATTAAGTCTTCTGAAACTCCCGATTTCACTAAGTCCTCTGGAGTTAACTGCTGATGTGTTGTAGATGCTGGGTGGATTATTAATGATTTGGCATCGCCAACGTTAGCTACATGCGACCAAATTTCTATATTATCGATAATATTGCGTCCTGCTTCTTTACCACCTTTAACCCCAAAAGTTAGGATCGAGCCAAAGCCATTCTGTAAGTATTTTTTAGCAAGCTCATGTGAAGGATGACTTTCTAAACCTAAGTAATTAACCCAAGTCACTTCTTCGTTGTTTTCTAAGTACTCCGCAATTTTCTGCGCATTTTCATTGTGCTTTGGTACGCGTAAATGAAGTGTTTCTAATCCTTGTAGAAAGGAGAAAGCGGCTTCAGGACTTAGTGTTGGACCAAAATCACGAAGCAATTGAACACGTAATTTCACTGCAAACGCTACACTCGGAACATCTATTCCGTATCTTAAACCATGGTAGGTTACATCCGGCTGTGTGAATCCAGGGAATTTATCAGAGTCCCAATTGAAATTTCCTCCATCTACGACAACCCCACCGATAGTTGTTCCATGACCGCCAATCCATTTAGTTGCCGAGTGAATCACTACATGTGCACCATGCTTAATAGGATTCGATCCATAGGGAGTAGCAAAAGTACTGTCTACCAACAATGGAACTCCTACTTCGTTAGCAATAGCTGCAACGTTTTCAACATCTAATACATTTAAGCTAGGGTTTCCAATGATTTCTGCAAAAAACGCTTTTGTCTTATCCGTAACTGCTGCTCGGAAATTTTCTGGATTAGTTGAATCTACAAACTTCACTGTGATTCCATATCTCGGCAATGTATGAGCGAATAAATTAAATGTGCCACCATACAAATTTTCGGCAGCAATAATTTCATCTCCCGCTCCTGCAATATTTAAAATAGAAAATGCAATAGCTGCCATTCCAGAAGAAAGTGCAACTGCTGCTGTCCCTCCTTCTAATAATGCAATTCTTTGTTCAAAAACATCCACCGTTGGATTCGTAATACGAGAATAGATATTACCAGTTTCCGCAAGAGCAAATAGGTTTTGCGCATGTTCTGTATTTTTGAATACGAATGATGTAGTCTTGTGAATAGGTACTGCTCGTGAGCCTGTCACTGGATCTGGTTGTTGACCACCATGTAAAAGTAGTGTTTCTTTTTGAAGATTTGTCATTTGAATTCCTCCTAAAATGTAGTTTAGATGGACGCTTATGGAGGCGAAGGAGGATTAGAACAAACAAAAAACCCTCTTCAATTAAGAAGAGGGTGCAAATTCGCATGTTCCTCCTCTTATCTTCCAAATTCGTATTAGAATTTGTAGGATTTAGCACCTTTCCAAGTTAAGAACTTGTTGGTTGCCGGGCATCGTAGGGCCTATTCCCTCCGCCACTCTTGATAAGAGTATTTAGATTTAGTTTTCCATCTTGTTACACAGTATAGATTTCTATCAAACTATTTGTCAACACTTTTTCGAAAAGTAAAAAAATATTTTGTTTATCCCCTTCAAAAGCTTCCATTTGCATAAATATTACAAATATTCTAAAGTATTCTTTATTTTCTATTTGTGACGAAATTTCTAGTCTTTTATAGTCTAATAAGTATATACTATACGGGAGTATAACGAACTATAAGATATATCTAACGATAGTAAATATTGACCAAGAAGGGTGAAAAAATGAAGAATATACAACAGCTTTTCCAAAGTGAAGATGGTAATGGAAAACAGAGAGAACAGCTATTAGGCTACGTAGAAACAATATTAACATCCATGGATGCTTTGAAAGACCCAAATAAAACGATGCTTGGACCGATACAAGAACGTTCCGCAAACTTTTATAAAGAGTTAATGGAAGATTACGAAGTACCGCTAAATAGCAAAGGAATGGACGAAGTAGTTGGAGAATTGACTGATTTAATGAAGGGTCATCCATATCATACACGAAACTTCGTAACAAATGTTTTGCCAATGGCAAGTATTCCCGGCGTCCTTGGACTATTAACTAACTCATTATTAAATGGTAATAACTTATGGGATGTTTACGGACCAGCTGCAGCTGAATGTGAAGTAAAAGTGGTCTCCATGATGTCGAAGCTAGTTGGATATGATTTTACTGAAAGCTTTGGTTACACAACTTGGGGCGGTCAAGGCGCTGTGTTCAGTGGCTTGCGTATGGCAATAGCAAAACAGTTCCCTAACGCAAAAGAAGAAGGCGTTCCAAATAACTTATACTGTTTTGCATCTGAAAATGCACATTATAGTTTATTGAAGTCTGTAGAGGCTGTTGGTATTGGAAGCAATCATCTAGTTCGTGTCAAAGCTGGGGCGGATCATTCTATGGACATGGAAGATCTGGAAATGCGATTAACGGAAGTTATTGAAAAAGGCGGCATTCCTGTGTATATAGTTGCAACTACTGGTGCAACAGATAACTTTGCTATTGACGATGTAAAAGCAATTAAAGAAATGGCCACAGCTTTCGAAGGTAAATATAATTTGAAACCTATCCATATTCATGCGGATTCTGCACTTGGTGGATTTTATGCGTTCTTTAATGATTATGATTTCGAAAATAACCCTCTACATTTTGAACAAGAAGTGCTAGTAAGTCTTCAACATATTCGTGAACGAATGCAGTATATTTCATTGGCTGATAGTTTATGTTTTGATTTCCAAAAGCTTGGACAAACTCCTTACTTAACGAGTCTGTTTTTAGTGAAGGAAGGTAAATATCTAGGTTTATTGGACTTAGAAGATTTTGATACGCCATATGTTGGAAATAGAGGGTATGGATCGTATCACACTGGTTATACGTTAGAATGCTCACGTATGGGTAGTTCGATTGCCATTTATGCTGCATTGTTGGCGTTTGGTAAGACGGGATACCAACAGCTCCTAGCAAATTATGTTCGTGTGAATTTAGCATTCCAGGAGCAATTAGCTATAAAGATTCCTTCATTATATGTGGTAAATGAATCGAATATCGGACCTATTACTGCTTATCGCTATTATGAAAAAGGATTGAATTGGAGAGATGAACAAGCAGGCCGTTATTCACTGGCACAAGTAAAAGAAATCAATGCTTTAAATTCATCACTATTTGAAGTGTTAGGGAAACATCGTGATGATGTCTTTTTCGGTGATACAACTCGTGTATGCACTGTAGCAGTTTGTGATTCAGATGAACTGGTTCCTGTTGCAGCAGCGAAATTCTTTTCTATTTCACCGTATACCGAAGTGGAGCACATCTCAGCAATGGTAGATTCCCTTCATCATTCCATCACTACAATGGAGGCTGTAAAAGATGAAGTTATTTTCTAAATTAAAAAGTTCTATGTTATATAAATATATTCTAAGTTTTATAGTACCGATCGCGCTATTCTCTATCATTTTTAGTTTAATATTGTTCATCTTCTCTAAAACAATTATAGACGATTACGTTATCGATCAATTCGAAACTACTCTGCAATTAGTATCTGATGATGTTTTTGACGATCTAGATTCTGATCTAGTTGTGCGTGCCGATAGTGATAATGACGAACAATACAGTACATTACTAGACAAATTAAATGAAGCAAAAGCAAACCACGATGTGGAAAATGTGTATGTTCTTTCACGTTCAAATGGAACTGAGCATATCGTTGCATTGAGTGATACGGATGACCGTAATGCCTCATATACATTTGATGAAAAAATGAATGAGGCTATTGACAAAGGGGAAGTCAAAATTAGTGACATCTATACAGATGAGTATGGAACTCACAAATCTATTTTCATTCCCTTCAAGAATACAGATATTATTCTAGGATTAGATATGGATGCGTCATTCATTACTTTACTAGAAAGCCAAATTATTAGGTTGTCCATATCGATTACATTGATCTTTATTGTATTAGGTACGATAATTGCTTATTTCGTAAGTAAACGCATTATAAATCCTATTAAAGCTGTTACCGACTTTGTAGAAGAAGTAGCGAAAGGAAATCTAACAGTAGAGCATTTACATATTAAAGGCAATGATGAGATTGCTCAGCTCTCCCATGGTATTAATAATATGACTGGGGATTTACGTTCCTTAATTACTCATATTGGCGAAAACGCTGAGCAAGTAGCAGCAACGTCGGAGGAGTTATCAGCGAGTTCTGAAGAAACAAGCGCGTCAATTCAGCAAATCACTTCCTCCATGCAAGAAGTTTCCGTTGGTTCAGAAAAACAAACAGCGGCTATAGAAGAAGTGGAGAAAAATGTTTCTACTATTTCTGAAGCTATGAGTAAAGTGGCATTAGAAGTTAATAGCGTGTCTGGCAAGGCTTTAAACGCATCTGAAATTGCCTCAAAAGGTAATGATACCATCCACGTGGCCGTTCAAAAAATGGACACCACATCCGATGCTATTAATGCTACTTCAGATGTTGTAAAACGTTTAAGCGATTATACGCAAGAAATTGGGGATATTGTTTCATTAATTACAGAAATAACTGATCAAACAAACTTACTTGCTTTAAATGCTTCAATTGAAGCAGCACGTGCAGGAGAGCATGGTAAAGGATTCGCAGTTGTTGCAGAAGAAGTACGAAAATTGGCAGATCAATCGCGTGAAGCTGCCAATAGTATTAGTACTCGCATTGATACGATTAAATCAGAATCTTCTCATGCGGTTAAATCGATGGCAATAAGCTATGATAATTTAAGAGATAGCGTTACTACATTTGATGAGGCGGGTAATGCCTTTAAAGATATCTATACAGCTGTGAGCGAGTTAACCAAACAAATGAATGATGTTAACAGCGTCGTTGAAGGTATGAACAAGGGTGTACTTAATATTGCTGGTTCCATGGAACAAGTAAGTGCTATATCTATTCAAGCATCTGGGAATATCCAGAATGTAGCGGCAGCATCTGAAGAACAAGCAGCGAGTATGGAAGAGATTACAAATTCCTCTAATAACTTGGCTGGTATGTCAGAACAATTACGTAACGCTGTTCATAGATTTGATATTTAATGTTAAGAGAGTCTCAATTCCATGTAAATGGTATTGGGGCTTTTTTATTTTCAGATTTAATTTGTTTTAAAACCCAGCACTATAAAATACTTGTATAGTCCCCTTTAAGAATGCCGTATATTTCTAAATCTATTACTCCTTTACCAGACCATATAAAAGCTTGTCTTAATAATCCTTCTTTCATAAAACCGTTTGTTAAGAGGACTTTCTTTGATACCTCGTTTGCAGGCATAACCTCAGCTTGAATTCTGTTTACATTAACTTCTTCAAATAAAAACTTTACTACCATCCTAACCGATTCAGTTGCAATTCCCTTACCCCAATTATCCTCTGCCAAAAAGTATCCAATAGAGACAGTGTTCACTTTTTGGTTAAAATCCATAGCTTCTATAATTCCCACCAATTTATCACTTTGATGTTTCTGAAAGATTCCCCACTTCACTCTACTTTTTTTGTGATAATCTCTATCAAAATGCCCAATCATCTTCCTTACCGTTTGTACATTATGCTTTGGAATGATTCCACAATACTCAAATACATTTTCGTTATCGTAAATTTTATATAATTCCTCTAAGTGCACATCATCAATTTTTTTTAATACTAGATTAGCAGATTCCAATACTGGGAAATTTCCAAAAACTATTTCAACATTCATATTTTCCTCTCCTTAAGTTAAGCAAAATAGACAGTCATTTTCTTTTCAATTGTTTTTTTATAATTTGGAAGCCCAAATTAATTAGACCATAATGTTATCCACTTGGCTGAATTCCCATTAAGTCTTATTTCTTCTAAAAAAATAGCTGATAGGACTTCACAAAATACATAGAACACTTCCACTTTAAAATTCTGAAACTTCTTATCTTTTCATTCGTTTAATATATTGAAGTTAGTGGGAGGTGAAAAATGGTTGTTTCAATGATTAGTATCCTCGTTATTAGTTATCTGATTGGATCCATTCATGGTTCTAAATTAGCACAATATCTAAGTGGTGTGAATATTAAAAAAGAAGGTTTAAAGAACTCGGGCGCATCAAATGCAGCTATTGTTTTGGGTGCAAAATATGGTGTTTTAGTTGCAATTATTGATATTTTAAAAGGAGTTATAGTCGTAATCGGGACGCGTTTCTTGGTGTTAAAGTACACAGATTTTACGTTAGTTGAGCAGGACATACTGCTATATAGTGTAGGTGCCGCGGTAATACTCGGGCATAACTTTCCTATTTACACTAAATTTAAAGGTGGAAAAGGCACTGCCACCCTTATCGGAGTGCTCTTAGCTCTTAGCTGGCCACTTGGCTTAATCGGACTTATATTATTGATAGGAACTACATTTTTAACGGATTACTTATTAATAGGTGTTTTTGTTTTTTACTTTGTCTTTATCGGTGCATCTATTTGGTTTGCAGAGGGAATTGGACCAATGGCTATTGCCGGATTTCTATTTTTGATGGCAGTTGTTTTACATATCGAGAATTTTCGTCGCTTAATGCGAAAGGAAGAGATGAAAATTTCCACCTTTTTAAGTAAGAAGAAACCGTCTGTATGAAATGAGGATAATTATGAAGAAAAAAATGAGGTGGATAGTGCTTGTCCCATTAGTCGTTGTTGCTTCTAGTGGAATTGGTATCTGGTTACTGACAAGTAAATGGTTAGAGGATGGTCTAGAACCAAAAGCAGACGGTACAAATGAGTATGCTATTGTTCTTGGTGCCAAAGTGAAAAAAGGTAATATCCCTTCTCTCGCCTTACAGTATAGATTGGATGCCGCTCTTATCTATGCCAAAGAGTATCCACATGTAAAATTAGTTCTTTCAGGAGGGCGAGGTCCCGATGAAGATATTGAAGAGGCTGTTGTTATGAAAGATTTTCTATTGGAAAATGGAATTGATGAAGACAGGCTCCTCTTAGAAGATAAAGCGACTTCTACGTATGAAAATCTTTTGCTTTCTCAAGAAATGTTACCAAGTGGTATTAATTCCGTTACACTTATTACAAGCGACTACCATTTGCACCGTGCCAAAATACTAGCAAATAAGCTAGGTTGGGATTCGGATGTAGTAGCTGCTAAAACTCCAAAAGTTGTCGAACTCAAGGTTCGTACACGAGAACGTGCAGCATTGTTAAAGGCATATATATTCGGAAAATAATCATATTAATAAGACGGGTGTAGGAAAGTAACGCCTCTACTTTCCTTTCACCCATCTTATAAGTTATTTCATAGAATTACGTATTCGATTGGGAATCATTACTACCTCTGCTTGTAATTCTACTGCTGGATAAGACTTATCTATGCATTCTTCCCAATAGGCAAGGTGTTTTATATCAATCCAATGCTTTGACTCTTCAACAGCTTGTCCACCTTTTCCTTGTACAGAATACCAATAAAGATATTCATGCTCGTTTATAAACTCTCTAAAAATTGTTTCTATATACATTTTTTCACCTTCAAGAGTAACTAATACTTCCTCCATGTGTTCATTCAAAAAAGCTAACCATTCATTTACTTTGTCTGTTTTACCTTCATTCACTCTAAACCTTGTGCATTCAATATTCATGGTTAAACCATCCAGTCTTCGTTAGCTTGTTAACACGAATGGTACCCCTCTTCCCCATAGGGCTGCAGCTTTTGCAACCATTTCTCCAGTAACTTTTGTAATTCTTTCTTTTCATCCATGTATTGATTTTCTGATTTCTTTAAAACTTCCACTTGCTCAATGGTGAAATTATCTTTGCCATATTCAAACCATTCTTTTTGTAGCTCTTTATTTGTATGTGTCCCGCTTTCTAACGTAAATCTAGTTCCGTTCAATGTCTTAAAATTAGGTGTTGATGACACAAATATTTTACCGTTTTGTTTATTTGTGATGACGTAAATCCCTCCTTCTATTTTTATTTCTTTATATTCTTGTTTTAGCTCTTTCTTACGATCCATTTGTATTCCATCCTTCTTAGTTTATTTTTTTACCCAATATTCGCTACCATCATCTTTCCTATCTAAAAACCCATATTCTATTAAGTAACGTCTTAATGTTACGAAGTCTTCGTATGCTTTCTTTAAGACATGATTTATTTCTTTTTCTGTGTATGTTTTTTCTTTTTCAAATCTTTGTATAAGAACCCTCAAAGTTGCTAGTTTTTGCTTTTCTTTCTTCGGGAATTTCATAAGAGGGCCATCAATTCCATTAGGAAAAAATTTCGCTTCTACATCTTCCTGTTCTTCTTGGGTAATGTTATAACGATCGTCCACCATCGTTGCTGTTTTATGAAGAGGCAAAAATGCGGGAGCGTGATCGTCTTTTTCCTTTAACAATTCCATCATTGCAAGAAATACTTTTGCTTGTCGCTCTTTTTCTTTTAGCACAAAACGATGATTACGAATCGTCGATGAGCTTCCAATATCCAATTCTTTCTGTACTTCTGCATCACTTCTACCCTCATAAAATAGACGTAATAAGCTATTTTGATGATCAGTTAACCCAGTCAGCTTTTTGTTTAATCCTATTAAATAATGAAAAACAGATTCATGCTCCGCTTCAATATGGAATTTCATGAATTTTTCTGCTTCATATAACATATTATTCTTTGGATAAATGAATCCTTTTTCTACTTTATTTCCACATAAAAGACACACATACATGTCTTCCTTTTCGATATAACCCTTCTTTAACTGTTCTGAAGATGCATTCCATAATAATTCCGATAACTCCATATACAAACACAACCATTCTTTGTTTATTAATTTACAAACATTATATAATAACGTTTATTTTTTATCAACCTGTAAAAATGTGGTTGCAATTTTTCTGAAAATAATAAACAATATGAATAAGACGTTTCGTAAAGCGAAACGATAGAGAGGGGAATTTAAATGGTCACATTCAAGGACTACGAATACAAACGTCCAAATTTAGAACAAGATAAGGCTACGTTCCAAGAGTTATTAACAAAGTTTAAGGAAGCCACAACAGTTGAAGAACAAAATACTGCGATAGAGAATATCAATTCATTTCGCAATGATTACTCTACACATGCAAACTTAGTTTATATTCGTGCATCTATCGATACTAATGATGAGTTCTATCAAAAAGAGCGTGATTATTTTGATGAGACCAACCCTGAAATAGAAGAGATGGTTACGGAATATTACAAGGAGTTAGTTGCATCACCGTTCCGAAATGAACTGGAAGCGAAATGGGGCAATCAGCTTTTTGACTTGGCGGATTATCAAATCAAGGCATTTTCTCCGGAAATCATTTCTCTTATGCAAAAAGAAAATAAGCTTTCTTCCGACTACTCAAAGCTTGTTGCTTCTGCACAGGTAGAATTTAATGGTGAGACATTAACACTTGCACAGCTAGGACCATATGCAGAATCAACAGATCGTGATACTCGTAAGAAGGCTAAGGAAGCAAGTAGTGGATTTTTTCATGAAAATGAAGCGAAATTTGATGACCTTTATGATCAACTGGTAAAAGTACGTCATGAAATAGCTACGACGCTTGGATACAAGAACTTTGTAGAGCTCGGTTATATTCGTATGAACCGAATCGATTACAATGCGGAAATGGTTAAAAAGTTCCGGGACCAGGTGCGTGATTTTATTGTTCCTGTTGCGACTAAGCTTTATGAACGCCAAGCAAAACGTATTGGGGTAGACAGTCTGAAATATTACGATGAACCTTTTAACTTCCTCAGTGGGAACGCTACGCCACAAGGTTCTCCTGAATGGATTGTGGAAAATGGAAAGAAAATGTATGAGGAGTTATCTCCTGAAACCGCTGAATTCTTCCAATTTATGATTGACCGCGATCTTATGGATTTAGTTGCGAAAAAAGGGAAAGAGGCTGGTGGTTATTGTACATTTATCGATAATTACGAATCTCCTTATATATTCTCTAATTTCAATGGAACTTCCGGAGATATAGATGTACTAACTCATGAAGCAGGTCACGCTTTCCAAGTGTACACAAGTCGCAATATAGGGATCCCAGAATATGTATGGCCAACATTTGAATCCTGTGAGATTCATTCTATGAGTATGGAATTCTTTACATGGCCTTGGATGGAGTTATTCTTTAAGGATCAAACCGACAAATATAAGTTTGCCCATTTAAGTAGCGGACTTCTCTTCCTCCCATATGGAGTTGCAGTTGACGAATACCAGCATGTTGTATATGAAAATCCGGAGATGACTCCTACTGAACGCAAGGATGCTTGGAAGAAAATTGAGGAGATTTATTTACCTCACCTCGATTATGACGGAAATAGTTATTATGAGTCTGGTGGGTTCTGGCAACGTCAAGGACATATTTATGCTAGTCCGTTCTATTATATCGACTACACACTTGCTCAAATTTGTGCATTTCAATTTTGGAAACGCTCAAGAGAGGATCACGAAGCTGCTTGGAAAGATTATTTACACCTTTGTCAGCTAGGTGGCTCGAAATCTTTCACTAAACTAGTAGCTGAAGCTAATTTGATCTCACCATTTGAGGATGGTTGTGTAGAATCAGTTATTGGTTCGATTGAGGAATATTTAAATAGTGTGGATGACTCTGTACTATAGTTAGTTGAAGGGAGTTGGAGCATTGAATCCAGCTGGTTTTTGGATTAGGCTTGGTGCCAATCTTTTAGATGGCATTATTATGAGCCTGCCGCTTGCCATTATTAGTTACCTTATTCTTGGAGAAAGTGATACGTGGTTTACTACTTTAGGAACGTATTTATATTTCATATTACTCCCTGTATTTTGGGTAGGGTATACTGTAGGAAAGAAAATTCTTGGTATCCGCATCGTGAATTTGGATGAGACCGATGTCAGTTTATGGACAATGATTAAACGACAATTAATTGCTAATATTTTTTACATTTTAACCTTAGGAATTGGTGTTATTATTAGTGCAGTTATGGTGGGGATTCGCGAGGATAAACGAGCAATTCATGATTTTATAGCGGGTACTTATGTAACTTTCCATCCTCCATGGCAAAAATGAATTTTAAAACAAGCATTCAGCAGGATGCTTGTTCTTTTTCACATTGAGTTGAAGAATGTACTGTTATTAAAAACATATCCGCTTCTTACTCCAAAATGGAATAAGAAGCGGATATGTTATTTTGTTTATTAATATTTAAATTGCGAGATTACATCTTTTAGTTCCTGAGCCATGGAAGAAAGAGATTGAGCAGATGCTGAAATCTCTTCCATTGAAGCTAGTTGTTCCTCTGCAGAGGCTGCTACTTCTTCTGAAGTTGCCGCATTTCCTTGCGCAAGGATAGCTATATCATTGGCGATATGAGAAGTTTCCTGAACAGATGCAGATACCTGTTGTGCTGTTGCAGAAACGTCTTCCATTTATGGTGTGTACAATACATGAAATAATAATAATAATGTTATTATAATTTTTCATTAAAAGCTGTAGTAAATAAAACTTTAACCATTAGCAATAGTATTATTGGTGAAAAAAGACCTAATGATGATTCTTCAAAATCTTGATTGTTCATGTGAGGGAATGAAAGGAATTGCATTAGTAGGAGCTAATCAAGTGCTCGAGGAAACGGGTATTAATTAGAACACGTTACAATAACTAGTAGCGGTATTAAGAACAAGAACGCATAGATTTCTTGTTCTTTTTTCTAAATATTATCTTTATCTTCCCGTAGTTACATTTAAAGTTTCAACTAAATGTAGATTCATAACATCTACCGATTCTTCAAAGTCATTTCTATACCATTCAATAATTAATCCTATGATTGCATTTGTCATAAAGGAATATACGAATTTTTTAGATTCATCATATTTCCCTATTTTACTATCCTCCATGAAGTTTGAACGAATCGCATCAAAAAACATATAATAGTATGTTGTCGATACATTATCTGATAAAATGATTCGATAAAAATCTTCATACTTTTTGACATGATGAAAAATACGAACTGTTTTTGGATCTAAATTTTTTAAAGCTGAATTTTTTAATTGTAGTGCAGAAATATATTTGTATGGCTCTTTATAGGATTCTTCTAAATCAACGATTACCTCTTCAAAAAATTCCTTAAAAACATCGCCAACTTCTTCATAGTGAAAGTAAAAAGTCCCTCTATTTATACTAGCTTCTCTACACAACTCTGACACTTTGATATCCGTAAGACGTTTATCTTTCAATAAATGAGTTAAGGCCTGATAGATAGCTTTTTTTGTCTTCACGACCCTTAGATCTTTTGCTCTCAATAATATCTCTCCTTATCGAACATATACATCAAAACATGTTTAATATTGTACAACTATTGTGAAAACTGTTGATTGAATGCGTTTCTATTTTAAATTATACTGTTATTGTACAACTGTATAATAACATATGAGGAGGAAATAATAATGAGATTACAAGACAAAGTAGCTATCGTTACAGGCGCAGCTTCTGGGATGGGAAAAGCAATCGCTGAAGCTTATGCAAAACAAGGTGCAAAGGTCGTTGTTTCCGACTACAATTTGGAAGGTGCAGAAACTGTAGTAGCAGCTATTAAAGCGTCAGGTGGCGAGGCAATTGCTAACCGCACAAACGTAGCAGAACTTGCTGACTTAGAAAACTTATTCGCTGAAACAAAAACAGCATTCGGTAAATTAGATATTTTAGTAAACAATGCAGGTATTATGGATGGAATGGAGCCAGTTGGTGAAATTTCAGATGAAAAATGGGATCGTTTATTCGCAGTAAATACTACTGGTGTTATGCGTGCAATGCGCATCGCAACTAATATCTTCTTAGAACAAGGCCACGGAGTTTTCGTTAACAATATCTCTGCAGGTGGTTTACGTGGAGCTCGTGCTGGTGCAGCGTACACCGCTTCTAAACATGCAGTTACAGGTTTAACTAAAAATACAGCTTATATGTATGCAAACTCAGGAATTCGTTGTAACGGAATTGCTCCAGGTGGCGTAATGACAAATATTCAAGCTTCTATGACTAGCCTTTCTGAATTTGGTATGGGTCGCCAGCAAACCGGTAGCGGGACAATGCCACGTGTTGGTCAACCTGAAGAAATTGCACAACTTGCAGTATTCTTAGGTTCCGACGAGTCAAGTTTTGTTAATGGACAAATTATTGCTGCTGATGCTGGTTGGACTGCTTACTAATACTTCTTAAAAAGCAAGACAAAATTATATAAATATGAACTTAAATAAACCAGTTACCGATATTCAATCGGTGACTGGTTTTTCTTAAAAGATAAGAAAGTATATAAAAAAGCGGCATGAATACTAGGTTTACAGAATTTTGGAATAACACTACTGATTTCCGTTTCAGGTGGGGTACAAAGGCTAAAAGTGCCACCTCGTGTGGCAACGCCTTCGTGACCAACATCCTGTTGGCCTCCTGGGTGAGAGCTGAACCATCACCGCCTCTACGGGTGCGTTGTGATGATTCAGCTGCCTCACTCATCCCGCCGGAGTCGCCACCTTTCACTACAATCAATATAAAGTGTAGTTCTCAACTTGGAGATAAAGCAAAGCAAATCGCTGAGATACTAAAATTAATCAAAATTTTATAGGGATAAAACTGTCTACTTAGATAGGTATACTATTTTTATCTTGAAAGAAGAAAGTGGATATTCTTTTATCTGAGTCCATTTCATCTTTATTTTTTTAAAAGATGGCTATGTTAAAATTAATGGTTGATTTTGAATAACAATACGGTCTATCTACTACAGACCCCACTTACGTATATCCTTCAACCTTGTTCAACTAACCTACTTCGTAGTTATTAAGAAAAGCTACCTTAACAGGCAACTACTGGTTTAACTAAACACCCGTTATTTGAGTAAAAATAATAATTAAAGTGTAAAACTGGATTACAATGTTTTCCTAAAGGAATAACACCATTTGTCATAGTTTAATTTATCTTCATAAAATCGGTGTGCATCACTTCTTTGTAAACCTGACTCTAAAGCTACATACTCTGCACCATTTTCTTTAGCCCAATCATGTATGTACTTTAACAATTTCTCACCATAACCAAATGATCTTTGAGACACATCAGTTACTAAATCATAAATAAAAATATGACGCTTGTTATAAAAGTTAATTCTCCAACTTAAGCCAACTAATGCAACTATTTTATCTTCTACGGACATTGCGTATAGCTTGTATCCATCTTTACTCATATCTTGAAGTAACTCTATGTATGTTTCTTCTGTTAAATCAGTTCGTAATTGTTTCATAATAGGAAAAGCTTCTAACCACTGTGTGGTATTTGTTAACTCAGATATAGTTTCTAATATAGAATTCGCCACAAATCAATTCCTCCAATTTTTAAAATTCCCTCAAATTGTTCCATCTATTATTGTAATATTTACACTTCAACAAAACTGCCCCTCAAGATCAATAAAAAAGCTTTACACTTTCTTGAAGTAAAGCACACCTTTAGTTGAATAACTTCGCTTATTTTTGATCCTCAATAGTTTCAATATCACTAAGAAAAATTAAACCTTTTCTTTTTATAGTGTATCTTACGAAGTATGTCTTATCTTTCTGAATTAAATTCATTACCCTTGGTTCCCTAACAATTACTTTAATCTCTTCTCGATGTCCCACAGGGGCATTAGGGTTAAATCCCTTTATCCATGCGTCATTGTTATCGTTAGAATACCCTTTTTCAGTGACAGTAAAATCAGTTACAGTTAACACAGACGAAAAAGAATTATAAATTAAAAAAACAATCAAAAAGGCAATAGAAATTGTTATAGCCGATAATAAAATTCTTTTACTCTTGATAAAATTCCTCTTCCTTCACTGTCCTGCGACGTTAGTTTAAGTGTAACATTTCACAATACATATGCGGAATCAACCAAATTTTTTAGACATACAAATAGACCACCGAAATGATAGCTATATTTTGCTAAAGCATCCATTACTATAAGTACATTATCAGTAACACTATCTTTTTACAGATTAATGTCTATTCACTCAATGCTTAATATAGGTTGTTTATTCAAGAAAGACGCTTTCTTATTAAAGAAAGCGCGCTTTTATGAAATAACTAGAACATTATCTCAGTCTCAAAATTACTTACTTATATTTTCCTAAAGCTCCTTTTTCTTGAATAACATTACTTCTAAATGAATAAGTATTATTTTAAAAGTCAGTATCTAAGATGCGTTGCAAAAGAGACATCGATTTAGCATTTAATTCAGTAGTATATATAAGAACTCCACCGTAATTTCAGCACTTATAACGCTTTTCGCTGGTAAATGATATTGGTAAGTCCCCAAGAGATAGCATAGACTATCATGATGCTAAGTGTCGCTCCTGTATATAAAGACGTGACAGTTAAATTAACAATGAAATCAGTTATTGCATTTAAATGTTCAGTTAAAAACGTGACAATAGCCGGACCTATAGCTGACAAAAGGAGAAAGCAAATGAGTACTACCGGAAAAATATAGCCTGGTTTAAATATATAAAATAATGGAAAGGTAAATGCTGCAAATAATAAGAATAAGCCACAGCCAATCGCAATGTCAGTCATAGTAAAAGGTTTATTGAAAACCAATAATGTTAGACTAGTCACCCCGATTGCTAAAATCATGTAAATAATAGCACCGAGGTAGCGTGAAGCGATAATTTCCGTACGTGTATATGGTAAGGAATTTAATAATATGTTTGTTTCTGCTTTTTCATCGTAAGCATATGTGTTAAAGGGAATAAAAATACTGGCAACGAGAAAAGTAAAAGCTGGGTGTTTACCCATAATAATAAAGAATAAGATAAAAGGAATAAAGAGTAATAGCTGCCTCTTCTGCAGAATGACGTCACGTCTGATTAAATTAAACATGGTGTATTCCTCCTTTCAAATGATACATGATATCTTCCAGAGAGGCACGATCAATGGCAACTGAGTTTCCAAAGATATTTTGCACTGCTTTAGTATTGTCCGTTAATGCTTCAAATCCTGTTGTTGCACGATGAACATGAATAAATGCCTTTTCAGTATCTCTATCCAGAAGATCCAATCTTCCTTTAACGATGGCATAGTTCTCAGCAACGTCGTGAATTGACTGATTAAATACTAATTCGCCACTCTGCATAAAAGCTATATAATCTGCGATACGATCTAAATCTGTTGTAATATGCGTTGAGAAGAAAATAGTTCGATTTCCATCAATCATTAATTCTTGTAAAATGCCCAACAGTTCTCGTCTAAAAATGGGGTCTAAACCTGCTGTTGGCTCGTCCATAATGATTAGTTCTGCATGATGTGATAGTGCTATCGCCAATGACGCCTTCATTTGCATCCCTTTTGAGAAAGTTTTTATTGCTTTATTAAGTGGTAATTCGAATTTTTCGATATATTGATAAAATACTTTATCATCCCAGTGTTTGTATGCTGGTGCTACAATCCGCTTTATATCTTTCATGTTTAGCCCTTCAAAAAACACATTGCCATCATACACAAATCCAATGCGTTCCTTAATCGCCTTCTCATGTTTCTTGTAATCCAACCCGAAAAGCTTAATTTCCCCAACATCTGGTCTTAAGAGATTCATCATCATTTTTATCGATGTCGATTTACCAGCACCATTTGCTCCAATGAATCCCGTTACAAAGCCTTGCTTCACTTGTAAATCAATATTTTTTACCGAAAAATCTTTAAACTTTTTCGTTACATTTGTAAATTCAACCACATTCTCCATTCCATTCACCCCTCATATAAAATCTTTAATAAGTCCTGCAGCTCATCAAGTGACAGTCCAATTTCTCTGCTATTTGTTATGACTGCACTGAGTTGCTCCTCAATGACCTTCAGCTTCTTCTCTCTTATAACCTCTAGATTTTGCTCCGCAACAAAAGACCCTTTTCCGACAATGGAATATATAAAGCCCGCCTTCTCCAATTCCTCATAGGCACGCTTCGTCGTTATAACGCTAATTTGAAGTTCCTTTGCGAGGTTACGCATAGAAGGTATTGTTGCACCCTCCTGTAGTTCACCTGCTAAAATAAGCGATTTAATTTGACTGGTAATTTGTTCATAAATCGGTTCCTTTGAACTGTTGGAAATAATTATTTGCATGCCAATACCTCTTCTTTACTTTTTTGAAAACATACTTTACAAAATGTCCTGTACCTCTTGCTTAAAACAGTATAGTAATAACGTGAATTGTCATCGAAGACCTTGCATATAATCACTTACGTTATTATATAATGTATATATACTATATTCACATTATACACACATAACAAACACCCGTGCAACCACTTTATTTGAAATTGCAGAAAATTTTATATTATACAGTTATAAAGCAATAGAATAGAAACCTGAACAAGCATATTTACAATAAAGTATCAACTATCTAAAAGATGTTATAGTATTCATTTCTAACTATTTGATTGAATTACCACCGTCTGTTTTGAAATAACAAATAGAAAGAGCTTGTTTTGATAAAAGACTTATCAATACATGCTCTTAAGATTTAAAAGTTATGGAACTACGTCAAGATTCTGGACACAAAAGTATACCGCACAATACGGCAAGATACAAAGCATGGCGTAATCTACTTGAACCTCACTTAGTAATAAGATTGGTTGTAGCAGTGAACTTTCCGGATGAGTGAACACTGGGATCTACTCCTGCAAAGGCAACCAGTTTTTTGGGATGACTAAACCGATCGATTTCACCAATCTCAGAGATGATCGTGGCAGCGATTTTTTCTCCGACTCCTGGAATCGATTGGACAATCCTGTAATCTTCTAATTCATTTGCCAAGGTCACTATACGAATTTCCAACTCTGAAAGATGTCCTTGTTACTGAAAAAGCATTTCAATATACATTTGAAGGTTGATCAAGTGACTGTGATACACCACTTTTTGAAATGGATTTCGAGATGCGGAATCCATTAATTTTTTTGCCTTTTCCAATGCCCATAGACTAGACCTTCTTGGACAAAACTCCATCACACATTCCGCTAGTACATCTTCTGAAGAAGGATTTCCTCTGACTTCACTCACCAGTACCCCTATTCCTCCATGAAGTATCATAGCTTCGCTTGTTATACGAGATCTATGTCCCAACCAGCCTTAAACATGTTTCTACAAGTAAGGGTGGACAGTTTAGTTCACGGGATCATAGTCCCATGCACCCGTACGTCCTACCCTGGCTACTGATATATTAAATCCTATAAAAATAAGGTCAACCAGTAAAATAAACTGGTTAACCTTATAATACGAAGTACCCGTTAGTGAAAAGTCTCCGCTTTGGTTTACTAAACACCAAACTGTTTTAAATGATGATCAAGGTGCTTATAAATTCCTTTTCCCCATTCCTCGGAAGTAAGTTTACCGAAAAAAGGATGTGGATGATTTGTACACTTCTGTGGTCCATTACTTTGAAATGTTATAATTTTTTGTTTTAGTTTTTTCTTTTCTGTTTCAAATTCTTTTTCATCTACAATCAAAATAGTAGGGATTGTTGACATGTTTTTCGCTAAGGGCTTGTCATTATATAAAATTGGTTTCACAAACTTCCCAATTAATATCCCTAACCAACCTCTCGGAGGAAAAGCATTTCCCATTGCAATGTCTTGAAAAGATGAACAATGTGCCAGCATTTTGGCAACATCCATTTTACCCCACTGCGGTTTTGAATCTCGGGTTAAATTGTCAATTCGGTTTAAAATTTCCTCTGCGTGCGATTGATTAAAAATATCCTTCATCTTTGTGCCCCCTTTGCATATTTATTACCACATGTCCCTAAATGAAATTTCAACTAACCTGCCGCTTTAGTTTAAGTGTAACATTTCAAAATGCATATCCGAGAACAACTTAATATTTTGGACATAAAAATAGACCATCGTAATAATTTCTATATTTTTCCAAAGTATCCATTAGCTTAATAAGCCTTTTATGTATTAGATAGACTTTCATTTTCCAATTCAACTTCCTGATTGCAATACTCAACATAAAGTAATTTCATTGCTTCAATAATTATTTCATCTGCTAATTTCTCTTTATATCGATTTGGTAACTCCTTTGCACCCAAAACAAATAATAATGGATTTTTAGAAAACTCACCCATTATCCCAATATCAACTACTACATTATCTAATCCGCCAGTCATATGATTTAAGAAATGGCTTGGTATTCCTTCTATATCACCTCGTTGCCTAACTAAACCATTAATAACTGGAATCCATAAATCAGGATTAGTTTTGTATCCTTGATGTATTAATTGTAAAAGTTCTAACATCTCACTCAATTCTCCATTGTTGTCCAAGTCTCTTGGATTTTGAGTAATATTTATGCTTTTAAAATATGATTTTATTCTATTCTTAACCCTTTCCCATCCACCACAAAATTGAACAACTCTCTCTGCGACAAAGCTATCGTGACAGGCAATCATAACTTCCACCGCATCTTGGAGTGCCAAGTTTTCTCTACTTTGAAAGTGAGGATACACTTCGTTGCTATCTTCTTCTGGATTTAAAATTACATCATCAACAATGTCAGTCCATTTATAGTGTCTTTCTTCAACCAATTTTGCAATACAAAAGGCAATAGCAATTTTTGCAGCAGAAGCAAGAGGTACTAATAGCTCTTTATTTAATGAAAGTACTATATCCTGTTTTACTTGAGAATAAATAATAATTCCAACTTCACCCGACTTTAGTTCCTCCAATTTTTCAAGAACTTTCTCCATTTCCGAACCCCACTTCACAGTATTTTTCTATTCACTTGTTCTCTCTGTAAACTTGTCCTTGTTCAACTAAACTGCCCAGTTAGTAAGACAAAAGAGTTCCCTAAGCAAGCAACCCTATGATTTTTACTAAAGCACACCGTTAGTTTAAGAATAATTCACAACCTAAACCGATTTCTTTAAAAAAGGTCTCTGTTAAATTATATTGTTAATTTCAGATAACTGTTTATATATGTTAAGATTCGGGATATAACAGCTGATGAAATAAGGGGAGAGAAATATTGGAAGCAAAGAAAAAATTTTTAATAGAACTTCACAGTATCATTAAAGAACGTTCAATGATTGGAAATCTAATTAGTAACCCTCCACTAGATTCCGTTTTGGAAGAATTTAATTTAACAGTTACAGAATTAAATGCTTTAAAGGCTCAACAATTTACTCCTGAAAGTATTAGTGGCATTGAAAAGATTGTACGTGATAATCTAATGACGACGTTTTTTGAAGTGTTTTGTATACTTGATGGAGTTGGCGACCCTAATGAATCATTCTCATTAATGGAACCAGATGAAGTATGGCTTGGGTTAAAGTTAACCGAGGTTGAATACAACGAAGAAGAGGAAGAAGTAACAGAGTTCTTACACGACGAATTCTTTAGTACATATCAGGAATGGAAAGAATTGCAAAGAAAGAACTAATCTTTTCAAAGAAAACATATGACTTTAAAATTTCATAAAAGTTCCAATTGTTGTTCAACTAATCTGCTGCTTTAGTTCAATAAGAAAAAAGGCTTTACTCCTTCTTGAAGCAAAGCACACCATTAGTTGAAGAAGAAAAATGATGCTTTAATCAATAATCGCTCCCGATTGTGGCAAATGTATTTAATATTTGTTATAGCCATGCTCTGGAAGTAACAGTGAAAAAGAGATGACATTATTATAAATTTGAACTCCTTGAGATAGCTCCAATAACAGTACCTACCCATGTTCCTACTAAAATAGTAACCGTAAATAAACCCAGTCCCATACCTTCCCAACCACCCACTCCAATTACGCTATAAATAATTACCCCGATACAAATTAGACTTAATACAGTAGAGGTGGAAAATAAATATTTTCTTGAAACTTTACGGGATGTAATAAACATCCCAAATGCAAACACAATTCCGCAAAGCAATATAGGAGTCCATCCCTCTAACATCAAAGCATCCATTTAATTACCTCCTGTTATGTTTTTCCACAAACTGATCCAATTGTTTTTGTTTAAAAATTTACATATATTAACTTATTCAACGTAATCGCAAAAAAACCTTCTTCTTCAACTAAACTGCCGAGTTAGTACAATAAGAAAAGGCTTTACTCCTTCTTGAAGTAAAGCACACCGTTAGCCATCCATGCAGCACAAAAAAATGCTGCACCACAGAGGATGAAAATGGTTAGGAAGTGTTATATACTGATATTAACCTTAATCCAGTCAACCGTAATCCATAGACTTATTTACGCTCTCCTCTTTTTTTAACGATTAAGTAGGGGTCTTCTTAGTATTGTCATTTTTCATTTCTTGAAGAACTAATTTTCATGGGAGTTTAAGAAGAATTTTTTCCTTCTTTCTTCTGTTTCTTCCTGTAAAAAAAACGCCATATATAAAAGATAGTCCAAAACACGAATAAAGGAATATACTGATAGTTTTGTTCACCATAATATATAATTATAATTCCTATAATAAGCGTTGGTACAGCCAAATAAAACCACATTCTTACTTCCTTGTTTTTAAAACTTAATTCAAATCGTTCACTCATATACTCCACCCCGTTTATAACTTTCTTTTACTACGTTTGAAACAAATTGAGGTTCCTATTTTCGTAATTTTCCTATTTTTATTAAACAAAATCCATTTTCTTGTTCAACTAAACTGCTTCTTTAGTTCAATAAGAAAAAAGGCTTTACGTCCTTCTTAAAGAAAAGCACCCTTGAGTTCAAGAAGAGTAACTTATATTATTTCTTTTTATTAGGATAAATTAAGTTATTTTCAACAAATATCCTACAGTTAATTTTAAAAAACCCACCCAAAGCTACTTTAATACTTTTTCTATCGTCATTACTTTTTAGTTCACCATTTAATACAGCTCTTACAGCAAGTCCAAGATTTTCATCCTGTAATTGTCCGTTTACATATAGTTTTTCACCTGTAAACCAGCTGTTCACCACTTTAATATGGTAACCATCGTGCATAACTTCAAATGTTTTTTTCATATTGAACTTAACCTCCTAAAAGTATCTTCAAGTAAAAATATTAAATTTCCTTGTCAAACTTTCCTGCTGCGTTAGTAAAAACACACCCTTTGTCTATAATTCTATTAAGTTGGCAATAATCCTTTTAATATTACTATATTAGGGGGAATGCAATTGTTACTGTCAAAAGCATGGTCTTCGTTTGAAGCGGATACACCTTAGTATTTAACTGAGCGGGAGATTGAACACCTTCGTGAGTCCTGTCATTCTGCTATTGAAAAAGCGATATTTGAATTCATGTTTTCTACAGGTTGTCGAATTGGAGAAATAGTTTAGTTAGAAAAGAACCATAAATTGGTCCAATCAATCTGCAATCGTGAGAGAGACGCTTCTTAAAACAATCGTGCCCGATTGTCGAACATATTCAACTATTTGCCCCGTTTGTATAAGAGTGACTGTATCTTTCGAAATAATTCCTTAGTAAATTAACCGAATTCACATAAACTTGATATTACAAACTCAGGAAGAGTTTTTGTTATATTTTCATAAGTTGAAAAGTACGATTGATTTGAAAGAACATCAATACTGTTCCCATCGTGACCAATCACAAAAATACTCATATCTACTTTTGGCTCGATGACCATTGTTTTTTGAACATAACCTTTCGATTTTCCTCCCCATTCCCTTTGTTCAACACTAAAGACATCCTCTTCTGTACTCCAAACAACAGTACTCCCTACGCATCCAAGTGTAATGCAAAAAGGAAAAGTTGTTAAAAGTTGCTCTATATCTTGAATCTTTGCGACAGATACGGACGATTTCTTATCCTCTGTTAAGTAGCGATTTTCAATCTGCGATGTATTTAAAATCTCTTCATACTCATTCTTGAGGAAGGAATCAATATCCGCATAAAAATAGAGAGGAAATGCTTTAATATTATCCATCCAGCTAGGCACAAAATTATCATCACACTTTGGTAAATAAACCCCTACTGACAATACATAAGGAAATGTATTATCTACTGCAAATGGAAAATGTCCGTCCTCATCTTGTGTAAACTCACGATATCTATTTGGTAAATATCCAATAGAAATATTCAATTTAAAACCTCTTTCTGTCAGTTACTTTAAGTAGAAATCTTCACAATCTCTTCTAAAATGTAACATAGATATCCAACTTTCTTTAAGGTGTTTTGCGGCAATAAGAGCCCGATTGTTGAACACCAGTTAAACATCACACTTAAACTAACCTGCCGCTTTAGTTCAATAAGAAAAAAAGCTTTACTCCTTCTTGAAGTAAAGCCCTCGTTAGTTTAAGTGTAACTCTTCACAAAGTTACAATATATTTGTGTTAGTTAATAAGCAACTTATGTTTGAAATTTTACGAAGGTTTAGATACATATAACTTAATAAAGAGAGAAGTAAATACTTCTCTCTTTATTATATATTATTCTAACTCAGTCGTTTTCCTAAATAAATCCTGTTTCTTTAAAGCCATAATACTAACTATTGCAAGTAAAATACCAGAAAGAATAAAAACACTACGAACACCGAAATAATCAGAAACAATACCCGTTGTTAGTGAGGCAATTCCAAACGTGCCTGTTCCAATAGTGCCAAGAGAAGTATAAACAGTTGCTAATTGGTCTTTGGGTACGCTTGTTTGAATTAATGTTTGTTGAGGTATATTTTTCAATTGTCCAAAAAGCCCAATTAGGGCGGATAGCACCATTGCGATTACAGGGAAACTCGTCAATCCAAATACAACCGTAAAAATGCACGTCATAATCGCTCCTGTAATGATAAAAACATGCCGTTTATTATCTACAAGTAAGGAAAACTTAATGCACAATAAACTTCCTACTACTAAGCCTATAAAAAAAGCTGCATTAATATAACCCCACCAATATTCTTGTGCCTTTAGTGCCTGCTCGACATAAACCAATATTATCGCTGCTATCCAAACGGATCCAGCAATAGTTTCAAAAAAATCCATACAGACCACTGTTTTTAATAACGGTGTCCGTTTAATAGTTTGCCATCCTTTTGTTAATTGAGACCATTTTTTTTCTTGTCGTTCTTCTTTGTGCTCTACATTTTTTAACAAACTTAAGATAATGCTAGAAAAAACAAATAGTACAGTAACTATCCATATAAGTTGGTATGGATTGAATACAATCAACAGCATACTTCCAAAAAACCAAGTCCCTATTTGGATAGACTGAGTAACTGTTTCTGCTACTCCGTTTGCTTTTACTAAGCTGTCCTCCTGTACATAATGAGGAATTAAAGTCTGTCTTATTGGATTGGCACAACCATCAAGAAGAGCAATCAAACCAATCACGACAAATATGAATATATAGTTACTTGAATCAAACGCTGTCATCAAAAAAATTCCTAAGCCAAATAAAAATAATGTTTTTCCTATTTGTGAACCAACTAATAAATGTTTCAAATTATACTTGCCAATTAGCAGTGGTGTTAAAATACTTGAAATAAACATAGAAAAAGTAATGGTAAACGGAACGAAAGCTGATGCGGTTGCTGACTCGGTTAAACTGTATATAACGCTAATAACACCGACAATGTACAACACATCACCTATATTAGCTAATGATTGACCAATCATTAAAAAAAGAAAATTACGATTTGATTTCAATATTATCCCCCGTTTTTTTCTAAATTGTCTGAAAAATGAGGGGGTGTTAAATTGGACTATTATGCATGAAACTTCGCCCCTTTATGTACGCAGTATGACAAAAATCACTGGGGGGATAACGTGACTTATCATTTTACGTTTGAATATTAACCAGATTGCACCTTAAATCTTTATTAAACTAAACTGCCCGCATTAGTTGAAGAAGATTATTTTTTTATTTTTAAGAGGTATACTTTCAAAATTTCTACTTTTACGTCTTCCTCCATTTGCTCATCATCTCTAACTTCTTCAAGCAGAAATCCATCGTGATATGGAAATCCTAGAAACTCCTCAATAATAGGCTCAAGTTTATGTATAACTTCGATTTCACACCCGAATAGTATGTTAGTGTCATAATCTGATATCAAACTAAACTTGATTTGTGCAGATTGCCAATCAAACCATATATAAAAAAGCATTCCATCTGGATTATTTGAACATCTAATTTGCTCAAGTCTATTCGTCATCACTCTGCGGAAAAAATCCATGAAATCTTCCACTACTATCTCAGTCGCTAATTCCTTGCTAATAGACATTGACCAAGTGTTGTTTGCTGTTTCTTCGGCTATGTCTTGCATACTATCACCAAAAAACAAAGAGTCAACAACTATTTCTTCAAGGGATTGAAAAAACTCATTTTTATCCATGATTTCTTCTTCTACAAATCGCATTTAATAAGATTTATTTTCTACTTCTTGTTCAACTAAACTCCTTCGTTAGTTTAAGTGTAAACCTTCACTAACTTTTCCTTGTTTTAACACAAATATCCAGTTAAGTGAATATACTATAAACTGATGTAAGGTATGTGTCAACATACCATTCACTATAAATCAACCTTTACCTTTAACATAGTCTAAAACATAAAACACGCATTTCGGTGGTTTTATACCTAATTATCCGATTATATAAAGTCGATCTAGTTGATTGGAGCGTAGAGCGGCGACTCCAGTGGGAACAGCACGAGCTGAAGACCCTGGACTGAGCAGCGCGAGGGAAGCGGCTGAAGCCGTGCCCACGGAAAGCGTCCGCTATCAGCGGAAATCAACGGCATATCTACATTATAAATTTTATATAGGACCGGGCGTCTTTTACCTGGTTTTTCTTTAATTTGAAATTTGACCTGTATTTTTAACATATAAATTTGTACAATGTGGAGGAAGTTTCACCTCTAGTAACGAATCATAAGGAAAGGGGAGTGTTTGTTTTTATGTGGAGTAAAATTATTGGGGTATTAATAGGAGTTATGGGAATCATTTATATTTTCTTCATACCAGGTGACCCTGTTTCAACGAAGATTCTTTTTAAGCTTATTCCGATGCTGCTTATTATATTGTTTGCGTTTCTTCAACCCGTCGGAGAATCTAGAAAATATAAGACCCTTATTTTAATCGGTCTTACGGTATGTATGCTTGCTGATGGATTAATATATTGGTTTATAGTCGGACTTATCACATTTTTAATCGGTCATATTTGGTATATCTTTGCATTTAAACAAATCAAACAAACGTCTATTCCGAAATGGGCTATTGTATTACTCCTAGCATATGGGTTTGCAATGGTTATTTGGCTTGCAGGAACCCTTTTGTCTCAAGGAGATACAATATTGGCATTTGCAGTCGTTATTTATATTGCTGTTATTTTGATGATGGGATGGAATGCTTTTCAAACAGCCAATAAGTTCGCAATTATCGGTGCTATTTTATTTATATTTTCGGATTCTACACTCGCCATCAATAAATTCATAGTAGATGTCCCTTTCTCTGATGCTCTTATTATGATCTCCTATTACGGAGCGCAATTTATGTTTGCTCTTAGCATTCATTATTCCGTATCTCGAAAGAATCTGTTAAAATAAGAAGTAGCTTTTCAAATCGAAAGGAGATTTAATCTCATGAAAGAAACTTTAGTCGAGCGTTTAGTACGCTACGCAAAAATAGATACACAATCAGATGCTTCAAGTAAAAACTGCCCATCTACTGAAGGTCAATGGGATTTACTTCATGAGCTTCAAAAAGAATTAGCAAATGTAGGCTTAGAGGAAATTACATTAGACGAGAATGGGTATCTTTTCGCAACCTTACCTGCTAATACAGACAAAGATATACCAACTATTGGTTTCTTAGCTCATGTTGATACAGCTACAGATTACACAGGAAAAAATGTTAAGCCCCAGAGAATCGACAGTTATGACGGACAAGATATCACCCTAAATGAACAGACAATCATGACAGTTCAAGACTTCCCTGAATTAAAAAATTATGTAGGTCACACACTTTTAACTACAGACGGAACTACACTTCTTGGTGCAGACGATAAAGCTGGAATTGCTATCATCATGACCGCAATGGAATATTTCATCCAACATCCAGAAGTAAAACACGGGAAAATTCGTGTTGCATTCACACCTGACGAAGAAATCGGCCGTGGTCCACATAAATTTGATGTAGAAAAATTTGGAGCGAAATTCGCTTATACAATGGATGGCGGTCCTTTAGGAGAATTACAATTTGAAAGCTTTAACGCAGCTGGTGCCAAGGTTATAACTAATGGTAAAAGTGTTCACCCAGGTTCTGCAAAGGACAAAATGGTGAACTCCATTACTATGGCTACAAAATTCCAATCTCATATGCCAACAGATGCTGTTCCTGAAAAAACGGACGGTTATGAAGGTTTTATACATTTGATGAATATTACTGGAGACACAGAAAAAACAGAGCTTAGTTATATCATTCGGGATCATAATCGTGAAAAGTTTGAAGCAAAAAAACAATTGTTCATAGACACAGCAGAGAAGATTAAAGCAGAGTATGGAGAAAATGCAATAACTGTAGAACTAAACGATCAATATTACAATATGGGTGAAAAAATCACACCTGTAATGGAAATTGTAAATGTAGCAAAAGATGTAATGATTGCACTAGATATCGAACCACTTATTATTCCAGTCCGTGGTGGAACAGATGGCTCTCAGCTTTCCTATATGGGAATGCCTACACCTAACGTATTTACAGGTGGAGAAAACTATCATGGGAAATACGAGTTCATCTCTGTAGATGTCATGGAAAAATCAACCGAGGTAGTAAAAGGGATTATTCAATCGTTTGAAAAACAAGCTTAAGTTGGTGTGAATATGCGTGAAATATTACTAGGAGTTTTAGCTTCTTTGTTTTTTGCTGTTACCTTTATACTTAATCGTTCTATGGAAATATCGGGAGGGAGCTGGATTTGGAGCTCCTCCCTTCGATATTTTTTCATGTTGCCCTTTTTATTCTTCATTGTTTATTATCGAAAAGGTTTATCTACTACTTTCAAAGAAATAAAATCTGCTCCAGCCGCTTGGTTACTATGGAGCTTTGTAGGTTTTGTATTATTTTATGCACCACTCACTTTTGCAGCAGCATATGGACCTGGTTGGTTAATATCTGGTATGTGGCAATTCACGATTGTCGCAGGGGTTCTACTTGCACCATTATTTATGATGAAAGTAGAAGACAGAGTCATTAAACAAAAAATCCCAGTCGTCTCACTATTTATTTCTCTCCTCATTTTAATAGGTATCATCCTTATACAAATTCCAAATACCGAATCAGTAAATTTGCAAATGTTTTTTTTAGGGATTTTACCTGTACTGATTGCAGCATTCGCCTACCCTTTGGGTAATCGTAAAATGATGGGACATTTAAATGGACGTTTAGATACATTTCAGCGCGTTTTAGGAATGACTGTAGCGTCTATGCCAGCTTGGATTTTACTGGCGATTTACGCTGTATTCACTGTAGGCTTACCATCTTCAGGTCAAGTATTTCAATCCTTTATTGTAGCTATTAGCTCGGGTGTTATTGCTACTATATTATTCTTCATGGCAACCGATCGGGTTCGAGATCATCAAGGTAAATTAGCAGCCGTAGAAGCAACACAGTCAACTGAAATCATTTTCGTTATTATTGGAGAAATGTTTTTATTGCATGTGCCTCTACCAACACCTATTGCACTTATAGGACTTGGAATTATTATTTTAGGTATGTTCTTGCATAGTTACTATACGAAAATATTAAATACAAAAGCTCTAACAGTACAAACAAAAACAGAGCAATAGAAAAGATAAAGTGGAGTGCCGTGAAAATTCGCGACACTCCATTTTAAATTAGCTCTTTAACACCGGCTGATAAAGTAGAGACACTCCCGAAGAAATTGCTGCTTCACTTACTGCTGCAGCCACTACTTGAACGACTCTCTCATCTAAAGCTCTTGGAATGATGTAGTCATCTCTAAGTTCGTTTTCATCAACTAGCGATGCAATTGCCTCGACAGCAGCTAACTTCATACGCTCATTAATATCCGTTGCTCTTACATCTAGTGCTCCTCTGAATATCCCTGGAAAAGCCAACACATTATTTACTTGGTTTGGATAATCAGAGCGCCCAGTAGCTATCACTCTAACTCCCCATTCTTTTGCAAGTTCATATGAAACTTCCGGAGTAGGATTGGCAAGAGCGAAAATAATGGAGTCGTTATTCATTGATTGAACTAGATCTTTTGTAAGTAGTTTAGCTACGGATACACCGATAAATATATCCGATTTATCCATCGCATCTTTTAGCGAACCAGTTAAACCAAGTGGATTTGTTAAATTTGCGATTGATTGTTTAACAGGATTCATGCCTCGTTCTCGACCTTCATAAATAATTCCTGTTGAATCACACATAATAATATTAGTATATCCTAACTGAAGAAGTACTTTTAGAATTGCCATTCCCGCAGCACCAGCTCCATTAATCACAACTTTAACATTATTATTTGTTTTATTTACTAGTTTCATCGCATTTTTAAGCCCAGCACCTACGACAATCGCTGTCCCGTGTTGATCATCATGAAATACAGGTATATCTAGCTCCATGCGAAGTCGATCTTCTATTTCAAAACAACGTGGAGCCGAGATGTCTTCTAAGTTTATAGCACCAAAAGTTGGACTAAGTGCTTTTACGATCTGGACTATTTCATCTACATTTTTTGTGTCCAAACAAATCGGAAACGCGTCAACCCCAGCAAACCTTTTTAATAATATTGCTTTTCCTTCCATGACAGGTAAAGCAGCTCCTGGCCCAATATCACCGAGTCCTAATACGGCAGTACCATCAGTTACTACAGCAACTAAATTCCCTTTTGCAGTATAATCGTAAATAGTGGATGGATTGTTATGAATTTCAATACACGGTTCTGCAACACCTGGTGAGTAGGCCAAACTTAAATCCTCCATGCTATCCATTGGAACTTTAAAGACAACCTCCATCTTTCCCTTACTTTCACGATGCAATCGTAGCGCTCTTGATTTCAAATCCATCTTCACACCATCCCTTTCATATTTTCCCCTTTGATAAGGATTATTAGAGTTTCCACTCAACAATCTTTATATTCTGAAAATTATAGATATTCTCCAACTGGATGTCAATGGTTAATACTTAGTGAATATCTTCACAAATAAATTCCTATGATTATATTTTATTGGAAAATAAAGTTTAATTTTTAGGTGAGAATCAATAATCAAATTCATAAAAAATATTATATTGTTAAATGCGAACAACGCTAATTTCCGCTTTCGGCAGGCACGGCTTCAATCTCCTCGTAACTACGAAAACATATGCTCCTGCGGTTACTCGTCGCAAAGACATTGGTCAAACAAATCTTTCTGCGAGCTTTCAGCAAGGGCTGTTCCCGCTGGAGTCGCCGCCTGCAACTCCAATCAACGGGATCATTGCATATTAAGTAAATATTGCATTTTTAAATGAAACAAGTAATTATGAAACTTACTCATGTAAATTTTAATTAAAAATTTGCACAAAAAAATCGGCAACCACTTTTTGGCTACCGACATAGTAATGCACTATCTCAACTTTGAGGGGGTTAAGGTGTGCCTTGCATCAGCTACAATTTGGAGAAAAGTCGCTGTTTAGAATTTCTCAATTAGGAGAAACTTTCTATATGGTAATGATAATCATTTTCAATTAAAAAGTCAACTATTTGTATAAAAAAATGTATACTACATGTATGACAATTTTATCGAATGACCAAATCCAACAACTAAATAACTACAGTGTTTATACTCAGGCTAATGGAACAACGCTTTTTCACGGTAATAACGTTGCTAACGCGCTCCCTACTATTAAGCTAATTTCTTCTGCACCTAATGAAACGGTTGCCGCTTCTTACTTTATGAGAAGAGTTGGCATGTTCATCTCTATGCAGTTTTACATGATGACTATGTATGATGAAATTTGGGATGGCCCGTTAGAGCAGCTTCAGTTTTTTGGCACGACTGAATATGGAAATAAAACAATTAGTACATTTATTCCTCTAGAATACTTCCGAGATGTACAAGAAAATCGCGGAGTGGATATTCAGCTTATTTGGGAACTACAATGTTCTCCTATTATTCAACAGCTTCGTTCAGTATGCAGTATTTCTCCTCTTACTCTTTGGGAAAACGTTTTTGGATACTTGCTATGGCATTACTATATGTTTTTTGAAAATCCAGTGTTAGAAGAAAAAGCGAGACATGACTGGTATTTGTTAAAGGATCCATCAATTTGGAAGGCGTTTTCTTCAAAAGAATATTTACAATTATATTTAAAAGACCAAAATCCTTCAGAGCTCATAAATACAACAGTCAGAACCACTTGTTGCTTTTCAATGGATATACCTGGATTACAAAAATGTGGTTTTTGCCCACAAATAAAATAATTATATTAAAGAAATTATGCATGTTTGCTCACTCTTTGGACATACCTAAGAAGAGTTCAATAAAAAGGAGTGAGGAAGATTGGGAAACAATATAGATGAACGTGTCGAAGCTAAACTTGAAAGTATTGGTCAAGAAGAAAAAGAAGAAATTCTAAAAAACTTTTCTAGCTTTAAATCGTACTTATCTGGAAAAGTTGCAGCTGGCGAAAAAATGGGACTTAGTGATGAAACCTTAGCTAAAGCTACTGAAAAAGTAGCTGGTTATTTAGCTAACCATGAAGAACCGCGTAATCGAGAAGAACATGTTCTTCAACAATTATGGAAAAGTGGAGACAAAGAACAGCAACAAGCTCTTAGCCATATGCTTTTAAACATGGTTAAAAATGGCTAATACTCGCAAGGATGCAACTGGAAGGTTCCTCGACAATCCCGATGGTGTTCGCACCACCAAGGAAAGTTTGTTTGATATGCATGAGGACATGCAAACGGTAGATGCCCTACCTGTCGAGGATATAAATATTGAGTTTCTAGATGAAAAAGACCACAACCACACAAAAAATCGTTCACTCAGTTCAGAACGATACCCCAAATAAAAAAACGCTTGCTCCATCCACGCAGGAGCAAGTTTTTTTATGCGACGAGCTTTGCGCAGGAGCAAGTCTTTTATGCCACGAGCTTCTGTATTCTAACCTTATATAAGTTTTGCTGCTACCAGTCTTGTGCGAATAATAATGCCTATTAGTGCAGCAACAACTGCTTTTGCTAGGTCAGGAAGGACAAATGGTAGCATTCCACCTTTGAAAGCTGCACCCCAAGGAAGTTCAGCAGCTACCTTTAGCCAAATTGAGCCAACTATTAATATGATAAATACAGCTAATATATTTGCAATAATTGCTTGTATCTTTGAATACTGAAATGTATCTAAATACCAGCCGACAAATAGAGCAGCTGGAATTATAGCTACAAGGTATCGACCTGTTGGTTCAAGTATAATACCAAATCCACCCTTCATTCCAGCAAATACCGGAATTCCAATTCCACCCATTAATACTATACACTTACAGCCAGTGTGCCATACTTCGCTCCTAATATGGTGGCCGTTAGCATTACCGCTATCGTCATTAATGTAAATGGTACTGGTGGCATATTAATCATAATTTGTGCAGCAACCGCTATGATTGCAGCAAACAATGCGGCTACAATCATCATTTTTAAACGTTTATTTCTCATAGGTATTCCACCTCATTAATATAAGTTAACTTATTAAGATTTTAAGTTAACTCATTTATATTTAGTTAGTAATGTAACTCTCGTCAATATAAATATTTGGGAGATGCTATAACTGGCATTAAAAATGCATCACACTTCCCTGGGGAGTGTGATGCATTCATTATTACCATCTACTACTAGCATTATCTATTGTTTCTAATCTCACTGTTCCTTTCTGCAAAGGTGGTGGACAAGCTTTATTGTACTCCATTATTTTCTCATTCACTTTTGTCACTCTAAATTGTAAACCTTCTTTTTCACCAACTGTAAATTTTCGAGCAATCTCAGCCAATTCATCTTTTATCTCATGTTGCAGTTTTAACCAGTGGGGTTTAAAGCCTGCATCCTTCGCAATCTTTTGAAAGTGCTGAAAAATATCACCAGAGAAGTACTCTTCTGATATCGGCTTACCTGCTCCCTTTAAATTATCCATACCACCTGTTTTGGTGTACTCCTTTAAAATATCTCCTATCAAATCACTACTTGGCTTATTGAAGCTGTCATTATCCATAGTGCACCTCTCTCATGAATGATTGGTTCCATCTGGGAATGCGCTTGTAAATTATCCTATACGAAAGTGACTGTTGTATATTTGAGCCATCATGCTTTTCCATGATTAATATGTGCTGCTTTTTCTATTAATACTTTTACAAACTGTTCTTGATTGTCGGGAGAAATTATTATACTCCCCATTAACGAGTGTTTATAATGAATTTCTAGTGCATCCTTGGAAGAAAGTATACGATATCCAACTAATATATTGGATGATTTATTTACCTTTGTCATGTCCTTATACTTTATTTTACTCCGAAAAGGACCACCTTTGACATACAAATAATCATCGTAAAACGTGTAATGGATGTCTACGAAAATCCAAAGAAGCATACCAGTAATTACTAAAAATAGAGCAATCATTATCCAAATTGCAGGATATTCAGGGTGCTTTGTAAAAAACAGCTCATATACTACCGGCCATAACGTTGCAACCGCAATAATTATGAGAGCAATTACTAGCAAAATTATAAATGTCCAGTCCCTTTTTGAACGGAACGTCATAACTGTTCCCCCCTATACCGATTTCGTAGCTGCACTCTTTATGCCTTCCCGATGCGCATAAATATTTTTTAAAATTACTTTAATCACTGCATAGGTAGGAATAGCTAGTATAATTCCCCATAATCCAGCGATATTCCCTGCTGCCAAAATAACTGTAATAACCGTTAGCGGATGAATATCTAATGATTTCCCCATAACGTTTGGCGTGATAAAATTACTTTCAATTTGCTGTGCTACTAACATTATTATTGCAACATAAATTGCCAGCTTTGGCTCTTGGAAAAGTGCAATTATGATTGCTGGAACAACCGAAATATACGGACCTAAAAAAGGGATGACATTCATCACCATTCCAAATATAGCTAGTAATAAAGCATATTCTAAACCAATAACAAAATACCCAATCAACAACATTAGTCCAACTAAGAAACTAACAAATAATTGACCCTGAATATACGAACGGAGCGTATCATCGATATCCCCTAATGTCTTCCGTATCCAAGTCTTTTTCTCCCCTTTAACAAAGCTAGAAACAAACGGCGCAAACTTTTCATGGTCTTTTAACATATACACCAGGAAAAACGGTACTAATACAAGCAGGAAAATGCCTTGGAATACATTTTGAATAAATTTAAAAAGTAAAGAACCAGCGGAAACAGCTATATCATTAATCTTGCCTGTAGCATCATTTACTGTGTCTTGTAACGTTTCTGGTAAAAGATTCTTTTGAGAAAGTAAATCTTTTGTAAAATGCTCGAAGTCTTTTACAATTACCGGAGTGTTTTTAACTAATTTATTCACTTGCTCCGTTAGCGGAGGACCGATTAACGCATAAAATAGCCACCCAATTAGACCAATCACAACAAACACGGAAATAATGCTTGCCCATCTTGGAAATTTGACTGACTCCAGCAAATTTAGGAGCGGACGTGATAGATAAAAAAGTACACCACCTATAAGTAAAGGTAAAAAAATCGTTTGTCCAATTATCAAAAGTGGTGAAAAAATACCTTTGACTTCCATGAACATACGAATAATAACTAATGTCAGTAGTATAGCTACTCCTGTTTGAAACCATAGTTTCTTTGTCATGTGATGCTCACATCCTCTATTATTAATAACTACTACATGGTACGGTTTTAGCGACTTAAAGTTTCATTTATTACATATCGTACCATTATTAAGGTACACTTTTAAATAAATTGTTATCGGAAGGATGATTTAATATGGAGTACTATAAGCAAATCAGAAAATACGTTGGCCATCAGCCCCTTATATTACCAGGCTCGAATGTACTTATATTGAATGCGGAAGGGCAAGTACTACTGCAAGAACGGGAACCAGGCATTTATGGTCTACCTGGCGGATTAATGGAACTAGGCGAAAGTTTCGAGGATACAGCTATACGTGAAGTACTTGAGGAAACTGGACTACATATAGGAGCACTTCAGCTTTGCAATGTATATTCTGGTCCAGACTATTATATTGAAAATCCAAACGGAGATAAGTTCTACTCAGTTTCTGCAGTTTACAAAACATCTGAATACAGCGGGGATATTTTAGCAGATGAAATTGAATCTCTTAGCCTTCAATTCTTCCCTCCTACTCAATTGCCTGATGGTATTATGGGTAGTTATCGCACGTTTATTGAGGATGCTTTGCTTTAATCTTTACTGTTCCTTAAATTTATCCTTTTAGAAAGCGGAAGTCCCTTTTTGAATTTTACTTGCTCTCATTTATCGTTTATTTGTGTTCAACAGAAGATTACTTGCGATAGTAAAGAAGTTACTTGCTCTATGTCTCTATTTACTTGCGGTCGATTACATTTTACTTGCTAAAGGGATAATTTTCCCATTTTTTTAGTTTACACCTCAGATTGTAACCTCGAATATGTATTAGGTATCAGATCAAACGATTAAACGGAGAGAGGCTATCCTATGTAGGATAGCCTCTTTTCTATTTATTGGCGATATGAACTTTCAGCAGTTTACCTTTGACTGTTGTATTTCTCATCTTTTTCAATACAAGTGGACCTTTGCCATTTAATATCTCAACATAAGATACGGTGTCTTGAATAGTGATAATTCCTATATCGTCTGCGGAGACTCCTTCGATTTTAGCAATAGTTCCAACAAAATCTACCGCACGGATTTTCTTTTTCTTTCCACCATTGAAATACAGTTTTGTAATATTCATATTTAGTTGCTCACCCTTAGATTTTTTAACCTCGGGTTGCTCCTGCATTTTCTCATCAAATGAAGCACGGCTTTTTACAACATCTTCTTTAGTAGGATCTGATTCTGAAGGAATTTCAAAACCAATAAATGTCTCAATTTCTCTTACAAACTTATCCTCAAATGGAGTTGCCAGCATAATCGATTTACCACTTCGCCCAGCTCGCCCTGTTCTACCTGTACGATGTACATAGCTTTCTTGCTCCAATGGTACATCATAATGAATTACATGTGTAATATCATCAATATCAATCCCACGAGCTGCAACATCAGTCGCAATTAAGTAACGGAACTCTCCTTTACGGAAATCATCCATCACCTCGAAGCGATCTTCCTGCATCATGCCACCATGTATTTTGTCCGCAGTATAACCTTTCTCATCTAATACATCCACAAGCTGCTCTACGCGCTCCTTGGTACGACAGAAGATAATACAACTGTCCGGGTTCTCGACAATTGTTAGCTTTTCAAGTAATGAAAGCTTTAGCTCCTCTACTACAACATACTTCACATGTTCTATATCCGGTGCATTTTCTTCAGAGGCATCAATTTCAATGGATACTGCTTGTTTCATATACTTAGTACTTAACTTTTTTATTTGTTCGGAAAGAGTTGCCGAAAATAACATGGTCGTACGCGTTTTCGGAAGTAATTTAATAATGGACTCCACTTGCTCTAAAAAGCCCATATTTAGCATCTCATCTGCTTCATCAATAACAAGATACTCTATTTTAGATACATCTAATGTCCCTTTTTCTATATGGTCTAATACTCTACCGGGTGTACCTACAATGATATGCGTCTTCTGCTTTAGGGCTAACTTTTGTCTAGCGAAAGGTGATTTACCGTATAAGGCAAGTCCTTTTATACGTTTGTAACGTCCGATATTTGTAATATCCTCTTGAACTTGAACTGCCAATTCTCGTGTAGGCGTTAATACTAGCGCCTGTGGTTTGTTTTCTTCCCAATCTACAAGCTCACATAATGGTGTAGCAAAAGAAGCTGTTTTCCCGCTGCCTGTTTTAGATTTTACTAAAACATCCTGTTTTTCTAAAACAACAGGTATTACTTTTTGTTGCACTTCTGTCGGCTCTGTATAACCTAATTGTTCTATGGCACGCAAAATCTTCTCTTCTAACTTAAACTCTTTAAAATGCACTATGCATAATCTCCTCTTACAAACTAATTTTAGTCACAACTATATCCGAATCTTCTAATGCTTTTAAGGCATGTTTTTCTAATGGTTTCATTTGCAAAATGTTCCCGGTTGTAACAGTATGCTCCGCACCATCCACTGTAAACTGTACTTTTCCTTTTCTTACAACAATCAAAACATTTGCGTTGGCATGATGTTCTTCCACTTTTTCCCAGCTCGTAATTGAATATTCATCAAGTCAAAATCTTCTGTTTTAAGAACGCTTGTTATTTCCTTCTCTGTATCGTCCAATACATAAGGTGTTTCGACTAAATTCATCTTACATTACTCCCCTTCATACTAGGTCACAAAATTCTCTTTATACCTTATCATATACGTAGTTTCTCCATTATATCGAAAATATTCGACAAGATGCCCTTGTATTCGAGTATTTAAAATCTATTTTTCAGAATTTCAACCTAATCTATGGTATAATTAAACTATCGCTAATCGCGTAATAAAACTAGAAAAGAGGCAGACACATGAGTTTCCAACGACAACCTAAGGAAGTTTCACCCTTTGTGGCAGCTAGGAAAATTGATGAGAAGATCTCTTTCACTCGTAATGATCACGAGGTACAAGGTACTATTTTTAAAATTTTAGAGCAATCGGTAATTGTTGAAATTTCTACCGAAGATGCTAAAAAGATTAATGTTCCTTCGAATCTTACAGTAGTGTCTCATAAAAACTACACGGTAATATAATTGTGAATTTCCTCGAGAAAAGCTTGTCCATATTTTTCTCGTTTATTTTCGCCTATTCCGTGAATTTCTAACAATTGTTCTTCGGTTTGCGGACGCTCTGCACACATATGCTGTAGAGTCTTATCTGAAAAAATAACAAATGGTGGTACACCTGCTTCGTCCGCAATTTTTTTCCGAAGTATCCTTAGTTTTTCAAACAATGGATCATTATTAGCAATTTGCTTTGTTACAGCTACGCCTTTGCGCTCCACTAATCTATTCCCCAGTAGTACTTCTTTTCCTGCATCTGATACATAAATGGTTGGTAAGCTTCCATGATCCACTGAAAGTAATCCTTCCGCAATCATAAACTCCATTAACCCTGACACTTCTTTTAATGATTTACCCTTTAATATGCCATATGTTGATAATTTCGTAAAACCAAAATCGACTACTTTTTTGTTTTGAGAACCAGTCAATACTTGAGCAGTAATTGTCTTGCCAAATCTTTGTCCCATTCGAACAACACATGAAAGAACCATTTGTACTTCCTTTGTTACGTTTTGGACTTCTCTTGAATCTGTACAGTTTCCACAACGACCACATTTTGTAGCGTTTTGCTCTCCAAAATAAGTAACAACAAACTGCTGCAGGCAATTTTCGGTATGGCAATAATCTACCATGCCCTGTAGTTTTTCTAGTTCTTGAGGAATCCGTTCACGATCCAATGCTTGGTCTATTAAAAATCGCTGCGTTTGAACGTCTTGTGATGCATACAAAACGATACATTCACTTGGCAGTCCATCTCGACCTGCTCTTCCAGCTTCCTGATAGTAGCTTTCCATATTTTTCGGCAATTGATAGTGAATCACATAACGGACATTGGATTTATCAATCCCCATCCCAAATGCATTGGTTGCAACCATTACTTGTGCTTCATCTGTTAGAAAACGTTCTTGTTCTTTGTTTCGAAATGCTTCTGGAAGACCTGCATGATATTTAGCAGTCTGGATACCCGCTCTATTTAGCAAATCATATAAAAGGTCTACAGCTTTTCTTGTTGCTGCGTAAATAATTCCAACTTCGTTCGTATTTTTTTTAATAAATTCTTTTAAAAACTTATTTTTATCCTGTCCTAATACGACTGAAAATGCCAGGTTCGATCTTGCGAACCCAGTAATAACTGTATTATCTTCTTGGATTTGCAGTAATCGACATATATCATCACGCACAGCTGGAGTTGCGGTTGCAGTTAGGGCAAGTACCGTTGGTTGCTCTTTAAATACATCCTTTAATCGATGAATAGCACGATAGCTTGGCCGGAAATCATGGCCCCATTGTGAAATACAATGTGCCTCGTCCACTGCTATTAATGGAACCTTAACTTTTTTTAATTGATTTAAAAAAGTAGGAGATTCTAAACGCTCTGGGGCAATATAAAGTAAACGATATTGACCATTTTGTACTTCTTCCATCGTTTCTCTTACTTCTTCTGCAGTTAGCGTACTGTTTATGAAGGTTGCAGGAATACCAGCTTGAATTAGAGTATCTACCTGGTCTTTCATAAGGGAAATCAATGGAGAGATAACAATCGTAGTGCCTTCTAACATCAACGCCGGGATTTGGTAACAAAGAGACTTCCCTCCCCCAGTCGGCATAACACATAAACTAGAGTTCTCATCTAATACATAGTTTATAACAGTTTCTTGACCCTCTCGAAAAGAATCATATCCAAAATAAGTCTGTAATAATTGACGTGCTTTATCTAACACTTAGGTCACTCCTTTAATTAGAAACCCTCTACTTTCTTCTACTGTTTTTCTTCAGTGTCTTATTTACTGTGTTATTAGTTGGTTTAGGGTCGACTTTATCCACATCTGCTCCTAGTAGAAAATAACCGATCACAGAAGATACGATAGCCGCTCCTACAGTAATAAGTAATTTATTTATAAATGTTACTTCTGAATATTCCTCTTGGTTTAGAATAATGGTTGCCAATACTGCCACAACTACCATAATCGGCAGGATTATTTTTGACTTTTTCATAGCAAACTTCCTTCCTCTGCACATGTATAGTATATTGTACCATAAGACTATCAAGGGTTTTTACCCATACGTATGAGATACTATATAAAAAAACATATAAGGATGAATACATGATGCGAAATGAATTAGATATCAAAGTAACTGAAGCACTTGCGCAAGATTTACAAAAAGGCGTTCCAATTTTAATGAAAGATGGCTTCCACGAAAAAGAATCTCCTGAGGAAGGAAGCATTTTAAAGTTGCAAAACCCATCTGGTAAATTTATCGGAAAAGGGTATGTCGGTAAACAAAATAAAGGCATCGGTTGGCTGTTAACGAAAAATGAAAACGAAAAAATTGATAAATCATTTTTCCAAAAGAAAATCGAGATGGCAATTCAACTTCGTAACGATTTCTACACTAGTACCGATACAACAGCCTTTCGTGTATTTAACGGTGAAGGAGACGGTATCGGTGGTTTAATCATTGACTATTTTGATGGATTCTATTTAATCAGCTGGTATAGTGAAGGAATTTATTCCTTTAAAGATATAATTTTAGAGGCATTAGAAGCTTCAGTTTCTTATAGAGGGGTTTATGAAAAGAAACGATTTGATACAAAAGGACAGTATGTAGAAGACGATGATTTTGTTAAAGGCGAACGCGGAGAATTCCCACTCATCGTTAAAGAAAATGGACAAAAATTTGCAATTTACTTAAATGACGGGGCGATGGTCGGGGTGTTTTTAGACCAACGTGATGTTCGTAAAACAATTCGAGATAACTATTCAAAAGGAAAAACAGTATTGAATACATTTTCATATACTGGTGCTTTTTCTGTATTTGCTGCAGCTGGTGGTGCTACGAAAACAACCAGTGTGGATTTAGCCAAACGAAGCTTAAGTAAAACAGCCGAGCAATTTGAAGTTAATGGAATCGATATCGAAGAGCAAGACATAATCGTGATGGATGTATTTGATTACTTTAAATATGCGAAACGTAAGGAACTATCCTTCGATATGGTCATTCTCGACCCACCTAGCTTTGCCCGTTCTAAAAAATATACTTTTAGTTCTGCCAAAGACTACACAAAATTACTTTTGGATGCCATTAATATTACAGAAAAAAACGGTGTTATTGTAGCATCTACTAATAATGCAACCTTTGGGATGAAAAAGTTCAAAACGTTTGTGGAAAAAGCTTTCAAGGAAAGCAATCGAAACTACACAATCGAGGAAGAGTTTTCACTTCCAAACGATTTTAAAACTTCTCCTCTCTTTAAAGAAGGTAATTATTTGAAGGTTTTATTTATACGTGCAAAATAAATGAGTAATAATATAAAAAAACAAAGGAGGACGCACTTGCGCCCTTCTTTGTTTATATCATACTTTTCACTACTTTAGACATCGTTGATCCATCTGCTTTACCAACAAGTAATGGTTTAGCAATTTTCATTGCCTCTCCCATGTTCATACCTTTTGTAACTCCAGCTTCTGTTAAGACTGACACAATTTCATCTTCATTTAATTGTGTTGGTAAGAAGCTAGCAAGTAGTTTTAGTTTTGCATTTTCTTTTTCTATTAAATCCTCACGATTGGCTTCTTTTGCACCTTCTAAAGCTTGATTTGTTTGTTTTACTTCCCTATTTACGATCGCAATTTCTTCTTCTGGTGTAAGGGCAGACCCTTTTTCTTTTTCCGCATTATCGAGTGCAGATTTTAGTATGGTTAATACTCCTTTAGCTAGCACGTCTTTCTCTTTCATGGCGCGTTTTATTTGGTCAAAAACTATCGTTTTCAACATAATTTATACTTCCTCTCTTTTATATTTACTTATTTATTAATGGTATAGATAATAAAACGTTTAGTCTAGAATCTTTTCTCGGTCTTGCTTCTCGGATACCCTAGTCCACCAAAAATAAGAAAAGCTCAAGTGGATGAAGAAAACTTCAGAACACAAGAGCTTTTTAGAAAAGTTATATTAACTTATCTCGCATTAACGAGCAGATTGGATCAAAATTATGTATTATGCTTCATCCGGAGTGAAAGTTCTGGATGCTAACTCAGAATCTAGCATAAACATAGCATTGGAATCACTTTCAATACGTTTAATTTTGTTAATCAGCGTGTCAAATGATGCCTCTTCCTCTACTTGCTCATCAATGAACCATTTTAAGAATGCCATCGTTGCATGTTCACGTTCATCTAATGCAATATCAGAGAGATGATAAATACGACGTGTCACTTCTTTTTCATGTTTTAAGGAAGTTTCAAAAACATCTAAAGTCGAAGTAAATTCATTGCGCGGCTCGGCAAATCCATCAATTGTAGCTCGGTAGCCTAAATCACTTAAAAAGTTATAAAACTTCATAGCATGGAAACGTTCTTCTTCTGCCTGAACTAAAAAGAAATTAGCAAATCCATCGTATGCTTCAGCGGTACAATAAGCGGCAGCAGCAAGGTACGTATGTGCAGAATAAAATTCAAAGTTCATTTGATCGTTTAATGCTTCATGTAAATTTTTAGACAACATTGTAAAACTCCTCTCATATTAGCAAGATTGAATTGCACTTTAAGTATACAACTTTATCCATTTTAAAAACAAATAATAAGTGATAATGATTATCATTTAAACAAAGCATTAAGAGGAGTTTCTTCTTTCACTTGGAGTTTTAAGTATACTTTTAAACTTCTGCTTGTACTTCCTCGACAGTTTGCTCTACTTCTGATCGGGTCATTTTTTCCTTCCCGTTCTTTAGTGCTTTCAATGTTTTGTGAGCAAGTGCAAGAGGTAATTTACAGAATAATAATATACTCTTCCGATTAATACTTTTGATGTATTCATCGGCTTGCGCTAAATTGCCTGCTGCGTACTCGAACATATCCGACCGTGTCCATCCTTCTGGGAAGAATTGTACACCTCGCTGACTATCTTCGTCTTTATTTCGCAATATATTTACTGCTTGAAGTCCACGGCCGTATGCAATTGCCAATTCACGGTCCGTTTCAATATCTGCATTCCATTTCCACAAATCCGAAAGCATCACTCCAACAAGACCAGCTACGTAATAGGTATACTCATCGAGATCTTCTTTTGTCTTCACTTGCCAATTTTTACCTACCCATTTAGCCATTCCTTCTGCCATTTCACTAGTATAGGTTTTTACAGTTTCTAATAAGTCAGTAGGACAAATTTCCAGCCAATCTCCTAATCTAAGGGACACAGGAGGAAGTATGTCTTGATAGTCCTCTACCAGTTTCGCATACGCCTGCTTATCAAAATCTGCTAACAAGAGCTTACTTGTGGATAACAGTATTTCTTGTTTATCTTTTGGATCTAATGATTCATGATCTTCAATCTCGTCTATTGCTCGCATGCATAAATAAGCAGAGGCAACCGCTTTTTTTAGTTTGGGTTCTAAAAAGGTGATTGGGATATAAAAAGTTCTACTTGTTTTCTTTAGCATGTCCATCGCTTCTTTTTGTAACGTTGCTACATCATGCACGATTAGTCCCCCGTTTCAATCAATTACGCCTCGGCGTAATTGCGTCCAGAAATTGAATTGAGCTTTGGCCTGCTTGGTTGCAGGTTAGGTAGCCGTTGTCGCATGGAAGCGACCCACATGGGCTAACACCCTTCAAAATCTATGACATCCGCCGGAGGCTTAACTTAAATTCTGCTGATTCAAGTTAAATCTTATACACTCTATTGTATAGGATTTTCACAAAAAGATAAAATGACTACCGTTTATGCGTAAGACAACTATAAAAGGTACAGCTATGTTGTTATTTTACTGTTTCCTTAAATACTATTTTTTGCTCCTTCCAAAATAACGAAATTACAAAGCTAATTGCGAGTATAAACATTGCCAATACATATGGATAATCAATATGAACGTCAAATAAAATCCCTGCAATACTTGGCCCGATGATATTTCCTATACTCGTAAACGTAGAGTTTAGTCCTCCAACAAAGCCCTGCTCATTTCCAGCTATTTTAGATAAATACGTGGTCAGCGCAGGTCTCATTAAGTCGAACAACAAGAAAATCACAAAGGTCACGAGTAATATAGACCAGTAAGCTGAGACCTTAATCATCGCAAAAATGAATATCGTAGATACACCTATACAAATTTGTATCAATCTAATTTCCCCAATTTTTCCTACAAGACGATCAAAGGTAAGTACCTGGAATATTATTCCTAGAACGCCACTTACAGTAATGATTAACGCAATATCCTTTGGCGTGAATCCATATTTATGATCTACAAATAGTGAATAAACTGTTTCAAAAGCAGCTAATCCAAAGCTAGATACTAGAATGATAATCATTGGAATCAAATAAATTGGTTCCAATACTTTTCGAAAACGTGGTTTAGCTACTCCTTCTTTTTCTTCCCGCTCTCTTTCAGGCTCCTTCAAAATAACAAGCGAAAATACTCCTCCTATTAATCCTAGAGCCGCAGCAACAAAGAAAGGAAGTCTAGTTCCATATTCGGCTAAAAAGCCCCCAATTCCTGGTCCGATTATAAACCCAGCACTGATTGCTGCTGCAACATAGCCCATCGCTTTTGGTCGATCTCTTAAAGAGGTAACATCTGCAACAAAAGCCGTCACGGCTGGCATAATGAATGCCGCACTAATACCTCCTAATATTCTAGAAATATATAATACCTTCACATCTTGGCCAAGACCGAAGAGCATTTCCGACACCCCAAATATAAACATACCAATTACAATAATTTTTTTTCGACCAATTGAATCTACCCATTTACCTGCAATTGGAGAAATTAACAATTGTGCGAATGCGAATGCCGCTACTAAATAACCCATTGTAGAACCTTCTAAGCTCATTTCACGCATTAATGTAGGCATTACAGGAATAATTAGTCCCATTCCTAAAAATACAATAAATAAATTTATTAATACAAAATAAATCACCTTATTTAAACCACTTCTTTGTGCAACCATCTTCAAACTCCTTATAATTCTGATTCAGCATATTCAGTCAATTACATAATGTCCACTTTAAGTAAACGGATAATTAAATATGATTTCATATAATTATTCGAATTTTATTTTTAAATAAGTAATTATGAATTTGACTCTAATAATAAAAATAAACCCTATAGTTACTATAGGGTCAAGTAGTTTGAATTGGTATTTTAAGCTCCACTAAGAATTCATCCTCTTTGGAAGCTGTATAATTTATGGGCATCCATATATCATATACAATCGGGTTTACGACTATTTGGTGTTTTTCTATATAGCCGATTAACTTCTGGTAGCATACTTCATATTCATCGTTCTCTAAAACAAAAGAAATGCTAAGATACTCTCCAGCTGGTAATGTGCTAATTTCTACATCTTCATATTTTTCTTTAAAATCCTTGTCTGTCACAATATATGCAAATAGATAATCATAGTTAATATCGTATAAGAATTCATACCTCTGCAAAGGAAATGCTCCACCATATAACGTATCAAATATACTACCTTCATCCTCTAACACCTTACTTATACGTCCAAATTCTCTATTTGGGATATCATCCACTTTCATATTATCGGTTTTTATCTTCACTATTTTTTGAGCTGGTTCTTTCTTAATTGATATGGTCATCATATTCGGATCCAATGCAAAAGCTTGTATTTGCTCTTTTTTCCTTTGCAGTACCTGCTTCGTCTTCTTAAGCCGTTGAAATTGTTCTTCAATTCTTTTCTCTTGGTTCTCAAGATATACAACTAGCTCTTCTGGCTTTAATGTTAAGGCAGATTGAACTTCCTCTAACGATAACCCAAGATACTTTAATGATTTTATAATATCCAAATAATACAATTGTGTATTACGGTAATATCTATATTGATTACTTGGATTTATCTCAATAGGTTTGAACAAGTTTATCCGGTCATAGTATCGTAAGGTTTGAACGGATATATTACTTAGCTTTGCAACTTCACCTATCGTCAAATAATGAATTTTCAAGTAATCTCCCCGTTTCTTCTCAAGAAATTTCTTGTGTCTACATTTTCATTATATAGCTCTCCCAATACAACCTCTAGTATCAACGGCGTATTCCAATAATATCTGAGTAAAGTGAATTGATTACTAAATAGATAGAAGGATACATAACTTTAGTAGATTGATCAAATGAAGAGTTCGGGATGTATATAGATAAAATAACCGAGAGAAAATAGACCCTGGGACAGAACCCAAAACAGCATTTTTCTCTGTGGGAAAAATGCTGTTTTTTTTGCTGTGCACAAAATTGATTTCCATTCCAGGGACGCTTTCCACGGGCGTTGCCTGAGCCTGTAGTCTAAGGCGTCACGCTATCCCCGTAGGAGTCGCCCCTCCATTCCAATCAATTTCATTAAATATCCATTATTTGGTAAATATTTCTCCTTATTCAATAAAATTTCTATTTCTGTCCCAGCCCCTTAACGATACTATACAAAATAGTAGCCTTCTTAATTCAAATTGGATTACAAATAATTGGATCACTCTTTAAAACCCGACCAATTTCATCTAAGCAATACCTAGTGTTCACCGGAAATTTTTATTTTTCTTCAAAAAATCTACCCCTAAATTACGGGATAGATTTTTTAAATTGTACTCTATTCAATTCCTTGAATTATTACCTCTTTTACCGGCAAGAAAAGTTCTCCTGTATTTAAGAAAGTCACTTGTACTTTATCTCCTTCTTGCATATAAACTGCAAGAGGTGCTACTTCTGAAGATACGATATAGCTTTGTTTGTTATCCAATAGGAACGACACTTGTGTAAAGTCACCTACACGTTCCTTAAAGACACGTACAACTGTACCGGCTATCGACTTCTCTTCAGCATCGGAGCTACCGTCTACGGAGCTTCCTCCACGTTGAATTGCTGTTTTATATAGTTTTAACGCTTCGTTTGGCGTATTGCCATAGACAGAGATCTCTGGATTTGCAGCTGATACTATAAAGTAATTTTGCAGGAATCCATTAGAGTCTAATACTGGTGTTAACCAGCTTGCTTCTCCGTAAAAATTGTACAATACCGGCATTTCGCCAGACCATTTTTTTTCGATAAATTTCTTTTCAATAATTTGCAGTGCTCCTTGAGAGTCCATATAAGAATCCTCTAGGTTTCCTGTGTAGAAAGTAGCTTCACCAGTTCGCCCGTCTGTTAAAGAGTAACCTAGCATCGAATCTACTCCCTCCTTCGGACTCGTAAAGTCTGTAAAGTAATACATTTGTCCGTCTTCACCAAATATTGGACTTACATTCGCTTCGGTTCCTTCATCTGACGGTAATCTCACATCTTTTTTACCAAATAGACTGTTGATGAATCCATGAACGTACTTACCAAAATAGCTATTTTGCAAGCTCACTGTTTCAGGAGATACTGCCCCATCTATAAACGTTGGTACGTCTGCTATTTCATAGGAATCTGTCTGACCTGTAGCTGGATCGACCGCCACGATTCCTTTTACTTCAAATCCATTACGTGCAGAGATGAAGCTACCGTAAGATCTGATGTAATATGGTTTTCCATCCTCGTCAATTTCTAATTGAGGGTCTCCATAGAAAATTTTAGTTGGATGCTTCATACGCATATGTCTTTCTAAGTTTTTATGGAAATAAGAAGATGGTGTATAACTCATTTCAGCCTCTACAAATTTTGGATTATCCGATGAGTCGGTTGCACTCATTGTAAAATAACCCGGTGTAACGTCTCCATTCCACCACTTGAAAAGTCCTGAAAATTCTACTGGAGCAATGTATACATACTCATCTTTTACTTTTTGAATTTGTAAGCTTCCTAATTCATAATAACTCGTATTTGGTACTTGCCCAAAAGCTTTTTTCATCTTATTGCGTGCAAACTTTGGCGGTACACTAGCAGGTGTCTTCGTTTCGTCAAATGCTTCAATTTCAACCTCTTGCTGCATTTCTGCCACTTTGTATTTTTCGTCTGCATTCCAAAAAGACGCTGTTAACATGAAGATAGTCAATACCAGACTTCCTAAAAACAGAATACCTTTTGCTTTTTGCTCTTTACCTTTTGCAAGCACCATCCCTGCTAATGTTGCAATAACTAGTAATGGCCATAACGCTGTCCAATTACGATCTAAGTTCGTTACATAATATATAATCGCAAGTACGATAAAAGTTAAAACCGATAGACCAATGATGGAAGTTACCATGTCTTTTCTTTTAGCTGTCAACGGGACTACTAACAATGCGGTAAGTATCGCTGCAACTGCCGAAATAATAAATACGCTGGTCATTTTCTCAAACCCTCTCTTTTTTCTGTCTAGTTATACTACGGATGAAAAGGAATATGGTTTCATAAATACAACACGAAAACGATAGCATTTTATACTTCAAGCAAAAATAACTAACTAAGCATTTGCTATGACCTTACAATCTTTTTCTTTTACTTTAAAACCTTTTTTCCATGATACAACTACGAAGAACAAAGAAAGTAATAAAATTGCACTTAATACTATGAAACAATAAATGATGAGCTCTGAAGATACCATTTCAGTAAAGAGAGCAAGTAAAAGGATCCTGATTAAAAGACCTAATGTACGAAACAAGCTATCGACCCTCCCTATTATATTATTAGGAATAGAGTCCATTAAGAAAGAGTTTCTAGCAACTCTAGTACTGCTGTTACCTATTGCCAAAAATAACATAAGTGATAGATATACAGGTAAATCTACGAACACGATTAATGATATAGCAATCGTATAAACGAATACTCCCAAGATAATCGTTTTCTCATTTCCTAATTTACTTGATAATGTTGGTACGAAGACCCCTGCAATTATTGCTCCTATTGCATAAATCATCCCTTGAATTCCATAAACACTCGCGTCTGCTTTAAGTACATCCACTAAATAGACAGGGAATAAATAATTCGTTAGCATCACACCAATGAAAGGCATGAAAGAAAATAATAAAAAAATAAACATGGAAGGACGCGTTATCATATATCTAAGTCCTTCGCTTACTTGCGATTTAACGACTTTCCCTGTCTTTTCAATGGATAATCTCACATACGGTAGCTTCAAGTAAAAATAGATGGCAGCGCCGTAAGACATCGTATCCAGTAATAAAATATAGTGTAAATCCCATTTTAACAATAAGATACTAGCTAAAGCACCCGCAATCATACTGGAAAGCTGTCCTTGCACCTCCATCGTTCCGTTTAGTGATTTATATTGGTCCTTCGTAAATATTTCTTGATTTAAAGCAAACATTGTCGGATAAAAAATGGTGTAGTATAAACTACCAATCATATAAATAATCATATAATGCCAAATTTCATATGATAGGCCAAGAAATCCTATGAGGGAAAACATAAACAATAGAGTAAAGCATATGATTTCACTTGTTACTAATAATTTTTTTCGAGATACTTTGTCCACCAAGTTCCCTACAAATGGTGTAAGGATAAAACTTAAAATGGTCATACCAATCGTTATATACCCAAATACCTTATTGCCATTATCACTGGATACAAGCATCCATGGTATCGCAATCATCGTTATTCCCGAACCAATAGAGGAAGCAATATTAGCGAAAATAATGAGGCGGAATCGGGAGTCTTTGTATAGATTTTTCATTTGTAGCACCCCTTAACTTTATCTTATTATTTCACTATAATTGAAAATTCAGCAATTTAGTTCAGTCATTGGTCTTGAGTCTTTCTCATACATTTGACGGAAGAAAAGAACAAAAGCGCAAGTCTCTAAGTAAGCACTGACAACGTTCTTCTGCGACGAACTTTGCGCAGGAGCAAGCGTCAGAGTTGGACGGATAATCACTTGTAAGTAGTTATCCACCTGTAATAGATTTATAATTCCTAAACACTAAAAAACACTCGGTGAATTTAATCACCGAGTGTTTTCGTTTAGATGTATGATCCTTTTCCTTCATAGGTTACATGCCAGTTATTATCTTTTTGTAAAATTGCTGTCCCAATCCAACCATCTGCAATTAGTTGCTGTTGTTTTTCAATCGCATCCATAGGAACTTCTATAAACGTTTCTTCGTTATTACGATCTACATGAATTTTTTTATAAAATACATATCGTAGCATGTCTCCGTATTTCTTCTTTAATGCACCTATTACCATTCCTTGGCTTAGTTTGTCCTTTAAGCTTGCAATGTTAAATGGTGCAACTGTTGCACATACATGTGTATACGGTGAAGCGTCTAGTAGTTCCATGACAATAACCCCGAGTTTCTTTTGCAATCCAAATCCACGGTAATTAGGATGAACATTTGTTATTTCTTGATAAACGACCTTCTCGAGTTGATCTTTTGAAAGACCAATATCATATCCTAAATGTTGATCATCAATTGGTGGTAATGCCAATGCACGGAAGGCGATTAGTTCATTGTCTACAAATGCTCCAATCATTAGGTTACGATCTATCGAATCCTCATATTCTCCTATTGTTAATGGAGATAAGAAATTATCATTTTCCATTGCTCCAAGGACCACATGCTGCAAACGTAAAATGCTATCCAGATGTTCTTGCGTCAATTGACGAACAATATATTCTTTCACACCAAGTTTACCTTTCCATTCTTTCACGCAAACACTTCCTCTTATTTTGTTACTTTTGTAGAGAACTTAGTTAACTCTTGTAAAGTTTCTTCATCAATATCAATCCCTAGTCCAGGACGTTCATTTAATTGAATAAATGGTACGTCATAATGTAAATTTCCAACGTCTTTAGAGAATTTTAGAGGACCTGTTAACTCTACACTCGTAAACACTTTTTTAGAAAATGCTACTTGAAATCCTGCTGAAGAACCAATAGAGGATTCCACCATGGAACCGATTTGACACTCGATGCCTGCCATCTCTGCCATATGAGCCAGCTTCATCGCTGGATATATCCCACCACACTTCATCAGTTTAATATTTACTTTATGTGCTGCTTGTTTCTCGATCAACTCTCGCATATCACGTAAGTTTCGCAAGCCTTCGTCCATCATAAGAGGGGTACTTGTCTTAGCTTTTACTTCTACCATACCATTAAAGTCATCTGCGATTACCGGTTGCTCTAGCCAGTCTAATCCCTCTTTTTCCAACTGCCGCATAGCCACAATAGTAGTAGCGCTATTTTTCCAACCTTGATTTACATCTACACGAATAGCAATTTCTTCTCCGACTTTTGCGCGCACTGCTTGAATACATTTAACATCAACTTGCACGTCTGTCCCGACCTTCATTTTAAAGGAGGAATACCCTTCTTTCATCCTTCTTTCTGCTTCTTCTGCCATGTCAGCTGGCTTTCCTATACTTAATACATGAGTGACAGGGAACTTTTCGTGATAGCGCCCACCTAATAATTGGTACACAGGAACACCAAGTTTTTTCCCTGCCAAATCATAACAAGCAATATCTATCGCTGCTTTTGCTGCAGGTGCCTGGTAAACCGCTTTATTCATTTTCTCATGTAAACGCTCAAACTCCATAGGATTTTCTCCAATAACAGCTGGAGCTAGCGTTTCTTTCAATAATGCATATGTACTTTCCCAAGTCTCACCTGTCACATGCTCATCTGCAACTGCTTCCCCATAACCTACTATACCCTCATCCGTTGTTATTTTTACAATAATAGATGGCATATCATCATAAGTGTGATAACTTATGATAAAAGGATCTACTAATGGTAAACGGATTGCATAAATATCAATTTCTTTAATTTTCATTTGAATTTCCTACTTTCTTTACATTTTGGATTAAGTTCGTTATAGTTGTCGTTAAATAGTCGTTAAAAAGATAAAAAAAGAGGTGACCATATGTTAACACGTATTGCAGTTCTAGGATCGGCCACTTTCATCGAACGTTTAAGAAGTTTTGAACATGAACTTCCATCCACTCGATTGGATTATTATACATATAATATACCTTTTGATGCAAAGGATATAATACCGACGATAAAACCTTGTGATGCAGTATTTTTTTCAGGTTCATTTCCATTTACTTATGCAAAGGACTCAATCGCAAGGCTACCAATTCCAACTTTTTATTTGAAACAAGATGAAAACGCTATCATGACTACTCTACTTTCACTTAGTCTCACTAACCCAACAGCTGTACATAAGCTTTCCATTGATCTAGTCCATCCAGAGGGGGTAAAAAATGTTTTGGAGGATATCGGATTAACCGATCAAACACCGTTTTTAATGAAAATAGATACCTCTTTCAATCTGGAAGAAATAGTTGCATTCCATACAGTTTTACAAAAGAACGGCGCCACTTTGCTAGCGATTACTAGTATTCATGCAGTGTATCAAAGATTGCGAGACAATGGTTTATCTGTCATTCGAATGATTGATCCGAAAAGCTCCATTATTAAGGCAATAGAGGATACAAAATCTCTTGCCCTTCTATTCAAAAGTCAGTCCGCTAAAATTGCAGTTGGTTATATCCAAACAAATAAAGAGCTTTCCATTGCAGAAGAAAAAGTTAAACAAATTGCAGCCTCTATTCAAGCAAATACCGTAAAAGAAGCCGACAATTTATATACCTTATTTTCAACTCAAGGTGATGTGCAGGAAGCTTTAAACAATAACTTGATTACTTCTTGGATAAACTCCTCTCCCGCGGTTAAAATTGCATTTGGCTATGGAAAAACAGTTTTGGAAGCTACTCAAAATGCAAGGGATGCTTTATCTTATGCAACTGATAATACAGCCTATCTATTAACCGATTCTAAGGAACTGCTTGGGCCATATCCATATAGTGATAAGCAAGTGCTTTTAAAAAATGTTGAACCACAGTTTGTGCAAATTGCGAAAGAGACTACATTAAGTCCAGCGAACTTATCTAAAGTCATACAGTTTAGTCGTTCTAGAAAGTCCACAGAGTTTACTGCATATGACTTAGAAGTCTATTTACAAGTTAGTAGACGTACAACTGAACGAATACTAAAAAAACTAGCAGATCATGGATATGCACAAATCATAGGGGAAGAAATGACCTATCAGCAAGGTCGCCCACGCGCTATTTATGAGTTGAACTTTCCAACCTACAATTAGAAGATACGTATCAATAGGACTTATAACAAAAGGGAGTTCCATATGAACTCCCTTTTGTTATTCAGGCTTGCACATTTCCTTTTTATGCTTCTACAGTTTCTTTATTTAATATCGCTAGTTTTTCAGCCTCAGAGATTTTTTGAATCGTGAAGCCTGTCATTGCATAGATAATTGATATAATTGGTACTATAAAGTTTAATACGGCAAATAATGCATACTCTGCTACTCCTACACCTAATGTCGCTAAAATAAATACTCCACACGTATTCCAAGGAATAAAGACCGAAGTAAGTGTACCTCCATCTTCTAAAGCACGCGAGAGATTTTTAGAATGTAGTCCCATTTTTGTATATGTTTTTGAGAACATTCGAGCTGGCACAACGATAGAAATGTATTGCTCTGAACAAGAGGCATTTGTTGCAATACACGCAACAATTGTTGAAGCAATAAGTGATCCTGCTGTTTTAGCAAACTTTAAAATTTGATCCATAATGGATTGCAGCATTCCGGAGTATTCCAATATACCACCAAATGTCATGGCAACAATCGTCATGGAGACCGTATACATCATCGAATCTAATCCACCACGATTAAATAATTCATCAACCATTGCATTTCCAGTATCGATAACATATCCACTTTGCAAAGCTCCAACTGCCTCTGCAACGCTTCCACCTTGGATGAGTATTTGAGATAAGAAGCCAAATAAAATTCCAACAATCAATGCTGGTATAGCTGGAACTTTAAGTGCTACTAAGACAATTACTGCTAGAGGTATTAACAATAACCATGGAGAAATGACAAAGCTTTGATCTAACATTGATATTGTTTGGTTGATACCCTCTTGGTCAATATTACTTGATTTATATCTGTTTCCTAGGAAGCCATATACACCAAGAGCTATTAGAATTCCTGGTATCGTCGTAAATAACATATGTTTAATATGTACAAAAAGATCTGTTCCTGTTAGTCCTGCTGCAAGGTTTGTTGTATCGGATAATGGGGACATCTTATCTCCAAAGTATGCTCCTGAAATTACGGCTCCAGCGATCATTCCAGCTGGAATTCCCATGCTAAGTCCAATACCCATTCCCGCAACACCGATTGTCCCCATAGTTGACCAAGAACTACCGATTGCAAGTGCAACAATTGCACAAATAATACAAATAGCCACTAAGAAGAAAGCAGGAGTAATAATTTTTAGGCCATAATAGATCATCGTTGCGACAATTCCGCCACCTATCCATGCACCAATGATTAGTCCTACTAAAATAATTATGACTACTGCAGGTAATGCTAGTTTTATACCTTTATACATCATTTCTTCAATTTGAGACCATTTAAATCCATGTTTCCATGCAACAATAGCTGCAACTGTTGTTCCAACGATCAATGGAATATGCGGCCCCTGTTCTAAATAAATAATTGTAATAACCATAGTAATAACCATGAGTAGTAGCGGCATAATCGCCCATATTAAAGACATCTCTTTTTTAGTAACCGCTTTCTTTTCCTCCAAAATATTTCCTCCTTACAACTATAGAGACAATTCTAAATTGACGTTTAATAGTCGTTAATAAAGTAATATTAAATGGAAATCAGATGCTAGTCAATACTATTTCGAAACATTTGTAAGCGTTTTCGATATAACTTTAGCCCCCAAAATTAATGCATCTCTGTTAAAAGTCATATTTGGATGATGCAATCCCGGTGACAAGTCAGCTCCGATACCAATCATTGCTGCCTTCACTTCAGGATGTCTAATTGTATAAAAATGAAAATCATCGCTTCCCGAAGTAATTACTTCATCTGCAAGGTTTTCCATACCTACGGTTTCAATTATTGCAGCTTTAGAAATTGCCGCCGCTTCCTTCGATACTTCAGCACCTGGTGTAATATCTTGAAATTCCCACTCGATTTCTATATCAAATAATTGTTGAATAATATTTAAATCTTTGTCAATGCGATCTTTCAATTGTGATAATATGCTATTCTTTGCTGCTCTTACATCAATTGAAAATGTTGCAATACCAGGAATAATATTCGCATTCTCTCCACCTGCTTGAATTTTTGTTAGCTTTGCAGAATATGATTCAGATGGAGAAAAATACATATTTTTCAGTGCTTGTTGAATGGCAATTACTACGTCAATCGCATTGTTTCCTTGATGTGGTCTAGCTCCATGAGCATCGATTCCTTTTATTTTGCCCTCTACAAATAAAGCCGCTCCATGATGTATAGCTGGTGCTACTTTGCCGAAAGGAAGTTCCTCAATCGGTCGTAAATGCACACCAAAAAGATGTGTTACGTCGTCGAGAGCCCCACGGTCTATCATGGAATTCGCTCCGTTACCTTTTTCTTCTGCTGGTTGAAAGATAAAGCGAATTCGTTTGTTTAATTTCTCATCCTTTAATAGCAATAACGCTCCTAGTACCATAGAGATATTGGCATCATGCCCACAGGAATGATTGGCACGGAACTCACCATCTACTTCTTGCCAAAGAGCATCAATATCTGCACGTACAGCTATTACTTCTGGCCCTTCTCCGATTTCTGCTAGTAATCCAGTTACATCATCAAATCTTCGATAGGAAATACTTAAACCATCCAATATTTCCGCAAGCTTATTTGTAGTTTCATATTCCTTCCAGCTAACTTCTGGATACTGGTGAAAGTGGTTAAACCACTGTAAAATTTGATTTTCTACTTGCATTTCACTTACACTCCCTTTTTACGCGGTAATTTATCCTATGATTTCACAGACTCGTCCTATTTGTCCATCTGTTAATCGTACTTTTATGCCATGTGGATGAAATGACGAATTCGTTAATAAGTCTTTCACAACTCCTTTTGTTTTCTCCCCTGATCGTTGATCTTTTTTTAATACTATATATACCTCTAATCCAGGTTTTACATCTTTTCTATTTTGACCATTCATTTAGCTTCACCTCTTTTTGTATCGTACCACTTTCATGGTTTGGTTTCAGTATTTTGCTTCATAAATTGTAACTGTAGAATATGTTTGGTCCAACAAAGGAACAGGAATAATAATAGGAAGGATATTCGTGGAGAAAGAGGTGATAAGATTGGAAATATACACAATTGGACATTCTAGCCACACACAGAAATTTTTCGGAAGCATGCTAAAAAAGAATAACATCGAGTTTTTGCGGATGTAAGGGCATTTCCAGGTAGTAGAAAATGGCCGCAATTTTCAAAGGATGATTTTCCAAAATGGCTTATAAGAGAAGACATTTCATATGAACACCTCTCCAAATTAGGTGGTAGACGTAGAAAGTCTAAAAAAGTTAGTGAAGAAGTGAACGCAGGGTGGAACAACCAATCATTTCATAATTATGCGGATTATACTCTGACGGAAGAGTTCCAAATAGGTATAAATGAACTTTTGGAAAAAGCAGCAAATAAAAAAACTGCCTATTGTTGTTCGGAGCGTCATCCTTCCCGTTGTCATCGTTTGCTTATCAGCAACTTTCTCGTAGCAAACGGGCATGACGTGAAGCATATTATTGACGTAAATGATAATGAAATTGAAATTGTAAATCACGAAGTTGGGATGTGGGGAGCTCCTGCACAAGGTTAATGAGGATCGAATTGTAACATACCCTTCTTGTTAATCTACCAAATTAATAGACAAGGGATATGAATAAAAAACAACAAAAATAGGGCTATCCTAGAGTGATTTAATATCACTTACGAGATAGCCCCATGATTAACTTTTCACTTCTTTTTCAATGTCAGCAAGTGCATTTGCGCTTACGTCCACACGTTTTAAGAAGAACGATAATACTAATGCAACACATGTTACAACAGCGGCAACGATGAATGATAGTTGAACACCATGTAATAAGCTTTGTGCCTGTATTTGTTTCATTGCTTCTTCTGTCATGGATGCAGGGTCCATTGATGCAGCTAACTCCTTACCACGAGTAGCCGCAGCACTAGTCATAATCGTAACAAAAATAGCTGTCCCGATTGAACCAATCACTTGTTGCGCTGTATTGTTAACAGCTGTACCATGTGGGTTTAAACGTGTAGGTAATTGGTTTAAACCATTCGTCATAATCGGCATCATAACCATCGACATACCAAACATACGTATTGTGTAAATACCAATAATGTAAGCATAGGAAGATTCAAGATCTAAACCTGCAAGCATGAATGTTGATATAGCGGTAATACCTAAACCAATAACCGCTAAAATTCGGGGTCCAAATTTATCGAATAATTTCCCTGTGATTGGCGACATAACTCCCATAATAATAGCACCAGGTAACATCATTAAACCAGATTCTAAAGGGTCAATACCTCGCACGTCTTGTACGTAGGCAGGCGTTAAAATCATCCCAGAGAATAATGCCGCGGCATTTACCATTGAAATAACAGAACCAAGTGCGAACATTGGATATTTATAAACTCGCAAGTCCAATAATGGTTCCTCTAATTTGAATTGGCGTGTAATGAACAAGAACAATGCAACAGCACCAACTATAATTGTTGTCAAAACAACTGTGTCTCCCCAACCATTTGAACTAGCCATTGAACAACCATATAAAATACCACCAAAACCAATTACAGATAACACAATTGAGAAGTAATCAAGAGATACTTTACGTGTATCCATCACATTTTCAAGTTTCCAAAACGCTAGAATAATGGAAAGAATCGCAAAGGGTAAAATCATCTCAAACAGTACGCGCCAATCGTAGTATTGTACGATATATCCTGATAATGTTGGCCCAATTGCTGGAGCTGTAATCATAACTAAACCGAAAACACCCATAGCTGCACCACGTTTTTCACGTGGGAAGCTAACTAGCATAACATTCATTAACAATGGTCCCATAACTGCCGAACCGGCTGCTTGTACCATACGCCCTGCTAAGAGGAATCCAAAGTTTGGTGCCAGAGCAGCCATTGCTGTACCAATTGTAAATAAAATCATCGATACAATAAATAATGTTCGGTTTTTAAAGCGTGTAATTAAAAATGCTGAAACAGGTATTAACACTCCACTTACTAGCATGTAACCTGTGGCTAACCATTGTACCGTTGAATAGTCTTTGCCAAAATCATCACGAATTGATGGTAATGCTACGTTTAATAATGAGTTATTTAAGAAAGAAACAAAGGCACCGAAAAATAAAATTGCAAGCATTAAATATGGTGGTTTCTTCTCTATCGTCGAAGTATTCATTTGTAATATCTCCTTAGTTTATATATTCCTTTTTTTAGTCACTTGAAAGATTTTATACCAGCAGTCCAATTTTGTCTATAAAAAAGTCTCGCCAGTACAAATAGTGCATTTTGAACAAAAATATGTTGTATAATGATCGTAACAAGTTAAAGAAGGAGTCATTATGAATAAACGTAAAAAAGCAGTGGTCGACCATGCAATATCTTTATTTGTAGAGCAAGGAATCGCTAATACATCGATACAAGATATTTTAGAAAGGGCAAGTATCTCTAAGGGAACCTTTTATAATTATTTTTCATCTAAAAATGATTGTGTAGAAGCAATTTTAGAACAGGCACGCTACGATGCTACATTAATGCGAAGCGGGCAAATGTTAGGTAAGGATGCTAAGGATCGGGATGTATTAGTAGAACAAATTACAGTTTTATTACTAATTAACCAGTCTAGAGGATTAGATATGATTTATGAAGAAATCTTACATTCAGGCGACAAAGAGTTAAAGAAATTAGTACTAAAATCAAGAGTACTTGAGCTACAGTGGTTAGGTCAGCGTTTTATCGAAGTATTTGGGGAAGAAATACGAAGCCATTCATTTGAAGCAGCAGTCATTTATTATGGCATATTACAGCACTTAACATTCACAGGTCGATTAATGAATCAGCAGGATTTTAAGTTTGAAATTGTTATAAAAAACGCATTACGTTATATAGAAAAAATTGTGGAGATGCTCATGCATGAACAGACGAGCGTTTTAAATACAGATGACTTACATAAATTCATAAGTTCATTTGTAGCTATTGAATTGACTCGTAAGGAAGTCGTTGAACAATTAGAACAGTTTAAAAAAAGTAACGATTTCACCAAAAATCAGCAGGAGATTATGGAAGCCGTTACACAGGAGCTTGAGCAACAGCCAATACGAAATATTGTACTAGAATCATTATTACGAACAATGACCAATGAATTTAGCGATAGCGAAATGATACAAGTAGTAAAAGAACTTACTAGTGGGCTTTGGTATTTAATGAAGCAACAGAAATTATAAAGTAATGTTCTTAAATATGTTTTCATTATTTATGCCCATGTACTGAAAAAATTAGAAGTAAATACAGGTGATTTATTTCTGGTAAATTTAGCACATTGGGTCATTATTAAACTAGTTCTTTTTTATGAAGAGACCACAAACTCCTGGACAGCTTATCTATGTACGCTTTAAGTATTGTTAAGGATGGTTATCGATAGTTAGAAATTTCAAATTTGTATCAATGATGACAGATATAACAAAATTAAAACTCGAAACAAAGCAATTAACCATCCCTAAATTAAATGGCTAGTATACCGGATGATTTTGCGGAAAAACTATTATATTGATTCTAGTGAAGGGGCGGTGAAGGTTCATTCCTCCCCGTGCAGAATGCGGACACCTATTCAACTAACTAAAGCTCATTATCATAAAAAGAACTTTTTACACTTTTCCTTCTTTTAACCACTTCCCAATTTAGTTGATTAAAGAAACTAGCTGTTTCCGATTTAGTTTACTTTTCCCATTAAAGTAGAGGGTCGTGACTGTTGTCATAACCCTCTTGTTATAATGTTGATTATTTAATTGGTTGGGATTTAGTAATCGTACCTGAAATCTCTTCCCTTATTGGCGATTTCATATGCTAGGCGGATAGAGGACACTGCTAAATCCGCATAGGTTACTTCTTTTGTTGGATTAAACTGGTTTTTTTCTGCCTTTACTAATCCAAGTGAGTTTGCCAAAACCACGTATCCTGTGTTTTCCACTTTCACTTTTTTGCTGTCTGTAAATTCATTTTTAAAAATATTGTTTTGTTTTGCTGCTTGCTCAAGACCTAGTGCCCGAATATACCATACTGCTAGCTCTTCTTTCGTAATAGGACTATTTACATCAAAGGTCTTCTGGTCAGTTTTCAAAATCCCCGCTTCCACTGCACGCTCAATTGCTTGATAGGAGGCATGTTTAGGGTCAACGTTTGTATAGGATTGTTTTATACTCTCTGAATCTCTATGATTGCTTGTCTCATAAATATACGTTAAGGAATTCATCATAATCTTAATTGCTTCCCCTCTAGACACTGTTGCATCCCCGTTAAAGGTTTTTGGATCATTAACTGTCAATACCTTTGCCTTAATCAAATAGTTCAGCTCTGCAGCTGCAGTTGGATGAGAAACCTCAGGAGTCACTTCCATATTGTACTGGTTAATCCAATTGCCCGAATCGGCTTCTAACACATTAAAGGCAGTTTCATTAAATGTTGGAGAGTATATTAAATTATAATGTTTATTTTCTTTCTTTTGATTTTCTTTCCAATAGCTCATTTTTATACTTAACGCTTTACTCAAAATATCCTCAGCTTCTTTTGTAGAGATTACCCCCTCTAAAGACGGCCACTCCTCAATCTGTGGTCTAACTACATTTAAATTGTCTAAAGAACCATCTTTATGAATATTTACACTAATTTGATCTCCCATAACCATAACTCCATTAACTATTCGAGGGAAGGTTATATAGTAATTGCCCATTGTTTCATCGTGATAACCTTCCTCTAAAGGCATAGCGTATTCATGAAGGTATGAAGGTACCAAATCCTTTAAATACTTAACTGCTTGAGCAATCACCTCTTCTTTAGAAATTGTGACCTCCTCTTTAGTCTCATCCATTTCGACCAATAAACCATTTTGAGTATTATGATACTGGAGCAGCTCCCCAGTTTTCTTATCAAATTCTAATGTAGACCCACTTCCACTATTACCGTAATTATACATATAGTGAACACTAAATATTTCTTGGCCATTACTGTTTTTTAATTCTTCAACGGATTGAATGCTTAACTTAATTTTGTTTGATTTCACTTGTAATAACTTTTCTGCTGCTTTCTTTGCATCTTCCTTTGTTATCCCATTTTGTTTGGCTGGCAATGCAGTTTCTGTAACCTTTACATATTTCTTTTTATTTGGTTGTTCTACTACAAAGTCTTTACCGTTAAACCACTCACCTGTAATAGCATTTATGCTTAGAACATCAGGCACATAAACCAGCTTCACATCATTTTCACCAGTTTCATAGTTAGTGTTAACTTGATATTGAAGTTTCGCAGTGAGATTTCCTTTAACTTTTTCTAATGCTTCTTTTCGATCTTTTACTTTTTTTACATCTTCAAAAGTAGGAGATTTAGTTATATGTGAACCAGAGAAGCCTACAATTTCTCCGTTTCCGAGAACGGTTACGCTTACACTTTGGTCAGCAATTTCAACATCATCCTTCATACGATTAAAAGAAAAGGAATAACTTATGGGCCTAGTTAAAATTTGCTTTGAATAATTATAGTAATCATTATAATCCTCACCTAGTTTATAATTGCCATCTTTGAGGAATTTCTTAACGAAATCGGTTGCAACTTTTTTTGCTTCCTCTTTAGAGAACTTAGCTGGAAACAACGCGTCTGGAGTGCTAACAGGGTCGTAGTTAAATGATTCTATCTCGAAATCTTCTCCATAAAATCCTATGCTTCCATGAATATCCTTCCCATTTTGCAGCTTATTAAAAAATAAATGAAACCTTGTCGTCTCATCACCAGGATACGTATTAGAACTCATATGAAAATCACTAGCATTCACAAAGTCGAAAATCCCAGGAAAAGTAGAACGAAACTTTTTAAGCAAGTCCTCCTTAGTAACAATCTCTCCTGTAGCGGCCACCTGCGCTACAAGTTGCTCTTCTACTGTACTTACTGCACTAGTAGCCGATGAAAACATACCAATTGATAAAACTGATGCTGTTAATATAATTCCTATCTTCTTCAAATCAAATTGCCCCCTTTTACGGTAATAATTATATTGTAAAGCAAATTCTGGAAATTTGGAATTAATATATTTTAATTATTATAACTATTCTTTGAATTTAGAGACCATACTTTATAAAGTATGGTCTGCATATATTAGTGGTGTTTAACTATTTCTTCTTGTTCAACTTGCCTTTACTTTTATTAGATAAGCATTTGAGAACATTAGGCTCGTTCTTCACAACATTATATAAAATTATTGTACAGTCTCTGTTTTTGGAAAATGCTCCGGGTACATGCTATACTAATGAAGGATTTATACGAAAAAGGAGTGTTTTTAAATGACAAAAAAAGGTTATTTCTTAATGGATTCTGGAGAAAAAATTGAATTTGATTTATTCCCTAATGAGGCACCAAACACAGTAGCAAACTTCGAAGAGTTAGCAAACAGTGGATTTTATAACGGAGTAGTTTTCCATCGCGTAATTCCTGGTTTCGTAAGCCAAGGTGGAGACCCAACTGGTACAGGTATGGGTGGAAGCGGAAAAACAATTAAATGTGAAACTGAAGGAAACCCACACAAACACCAAGCAGGAAGTCTTTCTATGGCGCATGCTGGTAAAGATACAGGTTCTAGCCAATTTTTCATCGTTCACGAGCCACAGCCACATTTAAACGGTGTTCATACTGTTTTTGGACAAGTTACAAGTGGTCTTGAAGTAGCAAAAGCTATGAAAAATGGCGCTAAAATGGAAAAAGTAGAAGTTTTCGACGCTGAATAGAAAAGCGGCAGACTCCGCATTGTAGCGAAAAGAGCTGGAAGACTTGGAGTAAAAGGCACTTTTTGCCTTTTTCCAAGTCTGAAGCGGACGAGCTACTGGTGTCTAGAGCTAGACAGTATTAAAAAAAATATCTTTTTTTAAAAAGCAGCTACCCAATAACTTGAGTAGCTGCTTAAGCTTGACGACAAAAATATTTTTATAAACTGCTATGAGTAATAATAAATATCTTTAAAGAGGTTGCTTTATCTAAATAAAAGTATATATAGTAGAAACCTTTAAGGAGTTGTTTATAAGGCAAGGACCACCACGAAGACTCCTGTGGGAACAGCTTGAGCAGAAGACCCCGCAGGAACGCAGTGACGAGGAGGCTGAAGCCAAGCCCACGGAAAGCGAAGTGGTGGTCCTTGCCGATTTTAGTATACAACTCTATGCACCAAAAATTGAGTTTGTCTACAGTCTGAAGCAGCTACCCAATAACTTGGGTAGCTGCTTTTCTTATAATACAATCGATATTCCAACTATAAGAATTAGAGGTACTAGTAAGACAATCCAACTGATAGGATGAGCAAAATTTAACGTCCAACCTACACCAAATCGCTTTTCTACCATAATACTTGGATCATTTTTGTTCATGTAAAATAATCCACCCTTCCAGTATTGGTCGTCGTCAATAGCAATTTTGTTTTCTATGGTTACACTATTTCTTTCAGCTTTTAGTCGTGATCCGCTTTGCCCCACTTTTAGAGCATAAATACCAACAACCGCAAATGTTAATACTAAAAAGCTCAGAGGTAGGGTCCACATGATTATCGGTGATGATATTTCTGGATGAATTGTTTGTAAGTGAAAGTAACCCATCATAAGCGTTATACCAATTGTGATAAAGAGCGCTAATAAACTTGTATATTTTCGAAACGCGAGTTGCTGTGCAAGGGAAGATTTTTTATTGGTCGGATTAATTCGAGCACCTGAAAATTTCATACCTTCACTCACTGAAAGGAACAAAACCTGCATAACTAGTAAAATTAGTGGCAGTGCAATTACACTAAAATATGTTTTTTTGCTAAATGCATCTGCTTCCCCAGTAGGTCCCCAATGAGTAGGAATCATCTCTGGCATTTGATCATATTTCATAAATGTATAAATGATTAACCCTACGGTAACTATCATAGGAATGATAAAGATTACACGAGGTATTAGTTTGAGCTTTTCTTGAAACTTTACATCGACTACTCTCACTTCGCTTTTACCACTTAACCACCTTTGCGTTTCTTTCCTTTTTTTAACCCCAAGGTGCATTATAAAATAATAACCAATGCTCACGAATAACGTTGTAAACTGAACACTTACGCCTGCTAGAGCCAGTGTTTCCTCTGTTGGTTTTTGTGTCGTTCCCCACCACAGATAGCTTATCAATACGATCAAACCAAATGTTAACACAAACGTAGTGTATTTACTTTTCAGCTTCATCACTACCGGATCTTTTACGTGGCTATCCGGTACATACACTCCAAATGCTTCTGTTGGCTTTAAAAACTTTGGTGTAAATGCTTGTAAAACTGTGATAAAAAATAGGATGAATCCAAACAAAACAATAGTCATTCGTTCCCCTCCTCAATATTTTGCACAAGCTTACGTACCATAACCACTAGTTCTTCTTCCGAGAGCTTTAGGACTAACCCCTCTGTTACAAATGGTCGTAGTTGTGCTTCTAATTTATGCTTTTCTTCCTCTGAAGCCTTCGGAATACCATTCGGCTGAATTATTACTCCCGATTTTGCCACTATTTGTATAAACTCTTTTTCCTCTAGATAGTGATAAGCCTTATTTACTGTATGCATATTCATTCCTAAATCGCTCGCAAATGCTCTTACAGATGGTAGCGAGTCACCTGGTTTTAATTCACCTCGTACCATACCCTCCATAAGTTGGTGGGCTAGCTGCAAATAGATGGGGACATCAGAATCAGATTTTATTTCAATAAACATGAAGTCACCCTCCTTAGTTTTTGTTCTATATATAGCATAACACATTTGTTCTATGTATAGTAGAGCAAAATTAAAAAATCCTACTTTTAAATATAAGTAGGATCAGAATATACTTCGTCCCGCATTAACTAGCAGGATTATTAAAATCGCCTCGACTTGTATGTCGTGAGACTCTAACTACAAGGCTTGTAGTTTTATTTCCCAAGAAATTGCTTTCCTTTTTCATAATAAACCTTCATTTCCTGAGAAGGAACCATTCCTCCTCCTGTTGCCCACACAATATGTGTTGCATTTTGTATGGAAACTCCTAGTTTCTTAAGTTGAATTGGTCCTGTCATACCTGCCAATGCAGATGGCTCTAATAGAATATTCTCTGCGTCTGCCAATAAGGCAAGTAGCTCATACATGGTTTGATCACTTATAGTAATACTTCCGCTAATTAGCTGCTCAAGATTTTTACCTACAAATCCAGATGGTCGCCCCACCGCTAATCCGTCCGCATCCGTTTTGTTATCTAGCCCAATATCAGCCACTGATATTTTTTCATGTAGCCCCGTCATTAACCCAAGTAGCATGCAAGGCGAGTTCGTAGGCTCCGCAAAAAAACAATGCACATGATCTCCGAATAAAAGCTTTAGTCCAAATGCAACTCCACCTGGTCCACCACCAACTCCGCAAGGTAAGTATACAAACAATGGGTGTTCGGCGTCGACAATGGTTTGCATTTGTTCCAGTTGAGTTTTCAATCTACTTGCTGCAACGGCATACCCGACAAATAAGTCAACAGAATTTTCGTCGTCGATAAAAAAGCAAGACGAATCCTTGTCCGCTTGTTTTCTGCCTTCCTTTACCGCAATACTATAATCAAAATCGTACTCTACGACTGTTACACCTTTTGCACGGAGCATATCTTTTTTCCATTGCTTCGCATCACTAGACATATGCACAGTCACTTGAAACCCAAACTTAGCACTGATTATCCCGATGCTAAGTCCTAAATTTCCAGTCGACCCTACTGCAATTGAATAGTTAGAAAAAAATTGTGTGAATTTTTCTGTTGTGAGTAGTGCATAATCATCTGTTATTTTCAATAAATCCTCTTGTATAGCAATTTGCTCTGCAATTTTAAGTACCTCATAGATACCACCACGAGCCTTTATAGATCCTGATATCGGTAAGGCATTATCACATTTTAATAATAATTCTCCATCAAAATCTGTGTGAAAGAATTCCTTTAAGCTGGATTCCATAGTTGGAATTTTTACAAGCGGTGACTCAATAATCCCTTTTGCTTTTGCAGTCTCTGGAAAAGCAATACGCAAATAAGATGCAAAACGATCTAAACGATCGCTTGCATCTTGTACCATTTCAGCAGTAATAAATACGTTTTTCAACGCATCCTCTGAATTTATTTTGTTTGGATTGAACCATATTATTTCTTCCTTGTTTTGCATATTGGAGATTAAGGGAAATCTCCCTTCTAATTGCTGTTTATCCATTAATATAACCCTTTCTACTCTAAGCTCATCACATGAGTGACATCTGGCGAACGCTCGTCAAACAAAAATCCATTTGCACGATAAAATGAATCTGCTTTTGCGGATTCTGTTTTAGTCGTTATTTCTTTAAAGTGTCCTTTGGCATTTTCAGAAACAACCTTTAAGAGTTCACTTCCTACACCTTTCCTACGGTATTCCGGTAAAGTATAAAATCGGTATAGTCGAGCAGAGTTGTCAGCTTCACTAGCGTTATTTCGAAACAAACCGCCAATCGCCACTAGCTCATCTTCATCCCATGCTCCATAGATTGCCTCTCCCTGTTCACTGAAGCGATGCGTTCCGTCCTCATATTCTGATGCTAACCTTGATACGAAACGATAACCTTCTTTTTCACTTTCTTGAATTAGTTTGGATACGTTGACTGCATTCAAATCTGAAATATTTTTCACTTCGATTGACATATACGTTCCTCCATTCTATTTTTGAAAAATGAACTCTTTGTTACTTTCTATACAGGGTGGCGAATCCCCTCTATACGTTTAATATATTTCAATCACCCATTTATTATACTGTGACGTCTTTGTTACAAATAATTAATAGAATAGCTAAACTAACTAAGTTTAACCACTTATTGTTTTAACGAGACTACACTTCATTATAAAGAGTTAACCCCGTTGAAATTCAGCCAAAAAATAAGCCCATGCTAAAAATTAGCATGGGCGGAACTTATTTTATAGCAGCTAGTCTAACTTCTACTTCTTCTTCTGATAATTTATGTTCTACGATGTAGCGGTTGCGTGGATGTTCACGGCATTCATCGGAACAGCTTCGTAAATACTTATGTTCGTTTTCTTCTGAGCAAAGAATTTTATCATTACAATCAGGGTTTGCGCAGTTAACATAACGCTCACATGGCTCTCCTGTGAAATGGTCCTTTCCAACAACGACATGCTCTACTTGGTTGATTGGCACAGCTATGCGCTCATCAAATACGTACATTTGACCATCCCAAAGCTGGCCGCGCACTTCTGGATCTTTGGCGTAAGTTGCGATTCCGCCGTGTAGTTGACCCACACCTTCAAAACCTTCTCTAACTAACCAACCCGAGAATTTTTCACAACGTATCCCACCAGTACAATAGGTAAGTACTTTTTTACCTTCGAACATTTCTTTGTTCTCTAGCATCCAGTCTGGCAGGTCACGGAAGTTGCGAATTTCTGGACGGATTGCTCCGCGGAAGTGACCTAGGTCAAATTCATAATCATTACGAGCATCAATAACAACCGTATCTTCTGCTTGCATTTGTTCAAAGAACTCTTTTGGAGAAAGGTATTGTCCTGTTATTTCATTTGGATTAATATCATCAGCTAATCCTAAATGCACAATCTCTTTCTTAGGACGAACATGCATTTTCTTGAAGGCATGTCCTTCTGTTTCATCTATTTTATACACCATGTCGGCAAAGCGTTCATCTGCCTTCATCATGTTCATGTATGCGTCAGTTTGTTCTATCGTTCCTGAGCAAGTTCCGTTTATTCCTTCGTCTGATACTAAAATACGCCCTTTTAACCCAAGTTCCTTACATGCAGCAAGATGTTCTTGTGCAAATGTTACTGGATCTTCAATCGGGACATATTTATAGTAAAGTAATACTCTGTATGCATTTGTTTCCATTTTTTACTCCACCTTTTCTAATTTTGTCCACCGTCTAATATACCAAAAAACACGTCTAATGTTAAATAGATTGTTTCTTTTAAAATATACCAGTTTTAAAAACAATTCAGTTTTTTCAAAACTGCTCCCTTACAGTGGATTCGCAACTCTCAATCTATAGTTCAGGTAGCACGCCCGGAGCACAAAGAAAGTCAGTATCCGTCTCTCGGACACTGACTTTTTAACTTGCACTCTTAAAGCAGATAAAATCCAATTCCCATGATCAAATATGCCGCGAAAAGAGTTAATCCTTCAAACCAATTCGATTCCCCATCATTTGAAAGGTTAATGACAAGAAGTGCTGCGGTAACCATCGCCACAAGTTCAGGCCATGTGAAAACGAGCGACATCGGTTCAGGCATAAACAAAGAGACAATTACTAATATCGGCGCTACGAACATGGCAACCTGCAGTGTTGAACCTACTGCAATTTCCACAGATACATCCATTTTGTTTTTAACGGCCATCGTAATGGCTGAAACATGTTCAGCCGCATTACCAACAATCGCTACAATAATGACACCGATAAACAACTCTGTCCATCCAAACTTTTCACCGAGCATTTCAAATGTATGTACTAGTTGTTCAGATACAAAAGCAACTACTACTGTGGCTAACAGTAGTATTAAAATGGACTTACCTTTCGTCCATTCCGGTACTTCTGTTTCCTTTTCAGGTTGGTCAGAGGAAGCGAATACGCCTCGATGCGTAACGAGTTTGAAAAATAGTCCGGCTAGATACAGTGTAATTAATATAATGGCTATTCCAATGCTCAAATACAATGTTTTTGGCGGATTCATACTCATTGAAAATACTTCAGGAATTACAAACGCGATGATCACAGCAAAAATAAGCAACCCTGCATTATATCTGGAATCATGAACACTAAATTTTTGACGTTTAAACTTGATGCCTCCTGCAAAAAATGAAAGTCCAAGTACAAGCAGTAAATTACCGAGAACCGATCCAGTCAGTGAAGCTAGAACGATTCCAACCATTCCAGCCTTCAATGTAAATATAGAAATAATAAGTTCAACTGCGTTTCCAAAGGTAGCATTTAACAATCCGCCAATCCTTGGTCCGCTTACAATCGCCAGGCTTTCCGTTGCCCTCCCTATATACCCTGAGAGCCCAATAATACTTGTGCAGCAAAGAAAGAACATAACCATATCTGACCAATTGAAAAAGGCACCCACTAGAACTAAGGGTACACCCACAAAAACAAGAACTGCAAAGAGTTTATCCAAAAAATCACCTCTTCATTAAAACGACCCTCTCCTGAGTCTCTACTCTATCTTTCCCTTTTCTAATAAATAAGAAACACTACTTCCAATTATTCATTATGAAAAAAATTAAATGCTCTTTCACCGCAACCTTCATAATATGTGTAGTGAATGGAAAAGAGCGATATATAATGAAAGGTACCCGGTACTAATACAATTCAGAATTGTTTTAGTACCGAGTACCTTAATGTGTGTTCTTGTCTATTTTGTTTTATTAGCAATTTCTATTGCACGATTGGTTCCTTCTGCTGCTGTATCTAGTACTTCTTGTGGGTCCATTCCCTGATATAGATTTTCTAATGCCGTTACAATTTGTTGACGGGATTCAGGGAATACAGATATTAAAGCACCTTGTGTTGCGATAGAAGGCTCAGTACTTTGCAATTGATCTACAGTTACTTTTAACTGTGGTGTAACCTCCCATGCATCTTTGACGATTTGTTCGTCGTATGCAGATGGGTTGATCGCAAAGTAACCTGTTTCTAAATGCCATTTTGCTTGAACTTCAGGAGTAGTTAAGTATTTCATAAATTCCCATGCTGCCTCTTGCTCTGCCTCCGCAATTCCTTTAGACATCCATAGTGATGCTCCACCTATAACAACGCCATTACGCTTTACTTCATCTGCGTATGGGATATATGCTGCACCTACTTCAAATGGAGCGTTATCAATAATACCTTTTATACCCGCAGAGGAATCCATATACATTGCAACTTTTCCAGATTGGAATGCTGCACGGATATCATCCCAGTTTGTTCCGAAGTTTCCGAAAGTCCCTGCTTTGTTCATAGTATCTAGGAACCTAAATACATTAAGTCCTTCTGGTCCATTGAAAGTAGCTTTTGTTGCATCTCCTGCACGACCATTTTCTTCATCTACATATAGTCCACCTTGCGTTGCCACTAACTCTTCAAAAAACCATCCGTATGTTAGCATGGAGAAGCCCTTCATATCATCTGTTTTCAATTTTGCAGCTGCATCAATAACCTCCGAAAATGTTTCTGGGGCTTTTTCTGGATCAAGACCTGCTGCTTTAAATGCATCTTTGTTGTATAGCATTACTGGTGTGGATGAGTTAAACGGCATAGAGTATAACTGATCATCTACTGTGTAGTAATTTAAAATATTTTCTTCAAGTTGAGAAATGTCGTATTTATCTTTATCAATAAATTTCTGAATCGGCTCTACAAAGCCACTATCAATCATATATTTTGTTCCAACTTCAAACACCTGCGTTATGGCAGGGGCATCTTTTGTACCTCCAACACTACGAAGCTTTGTTAATGATTCTTCATATGACCCTTGGAATTCTGCCTGCACTTCGTATTTATCTTGAGATGTATTAAAGTCTGCAACAATTGCATCTAAGGAAACTTGACCTGCTCCAGACATTGCATGCCAAAAAGAAATGACAGTTTTGCCTTCTTCATTGGTTACTACTTCTTTTTCGGTTTCCGCCTCATTACCGTCCGTTTCAGACGAACTACTCTCACTGTTTGTACATGCTACTAAAGCAAAAAGACTAAGTAATAATAAAGCTAATAATGCAAATTTTGATGAGTTCTTCATATTTAAAATACACCTCTTTTTTAGTTTTGAACAACCGTTATTTTAGAGCTCCTTGCGTTAACCCTTTTTGTAATTGCTTTTGACCTAAAAATAATAATAGTAGTGTTGGTATAATAACTACAATTACCCCCGCCATAACCACCCCCCATTCTGTAGCTACTTCTTGCGATTGAAGTTGCTTTAAACCAATTTGGACGGTTCGAACGGAATTATTAGTAGTCACTAGAAGTGGCCATAAATACATATTCCATGTCGTCAAAAACCCATAAGCACCTAATGTAACAAGACTTGTCTTAGAAACAGGCAAAACTACGCGAAAGAAAAATCCAAACTTACTTAGTCCTGCTATTTGTGAAGCCTCATGGAGCTCTTTTGGAATAGTTTTAAAATGCTGTCTCAGTAAAAAAGTACCAAATGCCAAAGCAAAAAACGGTAATGTCATTCCTTGATAAGTATTAATCCAGTCTAGTTTTTGAATGGTGAAGAAGTTAGGAATCATCGTAGCTTCCCATGGAATCATCATTGTTGATATAAATAAGAAAAAGATAAAATCTCTACCCTTAAACGGGATAAATACAAATGCATATGCAGCCAAACTACAAACGACTAACTGACCAAGCATTACACCGAGTGAAACGACAAAACTATTTATCAAATAATTAAATAAAGGAAGTCGCTCAAATACCTTTACATAATTATCTAGACTAAAGGTAGACGGCAGTAACTTACCGGATAAAATCTCACCGCCAGTCATGAAACTTATCATAAATGCATAAATGATAGGAAAAAACAGGATTAATGAAGTAATAATTAATAAGAAGTAAAGAACTAGCTTTTTCCATAATCTCATTGGTAATGCACCTTCTTTTCCCCAAGCTTAAATTGTAAAATCGTAACGATTAAAATGCATATAAACAAGAACACAGCTTGGGCACTAGCGGTTCCGAATTGATAATTGATAAATGCTTCTTTATATATAGAATATACGATTAAATTGGTAGACTGAGATGGACCACCTTTAGTTAAGATATCGATCTGTCCAAACGTTTGAAATGCATTAATAAGTGAAATCGTAATGATGAAAAACAAAGTTGGAGAGAGCATTGGAATAGTAATTCTCTTTAGCCGATACCAATAACTAGCACCATCAATACGAGCACTTTCATATAAATGCTCATCTATATTTTGCAATCCCCCAAGTATTATCAAGAAGGAAAACCCTGTATTTAGCCATATAGTTGAGAGTGAAACTGAAAATAATGCCCAAGTTGGATCTAATAGCCATTCAATTTGTGGCAGATTAAAGATATTTAATAATTTATTGAACATACCAACACTCGGATGAAACAAGAATAGCCAAACTACAGAGGACGCTGCAACCGATATTCCCATTGTCGAAGCGTAGATAGTCCTGAAAATACCGATTCCTCTCAGTTTTTCATTTGCGAGTAACGCTAAAATGAGTGCAATAATAATCCCAGTCGGAACTGTATATAAAACGAATAAGAATGTTGCTTTAATACTGTTAAGGAAGGCATCCGATTCCAGTAAATAAGTATAGTTTTCTAAACCTACGAAAATTGCGGCTTCTCCTGCTTGGTCTGTTAAAAAGAAACTTAAGTAGATGGTCCGAAACATCGGATAAAAAACAAATACAGAAAATAATATAATGGAAGGCAATAAATACAATAATGCGATTCGAGCATTAGAGGAACGTTTCCAATAGCTTATCTTTTTAGGTTTAGATACGACCATCATACAAATACCTCTTTACCAAAAACATGGTTCTCGACATCTGATGGAGTTTTCATAATTTCCTTTGTCTCACTATTGAAGAAACAGAAGGATTCATAATTCATCATTAAAGGAATTTTATCTCCTATTTCTATTTGCCACTGTCCACTCCACTTAACTTGCCAGGATTCCTCATTTAGTAAAAAAGTAAAAATTGTTTCATTTCCTAAAATTTCTACGTTTGAAACTTCCACCACGAATTTGTCTTTTTCCTCAGTCTCTTTGGTTGCTGCTTTTATATGTTCTGGTCTTATCCCTACAATTACTCGCTCGGTTAGAAAGTGTGCATCTACTGTTGGAACTGGAATTAGAATCGAATCATTTAACCTAATCGTACTCGTCAGGTTGTCCCCAACTCCGCTCGCTAGATTCATAGGGGGTGAACCGATAAATGTAGCTACGAAAGGATTAGCTGGGTTGTTATAAATGTCGATAGGCTTTCCTATTTGCTGGATAGATCCTTCATGAAGAATCATTATTCGGTCTCCCATAGTCATTGCTTCTATTTGGTCATGTGTCACATAAATCATAGTAATACCTAAGCGTCTTTGAATTTGTCTTATTTCGGAACGCATATGTGCTCGGAGCTTTGCATCTAAATTAGATAATGGTTCATCCATTAAACAAATAGGTGCTTCGTTAACTATAGCTCGAGCTAACGCCACCCTTTGACGCTGTCCACCTGATAATTCTCTAGGTTTTCGCTTTAAATATTCCGTTAAACCAAGCATTGCTGCCACTTCACTTGTACGTTTAGCTCGCTCTTTTTTATCGATTTTTTTTACATGTAAACCGAATTGAATATTTTCTTCAACCGTTAGGTGAGGGTATAACGCATAATTTTGAAACACCATGGATAAATCTCGTTTACTTGGAGGCAAATCATTTACTTCTGTATCACCAATTTTAAGTGTCCCGCCTGTTATATCTTCTAGTCCCGCAATCATTCGAAGCATGGTACTTTTTCCACAACCAGAAGGACCGACTAGAACAAAAAATTCCCCCGGTTCAATAGTTACGTTAATATTAGAAATAACATTAGATTGCTTATCATACGATTTGGAGATATCAATTAGTTCGACCCTTTTCAAAGACATTTCATCCTCTCTACCATTCATCATATAAGTTTATAGTGACGCCATAGCTAATAAAGGTGGTAAAATTCCAGTAGCTTCATTTTACAAGACATGCCATCAATGTATATAGAAATAACTAATTTTTACATAATATTTACATTTTTACTAAACCTTATAAAATCTTTACAAGAATGGAGTCTCTCATGCGGTTAATATTTTTTATACTAGTAATTTTATGTTTAGTTGCGGGCTGTGATGACCAAGAAAGTAATATACAGCCTCTTTCCAATGAAAAGTTTTTAATTATCGCGCACCGCGGGGCTTCTGCTATTGCACCTGAACATACCATTGTTGCTTACGAAATTGCTCATCAGGCTGATGTCGATTATATTGAAATAGATTTACAAATGACTAAGGATGGAGTCCTTGTTGCCATGCACGATGAAAAAGTGGATCGTACAACGGATGGAACAGGATTTGTAAAGGAGTATACTTTGGAGGAATTAGAACAGTTAAATGCAGGGAAATGGTTTAATGAAGCATTTCCAGGGTTAGCTAATAGAGAGTTTGAACAAGAAGGAGTACCTACTTTAGAGGAAATCTTTCTCCATTTCGGAGATGATGTAAACTACTATATCGAATTGAAGTCTCCTAGTATCTACGAGGGAATGGAAGAAAAGCTATTTACTTTATTAAGAAAATATAATTTAATTCGAGATACAGGGGACTTACCAAAAGTAATTGTGGAGTCGTTTAATGAAGATAGCTTAACAAAGTTTCATGCACTAGAACCGCAGCTTCCTCTGATTCAACTATTTAGTTTCAAAGAGAAAGCTGCTTTATCCCATTCTGATTATAAACGATTACAAACTTATGCTAGTGGAATTGGGGTCAATATAAAATCCGTTGATCAAGACTTTATCCATGATGCACAATTAAATGGATTTAAGGTTCATCTTTTTTCTATTAAAAATGAAATAGAAATGAAAAATGCATACCATCTTGATGCAAATGGGGTTTTCACAGATACCCCCACCCTAGGCGATATTCTTTTGCAAGAAGAAAGTTAGTTTCCAACTTGTAGGGCATGTTCGCATAGTTTACGGAAGCTTGCTTCAAATTTTTCATTGTCTTCTTTTTGGCGTTTTTTTGGTCCCTTCAAACGACCACCAGCCTGTCTAATTTTCTTGGATATATGGCGACTATCTAGAAGCTGGTCAATGTTTTCAGGGGTATACCATCGCCCGTTTTGATCGATAGCAAACCCTTGTTTGGCTAAAACCATCGCAGCTAGACCATAATCTTGCGTCACTACTATGTCACCCTTGTTTACTCTATTCACTAAAACAAAATCTACTGCATCTGCTCCTTTAGATACCATTACTGTATCTGCACCTTCTCTTTGCATATAATGTGCGGTATCACATAGTAATGTTACGTTCATTTTAAACTTTTTCGCCACATGAATAGTCAAATCTACTACTGGACATCCATCTGCATCGACCAAAATACTTACCATCTTACGCACCTCTTTTTAACTTCCTTGCATTCCATTGTATTATACCCAATCGTTTAAAGTACAATGTATTGAGAAAAGCACTTCTAAAGTTTTAAGTCAGCAATCTTACTTAAATAAAAACATTTGTTTATACTTTCTTATCTTTTGAAAAAAACGTCCAAGATTCTGGACGTTTTACTTTTCATATGCTCCTAATAGTTCTACCGCTTTTTCTGTCATCGATGTATCTACCGCCTTATCAAAGTCTACATCCCCACTTATTGCTCCGTTTTCTTTGTATGCATTATATTGCTTTAATACATCATCTAAAAACATTTTACCATCTGGGTCTAATCCAGTAACATAAACTTTCTCCCAGAGTTCAGAATCTTTTAGCGAAGTATGCTGCTTCATAATATCTATAATCTCGGTTTTATTTTCACCTTTGATAAAGGCATCATTGTAGTCTCGAACACCTTTTAAATAGGCAGCCATAAATCGAAGAGATACATCCTGTTCATCGCTCATAAACTGTGGAGACCCTAAAACCATTGCAATTTGAGACTCTGGCGCATAATCAGTCGCATCTCCAAAGCGCTGATGAAAACCATTTTCAATTCCTTGAGCTATCAAAGGCTCAATCTGTAACGCCGCATCAATAGATCCGTTTTCAATTGCACCCAACATACTTCCGAAATCGGCAAGTAATATAAGCTCCACGTCCTCAGATGTTAGTCCAGCGTGTTTTAGCATTTCCAAATAGATATATTCATCAATCGAGTTTTTAGAGGATATTGCAATTTTTTTGCCTTTAAAATCTTCGTATTCTTTTATTTCATCTACCATATGATTACCAATAACAAATGAGAAATAGGATTTCCCTGGAACATTATGCCCTTTGTCTGCGATAATCTTCACGTCAATTCCTTGTGCAATGGCATTAAAGAACGATGCAGTTGATACCCCTCCTGCGATATCTACATCCCCAGACGCAAGGGCTGGTAACATTTCATCACTATTCGAGAATACTGCAAACTCTACATCTATATTGTAATCCTCAAAGTATCCTTTTTCTTTTGCAATATAAAACCCTGCTCCAGAAGCGGATCCATCCTCTGCAATAATTACCTTCACTTTTTCATCCAGCGGTGCAAGGTCTCCTGAAGGATTGTCTTTACTAACTTCATCGTCCACTCCAGTTGTACCTTCCTTGTCTTTGGAACTACATGCACCTAGTAGAAGTACAACTGATGCTATAATTATAAACCACCATTTTTTCACATATGTCCTCCTTACTTTCTTGACTTTTGCACTTCCTGTTGCAAGTGATTCCAGATTGCTATAAACTGCTCCGCCATTTCTAAATTCGCACGAACTTGTTCCATTGTGCGTGGTCTAGGAAGAGGAACTTTTATTTGATCTACTATTTCTCCTGGTTGAGAGCTCATTAGCACTATGCGGTCACTTAATAGCAAAGCCTCATCAATACTATGCGTTATAAATATCACCGTTTTTTTCGTTTCGGACCAAATAGAAAGTAGTTCCTCCTGTAATATGAATTTGTTTTGTTCATCCAGTGCAGCAAATGGTTCATCCATTAGTAGTATTTCCGGGTCATTTGCAAATGCCCGCGCAATGCTTATTCGTTGTTTCATACCGCCAGAGAGTTCTTTTGGGTATAGCTTCGAAAATTTGGAGAGACCGACTTTTTTCAAGTAATAATTGGTTTGCTTTCGAACAAACTCTTTTGGCAAATGTCGCATATTAAGTCCGAACGCAACATTTTCTTCTACTGTTAACCAAGGAATAACTCCCTTTTCTTGAAAAACCATCGATTGTAGTGGCCGAAAATCTGTATCGGATTCTATATAAAATGTACCCGAACTCGGTTGCTCTAGCCCTGCTAGTATTCGCAGTAAAGTTGTTTTCCCACAACCACTCGGGCCAACTATACAGACAAACTCACCTTCTTCTACACTTAACGTAATATTTTGTATAGCTGTTACACTATTGTTTTTCTTGTAAAATACTTTCGTTAGGTCATTAATAGAAATCTTCACTGATTGGTCCATCTATTCACCTCCACGGGACAATTTTTCTTTGTACCCCACGTAAGAAAAGAGAAAACAAAAATCCAAAAAAAGAAATGAGTATTAATCCTACAAACATCTCTTTCAACATAAATGCTTTATAAGAAGTCCAGATTAAATATCCGATACCTGATGTAGCTCCCATCATCTCCGCTGCAACAATCGTAAGAAGTGCAATCGCCTGCCCCATTTGAATGCCTTCTAACATAACCGGCAGTGCTCCTGGAAATGCAATTCTGATAAAGAAATCACTTGGACTTGCTCCATAATTTTTGGCCACATCTAAATGAACTTTTTCAATATTCAACACACCAGCGACAGTATTAATAACCACTGGGAAAAATACACTACCAGCAATGGTAACAACTTTTGAAAAATCCCCAATACCAAAAAGGATGATTATGATTGGAAGTAACGCTAAAGTTGGAATGGGCATAAATGCCATGACAATCGGCGAGATAAAATGACGGATCGGAGCATACAACCCCATGAGTAGTCCAATGATTATTCCTGGTATTACCCCCAATAAAAATCCAGCAGCTATTCTATATAAAGAGACGGAAATATGTGTCCATAGCATGCCACTTGTCATTAACTCAAAAAACGTAGAAACAATTGCAGATGGCGGTGGAAAGAACCGTATATCAAGTACACCTGTGCGTGAACAAATTTCCCACAGTAATAGAATAAAAATAGGTGAAATAATAGTAAGTAATTGCTTTCCGCGTTCTTTTACCTGTCGCTTCTTCCATTCCTGTTGTTCCATTTCGTAGGGATTGTATAGTTTGCCCTCTTTTTCTTCGTGCATTTTTCACCACCTCTTCTAAAAATAATATGACGAAAGAGGAATTTGTGTGAAAGACAGCCCATTTTTAAATTGACTTAAAATGTATCGTTTGGTAACTTTAAAGCAAAAGGAGGAATAATATGACAGATATACAGTTAAGATCGAGTCGCGAAATTCCATATTTTATTTTATCTATTATATTCAGTGTACTCATTTACTTTTTAGCAATCGCTTCAATAATCGGAATAGCTATTTTACTAGCACTTATTTTATTTAGTATTTATGCACTTTACATGTCGTTGGGTTATATCCGTGCAAATGGAATTCGCATTAGTGAAAAGCAATTTCCGGATGTATATGAAAGAATCGTACATATTTCTCAGGAAATGGGTTTAAAAAAGGTGCCAGATGTATTCGTGGTTCACTCAGAAGGGGCATTCAATGCTTTTGCAACCCGTTTTTTAGGAAAACATATGGTAGTTCTCTATTCAGAAGTTTTTGAGCTTGCTAGAGAGCAAGGGAATGCTGAACTCGATTTCATCATTGCTCATGAACTTACACATATAAAACGTAATCACGTTTTAAAAAACACGTTTATCTTGCCAGCACGTTTAGTGCCTTTCCTATCGCAAGCTTATAGTCGTTCCTGTGAGTATACTTGTGACCGACATGCAGCATTCTTTATACGTGATGGGGCTGCTGCAAAACGTGGACTAACCATATTGAGTATTGGAAAACAGCTATATAAAGAGGTTAATGAGGATGCTTACTTAGAACAAATCAATACCGAATCGAATGTATTTATATGGTTGAGTGAAGTACTGTCATCTCACCCGACTACTCCAAAAAGGGTCCAAGCAGTTGGGCATTTCATGCAAGTAGAGGGCACTCCACTTTATTATCCTAATACTTCAAAAATCGCACTTGGTATTGGTGCATTACTAGGTATTTTCATCATTGGATATATAGGAGTCATAGCAGTTATGGTAACTGGTGCAGTAAAGTATGAAAATTTCTTTACAGGTGACTTGTTGCAAGAAGAAGCGTTATCATCTGAGGCTTCCACTACAGAAACTTCCACACTAGAGAGCACTGCACCTTTAACAGAGGAATCACTTAATTTGACTCCACTTATGGATGCAGTTCTAGCTGATGATGAAGAAGCAATTCGTGAGCTTGTGGCTAATGGAGTCAACTTAGAGGAAAGAGATGCAGAAGATACAACTGCTTTACACCATGCCGTTTATTCTGATAATAATGCAATTGCTGAGTTATTATTGATCTCTGGTGCTAACCCAAACACAGAAGATCAATACACTAATGCGTTAACAGCTTCGTTTTATTATGAGAATTACGACATGGCAGCACTACTATATAAATATGGTGCTAATCCTGCTGCCCTTGATCCAGAAGGATATTCAGGCAACAACATAATGGGAGTCAATAGTGATGATGAATTTCTTGATTCACTAAGTGAATTCACTAGTGCTCCATAATTGTAGGCACCAAATTAAAGAGTAATATTATGATATAAACTCATGCCTAAGTAAAAAGCAGGCTCCCGACGATACGTTTCGGGAGTCTGCTCTATTTATATATTGAATCAATTCATAAAAAGATAATTAGTAATAAACTCTGTTGATTTATGCTCCAAAGTACTTTCATGTCGCTACCTAGCGCTTCTGTTAAAAAGTAGGATGTTCATATCGGTTATAGACTTGTAATAACATTTGACTTTAAAAACGCTATTAATATATATACGAAGACAAAAGCATATTTTTAAGAAGTAATTTTAGGTGAGTTGTTCATACTAAACTTGCATATAGATATCATTCGCCTCGTAGACTTCCACACAGTTTCTACCTTTATGTTTTGCAGCATATAAAGCCTGATCGGCTTGTCGAATAAGTTGTTGGACAGAATATCTATCCTCTCCCGCTGACATTTGAACATAGGATACCCCAAAACTTGAAGTTACAAGAATTTCTCTTTCATTAAAGGTCGTAAAACTTTCTTCTATCGCTTGTCGAATTCTATTCGCTCTAGATGTAGCCTCCATTAGAGTGGTTTCTGGCATGCATATAATGAATTCTTCCCCTCCGTAACGCCCCATAAAGTCTGTTACTCGTAATTCTTCCTTAGTAATGCTTGTAATATGGGTCAATACTATATCCCCTGCCTCATGACCAAATGTGTCATTTACCCTTTTAAAATGATCGATGTCAAACAATATAATGGATACAACCCCACCGTCGGCCATTAAGTCATCAAATATCATTTCAGATTTTCTCATAAAGAACGTGCGATTATACAACTGTGTCAAGCCATCTAAACTTGCTAATTGCTTTAACTTTTCTTCCATTCGCACTTTTTCAGTAACATCGACAAAGGTAACAATTTTGCCCACATGTAATCCACTTTTATTCTCAACTTTGGAAAAATTAATCCGGAAGTGTGTAACGCCTGATTCTAGAGAACTGGTGTAATCGCACTCCTGCTCCTCTTCTAACATTTCTGCAAGTAAGGGATTTTGAATAAGAACTTCATCAACTGGTTTACCGATATGATTCGAGCTCATAGTAGGGATAACATTTAATACGGCTTTATTGTAGTCAACTATCACCCGATTTTGATTTAACACAATCACGCCTTCCTTCAAACTTTCAAATACACTTTCCCTAGCAATCGGTGCCACATTGAACATCTGTAAGTTTAAAAGGGCCACACCGTGGAACATAAAAGTGACACTTAATGAAACTGGCCCAAGATCAATGCCATTGCTCCAACCCTTTAGATAAAAGTAATTTGCTATGATTGGAGTGAGCAAGCCTGCTACCATCAATAGAATTTGCATACGAAACATAAATAAAGATTTTCGAAATTCCCTTAGCAATATCAGAACGGACATTGTTAAACATACAAACAGGAAAATGGCATGAACATAAAACCATGGACCCCACTCTAAATCTAGTAGTGGCAAAGGCCCATTCTTATCCAACTTTATCGTTCTGTAATAAAAATGATGAAGTTCATTTGTTTGCACCATAAATATTGTAGTGAGGGGAATGACAAAAAGAGCATAATTCCACGTCTTTATTTTATGCCCTACATACTCCATACACATGAATAGGACAAATATTGGTATAAGTGGCATGACGAGATACTCGATACCAAGCCAAAACTTCATTTGTTTTAAGGATGTACTTGCTAATTCAAAGGCATAAGCAAAGGTGAAGATTGATGATAATAATGTAACTACAATGTACGACTTTGCACCAGGAGCATCTTTAGCTTTTACTCGAATGTACAAGCTAAGAAATAAACTTATTGTGCCCGCCAATATAACTATCAGAATATATGACAAGTATATTTCTCCATTCCCAATTATTTCATTTTTTAATACTTATTATATAGTAAATTATTGTCTTATGACTAGATAGCCCCGCAGCGTTGATGGCTACTCACTTCTCGATATGTTCCCGCTGGATTCGCCGCCTACCACTCCAATCAACGGGACCGCTTTTATAAAAAGAATATTAAATTACGATATTAAATAAACATTCGTATTTTTAAATGAAACAAGTAATTTTGAAATTGATTCATTTAAAAACAAATTTTGTTCGACTATAGCCTTCTTTTTGTTTCTCAACTTCTAAAATGGCTGGAATAGCAGCTTTTAGCTCTGCCACATGGGAGATGACACCAATCATACGACCAGACTTTTGTAAGTCGATCAATGTATCAATTGCTTTGTTTAGAGACTCTTCATCGAGAGATCCGAAGCCTTCATCGATGAACATTGTCTCGATACGTATATTCCCTTGGAAGCTTTGGATGACATCTGCCATTCCCAGTGCAAGACATAATGAGGCATTAAACTTCTCTCCGCCTGACAGTGTTTTTACGTCTCGTTTTTGACCCGTATATGCATCGTATACATCTAACCCCAGACCACTTTGTTTCCCATGTGTTTCTTGTCTGTCACTTCGTAGCAATTGGAATTGACCACTCGACATATGTTTTAATCGTTCGTTTGCAGCTTGGACAATTTGCTCCAAATACTCAATTTGCACATATCGTTCAAATGATATTTTCAGCTGATTATGTCCTCTTAATATGTCATAAAGGTCCATAATTCGATGAACTTGTTCCTCTAATAGTGTGATCCTTTCACTAGTTGAGGTAATCTTTTCTTCTATTTCTCTTCCCGCTTTTTCGTATTCCTTTGTACTATTACATTCTGCTAAAGCAAGCTCATATACTTCTTTTAACTGATGCAACTCTTCCTCGAGAGGTCCCAGATCCACTTTTGTTTTGTTTTCAAGTTGGACTTTTCCTTCTCTTACTTGTTCTGTTACTGTATGAAGCTGTTGTCTATACTCGTTACATTGAATTTTCAAGAATGACCGATCCGATTCAGGTAGCTTCGCAGACATATATGCTTCCACTGTTTCAAAGGATGCCTTGTTTAAGGCTTTATGAAACTGCTCTTGAGCTTTTTCTCGTTTTAGTTCAGTTTCTTGTAAAGACACTTTTGAATGCTCAAGTACCAACTGGGCTTTTGTATTTAATTCTTGGGCAATTTTCATCTTGTTTTGTACTTCTTCCCACGCTTGCTCGAATAAATCTTTTTGTTTCTTCGCCTGAGTGATTTCTACTTTTAAATGCTGTAGGGTTGGTATATGGCTAGGTATTGTATCTAACTTTGATGCATACACAGCTTTTGCTTGCTTCGCTTGGCTACACTTCTCTCTGTATAATGTATCGACATCTAACTTTTCCTGTTCTAGCTTTTCAACTTCGGCTAAAGCATCTTTATAAGATTGTTTCAATGAAGACAATGTTTCTTTTTCTAGACGAAGTTGTTGAACTTCTCTTTGCATATCTAGTAGATCCGTTTCTACCTGCTCCACTAATCCAGCATCTACTTCATATTCCTCTAACTGAACGAGTACTTTTTGTATTTGCGCTTCCGCTGTCTCTTTTTTTGCTTTATAGGTTAATAGTGTAGATTCTTCCTTATTAAGTGTTGCCTTCGCTAAGCGAAGCTCACTTTCTTCTACCTTACGCTCTCCTGTTGCAACATGTGAATCTATATGATTCTTACTTCCACATACTGGACAGGGTTCTCCCATTACTAGCTTAGATGCTAGTATACTTGCCTGACTTCCTATCCATTTTTGTTCAATGACATCATATGTTTCTTTACATTGCTCGAACTTGTTTTGCTGTTTTATTTCCTCCGTAATAAGTATATTTAGTTGCTGATCAACCACCTTATATTCTTGCAGCTTACTGTGCTGTGTTTGTAGCAAAGCAAGCTGTTGTCCTTTGTTGTCTAAAGATTCAACACGTTCTTCTAACATCTCTATTTGATGCTTTTGTTGCTTACTAGCTTCTTTTTGACCTTGAAGACTTGCAGTGATTATCTCAAGCTGTTGTTCCAACTGTTCATTATTTTTTTCTAAACTTAAAAGCTCAGTTTTTTTAATCTCTAAATCTTCAAATATAGGTAATAATCCGCTTAAGTGAATAACTGTCTCTATATTTTTTTCACGAATTTCCTTATTTTTAGATTCTTTTATAAAGACAGCTTCTACTTGCTGCAAATTGTCTTCTGCAGCAACCTTTTCTATTTTCGATTTCTCAAATAAATTCTGTTTCCCTTTTACATCTAGCTCAAGCTCATTAAAATAACTTTCGACGGGCTCTATATTGCTTGCAAGGTCAGCAAAATCTAATTGTTGCTGTTTCTGTATGAATTCTTCTTTACGTGCCTCCAGGTCTGCTAGCTGCTGCACCTTTGCTTCTAACTCATTGAAGCGGTCATTTACCATCTTAGATTCATGGTAAGACTTTTGTTTGTTTATATGTTTTTCATAAGCTTCTTCACACTTACGTTCGTCTAGTGTGATTTTCTCTTCATAAAAGTTAGTCTCTTCTTTTAATGCTTCCACTAATTGAAAAATATTAAAGTTATCTTCTTCTATTATTTGAAAAAGATTTGACTCTCGCTTTGGAAATGAAGCAATAATTTTTTCCGTGAAATTTTCCTGCGTTAATTGTTCTGTTTTAAGTTCCGCCTCTGCAACTACCTTTTTCTCTTTTAGCTTTTCATGAATCATTTTGTATGGTTCTGTTTTAAAAATCTTGCGTAATATTGCTTCTTTGTTTTCTGTCGTAGAGGTTAATAGTTTTCTAAATTCGCCCTGGGGTAACATGACAATCTGACTGAACTGATCTAAAGTCAATCCAATGGTTTCTTCTACCTTTTTATTAATCTCCGATACGATCTGTCGTTCTACAGCTGGTATTTCTCTTGTTCCTTGTATCTCAAAAAATTCGTATCTTTCACCTGTTGCACTTTTATTGCCTTTTTTCACATGAGGTAGCTGTCGCAAAATACGGTAACGTCGATTATGAATCTCAAAAATCAACTCAACAGAAGTATGTGTATCGTCTGTTGCGAAATCGCTTCGCATCATTTTCGTATCGCGGCGATCCTCTCCGCTTCCGGCACCGTAAAGCGCGAAACAAATCCCATCAAATATAGTCGTTTTTCCAGCCCCAGTTGCTCCAGAAATAACAAAAAGCTGATTTTCTTTTAGCTCTGTAAAATCAATCGTTTCGGTAAGTTTGTATGGTCCAAAGGCACTCATTTTCAGTTGAATTGGTTTCAATTAATTTTTCCTCCTTCCCGCTCTTCCTGTGCTAATAGAGTTAATACTTCTTTAAAAATTTGTTCAGTTTCTTCAGACGCTTCTTTTCCACTGACCTCGGTGTAAAACGAACGAAATAATGTGAATTCATCCTTTTTCGTCCTTCCAACTTCTTGTTCTTTTGACAAACCCATTAATTGGAAAGATTTTCGTTCCACATGCATGGCGTTAGGATAGACTGTTCGTATTTGCTCCATCGGAGATAGAATTGGCGTATCGTCTAATAGTTTTACAAACACATAGTCTTCACTAACTGTTTGTTTTAAAATATCCTGCAGGAATCCCTCTACTGTCCGCATATCTCGAGTAGGTTCAAGTAGTCGTTTTTCCACAGTCGTTTTTCCTTTTCCATCTATCTCCACGATCAAAAAGCCTTTTTTATGGTGTTCCTCCGAAATTGAATATTTCAACGGGGAACCCGAATATCGAATTGTTTCATTTAATACGTAGTGAGCTTGGTGTAAATGTCCTAGAGCTGTGTAATGAAAAGGTTCGAATAGATTTGCATCTACATATTCTGCTCCACCTATAGCTAAAGGTCGTTCAGAATCACTTGTATTTTCCTCTTCTTGACCATGAGGAGTCACGAATGCATGTCCTATAAACACATGCCTTTTCGTTTTGTCCATTGTCTCTTCTATTGATTCTATTATTTTTTTCATGGCCTGGTTATGTGTAATAATTGTCTCTTCTTCCAATTGGTATCGAACTTGCGAAGGATCTGCGTATGGTACAAGGTGGAAATGCACTTCTCCGTATGTATCATTTAAAATGATAGTCTGCATATTTCGACTTAATTGACCCACAATATGTAAGCCTGTTTCTTTCATGAGCTTACTACCAAAGTTCAAGCGACCAGGACTATCATGATTTCCTGCAATCGTTAATAAGGGGGTTTTGCGCTTTAACACAATCTCTGCAAACATTTCATCTAGTAGATGCACTGCTTCCGTTGGGGGGACAGCTCGATCGTATAAATCCCCCGCAATAATCACTGCATCTGGTTTTTCAATATCGATTGCTTCGAGAAATTGTTGTAATACAATGCGTTGATCGTTGGTCATATATACACCTTGCACTAATTTACCAAGATGCCAATCTGCTGTATGGAAAAATTTCAAAGATATACACTCCTTTTTTAAATAGGCTTATTTCATCATTCTAAATTAATAGTAAATTGTGGGTATTGCAAAATATTTAATGCACCTTAAATCTTACCGTGTTATGATAACAATCGGGAGGAGGATGTTAACATGTCTACAGAAACTTATCAACTCGCGGCCATTATTACCTATATGATCGCTATGTTAGCAATTGGCTGGTACTCTTACAAAAAGACTGCCAATTTAACGGATTACATGCTCGGCGGACGCTCACTAGGTCCTGCTGTTACTGCACTTAGTGCGGGAGCTGCAGATATGTCTGGTTGGTTACTAATGGGTTTACCTGGTGCAATTTACTTATCAGGTATGGGTGAAGCTTGGATTGCAATAGGTCTTACAATAGGTGCCTATCTTAACTGGCTTTATGTAGCACCAAGACTTCGTGTATATACAGAAGTATCAAGCAATTCTATTACAATTCCTAGTTATTTAGAAAGTCGTTTAAAGCAATCATCTCGTTTATTACGTGTAGCATCTGGTTTAATTATTTTACTATTTTTCACGTTTTATGTATCCTCTGGAATGGTAGCAGGAGGAGTTTTCTTTGAAAGCTCATTCGGTTTAGACTATCATACAGGACTTTTAGTTGTATCTGCAGTAGTTGTAGCTTATACATTATTTGGAGGATTCCTTGCTGTTAGTTATACAGATTTCCTTCAAGGGCTGCTTATGTTCCTTGCATTAATATGTGTACCAATCTTTGGTGTATTTATGACTGGTGGAATTGGTGAAACAGTGGAATCTATTAAAGCTGTGAACCCAACTCATTTAAGTTTAATCGCTGGTACTACAGCTGCTGGCATTATTTCCTCTATAGCTTGGGGACTTGGTTACTTTGGTCAGCCACATATTATCGTTCGCTTTATGGCTATTAGTTCTGTTAAAGAAACTAAACAAGCTCGTAGAATCGGTATTGGTTGGATGATTTTAAGTCTTGTAGGTGCAATTTCAACAGCACTAGTAGGGGTTGCGTATTACCAACAAAATCCGGATTTAGAACTATCAAGTCCTGAGGCAATATTCATCGCACTAGGACAAGTTGTTTTCCATCCATTTATAGCTGGTTTAGTATTAGCTGCAGTTTTGGCTGCTATTATGAGTACAATTTCTTCTCAGTTAATCGTTACTTCTTCCGCATTAATAGAAGATTTATACAAAGCAATTATTAAAACAGATGCATCTGACAGAACGTACGTCAACTATGGTCGTATCGCTGTATTAGTGGTTTCCATTGCAGCTGCAATTCTTGCTTGGGAACAAAATGAAACAATCTTAGGTCTTGTAGCATTTGCATGGGCAGGCTTTGGTGCAGCATTTGGTCCAGTTATCTTACTAACACTTTACTGGAGAAAAATTACTTCAGCTGGTGCATTAGCAAGTATGGTCGTAGGTGCTGTAGTTGTTGTAGTCTGGGGTACAAATGATGCACTTTCTGGAGCATTATATGAAATCGTCCCTGGTTTTGTACTTGCATTAATCGTTGCAGTTGTAGTCAGCTTAATGACATACAAGCCGAATGCGGAGATTGAAAAAGAATTTGATGAAACATTACGTTTGTTGAAAAAAGATCGTTAATATGTTTATTTAAAAGCTGGCCGAATCTTTGGTCAGCTTTTTTGGCTCGAAAATTGAATAAGAAAGAATATCTAAAAGGCACTAGCCAGTTACTAAAGTTATATAACCTATATGTCCTATATGACACTTGTCATACTTATGACTTGACGTTTATGCCTACTACTAATTTTCGATTTTCCTTATTATTAAGATAATAATTCTTAATAGGAGGAATACAATGAGCAGAGAAAAAACGCTTGAATTACGTAAAAATGTAAAGCCTTTTGAAAACTCGGAGTTAAAAAAGAGTATTGTCCAACTAATTAACACTATTCCACCATTTTTAATTCTATGGTTTTTAGCATATATAAGTTTAGATGTATCTGTTTGGCTAACCGTTGCTTTATCTGTTATCGCTGCTGGGTTTGTCGTTCGTATTTTTATTATCTTTCATGATTGTACACATGGATCTTTCTTTAAAAATAAAAAAGCCAATGATATTACTGGAACAATTACAGGAATCATTACGCTCTTCGCTTATGAAAAATGGAAACGTGAGCATAATATCCACCATGCTACTAGTGGAAATTTAGATAAACGTGGAGTCGGCGATATTTGGATGATGACTGTTGAAGAATATATTGAAGCATCTCCAATGAAGCGACTTTCTTATCGACTATATAGAAATCCTATCGTTATGTTCGGTTTAGGACCGGCGTTACTTTTCTTAGTTAGCAATCGTATTAACCGTAAAGGTGCTCGTGGCAAAGAACGTAACAATACGTATCTCATTAATATTTCAGTAATTGTTATTTATGCATTAATGATTTGGTTAATCGGATGGCAGGCATTTGCGATCATTCAAGGAACTATACTCTTCGTTGCTGGTTCATTAGGAATTTGGTTATTTTATGTTCAGCATCAATTTGAGGATTCTTATTTCGAAGATGAGTCCGAGTGGGATTATGTAAAAGCTGCTATAGAGGGAAGTTCTTATTATAAGTTACCTAGGATTTTACAATGGGTAACTGGAAATATTGGATTCCACCATGTGCACCATCTAAGTCCACGTGTTCCTAACTATAACTTAGAAAAAGCTCATGATTCTACCCCTCCTTTACACAAGGCTACTACAATTAACTTACGTAAGAGTTTGGAGTCTATCCATTTCCGACTATTCGATGAAGACAATAAGAGTTTTGTGAACTTTAAACAGATAAAACACTTATTAAATAATTCTAATCGAGCTGTAAAGTTAGATTCAAAAAACTCAACCTTTGAAAGTAAGTAAAATTCTGCAAAAACCATTCCCAGAATTACCTAGGAATGGTTTTTGCATTATAATGGAGAAAAGTTTAACTAGAAGAGGTGAGATAATTGCCCAAATGGTATCAAATATTTCCCAAATATCCTTGGTTAAGTATTTATGCTTGGATTGTTTTTTGTATCTTTCCATTCTTTTTTATATTTAGATCTACGGGTCCAGTAGAGATTGTTATAGGGTTAGCACTGACGTTATTATTTTTTATTTCCTACCGACTATCTTTTTCTACTAAAGGCTGGTTATTATATTTTTTCGTTGCTTTAGAAATCTCCATCAGTGTTTGGATGACTTATTTATATGGTTACATATACTTCTCCATTTTCTTATCCTTTTTCATTGGGAATATAAAAAGACGATTGAGCTTCTTTGTTATTTATAGTATTCATTTAGTAGCAACTATTGCGGCCGTTATTATAGGTTTTTTCATCCAAACCGACTTATTTCTCTCTCATCTACCGTTTCTTATAGTTTGTTTAATCGGAGTTATTCTGTTGCCCTTTAATACATATACACGAAATCAGCGTGAAGCACTGGAAGGTCAATTAGAAGAAGCGCAAATCAAAATTTCTCAGTATACTATAGTTGAGGAAAGAGAGCGAATTGCACGAGATTTGCATGACACACTTGGACAAAAGCTCTCCCTTATCGGGCTGAAAAGTGATTTGGCCAGCCGATTGATTGAAAAAAACCCTGAAGCTGCTAAAACTGAAATATTGGATATAAACCAGACGGCACGTTCAGTCTTAAAAGAAGTTCGAGAACTCGTAACAAATATGCGTGGAACAAAACTGGAAGAGGAACTATTCCGGATCAATCAAATCCTAAATGCCGCGCAAATAAAGTGCACCGTTACTGGCTCATCTAAATTAGTGAATACACCTCTACTAGTAGAAAATGTTCTCAGTATGTGTTTAAAAGAAGCAGTAAATAATGTAGTAAAGCATAGTGGCGCTACTTCCTGCTCAATATCCATTAAACAATCGGCGAAGGAAACATTGCTAAAGGTATATGACAATGGTAAAGGATTAGAAGAGAAAAAAAGTCTGTCAAAGGGACATGGTCTTATAGGTATTAAAGAACGACTAGAATTTGTGAATGGAACATTAGACATTCATTCAAAAAACGGTACTACATTGAATATACGTGTTCCTAACGTTATACAACAACCCAGTCAGGAGGAATAATAGACATGATACGAATTGTCATTGCAGAAGATCAGCGAATGGTACTAGGTGCTCTTGGATCGCTACTCGATCTAGAAGAGGATATGAAAGTTGTTGGAAAAGCAAATAATGGTGAAGAAGTATTGAAACTAATTGAACAATTACAACCAGACGTTTGTATTATGGATATTGAGATGCCTATCAAAACTGGATTGGATGCAGCAGAGGAACTAAAAGAAAGTGATTGTAAAGTGATTATCTTAACCACATTCGCAAGGTCTGGTTATTTTGAACGTGCACGTAAAGCGGGCGTTAATGGATACTTATTGAAGGATAGTCCAAGTGAAGAGCTAGCAAATTCTATTCGTGTAATCATGGATGGTCGTCGAATATATGCTCCTGAGCTTGTTGACATGGCTTACGAAGAGGAAAATCCACTTACAGACCGCGAAAGTCAGGTGCTGGGGTTAATCGCAAATGGAAAAAACACTAAAGAAATTGCAAGTGAGCTGTTTATCACAACTGGTACTGTCCGCAACTATATCTCCGTCATTTTAGATAAACTAGACGTTGGAAATCGAATAGAAGCTATTTCTAGATTTAAAGAAAAAGGATGGTTTAAATAATAATGGTACAAGCTTAAAGCAAATTGCTTTGAGCTTTTTTTATTTTGGACTAAACTTTTTGCCAACTCGCAGGGTATATATAGTGAAAGGAGTGAAAAAGCGTACATGAATGATGACATCTTAGAAGGAATTAGAAATGGCAGTCGTGATGCTTTTAAACAGTTCTATGATACGTATGAAAATTACGCGATTCGAACAGCAAAAGCAATTACTAGAAATGATGAACATGCAAAGGATGCCGTGCAAGAAACTTTTATAAGAGTATACCGCAATATATCTTCCTATAATTCCAATTTATCATTTGATGCATGGTTTTATCGCATTTTAGTAAATGAGTGTTATCGTATCATAAATAAAGAGAAAAAGACCCCCTCAGTGGATACTTCTACAATGGAAGATAATGAACTACTGACTGAGCATTCGAAAGAGAATCTGTCGGACTTGTATAGCGTGATTCAAAATATGGCTGACTTATATCGTATTCCTATATTACTGAAATATATAAAAGGCTTTTCGGAAAAAGAAATTGCTGCTATTTTAAATTTGAATCATAATACTGTGAAATCCAGGCTATTTAATGGGAGAAACTTGTTAAAGACTCAATTAGAGATGATAGAAATGGAGGGAAGCCAATAATGGATCAATTAGATAAGCGAGTAAAAAAAGAGATCTTTGATCATACGGAGGAAACTTCTTCTACATTAAAGGATGAAATTTGGAACCATATAGATCAAGAGCTTTTCCAATCGAAAAGCAGAAGGGATGAAAAAGTGAAAAAGAAATCGAAGGTAATTCCAATTGTTATTGCTGCAGCTGCTGGTTTAATGATTTTGTTTAGCACACAAACGGAATCAGGCAGTGCTTTTATTAAACAAATTAAAGATATATTCGTTCCAGAAAAAGAGATTATTCAAAGTATCGAAGGAAGCGAAGAAGAAACAGATGTAAACCTGCAGGAAGGAAAAGATTCCGAGTACATTATTTATATCGATGAAGAGCGTTATAAGCTTGTGAAAGGCGAAGAATCTGATGTTATCACAACAAAAGAACCACTAGAAGAAAGGTATCCAGAAGTATCAATGGAAATAAAACAATATAAGGACGTTTCACCTGAGACAATGATATCTACTCTAAAAACAGAGCTTGCTTCAGAATATACTAAAGTTACGGCAGAATCTGTTACAGAACCATTAGATGGCTTTAAATTACACGGCATTAGCGGATCGGAATGGGATAGCCCTGTTACAAACGTATATGTTATTGATAACTTAAATGGCGGGAGCTTTATCATTACGGAGAAATACTTTTTAGAGGCAGCAGAAGGCCATGGTGCAAGATTCTACGCTATGCTGCAAGAGTTTGAAATAATAGAGTAAGTTTAGATTTCCTCTTCCAGGGTAAATAAAAAGTAGAGTTAATAAATTTGGAGGAGGAATATACATGAGTGGATTATCCGACAAAGTAAAAGGTGCAGTGAACAAAACTAAAGGTGAAGCAAAAGACCAATTTGGTAATGCAACCGACGATCATAAATTGCAAGCAGAGGGTAAAATAGATAAATTAAAAGGTGAAGTTCAAAAAGAAGTTGGAGAAATAAAAGATCGCCACGACCGTAAAAAAGATCATTGATAAAAGCAGGACCGCTGACAATATACTCTATTCAGCGGTCTTTTTATTTACAAGCTTTTTAAGGTTACCACAACGATTTCTGGTGAGTTGAATATTCTTACAGGAATAGCACTATTCCCTAGTCCTCTACTTACAATCATATGTGTAGTATTTTCGCTGTACATTCCCGCTGTATAGCTCGGGAATAGACCCTGTCCTGGTGCAACTAGCCCTCCTAGACCTGGAAGTCGAAACTGTCCTCCATGTGCATGTCCAGAAAAAACAACATCCATTTTGTAATCAACGTAATCTTGAAAGGTCTCTGGCCGATGGGATAGCACGAGAGTGAATAAATCACTCTCCTCAAATTGACTTAAAGCCTCATTCACTAGAATCCCATTAAGAGGATCTTCAATACCAATGATACGAATATCTTCCCCTTTATGCTCAATTATTTGTTCCTCATTAGAAAGTACATTTACCCCTAGTTCAGTTAATGAATTCTTTATATTCTCGATATCATTAGTAGCGATTTCATGATTTCCCGTCACATAATAGATGGGAGCAAGATCCACAATCTGTCTTACCAATTCTAAACTTTGGTCTAAGTTATATCGGTTACTATCTATAAGGTCTCCAGTTATAAAAATAAGGTCCGGGTCTGTTTTCTTTACTTTCTTTACTAGTTTTTCCTGATTATCTCCGAAAGTTGCATCATGTAAATCAGAAATTTGCAGTATCTTTACTCCATCGAAACTAATAGGAACTCTATCTGACTCTACGCTAATTTCAGTAGTCTGAATCCAACTATTGCTTATGTACAGTAGAATGATGACCGCTACGATAAACATTAAAAATTTCTTCATTTATTTTCTCCTAATATTGTGGACTCATGATTCCTACTCGGTAGCCAATATGTTCATTATTCAATAGCTCATTTACAGTGAATAAAGCGGTATCTCCTGTTGTGGTTTGTATCGCTTCTGTTGGCAACTTATCTCTCAGTACAATATATTCTTCTGTTGCGGCTCCAGATGGTAAATATGTCGGACAAACAATTGTCCAATCCAGTGAACTAGCTTTTAATGATTCAAACACTTTATGGTGTTCTTTCGCAGCTGTTGTAGATTTACGCTTAGATTCAGGTGATTGATATCTTAGAAAACCTGGTTCTTCTCTACTATCCAATATTCCTGCAGTACCAATTGTAATAATTCGCTTTAGTTGCTGCTTATGCATAATACAAATTATATGTGTGATGGAATCTGTTAATACACTTGTTTTATCGGTGCCGAGTGCACTTATAACTGCATTCACTCCTGCAAGGGTTTCTATTATATCCTCAATATTTCTTGCATCGCCTTGTAGGACGGTTAAACCAGTCTGAGGTTGCACTTTTTTAGGATTTCTTACTAATGCGGTAACTTCTATATTTTTTTCTAATAATAACTTGAGAATAGCATTTCCCACACGTCCGGTTGCTCCAAAGAGTGCTACTTTCATCTATGCCATCTCCTTTTTTATGTATCTTTCTTACTTCAGGTGCTAGCCTCTCGAGACGCTTCAGACAAACTGTCAAGGCAGAGGGCACCTTCCGCTTTTCTTAGTATAACATCAAAAAGAGCATTCCTTCTTATACGAAGGAACACTCTTTTATGTCGAACTATGTTATTTCCCAGGAAATAATTAATAATTATTGAAAGATAAAATAAATGCCAATACTGCTCCATAAAAAATAATCATAAGTCCGATACCAATTGCCATCCAAATAAGTGACGCTCGTGCATAATTACGTCTTGGATCAGGATTCCCAAATCCCCAGATGAACAGCATAACAAGATTGACGATTGGTATGATTAGTATAAGCATTGTTATTAACCAATCTCCAACGGACATGTCTTTACTAGTTTTTTCATGGTTCTCATAGCCCTGTTCTTGCACTTTCTCTAAAGAATCCATTATATCCCCCCTTTTCAACTTTCGTTAGGCACTTTAGTGTCTACATTAATATTATGACAGTTTCTAAGAAAAAGACTACCCCATAAGAATTATTCTATCTTCAGTAAACTCATAGGAGTTACAATCCCTATTAATTTATCGCTGGATTTCCCATCTTCTGTAATAAGAAGTGCTTCTAAACGTCTGCCCTTCACTACAGATGACTTAAAAATCTCTACAGCCTCGAAAACGGATGCCTCTGCTTGTATAAAACGATGATTATCTCTAGTACTTTCATGTGCTAGTATTTCCGATAACATCGTTCTTTTTCTCGAAAAGGATTCTGAATCCACTTTTCTAGCCATCCACATAGTAATGCCTACCGGGGTAACAAGTCCTTTAAATGTTTTCCCACTGTATACAGGAAATTGATTGTACTTTTTATCTTTTATAACCTTTAGTGCGTAACTAAGGGAATCTGTCTCTTGAAAAATCGTCACATTTGTCTGGAACATTTGAGCAACTGTAATCGGTTTTGCTAATGCGCTTTCGATTTCTTCCATTTTTGTCACAACTTCATCATGAGGTTCAGCAATAGCAAATTCTAAAGATGTACGATGATGTATTATGGCGTTTCTTAAGTCCCCATACTCCCGTAAATCTGCTTCATATCTTCTAATAATGGCGTTTTTCTTTTTAGCAAAATCAATTAAACGAAAAAATGCCATATGCTCATTTGTACCAATCAGATCCTTCATCAATTGGTCTAGTCGGTTGTAGGATACAATAAATCGATCAGAATTACGAGCCACCATCTAAATCACTACCCATCATTATATTTTTGCTTTAGCTACATTTCTCTTAGCTATATATATGGCTCCTACTATTAACAATACAACCATCATTATTGTTACAGTTAAACTCCATAAATACGGTGTTTTGTCAAAACTTCCAGTTAAAATTTGTCCTGCATACATTGGTAACTTCCAAGGTGAAATGGTCCAGTAAGCACCAAGCAGACCATCCACTAATTGCAGGACTACCAACAAAAAAATTGATATAACAGAAGCAATTCCTGTAGGAAAAGCCGAACTGGCACAAATAACAACACTAATTGCAAATAATAACCAGATGCTATACGTTCCTAAGAATCCAATAAACGCAACTGCATCTACTGCTCCATACAAAATATACGTATAATAGACATTTGCTAAAAGACCAATACATGCGCTTCCAATAATTAAGATGCACATAATGGCTAGCTTACTAAACACATAACTAGTATAAGCAATCGGTCTTACATATAACATAGTTGCTGTTCCATTTCTGCGTTCTCTAGCAATGATTCCTGCAAATCCAAACGCTACAATTAACATCCCTATAAATTGATACTGACCAATTGTTGACATAATTATTTGTTCAGGTGTGTAATCTGGCAATGGAAACACCATATCACTTGGCATATTTCCAACAGCATTTAAAATTTGCGGTAAATAATGATACATTAATGGTTCGGAAATACCGAATAAGATAAATACAAGTGGTATCCAAAGAATCTTAAAGTTTCGTACATTTTCACGCCACTCTTTTTGAAATAGTATAGAGAAATTATTCATGCTTATTCACCACCTGTAAAAATATTTCTTCTAAGCTGGCTGATGCTCGCTCTACCCTTGATAATCGTAAGTTACTATTAGCAAGTACTTGTAATACCTCATTCATCAGTGGTTTGTTTTCCAAAAGATGAATGTAAACAATCTCATTCTCCTGTCTAGCAGGCCATGGAGCGATTTCGATAAACTTTGCTGCTTCCTCCGAATCCGAAAAGAGAATTTTAAATAATGGATTTGCATACTTGTCTCTTACTTCCTTTAACGATCCTTGCTCCACTAGTTGCCCTTTTCTTAAAAATAACAACTGGTCGGTCATTTCCTCTGCATCATTTAAAATATGGGTAGAATATAAAATGGTTGTATGTTCTTGTAGTTCTTTTAATAAATTCAAAACTTCTCGTCTTCCCACTGGATCCAAGGCAGAAACAGGCTCATCAAGTAAAAGTAACCCTGGTTTATGCACAATTGCTTGGGCTAAACCTAGTCGTTGTTTCATCCCACCAGAGAATGTTCCTGTTTTTTTATTTTTAGCATCGCCTAAGCCAACAAAGTCTAATGTTCTTATTGCTTGTGATTTAGTGAATTTTCCATCTAGTCCACTCAACTTTGCTACCATTTCAATAAATTCAAGTGCTGTTAACCACGAAAAAAATTGAGGATATTGTGGTAAGAATCCTATCTCTTTTCGACTATCTCCTTTTAAGTCCCCATCAATCACTAATGTTCCACTTGTTTGTCTTAATAGTCCGGCTAGTATAGACAGAGTAGTTGTCTTTCCAGCGCCGTTTGGTCCAATTAAAGCGGTTGCAGTGTTTTTATTTAGTGAAAAAGTAATTTGATCTACTGCTTTTTCATTCCCGTAATCCTTTGTTAGCCCCTGAACATGAAGTAATGTTTTCATTCATTTCGTCTCCCAACTATAAAATAAATAACAGGTCCAATGATACTGATTAAAATAATAATAATCGCCCACATCCACTTTGATCCATTGGTATTCTTTACGCGTAACAGATCAATCAGTGCTACCACGACTAATAATAATTGAATTATTAGTACAGGTAAGATGAGCAACCAAGGTACTGAATCCCATTCCACTGTTATTCCCCCTCTCTCTTCTATTCTACTACATATAGAACAGAAAAGTTTCAAATATTTTCAAATCTTTCTATTACTATTTACCCTCTACTGACTTTAAGTACTTTAAGAGTCGCTATGGTATAATGAAAAGTTGGAAGGTGAATATATAATGGAAGTATTGATTAGAAAAGCTTACAAAGAAGATGCAACCGAGGCTATCCCACTTATAATGGAGGCTATCGGAGACATCTCGAGGCAGATGACTGGAGAAACAGAAAAAACTGCCATATACGATGAATTTATACAACTATTTACACGTACGGATAATCGACACTCTTATTTAAATACGTATATTGCAGAAATGAATGGACATGTCGCAGGGGTATTGGTATTTTATACTGCCGAGCAGGCAATTATCCTAGATGCAAATTTAGAAGCATACCTTTCTAATAAAAAAGGTACTGCTGTCACAATAGACCCAGAAACTGCACCTGGAGAATGGTATATCGATACAGTTGTAGTTGACCCGACATATCGTGGACATGGTATAGGTACAAAATTATTAAGCTACGCAGAGCAATTAGTGAAAGATTCTGGGGGCGGGAAATTATCCTTGAATGTGGAGCTTGAAAAAGATGCTGCTATCCGCTTGTATAATCGTTTAGGATTTGTTACCCTATGTCCTTGGACAATTATTGGTGAGCCTTTTCATCATATGGTGAAAACCGTTTTCGCAGATTAAAGGAGAAATTTTTATGAAATTATGGATTTATCCCCTAATGGTTGTGTTTGCAGCAAGCAGTTATGGGACTTTATCAACTATGGTTAAACTAGCAATCGGAGATGGCTACACGGCTTCGGAAGCGATTTCTAGTCAATATATCGTTGGATTTCTTTTGGCATTAGTAATATATTTACTAACACAACGAAAACTGCCTCGTTTATATGGAGGCTTTAAAATTATTTTATTGGCAGGTGTGTTTACTGCTACGACGGGAATCGTTTATGGTATGTCACTTATATACCTACCTGCTTCCCTTGCAGTTGTTATGCTATTCCAATTTACATGGATTGGAACGCTAATCGATTGTATTATTAGAAAAAGACTTCCATCTAGAGCAGAGACGATTTCTCTTATTATCTTATTTTTAGGTACTATCTTAGCTGCTGGAATACTGGATGTCGACTTAAGTGGAATTGACTGGAGAGGCTGGGTTTATGGTTTTGCTGCTGCTGTTTCATTCTCCTTGAATATGAATGTTAATACTAAGCAAGTCGAAGGCATGAATACAACAACTCGTTTATTATTTGTTTCCTTTATAGCAGCACTAATGATTTCCTTCTTCCAAAGTCCGGAAATTATGTGGAATGGAAAACTATTTACGGAGCCATTACTGTTTTATGGACTAGCCCTTGGATTACTAGGTATCATCATCCCAATTTACTTCTTTGTTATTGCAGTACCTAAAGTGGGAGGCGCGGTTTCTTCTATATTAAGTGCCATGGAGTTACCAGTGGCTGTAATCGTTTCAGTACTTGTGTTAAGCGAGGCATTATCATGGCTACAGATTTTAGGAATAGTCGTGATTTTAGTTGGTATGTGTATTCCAACATTAGCCACTATTTCGAAAAACAAAAAGCGACAAACCGCTTTATAAGCGTAAACAAAAAGAGTCTAAATTCATATGCGAATTTAGACTCTTTTTGTTTTTTAATTGTTTCTCATTTTATAATTAACTGTTACTTTATTTCACATGTGCTTGTAAGAAGCTAACTATACCATCTATTAAGCCCTCCGCTAACGGAAGATCCGGATTTGAATAGGCAGCGATATTTCCTTCTCTATCAGCAGGGGCTTCTTTCAACACATGGTTCATCTTATCAACAATGAGTAAATCTGAATCTTCTTTTGCTTGATGTAATAGCTCTGCATCTTTTATAGGGACTTGAATATCTAAATTTCCATTTACTATTAGTACTGACCTAGTAAACTTTTGCAGTTGTTCCGCTGGGTCATATTGAAGCCAGGAAATCATATATGGTTGAACCGATAGGCGGAATACACTTTGCAATTCCTGACTTACTGTCTTTACTTGCTCACCTTGTTTTAATTTTTCAAGAATATTAGTGGATTCTTCCAATAGGTTCTCTGGAAGTTGAGCTTGTAGTTGTTCAAGAAGTATCTGATCAATTGGTCTACCAGCTCCAGCAATGGAAATGAACGCATCTGCATCTGCTTTATGGCTAGCCACCATTCCAATTAAAGAGCCCTCGCTATGGCCAATTACTCCAACCTTTGAAAAGCGTTCATCACCTTTGGCAAACTGGACCCATGCAGTAGCATCATCAATATATTGGTCAAATCGTAAATCTTCTTCCCCGCCCGCTAAGCTCGTATTGATTCCAACACCCCGCTTGTCATAGCGGATAGTTGCGATCCCATTACCTGCTAACTCCTCAGCAAGCATCTTCAAACTATTATTTTTTCCAGGCAATGCTATCGAGTTTCCGTTTCGATCAGTAGGACCAGAACCAGCAATAATAACCATAAGAGGGAAAGGTCCTTCTCCTTTAGGAATTTCCAATTGACCAGACATGGTTCCATCTTCTACCTTCACTTCTATCAACCTATCTTTTTCTACTTCTTCCTCTTTACTTCCCTTCACCAATTTAAAAGGAAATGCCTGCCCTTGCTGAGTAAATGTTCCCGTTATATTTTCTTGTTCCACTTTACCATTAAAGGTTAAATTCTGACCTTGAATATTCATGCTAAAAAAAACGTCCGATTCATCTAGTTTCACATTTGTTAGTGGGTAATTGCTTACTCCTTGTACTGGAATACTAATCTTCCCTTTATCTAATCCAAACTCAATGATAATTGGTAGGGGTTGATTGGGAGTATCAATGGTCCCTTCCCATACACCTTCTATGTTTTCTAATGAACCCATCTCTGACGCCTCCTCTTTTTCTTTAACACACGCAGTAAGCAATAAAAAGACAATTGATAATGAACAAAAAACAATTGATAATCTCCTCATACTAAATCCTCCACTTCTGTTATACAACTAATATAACAGAAGTGGAGTGGATGGTAAAGATAGAAAATTTAAATAAAATTGCAGAACCGCAGATTAAATCGCGCTTCTACTTTTCTCTACTTTAAAAGTCACTAAAACAAATATAGCAAAACTAATCAACAATATAGTGCCACCTACAATATACGTGATCAACGCAAAGGTCTCATCTATTTGGAAAGGGTGTATAAACTGTAAATACATACCCGATGTCAGTCCAATTGCTCCTATAATAGCGGTCGTACCATGGATTGCTACTAGCTTAGGAGACTTAATCTTATACAGTTTATAAAATAGCCCATAAACAAACAATGATAACCATCCCACCAATAAAATATGGGCATGTATAGGACGGAGTGCATAAGATCCCGCCCCTGCCATATGAGAACCTAGATAGGCCCCCAGTAAACCAAATAATGCTCCTGCACGTATTAATCGTAAACTCCATTTTTCTTGCATAATCATTTCCCCCTATTTTTTAATCGTGATTGATAATAACGCTGGTAATAATAACGGTCGAACGATAAACGTATCCAACAGTACACCAACTGCGACGGCAAAACCAAATAGTTTAAGCTCCATGACTGGCTGTGATATTAAAACAGCAAATGTACCCGCAAGTATTAATCCTGCAGAAGAAATAACACCTCCTGTTTTTTCAACCGTTTTCGCAATCGCTTCCTGTTCCTCATACTGTTTGCGTTCTTCTTTCAATCTACTCATTAACATAATGGAATAATCTACCCCTAGCGCTACCAAAAATACAAATGTATAAAGGGGAATTCGATAACTAAAAGACGTATACCCAAAGAAGAAGCCAAAAGTCCATGTGGAGAATCCTAACGCTGCTCCGAAGGACAGTAAAATGGATAACATCATCAACATCGATGCTCGAATCGATCTAGTTTGTAAAGCAAGCATTAATCCGATCAATACCGTCATTAACCCCATTACGAGTACCGTATCTCTCTTGTTAATATTACGAATATCTACCTGTTTTACTGTTTCTCCACTTACTAAAACCTGTTGATCTTCTAATTTTTCTCTAATCGTTTCCACTTCATTTAGAGCTTCTTTGCTATAAGGATTTACTTTTAATATGATAGAAAACTGTGTGTACTTATTACTTTCTGAAGACGATGGCCTTACCTGACTAACAAGTGGTCTATCTTCTAATTTCTCTTGAACATCTGCAACCACTTTCTCGTCTTTTGATTTTATTAGAATTGTCGTTGGAGCTATTTCTCCTTCTGAAAATGCTTCTCCTAGCTTTGTAAAACCTTCTCTGGAAGATAACTCTTCAGGGAAAGATGCCAGCAAATCATATGAATAAATAATTGTCGTTGAATGCCAAGTGCCAATCCCTAGCAGTAACAGGATCGGTATCGCTACTGTCCATGGTTTTTTCGTACTAACATTACCGGCATTAGCCCAAATTTTAGTTTTAGCTTCTTTCTTTTTTGGTACTTTCACTACCGCAAACAACGCTGGTAATAATGTAAGTCCCGCGATTAACATGATAACTACTGCAATCACAAACACTGGAGCAAAATTACGATACGGTTCATAAACTGCAAAAGCAAGTGTTGCAACACCCGCTAGAATAGTACCTCCACTAAACAATATTGTTTCTCTTGTTCGAGCAAGTGCCACTTTCATATTCTGTTCTTCTTTATAACGGGCATAAAGTAGTAGTGAATAATCAGTAACGACGGCAAACAATAAAATCATCATAATTGAGAGTGCCTGGTTTTCAATCGTAATGGATGTGAATTTCCCAGTAAGACCTATTACTCTATCCACTACTCCATACACAATTCCAGCTCCGATAAGTGGAATGATAGCAAGAATGAGTGAGCGATAAATTACGATTAATATGATAAAAATAATCACTACTGTAGCTAGAAGTAATACTACATCAGCCTGCGAAAAAAGCTCGATTGTATCGCTAGCTATGCCAGCGGGTCCCGTATAATAAGTATTAAAATCTGACGGGATTATATTAGATATATTTTCTTTTATTTCAGTTACTTTTTCATGAATCTCTTTGCTTTCTAGCTGTCCTTCTAAAATTAGTGGCACAAAGAAAGTCTTTTTATCTTCGGATACAAAAGAATCTCGTTGCTCCATAGGAATCTTAGAAAACTTCGGAATACTAGAGTAATTTTGTTCCATTAATTCTAATACTCTTTGAATTTCTTCATCATTGGTAGCTTTATTACTTTCAAAAACAATAATTAAAGGTATTCCTTTGTTACTAGAAAAGTTTTCTTTAATAACTTTATCTGCTTGAATGGATAAAGCCGTGTCTGGAAGTCCTGCATTTTTTGATGTACTTGCAACTTCTTTACTGGAAGGAGCAAAGAGTGAAAGTAATCCTACTACCATTAGCCAACTAATGATAATAACTAACCAGTTCTGTTTATTTCTCATATCTGTACCTCCTATTGTATTTCCTTATAAGAGGCACTATACAAGTTGAAAGTGAACGGAAGATGAACAGATAATTACAGCTTTTTTAATCGGATGATTACTTTAGTGCCATGAGGTTCTATACTTTCAAAAGAAAGTTCTCCTTCATGTGATTGAATTACTTCCTGTACAATCGCTAAGCCTAGTCCACTTCCCTCAATTTGCGTTGAACGAGCTTCATCCTCCCTATAAAACCTTTCCGTCCATTGGTTGTATTTTGTCTGCTTATTCCCACTGCCAGTATCTTGAATTGTGGCGATTACACATTCTTCACTTTCTTCTAAAGTAATATGTATTTCCCCCGGAGAACGATTATACTTTATAGCATTAGAAAGAAGATTCTCCCAAACATATTCAAGCATTTCACTTTCACCGTATATATTTACCGGTTTTATCTTTATATTAATAGATATTTCTTTTTCATCGAGTAACCATCTAAACTTTTGAATGACTTCTTTTAACTGTATATCTAGTGAAAAGACTTCTTTTTTTGTACGGCTATTTACTTGATCAAACGAAGTAAGAACTAATAACTGCTTCATAACATTGGAGAGTCGTTTTGACTCTTGTTGAATAATCGTAACGTACTTTAAATGATCATTTCCACTTAGCTCTCCACTTTTCAGTAGATGAGCGTAACCTTGTATATTCAATAGCGGTGTTTGAAAATCATGGGATACCCTAGAGATAAATTCTTTTTTGTAACGATCGCTAGCATCCAGCTGCATTGCCATGTTTCGAACGCTATCTGCAAGTTGTCCTATTTCATCACGCTGATAGACTGGTAACTCTGCATGGAAATCCTCATTTGCAATTCTATTTGTCGCTATTGTCAATTTAGTTAACGGATCAATCATTATCTTCGCAACTATCAACATTGCTATCACACTTAAAATAATCATTATTACTACTAATCCGCCTAACAACAGATGAATCTCATTAAATAAGAATTTAATATTCGGTCGTTGGAACAGGGCATACTTTTTTCCTTCATAGGTAAATGGCACACCAACCGTATTCGTTAATTCATTAGAAAAATAACCGGTAATAAATGTTTCTTTAGGGAACTCTCTCATACCGTGGTACGTTTCCCCGTTTATAACATTTTCAACAATTGATGTATTAATCTCCTCAACGCGAAACTCGCCTCCGTAAGCTCTTTCTTCCCCATCCTCGTTTACGATGTATAACTGATATCCAGTATTGCCAATTGAATGGAGAAAGGGGTCCAGTTCATTTATATTAGCCATATTAATACTTTCAACGATTGATTTCGCGACTAATACATTTTTTTCATCATTCTTTTCCTTTAGATTTTGATGGTAGTATGTATTTACTATCATAAATCCTAATGTTCCACTCGATAACATTATGAGCAATGTTATCCAAACGAACTTACTATATAAAGTTCTCATCATATAGACTCTTCCAATTTATAACCAATTCCACGAACTGTAGTAATCTGAATTGCTGTCTCTAATTTAGTTAATCGCTCTCTTATCCTTTTAATATGAACGCTTAATGTTTGTTCGTCTCCTTCAAAATCAACTCCCCACACTGTTTCTATTAATTGATCTCGAGTAAAGACTTGGTTTGGCTTAGAAGCTAATTTGGACAGTAGTTCAAACTCCTTTAAAGGTAAAACTAGTACCTCTTCTCCAACCTGAACCTCGAAGCTTTTCCTATTAATTAACATATTGCCAATCCGAATATTAACATCACTCGTTTTATCATATCTTCTTAAAATAGCGCGGATACGAAATAATAATTCTTTTGGTTCAAACGGTTTTACTAAATAGTCATCCGATCCAGCAATATATCCTTTTTCTTTATCCTCAAGTTTCCCTTTTGCTGTTAAGAGTAATACTGGAATATTATATTGTTCGCGTATTATTTTAGTTAATTGAAAACCATCCATTATAGGCATCATGACATCTATAATTGCTAAATCAGGGAGTTCATGTTCCAATATGTCTAACCCTTCTTTTCCATTTATACCTTTAATAACGCGGTATCCAGATTGAGATAAATAAATAGAGATTAATTCAAGTGTATGTATGTCATCATCTACTGCTAATATTACTACCACTTTGTCCCTCCTATATAAATGTAGTTACTTCATATTCTGTCTGTTAAGTTGTAAAACAGCAAGTAATTAAAATAATTTAATAATCGAATAAAGGAGAGTAACAATAGAACAGTTGAAGGAAATTAAAAACTTTAGTAATAGATAAAAGAGCCGTTACCTATCTCGGTAGCGACTTTGTCTTTGGTGCCCAGTGATTTTTCATCTCCTAATGACAGCTGCACTCGTTCGATTCTCGCGTATGTTATACGCTCCGAGTCTCTCTTGCTTGCTTCCTTGAACTCTTTGCCCCTCTACTTTCTCGCAAACATTCTTATAGAGATAGACTGCTTATGGCTTATTTCTAAATACAAAAAAGCCGTTACCGATAATTCGGTAACGACTTTTCTTTGGTGCCCAGCGACATCCTACTCTCACAGGGGGAGTCCCCCAACTACCATCGGCGCAAGAGCTTTACTTCCGTGTCCAGGGCTGCGAAAGCAGATGGACGGCAGATTTCTTCGTCAGCCGCACTCGTTCAATTCTCGCGTATGTTATACGCTCCGAGTCTCTCTCGTTTGCTTCCTCGAACTCTTTGCCCCTCTACTTTCTCGCATACTTTCTTATAGAGATAGACTGCCTACGGCTTATACAGCTTATTTCTAAATACAAAAAATCCGTTACCGATAATTCGGTAACGACTTTTCTTTGGTGCCCAGCGACGTCCTACTCTCACAGGGGGAGACCCCCAACTACCATCGGCGCAAGAGCTTTACTTCCGTGTCCGGGGCTGCGAAAGCAGATGGTCAGCAGATTTCTTCGTCAGCCGCTCTCGTTCAATTCTCGCGTATGTTATACGCTCCGAGTCTCTCTCGTTTGCTTCCTTGAACTCTTTGCCCCTCTACTTTCTCGCATGCTTCTTTATAGAGAAAGACTGCCTACGGCTTATTTATTTATACAAAAAAAGCCGCTACCAATTCTCGGTAACGACTTTTTCTTTGGTGCCCAGCGACGTCCTACTCTCACAGGGGGAGACCCCCAACTACCATCGGCGCTGAAGAGCTTAACTTCCGTGTTCGGTATGGGAACG
>FOUN01000007.1 GCA_900114885.1 Psychrobacillus psychrodurans
TTCGCTCGACTTGCATGTATTAGGCATGCCGCCAGCGTTCGTCCTGAGCCAGGATCAAACTCTCCATAAGATCTGGATGACGTTACGCAGCACATTGCTTTGTCAGCTTCACTCGTTCGGTCAGTCACGTACGTTAGTACGTTCCTTCCCTCTCTCGATTGCTTCCTCGCACTGCACTACGTCTCGTCATCCAGCGAATAGAACTAGTTTAAAAGCTCATTTGTTTTGCTGGCATCATCATTAAATGATGTCAAAATTGTTTTGCTATCAGACTAACAAAGTTAGCTGATAAGCTGTATGTCTTAACGTTTTGCATGTTCAGTTTTCAATGTTCATATTGTTTAAGTTGTCGTCTTGTTTCAGCGACCTTTGTATCTTAACATCTTTTTAACATTAATGTCAACACTAAATCATAAAATTAATTAAAACGATTTGAAAAGGTGTGTGTTTCTTTGAAAACAAAAGCTTTACTAGTTGGTTTATTGATTGTCTTAGGATTGTTTTTATTTAATGTACCAAAAAATCTATCCTCGCTGCTCCCTGTATTTCAGCTTACGGAAAAGCCTACTGTTATTTCGAAAGGATCATATGGGAATACTATTACGGTTGATTTAACTTTTGGAAAGGATGATATAGAAAAGTTTGTAAATGACTTACAAGCTCCTTATCCGCATTTCTTTATAAGTATTGAATGGATCGAACGCTCTGAGGACATTATAAAAGTCATGAAAGAAAAAAACGTACCCATTAGTCTTTTAGGTACAAGTGGAGCAACTTATATAGAAAATCCAACTTTGTTTGAAAAAGAAGTTGAAAGATTTGAACAAGCGATAGGAGAAAGACCACTTTGGTTTAGAACAATAGATTATGAGTTTCCTATTGAATTGCAAAAAAAGGCTTGGGAACAGGAAGTAAATTTACTCAGCTCTAGTAAGTACTGGTCCAATAAAGTTCCTGCACTTGAAAAAGGAGATATCCTTACCGTTCCCCTTCATCAAGAAGAACGAATAGATATACAACAGCTGGTAAAGTTTGTTAAGTCAAAAAAAATTATTACCATTGAACAAAATATCTTCGGTTTAAAAGTAAAAACAAAAACTTATCCAGAATAAAAAATTAGTCATAAACCAGGTAAAGTCACCGTAAGTACGTAAGTAGTTCATTATAATCCTTATAAATTTAAAAGTTGCTCCGACTAGTAGTCAGAGCAACTTTTATTAGTTCTTAGCAGATGCTGCTTCTCTTCTGTTTTTTCTACGTTCTTCCAACTTCAAACGATCGACCTCAGACTTAGCGTTATATTTTGGCAGCGCCAGTAATTGATATGCATTAACCGCTAAAATCGGGAACAATAATAATGTAACCCAACTATCTACATTATCCGCTCGTACCATTAGTACCGGAAGCCACTCTAAGGTTGAGATAACTATCATGAAAAATAAAGCAGATATAAGTGCGTGCTTTTTCGTAAGATTCGCTTTAACAATTGCCACTACTACTGAGGTAATGATTAATACTGTAAGTAAGATAACGTATAACCATATTTGTCCGGTTGTTTCTGCATTTGGTCTAAAACGAAACATAATTAAATCAAATATAACAAATGCAATAATCAATAACTGCACCCAGTTCCACAGAGTAAGGGTCCTAAAAATATTTACACCCATTTGGTGAATTGTTAAATAGGCAAAGTAACCCATTTGAGCAATTACACTAATTGTAAAGCCCATTACTACCATAAACGCAAATGCAGCTAAGAACTCTCCCCATTGTCCTGCTTCAAAGTATTGTGAAAAAGCATCATCCCAACGTATAAATAAACCAAAAACACCTGTTACTAAACCACCGATTAGCAAGGCATTTAGAAAGAATTTAAACCAATTTCGAATAGTCACTGCAAGATTTCCTCCATCTTTTCTATTTCCTTTATAAGTATAAATTGTAACAAGCCTTTTATGAAAAATCTATTTCTTCCTACTGACTATACATATTTCCTAACCAAATGTGAACAATAATCGAAAGGACGGTGACGGATATGAAATACTTTGCTCTTTTATTATTGAGTCTTGGACTTCTCGCTAGTTGTAGTTCTCCTGCTACTCAGCCTTCTTATGAGGAGAATAAGAAAATGTTCATTGATGCTCTGCAAACCGAGGATGGAAAAAAAGCAATTCGTACATTATTGTCAGATCCTCAATTCAAAGAACTCCTAGTATTAGACAGTGAACAAGTAAAGACATCTGTTGAACAGACAATGCTTTCAAAAGAAGCTGAGGACTTTTGGAAGGAAGTTTATTCAGATCCAAAGTTTTCAGAGACAATGGCAAAGAGTATGGTAAAGCAGCAAGAGGAATTAATGAAAGCCTTAATGAAGGATCCAAATTATTTAAAGGATTTAGAGACCTTTTTTAGTTCAGCTGAGATGAAAAAAGAATTAGCTAAAGTATTGGAATCCAGCGATATGAGAAAAGAAATGCAAAAGGTTGTAGAAGAAACTATCAAAAGTCCGGTACTGCAAGCTAAGTGGCAGAAATTAGTGGAGGAAGCTGGGGGTAAAACTGAAAAAGCTGGGGGCGGATCTGAAGGAGGAGGAGCTGCTGGTTCATCTGAGGAAGATAAGAAGAAAGAAGAAGAAGAAAAATAGGCCGCTCCTCTTTGGAAACGGCCTCTTTCTTATGCTTTTTCTATAACTTTTTGCGCAATATCTAAATAAATTTTTCCAGTATTATGTGTTTCTTCATAAACAGATGGAGCAAAATCGATGTCATTCCAGTCTGGCTGCCCTAATGGAAGTTGTCCTAGTAATTCTGTACGTAATTCCTCTGCAAGCTTCGGTCCTCCACCTTTACCAAATACAAATTCTTTTTCTCCTGTGGATTTTGATTCATACCACGACATATTTTCGATTACTCCAAGAATTTCGTGATCAGTTTGAAGTGCCATTGCACCTGCTCTTGCTGCAACAAATGCAGCTGTTGGATGCGGTGTTGTTACTACGATTTCTTTCGATGTCGGTAGCATTTGGTGAATATCTAAAGCGACATCTCCAGTACCTGGTGGTAAATCTAAGAGCAGAAAGTCTAATTCTCCCCATTCAACATCTTTGAAGAATTGGTCTAGTACTTTTCCAAGCATTGGTCCGCGCCATACAACTGGTGTATTGTTCTCTACAAAGAAGCCCATAGAGATTACTTTGACACCTTTACGTTCTACAGGAATAATACGGTCCTCTATAATCTGCGGAATGTCTTTTACGCCCATCATATCAGGTACACTAAACCCATAAATATCAGCATCTACAAGCCCTACTTTTTTACCTAAACGAGCAAGCGCAACCGCTAGGTTCACTGAAACAGTAGATTTACCAACACCGCCTTTTCCAGATGCTATAGAAATAATTTTCACTTTACTAGTTGGAGAGAGAAGATTTTCGTTGTCACTTTCTTTTGTTTTCCCTCGAAACTGCTCCAGTACTTCTTTTGGTAGCTCTTCAAAACGAATACCTACAGTTGCAGCGCCTGCTTCTTTCAAGACTTCTACAACTTTTCCTTGTAGTTGCATTTGTTCTGCTGAATTTATTTTAGCTATAGCTAGCTTTACACTTACATGATTTTTCTCTTCTTTAATAGACACTTCTGAAATCCCATTCGTTTCTTCTAGTGTTCTATGTAAAAATGGGTCGTTTAATGCTCCTAGCAAAGTACGAACTTGTTGCTCATTAATCATCTGTAGACACTCCCCTTAAGTTTAACTATTCGCCTTATAGTATACCATAATAGAGTGTCTACAATACGTTACATTGTCTTAGTAAATATTATCCTCAACAAATTCAATTACACCTTCAGATATAGCTTCTACCATTTCCTTCTGGTACTTTTCAGACTTCAATAATTCTCGCTCTTCATTATTACTTAAAAAGCCTGTTTCTACTAATACTGCAGGTGCATTTGCTTTCTTCAATATATATACCTGTTTAATCGCCAGTGCTTCCCGCTCTGTGTTTCCGATTTTTTCTCGAATGGACCCTTGTATAGATTTAGCTAATAACTCTCCACCTGCGTGTCCGTCTGCATGATAAAAGACTTGAGCCCCTCTCCATCTTTCCTCTGGAACTGCATTCACATGCAAGCTAATGACTAAGTCTGCCTCTGAGTTATTCATAATTTCTTCACGCAATAATAGGTCGGCAACCTTTCTAGCCCTCGTAGTAGGGAAATCCTCATCGGGTCTATGTTCTGCAATTGCATCACCTTCCTTACTTCGTGTCATGACCACTGTTGCACCCTGCGACTTCAACTTTTTCTCTAGTTTTAGGGACATAGCTAGCGTAATATCTCGTTCAACTGTATCGCCACTACTAGCTCCACCATCAATCCCTCCATGCCCTGGATCAATGACAATCTTCACTCCACTCATTGGTTCAGGCAAGAAAAAACCAATGTCACTAGCTTTTGTTCCATACACAACTGCAAGAAGGGATATCAAAAACAAAACAAAGATAATTAGCCACTTTTTCAGGTTCATCGCTCCTTTTTCACTCATTATACGTATGAGGGACAAAGAGTATGATTAGAATTGTCCACGTATTTTTGAACTGTAATAGAACGATGGAATAGCTAATAACGTGATAAGTGAAATGATGATGAACACCATTGCGCCACCGCTCATCGTATCCAACAGAAAACCACCCAAACTAGGACCAGCTATTCGACCGACAGACTTTACACCTGAAAGGGCAAAATAAGTACCCTTCTCATGATCCTCACACATTCCATCTAAATGAATATCAACCATAGTAAATACTAATACTTCTCCAGCTGTAAAAATAACCATAGCAACCATTAACCACAATATTAAGTCACTCTGCCCAAAGAAAAATAATCCAATTGACAATAACCCACTTCCAATCATTAAGGAAGTAGTCGTGCTTATCAATTCTCCTAGCTTATAGACAAAGTACTGAATGACTAATACGGTAATAGCATTTGTTGTTATAAGCCACGCGAAATATTTTATTGCTAGTTCATGGTCAAAAGACTTCCCTATGTGTTGACTAAAAGTAGAGTCAAACTGACTGTAACCAAAACTAATAAAGATTAATGCCAACACAAAAATCGAAAAACTTGTATCCCTTTTAAAGACATGAAACGAATGAAATATTGAAGGCTTCGTTAAACTAATAGGTTCCTGTTTCAGAGGGTACTTATTAAATATAAAGACAAATGTTAATATGTTTAATAAGAAAATAAGTCCAACAATAAAAAATAGATTTACCATTCCATACTTTTGGAAATAAACAGAAATCAGCGGGGCAACTGCAGCAGATATATTAATCAAAAAGTAGCGGATATTAAATATTAATCGACGATTTTCTGGTTCTGTATATAGACTCAGTAATACACGGTAAGTAGGTTCCACAACTGCCTGACTCGCACCAAGCAAAACAGCAAATCCTAAAAACCCTGCATAATAATCGATGAAAGGGAAATAAAAATAGCAAACTAAATATCCAAGGAGTCCTACCATTATGACTTTGTTCTTAGGATACTTATCAATATATGGTCCTACAAAAAAACTCATCACTAAATTAGATAGAGCCAGTGTCGATATAATCGTTCCAATTTGCACGCCCGAATAATGAAAGTCCTCGAGCAAAAATAGCGTTAAATAAGGCAAAACTAAAAACGTTCCAAAACGCGCAATAAAAATACTAACAAGTATCGTGCCCGTCACAGCATTAAATTTACTTCTCATACATTCCCTCTTCTTCTTTATAAATCATTACTGACTTTTATATGTATACAAACTAACCGACTTGCCTTTTAAAATTATTTCTTTTTCTAATTGCATACCATTTTTGATGGCTACACGACCAGATCTTGTGTTGTCCGTCTGAATAAGAGAGATTAGACGATGTATACCTAACTGATTGGTTGCACGATTAAGCAATGCTTTAGCTGCTTCTGTTGCATACCCATTACCCCAGAATTCTTTTGCAATCCAATAACCAATTTCTAGCTCTTCTTTTCCGTCAATTTGTTGAGGAATTATTCCAGCGTGTCCTATTGGAATCCCATCCTCTTTTCGAACGAGTAATTTTAAGCCAAACTCTTCGTTTTGCTTATAGTGACTCTGAATCCTTTCTAAAAAAGCAAGTGCTTCTTCTGTATTTCGCGTATCGCCATTCCCTATGTACTTCATCATCTCCGAATCATTTAACATTGAATATAAAAAGTCAAAGTCATTCGCCTCATACAAACGAAATACTAATCTTTGTGAGGTAAGATCCATTTTCGCTCCTCCTTTATAATTATTTTCTAAATATACACCTCTCAAAATAGACATACAATTACTTTTTAAACATTTTGACAACCGTCTATATTTCTCGCATGACCAAACAAAAAAAGCACTCCCCGAGAAATCTCGAGAAATGCTTTGAACTGATAATTTAATATTAACGTTTTGAGAACTGAGGTGCACGACGAGCGCCTTTAAGTCCTGGTTTTTTACGTTCTTTCATACGTGGATCACGCGTTAAGAATCCTGCTGATTTCAATGCTGGACGGAAATCAGGATCTACTGTAAGTAGTGCACGTGCAATACCATGACGGATTGCTCCTGCTTGTCCTGTGAATCCACCACCATTAACGTTTACGTGTACATCGTAGCTACCTAAAGTTTGAGTAGTTACTAATGGTTGTTTAATGATTTCACGTAAAGTTTCGTATGGTACGTAATCTGCTACGTCACGTTTGTTGATAACGATATTTCCTTCGCCCGGTACTAAACGCACACGTGCTACTGAACTTTTACGGCGACCAGTGCCGATATATTGAACTTGTGCCAAGTGAATGTCCTCCTCTTAATTATTATCCGCGAAGCTCGTATGCTTCTGGTTTCTGTGCTGCATGTGGGTGTTCTGCTCCAGTATAAACGTGAAGCTTGCTGAACATTTGACGTCCTAAAGAGTTTTTAGGAAGCATTCCTTTAATTGCTAACTCAAGCATTTTCGTTGGGTACTTAGTACGCATTTCTAAAGCTGTACGTTGTTTAAGTCCACCTGAGAATTGAGTGTGACGGTAGTAAATTTTGTCATTTAACTTGTTCCCAGTTAAATGAATTTTTTCTGCATTAAGAATGATCACATGATCACCTGTGTCAACGTTCGGTGTGAATGTTGGTTTGTTTTTACCACGTAAAATAGCTGCAACTTCTGAAGCTAGACGACCAAGAGTTTGGCCTTCAGCGTCTACTACTAACCATTTACGTTCTACTTCGTGACCTTTAGCCATGAATGTTGTACGCATGTATTTTGTCCTCCTAATTCAATCATAATCGATCTAAAATTTTCTATATCCTCATACCAATAAGTTTCGGGGCTTATATTGTGGGGTTAAGAAATACCATACATCATCATACCTCGAATGTAACAATTAGTCAAGCATTTTCCGTAAAACACCTGGTGATGTTGTTTCATTCATCGTAAGCTACTTTTTCGAGGTATAAACCGTGTGCTGGAGCGGTTTTCCCTGCTTCCTTTCGAGAACACGACAAGAGGATTTCCGAAAGACTTTCCACACTTTTTTTTCGAATACCTACTTCCCATAATGTACCTGCAATAATACGCACCATATTATATAAAAAGCCACTTCCACTAATAACCATATGGAGTTGTTGTGTTTCTTTCTTCATTTCAAAGTTAATAGAATAAATAGTTCTCACAAAATCATTTACATTCGTTTTAGCTGCACAAAAACTTGAAAAATCATGAGTACCCAACAAATGTTGAGCAGCTTCTTGCATCGATGCGATATCTGGTTTGTATCGGTCAGCATGTACGGAAAAGTCACGCTCAAATGGACTATGTATTTCACTAAGTGACCAAATATAACGATAAGTCTTTCCAATAGCATGGTATCGGGCATGAAAATCATCAGATACCTGTTCTACCGATAATATTCGAATATCTCCAGGTAGTTGAACATTTAAAGCGGTACACCAACGATCTAACGGAAATGTTAACGGGCTATCAAAGTGAATAACTTGTCCTGTTGCATGAACGCCAGCATCTGTTCTTCCACTTGCAACAATTTTAACAACGGCGCCTTTATGAATTGTTTCTAGGACACGTTCTATTTCCAATTGAACAGTTCGTTTTCCCGGTTGAACCTGATAACCAGAAAACTGACTGCCATCATAACTAATAATCGCTCGAAGTCTCACGTTAACACCTCTTAATCATTTTCTAAAGTAAACCAGTATTGCAGCAAGTACGACGAGCGACAGGATGATTAACGTGTCTCTCGTAGCCCATTCTAGCTTTCTGTACCTAGTACGTCCCTCGCCGCCTTTATAGCCTCTTACTTCCATTGCAGTTGCTAAATCCTCTGCACGTTTAAATGCGCTTACAAACAAAGGTATTAGAAGTGGAACGATTGCATTCATTCTCTCCTTCATACTACCCGTTGTCATATCAGATCCTCTCGCCATTTGAGCTTTCATAATCTTATCTGTCTCATCCATTAAAGTTGGTATAAATCTTAACGAAATTGACATCATAAGAGCCAACTCATGTACAGGTAGCTTCCACTTTTTTAATGGGTTCAATAAAGTTTCTAATGCATCTGTAATTGAAATAGGCGTTGTAGTTAATGTGAGAATAGACGTTAAAACAACGAGTACGGTAAAGCGTATAGATATGAATATCCCTTGCTTTAGCCCTTCCTCGTAAATTTTAATAAACTTCCATTCAAAAATAATTGAACCTTCTCGAGTAAAAATCAGATGCAATAAGAACGTAAATATAATCAAAAACACAACAGGTTTTAATCCGTTTATCAAAAAATAAAGCCTAATTTTCGATAATCGTATGATCAAAAAAGTAAACACTAGTAATATTCCATACGTAATCCAGTTGTTTGCAATAAAGACAACCATGATAAATAAGAAAACAAATATAAGCTTGGCACGAGCATCCAAACGATGAATAAAAGAATCTCCTGGAATATAACGCCCAAATATCATTTTTTCAAGCATTAAATTTCACGCTCCTTTTTCATCAGGCGTGCTAGTTCTTCAGCTAAAGTCTCTTCTGTTAAACAAAGTGTCGACAATTTTTTTCCCATCATCTCTTCTAGTTTCTTTTGAAACTTAATAGATTGAGGTAATTCTAGACGATAATCCATTAAACGATCCTCATCTGAGAATATCTCCTGGGGTATCCCTTGCAGCACACATTGTCCATTGTGCATAATAGCAATTCGGTCTGCATATCTAGCAGCGTCTTCCATGCTATGTGTTACGAGTACAGTAGTTAAACCTTTTTCTTGATGGAGTCGATAAAATAACTCCATTATTTCCTTACGCCCTCTTGGGTCAAGCCCTGCTGTTGGTTCATCCAAAACTAATACTTCTGGATTCATTGCAAGGACTCCCGCTATGGCAACTCTTCGCATTTGTCCTCCAGACAGGTCAAACGGCGACTTTTCCATAACCTCTTCTGGTAAACCAAGTAGCCTTACTAATTCTATAGCACGTTGTCTTGCTTCTTCTTCTGGCACCCCAAAGTTCATAGGTCCAAACATAATATCCTTTAAAACCGTTTCATCAAATAATTGATGCTCAGGGAATTGAAAAACGATTCCTACCTTTTGTCTAATCTCTCGTAATTTCTTGTTCTTTTTAGCTGCAACTACTTCCGTACTACCAATACGAATAACTCCTTCTGTTGGCTTCAACAATGCATTTAAGTGCTGCAGCACCGTAGACTTCCCAGAACCTGTATGACCAATGATGGCTTGATAAGAACCTGAAGGAATAAGTAAATCTACATCGTATAAAGCTCTTTTTTCAAATGGAGTATCTTTGGCATAAGCATAACTTACTTGTTGAAGTGAGATGTCCATAAATCATTCACCAACTCTTCTTCTGACATGTGGTCTGCTCCAATTTGCACACCTTGTGCTCGTAATAATCTAGACATATTCATTGCAAAAGGTAAATCTAATCCTAAATCGATTAACTCTTGACCTCGTTCAAATATTTCTTGTGGTGACCCTGCTGCATACTTCTTCCCTTGATTCATAACAATTACACGATCAGCAAGAAGTGCTTCTTCTAAATCATGTGTAATAGAGATAACCGTTAAGTCGGTTTCTTTTCTCAGCTGGTGCACAGTCTGAAGTACCTCTTCTCTCCCCTGTGGATCTAACATGGAAGTTGCCTCATCTAACAATAAAATCTTTGGTTGAAGTGCAATAGCTCCAGCTATAGCAACCCTTTGTTTTTGTCCTCCAGATAGATGATGTGGCTCACTATTCATAAAGTCACTCATTTTCACTTTTACTAAGGAGGCTTGTACACGTTCTACCATTTCCTCAAATGGGATTCCGTTATTTTCTAAAGCAAACGCAACATCGTCTTGCACGGTTGCTCCAACAAATTGGTTATCTGGATTTTGAAAAACCATTCCCATTTTAGACCGAGTGTCCCATAAATTTTGTTCATTTAACGGTTCTCCAAAAACCCTTACCGTTCCCGTCTGAGGAAATAGAAGACCGTTCATTAATCGTGCTAATGTCGATTTGCCAGAACCATTATGGCCTACAATCGCTACCCATTCACCATCATTAATTGTATATGAGACATTCTGTATAGCAGGTCGTACACCTGTATCTTCTTCTGCATATGTAAATGTAACTTCCTGTAAAGAAATAATTTCGCGTTTCATCCTTTACCTCCTCTGCTCAACTCAGCTGTGCTAATAGTTTACATCATTTTACGGTAAATTAAAAAAGCGCGCACCTCATTTTGAGAAATGCGCTCTTCTATAACTTATTTCTAGATTGGTTGCTCAAGACCAATCAGGAAAATGAGGTGCGTAGAGCTAGACGAGACGCTACTAGTTGAGGATTCGAAAATCCCAATAAGCCCGCTCATCATAACACTCTGCTTTTATAATGTCGTATAAATCTGTTTGAAAAAGAAGAGGGCGGTAGTAAACCACCATTACCCTCTTCAATTTGGCAGACGTAAAAACGCCTGTTAAATTGTAAATAAAATTCGCCCCGGTGTATTTGAGTCCAAACTTTAATTGCGCAAGCGTAATTAAAATCTGTGACATCCGCCGGAGGCTTTAATTTACTTTTTGGGTGCGTGAGCACCTAAAAAACTAAATTAAACTAACTCAATTACTACTACTGGTGCTCCGTCTCCGCGACGAGGTCCAGCTTTCATAATACGAGTGTAACCGCCTTGACGATCAGCATAGCGTGGTGCTACATCATCAAACAACTTTTGTAATGCATAGATTGTAGATTCGTTACCTTCTTCATCAGTAGAAGCAACAACCTCACGACGAATGTAAGCCGCAGCTTGACGACGAGCGTGTAAATCTCCGCGTTTACCTAAAGTGATCATTTTTTCAACAACAGAACGTAATTCTTTTGCACGTGCTTCAGTAGTTTGAATACGCTCATTGATAATTAAGTCAGTTGTTAAGTCACGTAACATCGCTTTACGTTGAGAACTTGTACGTCCAAGTTTTCTGTAACCCATGGATGTTTCCCTCCTTTGGTGAATAATTCAAGTCTCGCTATATCAAAACCCGTTTAGTCTTCTTTACGTAATCCTAAACCAAGCTCATCTAACTTCGCTCTTACTTCTTCTAAAGACTTACGTCCAAGGTTTCGTACTTTCATCATATCGTCTTCTGATTTGCTTGCAAGCTCAAGTACTGTATTAATACCAGCGCGTTTTAAGCAATTATAAGAACGAACAGAAAGATCAAGTTCTTCAATAGTCATCTCTAAAACTTTTTCTTTTTGATCCTCTTCTTTTTCGACCATGATTTCAGCAGTCTGAGCCTCATCAGTCATCCCTACAAAGATATTCAAGTGCTCTGTTAGAATTTTTGCTCCAAGAGAAATCGCCTCTTTAGGACCTGTGCTGCCATCTGTCCACACATCAAGTGTTAGTTTATCGAAGTTGGACAATTGCCCAACACGAGTATTTTCCACTTGGAAATTCACGCGTGAAACTGGAGTATAAATAGAGTCGATCGGGATTACGCCGATAGGAAGATCCTCACGTTTGTTTTGAACAGCAGGAGTGTAGCCACGGCCTCGACCTGCGTACATACGCATGCGGAAATGACCATTTTTGCCGATTGTAGCAATATAAAGTTCAGGGTTTAAAATTTCTACGTCACTGTCATGTGTAATGTCAGCAGCTGTAATCGTTCCCTCACCTTTAACATCAATCTCAATGACCTTTTCCTCGTCAGAGTAGATTTTTAAAGCTAGTTTTTTCACATTCATAATAATAGATGCTACATCTTCCACTACGCCCTCAATAGTTGAGAACTCGTGCAAAACGCCATCAATTTGAATAGAAGTAACTGCAGCTCCTGGTAAAGATGACAGAAGGATGCGTCGTAAAGAATTTCCCAAAGTATTTCCATAGCCACGTTCAAGCGGTTCTACAACAAATTTACCAAACTTGGTATTTTCGCTGATTTCTACACTTTCAATCTTTGGTTTTTCGATTTCGATCATTCCAATTTACCCTCCCTCAAAACATCGAATGTATAGGTTCTTTCCATCATGAATTCGATCGTTAACTGATTGCTGTTAATACAACCACAGTCTGTACAATAAATGATGTTCTCAAACAAGTTGAGTATCACCTATTAAACGCGACGACGTTTTGGTGGACGGCAACCATTATGTGGTACTGGTGTTACGTCTTTAATTGCTGTAACTTCTAGACCTGCAGCTTGAAGTGCGCGGATTGCCGCTTCACGACCAGCACCTGGTCCTTTAACAGTTACTTCTAAAGTTTTGATACCATGTTCCATTGAAGTCTTTGCAGCTGTTTCTGCAGCCATTTGTGCAGCAAATGGAGTAGATTTACGAGAACCTCTAAATCCAAGAGCTCCAGCACTTGACCAAGAAAGTGCATTTCCTTGCATGTCTGTGATAGTCACAATAGTGTTGTTAAATGTTGAGCGAATGTGAGCAATACCGGATTCGATATTCTTTTTCACACGACGCTTACGTGTTTGTTGTTTACGTGCCATGTTAAGAAGAAACCTCCTTTACCGATTATTTTTTCTTGTTAGCTACTGTTTTACGTGGACCTTTACGAGTACGTGCATTGTTCTTCGTATTTTGTCCGCGTACTGGTAAGCCTCTACGATGACGGATACCACGGAATGAACCGATTTCCATCAAACGTTTAATGTTTAGTGATACTTCGCGACGAAGGTCACCTTCTACTTTGTATACACCGATTTGTTCACGGATTTTGTTTAGTTCGTCTTCTGTAAGATCACGTACACGTGTCTCTTCTGAAATACCAGCTTCCGCCAATACTTTTTGAGAAGTCGTTTTACCAATTCCGAAAATGTATGTTAATGCAATAACAACGCGTTTGTCGCGTGGAATGTCAACACCAGCAATACGTGCCATATGTGTCGTGCACCTCCTTCTTATTATCCTTGTCTTTGTTTGTGTTTAGGATTTTCACAGATTACCATTACTTTACCGCGTCGGCGAATTACCTTACATTTTTCGCAGATCGGTTTCACAGATGGTCTCACTTTCATCTAACCTAACCTCCTTAGTAGTCCGGAGTGCAAAAGATTATTATTTAAAACGGTACGTAATACGACCGCGAGTTAAATCGTAAGGAGAAAGTTCAATTGTGACTTTATCTCCAGGTAAAATACGAATGAAATGCATACGAATTTTACCCGATACATGCGCAAGTATCGTATGACCGTTTTCTAATTCTACCTTAAACATCGCGTTTGGCAAAGTCTCAACAACTGTTCCTTCGACTTCAATTACATCATCTTTCGCCATCAACCCTGTCTCCCTTCTATATACAAATCAGGTTCTCATCAAAACTCAAACGTAATTTGCTGTTAGTATAGCCTCTAGTAGAACGAAACTATTCGTTCAAGCATATGTTTGGAAATCATGAGAGATGTTCGAAAGACACTCGTAAGGTTTCGCTTTTAGCAATCCACGGAGTAGACTCTCCCTCATGTCAACATGTTCGTACGAATGTGTTGGATGAGTTCCATAGTACCCGTTCGTTACACAGATGCTTCCACGAAACCCATTATACCCCGTAAGTATTATAAATGCACGTGGACAAGGGAGTCCCCGCTTTTGATGCATTTCTTTTCCTCCGAACGTATACCGGGCGCAATATGCTTTTGCAGCTCTCGAAAAAAACATTTTCGTTCTTTGCATACTACCCGGGTATTCAGTCGTCTGCGACAGGCACCGGGCAATTATATGCGGCTGCCCTGTAACAGAGCATCAAGATCAGCGAATACTACTTTAATATCCTGCTGTCCATCTATATTAGATAAAACACCTTTGTCTTCATAAAAATCAAGCAAAGGTTGTGTTTGCTTCATATTTACTTCCAGACGGTTAGTTACCGTTTCCGGATTATCGTCAGCACGTTGATAAAGCTCGCCACCATCTTTGTCACATACTCCATCTTTAGCAGGTGGATTAAAGACCAAATGGTAAGCAGTTCCACATTCTTTACAAATGCGTCGACCTGTTAGACGTTTAATCAATTCTTCTTGTTCTACTTGAATATTAAGCACATGCTCGATAGATTTATCAAGTTCCGAAAGTAAAGCATCAAGTGCTTCTGCTTGAGGAACTGTACGAGGGAAACCGTCAAGTAGGAATCCTTTTTCACAGTCTGGTTTACTTAATCTTTCGCGGACAATACCAATCGTAACTTCATCGGGTACCAAGGCACCTTGATCCATAAACGATTTTGCTTTCAAACCTAGTTCCGTACCATCTTTAATTGCTGCACGAAACATATCGCCTGTAGAAATATGAGGGATTGCGTACTTCTCAACAATTTTATCTGCCTGAGTACCTTTACCAGCACCAGGTAAACCCATTAAAACGATATTCATACGAAAATGCCCCCCAGGACTATATAGTCGATTTTTAGGAACATCAATGTCCCTAAAAACCTACCTTATTTCATAAAGCCTTTATAATGACGTTTAACTAGTTGGGATTCTAGCTGTTTCATCGTTTCGAGTGCAACCCCAACCACGATTAACAAACTTGTTCCGCCAATTTGTGCTGACTGCGGAAGATCCGCATATTTCACAAATAGCATCGGCATGATTGAAATGATAGCTAAGAATATAGCTCCAACAAAAGTTAATCGATACAATACGCTAGTTAAATAATTTTGTGTATTGATCCCTGGACGAATCCCTGGAATATACGCACCTTGCTTTTTCAAATTATCTGCTACGTTCTCTGGATTCACTTGAATGAACGCATAGAAGTAAGTAAATGCAATGATTAAAGCAATATAAATCGTCATACCAATAGGTTGTGTATAATCTAATGCTCTCGTAATAGCTTCGGTAGTACTGTTTTGACCGAAAAATAATACGATTGACTGTGGCGCCATAAGAAACGCTGAGGCAAAGATTACCGGAATTACTCCCGCAGCATTAACTTTTAAAGGCAAGTGAGTCTGTTGACCACCAGTTTGGGCTGCACCAGAAACACGTTTCGCGTATTGAATTGGAATTTTACGCAACGCTTGTTGAACGTAAATTACTCCAACTGTTACTGCGACAATTGCTAATAAAAGTAAAAGTACTATTACAATATTGATAAACAGCGCATCTCCTGCACCTTCAATTTGCTGTGCGTACACTTGGTTAACTGCGTTTGGAATGGCAGCAACAATACCAGCGAAGATAATGATAGAAATACCATTCCCAACACCTTTAGCGGTAATTTGCTCTCCTAACCACATTAAAAATGCAGTCCCGGCTGTCAAAACAACTGCAATAACTAAGTATGTCAATATACCATCATCTTTTATCAATGAACCACTATACATACGGTTGAAACCGTATGACATCGCAATCGCTTGAATAAAAGCTAACACAATTGTGAAGTAACGAGTGAATTGTGCAAGTTTACGTCTTCCGACTTCACCTTGTTTAGCCCACTCAGTAAACTTCGGAACAACATCCATTTGTAGTAATTGTACAATAATGGATGCAGTGATGTAAGGCATGATACCCATAGCTAAAATAGAAAAGTTAGCAAGGGCTCCACCACCAAATGTATTAAGGAAACCAATCAAACCCATTTGGTCTGTTTGTTTTAACACATCGGCATCGACGAAAGGTACAGGTACAAATGTACCGATACGGAAGACGATTAACATCAATAATGTAAAAATGATTTTATTTCGAATATCTCTCACACGCATAAAGTTGGAGATTGTTTGAAACATTAAACCACCTCTGTTGATCCGCCAGCGTTCTCAATTGCTTCTTTTGCTGATGCAGAGAATTTATGAGCTTTTACAGTTAACTTCTTGTCAAGTGTTCCATTACCTAGAATCTTGATACCAGATTTCTCGCTGCTCACAACACCTGTTTCGATTAATAAAGCAGGTGTAACTTCTGTGCCTTCTTCGAAACGATTTAATGTGTCAAGGTTCACAATTGCGAATTCTTTACGATTAATATTCGTAAATCCACGTTTTGGTAAACGACGGAATAACGGGTTTTGACCGCCCTCAAATCCTGGACGAACGCCTCCGCCTGAACGAGCGTTTTGACCTTTATGACCTTTACCTGATGTTTTACCAGTTCCAGAACCGATTCCGCGTCCGATACGCTTACGCGATGAACGAGATCCTTCTGATGGTTTTAACTCATGAAGTTTCATATGGTGGCACCTCCTTATTCTTAAAATAAACCTTAAATTTCTTTTGTTGTTACTAAGTGAGCTACTTTGCCAACCATCCCACGGATAGCTGCATTGTCTTGATGCTCAACTGTTTGATGCATTTTACGTAATCCAAGAGCTTCTACTGTTTTGCGTTGAGCTGGTTTAGTACCAATCAAGCTTCTAGTAAGGGTAATTTCTAATTTAGTTGCCATTGTAATTTCCCCCCCTTATCCTAACAGTTCTTCTACTGATTTACCACGTAATTTAGCAACGTCTTCAGCACGTTTTAATTGAGTTAAACCTTCGATTGTAGCACGTACCATGTTGATTGGTGTGTTAGATCCAAGTGATTTAGAAAGAATATCTGTAATACCAGCCAATTCAAGTACCGCACGAACAGGTCCACCAGCAATTACTCCTGTACCAGGTGCTGCAGGTTTAACTAGAATAGATCCAGCACCAAAGTGTCCTACAACTAGGTGAGGAGTAGTTCCTTTAACTCTAGGTACTTCTATTAAGTTTTTCTTCGCGTCTTCAACTGCTTTACGGATAGCGTCTGGAACTTCTTGTGCTTTTCCAGTACCAAATCCTACATGACCATCTTTGTCACCGACAACTACTAATGCAGTAAAACGGAAACGACGTCCACCTTTTACAACTTTAGCAACACGGTTGATCGTTACTACGCGTTCTTCAAGTTCAAGTTTGTTTGGGTCAATACCACGCATGAAATATGTCCCTCCTTCTTCTTAAAATTCTAAGCCGTTTTCACGTGCAGCTTCAGCTAACGCTTTAACACGTCCATGATATAAGTAACCGCCACGGTCAAATACAACAGATTTGATGTTTTTTTCTGTAGCGCGTTTTGCGATTGTTTCACCAATCAATTTAGCAGCTTCTACATTTCCAGCTGTTCCATTGAAATCTTTATCCATAGTGGATGCACTTGCGATTGTAACACCTTGAGTATCATCAATCAGTTGTGCGTATAAATGTTTATTAGAACGGAATACATTTAAACGTGGACGTTCAGTAGTACCCGTGATTTTTGTACGAACACGTGCATGACGTTTCTTACGAACTTGATTTTTGTCTTGTTTCGTAATCACAGTGGTCACTCCTTTCTAATGCGAAATGCATTATTTACCTGTTTTACCTTCTTTGCGGCGTACAACTTCGCCTTCATAACGAATACCTTTACCTTTATAAGGCTCTGGTGGACGAACTTGACGAATGTTAGATGCTAAAGCACCAACGCGTTCTTTATCAATACCGCGAACGATAACTTTTGTATTAGAAGGAACTTCAACTACTAGTCCATCTTCAGGAGTGAACTCAACTGGATGTGAGTACCCTACATTTAGTACAAGTTTAGTTCCTTGTAATTGTGCACGGTAACCTACCCCAACTAAATCAAGTCCACGTTCGAATCCAGCAGATACACCCGTGATCATGTTAGCTAGCAAAGCGCGAGTTGTTCCATGAATCGTACGGTGTTCTTTTGAATCTGAAGGACGCACTAATGTTATTACTGTACCTTCTTGCTCAATCTTAATATCTTGGTTAAAAGATTTTGTTAATTCACCTTTTGGTCCTTTTACAACTACTGTATTATCAGCGTTAACTGTAACAGTAACTTCTGCAGGAACCTCTATTGGTTTTTTACCTACTCGAGACATTTTGTTGCACCTCCATTCGTTTGTTGATTATTACCAAACGTAAGCTACGATTTCTCCGCCAACTTGTTTAGCGCGAGCTTCTTTATCTGTTAATAAACCATTTGAAGTAGAAACTAAAGCAATTCCTAAACCGTTCAATACTTTAGGTACTTCGTTTGTTTTAGCGTAAACGCGAAGACCAGGTTTTGAAATACGTTTCAAACCAGTGATAACGCGCTCATCATTTTGACCATATTTTAAGAAGATGCGGATAATACCTTGTTTGCTATCTTCTACATATTCAACATCACGGATGAAACCTTCGCGTTTTAAAATCTCCGCGATTTCCTTTTTCAGGTTTGAAGCAGGAACTTCTAATTTCTCGTGACGAACCATGTTAGCATTACGAATGCGTGTAAGCATATCTGCAATTGGATCTGACATTGTCATTACATTTACCTCCTTCCCAGTTATAGGGGATTACCAGCTTGCTTTTTTAACGCCAGGAATTTGTCCCTTGTATGCAAGTTCACGGAAACAAATACGGCAAAGCTTGAATTTACGATATACAGAGTGTGGACGTCCACAACGCTCACAGCGTGTGTATTCTTGCACTTTGAACTTTGGCGTACGTTGTTGTTTTACGACCATTGATTTTTTAGCCACGTTTTCGCCTCCCTTATTTTACTTTTGGAATGGCATACCGAATTGTGTTAATAACTCACGAGCTTCTTCGTCAGAGTTCGCAGTTGTTACAATCACGATGTCCATACCGCGTACTTTCGATACTTTATCATAATCGATTTCAGGGAAGATTAATTGCTCTTTAACTCCAAGAGTGTAGTTACCGCGACCGTCGAATGCTTTTTTAGAAACACCGCGGAAGTCACGTACACGTGGAAGTGAAATAGCGATCAATTTATCCAAGAAGTCATACATACGTTCTCCACGTAGAGTGACTTTTGCACCGATTGGCATACCTTCACGAAGACGGAAACCAGCGATCGATTTTTTAGCTTTCGTAACTACAGGTTTTTGACCTGAAATGATTTGTAATTCTTCTACAGCAGCATCTAGAGCTTTTGTATTAGAAACAGCATCACCAACACCCATATTGATAACGATTTTATCAACTTTAGGTACTTGCATTACTGAGTTATATTCAAACTTGCTCATTAGAGCAGGAGAAACTTCCTTAAGATACTTTTCTTTTAGGCGGTTCATGTGTGTACCTCCCTTCTCTTTACTTATTTAATAATTTCACCGGATTTTTTCGCAACACGAACTTTCTTGCCATCTTCCACTTTAGAACCTACGCGAGTCGGCTCGCCAGTTTTTGGGTCGATTAACATAACATTCGATACGTGGATTGCAGCCTCGTGGCTTACAATTCCTCCTTGCGGATTAGCTTGGTTTGGCTTCATATGTTTTTTGATGATGTTTACACCTTCAACTAACACACGGTCTTTCTTAGGAAAAGCAGTAAGAACAACACCTGTTTTACCTTTGTCTTTACCTGAGATTACCATTACTTTGTCGCCTTTTTTAACATGCATTCTGTCGCACCTCCTTGATTGGCACTTTCATGTAAATTAAAGAACTTCTGGAGCTAAAGATACGATTTTCATGAAGTTGCTGTCGCGTAATTCACGAGCAACTGGTCCGAAAATACGAGTTCCACGCGGTCCTTTATCGTCTTTGATAATAACGCAAGCATTTTCATCAAATTTGATATATGTTCCGTCTTTACGGCGTACGCCGCTCTTAGTGCGAACGATTACAGCTTTAACGACGTCACCCTTCTTGACAACGCCACCTGGTGTTGCTTTCTTAACTGTACATACGACGATATCGCCGATATTAGCAGTTTTACGTCCAGTACCACCAAGTACTTTAATAGTTAAAACTTCACGTGCACCTGAGTTGTCTGCAACTTTCATACGAGTTTCTTGTTGGATCACTTAGGTAACCTCCCTTCGGAATTTATTAGTTCCGAACTTATTATTAGATAATAACCGCTTTTTCTACAACTTCCAATAGGCGGAAGCGTTTAGTAGCTGATAGCGGACGAGTTTCCATGATACGGACGATATCTCCGATTTGGGCTTCGTTTTGCTCATCATGAGCTTTAAATTTCTTAGAATATTTAACACGTTTACCGTATAACTTGTGTTTTTTATGAGTTTCAATTAAAACAGAAATTGTTTTATCCATTTTATCTGATACAACACGGCCAGTGTATACTTTGCGTTGATTACGCTCAGTCATGCCAGAAAACCTCCTTTATCAGTTGTTTGCACTGATTTCTCTTTCACGTACCACAGTTTTCATACGCGCGATAGCTTTACGAACTTCGCGAATACGAGCTGTGTTTTCTAATTGACCAGTCGCCAATTGGAAGCGAAGGTTGAAAAGCTCTTCTTTCAGTGATTTTACCTTTTGTTCTATTTCTGCAGTAGTAAGTTCACGGATGTCATTAGCTTTCATTAGATTCACCACCAATTTCTTGACGTTTGATTATTTTACATTTAATCGGAAGCTTATGTGATGCTAAACGTAATGCTTCACGAGCAACTTCTTCAGAAACGCCAGCTATTTCAAACATTATTTTCCCAGGTTTTACAACTGCTACCCATCCTTCAGGAGCACCTTTACCTGAACCCATACGTACCTCAAGAGGCTTTTTCGTATATGGTTTATGAGGGAATATTTTAATCCATACTTTACCGCCACGTTTCATGTAACGTGTCATTGCAATACGAGCTGACTCAATTTGACGACTTGTGATCCAGCTTGCTTCAGTTGCTTGTAAACCGAATTCACCGAATGCTATTTCTTTGCCGCCTTTTGCTTCACCACGCATTTTCCCACGGTGTTCACGACGATATTTAACGCGTTTAGGCATTAACATATTATTTGCCTCCTTCCTCAGAGTTCTTCTTAACTGGAAGGACTTCACCACGATAGATCCATACTTTAACGCCTAGCTTACCATAAGTTGTGTCAGCCTCAGCATGTGCATAATCGATGTCAGCACGTAATGTATGAAGTGGTACAGTTCCTTCGCTGTAATGTTCAGCACGCGCAATGTCAGCGCCGCCTAAGCGTCCAGATACTTGAGTTTTAATACCTTTAGCGCCAGAACGCATTGTGCGTTGAATTGCTTGTTTTTGAGCACGACGGAAAGATACGCGGCCTTCTAATTGGCGTGCAATACTTTCAGCTACTAATTTAGCATCTAAGTCAGCTCTTTTTATTTCAACAATATTTATGTGTACACGTTTACCAGTTAAATCGTTCAAGTGCTTACGAAGTGCTTCCACTTCAGTACCACCTTTACCGATTACCATACCTGGTTTAGCAGTGTGAATTGTAACGTTAACACGTTTTGCAGCGCGTTCGATTTCTACAGTAGAAACAGAAGCTTCTTTTAAACGAGTTTCGATGTACTTACGGATTTTCAAGTCTTCGTGTAGTAGAGTTGCATAGTCTTTACCAGCGTACCATTTTGACTCCCAGTCACGAATGATGCCTACTCGTAATCCTATAGGATGTACTTTTTGACCCACGAATTATCCCTCCTTCTTCTCTGATACCACGATTGTAATGTGGCTAGTACGTTTGTTAATAGCACTTGCACGTCCCATTGCACGTGGGCGGAAACGTTTTAATGTTGGACCTTCATCAACGAAGACTTCAGAAACAACTAGGTTATTAACATCTAAATCATAATTGTGCTCAGCGTTTGCAATAGCAGATTTCAATACTTTCTCAACAACAGGTGATGCTGCTTTTGGAGTAAGTTGTAAAATCGCAACTGCTTCACCGACTTGCTTACCTCTGATTAAATCAACGACTAATCTTACCTTACGAGGGGCAATGCGCACTGTTTTAGCAATAGCTTTTGCTTGTGACATTTGAATGACCTCCTCTCAAATTAGCGTCTTGTTTTCTTATCATCTGCACCATGACTTTTATAAGCGCGTGTTGGTGCAAACTCGCCTAGTTTATGACCTACCATATCCTCAGTCACGTATACAGGAACATGTTTACGTCCGTCATATACTGCGATAGTTAATCCGATAAAAGTAGGGAAAATTGTTGAACGGCGAGACCAAGTCTTAATCACTTGTTTTTTCTCAGAGTCCTTTTGTGCATCGACCTTTTTCAATAAATGATCGTCTGCGAAAGGTCCTTTTTTCAAGCTACGACCCATGCTGAAACCTCCCTCCGTGATGACACCACGGTTCTATCTGTGAACCGTAGTAAAACCACTTTATTTTTTACGACGACGAATGATAAGTTTGTCGGATTTGTTTTTCTTGTTACGAGTTTTGTATCCAAGAGTTGGTTTACCCCATGGAGACATAGGTGACTTACGACCGATTGGAGTTTTACCTTCACCACCACCGTGTGGGTGATCGTTAGGGTTCATTACCGATCCACGTACAGTTGGGCGTTTGCCTAACCAACGATTACGACCAGCTTTACCAATGTTCACAAGTTCATGTTGTTCGTTTCCTACTTCACCGATTGTAGCGCGGCAAACACCTAGGATTAAACGAACTTCACCAGATTGTAAACGTACGATTACGTACTTACCTTCTTTACCAAGTAATTGAGCAGATGTACCAGCAGAACGAACTAACTGACCACCTTTACCAGGTTTCATTTCGATGTTATGGATAGTAGTACCCATTGGGATGTTTTGTAATGGAAGAGCGTTTCCAGCTTTAATATCAGCTTCTGGTCCTGACACGATTGTCATGCCCACTTCTAAGCCTTTAGGAGCTAGGATGTAACGTTTTTCCCCATCCGCATAATTAATTAATGCGATATTCGCAGATCGGTTTGGATCATATTCAATAGTAGCAACGCGTCCTGGTATACCATCTTTGTTTCGTTTGAAATCAATGATACGGTATTGACGTTTGTGTCCACCACCATGATGACGAACAGTAATTTTACCTTGATTGTTACGGCCGCCTTTACGTTTCACAGGAGCAAGTAGAGATTTCTCTGGCTTGTCAGTTGTGATTTCAGCGTAATCTAATGAAGTCATGTTACGACGTCCGTTTGTCGTTGGTTTATACTTTCTAATCGCCATGTTATTCCCTCCTTCTTGAGTATTAATTCCTTTTTACAAGGATTAGATTTCGAATAACTCGATTTCTTTGCTTTCTAGAGTTAACGTAACAATCGCTTTACGACGTTTGTTTGTATACCCACCAAATTTACCTACGCGTTTATATTTCCCTTTGTAGTTCATGATGTTTACTTTTTCAACATCTACTCCAAAGATTTCTTCAACAGCGTATTTAACTTGAGTTTTGTTGGCGCGAGTGTCCACTTCAAAAGTGTACTTTTTATCTGCCATTACTTCAGAAGAACGCTCAGTAATGACCGGACGTTTAATAATATCACGTGCTTCCATTATCCAAGCACCTCCTCTACTTTTTCTACTGCTGCTTTAGTCATTACAAGTTTGTTATGACCGATTAAATCTAAAACGTTAATGCCTGTTGCAGACACAACTGTGATTCCAGGGATGTTACGAGCAGCTAATGCTACTGTTTCATCTAAATCAGCAGTTACGAATAACGCTTTTTTATCGATTGAAAGGTTAGATAACACTTTCACGAATTCTTTTGTTTTTGGTGCATCAAATGCTAAACCTTCAAGTACTACAATGCTTTCTTCACGAGCTTTTGTTGAAAGAGCTGAAAGAAGAGCTAAACGACGTACTTTTTTAGGTAATTTAAAGCTGTAACTACGTGGAGTCGGTCCGAAAACAACACCACCACCACGCCATTGTGGAGAGCGGATAGAACCTTGACGAGCACGTCCAGTTCCTTTTTGTTTCCATGGTTTACGTCCACCACCAGCAACTTCAGAACGGTTTTTCACTTTGTGATTACCTTGACGAAGTGAAGCGCGTTGAGAAATGATAGCTTCAAATAAAACAGATTCATTTGGTTCAATACCGAAAACTTTATCGTTTAATTCGATTTCACCAACTGAAGAGCCTGCTTGATTGAATAATGATACTTTTGCCATTCCTGTTTCCTCCTTCCTTAAGAGAATTATTTCGATTTAATAGCAGCTTTTACAACTACTAATGATTTACGAGAACCAGGAACATTACCTTTTACTAATAGTAGATTACGTTCAGCATCCACTCTTACGATTTCTAAGTTTTGGATTGTTACTGTATGTCCACCCATTTGACCAGGTAATTTCTTTTGTTTGAATACACGGTTCGGAGCAACTGGCCCCATTGAACCTGGACGACGGTGGTAACGAGATCCATGGGCCATTGGTCCACGAGATTGTCCGTGGCGTTTAATAACACCTTGGAAACCTTTACCTTTAGTAACACCTGTTACATCAATTACATCGCCTTCTGTAAAACTTTCTACCTTGACTTCTTGACCAACTTCGTAATTAGCTGTATCCAAGCCGCGGAATTCGCGGATGAAGCGCTTAGGAGCAGTGCTTGCTTTAGCTACGTGCCCTTTCGCAGGTTTATTAGAAAGCTTTTCGCGCTTGTCTTCAAAACCTAACTGAATAGCTTCGTAACCGTCTGTTTCAGCTGTTTTCTTTTGAAGTACTACGTTTGGAGTAGCTTCAATAACAGTTACAGGGATTAAGTCACCGTTCTCAGCAAATACTTGCGTCATACCGATTTTTCTACCTAAGATTCCTTTGGTCATTCGTCACACCTCCTATAATAATTTGTGTTTTTTATTTTTTACCATTAAAGTTTGATTTCAATATCAACGCCAGATGGTAAATCAAGCTTCATTAACGCATCAACAGTTTGTGGTGTTGGGTTAACGATATCGATAAGACGTTTATGCGTACGCATTTCGAATTGCTCACGAGAATCTTTATACTTATGAACAGCACGAAGAATCGTATAAACAGATCTTTCAGTCGGAAGTGGAATCGGACCCGATACACTTGCACCTGAACGTTTAGCAGTTTCCACAATTTTCTCAGCAGATTGATCAAGAATTCTGTGATCATACGCTTTTAAACGGATACGAATTTTTTGTTTTGCCATTACTTTCCCTCCTTTTCGCCTATTTTCTAGACATTCTCCACGAAAATTTTCCGTACACTCGCCATGGCAAAGCGGCCGGGTGTGTCGGTAACCTCTCGCTTCATCGCAGTCAAAGACCAACATTCAACATTATATACAATAAAAAAAGATTTCGCAAGTGTTTTTACGAAATTCTTTTTAATGTTATAACCGCATTACTTTTTCTATAATACTTATGTTTTTCTAAGCCGTTGTCTAGTATATAAAATTTAGATTGAAATAGCAACTGATATGAGTAATGTTATTTTTAGAATACGTAGTTCCTTTTATTACAATTTGCAACTGTTTCTCTAAAACAATTTCAATTAAAAAGGATATCCCTTTAATAGAGATACCCTTCCTTCTATTTATTACTATAGAACAAACACTACCGCTATCCATCCGAAAAGAACGAGTGGAATATTATAACAAAGAAATGTTGGCACACATGTATCCCAAATATGATTATGCTGTCCATCAACGTTCAATCCTGCAGTTGGTCCAAGCGTTGAGTCGGAAGCAGGTGAACCTGCGTCACCTAAAGCACCTGCAGTACCTATTAATGCGATTGTCGCTACTGGGCTTAACCCAAGCTCCATTGCAAGCGGTACAAAGATAGCAGCGATAATAGGTATAGTTGCAAATGATGAACCTATTCCCATCGTCACTACCAAACCTATGATCAACATTAGTAACACCGCTGCACTAATATTACCCCCTAATAGCCCTGAGGATGCTTCCACTAGACTTTCTACATGCCCAGTAGCATTAATGACCGCCGCAAATCCATTGGCTGTAATCATCACGAAACCAACGAATGCCATCATACGCATTCCTTCTGTGAGAAGTTCATCTGCCTCTTTCCTTTTTAACGCACCACTGACGTAAAGGACTACAATACCTGCAAGAGCTCCCGCAATCATAGAGTTTGTTGCTACTTGAACAACTAACGCTGCTATTAATGAAATCACCGTAAAGATAATGCTACTTTTTTTCACCTGTACTTTTAATTCGCTTACTTTTACTGCTTCTTGTTTATAGTTTCTAGGTTTGCGAAATAATACAAATGCCATTACTAACCCAAATACCATTCCAAGAGCCGGAATAGCCATCGCCTTGGGAATATCATTTAATGCTATCTCTAGGCCGGAGAGGCCCATCTGTGTAGCAACGATTTCTTGATAAATTGCACCAAATCCGTACGGGAGAAACATATATGGAGTAATTAAACCAAACGCCAAAATACAAGCAATCAATCTTCGGTCTACTTGTAACATGTTCAACACTTTTAAGATAGGTGGTACTAACAATGGAATAAAAGCAATATGAATCGGGATCAAATTCTGAGAGAACACAGCCATCATCAATAGCAATAAAAAGACTAAAGCTTTCACAAATCCTGTTTTATCTGAATCTCCCTTACTTTTCACTACCTTTAAAATTGCCAACACTAATAACTCCGGAATACCAGTTTTAGAGATAGCAATTGCAAAGCCTCCTAACAGTGCATAACTAAGCGCTATGGTCGCTCCAGCACCTAACCCACCCGTAAATGCATCAATCGTTTCTGCAACGGATAGACCTGCTGTGAGCCCACCTACAAGAGCACCTATAATTAATGAGAACACTACATTGATACGAAGTAAACTCAATACTAACATTACTATTACTGCAATTAAAACAGCATTCATATAAAACACTCTCACTTTCACACACTAGATTACTAATACGTAGAAGTTTATAATTTTACAACTCAAATGTCAATAGTCTATCCTCGTACTATTTATAAAAAACCTGAAATCCAAAAGAAATGGACTCAGGTTTTTTATTAAAATGCATTTTCTACAACTTTTCTATAATAGCCAGCAGATAGAATAGCAAATATTGAGTAAAGTATAATATATATACTCATCGTAATCAGTAAGGGAGCTACTAGTTCCGTACCAAAGAAAACCCATCCAGCTTTAACTGCGAAATAACTGTGTGAGAGACCGATTAATAACGGAAAGCCGAAGTTAAACAGCTGCTTCCGACGAATCCCCTTCATAATTTCATTAGTAGTAAATCCCATCTTACGCAAAATCGTATAGGCGCCCTTTTCTTCATCAGCCTCGGACATTTGTTTAAAGTATAATATACTCCCAGTCGCAATCAAAAATGCTAGACCTAAGAATCCTGATATAAAAATTGTCAGCCCAAATGAGTTTAATATATCTAAACGATAAATTTCTTGAGATTCTACACTAACTGTTTTTGTTGCTAGTCCACTAGGGTAAGGGATTTCTACTGATACTTTGTTCTCTTCAAATACTTCCTCCGCTTTTTTTAGTTGATCCTCTTCCTTCAACTCCATACCTACTATCTTTTGATTTTCATTTAGAGGATCATGAAGTAATTTTTGGAAATAGAAATCAGATACTATAACCGTAATAAAATTATAGTTATGATAATTTGGTACCAAGGATTCTTCTGTAACCTCAGTAATAAATATTTCATCCGTTCCAGTAGAAGTGATAAACTGAATTGGTTTTTCTGATTCCAGTCTTATATTCTCCGCACTCAAACTATCATAGCCTACTATATAACCCTCATCTTCCTTTAATTGAAGATTAGGTAACTTGTTTTGTATATCTTTCTGACTTACAACTTGCACTGTCAGTAGCGTGGATACATCTTTTTTTAGCGCAAATTCTTTCAAAAGAAGTGGACGGACATCAGCTTGAACCGCCAGTAAATCTAGGTCATGTCTAGTATATTGAATCCCTTCTTTGTCAAACTCATCTATTAAGTCAAAACCAGTATCCTCGTACATTACATAATCATAAGACACTGAATCCTGCGCCATCGCATCTGCAGAGTAGTAAGAGATATAAGCTAATGTGAGTATTCCAAGTGTTGTAGCAGATAAAATCGTAATAGTCGTAAGAGACATTGCACTGGACTTCATGCGATGCATAATAGTAGACAAAGATAAAACATCTGCAACAGACATTAAACCTTTTTTACTTTTCCTTACCATATTAAGAATAAGCGCTACCGAGAAACGAAACACAAAATATGTTCCACCAATCGTTAAGGTTAGTATTAAAAGCAGTTGAATCAACATCTTATCTGGCGTCAGTGTTGGATCATCTAATAAATCTAATAGAGTAGTGGATAAATAGTAGCCGTATCCTATAAAAACAAGCCCTATAAACCCTAAGATCATTTGAAAAGCGTTGAATTTTTTAACCTTTTCGTCTGCAACTACTGTTGTAGTGATAAGGCTTAAGAGTGACACTCTCCTTATCCTCATAGCTGTTTGCAAAATCACTACCATTAGTAATAATAGAAATACAATTACAGTCCTTAGAAGAGCTTCTATAGAAAAAGAAAGTTCTACAAACGCATCCTTTTCTATTATTTTCAAAAGAATCATTACAAATATTCTCGATGTAATAAACCCCATAAATACTCCGAGGATAATTGCACCTAACCAAAGTATAATATTCTCAATTGCTATTAATCTGGTCACTAGCCCCTTTGGCATTCCTACTAGCTGATATAAGCCGATTTCCTTGCTCCGTCGATTCATAAATAACTTATTAGCATAAAGAACAAAGAAAATGACAATGAATAGGAGTAGATAAGAAGCCGCTTTTAAAATTGTTGCAGTCATACCATTACCAATTTCCTTAGTTATTGCTGGATTATACTGTAACGTTACAAAGGAATAATACAATGTAACGCTAAATATTAAAGCGAAGACATATAAATAATAATTTTTTGCATTTTTCCTCATACTTCTTAGAACTAACTGATTAAGCGTCATAGCCATCACCACTTAATACACTTTGTGTATTCATAATTTCACGATAGAATTGCTTCCGATCCTTTTCACCTTTATAGAGCTCCGAATATATTTGCCCGTCTTTTAAAAATAGTACTCGTGAGCAAAAACTAGCAGCCACAGGATCATGCGTAACCATCATAATTGTCACTTTTTTCTCTTTATTAATTTTTTCTAAGTTACTTAGTAATGCAGTAGCCGATTTAGAATCCAATGCCCCCGTTGGTTCATCAGCAAATACGATAGACGGATTACCCACAAGAGCTCTTGCAGCCGACGTTCTTTGTTTTTGTCCTCCAGATATCTCATTAGGATATTTGTTCAATATATCCTCAATTCCTAAAAGAGTTGTGATATCCTTTATCTTCTTCTCTGCCACAGTTTTAGGAACTTTTCCTACTGATAAAGGGAGATATATATTTTCTTTGACAGTCAATGTGTCCAGCAAGTTATAATCTTGGAAGACAAAACCAAGTTGTTCTCTGCGGAACTGGGCAAGTTTTTGTTCCTTCATTTTTTGCAGATTAAAATTGTTTATCTCTATCATACCTTCTGTAACTTTATCAATAGATGCTAACACATTTAAAAGAGTTGTTTTACCCGAGCCCGAAGGTCCCATAATTCCAACAAATTCCCCTTCTCGTACTTCTATATCAATATCCTTCAATACTTCCTGAGTATTTGTCTTTTTTCCAAACACCTTTTTAATTTTTCGACCTCGTAAAATAATCATGGTCTACCTCCTACCTTTTATTACTCTCATTTTACCCACTATTTAATAGAAAATCGTTTGTTTAAGGTGACAAACAAAGAAAGTAGATGACATTATTGTCACCTACCTAGTATTTGTTGCATCTTATTTTGTAAGGGGAAATGTAATGAAAAGGTAGACCCAATACCAACCTCAGAAACTACACTTATTGTAATTCCTAGATTTTCGGCAGAATTCTTTGCTAGGTATAGTCCCATTCCAGTGGAAGCAGTACTTTCTCTTCCCACCCTACCCGTAAAAGTTTTATCAAAAATTCTAGGCATGTCCGCTTGAGATATCCCAACACCTTCATCTTGAATGGAAAGAATCAAGTGACCCAACTCATCCTTTTTAGTATAGATCTGTATTTCTTGCCCTTCTTTACTATATTTAACTGCATTCGATATTATCTGCCGTATTATAAATGAAAGCCACTTTTGATCAGTTAGGGTATCTTCATCTAAATCTTTGGTTTCAAAACCTATATTACGCTGCATACACCAAGGCTTTAATTCTTTTATTTCCTGGAAAATAACACTTTTTAGATTTACTTCTTCTATCACATTATCTTTTTCTATAAAAGGAAGGCGTGTTTTATAAAGCTGTTGATCTAAAAGCATGTGTAACCTGAGCCATTCTACCTCTAATTTTTTTTTAAGCATTGAATCTTGCACGTTATCTAACATAATTTTCATACTAGTTAGTGGGGTTTTCATCTCATGTATCCAGGAAAGTGCTTGGTCCTTTTCTTCAAGTAAAACTGTTTTAGAATCATTTAACTCCTGTTTCCCTAATAGAATAAGCTCTTGAAGCTCATCCATGATTATTTTATCGAAAAGGGATTGTCCCTTTGGTAATCTTGCAATAACCTGATCAAATGTAGAGTCTTTCTCACTTATACTAACAATACTATTTATAAATCTTGTTTCTTGATAAAATCTCCACAAAAAGAACATTAAAAACAAAAATAAATTTATACTATTCATATACAATAAAGAGGTATTTGTAAAGGAAACGTCTATTGTCAGTAGTATATTAATCCATAGCTGAAAAAAAACAAAAAATAAAATCCATGGAGTACGTTCTTTTATATATAAGAGAAACAGCTTCATAGCTCACCCTTTGTTACCGCCATATATCCCAATCCTTTTTTGGTTATTATAACTTCTTCTAACCCAATTTGCTCCAATTTTAACCGCAGTCTATTAACGTTTACAGAAAGTGTATTGTCATTCACAAATTTCTCATCATCCCATAACTTTCTCATGAGATCATCTCTAGAAACTATTTTATCTACGAATTGGTATAAAATTTTAAGTATAAATAACTCATTTTTAGTAAGTTCAACCTCTTTATCTCCCTTGGAGATATTACTTCTAGAGTAATCTATAATAGCACCGTTCCACTGTACAATATCTGACTGTTCTTCAGTATAGTCATACGTTCTACGAAGGAGTGCCTGAACTTTCGCTAATAAGACTTCCATATTAAAAGGTTTTTGAACGAAGTCATCTGCCCCCATTTGCATCGCCATAATCATGTCCATTGGATGATCTCTCGACGAAAGAAAGATAATAGGCACCTTTGAATGCACCCGAATCTCTCGGCACCAATGAAAGCCATCATAAGCCGGAAGCTGTATATCTATAATTACTAACTGTGGTTTCTGTTCTATAAATGTAGGAAGTACTTGCTGAAAGTCATTAGGCCCAATTACTTCAAATGACCAAAGAAGAAACTTTTCTTTTAATAAATTAAATATCGAAATATCATCTTCAATTAGCATAATTTTTTGCATTTTATTACCTCCTACGTACAGTGTACACAATTTTAAGTATAAAAAAAACCATCTCGTCGTCACGAGATGGTTTTATATTAAAGAATTATAGATTACTTAGTGATAGTAGCAACTACACCAGCGCCTACAGTACGTCCACCCTCACGGATAGAGAATTTAGTACCTTCTTCAAGAGCGATTGGTGAGATTAGAGATACAGTCATTTCGATGTTATCTCCAGGCATAACCATTTCTACACCTTCAGGTAAGTTACAAACACCAGTTACGTCAGTTGTACGGAAGTAGAACTGAGGACGGTAGTTTGAGAAGAATGGAGTATGACGTCCACCCTCTTCTTTTGAAAGAACATAAACTTCAGCTTTGAAGTCTGTGTGTGGAGTGATTGAACCTGGTTTAGCTAATACTTGCCCACGTTGGATCTCTTCACGAGAAACCCCACGAAGAAGTGCACCAATGTTGTCTCCAGCTTCAGCATAGTCAAGAAGTTTACGGAACATTTCAACACCAGTTACAGTAGTTGATTTTGCTTCTTCAGTAATACCGATGATGTCTACAACGTCACCAATTTTAACTTGTCCACGCTCAACACGTCCAGTAGCAACTGTACCACGACCAGTGATTGAGAATACATCCTCTACTGGCATCATGAATGGTTTGTCAGTTTGACGTTCTGGAGTTGGGATATAGCTATCTACAGCGTCCATTAATTCAATAATTTTTTCTTCCCAATCTGCTTCTCCTTCAAGAGCTTTAAGAGCAGAACCTTTAATTACAGGAAGGTCATCACCTGGGAAGTCGTATTCAGAAAGAAGGTCACGAATTTCCATTTCAACTAATTCAAGTAATTCTTCGTCATCAACCATATCACATTTGTTCATGAATACAACTAGGTATGGAACACCTACTTGACGTGAAAGAAGGATATGCTCACGAGTTTGTGGCATTGGGCCATCAGCAGCAGATACTACTAAGATCCCGCCGTCCATTTGTGCTGCACCTGTGATCATGTTTTTAACATAGTCAGCATGTCCTGGGCAGTCAACGTGTGCGTAGTGACGAGTTTCAGTTTCATACTCAACGTGTGAAGTATTGATAGTGATTCCACGTTCTTTTTCTTCAGGAGCGTTATCGATGTCAGCATATGATTTAGCTGTTCCACCCATTTTTTTAGAAAGAACTGTTGCGATAGCAGCAGTTAGAGTTGTTTTACCATGGTCAACGTGTCCGATTGTACCAATGTTAGCATGTGTTTTGGAGCGATCAAATTTTTCTTTAGCCATTAGAGAAGTCCTCCTCAGTAATTGTATGATTTTTTATTATAAAAGTAAGGGACTAATAGCCCCTTGTCTTTCATATACTATAAGTTAGTTATACTTTAGTTTTGGTGAAAATTCAATTATTCACCTTTATTTTTTTTGATAATTTCTTCAGAAATTGATTTTGGAACATCTTCATAATGATCAAATGTCATTGAGAATACTCCACGTCCTTGCGTGTTAGAACGCAATGCCGTTGCATATCCGAACATTTCAGCAAGCGGAACCATTGAACGCACAACTTGTGCATTTCCGCGAGCGTCCATACCTTCAACGCGACCACGACGAGAAGTGATATCACCCATGATGTCTCCTAAATATTCTTCAGGAATAACAACTTCAACTTTCATGATTGGCTCAAGAATTACTGGGTTTACTTTAGATACAGCATTTTTCAATGCCATAGAAGCAGCAACTTTAAAGGCCATTTCATTCGAGTCAACATCATGATATGATCCGTCGTATAATTTTGCTTTAATATCGATTAATGGATATCCAGCAAGTACACCATTGTTAAGTGAGTCACGAAGACCTGCCTCAACAGCTGGAATGTATTCACGTGGAACTACCCCACCGACAACAGCATTTTCAAATTCAAAGCCTTTTCCTTCTTCGTTTGGAGAGAATTCAATCCAAACGTGTCCGAATTGACCACGTCCACCAGATTGACGTACGAATTTACCTTCAACTTTTGCTGAAGAGCGGAAAGTTTCACGATAAGATACTTGAGGAGCACCTACGTTAGCTTCTACTTTAAATTCACGACGCATACGGTCAACTAAGATATCAAGGTGAAGTTCACCCATACCTGCGATAATAACTTGACCAGTTTCTTGGTCTGTATGAACGCGGAATGTTGGATCTTCTTCTGCTAATTTTACAAGAGCAGCACCCATTTTGTCTTGGTCAGCTTTAGATTTTGGTTCAACTGATAAAGAAATAACTGGTTCTGGGAATTCCATAGACTCTAGAATTACTAGAGCTTTTTCATCACACAAAGTATCTCCAGTTGTTGTATCTTTCAAGCCTACAGCTGCAGCAATATCTCCAGCGTAAACTTGTGAGATTTCTTCACGAGAGTTAGCATGCATTTGTAGGATACGTCCTACGCGCTCACGCTTACCTTTAGTTGAGTTTTGAACGTACGAACCAGCTTGTAATGTACCAGAATATACACGGAAGAATGTTAATTTACCAACGTAAGGGTCAGTCATAACTTTAAATGCTAATGCAGAGAATGGTTCTGAATCGTCAGAATGACGTTCAATTTCATCATCAGAATTAGGATCGATTCCTTTCATTGCCGGAATATCAAGTGGTGATGGTAGGTATGCAACAACTGCGTCAAGAACTTTTTGAACACCTTTGTTTTTAAATGCAGTACCACATACTACTGGATAGAATTCTACGTTTAAAGTACCTTTACGGATACCGTTAACTAATTCTTCGTTCGTAATTTCTTCTCCACCAAGATATTTTTCCATTAAATCTTCATCAAGTTCAGCTACAGCTTCAACTAGCTTTTCACGATATTCTTCAGCTTGTGCCATGTATTCTTCAGGAATTTCCACTTCTTGAATGTCTGTTCCTAAGTCATTACCGTACACAGTTGCTTTCATCGTTACTAAGTCGATAATTCCAGAGAATTCATCTTCTGCACCGATTGGTAATTGAATTGGATGAGCGTTAGCTTGTAAACGATCGTGTAGAGTTCCTACAGAATATAAGAAATCTGCACCCGTTTTATCCATTTTGTTAATGAAAACAATACGCGGTACGCCATAAGTTGTAGCTTGACGCCATACTGTTTCAGTTTGTGGTTCAACACCAGATTGAGCATCTAGTACTGTAACCGCACCATCAAGTACACGAAGTGAACGTTCAACTTCAACAGTGAAGTCTACGTGTCCAGGTGTATCGATGATATTTACACGGTGATTATCCCATGCAGCTGTTGTTGCAGCTGAAGTAATAGTGATCCCACGTTCTTGTTCTTGCTCCATCCAGTCCATCTGTGATGCACCTTCATGAGTTTCCCCGATTTTGTGGATTTTACCAGTGTAATAAAGAATACGCTCCGTAGTAGTCGTTTTACCAGCATCGATGTGAGCCATGATACCGATATTACGTGTTTTGTCTAAGGAGAACTCTCTAGCCATATTGTATTTCTCCTTCCATATTCGGATTAGAGTATGATTTTAGATTGATTTTAAAGAATAGCTTACCAACGATAGTGAGCGAATGCTTTATTAGCTTCTGCCATTTTATGCATATCTTCACGTTTTTTAACTGAAGCACCAGTGTTGTTAGATGCATCAAGAATTTCGTTAGCTAAACGTTCTTCCATCGTTTTTTCTCCACGAAGACGTGAATAGTTTACTAAGTAACGAAGACCTAGTGTTGAACGACGGTCAGGACGTACTTCAACCGGTACTTGGTAGTTTGCACCACCAACACGACGAGCACGTACTTCTAGAACTGGCATTACATTATTTAGAGCAGCTTCAAATACTTCTAATGCATCTTTACCTGAACGTTCTTTAACAAGTTCGAACGCTCCGTATAGAATTTTTTGAGAAGTACCTCTTTTACCGTCAACCATCATTTTATTGATTAAACGAGTTACTAGTTTTGAATTATAAATTGGATCTGGTAACACGTCACGTTTGGAAACAGGACCTTTACGAGGCATGTGTTTTCCTCCTTTCGACGAATGTCAAATTATTAATTAAATTATTTCTTTTCTTTAGGGCGTTTTGCACCGTAAAGAGAACGACTTTGCATACGACCAGTAACACCAGCTGTATCAAGAGCACCACGTACGATATGATAACGTACCCCTGGTAAATCTTTTACTTTTCCTCCGCGGATAAGTACAACACTATGTTCTTGTAGGTTGTGTCCTTCTCCTGGAATATAAGCAGTAACCTCTAACGTATTTGTTAAACGTACACGCGCATATTTACGAAGTGCTGAGTTAGGTTTTTTCGGCGTCATAGTACCAACACGAGTACAAACCCCACGTTTTTGTGGAGAGTTAAGATTAGTACCAGCCTTTTTGAAGCTGTTATAACCTTTTCCTAGTGCTGGAGACTTTGATTTCGTGCTTTTGGATTGACGAGGCTTACGTACCAATTGGTTAATTGTAGGCATCGATTATTCCTCCCTTCATTTGTTCTTGTTAATACCACACATCCAGGTGGTTCATTTTTGGGGTAAAAACAAAGTCTTTGTGCATTACACAAAAACTGTTACACAGTAATAGCTACTACTGACGCCGCTAAGCGCAGTCCACAAGCTTTACCAAGATCTACTTTAGACTCAACATAGTTAATCGAAACATTGTTTTCCACAGCTGTTTGTCGTGCTAGTTCAATGATTCTCTCTTCTACATCTAGTGCAATATAAACTTCGTTGACAAGCCCTTTTTTCATTGCTTTTACTGCTTGCTTTGTACCTATGATTGTTTCTTTCGCTTGTTTCACTTTTTCATAAGACATTTGCATATCCTCCAAAGGTACAAGTCAAATAACTATCAACCTTAAATATATTATCATTCATTGAAAAAGGTGTCAACAATAAACATGAAATATTAGGGAGAAATAAAATTAGTCCTCCCTAATATTTTGTTTGTTTTATTCTGCGTTAACTAATTCTTTTTCAGTATCTGCTTCATTGTCTGTGATTTTAATTTGGCGATAACGTTGCATACCTGTACCTGCTGGAACTAGCTTACCGATAATTACGTTTTCTTTCAGGCCTAGTAATTCATCACGTTTCCCTTTAATCGCTGCGTCAGTTAAGACACGAGTCGTTTCTTGGAATGATGCAGCAGACAAGAACGATTCTGTTTCAAGAGAAGCTTTTGTAATACCAAGGATAACCGGACGACAAGTAGCAGGAATCTTACCTTGTAAAACTGCTTCCTTATTCGCTTCGGCAAATTGGTGGATGTCTAGTAGTGATCCCGGAAGTAGGTCTGTTTCTCCAGCTTCAATCACACGTACTTTACGAAGCATTTGGCGTACCATTACTTCGATATGTTTATCCCCAATTTCTACCCCTTGCATACGATAAACTTTTTGTACTTCTTTTAATAAGTACTCTTGAACAGTTGAAACATCTTTAACTCTTAACAATTCCTTAGGATCTACAGAACCCTCAGTAAGTACTTGACCACGGTGCATTGTATCGTTTAGTTGAACTTTTAAACGTGCATTGTACGGCGCCAAATATTTACGAGTTTCCACATTACCTTGAATTGTAATTTCTTTTTGACCTTCTCTAATTTCATCAATTTCAGTAACAGTACCTGAAATTTCGGAAATAACAGCTTGCCCTTTAGGATTACGAGCTTCGAAAATCTCTTGGATACGCGGAAGACCTTGTGTAATATCGTCTCCTGCAACCCCGCCTGTATGGAATGTACGCATTGTTAACTGTGTACCTGGTTCCCCAATCGATTGAGCAGCAATAATACCAACTGCTTCTCCAACTTCAACTGTGTCTCCAGTAGCTAAATTCAAGCCGTAACATTTTTTACAAACACCATGTTTTGTATTACAAGTAAATGCAGAGCGAATTGTTAATTCATCAATACCTGCTTCTTCAATAACACGAGCAACGTCTTGTGTAATTAACCCGTCTCTTTCTAAAATCAATTCATTAGTAGTTGGATGGAAAATTGTTTTCTTAGTATGACGACCGACAATACGTTCGCCAAACTCTTCAATAACTTCTGTGCCTTCCATAAGTGAACCGATTAGTAATCCACGGTCAGTTCCACAATCATCTTCACGAACGATTACATCTTGCGCAACGTCTACTAGACGGCGAGTTAAGTAACCTGAATCGGCAGTTTTAAGTGCTGTATCGGCAAGACCTTTACGAGCACCATGTGTAGAGATGAAGTATTCAAGTACTGTTAACCCTTCACGGAATGATGACTTAATCGGAAGTTCGATAATTCGACCAGCCGGATTGGCCATTAGTCCACGCATACCTGCAAGTTGAGTAAAGTTAGATGCATTACCACGGGCACCTGAGTCACTCATCATGAAGATTGGATTCATGTTATCTAGCGATTTCATCAGTTTATCTTGAATAACTTCCTTTGCTTTACTCCAGTGTCCAATGACACTAGCATAACGCTCTTCTTCCGTTATTAGACCACGGCGGAATTGTTTAATAACTTTATCTACTTTACCTTGTGCTTCTTCAAGAATTTCGCCTTTATCTGGAAGTACTACGATATCAGAGATACCAATTGTAATTCCAGCTTTAGTAGAATATTTAAACCCTAGAGCTTTCATACGGTCAAGCATTTTTGAAGTTTCTGTGATATGGAAACGTTTAAATACTTCCGCAATGATATTACCAAGAATTTTTTTCTTAAATGGCTGTACAAGATCCATAGACTCGATATGTTTTTTCACATCTGTAATCGTAGGAACGAAATATTTCTCCGGAGTTTCAATTTGTAAATTGAAATCTGTCGGCTCATTGATGTATGGGAACGTTTCTGGAAGTATTTCATTGAAAATTACTTTACCTACAGTTGTTAGCAATAGCATCTTATTTTGTTCTTCTGTAAATGTTTGATTGTTTACAGATGCTGCCGGTATTGCAATACGTGTATGCAAATGTACATGACCAGTATTATAAGCAATTAGCACTTCTTCCGGACCGTAGAATGTAGAACCTTCACCCATTGCACCTTTACGCTCAAGTGTTAAGTAATAGTTTCCTAAAACCATATCTTGAGATGGTGTAACTACTGGTTTTCCATCTTTCGGGTTCAAAATGTTTTGTGCTGCAAGCATTAGTAAACGAGCTTCCGCTTGTGCTTCTGCTGATAAAGGAACGTGAACAGCCATTTGGTCACCATCAAAGTCAGCATTATATGCTGTACATACTAGAGGGTGAAGGCGAATTGCACGACCTTCTACTAATGTCGGTTCAAATGCTTGGATACCAAGACGGTGAAGAGTAGGGGCACGGTTAAGTAAAACCGGATGCTCTCTAATTACATCTTCTAATACATCCCATACTTCAGCATGCATACGCTCAATTTTACGTTTTGCACTCTTAATGTTGTGGGCTAAACCACGTTCAACAAGTTCCTTCATAACAAATGGTTTAAATAGTTCAATTGCCATTTCTTTTGGAAGTCCACATTGATACATTTTCAAGTTTGGTCCTACTACGATAACGGAACGACCAGAGTAGTCAACACGTTTACCAAGTAGATTTTGACGGAAACGACCTTGCTTCCCTTTTAACATATGTGAAAGTGATTTCAACGGACGGTTACCCGGACCTGTTACCGGACGACCACGACGACCGTTATCAATCAAAGCATCAACAGCTTCTTGAAGCATACGTTTTTCATTTTGAACGATGATACTAGGAGCACCAAGATCCAATAGACGTTTTAAACGATTGTTACGATTAATAACACGACGATATAAATCATTTAGATCAGAAGTAGCAAAACGTCCACCGTCCAACTGAACCATCGGACGTAATTCTGGAGGAATTACCGGTAGAACATCTAAAATCATCCAATCAGGTCTGTTCCCTGAATTACGGAAAGATTCTACGACTTCTAAACGTTTAATAGCACGTGTACGACGTTGACCTTGAGCTGTTTTCAACTCTTCTTTTAATTGTTCTGTTTCACTTTCTAAATCAATTTCTGAAAGTAAACGTTTGATAGCTTCAGCACCCATCGCAGCCTGGAATTTAGTTCCAAACTTATCGCGATAAGCACGGTATTCTTTTTCAGAAAGCAATTGCTTCTTTTCAAGAGGTGTGTCTGCTGGCTCTATTACTACATAAGAAGCAAAGTAAATTACTTCTTCTAGTGATCTTGGAGACATATCCAAAATCAGACCCATACGACTTGGGATACCTTTAAAATACCAAATATGCGATACCGGAGCTGCAAGTTCGATGTGACCCATTCGTTCACGACGTACTTTTGCACGTGTTACTTCTACTCCACAACGATCACATACAACACCTTTATAACGAACGCGTTTATATTTACCGCAATGACATTCCCAATCCTTTGTAGGACCAAAAATACGTTCACAGAATAAACCATCTTTTTCAGGTTTTAATGTACGATAATTAATTGTTTCAGGTTTTTTAACTTCCCCATAAGACCATGAACGGATTTTATCAGGTGAAGCTAAACCAATTTTCATATACTCAAAATTATTAACGTCTATCAAGGAGCCTACCTCCCTTTAGTCTTGTGTCTTTTAAAAGACTTTTCCAAGTAGCTCTGCATTATGCAATTTTATACGGAAATACGGACAGGCATCACCTGTCCGATTCTTATTGTTTAATCTAGAATTTGCTTAGGACCCTCGCGGTACCTTTCGCTATTCTTTATTCAACTGTTCCAACTGGTTCTTCCTCCGCTGTGATTGGTAAGATACCAAGTGCGTCAGCTGCAGGAATATCATCATCTTCATCTAAATCACGAAGCTCAATTTCTTCTTCATCGATTGTAAGCATCTTAACATCCATACCTAGACTTTGTAGTTCTTTAATCAATACTTTGAATGATTCAGGAACTCCTGGTTCTGGTACACTTTCCCCTTTAACAATTGCTTCGTATGTTTTCACACGTCCAACAACGTCATCGGATTTTACAGTTAAGATTTCTTGTAACGTATAAGCAGCACCATAAGCTTCAAGTGCCCATACTTCCATTTCTCCGAAACGCTGTCCACCAAATTGCGCTTTCCCTCCAAGAGGCTGTTGCGTAACAAGTGAATAAGGTCCAGTAGAACGTGCATGTAGCTTATCATCTACCATGTGGGCAAGTTTAATCATATACATAACCCCTACAGATACGCGGTTATCAAATGGTTCACCTGAACGTCCATCATATAGGATTGTTTTACCATCACGGTTAAGACCTGCTTCTTCCATTGTGTTCCACACGTCTTCTTCGTCTGCACCATCAAATACTGGTGATGCCATATGAACGCCTAGCAGTCTAGAAGCCATACCTAAGTGAAGCTCTAATACTTGCCCGATATTCATACGAGAAGGTACACCAAGTGGGTTTAACATGATATCAACTGGTGTGCCGTCTGGAAGGAATGGCATATCTTCTTCAGGAAGAATACGCGAGATAACCCCTTTGTTACCATGACGTCCGGCCATTTTATCCCCAACAGAGATTTTACGTTTTTGAACGATATAAGCACGAACTAATTGGTTAACACCTGGAGATAACTCATCGCCATCTTCGCGATTAAATACTTTTACATCTAATACAATCCCACCAGCACCATGAGGTACACGAAGGGAAGTATCACGAACTTCACGAGCTTTTTCACCGAAGATTGCGTGCAGTAAACGTTCTTCTGCTGTTAGTTCTGTAACTCCTTTAGGTGTTACTTTACCAACAAGAATATCTCCATCACGAACTTCTGCACCAATACGGATAATTCCACGGTCGTCCAAGTTGCGTAATGCGTCTTCTCCTACGTTTGGAATATCTCTCGTAATTTCCTCTGGTCCGAGTTTTGTATCACGTGATTCTGATTCATATTCTTCAATATGCACTGAAGTATATACATCATCTTTCACTAATCGTTCACTCATAATTACGGCATCTTCATAGTTGTATCCGTCCCATGTCATGAAAGCTACAAGTACATTACGTCCTAAAGCAAGCTCTCCTTGTTCCATAGAAGGACCATCTGCAAGAATATCCAGAGGTTTAACACGATCACCAATTTTTACAATTGGACGTTGGTTTATAGATGTACCGTGATTTGAACGCTCAAATTTATGGACTTTATAAGATGTTAAATCACCTTTAACTTCTTTTCCATCCACGTCTTCAATGCGTCTAACACGAATTTCTTTTGCTTCAACATGTTCAACAATTCCGTGGTATTTCGCAATAACCGCGGCACCTGAATCACGTGCGTTCACATGTTCCATACCAGTCCCAACGAATGGAGCCTCTGGATTTAATAACGGAACAGCTTGACGTTGCATGTTCGCTCCCATAAGTGCACGGTTGGAGTCATCATTTTCCAAGAAAGGAATACATGCTGTTGCAGCAGAAACAACTTGTTTCGGCGATACGTCCATATAGTCGATTTGCTCTTTTCTGAACACGGTATTATCACCGCGGAAACGACCAACTACTTCTTCTTTCAGGAATTCTCCTTCATCAGATAATGGAGAGTTTGCTTGTGCTACCACATAGTTATCCTCTTCATCCGCAGTTAAATAGTCGATACGTGATGTTACCAACCCTGTTTCAGGGTCAACACGACGATATGGTGTTTCAATAAATCCAAATTTATTCACTTTCGCAAAACTTGAAAGTGAGTTAATAAGTCCAATGTTTGGTCCCTCTGGCGTTTCGATCGGGCACATACGACCATAGTGAGAGTAGTGAACGTCACGTACTTCAAATCCTGCACGCTCACGTGTTAAACCACCGGGTCCAAGCGCCGATAGACGGCGTTTATGCGTCAACTCAGCAAGTGGATTCGTTTGATCCATAAACTGAGATAATTGAGAACTACCAAAGAACTCTTTAATAGATGCAATAACTGGGCGTATATTAATCAATTGTTGTGGAACGATTGACTGTGTATCGTTAATAGACATACGCTCACGAACTACACGTTCCATACGTGAAAGACCTATACGGAACTGATTTTGTAGTAACTCACCTACAGAACGTAAACGACGGTTACCAAGATGATCGATATCATCTGTGTTCCCAACGTTGAACAAAAGGTTAAAGAAGTAGCCAATAGATGAAACGATATCAGCAGGCGTAATGTTTTTAATCTCTGTTTCCACATACGCGTTACTTATAACGTTAACTTCTTTTTGCTCTTCGTCATTTGGCGCATAAATCTTAATCGATTGGATTGTAATATCGTCCTCTAAAACACCACCTACTTGAGATAACGTTTTGAAGCCAATTCCATTTTCAAGATGAGGAATTAGACGATCTAGTACACGACGATCAATCAGCGTACCAGCTTCTACTAAAATCTCTCCTGTTTCTGGATCCACTAGCGTTTCAGCTATTGTTTGGTTAAACAAGCGATTTTTAATATGCAGTTTTTTGTTCATTTTGTAACGACCAACATTCGCTAAATCATAGCGTTTTGGGTCAAAGAAGCGAGAATATAACAGACTCTTTGCACTTTCCACTGTTGGTGGTTCACCAGGACGTAGACGCTCATAGATTTCTAGTAACGCTTTTTCAGACGTTTCTGTATTATCTTTTTCTAGCGTGTTACGTAAATATTCATTGTCACCGATTAAATCGATAATCTCTTGATCTGATCCAAAACCTAGTGCACGAAGTAAAACAGTAACTGGCAGTTTACGTGTACGATCGATACGAACATAAACTACGTCTTTTGCATCGATTTCGTATTCTAACCAAGCACCACGGTTCGGAATAACTGTTGATCCAAAACCTTTTTTACCGTTTTTGTCTGTTTTATCATGGAAGTAAACACTTGGTGAGCGGACTAACTGAGATACGATTACTCGCTCAGCTCCGTTAATAACGAAAGTTCCAGTTTCAGTCATTAATGGGAAATCACCCATAAAGACATCTTGTTCCTTCACTTCGTCCGTTTCTTTGTTGTGGAGACGTACTTTTACGCGTAATGGTGCAGCGTATGTTGCGTCACGTTCTTTCGATTCGTCGACGGAATATTTCGGTTCGTTTAAACTATAGTCGACAAATTCAAGTGATAGATTGCCTGTAAAGTCCTCGATTGGTGAAATATCTTTAAACATTTCACGTAAACCTTCTTCAAGGAACCATTCATAAGATGCCGTCTGAATTTCGATTAGATTCGGTAGTTCCAGCACCTCACTAATACGCGCAAAACTTCTGCGTTGGCGGTGTTGTCCGTATTGAACTAGTTGACCTGTCAACTCATTCACCCCTCAATTAAAGCGATATTAGGTCTTTTCGATATGAACATTTTAGTGTATGATATCGAAAGACAAAAAGAAAACGAGTTCTTAACAAGAGCTCATTTTCGATTAACCAAACTTTTTCTCGGCCAGTATACCCATTTCTACTTGTTTTTATTCAAAAGGGCATACGTCCTCAAAATAATATTTTTGCATTTTATTATAATATCATAGCGATTTTGTCAAGTCAATCTTTGTAGCTTTGATAATCCAATAACCTCTAGCTTTATCTACCACATCAACTTGACCAAAAATCTCTTCTAAATAACTAAAAGTTGATGGTGCCCCTTGTTTCTTTTGAATCACAACCCACAATTCTCCCTTTGAAACTAACTTTTCATAGGATTCATTATAGAAACGAAAAATAGTTTCTTTCCCAGCGCGAATCGGTGGATTAGTTATAATAGCCGCAAAGTTCGCAGTGTCAACCGCTGACAATCCATCACTTTCATAGATTCGTACATTTTGTATCCCGTTAGCAGCAGCATTTTTTTCTGCAAGTTGGATTGCACGTGTGTTAACATCTACCAAATGAACTGTTCTTTTCTCATTTGCTTTTGCAATAGAAAGACCTATCGGCCCATATCCACAGCCTATATCTAAAATTGAACCTTCTAGATCCGGCGCTTCAAAAGCATCGATTAATACACGGGAGCCAAAATCTACTTCGCTCTTACTAAATACACCTGCATCTGTTTCAAATCGGAAATTGTGCCCGAGCAACGTAAAATTCCAATGACGCGGTTTACTTTCCGTTTGAGGTTTCCTAGAGTAATAATGATCAGACACCAAATCACCCTCCGCAATACATACGAAGAAAAGCCCGTCGTTTACAGACGAGCTTTTTTCTTCGAATTGTACAAAATTACTTAACTTCTACGCCTGCGCCAACTTCTTCAAGTTGTGCTTTGAAAGCTTCTGCTTCGTCTTTAGAAACGCCTTCTTTAAGAGCTTTTGGAGCGTTGTCAACTAATTCTTTAGCTTCTTTCAATCCAAGACCAGTGATTTCACGAACCACTTTGATTACTTTGATTTTTTGATCTCCAGCAGATGCTAGGATTACGTCAAAATCAGTTTTTTCTTCAGCAGCAGCAGCTCCGCCACCAGCAGCCATTGCCATTGGAGCAGCAGCAGTAACACCGAATTCTTCTTCAATTGCTTTTACTAAGTCGTTTAATTCAAGAACTGTCATTGATTTGATAGCTTCTAAGATTTGTTCGTTATTCATTATATTTTCCTCCTATTATGGATAATTTAGGCTATTAGCCTTTTAGTTGTGTTTAAGCCGCGTAATGAATTATGCGCCTTGTTCTTCTTTTTGTTCTGCAACAGCTTTTGTTGCAAGCGCAAAGTTGCGCATTGGAGCTTGAAGTACTGAAAGAAGCATTGAAAGTAGTCCTTCGCGTGATGGAAGTTCTGCTAATGCTTTCACATCTTCAGCAGATGCTACAGTTCCTTCGATGATCCCAACTTTAATCTCAAGTTGTTCGTTCTTTTTAGCAAAATCATTAATGATTTTAGCAGGGGCAATTACGTCTTCGTTAGAAAATGCTACAGCATTTGGACCAACAAGGCTTTCGTTAATCCCATCAACTCCAGCAATTTCAGTAGCACGGCGTGTAAGTGAGTTTTTATAAACTTTGAATTCCACACCCGCTTCACGAAGTTGTTTACGTAATTCTGTTACTTGCGCAACGTTCAAACCGCGATAGTCAACAACTACTACGGAAGCAGCAGCTTTAAACTTTTCTGCAATTTCTTGAACTTGCACTTTTTTAGTTTCGATTGCTTTGTTCATCTTGGCACCTCCTATAAGAATTGGCCATTTATACCGACAAAAGAAAAGCCTCTGTTCTACGAATAGACACAGAGGCAGAAAGTCATCATCTTAAAAGAATCTGAATTTACTTGTCCTCGGTAGGAAATTAAGCAGTTTATTGCTCCTACTGTCTTCGGTACAAATGTATATTTAACAACAAAGGTCATCTTAACAGACATCCCTTATACTGTCAACTATTATTTAATGGATTGAGTATCAACTTTTACAGCTGGTCCCATAGTAGTCGTGATATTCACTGACTTCATGTAAACACCTTTAGATGCTGCAGGCTTAGCTTTTTGAATTACATCAAATACTGCTAAGAAGTTTTCTACTAATTTATCGTCTTCAAAAGAAACTTTACCGATTGGAGCATGAATGATCCCTGCTTTTTCAGCACGGTATTCTACTTTACCAGCTTTGATCTCTTCGATAGCTTTTGTTACATCAAATGTAACTGTACCAGTTTTAGGGTTTGGCATTAAACCTTTTGGTCCAAGTACACGACCGATTTTACCAACTTCACCCATCATATCAGGTGTTGCAACGATTACATCGAAGTCAAACCATCCTTGTTGGATTTTGTTAATATATTCAGTATCGCCCACATAATCTGCACCAGCAGCTTCTGCTTCTTTTAACTTTTCACCTTTAGCGAATACTAATACACGTTGAGTTTTACCAGTTCCGTTTGGAAGAACTACTGCTCCACGGATTTGTTGGTCATTTTTACGAGTATCGATTCCTAAACGGAAAGCAACTTCTACAGTCGCATCGAAGTTTACTGTGCTTGTTTTTTTAGCAAGCTCAATAGCTTCTTTAGCTGAGTATAATTTTGAAGCTTCTACTAATTTAGCTGCTTCTTGTAACTTTTTACCTTTGTTAGCCATTATAAATGTCCTCCTTGATAGTGGTTTTAGCGGAATAAACCTCCCACGTGTAAAGGTTGCAGTTATCCTATATGAACAACTACAACCTTCCAAAAAACAATGCGTCATATCAAAATGCACATTAAGTATTAGTCTTCGATCGTAATACCCATGCTGCGTGCAGTACCTTCAACCATTAACATAGCTGCTTCAACAGATGCTGCGTTTAAATCTGGCATTTTTTGTTCTGCGATTTCGCGAACTTTTTCACGTTTCACTGTCGCCACTTTTACGCGGTTCGGTTCACCTGATCCAGATTGAATACCTGCTGCTACTTTAAGTAACACTGCTGCCGGCGGAGTTTTTGTAATGAAAGTAAATGAACGATCTTCAAATACAGAAATTTCAACCGGAATGATTAGACCTGCTTGATCAGCAGTACGTGCGTTGAACTCCTTACAGAATCCCATGATGTTAACACCTGCTTGACCCAATGCTGGACCAACCGGCGGTGCTGGATTTGCTTTACCAGCAGGAATTTGTAATTTAACAACTTTAATCACTTTTTTAGCCACGAGACACACCTCCTTAAGTCCGTGATGTGGTAATTGGGTTGCCCCTCCCACTCAAATATCTGTCTCTCAGCTCTGCGCTGATAACATTAGAAAAATTAATACAGACCCATTTTCAGTCTGACCTTTGAAATGATATCACTATTCTCCACCTTTAGCAAGTGGAAACATAAATTATATTTTAATAACTTGTTCGAAATCTAGTTCCATATTAGTTTCTCGACCAAACATATCTACAGATACAGTTACTTTACCTTTATCTGTATCAATCACTTCTACTTTTCCTTGGAAGTGCGCAAACGGCCCTTCTAATACTTCCACCAATTCTCCAACTGTAAAGTCTACTTCGACAACACGTTCTGCGTCACCCATTTGTTTAAGCATAGATTGAACTTCTTCCGGTGCCAGAGGTGTTGGTTTTGTTCCACCACCTGATGAACCAAGGAATCCAGTTACACCTGGTGTATTTCTAACCACATACCATGCATCATCTGTCATAATAAGTTCAACAAAAACATAACCTGGAAAAGTTTTTCTAACAACAACACGTTTTTTGCCGTCTTTAAAATCCGTCTCCTCTTGCTCTGGGATATATACACGGAATATTTTATCCGACATACCCATTGTTTCTACTCGTTTTTCTAAGTTTGCTTTTACTTTGTTTTCATACCCCGAGTAAGTATGAACAACATACCAATTTTTTTCCATAGTGTCAGGACTAGTCGTCCGTCCCCTCCTTTTCTCAAGACAAATGAAAAAACCCGTTCGTTTAATAAGACGGGCTATTTTCAAATATTTACATGCTACTTATTATAACGCTAAATACCAACGGAACAATTCAGATACCCCTAAATCAACCAAAGCAAAAAATACAGCCATTGCTGCAACAGTAGCAAGCACAATTACAGTGTATTTAGCAAGCTCTTTGCGTTTAGGCCAACTTACTTTTCTCATTTCACTCATTACATTTTTGAAAAACCCACCAACATTAGCCATTTTAGCTAAACCCCCACACAAGAAATCTATATTACTTTATTCATAACGTTTGTTTATGAAGCGTATGCACATTACAATGTGCACAATACTTTTTACGTTCAATTCGGATTGTTACATTCTCTTTAGATGCAGGAACCGTGTAATTACGGTTGCCACATTGAACACAACTTAAGACAATCTTCTTCACCATAATATCACCTTTTTTCGGCGTATAAGTCTTTTTCAAGATTATCATCTTACACATTCCATGTCAACAAAATCCCAGTTATGCATAATTACTACCAATCTCCATATAGCGTTCTAGTTTACGCTTTACTCGTTGTAATGCGTTGTCGATCGACTTTACATGACGATTCAATTCTTCGGAAATTTCTTGATATGATTGGCCATCCAAGTATAAGGCAAGTACTTGTTGTTCCAGCTCACTTAATATTTCAGCCATCTTACCTTCCATGTAATCAAAATCTTCTCGATTGATGATTAATTCCTCTGGATCATCTATTACCGAACCTGCAATCATATCCATCAAAGTTCGATCAGATTCTTCATCATATATAGGTTTATCCAATGATACATAGGAATTTAGCGGTATATGCTTTTGACGTGTAGCTGTTTTGATAGCGGTTATTATTTGTCGAGTAATACATAATTCGGCAAATGCTCGGAAAGAAGCAAGTTTCTCCTCCCTAAAATCCCGAATCGCCTTATACAATCCGATCATTCCCTCTTGTAGAATATCCTCTTTGTCTGCCCCTATCAAAAAGTATGATCTTCCCTTCATACGGACGAAAGAACGATATTTTGTTATTAAAAAATCTAGCGCTTCAGTGTTTCCTTGATGAACCATCTCTACAAGCTCTTCATCTAGTAAACTATCGAATTGTAGAATCTGCTCTGTCTTTTCCAATGAAGTCACCTCAGCTAACAAGAATATTATTCCAATTATACAGGAAGAAAATTTATAGCGTCAATGAATCATTTCATTCCTCTTCGCCATTTTTCGAAAATTTCTGCAACTTCTGCCGTTAATGGAATATTAGAAGCAGGCTTGTCATTCTGAATACTCTTCACTTTTTTTGTTATTTTGGAAGAAATGGACAACATCTCAATTTCTAATTCTCTTGCTGATTTTCGTAGGGCACCCTGACCAAATATAACTCGTTGCTCGGTCAAATCGGATGTAGCTACATAAATTTGAACTCTTCTACTACTCAATTCTTTCGTTAACTTTTCAATGCGTTCATCTGCAATTTCGTTTTTCCGCGTATAAATAACTTCCACGTTGTACTTTTTCTTTTTATTTTCAATACCAGGTACTAAGTGCGCATCAAAGACCACAATCACTCGAATACCTGTATATGCTTTGTATTCAGCCATCAGCTCAATCAAACGGTCTCTAGCGTCCAGTAATTTTACTTCTTTTAACTTCCTTAGCTCGCTCCATGCGCCGATGATATTATATCCATCGACAAGTAGAATTTGCATCTTCTTATCCTTTTAACGGATTTCTTACGCGCCATATCTCATACAACAAAACAGAAGCAGCAACCGACGCATTAAGACTCGTTACATGACCGACCATTGGCAAATAGTAAAGAAAATCACACTTTTCTTTTAGCAGTCGACTCATTCCTTTTCCTTCGCTACCAATAATAAGAGCTAGTGGAAGTGTTGCATCCATATTTCGATAATCAGTAGACTTCGCCGCATCTGTTCCTGCAATCCAAACGCCACGGTCTTTTAGCTCATCTACTGTTTGAGCCAGGTTACCCGCACGATAGACTGGAATATGTTCGATAGCTCCCGTGGAAGCCTTTGCAACTACCGCTGTTAGTCCAACCGCTCTTCTTTTAGGAATAATAATTCCATGCGCCCCTATGGCATCTGCCGTTCTCATTATAGAACCAAGATTATGGGGATCTTCAATTTCATCTAGAATAATAAAAAGAGGATCCTCTTTTTTGCTAGCCGCCAGCTCAAATAAATCATCTAATTCTGCATAACGATATGCAGCAACCGACGCGACTATCCCCTGGTGGTTTGCATCAGTTAAGTTATCGAGCTTCTTTTTAGGTACGAACTGCACGATTATTCCAGCATCTTTAGCTAATTGAATAATTTCAGATACACCACTTTTTTGGATGCCTTCTGCTAGCCAAACTTTGTTCATATCTCTACCGGCACGAAGGGCTTCAACAACAGGATTTTTCCCTGCTATAAGTTCACCAGTTTGCTCAACTTGATCATTTTTTTCTGTCATTTATTTGTTCGCCCCTTTCTGTTTATCTATAAAGTCAATCGAAAAATGTAACACTTCTTGTAAACGCTCTGTTTGTCCACTTAAGTATAGACTCCCGATGACCGCTTCAAACGCAGTACTATGATGATAAGTAATAACGTCCGTATTTTTAGGTACAGATCCAGATTTCGCATTACGCCCTCTTCGTAGGACTGCTTGTTCATCTTCCGATAAAAACTCTTTGTCCAGCATCTCTTTCACAATCGTCGCTTGTGCTTTTGCAGATACATAGTTAGTAGCTTCTTTGTGTAAAATATTTGGTCGAACCCGCCCAGAGCGGATGAGGTGTTCCCGAACGACCTGTTCGAAAACAGCATCACCCATATAAGCAAGTGCTAAAGAATTTAGTTGTTTTACATCTGATAATGTTAAGTTTTCCACAAGTTTATCCTCTTTTCCATCGAATACCCTGTGCAGTATCTTCCAAAATAATATTTAACTCTTTTAATTGATCTCTAATTTCATCGGCACGGGTAAAGTTACGATCCTTCCTTGCTTGATTTCGTTCTTCGATCAATGCATCGATTTCTTCATCTAATACTTCTTTTTCCTTAGCAAGCGTTAGTCCAAGTACAGCTGTCAAATCATCCATATCTGCTATAAATTGTTTCAATACGGATTCAGATGTTTGTTTTTCTTGTAAATAAGTATTCGCAAGTTTCGACAATTCGAAAATAGCTGCAATCCCATTTGCTGTATTAAAATCATCATCCATCGCTGTTTCAAACTGTACTTTTACAGCCGCAATTTTTTGTAGCCAAATATCGTCATGGTCTCCTAAATTTGCAGTAGTACTTAAGCGATGAACTAAGTTATCATAAGCAGTCTGTATACGGTCCAAACCAGCCTCTGCTTGCTCCACCAATTCTTTTGAATAGTTAATTGGGTTTCGATAATGAACACTCAACATGAAGAGACGCAATATTTGAGGGTCAATTTGCTGACGAATATCATTTACCAATACAAAATTACCTAGTGATTTTGACATTTTTTCATTATCTATATTTATATATCCATTATGCATCCAATATCTTGCGAATGTCTTTCCAGTTCTAGCTTCTGACTGAGCAATTTCATTTTCATGGTGAGGGAAAGTTAGATCCTGCCCTCCAGCATGAATATCAATTGTATCTCCTAATATTTCTCTTGCCATTACAGAACATTCGATGTGCCACCCAGGACGTCCTTGACCCCAAGGGCTTTCCCAGAAAATTTCTCCAGGTTTTGCAGCTTTCCAAAGTGCAAAGTCAAGTGCATCTTCTTTTTTCTCACCAGTTTCAATACGGGCACCGACTTTTAAATCGTCTACAGATTGATGAGAAAGCTTACCGTATCCATCAAATTTTCTAGTACGGTAATATACATCCCCTTGTGACTCGTATGCATAGCCTTTTTCTTCTAATACTTTTATAAATTCTATAATTTGATCCATGTGATCCGTTACACGAGGATGTGAGTCTGCTCGATTGCAGCCAAGAGCCTCTACGTCTGCATAATAAGCATTGATAAAACGTTCTGTAAGCTCGGAGACCTCTTCCCCCAGTTCGTTGGCCGCTTTAATAATTTTGTCATCCACGTCTGTGAAGTTAGAAACGTATGTCACATCATATCCACGATATTGTAGATACTTTCTTACCGTATCATATACAATTACAGGTCGAGCATTCCCTATATGAATATAATTGTAAACAGTTGGTCCACATACATACATTTTGACCTTGCCTTCTTCGAGTGGAATAAATGGTTCTTTTTCACGCTTTAATGTATTAAAAATTTGGATTGTCATGACCAGTTTCTCTCCTTTTCTTTCGTTAAATGGTCTATTTCTTTTTGTAGATCTTCTATTTTATCTTCCATTTGTTTACATCGATCAGTAAACGGATCAGGCAGGTCCTGATGATCGAGATTCCGTTTCACTTTTACACCATTTTGAATTACAACTACACCTGGAATACCAACTACAGTAGAATTAGTAGGTACATCTTTCAATACAACCGACCCAGCTCCTACTTTACTATTTTCACCAATTGTAATCGATCCTAATACTTTTGCTCCTGTAGCAATTAGTACATTATTATGAAGCGTGGGATGTCTCTTCCCTTTTTCTTTCCCGGTACCACCTAATGTGACACCTTGGTAGATAGTGCAATCATCTCCAATTTCACAAGTTTCTCCGATGACTACACCCGATCCATGATCGATAAAAAAGCGTCTCCCAATTGTTGCACCCGGGTGAATTTCGACACCTGTAAAAAATCTACTAACTTGTGAAACTGCACGTGCTAGAAAAAAAAGATTCTTTTTAAATAATGCATGTGCAATGCGGTGGCTCCAAATCGCATGAAGTCCCGCGTATGTTAATATAACCTCTAGCTTACTATTTGCTGCTGGATCTTGTTCAAATACTACCGCAATATCTTCTTTCATTCGATCGAACACAAGGATTCCTCCCTTCATTTTTTTCCATAAAAAAAGTCTCTGTCTATAAATATAGACAGAGACGCAGTTAGCGCGGTTCCACTCTGATTGGAAAAATATAAATACTTTCCCCACTTTGCATCTTTAACGCAGATGTTACGTTCAGCCTACTTAGAAGTTCGGCATGACGCTCGGAGGTGCATTTCAGTAACTCGTAGGCTCAGACCACTTTCAGCCGGTGATGGTCCTCTCTAAAGAACGTGCGTTACTTACTTCTCCTCTTCTTCGCTTTGCTATTCTTTTTACTTCGAATTTGTATCACCATTTTCACACCTTGTTAGGGGAAAGTCAATCTTATTGTTTTGCAAACTTGGCTACACGAGCAATTACTTTTTCTTTCCCTATTAAACTGATTGCATCAGCTAATTCTGGACCATGCATTTGACCTGTTGTTACTACACGTATTGGCATGAAAAGGTTTTTCCCTTTATGTCCTGTTTCTTTTTGCACAGCTTTAATAGCAGCTTTAATCTCTACTGCTTCAAATGTTTCTAGGCCTTCTAACTGTGTTTTAAAAGCAGCCATTACTTCAGGAACCTGCTCCCCAGCTAACACCTCTGTTGCTTCTTCAGTATATGCAATTTCGTGATCAAAGAATAATGAAGATAATTCAACGATTTCAGCACCAAAACTCATTTGCTCATGGTAAAGGGCAATAAGCTTTGTTGCCCACGTAAGTTCGTCTTCTGATAATTCAGCCGGAAGTAGATTTGCTTTTTGTAAATGCGGCAATGCAAGCTCTACTACTTTTTCAAGTGGAAGTTGTTTAATATATTGGTTGTTCATCCATGTAAGTTTTTGTTTATCGAACATCGATGGTGATTTAGACAGACGCGATACATCAAAGTTTTTAATGAATTCCTCTTTGGTGAAGATTTCATCTTCCCCTTCAGGAGACCAGCCTAATAATGCAAAGAAGTTAAACATAGCTTCCGGTAAATACCCAAGATCTTTGTACTGAGTAACAAATTGTATAATTGACTCATCGCGTTTTGAAAGCTTTTTTCGGTTCTCATTGATGATTAATGTCATATGACCGAATTTAGGATATGCCCATTCGAATGCATCAAACACCATTAATTGTTTTGGTGTGTTTGATAAATGTTCTTCCCCACGGAATACATGAGAAATTTCCATAAAGTGATCATCTAATACAACAGCATAGTTATAAGTTGGGATTCCATTGGCTTTTACAAGCACCCAGTCACCAACATCCTTAGATTCAAATGTAACCAGTCCACGAACTAAATCTTCAAATGTATAAGTTACATTTTCTGGTACACGCATACGAATCGTATATGGTTGGCCTGCATCTTCTTTTGCTTGTACTTCTTCTTTTGATAAATGACGGCATTTACCGTTGTACATAGGAGCTGCAATACCTTTTTCTTTTTGTACTTCACGTTCTGCTTCTAATTCCTCTGAAGAACAGAAACATTTATATGCATGCCCTTTTTCTAACATTTCCTCCGCGTGCTTTGTATATATATCTAGGCGCTCCATTTGGCGATACGGCGCATAAGGTCCACTAATATCTACAGATTCATCATAGTCGATCCCTAACCACTTTAAGTTTTCAAGTTGTGATAACTCGCCACCTTCTACATTACGTTCAATATCCGTATCTTCAATACGAACGATAAATTTACCATCATGGTGACGTGCATATAAATAGTTAAATAACGCTGTGCGTGCTCCTCCAATATGCAAAAATCCTGTTGGACTTGGCGCGTAGCGTACGCGAACTTCTTGTGTCATAAGTATATCCTCCTAGTTTTCGTTCCATCAAATTAGCCTTAGTGTACTTGCGTCCAATTGGGCATGCTTAAAATTATCTTACACAACCTGGATAACATCTTGCGACGGCTCTAGCTTACTCCATTCTACCATTGCTTATATGTTTATTAAAGTTAGTCTTTCTTGAGAAGTAATATTGTCGCCATCGATGCTATCCCTTCTTCACGACCTGTAAATCCTAGTCTTTCCGTAGTTGTAGCCTTCACATTTACTTGAGAAACATCCGCCTGAAGTAACTCTGCAACACGCGTACGAATTGTTTCAATATACGGTGACATTTTTGGCTTTTGAGCAATAATTGTACAGTCAATATTCCCTAACTTATATCCCTTAGCGTCTACCAACTTCCAAATATGCTCTAGTAGCTTTGCTGAATCTGCATCTTTAAAGTCTGGGTCTGTATCTGGAAAATGCCTTCCAATATCCCCTTCTCCAATCGCTCCTAATGCTGCGTCTGTGATTGTATGTAGTAGTACATCTGCATCTGAGTGCCCGATTAGCCCTCGTTCGTATGGTATCTCGATTCCCCCTATTATTAGCGGACGATTATCCGCAAATTCATGTACATCGAATCCTTGTCCTATTCGCATCATCTTATTATTCCTCCTGCTCTCGCTTATTTAATATAGCCTCTCCGTATAGAAGATCTTCCCTCGTCGTCATTTTTACATTATCGTAGGTGCTTTCAACAATATGAACACGCTCTCCTAATCTTTCTACGAGCATCGCTTCATCTGTCCCGAGAAAGTTTTCCACTTCCGCTAATCTTTCCGCTTTTTCTAATAATGTATACTGAAATGCTTGAGGCGTTTGAATAATCCACAAACTTTCTCTATCAATCGTTTCTTGGATTATACCATTTACTGCTTTTTTCATCGTGTCTTTTGCCCGAACTGCCGCTACTGCAGCTCCTGAAATGTGTGCAACTTGTACTAATTGTTGTATCACTTCTTGATGAATAAATGGTCTTGCTGCATCATGAACGAGTACAATTCCTTTAGTGGTCACGGCTTTTAAACCCGCATATACGCTATGCTGTCTTTCTTCTCCACCTTCGGCAATAGCCGAAACTTTTGTAATACAGTATTCTTTAAGGAGCCGTTCAATCAATTCTTTTTCCTCTTTCTTCACAGCCAATACAATTTGCTCACAATTAGGATCTCTATCAAACACTCTTAAAGTATGTATCAAAATAGGAACATTACGCAGTTCTAAAAACAACTTATTTTGTCCAGCACCCATTCGTTTCCCACTACCCGCTGCTGGCAATAAAACAGTATATATCATGTTAACGAACCTCCATCACATAGAAAAAGGGCGTATTCCTTTCTCAAAGGAAACAACCCTTCTTCGTTATTTTGAGTCCTGTGGTTTTGCAAATATCATTCGGCCAGCCGATGTTTGAAGTACACTTGTTACTTCTACATTTATGGCCTGTCCAATATATGTTTTACCACCTTCCACAACAATCATTGTTCCATCATCTAAATATGCAACACCTTGATTGTGTTCTTTGCCGTCTTTAATAACGACAACATGCATTATTTCCCCGGGAATAACGACCGGTTTTACCGCATTTGCCAAGTCATTAATATTCAAAACACGCACTTGATGTAGGTCACAAACCTTGTTTAGATTGAAGTCATTTGTTACAACAATTCCATTCATCTTTTTAGCTAGTCGAACTAATTTTAAATCTACCTCTTGGATATCTTCGAAATCTTCTTCTACGATTAACACGGCAGATGCTCTTTCCGTTTGTAGTTTTTTCAATACGTCTAAACCCCGACGCCCTCTTGTTCGTTTAAGCGTATCCGAGGAATCTGCAATATGTTGTAATTCAGTCAAAACAAATTGAGGAACGACAAGAACCCCTTCGATAAATCCTGTTACCGAAATGTCAGCGATGCGACCATCAATAATAACGCTCGTATCTAACAATTTATAAGTTCCTAAAATCAATTCTTGGTTATCCTCGTCCACTGTTTTCTTTTTGCTACTATTCTGTTTAGAAGGAGTAAAAACTTGAAGAAGTTCGTCACGCTTTTTAAAACCGACTTGGAAACCTAAGTATCCCAAAACAATAGACAATAGTATCGGAACAATCGATCCAATACCCAGTATTGCAATATTATTAAGCGCAGAACCAAGGAAAAAGGCAACGATTAATCCTATAACCAGCCCAAGTGTTCCGAACAGCAAGTCTCCAATCGGCGCTTTTAATAACCGTTCTTCCATCCACTTGATAAAGTTCACTAAGTAGTCAGTCATAAATAATGCAGCCACGTATAACAATATCGCTCCAACTAAAACAGATACATACGGATTGTGAATCCATGGGTTCTCAGATAAATTAAAAAGCTCGTATAAGTGCGGTAAGAATAATAAACCCAATGTTCCACCAATTAAAACAAAAGCAATTTGAATAATCCATTTTAACAAGTATGCCACCTCCATTTATTTCATTATACTTCCATCTTTCACAATAAGTCTAATAAGAAAAGCACTTGCCCCCTCCCGCGCCCCGACAACATTCTACAGCGAAAATCTTTGCGCAGTAGCAAGGATTCCACGTAAAGGCGTTCTTTGCCTTTACGCCAAATCCTAAGGTGATTATCTGCTAGAGTATTCGCTCTCTTCTTTGTTACGAGAATGCCTCTTTCATCGCTTCGTTAACTGTTTCAATCCCTATAATTTGGATGTCTTTAGGGTAATCCCAACCGCCTAAATTAGATGCAGGAACAATCGCTCTTTTAAAGCCAAGCTTTGCAGCCTCTTGCACACGCTGTTCAATCCTAGACACCCTTCTCACTTCTCCAGTTAAACCGATTTCGCCGATAAAACAATCTGTCGGTGTAACTCCTGTATCTCGAAAACTAGATACGATACTTACTAGGACGGCTAAATCGATTGCAGGTTCGTCTAATTTCACTCCACCTGCAACTTTTATATAGGCATCTTGCGTTTGAAGTAGTAATCCCATTCTTTTTTCCAGTACCGCCATTAGCAATGAAACCCGGTTTTGATCAATACCAGTGGCCATACGTTTCGGGTAGTTAAAGCTAGACTGCGTCACTAGAGCTTGAATTTCTACTAAAATAGGTCTGGTACCTTCCATAGAGGCAACAATTGCAGAACCTGCTGCTCCGTGAGATCGTTCCTGCAAAAATAATTCAGACGGATTAAGTACTTCTTTTAATCCAGATTGAATCATTTCAAATATAGCAATTTCATTCGTAGAGCCAAAACGATTTTTTTGAGACCTTAAAATACGATACGTATGGTGACGTTCTCCTTCGAAATACAAAACGGTATCCACCATATGTTCCAATATACGCGGCCCTGCAATTTGACCTTCTTTTGTTACATGTCCTACTAAAAAGATTGCTACATTTTTTGTTTTGGCTATTCGCATAAGCTCTGCTGTACATTCACGAACTTGCGATACACTCCCAGGTGCACTAGTTACTTCCGGATGATGAACAGTTTGAATAGAATCCACAATGACAAATTTAGGCTCTACACTCTCAATTGTTTCATTAATAAGTTCTAAATTAGTTTCAGAGTAGATATAAAGCTCAGCTGAGGTAACTCCTAAACGTTCTGCACGAAGCTTTGTCTGACGGATGGATTCCTCTCCCGAAATGTATAGAACTCGCTCACCTTTATTGGCAAGTAAAGCTGAAACCTGTAAAAGAAGAGTAGATTTCCCTATACCTGGATCTCCTCCTATTAACACTAGGGATCCTGGTACAATACCCCCACCAAGAACACGATTCAATTCCGCAAAGTCGGTTGTCACTCGTGGTTCTTCTGCTGTTACCACCGAAATAATCGGGGTAGCCTTTTGCGCTACGCCATCCGAATGCTGAAAGGAACGTTTCGGACCTTTTGAAACTATTTCTGTTTCTTCTACCATTGTATTCCAATCGCCGCATCCAGGACATCTTCCCATCCATTTTGCGGATTCATATCCACATGAATTACACATAAACTTCGTTTTCTTTTTAGCCATAATACCTCCTATGTAATAAGAAAAATCGGGTAAAAAACACCCTGTCCTATATGTACAAAACCTATTCCTATCAATTTCGAAGGCTTTGTACAGACATTTTGCTATATTATATCCGAGTCCATTTCTAGGAATGCTAGTTTGTCTATTCGTCGCCCTTCTACAACTTTTAGAAACAGGTAAGTGCATTTTTAGATAACTAGTAAAAAGACACTTTCCTATTCTCGAAAATACAATTTCGTTTGCTATTTCGCTTCTTTATTAGGTGAACACCTAATATCCCACTGTATTTCCACTACTTAAAAGAAAATCTACTTTCTTCATCCTACAGAATAGTATCATTTGATTCAACGGTCTTATCACTATAGTAACTTTGTCCAATCTTACCAACTAAGCAATAAGCTATGAAAAACCTGTTTTCTTACTCTTTATAAAAAAAGGGCATTCCGAACTATTTTTCGGAATGCCCGCTATATTAACCTTCGGTAACCAAAGCTTTCGTGCGAACGACGAACTCATTGTCTTCAACATCAAATATTACATGTTGCCCATCTAATACTTCCCCTTTTAAAAGCTCTTCGGAAAGTCGATCTTCTACATGTTTTTGTATTGCACGGCGTAAAGGACGAGCACCATATTCTGGTTCATATCCTTCGGTTGTAATTTTATCTTGTGCTGCTTCTGTGATTTCTAATTCAATACCTTGTTCTTTCAAACGTTTTGCTAAATGGTCTGTCATTAATGAAACAATTTGTTTTAAATGGTCTTTTTCTAGAGAGTGGAACACGATCATTTCATCTAGACGGTTTAAGAACTCTGGGCGGAATGCTTTTTTCAACTCTTCTAGCATTTTACCTTTCATATCTTTATAGTCTGTCTTGCCACCTTCTTGTAAGTTAAACCCAACGTATTTGTTGAATTTAAGTGCATCCGCACCGACATTCGATGTCATGATAACTACCGTATTACGGAAATCTACTGTACGGCCCTTTGAGTCTGTTAATCGGCCATCCTCTAACACTTGAAGAAGAATATTAAAGACATCAGGATGAGCCTTTTCAATTTCATCTAATAAGATAACAGAGTATGGTTTACGACGTACCTTTTCTGTTAATTGTCCACCATCGTCAAAACCAACATATCCTGGAGGAGAACCAACTAGACGAGAAGTTGAATGTTTTTCCATGTACTCGGACATATATACACGAATCATCGCATCTTCGTCTCCGAACATCACTTCCGCTAGAGCACGAGCAAGTTCTGTTTTCCCTACACCAGTAGGTCCTAAGAAGATAAAGGAACCAATAGGACGTTTTGGATCTTTCAGTCCTGCACGAGCACGACGAATAGCTCTTGAAATTGCGTCCACTGCTTCACTTTGACCAATAACTCTTTCATGTAATTTATCTTCCAGTTTTAATAACTTCTCAGATTCTGTTTGCGCTAGCTTGGATACTGGTACACCAGTCCACATAGACACCACTGCTGCAATATCTTCTATTGTAACTTCAGACTCTTCTTTTCCTTGCTTTTCTTTCCAATTGTTTTTCATTTTTTCTAGTTCATCTTTAAGCTTTTGTTCTTTATCACGGAATGATGCAGCTTTTTCAAACTCCTGACTTTGCACTGCAGCATTTTTCTCAGAACGAATCGCCTCTAGTTTTGCTTCTAGCTCTTTTAAATTAGGAGGTGTTGTATACGAACGTAAACGTACTTTAGATCCCGCTTCATCTATTAAGTCAATTGCTTTATCTGGTAGAAAACGATCAGAAATATAACGGTCAGACATTTTGACAGCAGCTTCTACCGCTGCATCTGTAATTTTTACACGGTGATGTGCTTCATAACGATCACGTAAACCGTAAATAATTTGGATAGCTTCATCTACTGAAGGTTCGTCTACTTGAATTGGTTGGAAACGACGTTCTAGTGCAGCATCTTTTTCAATATATTTTCTATACTCATCCAGTGTTGTCGCACCTATACATTGTATTTCTCCACGAGCAAGAGCAGGCTTCAAAATATTCGAAGCATCAATAGCACCCTCTGCTCCACCAGCTCCAATTAATGTATGAAGTTCATCGATAAATAAAATAACATTGCCGGCTTGACGAATTTCATCCATCACCTTTTTCAAACGATCTTCAAATTCTCCACGATATTTTGTACCAGCAACAACTGTACCCATATCCAGCGTCATTACTCGTTTATCACGTAGGATTTCTGGCACTTCATTTTGTACGATTTGCTGCGCAAGCCCTTCTGCTATAGCCGTTTTCCCAACACCTGGTTCACCAATTAAAACTGGGTTGTTTTTTGTACGACGAGCCAATATTTCAATTACTCTTGTAATTTCTTTGCTACGTCCAATTACAGGATCTAGCGTACCTTCTCTTGCAATTTGCGTTAAATCACGAGCTAGACCATCCAGTGTAGGTGTACTAGCTGGAGCAGTCCCATTGTTCCCATTACCATGTGCTTGCTCTGTACTTCCTAATAATTGAAGAACTTGTTGACGAGCTTTGTTTAAACTTACTCCTGCATTATTTAGAACACGAGCTGCTACTCCTTCTCCTTCACGGATTAACGCTAGTAATAGATGCTCTGTTCCAATGTATGAGTGACCTAGTTTTCGAGACTCATCTACTGAAAGCTCAATCACCTTTTTCGCACGAGGTGTATAGTTAACAATTGGTCCAACTTCTTCCTTACCAGCTCCTACTAGTTCCTCGATCCCTGTTTCGATTACTTTTAGATCTACTTCTATTGCTTCTAATGCTTTTGCAGCAATTCCACTACCTTCTCGGATAAGACCAAGTAATATATGTTCTGTCCCTATAGATTCATGCTTTAAGCGAATAGCCTCTTCTTGTGCTAGTTGTAATACTTTTTGAGATCTTTGTGTAAAACGATTAAACATCATTCAGATTCCTCTCCTTTTGTTTTCTGTTTTTCTTCTTTTTGCAATCGTTCCCTTAACAGCTTTGCGCGAAACATATCCCGCTCAGAGGTGTTCAATGAAGTACCTGCATATTTTTGTAGAAATCCTGGTTGCATAAACACCATACATTCATTCAATATAGTCACATCCACATCTTCAATGAGTCCTATATCTATCCCTAATCGCACATCCGATAGGCATCTTGCCGCTTCATCTGTCGCCATAATACGGGCAAATGATAAAGTTCCTAAAGATCGATATAGTCGGTCTTCTAGTGTATTGGCCGAATGCTTTAGAAGTGCATCCCGTGCTTCTCTTTCTTTTTGAATAATTTGTTCGGTAATACTCTGAAGATCAGCAAGTATGTCCTCTTCTGACTTACCAAGTGTGGTTTGGTTGGACACTTGGTATACATTACCGAGCGCTTCACTACCTTCTCCGTAGATTCCTCTTACAACCATTCCTAGTCTTGAAATGATAGTGACGATTCTATTCATTTGCTTCGTCATCGTTAATGCGGGTAAATGCATCATTACAGATGCACGTAAACCAGTACCTGTATTGGTAGGGCAGCTTGTTAAATATCCAAACTGCTCGTCAAAAGCATATGGTAATTCCTTATCTAAAACACGATCTAACATATCTGCCTGAGCATAGGCCTCTTGAATTTGAAGCCCTGGAAAAAGACATTGTATACGAATATGATCCTCTTCGTTGACCATCACACTAACGGATTCATCATTTGACAATAAAACAGAGCCAGTCATTGGCGAGTTAGCAAGCTTTGGACTGATTAAATGTTTTTCTACTAACACCTGACGACTTAGTTCAGATACATCCTTTATATGGATGGAAGAAAATTGCATCTGTAATTCGTCACTTGCGTCCAACAAAGTGGAGGAAACAGATTGGTCAATTTTATGCGCCTCATCTTCTGTAAATGCTAAAGGAAAACGATAGCCATTCAGATTTCTTGCTAAGCGAATTCTTGTACTCATAACAATATCCGAATGCTTACCCTCTCCCGCCATCCAACTAGAAATTGAGTTGTCTAAAAAACGTTCAATTGACATCAGTTTGGTCACCTCCTGTAGAAAGCTGACTTTCCAAATCTCTCGCTTCATCCCTTAACTTTGCGGCTTCCTCAAAACTTTCAGTGTCAATCGCGTCTTTCATTTGAGAACGAATTGCTTCTATTCGTTTTTTAATAGCAATTTTCTCCCCAAGCGCACCTGGAGCCTTTCCAATATGCGTTGTATTGCCGTTATGTAGTCTCTTAAATACATTAGGCAACTGCTTGCGGAAACTGTTATAGCAATTTGCACAACCAAATTTCCCTTCATCTAAAAAATGCTGTATCGACCAACCGCATTCATCGCATACGATCATATTTTTAGGTTGTTTTTGTTGCATTGGCTGCTGTTCTGTTTGACCAAACCAATTCGATAATAGCTGATGTAGAGATAACGGATCTTGTTTATACTCTACATAAAACGGGTGGAGGCTATTTGCACAGACCTCACAATAATGTCTTTCAAAGTGTTCACCGTTATGCACTTGCGTAACCGTTACTTTAGCTGGTCTTTGCTTACAATTTTCACAAATCACCTTTCAACACACCCCGTTCATTTTTCACTTTTTTCATATTTTAACGTTAATAACATGGCACATAGTATACGTGATCGTAGTTCATCTCTCGCAGGAAGCGGAATTGCTAAAGTCGTTCGGTTTAAAGCTGCTAAAATAAGTTTAGCTTCACGTTTAGATATAACATCCTCATCGATTAACCGGAAAACAATATCTTCGGTAACGGATTCAGAAGCCCCGTTTTCTAGTGTCTGTATAATATGCTCTATTAAATCAGCTTTCGTATGAGCTCGAACGCGGAGGATTCGAATATATCCCCCTCCACCTCGTTTACTTTCTACTAAGTATCCTCGATCTTGGGTAAACCTTGTATTGATAACATAATTTATTTGAGATGGAACACACTGAAACTTTTCTGCAATTTCACTTCGCTTAATTTCAATTTGTTCCTTACTTCCTTCTTCTATAATAGCCTTTAAATACCCTTCAATTATGTCAGATATATTTTTCATCTTCTCACCTCTTCTCACAAACTGACTTTGACTAACTTTGACTATATTATAACGAGAATTTTTCGCATGTGCAATTGATACGATTTGCCCTGAAAAAAGAAAAAAACTACAAACAGTCGTTTGTAGTTTAGGATATATTAATATGAATATTCCTATTCATTAAATCTTTTTTCGTTCATACGTTAGTTGAGTAATAAAGAAATCGGGTTCTATTTCGACATCCACTAATTTTGTAAAATTATGTCTTTCATATAATGTGATTGCTGGTGTATTTTTTGCACCAGTTGATACAACTATCTTTTTTTCATTTCCATAGACGTTTAATAGATAACTTAATAACTCTGATGCAATTCCTTTTCGAAAATGATTAGGATCTACTACAAGCCTACAAATGTCAATTAGTTCCTCTGTACCTTCATAAGAAAGAAAACCTACTAATTTCGAGCCATCCAACTTCCCGAGAAATTGTTCTTTAGAACTTTTTATATTTTCTACTGTATCTAAAAGCTGTGGTATTCCATCGAATCCTATTAAATCAGCTTCAACTTTATATGCTGGTAGTTGAATTGATAGAATACTCTCAGCGACTTTTTCATCATTGTGATTGACTAATTGAATCATTCGTTATCACCTATCTATAATCAGATTTTCTTTTTATAATTATTTCGTTGGGACTTCGCTATTTGCTTCCATTTATTCGTTTCAGCTTTTTTAGCTATTGCATCGTTTTTACGATCGATATGTGCAAGCTCTCTCATTAGTTTTACATAACTTTTGTATCGTTCTCGTTTGAGCGTACCATTGTAAATAGCCTCTTGAATTGCACAGCCCGGCTCTTTTACATGCTGGCAATCACGGAAGCGACACGCTAACGCTAGGTCTTCGATGTCCTGAAAGCTAGCACTAACTCCTTCACTCGTATCCCAAAGCTGAAACTCCCTCATACCAGGTGTATCAATTAATAAGCCCCCTTGTGGTAACAGCGTCAGTTCTCTATGTGTAGTCGTATGGCGCCCTTTACTATCATCTGTCCTTATATCATTTACAGCCATTACTTCTACACCTGATAATGCGTTAATCAAAGAGGATTTCCCTACTCCTGAAGATCCTAAAAGTGCGCCAGTTTTATGTGCAGCCAACAGATTCCCCAGAAGATCAATACCCTCTCCTGTAACACTACTCACTGCAAATATATCTACACCAAATGCAATAGCCTCAACTTCTTTAATATAATATTCTAGGTCTTCACAGGTATCTTTTTTCGTTAACACCACAACCGGCGTCGCCCCTGAATCCCATGCCGCCAATAGGTATCTCTCTAGTCTACGGACATTGAAGTCATGATTAAGTGACATAACCAAAAATACAAAATCAACGTTTACAGCGATTAATTGAATTTCCGTAGTCAATCCCGCCATTTTCCTAGAGAACTGCGAGCTGCGAGGAAGCACTTCATGAATGATTCCTTTTTCCTCACCAGGCATCTGATCAAGCACTACCCAGTCTCCAACTGCCGGAAATGCTTCCCTATTATGCTCAAACTTAAATTTCCCGGAAAGTGAACTTAGTAACTCTCCTTCATTGGTCATAACTCTATATAAATTTTTATGTTCCAGTAAAACGCGACCTGCGATTCCACTACCTGTCATTTTTTCTTCCCAATTATTATTCCATCCATATTGTTCGATTAAATTCAATTTTACTTCCTCCTAATTTTCCGTATAAAAAAACCATGACTGCACAAATCAGCAGTCATGGTTTCCCGGTCATTAGTAAAGAAGCATGTATCTGGTTAGAGACATACAGAGTGGGACATCATGAACTTACTGATTCGTGGATACGTATATAGATTTGCCATAATGCCTCACTCCTTTCTTTAAGTTATTTTCAGAATACTACAAGTATTAGCAATCTGTCAACATATAATTATGCAACTTGCTATTTTGAATAAAGGACTTTAATAATACTGCTGATTTTCGTTTCATGCGGACGCTTTCCGCGGGCGAGGCCGAGCCTCCTTGGGCCAGTATGATGCTAATTATAAATTGTCGACATACGCATTTTAATACTTAGCCTTCGTTCCTATAAACGCTCCCTGTGGAGTCTCGACTTTCTCGCTTATCCCGCTGGAGTCGCCGCATTCCACTGCAATCAATAAAGCGAGTAGTAATTAATCATTAATTAGAATAAAAAAATTCTATTAAAAACAATGAATATGCAAGGTCATATACAGACCCTATCCACCTTAAGACAACTGAACGAGTAGAAATCAACAAAAAATCTAGCCTCTACCTGAATAGAAAAATGCAGATATAGAAGCTTTAAGTGCCCTTACACAAATGAACAAATCTTCAATAAAAATGATTTCTACTTCCAACACTTGGTGTAAAGAAGCCATTTAATTATAAAGATGACATGCCACAAAATGCCCTGCTTCCTGCTCCTTCCAAACCGGTCTTTTGTCTGTACAAATAGACATAGCGTGTGCACATCTTGTACGGAACACGCAACCAGAAGGTGGATTGATAGGACTCGGAAGCTCTCCTTGCAATAGTATACGTTCCCGTGATTCCTCTATATCAGGGTCTGGAATCGGAATCGCGGATAACAATGCCTGTGTATAGGGGTGTAGTGGCTCATCATACAATTGGTTACTTGTAGTTAGTTCTACCATATGCCCCAGGTACATGACCCCAATTCGGTCAGAGATGTACTTGACCATCGATAAATCATGTGCGATAAACAAATAAGTTAGATTTTTTTCTTTTTGTAGCCGCTGGAGCAACTTCACTACTTGTGCTTGTACCGACACATCCAACGCTGAAATTGGCTCATCCGCGATTATAAACTCTGGATCTAATGCAAGAGCACGAGCTATGCCAATTCGTTGTCGTTGCCCTCCAGAAAATTCATGAGGATAGCGATTAGCATGGTCTTTGTTTAGTCCGACATCCTCTAGTAACTCATACACTCTAGACTTTAACTCTTCTTTTTTATATAGTTTATGTATTTCCATTGGTTCTGCAATAATTTCAAACACAGTGGAACGTGGATTTAAGGATGCATAAGGATCCTGGAAGATCATTTGCATCTTTTTCAAGTATCCTGTTCTTTCTTTGCTACTCATCTCATGCACATTTTTATCTTCAAACAGAACTTTTCCCTCTGTTCTATTGTATAACCCTAAAATAGTTCGACCTGCTGTCGATTTACCACAACCCGATTCTCCAACTAAACCAAATGTTTCTCCTTTGACTATATCAAAACTTATCCCATCGACTGCTTTTAACGTCTCCCCGCTCCCAATGTCAAAATGACGCTTCAAATCTTGAACAGATAATAGAACTTTTTCCGTCATGTGATTCCCCCCTAAACGGCATATCTTCTAACTGCACAAATTTCCTTTTCTAACTTAGATTCTGCTAATACTAAAATTTCTACTGTTTTCCCAGTTGAATGAGAATGCAAAAGTTGTCCATTCCCATAATAAAAACCAACATGTCTAACGCTTCCAGTACCTTCATCATTTGCGAAGAATATTAAATCTCCCTTTTTCCAAAGAGAAGGATTGTGTATAGGAATTTCTTCTCCCATTTTTGCCTGGTCACTTGCATCCCGTGGAATTATATACCCACAAGCCTTCATCATATTATAGGAAAAACCGGAACAATCATAACCATATGGGGACATCCCACCCCAAAGGTAAGGCAAGTCTAAATACTTTTCCCCTAGAGCAACTGCCTCTTCTGCAGACTTCTTAGGAAGCTGCATCAAAGATAGTGCAAATTGAGCTTGGCCTTTCGATAATAGCGCTTTGCCATGTGGAGTATGAACCGTATAAAATACTTCCCCCTCTGATATTATCGGTAGAATAGTATTAAACGGTAAAACGAGCAAAGGGTTATGCTGTAAGTCCCATAGCTGTGCTTTTGCAGACGAAACTCTTACAATTCCTTTGTTATTCACTTGTCCAGCCGGCTTTATTTGTGACAGTGGAATCCATCCTGGATAACCGCGATTATCTTTTTTAGAGGGCTGCCAAATAGCAACAACCTTTGCCCATTCCCCTTCTATCTCCTCCAGAAACAATGGCTCTCCGTAAAGAAGCTGTGTTTGCACACGATTTTCATTACATAACGCTAATCTTTCTTTGTATGGTAGTGCCTCAAGCCATTCCACCAATAACACAGGATTTGATATTCCTGGATTATCTATCTCTCTTGCAGAATTAGGTTCAGTCCAAATTGTTCCAACCTTTACAGCGCAAACCCATTCTTTCGTTTCAACTGGCATCTTTTGGCCTCCTAATCCAAATTTACATGTGTTATTCCTAATCCTAGTTCATTAGAAAACGACATTTTACTTTTTTCATAGATAACTCCACCGACTATTAAATCATTATCCAGCATCAACGGTGCGTCAAAATCGAAATATCGAATATTCGGCTGACTAGCGGCAAAATGAGCTGCAGCTGTGATGCCTAATTTCGTTTCAATCATGCTCCCTACCATACACCCCACACCATTCGCCTCTGCAAGTGCATTTATTTTTTTTCCGTGATAAATCCCCCCAGATTTCATTAGCTTTATGTTTATCAAATCAGCAGCTCTTATTTTTAGAACTTGTTTAGCGTCCTGCACGGAAAAAACACTCTCATCGGCCATAATTGGAGTATAAGTATGATCAGTAACATACTTTAAGCCCTCTAGATCCCAAGCAGGGACTGGTTGCTCTACAAATTCGATTGATAGACCTGCATCTTCCATTAAACTAATTGCTTTTACCGCCTCTTTTGCATTCCATCCTTGGTTAGCATCGAGTCTTAACTTTGGAGTCATTCCCACACGTTTTCGAATAGCATGAATTCGTTCGATATCATCTTTTATATCACCAATACCTACCTTGACCTTTAGAACTTTAAATCCATCCTTTATATACTGTTCCGCATCATCGGCCATCTCGGCCGGGTCATTCACACTAACCGTAAAATCCGTTTCAATCGTATCCCGATATCCACCTAGAAATTGATATAAAGGAAGACCCGCATACCTAGCAAGTATGTCGTGAATAGCCATGTCTACAGCTGCTTTAGCACTCGTATTTCTTACTAAGGCTGTGTTTAGTTTCTGAAATACTTGTTCACTTTGTAAAATATTCAAACCTATTAACTGGGGTGCTATTACTTCGTTAATAGCGTAGCGGATACTATCCATTGATTCTCCAGTGATTACATGTGTTGGTGGAGCCTCTCCATAACCAACTAATCCATCACTCGTCACAATAGTCACATACACTGAGTAAGCCGTTGTCACTGTTCGTAGAGCAGTTTTGAAAGGTTTGGTGAGAGGAATTGCCACATCAAATGTCTCAATCGATTTTATATACAATCTTCTCTCCCCCTTTATTCCACTCCAGGTAATATTGTTAGAGATAAGTTATTTGCGTCCAATTCTGCTTCCATTCCAAGTGGTATAGCGAAATGAGGCTCGCAATGCCCTATTTTAAATCCTTTCACCGCAGGCTTACCTAATTTACCGATATAATGGTCAAACACTTCATCTAAAGATAAAGTAACCGGTCTTTTTTTAGGTTCCGCATCACTAAAATCTCCAATAACAAACCCAGCCGCTGCATCTAAAATACCTGCTTGGCGTAGTTGGTTAAGCATACCATCGACTTTGTATGGCTCTTCGCCCACATCTTCTATAAAGAGAAGTTTTCCTTTTGTGTTAACCTCATATTTCGTACCTATACCATTAGCTAATAGTGATAAATTACCTCCTGTAAGTTCTCCTCTCACAATACCCGGAGAAACTTGTGTCAATGGAGAGATTGATTCGGTATAAAATAGCTCCATCGGATTAAATAGTTGCTGAAACATTTTTTTGGATAGCTCCGAGAATGTATCCTTTCCCACATCCGATGCTAACATTGGTCCATGGAAGGTGACGATATCCGAATATAGATTCATCCCTGTATGTAGAAAGGTTATATCCGAGTAGCCCCAAAATATTTTTGGATTCTCATGCATCAATTGAAAATCGATTTGATCTGTGTAACGCGCAGAACCGTAGCCACCACCTGCACAAATAATTCCTGCGATATCCGGGTTAGCGAACATTTCATGTAAATCTTCTAAACGTTCCTCATCGGTACCAGCTAAATAACCATGTATATTTTCTACACTTTTACCTAGCTGATATGACAAACCGAGCTCCTCTAAAAAGGCAAAGGAACGCTTTAAATTATCTAAATTTGGCGGACTTGAAGGAGCAATAATGCCAATAGTATCCCCTTTTTGTAATCGTTTCGGACGAATCTTCATATGTAATATCTCCTTTATAATGAAAGCTTTGTAAACTAACTCACAGCAAAGTTTAACATAGCTACTACGAAAGAAAAGGGCGGCACCATAAGAGGCACCGCAGTCTTTCTTAATCGCTTGTGCAATTATTCTTTTTCTAGCGCATAGCCCCTCGAGTCGCTTCAAGATTTTAGAAAAGGCAAATAACTCCTTTACGTGAAGTTCTTCCATTACTTGACAGGGGTCAGTCGTTACGACACGATGTCGCGAACTGAGACTAACTACCAAAGCACAGCATTAGCTCTTTACTCTTTGTCAGCCCATTTTAAATCCATGTATCCAACTGGATGTCTTACGATTCCTGAAATTGTTGGTTTTTCAAGTGTCACTTGATTGTAATAGTGAACTGGGAAAATAGGCATTTCATCCATTAATAACGCGTCTGCTTGGATTAGCATTTCCCAACGTTTTACTTCGTCTGTTTCCTTTTTAATATCGGCAATTAGTTTATCAAACTCTGCATTCGACCATGTCGTACGATTCATAGAAGAATCTGTAATGAAGCTTTCTAATGCATTCACTGGATCAGCATAGTCAAATAAGAAGGAAGAACGAGACAATTGATATTTAAACTCTTTTTGCTCGGTCGCAAACACACTTGCTTCTACATTTTGTAGTGTTACATCTACTCCTAACACTTCTTTAAATTTACTTTGCAACGCTTCTGCTATTTTCTTATGGGTATCACTTGTAGAATAAGTTAAATTTACTTCTGGTAACACTGTGTAACCCTCTTCTGCCATACCTTCAGCTAAAAGCGTTTTTGCTTTTTCTGCATCAAAACCTACAAGCTTACCTGCTGTTTCTCTGAATTCTTTACCATCTGGACCTACAAATCCGTAAGGAATAAAGCCTTCCGCTGGTTTTTCACCATTCTTTGTTACAAACTCGACGATTTCTTGTTGATCAACAGCCATACCAAAAGCTTGACGGATTTTTTTATTCGTAAAAGGCTCTTGTGAAACATTAAAGCGATAGAAATATAGTCCTGCCTGGTCTTCATTTTTAAGTTCAGGGTCATTCATTAACTGATCTGCTAATTCAGATGGTACACCCGACACATCTAATTCCCCTGTTTCGTACATTTGGTATTCTGTATTGGAGTCATCTACCATTGCCCATTCTACTGTATCAAGCTTCACAGTATCTGCATCCCAATAGTTTTCATTTTTTGCAAATGTAAAGCTAACATCATGTTCCCATGCAGTTAACTTGAACGGACCGTTCCCTACGAATGTATCTGCTTCAGTAAACCACGTTGCATTCTCTGTAGCTACTTTCTCATTCACTGGGAAGAAACTAGGGTTTGTAATAATATTCAAGAATGCTTCGGTTGGAGCATTCAACTTCACTTCAAATACTTTTTCCTCTAATGCTTTAATAGCAACATCCTCAGCCGTACCTTCCCCACTATTATAAGCTTCAGCTCCATCAATGAAATATGCCAAAAATGCTGCCGGAGACGCCGTTTCCGGATTTAACATATGCAACCATCCGTAGACGAAGTCACTTGCTAATACAGGCTCACCATTAGACCATTTCGCATCATCTCGAATTGTAAATGTATATGTCAGTCCATCTTCTGTTACATCAATTTTTTCAGCTGTCGCAGGCTCCGCCACATGGTCTTTTGAAAGTCGTACAAGTCCTTCCATTAAATTATTCAGTGCATTCCAAGAAACTGCATCAAATCCTACAGATGGATCAAATGAGGTTGGCTCATTTCCATTATTTAATTTGAGTACTTTTTCTGTTTCCGTTTCTGCTGCAGTTTCCTTCTCTTCTCCTTCATTACCTGTATTAGTTTTCGGTGTTTCACCCGCATCTTTCGTGGCTGTACAAGCACTTAACACAAGGACAAATAACGCTACTACAAATAATGATAACCATTTCTTCATTCTAGTTCCCCCTTTGTAATTTATATGTGAATGCACTTACGCGCGCTCATCCTATTCAAGATAACTCTTGTAATACTTTTGCACGTTCGTCTTGAAGCCAACAGTCAACCGCATGTGTATCAGATTTTGTTGTCGTAGAAGGATATACATGATCGCATACTTCCATCGCATACGGACATCTTGCCGTGAAAGGACATCCTTGCGGTGGCGAAAATAAATCTGGTGGTGTTCCTTCAATTGGCTGTAGCTCTTCTTCAACCAAATCCAGACGTGGTACTGAATTTAAAAGTCCTTTCGTATATGGATGCTCTGGTGTGTAAAATATTGCACGCTTATCACCAATTTCTACTATTTTCCCTGCATACATTACTGCTATTCGATCAGCTATTTTTGCAACGACTCCTAAATCATGAGTAATTAAAATAATCGATATATCTGTTTTTTGCTGAATCTCCTCAAAGAGTTCTAAAATTTGTGCTTGGATCGTTACATCGAGTGCTGTTGTTGGTTCATCTGCAATCAATAGCTCAGGTTCACAAATTAGCGCAATGGCAATTACGATTCGTTGACGCATTCCACCAGAAAATTGATGAGGAAATTGCTTTAAACGTTCTGTAGGATTAGGTATCCCTACTAATTCCAACATTTCTATTGCTTTTTGCTTTGCATCCTGTTTACTTACTTTTTTATGTGTCCGAAGTCCTTCAGTTAACTGCTCCCCTATCGTGAGAGTTGGGTTTAGTGCAGTCATTGGATCTTGGAAAATCATTGATATATCAACGCCTTGAATTTTCCGCAGTTGCGGCTTCGACATATTCGTCAATTCTTTCCCTTTAAAAAGAACTCGGCCATTCTTAATAATTCCAGCAGGCTTTGGTATTAACCCCATAATCGCATTAGAAGTAACGCTTTTTCCACATCCCGATTCACCCACTATTGCAAGTGTTTCCCCTTGATGTAAATCGAAACTAACCCCTCTAACCGCTTCAACCTCTCCACCATATGTTCGAAAAGAAACCTGAAGATTATTTACCTGTAGTACTTTTACATCTGACCTAACTTTCTTTGACTTCTTTCTATTCTTTTGCACCCCAGAGGTACCTACTGGAAGAGATTTATCTACTTCATCAACTCGCTCTTTTATTTGTTCCTTTGCATGATCTAATTGATGTTCATTCATCCAATCTACCTCCTCAGCTTCGGATCTAGAGCATCCTGCAGTCCATCCCCTAGCACATTAAATGCAAACATTGTTAAAGAAATAAACAATGCAGGGAAGAATAAACGCCACCAATGACCAGATAAAATAACAGGAAGCGCATCATTTGCCATTACACCCCAGCTCGCAAATGGGGCCGCTATTCCTAAGCCTAAAAAACTTAGAAATGCTTCTGCAAAAATAGCACTCGGAACTGTAAGTGTCATCTGAACTATAATAGGACCCATCGTATTCGGTAATAAGTTTTTCCGGATAATTCTAGAGCTCTTCGCACCAAACGACTTGGATGCTGTGACGAACTCATAATTTTTTATTTGTAATACCTGTCCTCGTACAATTCGAGCCATCCCTACCCATCCAGTTACTGTAAGAGCAACAATAATGGTCGTCAAACTTGCACCCATTATAACCATCAATAGTATGACTACTAACAAATGTGGTAATCCATAAAGCACTTCTACCACACGCATCATGAAGGAATCTGTGCGTCCACCTTTATATCCACTAATACCGCCGTAAATAATGCCAATAAAGAAATCAATTAGTGCAGCCATCACTCCAACAAATATGGAAATACGGGCACCGTACCAGGTTCTTGTAAATACGTCTCGTCCTGCTTCATCTGTACCAAACCAATGAGCTGCGGATGGAGGCTGATTTTGACTAGGGTAATCAGTAGCTGTAACTGAATAGGGAGAAAAAATAGGACCAAATACCGCGAAAAGCATTAGTAAAATAAGAAAGATTAATCCTCCCATCGCCAATTTATTTTTTCGTAAACGGCGCCAAGCATCCTTCCAATAGGATAATGAGGGTCTAACAACTGTTTCTGCACTGCCCTGCTTCTTCGGAAGAGGTCGAAACCATTCATCCTTAACATGCTGAGGGGACACTACTTCTTGTGAATTTGTCATTAGGCATCCCCCTCCTTACGGTGTAATTTTATGCGTGGGTCCAGTAATCCATAGACAATATCTACAATGAAAAGCATGAACACCAGAAATGCGCTATAAAACACAGTTGTCCCCATTATTACTGGATAATCTCGGTTATTAATACTCTCTACGAAATATTTGCCCATTCCTGGAATAGCAAAAATACGCTCGATTACAAAAGTTCCTGTTAGTATTCCCGCAAGCATAGTCCCCAAAATAGTCACTACTGGCATAAGTGCATTTCTTAATGCATGGCGGATAATTATCCTTACTGGTGATAATCCTTTTGCACGAGCCATTTTTATATAATCCTGTGTTAGCACTTCCAACATACTAGATCTAGTTAAACGAGCAATGATAGCTGTAGGCCCTGTTGCAAGAGCTATTACGGGCAATACCATATGTAACGGACTAGACCAGGTTGCCGCCGGAAGCAAGTCCCAAGTAACGGCAAGTTGTTGGATAAGTAATGTAGCAAGGACGAAGTTAGGAACAGATATACCAATAACTGCAAATGTCATAGCAAAATAATCTATTAGACCATTATGTCGAAGAGCAGCAATCGTTCCTAGTATTATTCCTGATAGCAAAGCTACTAAAATAGTGACCATCCCAAGTTCAAAGGAGATTGGAAATCCCCGTGCCAACAAATCATTTACAGATTCATTTGGTTTTTTAATCGAAGGACCAAAGTCAAATGTGACAATAGATTTTAAATAGCTTAAATATTGAACATGAAGTGGTTCATCCAATTTATAAAACTTTTCTAAGTTTGCTTGAATAGTAGGATTAGTCGTCCGCTCTCCTTCAAATGGAGAACCTGGTATTAAGTGCATCAATACGAAAGTCAATGTCGCGATGATTAAAATCGTTGCAATCATCATGAGAAAACGCTTAATAATATATTTCTGCATCCAAAATCCCCCTTAACAGAATTTAGCTTGTAACGCTAATTCCACCATAACAAGCATTGCTCGGTAAGCCTCTAATATATCTTTAGCTTTAAACTTCACCGTTGTAGTCCCTTCTATAATTTCACAACCTGGCATTAAAGCTGCCCACTCCGCTTGACCGTAGTTAACAAATTCGATTCGTAATATCGGGTTTTCAGGTGGTGTTAGAGGTTTTATTTGCTCTCGTTTTTCAATAGCCTCGGCTACTTTTTCTCTAAGCAAGGCATGTGATTTTAGAGGGTGTAACGTTTTTACAGCTGAACGAGAAATAGACTCTTTCATCACTGCAGTTACTACGCCGGGTAAAAGATCTTGCGCTTCCCTACAGGCACCGTCGTCTCCTGCCACCATAATAACAGGCACCCCATAATAGCCTGCTACGTAAGCATTTAATCCAAGTTCTCCAACCACTACATCATTTATGTACATATTCCGAACCCCAAAAATCATCGAGTGACTCATGACACCCGGTTGTCCAGCACGCGAATGATAACCAGCGAACACTGCTCCTAAATACGTTTCGTCTAGCGCATGCACCATTGAATAAGGCTTAAAATCTCCTGTAATTAAGGATGCATCTGGATGTAATTCTTCTACGAGAAGATTATTCATCTTAGAATGACTGTCATTGACTAATATTTCTTTTATACCTTTTGATATAGCACCTTCTACAATTGCATTAGCTTCCTGGGTCATTATACGTCTCGCCCGTTCGTAATTATGCTTATTAGACTCTACAAACGTATAGTCTGGTAAACCAGTAATCCCTTCCATATCGACTGATAAAAATAACTTCATATTACTCCCCCATATCATTCTATTTTTCTTTTTGAAAACCGAAATAATTATAAACTTTATCAAAATATACTGAAAATTACAATATATCTAAATACATAGATATTATTTTATGCGAATACTTTAAAAGAAAATGTAAGGCTTTTAGTAAGTTAAATAAAAAAAGCAAATGCACTTTTTACAAAAGGCATTTGCTCGTACTTTCTAAATAACGTAGAAGAAACTACAATATCGATGAATTATCTATTCTGACCTGGGAAGAACTGTTGCTGTCCGAATTGTTGTTGCCCAAACTGTTGTCCAAATGGCTGACCAAAAGATTGTTGTGGAAACTGTCCTTGTTGCATAGGAAATGCCTGTTGGCTTCCAGGTGCCATTACATTTTGGTTGGTCACTGTGTAAAAATGTTGAGGGACGTTTACGATATGTTCTCTATTCACATTTACAATTGGGTGGATAACAGGTTGCATTCTTGGTGAGAACGAATCACGCACTCGGTATTGCGGGGGACAAACAACTGGTTGCGCAGCTGGTTGATGCCACTGCGTTTGATGACAGGAATTACAGGAACAGGGTTGACGATGTTGATTCATGGTTAATTCACCTCCTTCTTGCACTACTATTAGTAAATGCAAGAGGACAGCAAGCAAACTAGACAAACATCTCCATTAAATTAAAAATAAAAATTGCTATTTTAGCTTTCATTACGAAATAGAAGTTTCAATATCATCTAAAATGGAAATACTTAAAAGAATCGGGACAAAGTGTATTGGTTGATTTGATACCATTTTATAGTATAGTTAACTGTTTAACTTTAATTATGTAGGGGGAAACATGAAAAAATTATCAAAGGTATTTTATATTACAATGAGTTTAATAGTTTTAGCGGTCGGTTACGGGGCTTTAGCTCCCGCAAGTTTCGAGGCTATTACCACAACTATTAAGAATTTTGTTGCTTCGTCATTTGGTTGGTACTACATGATACTTATGACGTTTATGCTAGCGTTAAGCATTTTCTTCATCTTTAGTCCATACGGAAAAATCCGACTCGGAAAAGATACAGATCGTCCACAGTTTTCAACTATTACTTGGATTGCTATGCTATTTTCTGCCGGTATGGGAATTGGGCTTGTCTTTTATGGTGCTGCTGAACCTTTATCACATTATGCCATCGATCCTGCGACAACAGAGCCAAATACTAGTGCAGCTTTTAAAGAATCACTCCGCCAAACTTTCTTCCACTGGGGATTCCATGTTTGGGCAATGTATGGAGTAGTTGCCCTGTCTCTTGCTTTCTTTCAGTTCCGCAAAGGGGAACCAGGCTTAATTTCTTCTACATTGAAGCCGATTTTCGGCAAAAAGATGGAAGGCCCTTGGGGTACACTTGTGGATGTGCTAGCTGTTTTCGCTACAGCGTTCGGTGTTGCTACTTCTCTCGGATTCGGTGCAGTTCAAATTAACGGAGGGTTAAATTACTTATTCGGCTTTAAAATTGGGATTATGTCTCAAATTATCATTATAGCGGTTGTCACTGTTCTTTTCGTAATGTCCGCTTGGTCAGGATTAAGTAAAGGGATAAAATATTTATCCAATACGAATTTGATATTGGCTCTTGCTCTACTTGGGTTTGTCATCATACTTGGACCAACATTATTAATTTTTGATATGTTAACGGATTCTTTTGGGGGTTATTTGGCAAATATCGTACAAATGAGCTTCCGAACGTCTCCATTAAATGCTGGACATCGTGAATGGCTTAATAACTGGACTATCTTCTATTGGGCATGGTGGATTTCTTGGGCACCATTTGTTAGTATGTTCATCGCTCGAGTTTCTAAAGGACGCACGATTCGCGAGTTTGTCACAGGTGTTCTTGTAGCTCCTACTATACTAGGAGCCTTTTGGTTTTCGGCTTTTGGTACGACAGCAATCGATTTTCAAAAAAGAGGAGTTTCCGACTTAGCTCAAGCCTCGACCGAATTGACGATTTTTGAAATGTTCAACCTGATGCCCCTCTCTACCGTTATTTCTGTATTTGCAGTTATATTAATTAGTTCCTTTTTCATTACTTCAGCAGATTCTGCTACTTTCGTTCTTGGTATGCAGTCGACAAATGGATCACTGACACCACCGAACAAAGTAAAGCTTGCTTGGGGATTTGCACTATCTGTAATTGCAATTATATTGTTATCCGTTAATGGGTTGGATGCATTGCAAAATACAATAATTATTGCTGCCTTACCATTTTCGTTTGTAATGCTACTAATGATTATTTCGCTTTTGAAGGCATTAAAAGCAGAAGCAAAAGCAATGAAAATAAAAAAATAACAAAAATGCCAAGGGTTTTATTCCCTTGGCATTTTTGTTAAGTTACTTTCTTACCCATTATCAAATGAGATGCGAGAAAGAAAGTTATATTTTACTCGTTTACAGTCTTCAACAAATGAGTATGGAATGTAATCGAGATGTTACACAGATTAACCCCAAACTTCTTTAGAGATATCAACAATATATTTTAGTTTTTCCCATTGTTGTTCTTCGGTAAGCTTATTACCGTGATGGGTGGAAGCAAAGCCGCATTGAGGACTAATACTTAGTTGCTCTAATGGTACATATTGAATTGCTTCTTCAATTCGAGCAAGAATGTTGTCCTTGTTTTCTAATTCACCTGTTTTAGAGGTGAAAATACCTAAAACTACTTTTGCTCCTCCGTTTGGTATATGAGCAAGGGGCTGAAAATCTCCAGAACGATTATCATCGTATTCTAAGAAGAATCCATCCACTTTTTCTTTTGCAAATAATGTCGGAGCTATCAAAGCATAGCTTCCACCAAAAGCCCAAGTAGATTGATAGTTTCCACGGCATAGATGTGTCGTGACTACTAAGTCTGCTGGTTTACTTTCTAGGATACCATTGACGACCCTTAGAGCGAGATCTATTAAGTATTCTCTTTCTCCTTCTTTATATGGAATATCTGGAGAAGAAAGACCTGCAATATAAACATCGTCAATTTGTAAATATCTAACTCCTGCCTTATAAAAGGCTTGTATAGTTTCTTGATAAGCAGCAATTACATCCTTTGCAAATTCTTCTACATCTGGATAGACTTTCTCATCTCGGATTCCAGGATGGAACAATTGGTTAGGACTTGGGATAGTTTGTTTGGCAACAGCACGACCAGCTACAATCTCATTAAAATCAATAAAGTCTTGGATAAATGGATGATCTGGGTTGAAAGAGATTTTGCCGATATTGCGAACTTCGTATTTCTCTGTTTCTATCCCTTCAAATATATACCCTTTTTCGGGTACATACCCTTCAAAACCATTTAAATGCTCTAAGAAGTCTAAATGCCACCAGTCGCGACGAAACTCTCCATCTGTCACAAGCTCTAGACCTACCTCGATTTGCTTATCAACGATTCTTTGAATTTCTTTAGTTTCAACTGCTTTTAATTGTTCTCTAGTAATCGTTCCCTCCTTGTATTCTTTTCTCGCGGTTAATAAACTTTCTGGCCTTAACAAACTTCCTACATGGTCTGCTCTAAATGGTGCTTGAATAGCTGTTTTAACTGGCAATTTATCCATCTCCTTTTATGGTAAAATAGCAAATGATCGTACTGGGAATCCAGAGGCTTTCTCTGGTTTTGGAACGATATTGAATATAATAGCTCCTTTTGCAGGGAGCTTATCTAAGTTCGTTAATAGCTCTATTTGGTAAGTATCTTGTTCAAGCACGTAATATTCTCCATGTAATGCGCCATTTTTTAGATAATCCACACTTGAATCAGTGTCAAATGTTTCATGTCCTATAGCTTTAACCTTTCTTTCTTGGAATAAGAACTTTAATGCTTCTATTCCCCATCCTGGTACGTGATTATTACCATCTGTATCTTTATTATTAAATGCTTTTTCGTCTGGCCAACGTTTACTCCAATCAGTACGAAGTACGACAAATGAGCCTTCTTCGATTTTTCCATGTGCTTTTTCAAATGTTAAAATATCATCCACTGATAAAGTAAAGTCATTATCTTCAGCAGCTTCCTTAGACTGGTCAATGACAACTAATGGTAATACGAGTTCTTTTAATTCCAGTTCTTCTAAGTAACGAGAATCTCTAACAAAATGAATTGGTGCGTCTATATGCGTGCCATATTGCCCTGCAAATTGAAAGCTTTGTGCAAAAAATCCATCGTCATGATTAAACAATGTGTCTATTTCAGCTGCCTTAAAAGCTGAAAAATGTGGTGAGTTTGCTCCGAATATATGTGTTAAATCTACCCACTGCTTTTCTTTTAAAGTGTTGAAGGCTTTTAATAATTCCGATGACATATTTGATTTCTCCCCCTATTTTTATAGTTTAAATCAAATAAAACCCCTTCTTAGAAACAAGAAGAGGTTTACACGTCACCAGTGATTATTCTCTTCTTATCTTCAAGCTAACGCTTCTGGAATTAGCACAGTACATAATTGCCTGTTGCTGAGGTATCATAGGGCCAAGTCCCTCCACCTCTCTTGATAAGAAAGTTGTTTTATTTGATTAATGCCTAGTATACAAATAGAAATTATATAAGTCAACAATAATTTTTGATTTATTTAGAATATATTCTTTTTAATGAATCTCGTTGGTCCTCTTTTAGGTTTATCTTTGATCGAATTGCTTTGGCCATTTCTTCTGCTTCTTCTACTGTTTCTGCTAGATTTAACTCCATCAAAGTGGCAACAGCCATTGTCCCTGCTCTTCCACCACCTGAATTACAGTGAAAGTAGACATTTTTACCCTGGTTATATGCTTGAACGACTTCATGGATACCAGCTTTAATTGAATCAACCTGTTCGTTTTGTCCATCCAAAATCGGTTGATGTACCTTTAAATTTTCAGCAGGATGATCTTTAGATGCAACCCTTAGGTCGAAAATAATATCTATTTGTTCATTAGCTAATAGAGGTTCAACCCCATCTACGCCTCCTACAAATATGCGATTCGGGATTAAGGCTTCATAATTATTTTTTTCCATACTACCTCTCCTTTGTTTTAGATTCATTATAACAGGGAGACTATGAGATAATAAGAAAAGTGCAAGCGTCTATGGAAACCTAGAAAAGCGTTGGAGCTAGACAGACACTGAATAAAAGGTTATACATTTTAATTAATAAGAAAAGAGATTGTGATGAAAGTGAGGGATTCCTATGATTCGCACGATTGGTATAACGACCGATCATGATATAGTAAGTGACTTTCCATTAGAGGATATAAAACAAAAAAAGTTTGAATGGTACTGGATTGATATTGGTGAGCCCTCCAAGGAAGAGGAGCTTATACTTAGTTCTTTTTTTCATTTTCACCCACTCGCTATTGAAGACTGCCTACAAAGACTGCAGCGACCTAAGGTAGATTATTATGATGGATACAACTTCTTTGTTTTACATACGCTTAACGAGGAGACATTAGAGGCAGAAGAGTTAGATATATTTGTAGGTCAGGATTATGTAGTGTCATTTCATTTCCATCCAATGCATGAAATGGAGCAGGCACGAGAGCGTATTAGACAAAATCCACAAGGCTGGGATAGAGGTGCTATCCATGCAACTTATCATATAGTCGATAAAGTGGTGGATGCCTATTTTCCGATTGTCTACAAAATTGAAGACTATTTAAATGCTGTAGAAGATAAGCTCACTTATGATATGCGCCATTTTTCTATGGATTTGGTGTTCGATCTTCGAGGAGATTTGCTACGTTTAAGACGTACAGTTATTCCTATGAGAGATTTACTCTATCGAATTTTAAATTCAGAACGAATGAATTTACAACAAACTGAGCACACCTATTTTGCAGATATTTACGATCATTTAATACGACTGACAGAGATGATTGAATCGAACCGTGAACTTACCGCCGATATCCGGGATAGTCATATGTCGATAAATTCTAGTCGGATGAACCGTATTATGATGATACTAACGATTGTATCAACCGTTTTCATCCCCTTAACGTTTATCGTGGGAGTATATGGAATGAACTTCAAGAACATGCCCGAGCTTGAGTGGAAATATAGTTATTTTGTAGTGTTGGGCGCTATAGCTCTCATTGCTATTTCAATGCTTGGTTGGTTCAAGTACAAAGGGTGGTTTAACTTGTTTAAAGACTAACATAAGCAAAACTGACAAAAGACGCTCGGTCCTTTAAGATCAAAATCTATTTCTATTGTTTTCGAAGAGCTTTGGACAGACGTTTTGCTATATCTTCTTTTTTTCATGAATAATTTAATTCTGTTTATCTTTACTTGCTCTTGCCTATTGTTTACTTGCTTCCATCTCTGGCTTACTTGCAGTCAAGAATAGTTTACTTGCTCTAAGTCAATATTTACTTGTGGTCTATTGTCTATTACTTGCGAAACGGATAATTTTTCCAAAACTCTTTATTCATTCAAAACTTAAATGTGCAGAAATGTAATAGTTGTGTCTTTAAATGCTTCTTCATATTCATCGTGCTTTCATAGAGACTTGCTTTAATTTGTATTAAAACTCACTTAATTGATGGTAGCGGAAATCATAGCGGTATTATTCATTTTTTATTGATTGGCTGTCCAATAATAAAACAAGGCTGTAAATGTAAGTTTTTCTTCATGTGTCAAATTATGTGCTAGGGACACATGAATATTCATCGCCTGTACTTCAAAGGCAGGATGTGTAGCATATGGAAATATTCCAAACCGATACTTAGCTAATCTATAGCCGTCTAAGTCATTCACATCAATATCTCCATACATACTTTTAGCTTCCATTTGAAGCAACTTTTCGTTATTTGCATCAAATATAATAGCTCTATTTTTTATGGACATTGATGGCAAAACAATAGTAGTTACATGCAGATTATTATGGTCACACACCTTTATTTCTAAAAATTTCAGCCTATTTTTAATGGTGAATTTAGAAACTAACTTCTCGTCCATTGTTTTTAATTGATAAGTAATTGGAAAGAACATACCAGTTTTAAAAATATTTAATGACGATAGTTTCCTTCGAAAAGGCTGTTCTTCAGTAGGGTTGATTTTATATAAGCGTTCACCTGTACTAGATACTAAATAAGTTTGAGGGATTAGTGAAACATCTCGTTGAAAATTGAGTTCTTGAACAGGAAAATTAGCTGAGTAATAATCGCTGTCTATTTTCTTCTCATCCGGCAACTTTTCTGATGCATGTTGAAAGAAAAAAGATGAGCTATACAAAACAAATAACGCAAAACCAATGGCAAAATGATTTTCAAAGTCTTTCCACATAACGTCTTTAAAAACGATCAGTAAAACTATGTATATTCCTATTAAAAGTATCGATCCAAACTTTGTACATTTGGCTGTTTTTTCGTAAATATGCTTCAAAGTATTCACCTCTAATTATCATACGATGAAATAGAGGATATAGTTTCAAATAATATAGAAAACACAATTACAATATGATCAAAAAAACCGTAAAGACTATAAACCTAAAGTCTTTACGGGGGTTCATTGTTTCTCTAACGCTCTTCCAAATAGCTTACCGATAAAATACCACAGAATATATATACCTACTACAATACATACAAAGTACAGGACACTTTCCGTTTTTTCCGGTAGACCTATAGGTTCTAAGAAAATTTGAATTGTAACTAACACATAAATGATAGCAGCAATACCTGCTAGTAATACGATACCGATAATAGATAGCTGGGAATAGGTTAGTTGTTTAATATGGTGACGATGTTTCGTTAATTCCAAAAGAACGACGAGTATTATTGCTGTGAAAGTGATAGTAACTTCTTGTAGATAAATCGAATTGATTAAATATAAGACGAGCAGCGTAATCATCAGATATTTGTATAGTTCATCAATTTGTTTTAGCACTTAGCCACTTCCTACTCTTTTAGTATTTCATTTCTAAGCGTTGTTTTCGATGAGCACGTCTAGCAGGTCCTGTTTCATAAAGACGTTTTTCAGCTTCAGTTTCTGGATGTATGCCTGGTACTGGTATAGGCTTCCCATTATCATCAACTGCGACCATCGTTACATAAGATTCTGTTGTTAGTTTCTCTTCCCCAGTAATTAGGTTTGTTGATGTTACTCGAACATAAACCTCCATCGAAGAACGCCCCGCATTAGAAACAACTGCTTCTAACTCTAGTACATCTCCTACCTTTGCAGATGAAAGAAAGTCTACAGAGTCAATAGAAGCTGTAACTACAGCACCTTGTGCATGTTTCATAGAAGATATGGCTGCAATCTCATCGATAAATGCCAACACTCTTCCACCAAAAATTGTTTCGTGATGATTTGTATCCGGGGGTAATATTAAATGTGTTTGAATAGTTCTTGATTGACTCATTGGATTGGTGTTCATTATTCTAACTCCTCTTATATAGATAGTCTATGTTTAGTATAGCATGTTCATTAATCTGAGCCAGAATTTGATGCTGTTGCAGCGCTAGTAGCTGCAATAGTAGAAATCATAATAGCTTGTTGCGCCTGTAATATAAGCTCTAGCGAAGTTGCCATGGAAATCGCGGCAGTTGCATAAGCCTCCTTTGAGGATCTTAAGGACAATCCAAAAGCAATAGGGAGCGCTGAGTCTTTATACCATGAAAATAATTTCATACTTGCAATGGATTCATAGTTTGCTACAATCTGGTTCAATTGTTCCTCCCCTAATTTTAAAGCTGCCATAAATCCTATAATCGGATATTGTGCCTGAGAAGTTTTTATTTTGACGCTTTTTAATCCGTCTCGGATAATTACTGCTCTGCCCACCATATTTTCTTCATACTCTGGGTTGGAATACGTAAGGACCTGGGACATCCACTGTAGTTCATTTCCGGAATAGAATTTATGTTGCTTTAACTCTTTGTAATAGCGGTTCATCGTTTCAGCTCGAACAGCCGTATCACCTTCCATTTTGCCCAAGAACATTGCATATGGATAATCATCTGTAGATGTTAGAAAGCGATGATGTGCCTTCATATCATCCATTAATTTTTGTGCCATTTTCATTTCAAATGGCCATTGATCTTTTTGCTCCGACATCATGAGTGCTGCCAAATACGTATAGCTATTCACTTTAAAACCAAACTGTTTTAAGGCATCTGCTTTTTCCATTAACAGATTTACTGCCTGTTCTGGTTCTGCCCCTGAAACATCTAATGTGGCAACGAATAAAGGATTTAGGTGGGAGCGTAAAGCAGAGAAGATTCCTGCTCTCTTTTTCAAATGACTCGCTACCTCTCGATATCTATTTTCATCAAAATCCTTCTCTAAAGTTACATAGTACCCTGCAAGTGACAAGGTTATTCGTTTATCTACGGCCCAACCTAATGTTTTTTTCAATTCATTAAATGTTTGTTCTAACTTTTTTTCAACGCTCATTTATATCACTCCTTTCCTAATTTACGCTATTACTCTAATTTAGTTTCAACTTTTGTTATAATTAATACAATAAGAAAAGTAGGTGTCTATAATGCGTATTAATAAGTTTCTAAGTGAAGCAGGGATCATTTCTAGACGAGGTGCGGACAAGTGGATCACTGATGGCAGAGTCATGATTAACGGGAAAATGGCAGAACTCGGCAGTAAAGTAGAAGCTGGAGATGATGTACGAGTAGATGGTGAGCAAATTGTTGTTGAACAACCACTTGTGTACCTAGTATTAAATAAACCTGTAGGAATAACTAGTACAACAGAAAGTCATATAAAAGGAAATATTATAGATTACGTAAACCATCCACTTCGTATCTTCCACATCGGTCGTTTAGACAAAGATTCTGATGGTTTAATATTACTAACAAATGATGGAGATATAGTAAATGAAATACTTCGTGCAGAAAACCGCCATGAGAAAGAGTATGTTGTGACAGTCAATGAGAAAATTACTGATACATTTATAGAGAATATGGCTACTGGAGTAAATATACTAGGTACCAAAACACTGCCTTGTAAAGTTAAAAAAATTGGACCAAAAACATTCAATATAATCTTAACCCAAGGTTTAAATCGTCAAATTCGAAGAATGTGTTCCGCTTTAGGTTTTACAGTGAAAAGACTACAACGAATTCGAATTATGAACATTTCGATCGAAAGTCTTCCTATTGGCGAATGGAGAGAACTTACACCTACTGAAAAAGCGCAACTATTTAAGACGCTTAACTACTCGCCAAAACGGTAATAGTACATCAGGAGGTGAAAATATGTTAGCTCTTAAAAATACCGAGAACTTAACTGGAGCACTTATAAGCGGTGATTATTGGGATTTAGATGAACTTTGTACTGCACTACATCGTTTAACAGGGAAAGAATCACGTTACCTCGATTGGCAAGGTGCTCGCATGCGTCTGCTAAGTATTATGCACGATCTAAGAAATACTTACCAGGGAAACAGTAATGTAGAAAGTGTTGGCAACGGCTTGAAGAAAGATACGATGAAAAATCACGATTTTATCGCATCACAGAACAATATTTATTTTTCAACAGAGATACTATGGCCAGAGCTTATATTTACTTTAGTTGCAATCAACGATTTTATCAATCTTCACAAAAAATACGAACAGGCTACGGATTTAGAAATTCATATAGTGAATGCTCGTAAGTTTCAAGCTCTTATTGCAGAGGGTCTGAAAGAGAATATGTCAGAAGAATCGTATACCTTTATTATGCAACAGGTGCTAAGCTCCAATGCAAATGCAGAAGAGTATGCCATTCAATACATCGACTTACTTAATATTTCCTATATCGATATGTCTAGGGACCGACGTATTCAGTCTTTTGAATCGATTGTACACAATATTGTCGTCCAATCGAAAGACTATAGTAGTTTTAAAAATAAAATTTTAACAGAGACAAACAAAACTAAAAGTACAATACATGACTTCCGTATGAACGTAGAATATCCAGAGTATATTGAATGGTAGACTTATAGTTGTATAACAAAAAAGCAGTCCCAAAAATGGGACTGCTTTTCTTTACTTTATGAGTTTCCAGCAACTCGCTTTTCAAGCGGTTGGAATAGTTTCTTTTTATCAACATTTGGACGAATGACTTCTAGTTGCTCTAGTGCAAGTTTTGCACCGTAATCCATTCCTTGGCAACCAGCTAATAACAGTAAGTCTCCATCTGCAACGTCGTATAGACTATGGTTAATCGCTTCCGGTAACTCCTCGTAAAGTTGAACTTCGATACCTGCTTCCTCCATAACTTCCTGGAATACTGCAAGCTCACTTTCCGAAACGATATCCTTTTGCGTCACATGGGAGCGACTTAATGTAGTAATTACTTCATGGATACCAAGTTTTGGTGCCCATTTAGCAATGGTCTCTGCATTTTCTCTGTTCACCGTTACCCCACGATCACCGCGAATAGCATAGACAAGCTTGATACGTTTAAAGTCCATCTTTTCTAATGTACCTAACGTAATATCTATATTCCCACTGTTAGCAAAGTGGTCATCAATAATTTTAAAATCATCTTCAAAAATAATTTCAAAACGACGTTCTACCCCTACAAACTCCGCTAAACTCTTTTGGATAGTTGCAACTGGCACCTCATATAATAGCCCAATCACAATACTGACCATTGAATTATATACCGAGTGGAAACCAGGAGTAGAAAGTTCAACTGTAAAACTTTGCCGTGGTATAACGAGATCCTGTGTCACTAAATCCTGTCGAATTTCTACTGTAAACTTTGCTCTACCAGTTGATAGGTCTAAGTTTGTACAAATGACATCTGCAGATTGCTCTTCGACTCCAATGGTGATAACCTTCGCTTTTGTTCTATTCACAAGTGAAGCTGAATACGAATCATCTAAGTTCAAAATAGCAACTTTATCAGCACCAGCATTTCGAATAAGACTAGACTTATGATTAAAATAATTTTCAAAAGACGAGTGCAGATCGATATGCTCACGGCTAATATTATTTAGTGTAACAATATCAAAATCCACACAGCCTACGCGATTTAGTTCTAAAGCGGATGAGGAAACTTCCATTGTTGCATGACTTACATTTTCATCCACCATTTGTGCATAAAAACGTTGTAAATCTAGAGATTCTGGAGTTGTTAATTCAGAAGGCTCTGCATAATCTCCTATTTTCACTACTACTGTTCCCATAAGCCCCGTTTTCAAGCCATGGTTTTCTAAAATTGCATTTGTCATAAATGAAGTTGACGTCTTTCCGTTAGTCGCTGTAATCCCAATCGTTTTCAACTTACGAGTAGGGTGATTATAGAAAGCATCAGCAAGTGTAGCAAGGGCCACTCGTCCATTCTCAACTTTATATTGAGGTACTTCAATACCATCAATAAATTCTTCTACTACTAAAGCAACTGCACCATTGCCAACAGCTTGTCCTGCAAATTGATGTCCATCTACTTTAAAGCCTTTTATACATACAAACACCTGCCCTTTTTCCACTTTGCGCGAATTATAGGCAAGTCCCGTTATTTCAATAGGTCCAGCATTTTTAGTTTCTAAAACAGGTATATGCTTCATTAAATTTGTAATTTCCATCAAACAGCCACCTTTTATAGTAAATCTTCTCCATCAGTTTACCTCAATTACGATAAGAATTAAACTCATATAATATAGAGTCAATTTATAAATACTTGTATTAGTCAAAAACACGAATATTTACGCTATATAACATTTTTTTTACTTTTTAAAAGTCAATCCTGTTGATTGGAGCGGAGTGCGGCGACTCTAGAGGGAATAGCGCGAGCTGTGAGCCCCGTAGGAACGTACAACAGGAACCCAGCTGAGTGCACCACACCGGTTACTATAGTCTCCCCCAAGCTGTTCACACCGTAGTCGTCAACTTGTGGGCTTGTTATTAAAAACAAAAACCAAGAAGTACACGACTTCTCGGTTTTTGTTTATATAATGTCGTTATAATGCTCTTTACAAAATGCAAGAACTATTGCTTCTTCTTCCTCTTCTAAGCCGAAATCTAACACTTTACCGTTGCTTCGATTTAAAAAATGATATTGTACAATGCGTGCTTCGCTTTCTTCTATCACTAGAATCACACGTAAATCTAATGAATTACTCTCATCAAAAAGTTCATCATCTTCTGGCACTTCTATTCCAAGCAGAAGTTCAAAGCGATCGCCTGTTATGATTCCTGTTGGATCGTTTAACTTATCAACCTCGTAGGATGTTATTTTCAAAAAGTCCACCTCCGTACCTATAGTTTATCATTTTTAATAGATAATAATCTATTTTCGTTATTATTGATATAATATGCTTAATACCCATAAACTAAGGAGTGGAAAAATGCGTCTAAATCCTGAAAAGTTAATTTATATTTTAGTTCCTTTATATCTTTTACTTTTAGTGTTCGGAAAAAATATAAATGAAGTAGTTTACTCTATACTTTCCTTTGTCTTAGGAATCTCTATGCTTTATTTGGCTTATAAACTCCTAAAAAAACAACGAAAAGAACGCAAATAGGATCAGTCCTGCTCAAATTTTAGCAGGATTTTTCCACTTCAAGTAACATTGCGTAAGCTCCTTTAGATTTGTTGGAACAGACAGCAAGTACTAAGTCACTAGAAGGATAGTAGGCTGAGTGAAAACTCACTCCTGGGTCATATCCCATAACATGGTATTTATAGACTTCTTTTTCTTGCTTCTCAATCCAAACCCCGTACCCATAATAACTATTCTCTTCTTCCTGAACATGTGGAGTCAGTAGTATGGTTTTATCTTTTAATAAATTACCTTGTATAAGAGCTTCCCAAAATAACACCATATCCTCAGCAGAGACAAATGCTCCGCCATCTGATCCACCCTGTATGGGAAGGGAATACATATTCGTTTTCCACTTTCCATCTTCGAAATCTATGTAACCAATTGCGGTTCTAGCAGGTAATGCATCTAATGCAAAATAACCTGAGTTCTTCATCCCTGCTTTATCCAAAATATTCTGCTGAACATATTCAGTAAATAGCATTCCACTTACTTTTTCTACGATCAAACCGAGAACTATATATCCCGCATTATTATAAGAAAACTTTTCTCCAGGTATAAACTTCTGCTGCTCCTGCTGAAATAAAGGTAAAAAATCATACAGTCGACGAATATGGTACATCGGAGTTTTTATCCATAACTCTTCAAAGTCATCCATTACTTCCTCATCAAAATAATCTGGAATACCTGAAGTATGCGTTAATAAATGATGGACTGTTACATCTTCATGGAAATTCGGAAAAGAGATATCTAATACATCTTTTAATAGGGTATCAAAACTCAATTTGCCTTCTTCCACCAGCTGCACAATCGCAACTGCAGTGAAAATTTTGCACCCCGAAGCAATACCAAAGCGAGTATCCTTCTCATTTAAAATGGTTTCCGCACGATTAGCGTATCCAAAACTAGACTGTACTTGCACCAATTCTCCTTGTTTGACAAAGATAGATCCTGAAAATTGATTTTCCGTTTGAATATTTTCTAATTGATTCGTTAAATTACTCATAACAAAACACCCCTATTTTGTATATTGGTCTATCCAATTGGTCGTTGTATTTTTCATTAGCGGTTGTTGAACTTTCTCTTTAAATACAGCAGGATCTATTAAGATATCAAAGTCTGATCCAAACCATCGTTCCACGTTCTCCCTTGTTACCGAATAGGATTGGTCTGAAAAACGCATATTAATTACTTCTAGATTCTTTATCAAAACAAAAGCTGCCGTTGAATTGTATATAACAGACTTCTCATCGCTACTAGTATTGTATTTTACAATGAATGTGAATGTATCTGGTTCCAGTTCTACTATATCTCTGTGATTAGAAAGAGGAAGATTATTAAATAGATTTGTGATATTAGAATTATTACCCATATATTCATTTTCGTAGGCAAGGACTTTTTTAAAGTTATGAGTCTCTACAGAGAGTTGTTCCACATCTTCCTGCTCTACTTGTTTCTGATTATTGCTTAGCACATAAACTACACCTAGCAATAATATTAAAGCAATTGCAATAACTAATCCGATTGTCTTCTGCAAATATTTCACCCCTGACACTTACTAACTAATTAGACTTACACGATTAATCCGAACTTATCCACATTCTTTATCTACTAAAAGCTCTTCAGCAAGTTATCCACATGTGGGTAACTTGCTGGAAGAATCTATATTCTTACAGCTGTGGATTAAATTTTACTCATTGTATCCTTAATCTACCTTCGACGTTCACTTGAATTGTTTTTCCATCTTCTAGCACAATTTCTAATGGAGAAGTTTCTCTGACTTTTTTAGAAAAATACCATCGCCGCTTTGGAGGAACTAATAAAATAAACGTATCTTTTTTTCCTAAAAAGTTTAACTCATCAGGTTCAATTTGGAAATGACCTGAAATAGGAATACCAATTTCTTGAAGCTTCTCTCCTGCTTCTTCTACAAATGGAGTAGTAATACTTACCTCACTTAGGTTTAAAAATGACTCAATGCTGAAGTCACTCCATTTATCTACATTTCGTCTAGCAATAAGTTCAATGACGTTCCCCGCAGGATCCTCAAAGTAAAATGCATCTGCTTCAAATCGAGCATAATATATTTCATCAACTGCTGCTTCTCTATTTAGTATTATTCTTTCTTTTGCCCAATGCTTCGCAAGTGTAAACTGATTACCCGGTATATTAATAGCCAAATGATACGAATTCTGTAATTCGGAATGCCGAAAAATAAGCGTCGTAGTTCCAATAGATATTTGAAAATGTTCGTCTGTTGATGCTTCTATAGGAATTTCTAAAACATTTCCATAGAACCCTCGCAATTGTTTTAATTGATTCGTATATAGTGATACCTTCTTAAACATGTTTTCCCCTCCATTACTTAACGTCTATAAGTTCAAAACGCTCGCAAACAAGTAGCATGTCTTCTGAAAATACCCTACCTACACCCTTTAACTCATTTGTGAAAAATTCGATATGTACCTTCCGCCAATGTTCGTAGGAGCGATCCCCTTCTCCTTCCGCATAAGCAAAGTCCGAGGGTACTTCGTTCATAGGCATTATTTTCACGTCAGACGTCCGTATTATACATACAGGTTCATCCTTACTATTAAGCACAACACTATAATCATCCACCTTTGGAAGTGGCTCTTTCTCTAATTCATAAAGTAGATGTAACGAGCATGTAGCGGATTTTACTCCATTCTTTACTAGCTGAGCCAGTTCATCTGGGATTCCACCAAACTGCCAAGAAGTTACCGATAATGGTGTTTCTTTTCCTTTCCAATAAGTATCCCAATACTTTTGCGCTAATTTATTCATATATAAAACCTCATTCAACTTTTATTTTTTCGTTAAATTCAGTATATTAAACTATTTCCATAATTACTATTGCAACTTGGTGGATTTATACGTACAACGTATGCTATAACAATAACACTGCAACTAATTGATCATGATTTCAGTATAATTGTATGTATTTTACTTCAATAGAACGCTCGAACTATCCACTTACAAAGGAGCTCATACAAATGACGAATAAACTCTATTATGATGATTCTAGAATTCAATCCTTTCAAGCGAAAGTAATAGAACAACAAGCTGATTATGTTGTACTTTCCGAGACCGCCTTTTACCCTACTGGAGGTGGACAGCCGCATGATCTCGGTCTATTAAACGGTATCGAAGTGACAAATGTAGAAGTAATAAACGGTGAAATAAGACATTTTCTTACTTATCCTTTACCTGAAAATACCACGGATGTAAATGGGCAGATTAACTGGGAGCGACGTTTCGATCATATGCAGCAGCATGCTGGACAGCATATTCTTTCAGCAGCCTTTGAACAATTATATGGATACCAAACGATTAGCTTTCATCTTGGGAAAGATACAGTCACGATTGACTTAAATATCACAGAAGTGTCCGAACAACAATTAACGGAAGCGGAACAACTTGCAAATCAAATCATTCTCGAAGATCGTCTTATTAAGACAAAATGGGTAATGGAAGAGGAATTATCCAATTATAATCTACGTAAAGAGACATCTTTAAAAGAAAATATTAGACTCGTCATAATTCCCGACTTCGATTACAATGCGTGTGGTGGAACTCATCCAACATCAACAGCACAAGTACGTGCCATTAAAATTCTGCAAACAGAGAGACAGAAGAAGATTGTTCGAGTGGAATTTATTTGTGGAGAAAGGATTCTTACGCATTTACATAGAAAGCATAAGGTACTAACAAACTTAGTTAGCACATTAAGTACTCCTGAAGATAAAATAATGAATGCAACAAAAAATCTGTTAGAGCAAAATTCAAGACTCGCAAAACAAGTAGCAGATTTATCAAATTCTCTTTTAACATATGAAGCACAAGAGTTAAGAGAAAATGCTGATGGAAATACAATCACTTGCATATTTGAAAATAGATCCATGCAGGAGCTTCAAAAACTTGCAAAATTAGTAATTAATGAAATGCCAAACACAATATGTATTTTGGTTTCAAATAATGAGGACAAATTACAAATCATTGCTGTAAAAGGAAACTATATAGAACAAAGTATGAAAGAGTTAATTGCGCTTGTCCTTCCATATATCAATGGAAAGGGTGGCGGCAATGAGCGAATGGCTCAAGGTGGTGGAGAGAAAATTTTAACAAGTGAGCAATTAATCGAAAAGGTAATATCCTATATCTGATAGGCACCGTTCCACAAATATCCTCCTTACATATACTAAGTTGATTACTTTATGAAAGGAGGATTTAACAATGAACAATCAATTTCCTTTTCCACAAGATTCAGGAGGTCCTCAAGGTTTCCCTTCAATTGAAGGTCAACAATTTGGAAATCAACGGTTTCCTGGAAGCATGATGCCTCCATTCGGACAACAACAGTTCCCTGGGAATATGTTCCCCCCATTCGGGCAACAGGGGCCATCATTTCCTCCTAGCTTTCCGCCAGGTGGACAACAGGGACCATCATTTCCTCCTAGTTTTCCACCTGGTGGGCAACAGGGTGGGCAACAAGGAGCTCCAACTAGTCCCCCACCTTCTTTCGTTCCACAAAGACAAAGCGTTGGAGTATTTGCTGTAGACCCTGGTTCTATTCGTGGATGTTTGTTCCGCAATACGTATGTATGGTTGAATAACGGCAATGCATTTTGGCTTTACCCAACTCATGTTGGAAGAAGATCCATTGCAGGATTTAGATGGAACGGATTCATGTGGACTTTTTACGGAACCGACTTAGAGAGAATTTCCTCTTTTCAATGTTTTTAATACGGTGAATCTACCGAGCATATTGCTCGGTTTTTTTATTTTAGGAATTTTAAAAACCATGGTATTTGTCATATGACACATGTATATATTCTTTACAAATGTTATCATACAAAGTAAGATATACTTAGCTAGCTAAATAAAATCCATTTACATTAAAGGAGTGCTACAGTCGATGAATCCACTGATTCACGAGCTTTTTCAAAGATCTCGTTTTTTAACACAGGAAGCTAATCATACATTAAAAAAGTTTAACTTGTTCACTTCTCAGTGGTCAGTTCTTTACTGTATACAACGACATAAAGAAATGACATTGACACAAATTTGGAAATACTTAAACGTGGAAGCACCTACTATTACAAGAACTGTAAATAGATTAGCTGAGCTTGGCTGGATCGAAATCTGCTCTGGTAAAGATAAACGAGAGAAAATTGTAAAACTGTCGGAACATGCATTACAGCAGTACCCTGCTATCAAAACAGCTATGATGGAATTTGAGGATCAAATGGTCGCAGGTTTATCCAAAGAAGAAGAAGTTCAGTTGTTTGAACTCCTAAAAAAAATTAGATAAATTAAAATTTCCATTAGGTGGTTTTCACGGGCAGTTCTTTCCAGTGGTCGCTTGGGTTGAGCCTTGTAGCGGGAGTATTACTGCCCATCTAAAACGATATAGCCAGGAGGAATATTACCTTGAAACATAAAGAGCCTATTTGGACGAAAGCTTTTCTTAGTTTGTTTACTACAAACTTTTCTATTTTCATTATTTTTTACGGACTCGTATCCGCACTTCCACTTTACGCCACTGATGTACTGTCGCGTTCAGACGAAGATGCGGGTTTATTAATGACTATCTTTTTAATTTCCGCAATTGTTACACGACCTTTTTCTGGCAAGATCTTAGAACTATTTGGAAAACGAAAGGTATTATGGCTAACTTTGTTCCTGTATCTAATATGTACAGGGCTTTATTATTTTATTGAACCTTTTGAAGCTTTATTAGTACTTCGGTTTGTACAAGGTATTTTCTTTAGTATCGCCACTACGGCGAGTGGTTCAATGGCTGCGGATAATATCCCTATTTCTAGACGTGGTGCTGGACTTGGTTATTTTACTATGTCAACAAATTTAGCGGTTGTTGTCGGTCCGTTAATTGCTTTGACACTCATGCAAAACTTCTCGTATGATGCGATGTTTTTATCCTTAACAGTTTTACTACTAATTGGTTCTATTGCTGCATTATTGATACCTGCAGATAACAAGTCCAGAGCTACCGTTCCTAGATCGAAGTTAACGTGGAATGATCTTTTTGAAAAAAAAGCGTTACCTGTTGCATTAATAGCTAGTTTAGTCGCTTTTTCTTATGCTAGTGTACTTTCATACCTCTCTATTTACTCTCAAGAAAAAGGGGTACTTCACTTAACAAGTAGCTTTTTCGCTGTCTTTGCAATCATGATGCTAACTACACGACCATTTACAGGTCGTATTTTTGATGAAAAAGGACCTAAATATATTGTTATTCCCGGTCTTGTCTCTTTCATGATTGGACTTGCTCTACTTGCTTTTATGAACTCGCCATTCCTTTTCTTACTCTCCGGTGCATTTATAGGATTAGGCTATGGTGCAGTCGTTCCAAGTTTTCAAACACTTGCGATACAGTCTACTAAGACTGAGCGAAGTGGATATGCTACAGCAACATTTTTTACACTATTTGATACCGGTCTCGCAGTAGGTTCCTACATTCTGGGCCTTGTTGCCACTCAGCTCGGCTATCAGAACTTGTATCTATTCTCTATTATTTTCCTTGTTATAGCACTTGTTTTATTTATATTACGAGTAAAAAAAGTACAACGTCCTATGTAGTAGAGGCGTTGTACTTTTTTGTTGGTAACTTTTTCATCTATTACGTATATATACGCCCTTTATTTGGTAATACTTGTACCATTATAGTATTTCAAGGAGGACAATTAGATGAGAAAACAATTCGTAATTCCACTACTTTTAGCAGTCACGGCACTAGGAGGATGTAATTTCCCTTCTGCAGACGCTGACTTAAAAGATGCAGTGCAGGTTTCATTATTAAACACAGAAGGTAAAGAAATAGGAAAAGCAACTTTGTCAGAGCATTCAAAAGGAGTGCATATACTATTAAAAGCAGAGGGTCTAACTCCTGGAGTTAAAGCGATTCACTTCCATGAAAAAGCAAGCTGTGAGAAACCTACTTTTGAATCAGCTGGCTCTCACTTTAATCCAACTGGTAAAGAGCATGGTTTTGAAAACCCAAAAGGCTATCATTTAGGAGATTTACCAAACATTGAGGTTGGAGAAGATGGTAAAGTAGAATTAGAGACGGTATCGCCAGCGGTAGTGTTGACTGCGGGAAAAAGTAACTCATTATTAGATACAGATGGTAGCGCCATTATTATTCATGAAAATGCAGATGACTATAAAACCGACCCTTCTGGCAATTCAGGAGGTAGAATTGTTTGTGGAGAAATTAGCAAGTAGTTTGGAGGTATGACATGAGAAAAATTGGCTGGTTACTACTTTTTGTTTTAGCACTTTTCTTTTCTAGACCATTATGGGAAGAGTATACAGTGGAATACGTTGATCTTTCATTTTTAGAGCCAGTAGATGAATGGATTGATTCACTAGAAGTAGAACAATATTTGAATGAAGCAAAAGCGTACTGGATGCAAATAAAAGATGAACCAGACACCCATATTGCGTCAGATCAAGAAACACTACCAGGAACAGGCATTGAGTTAGACCAAATAAAAATGGGCATGAAAAAAAGTGAGATTGAGAAAATTCATGGTAATGCTAAACGAGTTAGTCTAAATGAATATAATTTAGTATGGCATACTTACCATGAAAACTACCGGAATTTCATGATGGTTTCCTATGATAGTAACAACAGGGTAAACGCTATGTTTACCAATCAACCTTCTGAATCTTCCTTTCTAGGTTTACAAATGAATAGTACTAGAGAAGAGGTACTTTCTCGGTTAGAGGAGCCCATTAAGAAACTGAAAAAAGGTAATATCATCTATCTCCTACCCGACGCTGGTGAATATGATTTGTTTTTAATCGATAATAACTATGTAACATTTTTCTATGATCTTCATGAAAATAATACTATCACTGCAATTCAGGTAGTCGAAAAATCCGTTGAGAAAAACCATGAATCGACTTTTGGAGAGCCATCCGACGAACTGAAAAAGGGGTTTGAATTTCAACTTTTCGATCTCACAAATGCCGCCCGAGTAGTACATGGTCTTTCCGTCCTCTCCTACGATGAAAGTGTGAGCAACACCGCTCGAAAGCATAGTGAGGATATGGCCATTCACAACTATTTTAGTCATGAAAACCTAGAGGGGAAATCTCCGTTTAATCGATTGGAAGAAGATGGGTTGAGCTTTTCCTATGCTGGAGAAAATCTGGCATATGGACAAACCAGTAGTATCTTTGCTCATGAGGGATTGATGAATTCATTAGGGCACCGAAAAAACATTTTAAGTGTCCATTATGAAAATCTTGGCGTCGGTACGGCTTTTGATGAAAAATCAACTCCTTACTACACAGAAAACTTTTTTACAAATTGAGAGGTTGTCCAAAAGTCAGTGCTTACTGATTTCTGTGACAACCTTGTTTTTAACTTTATTTAAAATGCTTCAATGCTTCCCTCTTACTTAAAGGGGCAAGTGTGTGACTTCCTACGAATTCTTGTACTACTTTCGGACGTGTTTTGGCGTATTCTCTTAACACCCAACCAATTGACTTTTGAAGAAAGAACTCTTTAGATGCTGCATGCCGTTCAATGGTCGCAAATAATAGCTCTTCATTCGTTTTCTCCTTGTATTTTAACTGATGCAGAATAGAAGCTCTATTCGTCCACATATTCGATGATTTTGCCCACTCCACCATCACATCTTCACCTTGTTCTCTATTAGACATAACAATATCTCCTACTATCTTAGGTGCGATAGAATCCACACTATCCCACCAAGACTTCGTTTCAATGAGACTTTGACAGTAGGATAAATTCTTTACAGTCAATTGTTGTTTATATTTTCCTAACAATTCAATTGCTATATAATGATATTCTCTTTCCTCTAACTGGAACAAAGCCCATACTTCCTTTTCCATATCTTCGAATGTCGGAAGTTCCATTTCTTTAGTCATCGTTTTGAAAATCATTCGTCGCTCTGGTGTTTTAATACCTAAGAACGGAAAATGGCTTTTCATATACTTAATCATCGGAAATGCATTTTCCTCATTACGATGTGGCTCCATATAATCTTTTACTTTCGCTATTGTCCATTCTTTTTTCACTTGAGATGAAATCCTTTACTTGCTAAAAAGTCAGCCATATGTGGTCTTCTAGGCTTCTCCAGAAAATCAGCCATTGACTTAGTCCAATTTGCTGTTTTTTGATTGGAACCACGGCTTGTATAATATGCTTCCATTGTTTGATCGTACTCTGGTAATAGTACTTCATATTTGGCACTATTATAGCTATTCTCATGCAATATTGCCTCCAATGGAAGGCGAGGTTTCACTTCGTTTTGCTCATCTGGAATACCAAGAGTAATAGCAAATAGAGGAAATACCCCTGTTGGCAAATCAAACAAATGACTAATTGCGGTTGGTTCGTTACGTACCCCACCTATATAACAAATACCAAATCCTTTGGCTTCGGCTGCAATGACTAAATTTTGTGCAAAAAGAGCTACATCAACTGCTCCTACTAACACATTTTCAGTTGTATCTATATCAATATCTGTTTGTTGTAATTTACCCGCCACTTGCAAACGATGAAAATCAGCACATAATAATAATGCCGCTCCAGCAGTTTCAAACTGCTTAGGGTTTTTAGACAATCTACCAAGCTCTTCCTTTTTTTGTTTATCATTTACCCATATAACACTATATGCTTGGACAAAATGAGAACTAGCAGCATGTTGCGCCGTCTCCACAAGCTCAGAAACTTCCTCTTTAGTTAACATGTAATTTTTATATTTTCTGACTGACGAATGCTTTCTTAATAACTCTTGAACCAAGGTTAGAACCCTCTTTCATCGTAAGATTACATATAGTATAACCGATACTTTCATCTGGACGAAATGAAAAGCGAAGTATAGAGCCATTAGCCCTTTACTTCGCTTCATTAATATTATTCTTGTAATTGTTTGTTCTCTTCTGATGTAAATGCTCGGGATCTCGTTAAAAATCGTTTGCCTTCCACACCTTCTAAAGAAAACATTCCTCCCCGACCATCCACTACATCTATAATCAGCTGTGTATGCTTCCAATAATCAAACTGGCTTTTGTGCATATAAAATGGAACATCACCTATTTTACCAAGAAGTACATCTTGGTCTCCAACGATTAAATCACCATCCGTATAACACATAGGAGAAGAACCATCGCAGCACCCTCCTGATTGATGAAACATAAGAGGTCCGTGCTTACCTTTTAATAGTTCAATGAGTTCTAGTGCAGCGTCTGTAGCAATTACACGTTCAACCATCTACACTCTTCCTTTCTTTTTTCCGCATTATCGGAGGCAGATGAAAGGTTTACTTTATCAAAAGAATCCTTGCTTATTTTCACTATAGCTTACAAGAAGGTTTTTCGTTTGTTGGTAGTGGTTAAGCATCATCAGATGGTTTTCACGACCAATACCAGACATCTTGTATCCACCAAATGCAGCATGTGCTGGATACTGATGATAACAGTTTGTCCATACACGACCAGCTTGAATTTTACGTCCGAATTGATAAGCGGTGTTCATATTACGCGTCCAAATACCGGACCCTAAACCATATAGTGTATCATTAGCAATTTCTAATGCTTCTTCTTTTGTTTTAAACGTTGTTACTGAAACGACTGGTCCAAAAATTTCTTCTTGGAATATACGCATTTTGTTATTTCCTTTGAAGACAGTTGGTTTAATATAGTAACCTTCTGCCAATACTCCGTCTAATTTGTTTTGCTCTCCGCCGATTAAACACTCTGCTCCTTCTTGCTTTCCAATATCTAAGTATGAAAGGATTTTTTCCATTTGTTCATTGGAGGCTTGGGCACCCATCATAACAGTTGAATCCAATGGATTCCCTATTTTAATAGCTTCTACACGCGCAATTACTCGTTCAATGAATTTATCATAGATAGATTCTTGAATCAGAACACGTGACGGACAGGTACATACTTCCCCTTGGTTCAATGCGAACATAACGAATCCTTCAACAGCTTTATCTAAAAATGCATCATCTTCATCCATAATGTCTTCGAAGAAAATATTTGGTGATTTTCCTCCAAGCTCTAATGTCACCGGTATTAAGTTTTGAGAAGCATATTGCATGATTAAACGACCAGTTGTTGTTTCACCAGTAAATGCAATTTTACTAATACGCGGACTAGATGCTAAGGGTTTCCCTGCCTCTAAACCGAAACCATTTACAATATTCACAACTCCAGGAGGCAAAAGATCTCCAATTAGCTCCATTAGTACTAAAATAGACGCCGGTGTTTGCTCTGCCGGCTTCAAGACCACGCAATTACCTGCTGCAAGTGCTGGTGCCAGCTTCCAAACAGCCATTAGAATCGGGAAATTCCAAGGTATGATTTGTCCTACTACCCCTAGTGGTTCATGGAAATGATACGCTACTGTATCGTTATCAATTTGACTTAAGCCGCCTTCTTGTGCACGAATGGCACCTGCAAAATAACGAAAATGATCAATAGCGAGCGGAATATCGGCATTTAAAGTTTCTCTAACTGCTTTTCCGTTATCCCACGTTTCAGCTACTGCTAGTAATTCTAAGTTTTCTTCTATTCTATTTGCAATTTTATTTAATATATTTGCTCTTTCAGCAACTGAAGTGGAACCCCACGCATCTTTTGCTACATGAGCTGCATCTAAAGCATGCTCAATATCTTCTGAAGTGGAACGAGCAACATGTGTAAATACTTTACCTGTAACTGGGGTAACATTTTCAAAGTATTGTCCTTTTACCGGGGGTGTCCACTCGCCATTAATATAGTTTTCATACTTGTCCTTAAATGAAACCTTCGAGCCTTCTGTATTCGGAAATGCATAAACCATTTTCTATTTCCTCCCCTTCATATCTATTTAGCACATTCCATATCGTATGCTAGATTCGTTTTATGTATGCGCTTTCAAAACTATTAAAATAAAAAATAGTCTTCGTTTCATTTTGACAGACTATACAAAATATTTCAACAATAATAATTTACTGAGAAAATTTATTTTATACTGTTGTTACTGGACAATTTGCAACTTTTTCATAGCCTGCTACTTGTGTTCATAATGATTTATTTGCGGAATAGGAACTTTACTATTCTCTCTTTCTTACAAAGCTTTCCTACTTTCTATATACAGAATTTTTCTATAAACTAAGTATAGGATTACTTTTAGAAAAGAGGAGATTAACATTGAGTGATTTAGCGAGTGAATTGAAACCTGTCAAAAACCCTCACCGTAGCACCCCAAAGAAAGTCGTATTCGTACGTTTACTCATGATTGCCATAGGAGCTATATTAATGGCTATTGGATTAGAATTATTTCTAGTTCCTAATCAGATATTGGACGGTGGCGTTGTAGGCGTATCCATCATCCTGTACCACTTAACTGGAGTCCGTTTAGGGATCTTTATATTTGTCCTGAACATTCCATTCTTTTTCCTCGGATATAAACAAATAGGAAAAACCTTTGCATTATCTACACTATTCGGTATTACCATACTATCGATATGCACTTCTTTCTTACATAATATTGATGCTATTACTCCTGATTTATTACTTGCCACTGTTTTTGGTGGTATTGTTTTAGGCACGGGCGTTGGGCTAGTTATTCGTTATGGAGGCTCTTTAGACGGTTCCGAAATTCTTGCAATTTTATTTAATAAGGCTACCCCTTTTTCAGTTGGGGAGATCATCATGATTATAAATCTGGTCATCTTTACAATTGCTGGGTTTGTCTTTACGTGGGAACAAGCAATGTATTCGTTTTTAGCTTATTTTATAGCCTTTAAAACAATAGATATTGTCATTCAAGGGTTAGATGAGTCAAAATCAGTCTATATCATTAGTGAAAAGATAGAAGATATCGGTGATGCTATTATGGATCGTTTAGGGCGTGGTGTAACCTATTTACATGGTGAAGGTGCTTTTACTGGAGAAAACAAAAAAGTTATCTTTACAGTCATTACACGATTAGAAGAAGCAAAATTAAAGTCTATCGTAGAAGAAATAGATGACCATGCATTTTTAGCAGTCGGCAATATCGCCGAGGTGCGTGGTGGTCGCTTTAAAAAGAAGGATATACATTAAGAAAAACTGAGCTAAACGACATGCCTGTCCCTTTAAGGGCAAAATCTGTTTCTATCGTTTTCAAAGGGCCTTGGACAGACGTTTTGCTATATTATTACCGAGTGAATTTTAGTGGTATTGGTTGTGACGGACATCACAACCAATACCACTTTTTTCGGTAATCTTATCTTATGGCGTTTTTCTGTCCGTCACCCTTCTATAACTCTTAAAAAGAGGTTATTAAGTTTTTGGATAACTAGAGAAAGGATACTTTCCAATTGATAGAGCAAGCTCACGAAGATGCAATTTCGTGAGCTATTTCACTTCTATATAGTAAACACTTATTATTTCTCTTTATTTCCACTAGTATAAAAGAAAATCTACTTTCTCCATAGCCTTACAGAACAGTGTCCCTAGAGATGGTGAATCGGAATCCCCTTCCTATTAGCTTATTCACAAACAACTATTTCGCGTATAAACTGTTGTTTTTTCGTAATACAGCGGTCTTTTATGTGTAAACCTACTGTTTCCAATCGATCATCCATCGATTCTATCGTTACAATTACTACTTTTTGGGCAATTCTACGGGCATGCTTTAAAATGGTAAATTGTTCTTCCCAAGATGCATTAGTATACAAATTATAAGGCAAATCTATAATCGCTACGTCATACATCTCTCCAATGTCTTGAATGGCACTCTTTCGAACATCTCCATTCAAACCAAAATAAGCAATATTTTCTCGAGATCCTTCACATACAAGTGGGTTAATATCTCTTCCCACAATATCTATACCCATCGATAATGCTTCAACCAGTACTGTACCAATTCCACAGCAAGGATCAATAGCCCTCACACCTTTCGGATGTGGAACTGCGATATTAGCTACCGCTCTGGCTACTCTTGTACTAAGGGCAGTAGAATACTCACGCGGTTTCTTTATATGATTAAACCAAATAGGCTCACTTTTCGTGTATAACCCGAAATACCAACGATCACCAAATGGAACTATTGCAAACAACTGATCCGGATGATGTAAATCGAAATCACCTTGCATTTCACTTCCAATAGTCCTTTCTATATGAAGTCGTTCCGCATTCTCAATCTTATCAATGCCTTGTCGATCATTTATTTTTAAGAAAATAACTTTATTCGTTTCACCCTCTGAACCGAAATTCGGGGCTTGAGCGATAATTTCCTTTACTGTGTCCCCTTCTGCTAAAACTTCTAATCTTCCTTTCATAAAAGGGCTTCTACTAGGATCTATTTTTACAGGACTCTTTAAAATTTTCATTTCTGTGTCTATATCAAAAAAAGAGCGCATCTCTAGATGACATAGAGAACGCTCGGCCTCATTATATGCGTATGTATATATAAATGCCGATTGTCGGCTGTTGTTTATCAATGTTATTCCCTCCAATAGTACTTCTATTATACCACGGGTAGCTGTTCAAAATCATTTTGGTGTAGTGAATAGTAATTCATAATTCAATGGAATATAATACAATTAAGTTTCAGAATTTTTGGTTAAATGAGGGATGTAGATGGAATGGGACGTCATTATAGTCGGTGCTGGACTTGCAGGACTAGTTGCTACCGCTGAACTTGCGGAGGCTGGAAGGAAAGTTTTACTGCTAGATCAAGAACCTGAAGCATCACTTGGAGGGCAAGCTTGGTGGTCGTTTGGAGGATTATTTCTAGTAGATTCCCCAGAACAACGAAGATTAGGAATTCATGACTCCTATGATTTGGCTTGGCAGGATTGGTTAGGAACTGCAGGCTTCGACCGTGAAGAGGATGAAGATCACTGGGCAAGAAAATGGGCGGAGGCTTATGTTCGCTTTGCGGCAGAGGAAAAACGAAATTGGCTTCATGCACAAGGTATTCGATTTTTCCCTGTAGTAGGTTGGGCAGAACGCGGAGGCTATCTTGCAGATGGCCACGGGAACTCGGTACCGAGGTTTCATATCGTATGGGGTACAGGACCAGGTATTGTGAAGCCATTTGAGACTAGAGTTCGAGCTGCCATGTCAAAAGGAAATGTTGAATATAAACCGCGCCATCAGGTAGATGAACTTCTTATGGACAATGGACGAGTTATTGGTGTGAGCGGTTCATTATTGACCCCTAGTTCTGCTGCTCGTGGAGAACCAAGCCCTAGAGATGTGATTGGAAATTTTCAATATGTAGCTAAAGCCGTTATGGTAACAAGTGGTGGAATTGGCGCTAATCATGATTTAGTGAGGGAAAACTGGCCTTCTAGACTTGGCAAACCTCCTAAGCGTATGATTTCTGGAGTTCCAGAGCATGTAGATGGACGTATGCTTGCCATTACAGAGAAGGCTGGAGGTCGCTTAGTAAACAAAGATCGTATGTGGCACTATACAGAAGGTATTAAAAATTGGAATCCTATCTGGCCACATCATGGGATACGTATACTCCCAGGTCCATCTTCTATTTGGTTAGATGCCACAGGACAGCGTTTTTCTGCTCCTAACTTTCCTGGTTTCGATACATTGGGAACACTTGAGGCTATTCAAAAAACTGGATATGATTACTCTTGGTTTATACTTACAGAGAAAATTATTGAAAAAGAATTTGCACTTTCCGGATCAGAGCAAAATCCAGATTTAACCGAAAAGAGTATTAAACAAGTACTGAAGCGAATTTTACCAGGACCTACTTCCCCAGTAAAAGCTTTCATGGAAAAAGGAGAAGACTTCGTCGTATCCAACAATTTAGCCAACCTTGTAGATGGGATGAATAAAATTACCGGGGACAATCTATTAAATTTGGAGCATATTGAGAGACAACTAGTCGCTAGAGATCGTGAAATCGATAATAAATTTACAAAAGATCTTCAAATTACTGCCCTTAGAGGTGCTAGGAACTATATAGGGGATAAATTAATACGAGCAGCATCTCCCCATAAACTATTAGACCCTAAAAACGGCCCTTTAATTGCGGTTCGGTTAAATATCGTAACTAGGAAAACATTAGGTGGACTGCAAACCGACTTAGATGGTCGAGTACTAAATGATAATGGAATTCCCATACCTGGTCTTTATGCAGCAGGTGAAGTAACCGGTTTTGGCGGAGGCGGAGTTCATGGATATCGCTCTTTAGAAGGAACCTTTTTAGGAGGATGTATCTTTACAGGAAGAGAAGCTGGAAGAGCACTGGTTCGCAGATTAAATCAAAATTAATAAGAAAACTATTCTGATTGAGGATTTGAAATATATACAAAAAAAGTATGAAGGATTCCAAAACTCATTACTTAAAAGACGACATGATTAGTATAGTCATGTCGTCTTTTATTGTTTTTATATATTACTGCTCTTCCTCACTGTAAGTAGTTATATATTTCCTCCCCAATTTGAGAAAGAATTCGCTTCGATATTAAATCGTCTTCATCTTTTGATAAAACCGTTGCGATAAACTCTCGGTCACCTACATAAAAAATTCCAACGTCGTGACGAGTTCCCGGAATCCACCCTGTCTTATTAGCTAACTCCCATGGTGCCTTTCCATGATCAAAATCAGAATATGGAGAAGGTAATTTCTCTGGCAAACAATCACGTACTTGTTGTTTTTTCATGACATCTACCATTTGGTCACTAGCTTTATTACTCACTAATCCCCCTATAGCCATCTCATGTAAAAGGACACTTATGTCCACAGCTGCTATGCAATTAGCACCTTTCGGATTAGGCTTACTTAACATAAGCTTGTTAAGAAAAGTGCTATATACCATACCAACTTCTTTCATCGTATTTTGGATACTTTCTACTCCTACCAGGTCGATTAATAGATTTGTTGCTGTATTATCACTTTGGATAATCATCAGCATAATAATGTCTTTAAGAGGTAACGATGAGCCCGGAGTAAAATGTTGAATTACACCTGAGCCTCCCACATAATCTTGTTCATCAAGAATTATTAAATCGGTGAGAGCCAAATCTCCCCGTTCCACTGCACTATATACCGAGGCCATGATAGGTAACTTAATAACACTTGCCGCATAAAAAAGCTCCTGTTCGTTATGCTCCCATTTCTCCCCTGAATTCAAGTCCTCTAAAACGATTCCCCAAGTCCCTTTTGACGGTACAATCAATTTCTCAATCCTACTTACAAGCTTCTCCAAAATCCATCCCCCTATAATAAATCAATTTGTTTTATTATAGATCACAGTTATTTATTTGAATATTACAACAAACAGAAAAAGTGAACCGAATTGCATCAGTTCACTTTTTTGATGTCTTATAAATCTTGATAATCTCTTTGATATTTACCGCCGTCTTTTACTTCTGAATGATATAGAGCCTTTAAAGCAAAGCTTTTCTCTAAATCATGCTCCTTCATAACTTCTTTTAACCGCTTGCTTAATTCTGGGCTATATTTTACTAACTCTTCCATTTTAGATTTCGAATATTGCATATTGTATTCCTTCTTCCTTCGTTGTTTAGTCTTCCTAGTATAGCACTGAACAGGTTGTTTCACCGTAATTTGTTATAATTAAGTTCAGAGGTGAGAACATGCATAAAACCATTGGAATTCTTGCACATGTAGATGCTGGAAAGACTACTTTTTCGGAGCAGCTGCTTTACCATACAAATACAATAAGACAACGAGGAAGAGTTGACCACCAAGACTCGTTTCTTGATAGCCATACAATAGAAAAAAATAGAGGAATTACTATCTTTGCTGACCAAGGAATCTTTACTCACAATAATTCTACATACAATATTATCGATACTCCCGGGCATGTAGATTTTTCTCCAGAAATGGAGCGTGCTATTCAAGTAATGGACTATGCCATTATTCTTATTAGTGCAGTAGACGGCATTGAGGGTCATACAGAAACTGTCTGGCAATTACTGCGTAAACACAAAGTACCAACTTTTTTCTTTATCAATAAAACTGACTATGAAGGGACTGACCCAGCAAGCATTCTTGCTGAAATACGTGACACCTTATCGGACGACGTATGCGATATAACAAATACTTTCGACGAAGAACTAATTGAATTTATTGCTGAGAGAGATGAGACCTTATTAGAAACGTATATGGACAGCGGATTTGATAAGGACTTATGGACAAAAACGCTTCAGCAAATGATAAAGGAAAATAAAGTCTTCGCATGTGCCAGTGGCTCCGCATTAAAGGATTTTGGAATAATAGAGTTTTTAGAGAAACTAGATTTATTAACTACAACCTCCTATAAAGCAGACGATGCATTTGCAGCGCAAGTGTATAAAATTCGACATGATGAAAGTGGAAACCGTGTTACCTTTTTGAAATTAGTTAATGGAACGTTAAAAGTCCGTGATAGTGTAACCTACAACGAACAAACCGAAAAAATAACACAAATTCGGTTATATAGTGGCAATAAGTTTAAAACCATAGATCAGGCTATAGCAGGTGAACTAGTTGCTGTGACAGGCTTAACGAACGCTTCCATTGGGGATGGACTCGGCTCTCTTACACAGAAAACTGCGTTCGATATGATTCCCACGTTAAAATCTAAAGTTCTCTTTGGTACTTCTATCCATGTAAAGGAAGTATTGCGTAGCTTTAAACTATTAGATGCAGAAGATCCCTCTCTACGTGTATTTTGGGATGAGTATTTTCAAGAAATACATGTCCATGTAATGGGAGTTATCCAGCTAGAAGTACTCGAACAAATAGTTTTGGAACGATTTGGTTTTCACGTATCTTTTGGTGAGCCTAAAATTTTATATAAAGAGACTATTGATAACTCCGTTCGAGGATATGGTCATTTCGAACCTTTAAAACATTATGCTGAAGTGCACTTATTAATCGAGCCTGCTGCCAGAAACAGTGGAATTACCTTTGCAAATGTTTGTCATGCGAATGATTTATCCATAGGCCATCAAAATCTAGTTAGCCATCACCTTTTCGAAAGAGAACATCATGGTTTACTAACAGGATCCTCCTTAACAGATGTGAAAATTACTTTGCTAACTGGTCGCGGACATAACGAGCATACGCATGGTGGTGACTTTAGAGAAGCCACGTACCGTGCACTTCGACAAGGATTAGAAAAAGCTGAAAACATCTTACTTGAGCCATTTTATGACTTTACGATTAAAGTACATATGGACTTAATAGGCAGAGTATTATCCGATATTCAACAAGCAGCAGGAACCTTTGAACCTCCAGAAAATATTGGAGATAAAGTTCTCGTAAAAGGAAGAGTACCTGTGGCTACATTTATGAAATATAGCACCATTTTTGCTTCATTCACCCACGGCAAAGGATCTCTTAGCTTAGTGTTTGGTGGTTATGATCGTTGTCACAATACACAAGAAATCATTGAAGCACTTGGTTACATTAAAGAAGCAGACCCTGAATATACATCTACTTCTATTTTTTGTGCTAAAGGAAAAGGATATCCCGTCTACTGGGATGAGGCCGAAGCAGCTATGCACTGCCTATAAATTTAAGGAGGAATAGTTCATGATCGCTACAATTCATAACGAAAAGGGAATCTATCTCGCACGATTCGAAAGACAGTTCGATCACTCAGTGGAAACTGTTTGGGAAATGCTAACGGATAATGAGAAATTGAAACAATGGTTTGATGAATTAGAGATTGTCGATTTACGCCAAGATGGGTTAATTCAGTTCGATCTGCAGGACGGTTCATACGAGGATATGAAGATTCTGGATTATGAACCACTAAAGACTTTAGTGTTTGAATGGGGCCAGGATATCGCAAGATTCGAATTATCCTCTTTATCCAATGGTTGCAAATTAGTATTTGTAGAAACAATTTCTACTATAACTGAACATACTCCGAAAGATTTAGCTGGTTGGCATGTTTGTTTAGATGTTATAAAAGCATTGCTAGATGGAAATTCGATTAAGCGTGAAGATGATTGGAAAATCTGGTTCCAGAAATATAAAGAGCTTCTAAATAATTGATAATACAGAAGCCTTTTTAACTTCTGCAAAACTACTAAAGCACTCCTTTTGCTGTCAGAGTGCTTTACTTAATCCAATCGGTAGATTAAAAACCGTTCGTTATTATTTTCTTCGTATAAACCAGGGAGTCGAATCTCCTTGCATAATTCAAATACTGTTTGGATTTCAAGAAAATGACTATATTCTGTGGTTGGATAATAGAGAATGACATCCACTGAACGTGGAAAATCTTCCACCGACCTTAGAATATTATCTATAACCTTTTGAAAAATCTGTAGAGAAAATGGATTAAAAAAATAAAACCGATTATCCTCTTTCTCTATATCATATCCTTCTGCAAATATATGTTCAAACTGAATGGAAGCTCTCGATTTCTTGGCACGCTCCATATATCTAGCTAAGTTCTCCATAGCCTCCTGATAGAGTTGCCCACTCATTTCTACCCCAACCGCTGAGGCATGTAAATGGTGGTAAACGTAAAAAGGGAATCTTCCCTTGCCACATCCAAAATCCACAAAACGATCGGTAGATTTCCACTCCTCATATTCGTCAAAAAGAACCTCTAAAGCTGAATACGGTGTTGCTTCATATCTATTGTAATGAGACGATTGATGCTGCCACTCTTTTACACCCTCTGTCTTAATACGTAATAATCTGTCATGTTCTTGTTCTTTCACATGTTACCTCCAGCTTACTTTACTCCAAATACATGCTGTTGAACCCACGCATCTGTTTTCCCAATCTCACCCTCAACATCTTTTAAAAAGTTAACCGTATAGGTCTCACCCTTCATAACAGCTGTCGATATGAAGCTAGGATTCTCTATAGTCATTACTTGTTCACCATTCACATTTTTCTTTAAAACTTCTATTTTAGCAATCCCACCAATATTAGTATACTCATCTTTTTGACCCGAGAAAAAATTTCCTAACGAATAAAACACATGTGTCCGATGACCACTTTCTGAAATAATCAGTTCATAAGGTTGAATAACATGAGGGTGATGACCAAATATAATATCTGCACCTGCATCTGCAATCGACTGTGCCAGCTTTTTCTGCGTATCATTAGCCTCAAGGTTATATTCTGCCCCCCAATGGATGCTAACAATAATAAAGTCTACTTTTGCTTTTAACTCTTCAATATCCCCTACAATTCGATTCTCATCTATCTGATTTACTAAATAGCCCTTTCCTTCTGGAGTTTCATGCCCATTTGTTCCATACGTATATCCCAGAAGTCCAAGTGATATATTATCCACTTGGAATATTCTATCGGCCTGTTGATCCTCTATCGATTTATAAGCACCAATATACGGCATTTCTACCTTCTCCATCTGTTGAATTGCTTCTAGAAGACCTTCTTCTCCTTGATCGAGTGTATGATTATTAGCTATCGATAAAACGTCTACACCAGCATCTTTTAAGTCTCCAATAATATGTGGAGGACTAGAAAAGTTAGGATAACCAGACACTCCAAATGCTCCACCTGCCGGTAAGGATTCTTGATTTGCTATTAACAAATCAATGGATTTCAATTCATCTAGCACAGGAGAAAAAGAAGGAATAAAACTCATATAATTATAAAGCGGTAAATGTAGTAATACATCTCCAATCATCGCAATCTCTATTTTTTCTTCCCCATAATTCATATAAAATGTCGAAAATTGTTTCCCGTGGAACTCTTTATTAAATTGAGTAGGTTTCTCTATTTGTAGATTAAAGTATAACAATACTGAAATAACAACGACTAAAAAAGCAGCTAAAGCCTTGATAAATAACACCTCCACTCCAATCATGTACTTCGATTGCGTTACTTATACAAAATAATCTTTATATACTTATAAGGATAATAGCCGCTGTCTATTCTCGGCCCTTTCATAGTATACAAGACAGACAACATTTCTTATATACAATTATGTTGCTGAAAAATAGCAAAGGAAGGTAAACATGAACTTAGAAAATAGCAAATGGTACAAGTGGCTGCCTAGGAGAGGTCGTCCTTTACGAGTACGAAAAAAAGGAGTTATAAGTAATGCTCAAAAGTCGAGCAACAAAGTAGGAGTTGTGCTCCCGGTGTATAACCAAGAAAGGGAGTATTTATTTGATTGTGTACAGGCTATTGAGAACCAAACGTACCGAAACTTTGAATTAGTAATTGTCATTGATGGGGCAAATGCTCAAACTGTAAAAGCAGTATATGAAGCATCTAAGCTTTTAACATGTAAGTTTTCCATTATTCATCGCGTTTTCAATAAGGGCATAGCTTACTCCTTAAATGAAGGCTTTGAAAAATTGCTTGATTGCCCCCTTTTGACTTGGATATCTAGTGATAATAAACAATGGCCAAACTTCCTTGAAAAATTAGTAGAAACGATGAAGAACGCTACTCCCGAAACAGTTTTAGTATATTCGCTTTACCATCCTATTGATGAAAAAGGACTCTCTCGAGATTTAAATAACACTTGGTATCAAGCACTCAATGAGATGATGAAACGGCCAAAAGAAGAAATTATGTTAACTTGTTTTATTGGTGCTTCCTTTCTCTTTACTAGAGAAGCATATGAACAAGCAGATGGCTATGACCCTAAATATGGACTAGTTTCTGACTACGAATTTTGGATTAGATTAATGCCTCTAGGTGAATTTTTATTCTTGCCAGAACCTCTCATGGATTATCGTCTAAATGGTAAACATTCTTTAACGACGATAACGGCCTCTGAAGATTTATTTCTCCAAAGTATGTCCGCAAGTTTAGATCATAGAAGAAAAAATGGTGATAACCCTAAAGTCACTGTTATTATTACGGCCTGTAACCACGAAAAGTATATAAAAGAATGTATACAAAGTGTATTAAGCCAATCATTTTCTAATTTTCACATTGTCGTAATAGATGTAGGTTCAACCGATTCGACTTTAAGTAAAATCTATTCAATGCACGATACTCGAATCATTCCCATTCATATAAGTAAAAGACATAAAGCTGATGCTCTCAATATCGGATTGGAATATGTTCTTGGAGAGTACGTATTAGAATTAGACGGAGATGATTGGATTGATCCCGCTACACTGGAGACCATGGTGAATGAAATGGATTCACTTGCCGAAAATGTAGGTTTGGTCTTTGCAAACAGAAAGATTTGGTTCGAAGAAAACGGTGTTTTACGTGAGGGATCTATTCACAAGGGGCTTAACTATGCAGACAAATATGAAGTATTGGAAAAGTTTCAAACGCATTGCCCAAGAATGTATCGTTACTCCGCACTTAAAGAATTAAATGGTTGGATGTCTACAATTCAAGGAGAACCTCTTTTAGCAGATGATTTTGCAATGTTCTTACGTCTTGCTGAGCACTACAAGCTACACTGGATTGACAAAGACTTATATCATCAGCGTCGACATAACACCAATATAACTATAAAAGAAAAGGAAATATTAAATAACCAATTCCGTATACTTGCTCAAGAAACATTACTACGTTGGGGGAATCTGTATAAAGCAAATTTTGAAGTAATTGATGGTACTATAACGAAAATCAATTTAGTTCCCACTGGAAAAGAGATGACTAAACAATGAAGGTATTAATTATATTTGGGACTCGTCCAGAGGGTATAAAATTTGCACCAATTATACAGGAACTAACGAATACGAAAGAAATGGATTGCGTTTTGGTAAATACAGGACAGCATCGAGAAATACTCGACCAAGTATTATCACTATTTTCAATTACCCCCCACTACCAATTAAACCTCATGAAACCAAATCAAACATTAGAAGAAATAACATCGGAAATGATAAAAAAAATTGGAGAAGTATATGAGAAGGAAAATCCCGATTTAGTGTTAGTGCTTGGTGACACTGTAACGACTTTCACAGGTGCCTATACAGCTTTCTTACACCGCATTCCAGTCGGTCATATTGAGGCTGGCTTGCGCACATTTAAAATGTACTCTCCTTTTCCAGAGGAAATGTATCGAAAACTTGTCACTAGTCTTAGTAGCTATCACTTTGCCCCAACGGAAAAAAGCAAAAATAACCTCTTACAAGAAGGTATTCCAGAGAACAGAATTTTCGTAGTAGGGAATCCAGTAATAGATGCACTCCTTGATGTTACTGGTAGACCATATACCTTCCCACCAAACATACAAAAAATAATAAATAATAATCGACGCATTGTTTTAGTGACTACACATCGACGCGAAAATTTTATAAAACTAGAAGGTATCTACCTAGCTCTCAAACAGTTATTAGAGGATTTCGATGACATAGAAATTATCTTTCCGGTCCATCCTAATCCAAATGTAAGAAAACAAGTACAGAAACATTTATATACAGACAATATTAGCTCTCGTATACATTTAATTGACCCATTGGACTACGAATGCTTCTCTCACCTAATGAAGCATTCCTATCTCATAATTACAGATTCTGGAGGTATACAGGAAGAAGCGCCAGCACTTAATGTTCCAGTGCTAGTTGTCAGGGAAAGCACAGAACGTATCGAAGGAGTGGAAACCGGAACGTTACAATTGGTAGGGACAGACAAAGAAAAAATTTTATCAGCTACCAGGAAACTACTTAAATATCCAAGTGAATACTCAAAAATGGCCAATACTCTTAATCCTTACGGAGACGGAACCTCAGCAAAACAAATAGGCACCTTATTAAATAAAATAGAAAAGAAGATATGAGTATGGCTACTCATACTTTTTTCTATTTACATATGCAATGAAAGTACAACACAAAAAAGAAAAGCATTTGCTAAGCATGCTTTTCTTTTTTTGATTGTGATCGACGATTCAGTAAAAACACATACAAAAATGCACCCGCTCCTAGTAATCTCAATCCAGAGCTAATATACATAGAAGAATTCATGCCAATAAGATCTAAGGACCAGATCCCAATCTGTGGCGCAATAAACGCTACGAAGGCTAGAAGCACATTATACGTTGTAATACAGTACGTACGATACCTTTCAGGTGATTGCTCCAACAACAAGTTAAATAATAGTAGGACAGTACCAGATAAGAAAAACCCTGAAGTTGTTTGAATTAGAGTTAAATAGTATAGGTTGGTAGATAGAACTGTTAAAAACGGAGTTGTTGCCATTCCAATTGCTGACCATATGAAGACTTGCATATTTGAATACTTATCCGCCCATTTCTTCCATAATGGAAAAGTTAGAAACTGCATAAGCATACTTCCAACGGAGAACATACTGATCCAAAAGATTGTTGCTCCTGCTATTCGAACATTATAAATATTAAACAGGCCCCAAGCCATTTGCCAACCAAAGTTAAATAACAGAGCAGCTACTAAAAACCAAACATAGCTGGAATATTTAAAAATACTCCAGTCCATCGATTTCTTTTTTATTTGCTCACCTGTTGTTTCAACAACATCTTCGTCTTGTCTTAATATGAAAAATACTTCTAGTAATCCGAAACCAAGTGCTAATACAAACAGAACTTGATACGCAATAATACTCTCGGTGGCATCTCTCATTAGAACCCCAATTAGTAATGTTGAGATTAGTCCAACCAACGTTAATAGACGATTACGGTCACTAAAAAATTGTCCTCTTCTCGATTCATCAATCATTCCACTTATCAATGTTTGCCACCCTACATTGGCTATCGTGTTCGGAACACTTATAAAAGCAATAATCCCTAGGAAAGCCCATGACTGAAGCGAATTAGAAGGTAAATAAACAACAAGTACAATTAGCAAGAACATTAATCGCGCTAGTAAAACAGACATTGCCACTAGTTTCTTTTGGGTACTTGCTCGATTAAGTAAGATTGCTGCTGGTATGGTCATTAACAGTGCCACTAATGGAGGTAAAGAGCTTATTAAGCCTACTTGATAATTAGTAGCCCCTAAAATGGTTATAGCAAAAATAGGGAAAAAGTTATTGGAAAAGTTAAGCGCTATGGTAGATGCCATTCCATGATAAATACTAATTTTTTCATTATATGGTCTCAATTTTTGTCAGCCCAATCAATTTTTAATAGAGGATATGCTAGAATTATATACTTGCTTTGACAGAAAACAAGTACTTCGAGACACAAAATTTTCATATTTTCCCTACGATAAAAACACCAGTAAATACTTGTTCATTTAGTGACAATAAGTGGTCTTTTATTTACAATTGATTCGTAAAGAGTATAATGTGTAGATGATGTAAAAGTACATTTACTGGGTATAATGGATTGCAGGTAGGACTGCATAATATATAAACAAGCTTCACTTTATTTGAGAAAATGGGGTGGTATCAAAAATGAATCAAGAACAACAACTGACGCTTGTAGAACATTTAACAGAACTTAGAAAAAGACTTATTATTGTTGCATCGACATTTATCCTCTCACTTGCCTTAGGATTTTGGTTAGCACCAAAAACACTCACGTTTTTAAAACAGCAACCTACAGCTGCTCATGTAGAGTGGAATGTCTTCGGGTATACGGATGGTTTAATGATCTATGTAAAATGCGCGCTGATACTAGCCATATTAATAACTCTACCAATTGCATTACATCAGATATGGTTATTCGTAAGACCAGGCTTAAATGAAAACGAGGTAAAAGGGACGGGCTATTTTATTCCGGTGTCATTTCTTCTATTTTTGCTAGGGATTAGTTTTAGTTACTACATTCTTTTTCCACTTATGTTAAATTTCATGTCGAATATCAATGATTCAATTGGCGCTTTGGAAACGTATGGGATGAAACAGTATTTTACTTTTATGTTTAACCTAGTTATTCCCGTAGGAATTGTATTTGAATTACCTGTAATTATACTATTCCTAACCAAATTGGGTATAATAACTCCAGACAGATTAAGAAAAATGAGAAAAATATCTTACTTTGTATTAGTAGTAGTGGGAGTTTCTATTACTCCACCAGACTTTATCTCTGACTTTATCATTGTCGTCCCATTATTATTGCTATTTGAAATTAGTATCCTTGTTTCGAGCTGGTCTTATAAAAAACAACTTGCGAAACGAGCACTTGAGGATAAAATGTTAGAACAATAAATTACTGCACACTGGCCACTGAATTTATATACAAAGACTTAGAGGAGGAACTTCCATGCCAAACATTGGAGTACCAGGATTAATCATCATTTTAATAATTGCTTTAATCGTATTCGGACCATCTAAATTACCTCAATTAGGTAAAGCAGTTGGACAAACATTAAGAGAATTCAAAAACTCTACAAAAGATATCGTTGATGATGTAACAGAAGAGTTTAAATTAGATGACAAAGAAACAGACGTTAAAAAGAAAGCTTAGTAAGAAACTATCCCTACCTTTTTCAATAGGTTTTGGATATTGAGCTATAGAAAAGGGCTTGTCATGACTAATCATGACAAGCCCTTTTTTACGGTAATTTTATAGCGTTTATCTATTTAAAGTCGTCCTTACAATTTTTGGAACAATCCGGTGGGTTTTCTGGTCTCCAAAGTGCCTAGAATACTTGATTGGTGAAACAGAAATCTATATACATTGAATCAATTTCATAAAGAATATTATATAGTTAAATCCGAACAACGTTGAAAAAAAACGATAATATATTGCGATATTAAGTAAACATTCGTATTTTTAAATGAAACAAGTAATTATGAAATTGACTCCATTATATAAAAAATCCCCTGTTATGCACCAATGCTTAACAGGGGATTTACTACCTATAGATTTTTGAAAAATACCCGTATCACATCTGCCCCACCTATTATGGTTCCCAGCGATCCAAATAAGTTGGTTAATACAACGACAAGTAAAACTCTAGTTACTTTGTTTTTCCAAAAACCTTTAATCGTAAAGACATCTTCCGATAACGTTTCAAAATCTGCTATCGTTGGACGCTTGATATACGCTTGGACAAGTCCTGAAAACCAACCTGAAGCTAAAATAGGATGAAGCGCTGTAACTGGTGCTGTTATAAATGCTGCTAGAATTGCTAATGGGTGTCCTAATGCAACTGCTGCTCCAACTGCCGCCATCGAACCTGTCCAAAGGACCCAACTCAATGCCTGATCATAACCGGCAGAAGGATTTGCAAAGAACGTATACACGATTAATGCCACAATCAGAATCGGAATAGTCCAACCAATTATTTTAGGGACAACCGACTTTGGTGGTATAGCTGATAGCTTAACTAAATCCTGCTCTTTGTGAATTTCTTTTGTAATACCAGGTACATGGGCAGCTCCTAATACAGCAACAACTTTCACCCCCGGTGCTTCTTTAATTTTCTGCGCCAAATACTGATCACGTTCATCGATTAACGGTGTTTTAAGCTTGGGAAAGGATTCCGTAAACTCAGCTAATACAGCATTTAACGTATCCTTGGATTTCATATTCTCCATTTCTTCTTCCGATATTGTATCCTTACTGAAAATACTAAAGAAAACGGAAGTAAGTAATTGCGATTTCCCAGTCCATCCAAGATTATGCCATATACGTGAAAAAGTAGTTTGGATATTACGATCTGCTAATACAAGCTCTGCTCCATTCTCTTTAGCACTTGCTATACCTTGAATCATTTCCTGACCTGGCTTAATATCAAACTGTTTAGCCATGCGATTTTGGAAAGAAGAAATTGCCAAGTTCATTAATAGTAGGGTAGCTTTCTTATCCTTAATAACTTTAAAGATATCCGTCTGTTTCCACTTATTATTATCTTTTATAGATTGGTATCTTTGCTCATCCAATTCAATGCAAACAGAATCCGGTTGCTCTCTATCGATAACTTCCTTTACCTGCTCTGCACTTTGTCTTGAAACATGTGCCGTTCCGATTAATATAATCTCTTTATTATTCACATATAAACGTGTAATATTTTCCTCGGACATAAACTACTTCCTTCACCTAATGTATTATCTCTTAGTTAGACTTCTAAAAGATTCTCTACCCTTCATAATGAAGCAGATTATCCTAAATTTCAACGATGTTTCCTCTTTATTTATAATAATTTTGAAAAAACTCTATTTGTAAAGAGCAATTTCTACTCACTAAGCCCGAGTAAATCTTTTCTTCGCATAAACGTAAGTTACTGCCAGTGCCAAAACTAATACTGTTCCTTTAATAATATCAAATGCATAGTAAGGTAAATTTAAAATGGTTAAACCATTCAGTAGGATTCCAATAACTGCCGCTCCAAAAAAAGTGCCCAGTGCATTAGGCTTCCCAATTCCTAGTACGGAGTAGCCGACAAAAACTGCAGCAACCGCCTCCATTAAAAGTGGGGTGCCGGCGTCAATTTGACCTGATCCTACCCTCGCTGTGAATAATATTCCAGCCAATGAAGCAAAAACACCCGAAATGGTGTAAGCGATAAACTTCACTTTACGCGTGTTCACTCCCGACAAGGTTGCAGCTTCCTCATTTCCTCCCGTCATATACAGAATACGCCCCCAACGAGTATGATTGAGAACAATATATGCTATTACCACGAGTATTAGCATAACCCAAACAGGTACAGGCAAACCAAGCAACCTACCTTGACCGATCCAAAGAAATGCCTCTGAGAATTGTCCTGGAGCTGTTTCACCAGAAGTAAGTGGCATATTATTGTAAATCGAGTATCCTTCCGTATATGTCCGATGAAACCCCGCAACAATATACATCGTACTTAATGTAGCTAATAAATCAGGAATACCTATAATTACAATTAGGAAACTATTAACCAAACCAACTAATACTCCAACTATAATAGGCAAGATTAGTACGAGCCATATAGGCATTTCATACCAAACCATTAGAGATGCGGTCACAACAGTCGATAGCGACATAGTAGACCCAACACTTAAGTCAAAACCTCCTACTACAAGTGTGAAGGTCACTCCCAATGCTAATAGGGTAACGATAGAAATAGAGCGTAGAATATCAGTGAAATTTGCATATGTAAAAAAAGCATCACTTATTGAACTGAAATAAATAATAATACAAATAAGTAACGCAATTGCCCCAAACTTAAATAAAAAATTGACAGCTCTTTCTTGCAACTTATTGTTCTTTACCACCGCTTGCATAAAGCAAAATCCTTTCTTGGGTCGCTTCTTTCCGTGATAGTTCCTTCACGATTTGACCATCATACATAATTAAAATGCGATCAGAAATTCCTAGAACTTCATGAATTTCACTTGAAAAGTAAAGACAGCCCTTCCCTTTTTCAGCAAACTCACGAATCATCCTGTAAATGTCTGTTTTTGCACCAATGTCAACGCCTTTTGTTGGCTCATCAAACAAATAGAGAACCGAATCCAACGAAGTCCATTTGCCTATTGCAACTTTTTGCTGATTTCCTCCACTTAAATGAACAAGCGGCTTCTCTGTACTATTTGTTTTTATTTGTAATCGTTCAATGATCACCTTTGCAAAGGATTTTTCTTTCCGTTTATTCATAAATAGAAAACGAGAAAAATTTTGTAAATTAGGAAAAGATGCATTGGTTTGCAATGTTTCTTGAACAAATAGTCCTTCTTTTCGTCTCTCTTCTGGAATCAGGGCCATCCCTGCTTTTATCGCATCGTTTGGATGCTTTAACTTCAAGGTGTTTCCTAAAATTTCAATGCTTCCTTCTGTATGTGGAGAATATCCGAATAACGTTTTAGCTAGCTCTGTTTTTCCAGCCCCTACAAGACCGACAATACCAACAATTTCTCCTTCAGACACTTTAAAAGAAATATTCCTTACCTTCTCTCCTCTCGAAATATCTTTAACATGAAGTAATACGTTTCCTAATGCGTGTGTTCGAACAGGAAAATCATTATGATAAGAAGTTCCTAGCATAGCTTCAATTATCTCTTCTTGGTTAGTCTCGGAAGTATTATAGGTTCCCACTAACGTACCTTCGCCCATAACAGTTATCCGATCGCAGATTTCAAATACTTCTGGTAATCGATGAGAAATGAATATACACCCTACTCCATTTGCTTTTAGTTTTTTAATAACTGAAAATAATTTTGTAGATTCAAGAAGAGATAGAGGTGCCGTTGGTTCGTCGAATATAATAATCTTTGCAGAACTAATAAGTGCACGAGCTATTAAAACCAACTGCTTTTCTGCTAAAGACAGCATAAATGCTGGTTTTTCTACTGGAATATCCTCAGCCTGTAGCTGCTTCAAGGCTTTCCGCGCTTCGCTATTTAATTTCTTTTTGGAGATAAACATATTAGTTCCAGCAACAATTGAATCCAGTAATATATTTTCTGCAACTGAGAGTTCTAAAACAATAGCGGTATCCACCTCTTGATATACACAAAAAATTCCTAGATCCTTCGCGATTTTAGGAGAACGTATACGTATTTTTCTTCCTTCTAACAATATTTCTCCCATGTCTTGCTCATACACACCCGAGAGTACTTTCATTAGCGTACTTTTCCCAGCGCCGTTTACACCGAGTAAAGCATGTACTTCACCTTTTTTAAGATGAAATTCCGCTTTTTTCAAGGCATTAACTTTTCCAAATGATTTATCAATACCCTTCATGGAAAGAAAAGAATTAAGCATGAATTTCTCCTTTCTTAGAAAAAGCCGCCCTATTAAAACAGGACAGCTTAATTTTTTTTATCTGTTTTCTTCTAATCCTTTTAATTCATCTGTGTAACCCTGATCACTTGCTCCCCAACCTTCAATATAGTCACTTAGTTCACTAGTCGTTACTGTTTCTGCCGGTAATTTAGATGCATCAACAAAAACTGGTTCTAATACGACTTTTTCTTCTACATTCCCACCGTTAATTTTTTGGTATAAATAACGGACTTGAATACGACCGATATCCTTAGGATCTACTGCTGCCGATGCAACCCATGGACTATTGTCATTTTGAATCATCTGTAAATCTTCATCACTCATATCGATACTATATACCTTAATATCCGTACGTCCTGCTTGTTCTATCGCTCTAACTGCACCCTTTGCAAACTCGTCCCAAGCAGCCCAAACTGCAGTTATTTCACCTTTATTTGGATATTTTTTTAATACCGCTTCCATTTGTGATTGAGTGTCTAAAGCTGTATTTTGCGTGGCTGCACCGAATGTTGCAATTTCTTTAATCCCTGGATTCTCTCCTAGAAAATTCTCATACGCTATTTGTCGTCTTTCCATCGGCGCAAAACCTGCTACCCATATTTTTACGATATTCGCATCACCATTTGAATCTACCGCTAGCTTCTCTAGCGTCATTTTAGCCATTTTTTCATCACCTTGTTCTAAAGAGGTTACCCCTTCGACTTCTACTCCTGCATCAAATGCGACAACCGGAACCCCTTTTGCTACTGCATTCTCTACTCCTTGGTTCAGTGCTTCTTTTGTACCGTGATCTATTAATATACCGTCTACTCCTTGATTCACCGCGGCATCTAAATTGGAGGCCATTTTAGATAAATCCCCTTCAGAAGTAAACACTGTTACATTTCCACCAAATTTCTCTACCTGCTCTTTTACACCTTCAATATATTGAGCTGAAAATGTCCCTAAATTTTGTTGCATAACTAATGCAATTTTTTTACCAGTTAGCGGATGTTCTGAAGCCTCTCCCTTACTGCTAGATGATGTACTTGCTTCTCCTTCAGCTTTTGGTTGACATGCACCTAACAATACTCCAATAACCAAAATCGTGAATAACAACCAATACTTATTAGTTTTCATTAATTTTCTCCTTTTCAATTGATTTCGCTAATTGAGCGGAAATATTATCACAATAATCTGGATAAATAATTCCTTTTTCCGTTATAATGGCAGTGATATATTTAGCTGGTGTCACATCAAAAGCAGGATTGAAAACTTTTGTATTTGATAGAGCAATAGACTTGCCGTTAATAAGTGTAATCTCCTCTGCCTTCCTTTCTTCTATTGGAATTTCTACTCCATTATTTATGGATAAATCAAATGTAGAGGATGGTGCTGCCACATAAAATGGAATTCCATATACGAAAGCAAGAATAGCTAAGTTAAGAGTTCCTATCTTGTTTGCTGTATCTCCATTTTTTGCTATCCGGTCTGCACCAACAATAATTGCTTCTATTCCCTTTGCACTTATTGTGTGTGCAGCCATACTATCAGTTATAAGTGTCACATCGACTCCTGATTGCTGCAGCTCCCACACTGTCAGCTTGCCCCCCTGAAAGACAGGTCTAGTTTCACATGCGAATACTTCAAACTCTTTGCCAAGTTCCTTTCCTAGATGAAACGGAGCTAAAGCAGTACCATACTTTGCAGTGGCAATAGAACCCGCATTGCAAATGGTCATTACCTTGGTTTTATCACCTAGTAAATAAAGTCCAAATTCACCAATATTCCGACAGGACTCCTCATCTTCTTTGTGAATTACTATTGCTTCTTCAATTAATATCTGCTTTGCATCCGAAACACTATCTACTAAACTCACTATTTTCAACAAACGGTCAAGTGCCCAAACTAAGTTGACAGCAGTTGGCCGGGATTCACCCAAATATGTTGCATCTTTTTTTAGTAATGCTAGAAAATCTATCATCGAATTTGTTTTATAGCCCTGGGCCTCAATAGCTAATCCATATGCTGCCGTAATACCAATGGCAGGGGCACCACGAACTTTCAAGGTAATAATCGCCTCGTAAACATCTTTGAGTGCTTCAAGTTTTATATAGACAATTTCATGAGGAAGTTTCTGTTGATCTAAGACTACTAACTGCTTACCATCCCACTTAATCGATAATGGAATACTCATAAATAATTTCTCCTAGCAACTCAATTACTGCATCTATTGAGTCTATTTCTTGACGACTCACTATTAATCTTTCTCCAGTTTTTAGAGTTTGTTTTTTTAGTAAAATTCGTTTCTTTTCGTTTTCAATATTGTCCAAGTCTTTCACATGTGCGAGTCCAATTGTTCTACGAATAAGCTCACAGCCTGCGAATCCTAGTGAATCATGGAATATTTTTTCTAGCAAAAATGCTTTGTATCCCTCTATATCTTTAAATGAATCGAATTCACTCTGTTCCAAAAAACCTGCAAATTTAGTAGAAAAAGTGGTCCAAGTGTTTCGTATATGACCATGTATGACATCACGTTGTTTGCCTTCTCTGGTAATAGATTGGACTATTAAATTTGCTAAAAACAATCCTATATCAAAACCAATAGGACCGTAAAAAGCAAACTCTGGATCGATCACTTTAGTTTCTACTTCACTCGCAAAAACACTTCCTGTATGGAGATCTCCGTGCAGCAAGGCTTCCGCTTCGGTTAAAAAACTTCTTTTTAATTTTGCCACTTCAAGCTTTAATAACTTGTTGTTCCAGATTGCTTCTACTTCGACTTGTAATGCAGGTTCAAAGTCATTTGTTTCATGGTCAAAAAAAGGATCGGTAAAGATTAAATCCTCTGTGATCTTACACAATTCCGGATTTGAAAATTCTATTACAAGCGCTTTTTTCTCAAAGGGGTGAAGAGCAAAATCAGAAGTATGATAAAGTGTTAGAGCTAGGTAGTTCCCTATATCTGTCGATAATTTAGGGTAGGACTCACCTTTTATCAATCCTTCACGTACGATTGTGAGATGAGATAAATCTTCCATGACTGTGATAGCTAAATTTTCATCCGTTTCATAGACTTTTGGAACTAGATTGGCAGCATATTCTCCATGTTTTTTTAAGGCACTAGCTTCAATTTTTGCCCTTTTTAGAGTTAGCGGCCAGCTTTCCCCTATTACTTTTGCATAGGGCAAGGCCTGTTTAATAATAACTCCACTGCCACTCGTTTGATCTGTTATAAGAAAAACATAATTTAGATTTCCATCACCAATTTCTTCGCAAGTTAATTTAGCTGTATTCGGGAACAAAGATAATTCGCTTGCTAGAGAAATTGCAGATTCTGGTGTTAATGATTGATATTGTTTTGTCGCTACTACCGCCATTTAATTCTTCCTTTCATTCTCAAAATAAAAAACCTCTTTCCAAAAGAAAGAGGCCAAGAATAAGAGATTCTGAACCTCTTATCTCTCAGAAAGTAAACTTTCTGATGGAATTAGCACCGTGCCTTACGGAATCTTACATTCCGGCGCATAAAGCGCCCCGTCTCACAACGGTATTACGGTCGGTTGCTGGGCGTCATCGGGCCATTATCCCTCTGCCTGCTCTTGATAAGAGTGCGGTACAAGTATGATGTTTGATTAGAATCCTAGCATAATAGAAAAAGTTATGTCAACAGTATTTTGAATATATATACTTTTTAATTTTCTTGTTGACAGAAGTTTTATTGCATGGAATAATCAATATAATTTATTAAACATCAACTGAATATTTTTCTTATTTAGAGCAGGTGGAGGGACAAGCCCTATGATACCCGGCAACCGATTCATTTTTGAACACGGTGCTAATTCTTGCAGCCAATAGGCTGAGAAATAAGAAGTTGTTAAACTATTAACCCCTTCTTATTTGAAGAGGTTTTTTATGTTATCTGGTCAGCGCTAGTCTGGGCTACATAGACGCTTGCGCATTTATTTTAGTTAGGAGTGAAAAAATGAGCGGAATCACTGCGCACTACCAACTATATGGAAAATCTGGCTCTTTTGAAAAAAAGGCAGAAGATATTGCACTTGGATTGACTATTGGTTCTTGGACTGACTTAGCTTTGTTAGAACAAGAACAGTTAAAAAAACATAAAGGAAATGTAATATCCGTTACCGAATCCAAGGATATCCAGCACCCCTTTCACCCTGAAAAAATAAAAGCAGAAATTAAAATATTCTACCCTGCTGCAAATTTTTCTACTGATATTCCAGCAATATTAACAACGGTCTATGGCAAACTATCCCTAGACGGTGAAGTGAAGTTATTAGATTTAGAATTCGATACGAATCTTTTGTCTCATTTCCCCGGACCACGCTTTGGCATTAAGGGTGTTCGAGAAAAATTAGGAGTTTATGAACGTCCGCTAATCATGAGCATATTCAAAGGAGTCATTGGAAGAGACATAGAATATTTAGCAGAACAACTTAAACAACAGGCATATGGTGGAGTTGACCTTGTAAAAGATGACGAAATCCTATTCGATAATCCACTAACTTCTTTTGAATCACGTATTGCTACTGGACGAGAAGTATTGAGACAGGTGTATGAAGAGACAGGACATCGTACTTTATATGCAGTAAATTTATCAGGACGTACATTTGAATTAAAAGATAAGGCCAAAAAAGCCCGAGAACTTGGGGCAGATGCACTTTTATTTAATGTTCATACTTACGGATTAGATGCCCTTCAGATGTTAGCAGAAGACGATGAAATTCAATTGCCACTTATGGCACATCCAGCTTATAGTGGAGCATTCACTTCCTCAGCATATTATGGAGTTTCAACATCACTTGTTCTAGGAAAACTTACTCGTTATGCAGGAGCAGACTTTTCATTATTCCCTTCTCCTTATGGCAGTGTTGCACTAGAAAAGTCTATAGCTCTTTCTTTAGGTGAAGAACTAACAAAAGCCAGTAAAGTTAAACAAAGCTTTCCAGTTCCATCTGCAGGCATTCACCCGGGTCTCGTACCCCTTTTAATGAATGACTATGGAATCGATAGCATTATTAATGCTGGAGGTGGTATACATGGTCATCCAGCCGGTGCAACTGGGGGCGGTTTGGCTTTTAGGCAGGCAGTAACAGCTGTTTTAGAAGAAATTCCATTAGTACAGGCAGCAAAACAACATAGTGAGTTAAAAACTGCACTTGAATTATGGGGGTTATAATATGAGTAAACTTGTAGTTTTTTGTGACTTCGATGGAACTATAACCAATCAAGATAACATTATGGCAATCATGGAAAAATTCGCTCCACCCGAATGGACTCCAATTAAAGAGGATATTTTAAGTCAACGTATTTCCATACGAGATGGTGTAGCAAAGATGTTCTCTCTCCTCCCTATTGAATCAAAAGATGAAATTATTTCTTTTGTACTTGAACAGGCTGTCATCCGCGATGGTTTTAGTGAATTTGTATCTTTTACAAAAAATCATAACATCCCACTTTACATCGTAAGTGGTGGTATAGACTTTTTCGTCCATGAGCTACTAGAACCTTTCAGGCCATTTGCAGGAGTTTATTGTAATGTATCCGATTTTTCTAAGGATACAATTCACATTGAGTTTCCACATAGTTGTGATGAACAATGTACTAGCCAAGGATGTGGTTGTTGTAAACCATCTATTATTCGTACACTTCTTGACCAAGATGCTATGAGTGTTGTAATTGGGGATTCCATTACCGATTTAGAAGCGGCAAAATTAGGAGATATCATTATTGCAAGGGATTTCTTAATCGAAAAGTGTGAGGAATTAAATATTCCTTATGAACCTTTTGAAAACTTCCACGATGTGATAGACATTATGAACGCTAGGTTAGGCGTGAAATTATGACATTACAAGATAAATGGGATGAACTTGCGGACATAAAAGATGAACTCGCTGCAAGAGATTGGTTTATGGGAACTAGTGGAAACCTCGCTATTAAAGTACGTGATAATCCTTTGGAGTTTCTAGTAACTGCAAGTGGTAAAGATAAAAAAAAGAGGACATCGGAAGACTTTTTGCTTGTTGATGCTACTGGAAAACCAGTAGAAAATACTCCTTTAAAACCATCTGCTGAAACATTACTCCATTGTGCAATATATCGAGAAACAAATGCTGCTTGCAGTCTTCACATCCATACAGTTGCAAATAACGTTATATCTGAGTTGTACGGTGATAAAGGTTCAGTAGATTTTCAAGGCATTGAACTCATTAAAGCTTTTGGTATGTGGGAAGAAGATGCAATACTCTCCATACCAATTATTCCTAACTACGCTCATATTCCCAAACTTGCGGAAGTGTTTACAACTTATATTTCTGCTGACAAAGGAGTAATCCTTATTCGTAACCATGGTATAACTGTTTGGGGAAAAGATGGGTTTGAGGCAAAAAAATTACTAGAAGCTTGTGAGTTTTTATTTCAGTATCAATTAGCATTACACCAAATACACTTAAAATAGAAAGGAAGATTCTTGATGGCTATTATTAAAATCCAAGAAACAAGTGAAACAATTGAAGCACAAAACGAGGTAGAAGCATTTTTAGAAAGTCAGGAAGTAATTTATGAACATTGGGATATAGACAAGTTACCAGAAAACCTTCGTGAAAAATTTAACTTAGACGACGATGAAAAGCAAGAGATTCTAAAAGCTTTCAAAAGTGAAATAGACGACATCTCAACTCGTCGCGGGTACCAGTCCGCCGATATTATTTCTCTATCTGACTCAAACCCTAACCTAGACGAACTGTTAAAAAATTTCGAACGAAAGCACCTTCATACCGACGATGAAGTTCGTTATATTGTAAGTGGTCACGGTATCTTCATCATACAAGGCAAGGATGAACGCTACTTTGAAGTTCATCTTTCACCTGGTGATTTGATATCTGTGCCCGAGAATATTACACACTACTTCACATTATCTGAGGATCGTAAAGTTGTTGCTGTTCGCATTTTTGTAACAACAGAGGGATGGGTTCCAGTTTACCAAGATGAAGTAGTAGAACAATAAAAATACCTACTTACCCTAGGAATAAATGAATAACGATAAGGTAGTCAATTACTGCTTCTGCGGCTATTTCTTTCTAAAACAAAAAAAGTGGACTCATTTTATGAATTCCACTTTTTTATGTCTATTCGGTAAATTCCTTTTATATCTCGTAATATACATCCATTAGCCTCAAAAATACGTCTCATGGGCTTGTTATTTGTATCTGTGCTTCCCACATATACCTTCGCACCAAAATTTTTCAAGAGTTCTAATGAAATAGCATGAAATATCGTTCCGTATCCTTTGCATCGTTGTTCTGGTACAACCCCAAAGTAAAACATTCTTCCCTCATCAGTAGTCCCTTGTTCAATATGTGGAATACTAATACCGTAGTTCATTGCATTTTGAGAAAAGATAAAGCAATGGTCTCGCCACTTAACACCTATTTCACTTTCAAGTGATTCCATTATTTGATTGATAGTAAATATATTATTTTTGTTAGCTGAACCACTCCTACATGAATCGTACAATGTAGCAAAAGCCAAATCAGTCATATGACTATCGGAAAGAGATTGTACTTGAAAGCTACCAGAACTTATAAATGGTCCTTCCAATGTCTTTGTGTATTCTACAATAGAAGACACTTTTTTAAAATGACGCTTGAAGATCCAGTCCTCATTCTCTTCATCTATTAATAGTGATAAATATGCTACTTTTTCTTCTTTCCACTCTGCTAATATTTTATCAAATGCAATTAAGTAATCAATGTTTGGAACATAAGATACTTTTAGTTGATCCACAAGCCAGTATTCCTGATCTTTTTTAATCAGATTGAAAAGGTTCACCTATCGATTCCCCCATGCTGTTGTTAGCTTAATGTTCGTTTTAAGAAAGCCTTTGTTCGATCTTCCTTTGGATTGTTAAAGATTTGTTCAGGCGTTCCTTCCTCAGCAATTACTCCTTTATCCATAAAAACAACTCGATCAGCAACTTCTTTAGCAAACTCCATTTCATGTGTAACTATTAACATAGTAAGTCCTGTGCCCGCTAACTCTTTCATCACCTTAAGCACCTCTCCAACCATTTCTGGATCAAGTGCGGAAGTTGGCTCATCAAATAACATAACATCTGGTTCCATCGATAGCGCTCTCGCTATGGCAACACGTTGCTTTTGACCACCCGATAATTGCTTAGGTTTAGCGTTTACATATTGATCCATTCCAACTACTTTTAAGTATTTTAAAGCAACTTTTTCGGCATCTTCTTTAGAGCGTTTTATCACTTTTACTTGTCCAACCATACAGTTGCTCAGCACGTTATGGTTGTTGAATAAGTTAAATTGTTGGAAAACCATTCCTAACTTTTTTCTGTAAGCATGGATATCGTGTTTTTCATCTAAAATATTCTCTCCATGATAGATGATTTGCCCTCCACTAGGCTTTTCTAACAAATTTATACAACGAAGTAAAGTAGACTTTCCCGATCCAGAGGAACCAATGATGCAAACAACCTCTCCTTTGTTCACTGAAAAATCTATATCTTTTAAAACCTCATGATTTCCGAAGGATTTACTTAAATGTTGAACTTCGATGACATTTTGCATAGATTTCTCCTCCTTCGTTTAATCTATATTAGTATTACTTTTTGTTAACATAAGTTGCGGTGGTGGTTGTCCAATCATGCTATAGTTTTCTGGTCCATCTAGTTTTCTTTCTATATAACGTAATATTAATGTTACTGTAAAAGTCATGACGAAATATAAAATACATGCTATAAAGAACGGTTCAAAATACTTAAAGCTTATTCCTGCAACTGTTTTTGCTTGAAAATATAGTTCCGTAACACCAATCACATTTAATACCGATGTATCTTTAATATTAATGATAAATTGGTTGCCTGTTGCTGGCAGTATATTTCGGATGACTTGAGGTAAAACAACACTCCACATTGTTTGGAAGTGATTCATACCAATTGCTTGTGCTGCCTCGAATTGTCCCTTATCAATCGAAATGACACCACCACGTACAATTTCTGCCATATAAGCACCCGTGTTAATCGAAACGATAAATATTGCAGCCATTGTACGGTCCATATCTATTCCAAAAGCTAGTGCAGAGCCATAGAATATTACCATTGCTTGTACAAGCATTGGTGTTCCTCTGAAAAACTCAATATAAACAGAAAGAATCAGATTAACTATTTTTAATACAATACGTTTTAGCTTTCTCTCAGGCGTAGGAATTGTACGAATAACTCCTGCCAGCAAACCAATAACTGCTCCAAAAATCGTACCAATTATAGAGATTAACAGTGTCATTCCTGCTCCACGAAGGAACATCGGCCAGTTATTTGTAATCATCGAAATAATATATTCAATGCTCATACATTTCCCTCCTTTCTTAGAAAAGCACAAGCGCCTATGCTTTGGAAGTCAGTCTAAGTTCGCGACATCGTGGTGCTCCTGCGCAAAGCTCGTCGCAAAATAAAAAAACATTTCGCAACGACTGACTGACCCACATCCTGTGACCCTCAGACAATCGCTGGAAGGATTTCACGTAAAGGCGACCTTTGCCTTTGCTGAAGTTCTGAAGCAACTCGAGGGGCTAGGCGCTTGAGCTAGACAGATAATTAGTAAAATTATTATAAAAACCGACTGCAAAGAGATGCAGCCGGTATCACTTCATCCTTATTCCGCCGCTGGTTGGTTATTAATGGCAGCATCCATAATTTCTTGTCGCTCTTCTTCAGAGATTTCCGCTAAAATTTTATTTATTTCCTCTGTTAACTCACTACCTTTTTTCAAACCTACTGCTACCGCTGTTTCTTCTTCTTTTGCTTTAAATCCTTCTGTGAACTCCACCATTGCAAAGTTTTCGTTTGCAGAAGAAGCACTAATTCCTTCTGGGCGCTCTGATACATAGCCATCAATAACTCCAGATTCCAAAGCTACACGCATCGCTGAGAAATTATCAGATGCAGGTTGTTTTTGAACATCTTTAATTTGATCGATTACACCATAATGTGATGTATTCAGCTGACCTGTAATTTTAGCACCACTAAAATCTTGAATAGAAGTAGCCCCTTCAAAAGGACCACCTTTTTTCACAACCATAACAAAGTTAGATGTGTAGTAATTTTCCGAGAAGTCGATTGTTTCTTTACGTTCTACTGTAGGTGACATTCCCGCTATGATTGCATCGATTTTATCTGATTGCAATGATGGTACAAGCCCATCCCATTCTGTTTTGACGATTACTAATTCTTTTCCTAACCCGTCTGCAATACGTTTAGCAATTTCAACATCATAACCACCGGCATATTCTGCGTTTCCATCAATCTTCACTCCACCATTGGAATCATCCAGTTGTGTCCAGTTAAAAGGTGCATAACCAGCCTCTAAACCTACTGTAAATGTGTCTGCTGCTACTTCCTTATTAGAATTATCAGATGAAGATCCTGAAGTCTCTGTAGCATCCGTTCCACATGCTGCTAATAAAAATAATAAGCTTGCGAATATCGTTAAAAATACTAATCTCTTTTTCATCTAAATTACTCCCCTTTATTCTTAATGTATGTTCTTACCTATAAAAAAAGACAACTTGTACAAAAAAAGACCTGAGATGAACTCAGGTCGCAATATGTATAGTTGCCCTTAATCCTCTACTTGTCCCAAATGAGATAGCACACCATTATAAACAGGGATGTTCATAATGGACAGTCCTGCAATTATTAACTGCAGACCCAGCAAGTAATATCGAGAAATATTACAAACTTCGGCGACATTTCCTTCTCCATAGAATCATAGCTTCTCAAACTCCACTAAGGACTGTTAAATATCGCGCCTCTACCTCACTATACTAAGTGAGGTCGTATTCAATTATGTTTCATAGTCTACATTAGACATACTTATCTGTCAACTGACTCTCGAAAAAACTATTTATACGTTGAGATTAATAGCTACATGATCAGATATACCAATTTTAGAGTAAAGATACTGCTAATGATTCTTCTAAAAAGATTCAAATTGATAAACATTTCCATAGTTGTTATTTACTTATCTGGCGTTCGGATAGGACTATCTAGTTTTGGATTCAATTAATTCCTATGGATAAACTTATCGGTACTATCCTTCTTGAAACAAGACAAGATTTCTACTGCATAAGAAAAATTAATTTTGGATTGTGGGCTTACGTAATCTATTTGGTAAGTTAAATCGTCAATAGAGGGATAACCAATTTTTTGAAAGTAGAAGTAATTGTGGAAAATAAACTAAAAAATTATATTATGATTTACATGAAAAAAGTAATCCATTTTTTGAGTTAGCACTCGGGATGGATTACTTTTCACTTCTGTCATTTTCGTTAAAGAAAATCGTAGGTTCAGAGTGAAAATAAGCTTAACTTCCATTCTTAAAAAAGAGTTTTTTCTCTAGCAATTTATATAATCAACAGGATATCAGTTTCATCCATGTTACATGTTACTTTCTTTTTTCAATGCTATTGTTAACAACATTTGCTATATTGTGAATGGTATTTTCTAGAGCGTCTATTTTATTTTCAAATCGATGCAATAAGTAAATAGTGACTACAATGGGAAATCCAAAGTTTCCAATTAGTTGTACAATGTTTCCCTCGCCAATCATGCGTTATCCCCCTTTCTTTAATTTTTACCATTCCTTAAGCGTTGATATACCTGTTGAGTAAACCCCTTCGAATTGTATTCTAATGAGCTGACTTGTCCGAAAAGAGGAAAATCATCCATCAGTCTATTCCAAAATCACCTTGGATTTAAATTAATTGATATTTATCATATTATACTAAATATTTAGTATTTTTAGAATAACTATAAGTTGGGAAACACGCTCTACTATCTTAGATTATTAATACATATCTAATACTAATTTCTTAATTTAATGAAATTTTACTATATTTTAATAAAAATTGGATAAGTAAAAATCCTATATTCTACAACTTTCTACTACTTATTATGCTTTTCAACCAAGTATCAGTCGTTTCAAGTCGAACGATTGAAAAAGGATATTTTGTTTTTTTCAAGAATTAGTACATTACTAATTCATAAGGGGTGAAGAAAATGAGTAGTATAGGTCATATAATAAAATCGGAAAGATTAAACCAAAGTATGAAACAAACCACATTGGCCAAGGGAATCTGCTCTACATCCTACTTAAGCAAAATAGAAAATAATTTAACTATTCCAAGTGACGAAGTAATAACGTTTTTACTTAAAAAACTAAATATAGAAATAGATCAAGTATCCAGTGAAAAGGAAAATAAAGTTATTGCATCGTTATCTGAACTGTACAAAATGGGAGTATTAAAAAGGGACAAAAAATTTATAAGAGAATCCTTGCAAAAATACACTAATAAAAATCAATATTTTTTACAACTAAATAATTATTATAATTATCACCTTTATCTATTTCGTCTCCTATTAATACTTGATGATAAGGAGGATAGCCTGCAATCCACCTATAACGTAATTGCAAAAATAAGAGATGGTATGGACGAGAAACAAAAGTTTATCATTAATCTAAACTTAGGACTTTATAGTTATTTGGATGGAAATTATCAAGAAGCATTAAGTCGATTAGAGATGTCTTTAAGATTTATAAATAATGGTAAAAATGAAGAATGGGAAATAGCTGATTTTTATAATGTACTAAGCTTAACTTACTCTAAATGCAATGAATTTTTTAATGCAATAAATTACGCTTCAAAATCATTACTTTTTTATAAAGACAATCTTTTATTTGAAAGAGCAATTGATAATTACATCGTTATAGGAATTGCACATAAAGAAATGAGAAAATTTCAAGAAGCAGAAAAGAACTATAATTTAGCGATGAAACTGGCAAAAGATTATAAACTGATTAATTATGAGGAGGTGATTTATCAAAATCTAGGTTCATTGCATGCAATTCAGGGGAGCCATGAAAAAGCAATTGAATTTTATAAGCTTAGTTTAAAAATTAAAGAAGAGGATTGTAACGCTGAAGGTTATTTACTAACAATTCTATCTATTATAAAAGAGTACTCCAAACAGTCTGATCATGAACAGGTCCTCAAATGGTGTAAGAAAGGCTTAAATAAAATAGTAGAAGAAAAAACCTCTAGCGAAGAAAATAGTTCTTATTATTTTCACTTACAAATTTATATAAATTACCACAATTTTAATGATGAACTAGAAATTGTATTAAAGGAAGCTATAAGTTATTTCGAAAAGGAACAGGATGAACGACATGTCCAAAAGTATTCCATTTTACTAGCAGACTACTTTTTTAAACATAATAAATTTAAAGCAGCAAGTTTATATTATCAAAAAGCAAATCAGTTTATTTTCAAACAAAAGTTTATTAATAATTGGGAGGATTTATAAAATGAAAAAAAAGATAATATTGTTAACTCTATCAAGTATTGTTGTCCTGTCTTTGAGCTTTACAATAAACACAAAGCAAATAAGTGAAAACGAACTTCCTAGACCTACATCAATAGGGAATTCATATATTTAAAATTAGCTGCTCGACAAGCTCAAGAGGTCAATTCGTTGGAACTATCCACTCAAGCTAAGCAGAGATTTAAAAACCGGCCATCCAAATAGATAGCCGGTTTTATTGTTTACAGTTATTATGTTGAACTTCCTTTACCCCAAATAGCGCAAATTTCATAATAATGTTTGTGACCCAGAACACTCCATCGGTGGTACTTGAAGAAAGCTTGAACAGGCTTTACTTTATCACCGATTGCTGCGATGCCTAATCCGAATAATACTGAGAAGAAAGTAGTTGGAGGCAATACTCCTGCTGCAATCACTTAAATATTTACGGAAGCAACTTAATCATAAGTCTATTTATAATTTTCAAGTACTTCTAAATAGAGTGCTTGAAGAAATTTTTTAATATTTACCTTTACTTTAGAAGAGTTTAACTTATCCTCAACTATTTCTATTGATAACTTTCGAATTTCTTGAAAATCGAAATATCGTGGTGCGTAATGTTCAAATTCTGGAGTGGTATAGTCAATTGCCCCAAGTGTAGCTAAATGTTGCATAGCTAATAATATCGTTCTTCGTAGTCGCTGTTCAATCGCCTTCATTTCTTTTTTAATATCCTCCGCGTCCAGTTTCATGGCAAGCGATTCATATATATCTTTTAAGGATGGAAATGTATTTAAAGGATTATTTTGCTGAATAAGTATTTCCACTATTGAGATTAGATCATTACTTCCTATTTCACCCACTATCCCCATGCCACTTAGCTTTGAGCTAACCATCTCTCTAACACTTTGCTTTTTTAGCACTGGTTTTAATGGAACGATATTTGCTAAGGAATCTTTTATTGCCAATAAAGAATCCTTCAATTGAAATTGTTCTGTTATTTTCGTTAATATACTCTGAACCTCAACACGATTAATGGGCTTATGTATAAAAAATTCAATACCTTTTATATATGCTTCTCCTACCATCTCTTTATTGACGACTTGAGAAATCATTATGAATTGCCCTTTAAATCCCGTGTTTTTCAATTGTTCAATCGTTTCAAGTCCATCTAATTTGGGCATTAGAAAATCGATGAGAACAACATCTGGTTCTGTTGTGAGAATGGGTGATATACATTCCCCCCCATTTTCCGCTTCGCCAATAACTAACCCCAACTCTCCCTCTGTTATAATTTTTTTAAGCATCAATCTGCTAGCTGCATCATCATCTACAATATAATATCGCAGTGTTCCTCCCTCACCTTCTTAAGTTTTTTGTTGGAATATTAATATTGAAAACAACACCATTTTCAAGAGATTCAATTAGTATATTCCCTTCCAATATATGTACAATTTCTTGAGTGTGGGATAGCCCAATACCTGTTGCAGCTACTCCCTGATCATTAAACTTAGTCGTATAGCCTGGTTCAAATACAATTGCTTGATCTTCCTGTGAGATACCTTCGCCAGTATCTCGAATAACAAACCATATATTTTGAGACTCCTCATACACATTTATATTAATTTCTCCGTTAATTAAAATTGCTTCCACTGCATTCGCAACCACATTATTCAATAATGCCAATAATGGAACTTGCTTCTCTGTTTCAAAATCAATTGAAATAGCAGAATGAATGGCAACTTGCTTTTTTAGCAATTCACTATATTTTTCATTGGCATGAATAACAAGTTCGAGTACCTCTGAGAGAAAGTAATACTCTCCCCTTTTTGTCTTTGTAATTTTCTCCATTCCCGCCAAAATACGTTGTGAATCCTTTTTCACCTCATGGATTTCCTGTGCAATATGAAGTGCTTGGACACTTAAAGAATGATATTCATGTTTTTTTAGCTGACGATATAAATCATAGCTAGATGCAGTAATTTGTTCAATATGATTCATCGATTTCTGTAAATAGAGTGTTTCTGCGTATAGATTTGAGCCAACCTTCAGCATCTCCCGCATACGCTTGTTATGTTCCATTATTGTAATTGAACTATATAAGCCCACTACAAAATAGCTTCGAAAAATGGCTACTAACGCGAGTAATACCCATTCTCGAAACTCAAAACTCACATGATTTAATAATAAATAACGAACAAAATACTCCATACTATTCGCCGTAAACTCGAGTACTGTAGCAATCGCACCAAGTAAAAGAGGTGCAGTTTTAAATCTATCTATCGGTATAACACTTAAACCAACTGCAAATAGAAAATAAAACAAAAATGCTGGCAAATGATTTTCGAGAACCCACCAAAAAGGGTTACTAGTAAATAACATATCTTCTCCGATTCGTACTACCACAACAGCAACTCCTGTTAAAAAACCAGTGAAGATAATCGAAGCTGGTTGAAATATTAACAGAAGAAAGAAAAAAGCAGCACTCCCTAAACCAAAACGGAAATCCTCTCCATTAAAAGGAATAACTTTAAACTCACTAGCAATTACAGTGATTAAAATTGTTATAATCAGAGCACTCCATTTGTTGGAGGCTAATTGATGTCGCTTAAAAAACATAAAACTCTCCCGTATGGATGTATTTAATAGTATGAGTATAACATTTTAAGGTCAACTATAAACGATGGGCACATAAGGAACGTTGTATTTTCTATACTTTCAAAACATACTAATATATAGTGAAATTAGGTGATAATATGAAGATAAAAATGTATGTAAACAATGAAAAGATAATTGCAGGGATGACAATGAAGGATAGAGATGAATTAGAACAAGGCAATATGGCTCTACATGTATGTATAAATCCAGAGCACGTTCTAGAAAACCGAAAAAAATTAGCCACTTCTTTATCTAGTAAGATCGATAATTTCGTTTGTGCCAATCAAACTCATAGTGTTCATTTTCATCGAGTAGGATTGACAGACAAAGGGCATGGGGCCATTACTAAAGATACAGCTATAGCCGATACTGATGCCTTGTATACTTTTGAACCAAATATTGTTCTATCTAGCTTTACTGCGGATTGTGTTCCAGTTATCTTTTACAATAAGATGAATGGTATAATTGGTGTCATTCATTCGGGTTGGCAAGGAACTATTAAAGAAATCACCCCCAAGTTGTTGAAACACTTAAAAGAGGTGGAAAATTGTAATCCAAGTGACTTCCACGTGCAAATAGGAGCTGCACTAAGCCAAGAGAAATTCGAAGTCGATGAAGATGTCTATATAAAATTTGACAACTTGGGCTATGCCAATGACTTTATGTATTATAAGGAATCTACTAATAAATATCATATTGACAATCAGTTGACCGTGAAAAAGCAATGCGAACTTGCTGGAATCCCCTCTGAACAAATTACAATAGATCCTACCTGCACATTTAAAAGCCCAGATGGTTTCTCTTATCGAGAGGATAAACAAGCCGGACGGCATTTAAGCTTTATTGTGAGAAAAGAGTAGTCATCTGAAAAGCACATCGATTTCGATGTGCTTTTACTTATTCCCAGTTTTCTTTTAAAACCTCTTATTTTTAACCTTCTGCTCATGCTGAAGTAACCATTCTTTTCTCCAAAGTCCTCCGGCATAGCCTGTTAACTTTCCATTTGTCCCAATTATTCGATGACAAGGTACTACTATAGTTAACTTGTTCCTACCATTTGCACTTCCTACCGCACGTATAGCTTTTTCATTTCCTATTGAAATCGCAATATCTTTATAAGACCCAGTTTTGGCATAGGAGATACTTTTTAGAGCATTCCATACAGATTTTTGGAATATTGTCCCATTCATTACATAAGGAAAGGTAAATTCATGAAGCTCCCCTTTAAAGTACTCATCTATTTGAACTAGACAATCCTTTAGGACTTGAGGAGTCTCCTCCTGCACCTTATTTTCCATTTCTTCTCTTTCTACAAACAGAATAGAACTTATGGCTTGATCTGTCCCTATTATCTCTAAAATTCCAATTGGTGACTTGTAGTCTAGTGTATATAATTTATCCATCTAACTCATCCTTACCTGTTTGTTTTCTATACTCACTTGGAGAGCAGTTTTGTAAACACCGAAAAATTTTATAAAAATTTGAAGGACTTTGAAACCCAGTTTCATAGCAAATCTCCAAGTTAGTTAAGTCGGTATTTTTCAATAGATAGACTGCTTTATCAATTCGGATTTTTTCTAAATAGCTACGCGGTGTTTCCCTAGTTTCCTCTTTAAATAATCGTTCCAAATAATACGGACTTAGCCCAACATGATTTGCGATATGCTGTAACTCTAGCTTTTGTTTATAATGATTGACTAAGAAGCTAATAACATCTTGTACAACTTCTATATTAGGCGAGTGTTCTACCTCTGGTTTACATCTTTTACACGCACGATATCCCGCTTTTTCAACTTCTAGAATATCCTGATAAAATTCAACGTTTTTCATCTTTGGCTTTCTCGATCTGCAGGAAGGACGGCAATATATTTTTGTCGTTTTTACTGCGGTATAAAATAAACCATCATATAATCGATCGCAGGCAATAATTTTCTCCCACATTTCCTCGAAGGAAAAATGAATGGTATCCGTCAAAATATGCACCGTCCTTTTTTGATATCTTGTAATTCATTCTATCAATAGTTCTATAATACCGCGACCTCATTCTTGCTCTTATGGTCGGAAGAATGACTAGACCTTCGTATTAACTCCTCACTTTTTGAGGATTAGTTTCATATACTTTTATGATTAGTTTTTTATCGAAAGGTGGGAACGACATGGAAGTATACGTTAGATCCGGGGACTCGGTTTGGTATTATAGCCAATTATTCAAGATTCCTTTTAAACTTATTATTGATTCTAACCGAGATATTAATCCACAAATACTTTCGGTAGGTGTGCGTATTCAAATTCCAGGATACGTTACTATAGATTATCAAATTGTATCTGGGGACTCCTTATGGGCTATTGCTAGTAGTAGAAATCTTCCGCTAGATGCACTTCTTCTCGTCAACCCTACTCTCAATCCAACACGTCTACAAATCGGACAGACAATTAAAGTTCCTGTAAGAGTTACATGGAGAATTGTGAATGGAAAACAAAATTATGATTACAGTACGATGATAAATAACATTAGGCAATTACAAACTGTTTATCCATTCTTACAGGTATCCTCCATTGGTACTTCAGTTGTAAATCGACAAATACCCGAAATCTTAATAGGTAGTGGAGAAAAAAGAGTCCATTACAATGCTTCTTTTCATGCGAATGAATGGATTACGACACCTGTTCTATTAACTTTTTTAAATGATTACGCATTATCGGTAACTAACCAAACTCCTATTCGAGGGCTTGATACATTTCCGTTGTATTTACAAACTTCCTTGTCCATAGTTCCAATGGTTAATCCTGATGGAGTGGATCTTGTACTAAATGGTATTCCTGAGGAAAGCCCTTGGGGAAGTAGAGTAATTGAATGGAACGATGGCATCTCTGATTTTTCTGGATGGAAAGCCAATATTCGTGGAGTTGATTTAAATGATCAATTTCCTGCGAAATGGGATTTAGAAAGAGCACGAAATCCCAAATCTCCGGGTCCTAGAGATTATGGTGGGGAAAGCCCATTATCGGAACCAGAATCAATTGCAATTGCTGACTTAACAAAGAGACGTGATTTTGCAAGAGTATTAGCATTTCACACACAAGGAAAAGTTATTTATTGGGGATTTGATAACCTCGAACCACCAGAGTCTGAAGCAATGGTGGCTGAGTTTAGTAGAGTCAGTGGATACGAGCCTGTACAGACCATTGATAGCTACGCTGGCTATAAAGATTGGTTTATCCAGGATTGGCGCAGACCTGGCTTTACAGTCGAACTTGGCACAGGAACAAATCCGCTGCCACTCTCTCAATTTGATGAAATCTATGAAGAAGCATTGGGAATATTCTTGGCAGGACTGTATGTATAAAACTTAAAGACAAAGCCGGAAGGAGGTGCTGATCTCTAACACCTTTTTACGGCTTTATTTGGTTGACTTAAAAACTCGTGAGCAATGCGCCAAATAGAGCTATTAACCATATAAAGAAAGTTACTCCTACAATAATAATTTCCATAAAATGAATTAATAACACCTTATAATAACTCTGGTTTGCCTGACGAATTCCGAAGAAATCGCTGTGATGAATGATATAGAGGAACGCACAATAAAAGATAATTCCCGATAAGCAAAATACACCAGATTGTAAAGTCATAACATACCGAGGATTACCGCTTACTTCAAAAGCTAAAGTATATCCAAACTCCTGCGATAATAAATAAGAGAATATAATCATTATAAACAGCGCCAAGGACAGACTAAAGAAATGGGTTCTATAATCTATTAAATTCATAAGCCCTCGGATTTTATCACTTTTTGGTTTAAGATTCTCTTCATCTGCCATTTCACCATCATAATGGTACATGATGTATAGAAAAGCACTTAAAATAATTACGCAGAATAATATTGGTTGCAGTAACCGAAAGGCTACTACAGGATTAACAATATAAATAATTATTAAAATGATTAGGAGCACAACGATTAACCTGTTTCCAAGTTTCTCCCTTTTCTCCCATACTTTTCGAATATATATACGGTTATCTTTTTCTTTCCCAGAACTCTCCTTTACCTCTTCCTTATTAAGATTTTTATTGAAAAACAATATAGATATAGAGGTCAAACATATTCCAAAGATCAGATAGATAAATGCCTCTAATGGGTAGGCAACCTTTGAATCATATCTCTCCACAATCCAAAGTCCATCCAACACAATACAGAAAAGACCAATTAAAAATATATAAGGAGCTGCTTTACTAATAATATTTTTCACTCCCTTTTTACAGGTGTTGGATTATTAAATTGTATCATGTATCTAGAATCTCACTTTCCACTACTATTAGAATTTTTTAATTATTATAATAATTTAGACATCTGAAGTTGTTAACTTGGAGATACCTCTTAATTCAAATTCGATAAGATCTTTAAAAGTCCTCCTATTATGTAATGTCAATAATAAATATAACCCCCTATTATTCCCAAACGTATAGAAAAGCGTATTATTCTCGGGATTCCCCCACAAACTGACCACTACAATTTTCGTTAAATTGATACTTTTAAAAACATCAATTCCTTGCTAATGTAATCATTAACTCTTATAAATGATTTGAAAAGGAAGGTTTAAACTATGCAAAAAACAACAAGTTATTCCCAGGCACGTACTTTCGATTTAATTATTACGTCTATGTTAATAGCACTAGTCTTCGTTGCTACGATCTTGTTAAACATTAAATTACCTATCACGGCAAATGGTGGTTTAGTTCACCTCGGGACAGCAGTACTCTTTATCTCTTCTATTTTATTTGGTCCTAAAAAAGGTGCTATTGCTGGTGCAGTTGGGATGGGGTTATTTGACTTAGTATCTGGTTGGACATTATGGGCACCTTTCACTATTTTAACTCGCGGCCTACAAGGATATATAGTGGGGAAAATTGCTTGGTCGAACGGGCGCAACGGAAGTAGTTTCGCACTCAATTTATTCGCAACGATTATTTCGATTCCTTTTATGTTAGGTGGTTATTACATTTGCGAAGCGGTTCTATTTAGTAGTTGGATATTACCAGCAGCCTCTATCCCTGGAAACATCGTACAAAATGTTGTAGGACTCTGTGTAGCCATTCCCATTTGTGTAGTACTGAAAAAAATTCCATATTTTAAATAATTTATAAAAGCAGGGCAATAGCACAAATAGTTACTTGTTATGATTATTAAATTACACGAAAAAGGAAAATGCATTTTATAGGCATTTTCCTTTTTGTATTGGCTATGCTAATGAACGTTCTTGATAATGAATAAGAAATGCTTTAATACAGAACATTATTCGTTTTAATTTTCCTTAATTTATACATTAAAAGGACACCTAGCAAGGAGCCGCTAATACTCGACACCAGAAATGCCGGCATAAAGAAAAAGAAAGCCGCTTCTGTTCCCATTAGTATCCGTGCATATGGTACCGCCACTACTGACGCTATGATTCCGGTACCAATAATTTCTCCAGCGGCTGCAAGCCATAGTCTTCCTGAATGAATGTAAAGAATTCCTGCCAAAAATGCCCCGATCATCCCACCAGGAAATGCTAATAGTGACCCTGTTCCTGTTAGTACTCGTACAGCACCAGTCAGAAAAGCAATTATTACCGCTGGCACTGGGCCGAAAAGCACCGCTGCCATAACATTGATAGCATGCTGAACTGGATAGGCGCGTGCTATTCCAGTGGGAAGGTACACGAAAGCGGAACCGGCAACTGCTATGGCGACAAACATCGCCATAAGTACAAGCTGCTTGGACTTCATACTACCTTCTCCTTTCGCTTGAAGCCTTGAATTTGTTTATTTGCATCGCTATATCTTTAGCCTCTGCCAAAGCTGAAATCACCGCAACACCCGCTGCTCCTGCTTTCCAAACAGCTCTTGCGTTATCTGGTGTAATCCCACCAATACCTACAACGGGGATTTCTGAGAACAGCTGAGAAATCTCCATGATTCTATTAACTCCAGCTGGTGCCTTGGCATCATGTTTCGATTGGGTTTCGTAAACTGGACCTACTCCCAGGTAATCAGCTCCCTCTTTAACTGCGATTTTCGCTTCCTCCATAGAATGGACCGAAACACCAATGATTTTCCCTTCTCCAATACGAGAACGGACCGACGCGCAGTCAAGATCCTCCTGCCCAACATGGACCCCGTCAGCTCCAATCATGCATGCTAGCTCGACGTCATCGTTTACGATGAAAGGCACCCGATGAGTATTACAGAGCTTCTTGCATTCCAAAGCAAATCTTCTCAATGCATCTCCTTTTAACGCAAAGGGCCCTTTTTCCCTCAACTGGAAAAGACTGATTCCTCCAAGAAGTGCTTGTTCAAGAAGCACAAGTGGCTCTTTTCCTTTGACGTTGGCAGTGCCCATAATAAAATAAATAGCAGGTTTACTGAACAAGCTGCACTTCCTCCTTAGTGCCGAATTTATGATATGCTGCATGATTCGTAGGTCCATGTCCAGCACCGATATTTAGAGGATGGGAAATAGCCGCCTGTATAAACTGTTTTGCTGTATATAAGGATTTCTGCAACGGATTTCCTTTAGCCAATTCTGCTGTCAATGCGGCTGAGAAAGTGCAACCAGTTCCATGCGTATGGTTAGTATGAATCCGTGGTGAGCGCATTGTTAAAGTGTCGCCATTCCGGTGCAGATAAAAATCCTCTGTAAAGTTTATGTCTGTACCATGTCCACCTTTTATCACCACTGCCTCGGCTCCTGTCGCTAAGATCCACTTTGCCGCTCTTAACCTGGAAACAGAATCATGGATTTCCAAGCCACTTAAGACTTCAGCTTCTGGAATATTTGGCGTTACAACTGTGGCTAGCCGCAGCAAACAATTCATCAACGCATCTACCGCTTCCTGCTGTAAAAGAGAAGCTCCCCCTTTTGCAATCATGACCGGATCGACGATGACGTTCTGCCATCCGTACTTCTTTATTCCCCGGGCTGCTTCTTCAATAATGTCCGCATTGAATAGCATTCCTGTTTTTAATGCGGAAATCTGAAAATCTGTGCCTATAGCCTTCAGCTGATTTTCTACTGCGGTTCTATCCATCGGATAAATACCAGTGAGGCCAAGTGTATTCTGAGCTGTCACTGCTGTAATAACTGAAGTTGAATAAACCCCAAGCTCCTGGAATGTTTTGATATCTGCTTGAATTCCAGCTCCGCCTCCAGAATCAGATCCTGCAATAGTCAAAACTTGTTTGATATTTCCCATATCGCAACCTCCCCTAAACGGATTCAATTATCATAATTTCCTTGTGGCTTTGATGCCAATCCATCCAGAAAAGCAATCTGGAAGCTGCCCGGCGCTTGTGAATGTGGAGCTACTTTTTCTCCGCACATTGCATAAAAGCGTAGTGCCTCTACAGTAGCAACCATAGGTTGACTTGGCGATGTTGCCAAAAACGCTGCCACCACGCCACTTAAAAGACATCCCATTCCAGTCACAAACGACATAAGTGGTGTACCATAAGGAATCTCCTCCACGTCTTCACCGTCAGTTACAACATCAATTTCACCAGTTACCGCAACGATCAACTTATATTTCCGTGCCATCTGCTTTGCAAGTTCGACGACATCTACATTTCCCTCTCCAGCATCAACGCCTTTTGCCTGCCATTCAACACCGGCAATTGCTGCCAGTTCCCCGGCATTGCAACGAAGGACGGTAATGTTAACATCTTCTATCAACTGACGGATAGCCGATAATCGGAAGGCGGTTGCACCTGCTCCCACAGGATCCAAAACGATTGGAATGCCCTTACTGTTTGCAGTTTTCCCTGCTAAGAGCATACTGCTTAAAGTAAGTTTATTTAAAGTCCCTATATTAAGCGACAAGGCATCAGCTAACATGGCAAGTTCCTCTACCTCTTCGTATGCTTCTCCCATAATTGGAGAAGCTCCGAGTGCTAATAGCCCGTTTGCTTGGAAATTTGAAACGACGTGATTAGTAATACAATGGACTATAGGCCGTTTTGTACGTAATGATGCAAGCATAGTTACACCTCCGCCTTACTCGAGACATTTACTGACCAAGTTTCCATCGTCCATGCTTGTTCCCAGAAATTCCATTCATAATAGCTGCTCCTGCGAAATCGATCTTTCAATTCCTGTCGCCGTTTTTCAGGTAAATTCACTGCGAGGTGATCCATTCGGGTAATCTGTTCATTAACAAGCTCCTTGAACCATTCTGATCCATATGTTGCAATCCATTTTTGATAAATGGGATGTTTTGGAGTTGCTTCTTTCAATCGTTCACCTATTTCATAATAAAGCCAGTAGCATGGGAGAATTGTAGCTAACACATCTGCAAGATCTCCTTCTGCTGATCGGTACATATGAGAAACATATGAATATGCAGTTGGAGACGGCTCAAACGTAGCCCAGTCCGTTTCCTTTACATTAAGCAATTCCATAAACGATTCATGCAAAGCCATTTCTGCGGCGCAGGTTTGTTCGGAATGGTATGCAAATCTTTTCGTTGTCTCCAAATCCGTAGCTTTTACCGCCCCGATTGCCTGAACTTTTGCAAAATGTGTTAAATAATAGGCGTCTTGCATGACGTAATACTTGAACACATCAAGTGGCAATGTTCCTTTCTCTATCCCTTTCACAAACGGATGGTGGAAACTCGCTTCCCATAAATCATTGCACTCATTCCTTACTTCTTTGCAAAATGTCATTTTTCTCCATCTCCTTTTTGGCAAATAAAAACACCGCTTTCCAGAAAAGGAAAGCGGCGATTAGTAAGCAGAAGAAAATAAAAATAAGCATACGTTCGCCCACTTCCCTCCGCTGGTATGATCCAGATCAGGTTCAAAGGGTCCAAGCTCTGCTTGTCTCAGCCGTTAAACGGCTCCCCTAGTGGATAGCGATATTCTTTTGTCAAAATCACTATAGCATAAAAGAAAAAATTATTCAAAAATTCCAGAAAATTTTTACGAGTTTACCAAATTTGTAGAGTACACCTTTTCCGATAATCTAAAGAGGGGCTAAAGAAATTTCTCTTTAGTCCCTCACCCTCAATGTGTAGACCAGCATTGCCTATCTCTAACCTAATTGGTTCGCACCCATTTTAGTATTATTAAATTATATAACACTACTTTCGGCCTTCTTCAGGTTTGAATGTTTTACAGCACGTATCTGCAGAATGACCTGCTTCCTCAGAAATAGTGCGGTAATCAAATTCAGAAGCAAACTCTGTATTATTGTGTTTTGCATGGTAATCCATATCTATTTCGATTTTTTCTGCTCCACAAACATTTCCTTTTGCATGGAAAATACAATTTGATACAGTACATTTCACTTCTACATTTGGCATAACTGTCCTCCTCATTGAGATTTATTGAGAAGTATAAAAATGAACTCCTCATAGATTATCTTGTCCAATTCAACGTTATTAATTTATATAAGATGTTTTCTTTCTGCAAATTTTGGTTCCTCACTCTTAACTTTTATCAACTTTTACCCCATTACGCAGTTTAGTCAATATATAAATGCGCAGTATCTTTACATTCTATTAATTGTTCTGTATTCTTTTCTAAAAAAGTAATATATTTATCGGATAATGCATTTCCAAAGCTAAATCGTTTAACTCCTAACTCTTTAAGCTTGTTACAATTCGTTAGTCCCGGTAAAGATAATACATTAAGTGGAGCTTTTATTTTCAATGCAACTTCTCTTATATCTTCTTCTAATTTCATTCCGGGAACAAAAATTCCACTAGCTCCACTTTCTACATAGGATTTTGCTCGATCAATTGTTTCCAACAGAGGATTTTCCCTCTGAAAATAAGTGTCAGTTCTAGCATTGATATAAAAGTTTTTAAAACCATTTGTATCTAAAGCGATTCTTATTTTTTCTAATAGGTTGCAGTGTTTAGATATTCCTCTTAACCCTTTCTGCTTTTTTAGTGAATCCTCAATATTGATACCTACAACTCCAATATCTGCGGTTTTCAAAACGTTATTAATAACAATCTCCACGTTTTCACTATAGCCTGCCTCAATATCCGCGGAAACGGGTATATTCACATTCTCAGCAATAGTTTTTATGATTGATAAATGTCTATCAAAATCAATTAATTCACCATCAATATAACCAAGGGAATTAGCAATCCCCCAACTCGTTGTTCCTATAGCTTTGAACCCTACTTTCTCGAGTGTTAAGGCCGATAATAAGTCCCAAGCATTTCCTAAGAATAGTAATTCTTCGGATGTATGAAGGTCATTAAATTCTTGTATTTTAGTCACATTTGCTCCTCCTAACTATTGTTGTACCTTATATTAACAAGTTATTTACAACCACTTCGACCTCATTCTTGCCCTTATGGTCCTAGCGATCAAAAAAGAGAAGCTTTTACAAGAAAGCGTTTTGTTAGGGAAATGACTAAGTTCGTAAAATCATGGACCTTTCTGAACTACTGACTATAACTAAATTCTGTGGACCTTCGACCATGTTCTAAGATAGAAAGAAAATGAGTAAAAGGCATACAATTTCTATATAAATAAAAAAAGACCCTTTAATCTATCTATGGACAGATTAAAGGGTCTATGTTGTATTTCTAATACTATTCATTATTACTCAATTCTTTAATTCTCTATTTTTAATTTAGCCTGTTAAATCTCTTCATTATAGAAACATTGTCATTAGTTAAAAATGTTACTAAAATTCCTAAATAAGCATTGATGCTACATCTAAAGAATTAACTATAGACCTGCTCTTTTTTGCTTAGACCAAGGGCTTCTGCGGTTGAAGTATGAATTTCGTCCAAAAGCTCGGGGTTGTCCATTAATGACACTCCGTAAGATGGAATCATCTCTTTAATTTTTGGCTCCCATTCTTGCATATGTTGTGGGAAGCATCTACCAAGAATTTCAAGCATGGCATGAACAGCTGTAGAAGCACCTGGAGAGGCACCTAGTAATGCTGCGATTGAACCGTCAGCGGCAGTAACAATCTCTGTACCAAATTGAAGAGTTCCTTTACCACCGGCTTCTGTATCTTTGATGACTTGTACACGTTGGCCTGCTACTACTGTATCCCAATCCTCCAGTTTAGCATTCGGTATAAACTCTCGAAGCTCTTCAATACGCTTTTCTTTCGATAACATAACTTGCTGGATTAAGTATTTTGTCAATGACATCTCTTTGGCACCTGCCGCCAACATAGTTACAACATTGTCCGGTTTTACGGAAGTTACCAAATCAAACATGGAACCCGTTTTTAAAAATTTTGGCGAGAAACCAGCAAATGGTCCGAATAGCAACGACTTTTTATTTTCGATAAATCGAGTATCTAAGTGTGGTACAGACATTGGTGGAGCACCAACCTTAGCTTTGCCGTATACTTTAGCATGATGCTGCTCTACCACTTCCGGTTTGTTACACACTAAAAATAGTCCGCTTACCGGGAATCCTCCAATATGTTTTCCTTCAGGAATACCGGATTTTTGTAGTAGATGAAGACTACCACCACCACCACCGACGAAGACGAAGTCCGCAGTGTGGTTTTCGATTTTGCCTTCTGCGTTATTTTTCACTTTTATTTCCCACTTGTTATCACTCGTACGTTTAACATTATCTACACTACTATTAAATTTAATCTCAACGTCTTTAGTCATTAAGTGGTCAAGTAACATACGAGTTAAAGCACCAAAATTAACATCCGTTCCAGAGTCTATTTTTGTTGCTGCAATAGCCTCATTAACTGGACGATTTTCCATAATAAGTGGTATCCATTCCATAAGTTTTGCTGGATCATCTGAAAATTCCATCCCTTGGAACAGGGGATTTTGTGACATTGCTTCGAAACGTTTCTTTAAAAACGCTACATTTTCTTCTCCCTGTACCATACTCATATGAGGCAATGGCATAATAAAGTCTTTTGGATTATCTATTAGCTTACTATTAACAAGATAAGACCAAAACTGCATAGATAGCTGGAATTGTTCATTTATATTGATAGCTTTGTTAATATCTACAGAGCCGTCTGGTTTTTCAGAAGTGTAGTTAAGCTCGCACAGTGCAGCATGACCTGTACCTGCGTTATTCCATTCGTTAGAGCTTTCCTCACCTGCTTTATCGAGCTTTTCAAATACTTTAATATTCCATTCCGGTTTTAATTCTTTCAGCATTGTCCCCAAAGTAGCACTCATAATTCCGGCACCTATTAAGATTACTTCTGTTTTAGTTTCTTTGTTGATCATATTAACCTTCCTTACTCCGTATATTTGTATAGAGGATGTATACTACTTAGGCATAACAATATGTCAAGTTGAATTACAGGAATACATCTTTTTGTCTACTATAACCATATCATATATTAGAATTATTTATTGATAAATTATCTTCTATTATAAGCTATTTGAAAGCGATTTAAAAGCTAGTAAATAGTGAGAAGTTCATCTGGTAAGACCTAGAACACCAGGAATTCCCAAAGTATAGATGAGGATTCCAAATGATAAATAATTATTAAAACTCAATAAATTCATTAACTATTTAACTTCCTATAAATCCCCACTAATTGTTCCCTTTCCTCCTCTGTTAGCTTTTCAAATAGCTTCCTACGCAGTAATTGGCCCTCTTGGTTGGCTCTATAAACCATATCAATACCCATATCGGTAATTTGTATATAGATAATTCTACGGTCAAACTCATCCGTTAATCTAACTGCTAATTTTTTCTGTACAAGTTTTTCCGATAAGTGCGTTAGGGTGGCAGGAGTCAGTCCTAGAGACTTCGCAATATCTGATGGTCGACTTTTTCCTTTTGCCTGTAAATGACCAAGAACAAGAATATGAGATACACCTAGCTCTTCATTGAACGTCTTATTCCACTGAATGATTAAGTTATTTGTAAAGTTATCCATACTATGGATTAATTCAAAAATTGTTTGTTCTTTCATAAGAAATGTTCCTCACTTTCAATAAGTAAAAGCCCCTAATCAAAATTAGGGGCTACTTTAGCATACGCATTATTGAGCTGAGAATCCACCATCAATAACCAACTCTGCACCTGTAATGTAAGATGAATCATCAGAAGCTAAGAACAAAGCTGCTTTTGCAATATCTGTAGGTTGGCCTAATCGTTGCAAAGGAGTCATTTGAATTAAGCGACCAAGAAGTTCTTTTGATGAGTTTAAAGATTGAGTCATTGGTGTTTCTATAATCCCAGGGAATAGGGCATTGACGCGAACCCCTTTAGTACCAAAGGTTGTTGCTGCTGCTTTAGATATAGCACGTACAGCTCCTTTAGATGCGGAATAATGATTAAACCCTTGTCCAATTTGAGCTGTATAAGATGAAATATTAATAATTGAACCTTTCCCTTGTGCTGCCATATACGGAGCAATATGCTTCATGCCAGAAAATGGACCAAAGCCATTAATAGATAGCATCTTTTGCCAATCATCTAAATCGATTTCTTGGAATGGTTTTTCTGAAGAAATTCCGGCATTATTTACTAAAACATCAATTTTGCCAAAACGATCATTCACTTCTTTTGCTAATGCTTCCCAATCGTTATCTGAAGCAACGTTTAACTTCATCCCATAGACGTTTTCTTTTTGACTTGCTCTTGCAAGTGCTTCTTCATTAATATCTGCTGCAATGACGATAGCGCCTTCTTTACTGAACAAATCAACCATACATTCGCCAATACCTGAAGCTCCTCCAGTAATAATAGCTACTTTATTATCTAATCTTCCCATGCTAATCTCTCCTTAACGTAATTTTATTGATCCACCATCAACCATAATGGTTTGACCAGTTATATAATTTGAATCTGCACTTGATAAAAATACAGCTACTTGTCCAATATCTTGCTCTGGATCACCAAGTCGACGTAATGGAATCTTGTTAATCATGGCATCATATAATTGCGGGGCATTTTCACGCCATTGCTCAACTCCTGGAGTTAAGGCAATTGGTGAAATCAAGTTAACATTGATACCGTCTGGACCCCATTCATTTGCTGCAACACGTGATATTGCTCGAATTGCTTCTTTCGCTGCAGCATAAGAAGTTTGTGTGACTTGTCCATCAATACCAGCACCTGAAGCAAAGTTAATAACTTTACCTTGTGATTTCTTTAACTCAGGATAAGCTGCCTGCATAAAGTGGAATGTAGGATAAAAGCCTGTTCCAAATGATAGATCAAGGTGATCTTGTGTTGTTTCTATAAAAGGTGCTTGTCTTGAGACATGCGCATTATTAACCATAATATCTAACTTGCCAAATTTCTTTACAACTTCGGCAACAATTTCGTAAACATTTTCTGTTATAGAGATATCTTTAATAATAAGTAATCCTTCTGTATATTGACTGACCTCAGCAAGAGTTTCTTTTCCTTTTTCTTCATTGACATCGACGATTGCAATATGTGCACCTTCTTTGGCCATTGCAAGTGCAATTCCTCTGCCAATACCTCCAGCACTACCCGTTACAATTGCAACTTTTCCTTGTAACTTCATTAGAATAACCTCTTTCTATTTATATTTAGATATCTAAATATATTACATCTAAATAATATCAAATTCTTTTCTTAAAGTGCAAGTAAAAAGATTCAAGTATTTGACATAACTTAAGTTGAAAGAAAGCAAAATGCACAGGCGATTTTTTATACAAATCACCTGTGCATTAGTAGTTTTTTATATAAGTTACTTAGTTAATCCCAGAAGCCTTCTTGCTCTAATTTCTTTTTTCCTCTAAAAGCAATAAGTACACATACAATATTAATGATCAACATAATAACTATTGCATATAAAACGGACGTATAACTTCCCGTAAAGTCGAATACAAAACCATAGGCTGGTAAAACAACAATAGATGCTATTGCTAGCCCCATGGAAGCGTTTGAATATATTTGACTGTATTCTTTGTTCCCAAATAGACTTGAAGTAAGTGCTGGACCTAATGTTCCTATAGAGGAAGATATTAAACCGAATAGGCCTACTGCAACTGTTATTACAACTGTGCTAGATGCGGAGAATAATAACAGACAAATCGCTATCAAACCACCACTCATGGCAAAAATAGCTGTATTTTTGGAGCCAATCTTATCACTTAAGATACCAATAGCTAATGATCCAATAAGAACACCAACCATATAGGTTCCCATTACATTACCAGCAAAGGTTACATCAAAACCTTTAGCCATCAAATAGGTTGGAATGTGCATCGAAAAGCTTGCAATAGATGTAATTAGAAAGAAAAAGATTACTAGTGCATAAAAAGCCGAAGATTTTCTCGCTACAGCCATTGATACCCCTTTATTGCTAGTTTCACTCGGTGTACCTGTACCGTTATCTTCCACTTCTTCTATACCATAAGGAAGTAGTCCCTTGTCCTGAGGTAATTTTTTTATAAAAAGTAATATAATTGGAACAACAATAATAATGATTGTGATCCCAACAATCATATAAGAGGTTCTCCACCCTTGATTGGCAATAAGGTTCCCGATAATTGGTTGCGAGATGGCACCAAGTGCTCCTCCTGCTGCACTCATGATTCCAAGTGCTAGACCATTGTTCTTTTTAAACCACTGATTAATTAGGACTGGACCAGCAATTACAGTTATAAACACACCACCAACTGCTAGTGGTACTGCGAATATATACCAGCCCCATACAGAATTCATTAAACTAAACATTGCAAATGCTCCAGCTTGTAAAACTATCGCAACACTTAGGAGTAACCGTGTATCATATTTCGCCATTAGTTTACCGCCTATCGGTAAAAAGACCATTGTGACAATTGCAGATACACTAAAATATAATGATAGACTTCCCATTCCAATTCCAAGCTCTTTCGTGATAGGTGACAAAAATAGCCCGGAGGAATTATTTAAACCGCCTTTTCCTAAACCGACGATAATACATAGTGCTAATAAAATCCACCAAGCATAGTGAATTTTCTTTCTATTTTGACCCATGTAGTTTCTCCTGTTTCTATATTTCTATTATTTATTTCTGTTAGAATATTGCTAGATTTTTTAATTATGTCCAAGCACTAGTAGGCTTTTATTTAGCTTTTTGCTTTTTTCATATATTCGTTAAAATCTGGAACACTTGGATTTGCAATATAATGTCCGCCTTCTACTTGGATTGTTTGGCCAGTAATAAACTTAGATTCATCTGAAGCTAAAAATAACACTGTATATCCAATATCATCCGGTTCACCATGGTATGGTAGTGTATTATATTTTGCAAATATATCTAGTACCTCTGGTGTCATATTGTTCTTAGCAGCAGGGGTCAAAATTAAACCAGGTGCAACAGCATTACAACGGATCTTATCCTTCCCGTATTGGGTAGCAATATATTTCGTAAGATTTACTACAGCTGCTTTCGATGCTCCATATGCAGCACGAATAGTATCACCAGTAAATCCTGCCATTGATGCTGTATTTATAATAGAGCCACCACCAGCTTCAATCATATGCGGTATAGCAAATTTACTACCTATTAAGACACTCTTTAGATTCACGTTCATAAGTCGATCCCACTCATCAAGATCTATATTAACGACATCTAAATCCTTCTTAAGATTAGTCAAACCAACGTTATTAAATAGAACCGAAATTTTGCCAAAGTTCTTAACGGTAAACTCAATAGCTTCCTTAATAGAATTTTCATCGCCAGCATCAAGGAAAATACCGAAAGCATCTCCTCCATTAGCATTAATATTCTCTGCTGCTTCTCTTGCACCTTCCATATTAAAATCGGCAATAACTACTTTTGCACCTTCTTTTGCCAATAATGCGGCTGTTGATAATCCTATACCTGATGCTCCCCCTGTTACTAGTGCCACCTTACCTTGTACTCTTCCCATTGTTTAATAACTCCCTTCTCCAGTTACACCAAAATCAATTAGTGTCATCTCTATTCAATTATAATTAGATATCAAAATATTTGGCATCTAAATAATATCAGAAATTTTTTTCTACTGCAATGAGTTCTTTGTTTAAACTCTTATAAAAGAATCGTTTTTGCACTATCTTAGTATGGAATAAATATATTAGTATAGATAAAACGTTTACCGAATGTATAACTAAAAAAGGACCATTCTTAGTTGTAAACAACTTGAATAGCCCTTCATTATATTTATACTAGAACGCTGGAATTGCAGTTTCATCATAATTTTCTTCTAAAAACTTTCTTACTTCTTGACTCGTCATAGCTTCCGCTAGCTTTTGGATGGCGTCTGATTCAGCATTATCCTTGCGTGCAACTAGTGAAATTGCAAAATCATTTTCGGATCCTTCCGTAAGGAGAGCATCACTTTTTGGCGTCAATCCAAGTGGTGCAGCATATGCAGGTGTCATGATTACTGCATCTGCATCATCATACATTCTCGCCAACATTAACAAATCTACTTCTTCAAATTTATAATTTTTTGGGTTGTCCACAATATCAGCTTTCGTGTAATATGGACCAGTTTTTTCTTGTAAAGTGATGGCATTATGTTGAGCTAACAATGCCAATGAACGATCTATATTAGAAACATCGTTCGCAATGGCGATTACGGAATCCTCCGGTAATTCATCCATTGAATTATAGTCTTTAGCATATACACCATAATTCGCAAAATATATAGGAACAATAGGGACTAGTTCTGCATCATTGTTTCTATTGAATTGCTCCATATAAGGAACATGTTGAAAGAAGTTTGCATCTACTTCATTTGCTGCAAGCGCACTATTAGGCTGAACGTTATCACTTAATACAACAATTTCAAGATTAATCGATTCTTCTGCTAGTTTTGGTTTAACAAGCTCAAGAATTTCCGTCATCGGAGGGATTAACGAAGCAACTTTCAATGTAACTTCTTCTTGATCATTACCTTGCACTTTTTTCTGGTCCTTAACTTCTTCCTTTTGCCCACAACCAGTTAATATTAAGGTGATCATTGTAATTAGTAAGAATATTTTTTTCATTTTATTTCCTCCTATTATTTATCTTTTATCAATCAATCTGGATATAGTTGTTCCAACGAATTGCAAGAGCTGTACAAGTATGACCATAATAATAATCACATAAATCATTAAATCTGTTTTGAATTGCTGGTATCCATACCGAATGGCAAAGTCTCCTATACCACCACCTCCGACAACTCCCATGATCGTCGAGTACGAAATAAAGCTAATAATCGAAGTTGTTAATCCAAGAACAAGTCCAGAACGGGCTTCAACATACAGAAATTTAAAAACAACTTCTTTAACAGAAGCACCCATTGAAACCGCCGCTTCAATTACACCTTTTGGTACGTCCAATAAAGACTGCTCGACTAATCGTGAATAATGCGCGATTGCTATTATCGATAGTGGAATAGTTGCAGCCGCTGTGCCAATGGCTGTTCCCATGATTAGCCTTGTAAAAGGGATTAAAAATACAACTAGTAATAAAAATGGAAAAGAACGTACTATATTTACCAATAAATTTAGTGACGAGAAAACAAACTGGTTCTCAAGTATTTGGTCCTTCCTGCAAAGAAAAAGTAATGTCCCAACTGGAAGACCTACTAGAATCGCCGCTAAAACAGAAACACCAACCATAACAAAAGTTTCTCCAATAGATGACCAAATTTCAGCTTCATATTGAACTAATATATCAGGCATGATCCATCTCACCGACCTTTGTTAATTGTTCTACAAAGTACTTTGGACTATTGTCTGTATTTAGAATCCTTTTTGGTTTAATTGTTACGGTGTCATAGACTTCTCCATCCGCCATTACAGTTACTCGGTTACATATACTTTTAATCACTTCCATCTCATGGCTGACAATGACAATTGTAACCCCAAAGCTTTTATTTATGTTTTCCAATACACTTAATATTTCTGCAGTCGTATTAGGATCTAGAGAAGAGGTTGGTTCATCACACAACAAAACTCGGGGGTTATTCGCTAACGCTCTTGCGATCGCAACGCGTTGTTTTTGTCCACCACTTAATTGTGCGGGATACTTATCCTTTAAACTCTCTAACCCAACAAATTGAAGACATTCTCCTACACGGCTCTTGCGTTCTTCCCTCGGAAAGTTTGCCAACTCTAAGGATACAGCAACATTTTCGTAAACCGTTTTATTTGCTACTAGATTATATTGTTGAAAAATCATCCCTATGGATTTCCGAGCTTGTCGGAGTTCTTTGCTATGTAAATTTGTTAACGTTTGACCATTTACCTCAACTTCTCCTTCTTCAGGAATTTCCAACAGGTTCATCAACCGTAGCACGGTAGATTTACCTGCTCCACTTGCTCCGATAATTCCATGAATCTCTCCTGCATTTACTGTTATAGATATAGATTTAATGGCCTGAAACCGGGAATAACTTTTACTGACCTTATGTAACTTAATCATAAAAAAAACCCCTTTCTAGTAGTTGAAGGGTGATTACAATAGCTTCAATTATAGACTAATATGCTTGGGCTGTCATTTTACCAGATAATTTCGTCAACGGGAAAATAGTCAGGCAGCCTTCTGTGGTCTAATCCCTGGAAGGTTGACTATAGAATTCAAAGAAAGGTGCAGTACATGTAAATTAGTCGAACAAACGAATAAGTGTAAGAAAAATATTAAAAGAAAGAAAAATAGTTATCCAACCATAACTCCTTTAAGAAGAGATATGGCTAGACAACTATCGTTTCCCTTTTTACCATAATTCACTTTGGTAATGGAGTCTTTTATTTTGGACTAGAACTGGGCTAATATTTATAAAACGATATAGTCTTTCAAGTACTTTTTCATTTTTATACGAGTCGAGCATTGACTAATGGGAACAATAATTCCCTATCTTTTGTCACTACTTTTGCTGGTACTCCATTGAATATAAATCATTTAGTGTCAATTTACCAAAGCTAAAATCAGTCAACTGTTGAGCTATTAAATACTGTGTGATGCTACCTAACGTTTCTGTGTCCTGCTTACTTACATCGATAAGTGTTTTGCCACTTGGTAATGTCTGCACATGTAGTCCTGAAAATTGCTTTTTAAATACTTCAAGATGCTCTTGTGAAAAATTGGAGACTCGGACCGTTGTTACCTTATTGTCAGTAAAGCCAGGTACCAATTCATCTACTAGCTTTAGTTCCCCAGTTTTCATAAAAAATATACGGTCTGCATATTGCTCAAGGTTTTCTAATAAATGTGAAGCAATAATAATTGTTTTACCTTCCGCTTTCTTTTGCAAAAGTATTTGGGATATTAGCTCTACATGCGTTGGATCTAAGCCATTCATAACTTCATCCATCAGCATCACCTGTGTGTCAGAGACAATTTGCATAGCAAAGCATAACCGTTGGCGCATTCCTAAAGAATAGGTGCCTGTTTTTTTCTTCACATACGATTCCATTCCAAGCTGTACAATCGTGTCTTCAATTAACTTGGGATTACTATTCCACATTGCTTGATAGATCTTCAGATGGTTCTTTCCAGATACATGATTATATAAATCACTTTGGTCCGGCATCATAGATACACCTTGATGTATCTTCACCTCGTTTGCTTTACTTGAATATTGCAATTCATGATTTAAAATCACCTGTCCTTGATTGGGAGACAAATAGTTCATGATTACATTCATCAGTGTCGATTTCCCAGTTCCATTGGGGGCTACTAAACCAATGATTTCCCCCGGTTGGAACTTAATCGATATATCCTTTAATACCTGTTTGTCTCCAAACTGAACGCGTATTTTCTTTAATTCCAACATATTTAACACCCTTTCTCTATGCTATTAACTTAAACCTTTTAAATTTACTCACAATCAGCGTCAATATCACCAAGAAGAGTGTACAACATCCTATAATTGTTAACCCGTGTTGGTAAGTTAAGTCAGGCGACTGATAAACAAAATTTCTATATCCTGAAATGACTTGTCCTACCTGCACATATGATGTTGGATAGCGCTCAATATCTGAATACGCTCCCATTACTCGTTCAAAATAAAACCACTCAGCTGCAATTATGATAAAGCTGACAAATAAATTAGCAAACTCAGCTTTTACAATGATACTTAGGAACAAAATGATTGCTATTAAGAATAAGAACCAAACACCAATAAACAATATATTTTTCAATAGAAATGTACTCATAGTCATATTGGTAAAGTTTTGTTCTATGTAAGAATAGAAAGGCACCGGGAGTGAAAAATCACCAAAACCATTTTGTAATCCGATAGCTATTAAAACTACGTATAGAGGAACAAATGACAAAATACTTCCTACAAAAGCAACTAGCCCTTTCATCAATAGCTTTTTCCAATCAGAAATCGGAAATCCTTTTAATAAACTAGGGTTACGACGATCTTTCAACACAATATCTACAGATAAAAGAATACAACTTATAAACAGTACAATTGGTAGATAATCATTTAACATACGTTGTAACGTTTGTAGAGCAGTTCTTTCTTCAAACAAGTCCATCGACAGCTCAGAACTTCCTTCTACATAACCAGTAAAACGGCTAGCCGTATAGCCATAACCATAATGACCATCAGCATGGGCATAATTATTACCATAGGTATAATAGAGAGGATTATAGAAGAAAGAGTCACCGTTAACAGTCAGTTGGTCTGAATATAGGTACCATCCCGCTGTTGCTTCTGCATACTTTAAATAATCCTTTTCATTAATTGCATCAATTCTTGCCCGATCATATTCATTCCACTGAGGGAATACTGCAAGTGCAAAAGCAACTGAAGGATGTATATTATCTTTTCCTTCTACACTTTTGATAAAATCATCTCTCGTCGTGAAACGTGCTTCCATCTCAGCTACATCGACTTTTTCAATAGGTTCATACGAAGGTGCAACTTTTAATACAAAATATAAACCTAAAAAAAGTAAAATAACATAAACAGCTATGTTTTTCTTATTCGTAAAAAATTGCTTAAACTCCCATTTAAAATAAGCCCACATGTCTTACACCTCCCTATATTTTCTGAAGCTTACCTGTCGATAAAAACCATTTAATAACTGCCATCAGCAATACTATGCTAATGCATAAATAGACCAAGCCTGCATTGCTATTCAACGCGACCGGGGTTTCTAAATTCAGAGTATCTCCATTTAAAACACTTGGAAAGTTTACATAGTTAAACGGATTAAATGGTAAAAGCTTAATTAGGGATGGAAACAAAATTGGTATGACGACAAGGATGATCTGTACAAATAAAGTTAAATAAACATTTCTTAATAATACATTTAAAATTACGGACAATAAAATTGCAAAAACTGCCAAGCAAATCATATATACAATCGAAACTGCTATGTATTTATAAATTGGATAAATTGTTACTTCCCCATTAAAAACAGCTACTGGATATGAAGCTTGTCCCAGTCCTTTAAAATAGATTAGCGGCAAACTACATACAATAAGCTCTATAATAAAGATAAAAACAATCCCCATTGAAGTCATACATTTCGCTAATACATACTTGGTAAAAGCAATAGGATAACCTTTAATAAGAGAGGTATGTCGGAAATCATCTATCATAATGTTAGATGCGTAAATACAGATAAGAACAAACCAAACTGATCCTACTATGCTAAATAAAAACGCTAAAAATGGATAGAAGCTCAGTGAGCCAAAAGACAATACTAAATCGTTCTCCTTTAAATATTGGTAATAGTAGGAATCCATTTCATTTTCTATTTTGGAAGGCAAGTTTACAGCGACCAGATCATAATCATCCATTTCAAATGCTTGTTTGCGTAATTCGGTTAACTCTATTGCTGTTTCTATAAATAACTCTGGCTGCTCTGTTTTTAATGCCATCCCTTGTTTTGGGTAAGTGTAATATTGTTTCACGATATTTTTGTATATATCACTACCATCCCCGTATTCACTAGCATCAACAATTTGAAATTTATTCATAGCTACCTTGGCTGGTAACGATTCAATTGATTTTTCCTTAATCGGATTGCCTAACTCTGTTGCATTCGCATAAACAACCATCCCAATAATACTAAGCGCTACAATTAAACAAGCAAAAATATTCTTCTTATCTGTCCTTTCTATTATAAAAAGCGTTTTCAACATACTTCTCATACGATTTCACTCCTCCAGCAAAAGCATGATGAAAGTAATTCATCATCTGTATTATTCACTAAATTTCACATACTTTATTAATACTCCGTTTATTTAAGTTACATATAGGTCTTTGAAATGAGAGGATTAACAAGAATATTTTAAATTCTCTATCAATAATTCTATACTCATCCGAAATATACCTTCTTTAGAAAAAAAAGTAACATTATATTATATACTTTTCGTTAGTTAAAATTTATAAAAGTGATAATTTTAAAAGCATGTGATTTAGCTAAAATTGCTTTTTGACAAAATTTATAGTTTACTTTAAGTTAGTAAGTAATTAACCACTTACTAATAAGGAGAGGAGGTAATAATGGTATGTCTCGACCACGTGAATATTCGGATGAACGAATTTTTCAAGGTATTCATTCAGCCTTAAGCAAATATGGTTACACAAAATTGACTCTAGATAATATCGCGAAAGAAATTATAATATCTCCTGCTGCACTCTCTAAACGATTTGGATCTAAAAAAAATCTACTCCTTTTCTATATGGATACTGTCATTAAGTTGACCACTCAAAGTTTTGTGACTTCGCGTTCTGTATCTGGCTCTAAATTGCACGCTTTAAAATCTCTCCTTATTCAATCTCTTGGAAAGGTAGAAGATGCGCAGACACTCGCTAACATCACTTCACTTTTTATTGAATCTGTTTCTGATATGGACTTTCTAGAATATTCTCAACGTCGTTTGCAGCTTATTGACGAAGAGGTTCAATACTTCCTTCGTGCAGCTATAGAGGACGGTGAGCTTTTAAATATCGAACTAGACCAAGTGGAAACAACAGCTCGCATTCTACAAGGCGCTATAGCTGGATCCCTCATGATTTGGCTAAATAATTCTACACGTACATTGGAGCAATGGCTTGATGATTGCTTCAATATAATATTGAAGCAGTCTTGAGAATGTGAAAGAAAGGAATGAATCTTATGCCGGTATATGAGGTAAATAACGTTAAGCTTTTTTATAAAATTAACGGATCAGGGGAACCTATTATTTTCACTCATGGACATTCGATGTATCACAAACAATGGGAACCTCAGGTAAATGAGTTGTCAAATGACTATCAAACCATCGTTTGGGATGTGCGAGGCCATGGATATTCTAGCTTGCCCTCTGGCAAGGTAGACCCTGAGGATTTCTCGAGAGATTTAATTTCACTACTGGATTATCTCGAAATCCAGTCAACAGTCTTATGTGGCTTATCCATGGGCGGACATATTTCGATTCAAACAGCTATTCGTTATCCGGAAAGAGTAAAAGGTCTTATTTTAATTGGTACTCCGTTTACAAACACTTTTAACTGGTTCGAAAAATATTCAACACCTATTAGTAAGTTTAGCCTTCGTTTTCTTCCGTTTAATATGACTGCAAAATGGACCGCTGATGTTATCTCAAAGATTAATCCAGAAAATCACGCTTTTGTTATGGAATCCTTCTCTAAGATGACAAAAGATAATTTCTTACGTCATTGGAGTGGAAATTTGCGAATGGAAAGTAAAAATGATCTAAATAAAATTCAATGTCCAACTATGATTTTGCATGGTGAAAAGGACAATATGGTCAGAAGACAACAGCAATATTTGAAAGCGAACATCAAAGATGCCGAATTTTATACAATTACTAATGCGCATCATCTAACGAACAGAGATAATCCGGAGGATGTTACGGATTATATTCAAAATTTTATGAAGCGCTTAAAATAAAATATATTAAATTTGTTTGGTTCTTCTTCTATCTTTTTAATTGCCACCCTCAAGTGCATTTTCCTTTGAAAGTTCAGTTGCATTATTTAAGAATTATTACGTATTGATTTTAGGAGATCTGTACGCATAATTGTTACTAAGGAGGGAATTTCAAATTGAGTGGACAAAATATTAGCACTACAGTTTCAGGAGATCTAATTGTTACGCATCTTATTGGTAAGATTAATACAAACGATGTCAGTGAATGGTTTAACGGCTTTAATCAGGCTTGTCAGCTTTTTATTTCCGAGGGTCGTAAATTCAAATTGTTAGTGGATAGAAAAGGATACACTCCCGATCATTTTTCTGTTCAAAAAGCATGGAAAGATAAGTTCTTCAATGAAGACATTTTGAATCATAGCAAGGCAATTGCGTTTCTCCTTGAAGAAGGGGAAATAATGAATTATTTACAGCAAACCAATACAAAAGAATCCGTAAACTTCTTCAGTAATTATGAACAAGCATTAATTTGGTTAAATGAATATCCATTATAAATCCTATTGAACCAGTTGCTTAATTCGACTGGTTTTTTTGTCCGTATTTCTTTTCCAAATTGCTTAGCAACTCTAAAATAATACGGGGCACATTGATAGTACAAGTGAGTTCTTTATTGTAAATACTATTTCCTCTTGCATCATAAAGTTAATATTGTAAGGATATTTGCAATAACCAAAATTAAATATATACTTGCTATATAATTAAACTAGTAAATATTATAATGGGCAGTGATTAAATGACAATTAATAGTCAAATGTACAATGTGGAAATAATAATGAGAGAGATGCTTGAAGTACAGCAAAAATCTATGATGTTCGTCAACATGCTCTCTGAAGGAGAATCATTATCTCAAAACCAGCTTATACTTCTTCTTCAATTGAAAATTAAGGGTGGAATGAAAGCAACTGAAATTGCTGATTTTTTCAGTGTAACACCTGGAGCAGTTACATCAATGTGCGATAAACTAGAAAAATTAGATCTATTAGAGCGAATTAGAGAGACTGAAGATCGAAGAGTAGTGAAAATGGTTTTAACGAAGGATGGAGAAATTAAAGTACAAGAAATATTTTTAAAATTTCCACAAGAAAAACTAACAGATATTGCACAAGTTTTAATTGATGTAAATCTGTTAATGGGAAAACTTTTAGGGATTTCATAAAAATGAAATCCTTTTTTTATTGTCTCAATATGTGGCCTGCCTATTTAAAATTGCCTTCTATGTACAATTTTTTGTTATTGACAAAACAAACCTGCATATAGTTTAATTGAAATATATTTTAGTAATTAAAATATTTACTAAGTAAATTAATGTGGGGTGTTTATCCATGACAAGTGAACGAATTACAAAGCTCCGCAGTTTAACATTTACAAGTGGCAATATTAAAAACTTAGCCACAGACTGTGAACAATTAAATATTCGAGGTTCTGTAGCTTTACACCAAGAAGTACGATTAAGAGAAATTTCCTCACATGGTCATAGCTCTTTTCATTCTCTCGTTTCAGCGAATATTTTTAAAAATACAGGAGCTTGTGTCATCAAAGATTTTTGTGAAATTGATGAGCTTACAAATGCGGGAGACTTAAAACTGCGGTATGGAAAAATAACGAAGATTAACAGTTCAGGAAAGCTAACAATTGAACAAAGTTTACAGGTAAAACAGTTTCATGTAATTGGCATTATAAAAGCAAAGGAGATACAAGCAGAACAGTTTCATTTAAAATTGTCTGGTAGAAGTGACATCGAACAACTTATTGCAGATGAAATATGTGTAGATAAAAAAAAGTTATCTATCTCTTTATTGAAGAAAAACCTGATTTGCAAATCCATAAAAGGGAAAAGCGTGCATCTTTCCAATACAAATGCGGAAATTGTTGAAGGGGATATTGTGACGATAGGTGATAATTGTATTATACACACACTTTATTACACAGGGAGCTATTCAATTTCGCCAAATGCCAAAGTACAGCATATTAGGAGTAAAAAGAAATGAAAATAATCCAATCATTTTTTTGTTTATTAGCAATTCCGGTTCTATCTATTCTATATGTAGGGTTGATGGCAAGTGCATTAATATCAATCTTAGCAGGCATTTTGCGTACATTTGGACTGGACAAAATAGAAATGAGTATTTGGCAAGACGTTAACATTCCAGTGCCTTTAAGCATCCCTTTCTCACTAATTGTTTCTTTATTGCTTTTCTTTTCCTCACTTTATGTAAAACGTTCTATAACATTCTGTATTTCCAAGCTTAGGTATTAAACTTTTGTACACCTACACCTACTTGCTGATTTTAATGCCTGTAACGCTCTTTTTTTAGAGTAGTGACTAAACCACTAATCATCTAGGAGAAGAGCTACAGGCACTTCAATCGACTATCAATAATATCAACATTGAAACATAAAAAAATTTTGATTTATACATAAAGCTAGCATTGCTTGGAGTAAAAGGTCCGTTAACATGGACTAATCAATTCTTACCCCTTCCCTCGTTCTCCCAAGTTAATCCCAATCCCCATATACATTACACCAATCAACAGCAAAAATGAAAGGGGTAACGAAATATCACTCCACCCTGCACCAAAGAGAGCAACATCCATCATTGCATCGACTGCATAACCTAGTGGAAAGATATCCGCTAGGAAGTTGAATACTGGGTTATCCATTGCTCCTGGTTGCATATATACCCCACTAATAACTGGAATCATCGGAACAATAGACGGATAAATCATATTAAATTTTTCAGGTGTTTTAGCAATTCCAGCAATAAGCATAGCCAAGCTTACTGAGCTCATTGTATATACTGCAGCTATCGTTAGAATCATCGGAAGTGATCCTATCTCGTAGTTCAAAGCATATTTAAAAATGAGAAAAACAACGACTAATTGGATAAATCCAATGAAAAAGCTATATAATAAGTGGCCAACATACATATTTATTTTACTGACAGGGGAAAGAATCAGGCGGTTCCATACTCCACTTACCTTATCTTCATTAATACCATTTACTCTAAAACCAATAGTAAACATTACGATAAACAGTGTAAAACCAAATAGTAGCTGAGTACCCATATCATGACTTGTAAGTTTTCCACCATTAATATTTTCCGTTTGAACAGTTATTGGTGAATTTTCCAAATAGTTTTTGAGTTGTTCTCTTAAATTTGTTGTATTTTCCGAACCGGCTATCGCTTGAAGTTGGGCCTCTTCTATAAAGACTTGATGAATCTCTTGCTCTACTAACAAGATGTCAGGCATATCCGATGCAGTAATTAAGCGATAATCATTGTTCATTAAATGAATCGCTACATCCCTTTTTCCTTCTCTAACCTGTTCTCGAGCTTCTCTTTCTTCTGAAATGACAAATTCCGTTTCACTATTATCATTTAATAGCTTAACCCACCGTTGTTCAATTTCCTCTGCATTTGAACCAGATGCAAAAACATCAACAGTTATTTCGGTTTGACGAGATGTATCCCCAAAAATTAGGGTTGCTAAAATACTGAGGGCAATAAATAAAAGGACAAGTAGCGGTTTTCGTTTATCTTTTATAAATTGTGCATACAAAACTGGATACATTAAATACGCCCCCTGTTTGGAAAGATAGACATACTGATAGCAAAACAAACGATAGAAATAGCAGTAAGAACAGTAAGGGGAAAGAATAAGTCACTCATATCGCTAAACTGAATCCATTTTATAGCTGTTGTCTGTGTTAAACCATTTGGAGTCCATTCCCCAATTTTTTGAAATACGTTTGGAAGTCCTTCAAGTGGAAAAAAGCTACCACCTAGAACCCCTAGCCCCATAATGATTAGAGTAAAAAGTCCACTTGCTGTATTACTATCACTCAGATGAAGAACAATTGAGGTAAACAACGATGATAGTCCAGCAACCGTTAAGGAAAAAGCAATCATTATTACAACGAGTCCCACCCAAAATTCCAACGTCTTTCCAGGGAATACGCTTAATAACAGTTGAACAGCTGTAAAAGTAATAACCATCTGTATACAGACCAATATAAAGGTAGATACTGTTTTTCCTAATAAAAAGTTTATTGGATTACTATTTGTTAATAGAATTCTATTAACAACTCGTTCACGCTTTTCTGTAACGGTTTTTAAAGCTACAGTTTGAGCTAAAAACAAGGCAAACAAAGTACTAATCGCAATCGTAAAGTATTGAGAAATGCTATACGTATCAATTCCTTCAACAACTTCTCTTCCCCCCTGTGGCAATACGGGTTCAGCGTACACAGTTTCTCCTGTACTTCCTAAGGCAAACTGCACATTTAATGAATGAACAAAGTTATGAACGATATCTTGAAGTGCACCTACCTCAGTAGATGGATCTTTCGCTAAAATATTTACAGGTATATGATTGGGCCGCTCGTCTAATAAGACAACGGAAAGTACCTCATACGTAAATCCTTCTGGAATCCTTATAATCGCGTCAAGATCCCCGTTATTTACTTGTTTTGTTGCTTCCTGTTCGCTGATTTCCTTTATAGTAATCCAGTCTTGTATTTCGGGATTTATTAGAAAATCATGTATTAGACCAACGGGGTTAAGGTTTGCTGCTTCATCAAGGACTTTCTCTTTTTCAGTAGGAGATAATTCTGTTTCTTTCACAGCATGTTCAAATTGTTCTTTCCCGACCTTCTCGTCATCTGCTACCAATAATGCTATATCGATATGAATCGCTTCTTCATCATCTTTAAAAAGACCTGAAAAGGCGAAGTTTAGTATGACAATAAGGATAATCGGAAGTAATAGAGCCATTAAAATCTCTTTGCGGTCTCGCCAAAAAACTAGTATGTCTTTTTTAATAAATGAGCTCATTTTCATCTCTCCTTAATCCCGCAATGTTTTGCCTGTAAGGTGTAAGAAAACATCCTCTAAACTTGGAATTTCTACCTGATAGTTAACGATCTGAATTCCCTCTTTTTCTGAAGCAAGTACTAGCTTACTTAATAAATTACTATTCTTTTTAGAGATAATTCGAAGTCCTACATTCGTTTCATCCAATTGAAAAACATTTGAAAAGGATTTAATCGTGTCAATTAACGATTCACTTCTATTGCTAAGTTGAACTTGGATAGTATCCTCAGTAGATAAAATACTTAGTAATTCTTCCTTACTACCAGAAGCGATAATCTTTCCACGATCCATAATATAAACCCTCTTACATAGTTGCTCCACCTCTTCCATGTAGTGACTTGTATAAAGGACTGTTGTACCAGAGGTTTTATTTAATTCTCGAACAGTCTCTAAAATATGGTTTCTTGATTGGGGATCAATTCCAACAGTAGGCTCATCTAAAATTAGAATCTTGGGTTGATGCAAGAGAGCTGCAGCTATGTTTATTCTTCTTTTCATCCCACCAGAAAATGTTTTAATAAGTTCCTTTTGTCGCTCCTTTAGTCCAACCATTTCTAGCACTTCTTGAATCCTTCCTTCTAAAATATCTTTTTTCACTTGATAGGTTTGACCGAAAAATTTCAAATTTTCATATGCCGTGAGTTCTTCATATAATGCAATTTCCTGCGGCACAACTCCTAATACTTTTCGAATTTCAGAAGGGTCTTTTATTGTACTTTTTCCATCAAGCTTGATATCCCCAGAAGTAGGTCGAATTAAAGATGATATCATTGAAATTGTAGTTGATTTCCCAGCACCATTCGGTCCGAGTAATCCAACCGATTCTCCTGCATCTAAATAAATATTAATTTCATCTACAACCTTTTTACCTTTAAAACTTTTACTAAGCTTCACTGTTTCGAGCATTGATCCGCACCCCTTTATCGATTGTTAAGTTCAATATATAAAAAAAGAAACAGTATCACTACTGTCTCTAGTCACGACTTATTTATTTATCCATTACTTTTGTTTATATTATTTATACAAGATTGTGTCGAATGGCATAAATAGCTAGTTGAGTACGATCCCTTAAGTCTAATTTACTTAAAATTTGACTTGTATTATTTTTCACAGTACCTACAGAAATAGCTAGTCTTTCAGCTATTTCATTATTATTAAGTCCATCACCAATACATTTTAATATGGCTCGTTCCCTTGGGGTTAAAGTGGAGTCTGGTTCTTTAGTGTCCTGCTGTTTCATCAACTGGGGAACGACTTTTGCTGCTATTTGCTCTTCCAACGATAATCCCCCCTTCAATGCACTACGGATTGAACGGAGTAAAGAACTGGTATCACCATTCTTTAAAATGTAACCATTCACCCCAATACGAAGTGCCTCCATTACATAATGATCATCATCAAAGGTAGTTAACATTAAAATCTTCGTATTGGGCCAGCGAGATTGAATGACCTTTGCTGTTTCCAATCCATCCATAATAGGCATCCTAATATCGAGTATTGCAATATCAAATTGCATTTTTTCACATAGTTTCACAGCTTCTTTTCCATTGTCTGTTTCCCCAGTAACATTATACTCATGCTCTGTTTCAATCATCATTTTTAATCCCTGTCTCACCATTACTTGATCTTCTACCAGTAGTATCCGAATCATGCTTATCACCTATATTTGTCATTTTAATATAACCACTAACTGTAAACTGTACTTCTGTTTGATATACTTTTAATTCACCATTATATTTTTCTAATCGTTCTCTCATGGATCTGAGTCCAAATCCTTCTTGATAGCCTCTCTTTTGAGAGACTAGATTACTAATTTCAAAACGAAAAATACTACCACCCGGTGCTTCAAAAAGAATATTTGCTTCTTTGACTTGACTATGCTTCATTATATTTGTTAATGCCTCTTGGACAGTACGATAAATTACAAAAGATTGTTCACCGTTTAAAGGGGCAGAAAAAGCACCATATTTTACAGAAAAATGAATGCGCATCATATTTTCCAGTTCTAATTTTCGAATTAAACGTAAAATACCAGGAAGCCCACCACTATCATTTGCCTTGAGTGATTTTACGGCCCTACGTGTTTCATCTAGACTATCACTAGCTATTTCTTTTAAGGACTGTACACTTTCCTTGTAGTCCTCAGAAATTTGCAAACGAAACATTTCTAACTGCATTATTAGTGCTGTCAATTTATGACCAACTGAATCATGTATTTCATGGGCAATCATTGCCCTTTCCTCTTGTCTTGCTAACTCCTCATCCGAAACCGCTCTTCGCTTTAGGTCACGACTTCCACTTAAAATCTTCTGATATCGTGCATCTAAGTCCATTAACTGATACTTTGTTTTTATATAAAATATTAAAGCAATGAAAAGCAGAACTGTATATATGGCTATGAGGAATTGGATGAGCGGCGCTAAATTACTATATAAAACGGTTATCGATAATCCAAATACTCCAAATATCCCATTAACTATACTATATCTAAACGGCATTCGATAAAATCCCTCTGCTATTAGAAGGGAAATGATAAGGATAAGAAATGGATTAAACTCTTTATTGAAGGGAAACAGGATAGCTATTGCAATAATGCTATTCATACATAAAAGTAAAAACAGTAAATATAGCTTTTTTTCGATTAGTGGAACGATAAAAAAGAGCAGAAAGTATAATGAAACCCCAAATATACTAGTAGTTAAAAGGTCTTTATTCATTTTCAAAAGGTAACCAATAGCAAATGGCCAAACACTCATGTTTATCAGAATCCACAACCAGTAGAATTTCATAGTATGACCCCATTTCATACAGGGAATATATTAACAATATTAGCACTTACCTCTCTATTTCACCATATATACTGGAATAACTCTAAAGGAATCCTTATCACGATCTCCAATCTATCTCATGGTGTAAAAAAAACTTTCCTAGCTGTACTAGAATAAGCTCTATGGATTCCACATATAAAATGGCATTGGCATCTTATCATTCACTAATTTACTTATGAGACGGTTCACTGCTACTAATACTTATCATATAGAAGGTGTTGATAGGTGTGCGAGAAGTGTATTTAGTGGATATAAAAAATACTGTTGACGTAAGGATTCTCTCTTTTGGAAGAAAACTTTTTTCTTCCTCAGTCTTATCTATACAAAAAAGCTTCTAGCCGATAGACAAGGACTAGAAGCTTTTTTTATTAAATCAGAAATAGTTAATCTGAAAACAGTCATTTCAATAAATCACTTGAACAAGTTAATGGTCGTGATAATGATTGGTGCGCTAAATACAACATCGATCAGGAATGCACCAACAATTGGCACGACTAGGAAAGCCGTACGAGAAGGACCATACTTGCTCACGGTCGCGGACATGTTCGCCATTGCGTTCGGTGTTGCTCCCAGCCCGTGGCCTAAGAATCCCGAGATCATAACAGCTGCATCGTAATCCTTGCCAAGCAATGGAAACATCACAAAGAGGGCATACAAGACGACGACGATAACCTGGATGAGTATAATGCCGATGAGTGGTAGTGCGAGATCTGCTACTTCCCATAGCTTGATGCTCATCAGTGCCATCGAGAGAAAAATCGCAAGCGAAACATCACCGATTAAGTTGATCTCCTTCATGTTCACCGTGCCCTTTATAAAGTGATCGGCAAGATTCCTGACCATGACCGCCACGAACATCGCCCCGATATAGGACGGTAGGACGAAGCCGGTCACATTCGTAAACAAATCACCTAGATACGTTCCCACTGCCATCGAGAACGTGATGAGGGCAACCTGAACCATGAATGACCACTCTTGAATCGGTCTCTCATCTTTCTCTACATACCCTTCTATTTTACCTGTTGCTGGCTTCAAGTCATGTTTTTTAATCAGGTACCGTGCAACTGGGCCACCAGAAAGGCTACCGCAAATCAGTCCAAGTGTAGCGGCGGCCATCCCAATTGTTAAAGCTGAGGAAATGCCCAAGTCCTCAATCGTCTGTCCATATGCCGCAGCACCGCCATGTCCTCCGTTCATTGAAACTGCTCCAGCCATGACACCTAATAGTGGGTCAATTCCAAACAATCCGGCAAACGAAACGCCGATTACGTTCTGCAAGAACACCGTAACTCCACACAAGAGTAAGTAGATGACTAAGAGTTTCCCACCCAGTTTGATGAGCTTGAAGCTTGCCCCAAGGCCGACCGTCGTAAAGAAGGCGATCATAAACAGCGTCTGTAGCGATGTATCCAAGGAAACCTCGACTATCCCCGTAGTTTTCAACACGAGCGCTAAAGTAGCGAATATCAAACCGCCGACGACAGGAGCAGGGATTAGAAACCGGTTAAGTAATCCGATGCGGTTGACAAGTGCCATTCCAAACAAATAGAGAGCTACTGCAAGGAACAAAGTTGTAATTTGATTGAGTTCGATCATATATCTTCACCTTTCTAAAAAGCCTTTACCGCTCCATTGATGAAGTTCCCCCAGCCGAACCGTTCAGCCGTTATCATCAATATCTTAGTTAACTTTGGATATGTTAAAGCTTGTCGTTTTGTCATTTTCGCATATGTGCTGAATGAACGCAGCCAGCTAATCACTGCATAATTCGAATTTCGTTTCCTCTCGAACACATATGTGACACCGAGCCCATCTGCACGGTAAAAATGCTTTGACGAGTTGCAATCGTCTCACTGTAGATTTACTACTTATCCAAAGACTGCAACTCTTTCCTTACACAAAAGACTCAACCTAAACTAATGCCGATATACAAGGACCATCCTTATACTCCAACAATAAATCCTAGTATTAGCACGGTAAAAATTTAATATGCCTTAGTAAATTTTAATTTTTTCATCAACAATAAGTTTCCCTCTACACTTGGTAGCGCTTTCACGCGTAGGAGGTAGCTTTATATTAGTATTTTACAGGATACTTATCGAATCCTACAAAATCCGACATATACAGTAGTATATTTAAAAAAATCGATAAATTTTGTTCATTTAGGCTTCTCTATATTTTTCTTTTGCTTCAGCATTGTTCGATTTGACAATTGCATAATATAAAGGAGACCACCTGGAACGTTGTTATACCAACGTTCCAGGTGGTCTCCTTTATAAACCGCACTTTCTTATGATAAGGTTTTTGACACATCATGAAATAAAAATCGTCTAATAAGCAGAGACCTATATAGGAGGATCAAAATTAATGCAAAACGAAAGAGAGATTATTTCCAATTGGTTTTTTCTCTATAGCCAAGATGTTTTCAATTTTTTAGTTTACTATTCAGGAACTCGTGATGTAGAAGATCTCGTACAAGAAGTGTTTATTAAGGCAGCTAAAGGTATGAGCACCTACCGAAACCATGCGACGCCCAAAACTTGGCTCTTTAGCATTGCCCGTAATCTAGCCATCGACAAAGCGAGAAAGAACAAAACGAAGATCAGTCGAACGAATGTGGCTTTCCATGAGGAAACTTTGGATCAGCACATCGGATTTTCTCCTGAGCAAATTCTGATAGGCCATGAGGAGAAACAAGAATTGTACAGTAGGATCAATCAGCAAAAAAAGAAATATCGGGATGTGCTAATTTTAAGGGGCATTCAAGGATTGTCCGTGAGTGAAACAGCACAAATACTAGGATGCAAAGAAACCGCAGTTCGAACCAACTATCATCGTGCAGTCAAGGCATTACAAAATGAACCGAATTGGAGGGAATCTCATGAAGGATAATCTAAAAAATGTCCAGGAGAAATTAAACGAATTTCCGTCATATCACATGAGCCAGTCTACTCAAGCTCTCCTCCATCAACAAGTGATGGACACCATCGAAGATTCTGAAATCCGACAAAAACGAAAAGGAGTGTTTCTCATTAAAGCCAAAGTAGGGATTCTTACGGCAGCTGCTGTCATAATAATTAGTATTCTAACCGTAAATCTATTAAATGATAATCCAAACTCATCCAGTGGAGAGAATCCTATACCCATTAATCAGGACGTTGACCAAGAAATCGAACAGACGCCTGGCGAAGAAGAGGACAACAATTTGTATGATCCCCTCCTGCTCGAGCAACAAGCTACAGAGATTCTTCAAGCGATCTATGACCATGATATGGATGTACTATCCAGTCATGTACACACAGAGAAAGGTTTACTGTTTTCCCCTTATTTTTCTGTGATGGACGATACAGTAAGATTTGAAAAGAATGAGGTACCATCACTATTAGAAAGTGAGGCAACGTATTTGTGGGGCTATGGAGAAGCGAACATGGAAATACAATTGACGCCAGCGGACTATTTCGACAAGCATCTTCAAGTAAAGCGATTCTTTAAATCGGATGAAGTCTTTGTCGATACACAAAATCTAGAAGTGGACCCTACCAATTATTTAAAAACGGTTTTTCCTGATTCAAAAATTGTTGAGTTTTATCATGCTGGTACCGAACAATATAGTGGAATGGATTGGAGAAGTCTCAACCTGGTTTTCGAACAAGATGAAGAAGGTGCGTGGCGTCTAGTGGCAATAATCAACAATCTCTTTACTCCTTAACCGTGCTTATGCAAATTAGATATCTGCTTTAGGGGTTTTTTAACATCAAAAGTAAAACAAGAAACAAGCCATCAGACTAGGAACAGTACTAGTTCGATGGCTTAATTTGTATTTATTTTTATTTATGGTACGGTTCACCTCATCATATTAACTAGGAATTTTCATAACCGAAACTTTTTCCATTATTTTACGTAGTAAGAGAAAGGGAGTGGCTATGGTGCGAAAAATTATATTAAGCGTAATCATGATACCTATTTTGTTTCTAACTTATTATTTGGTGGAACAATATCACCTTAGTGAAACATCGAAAATTCTGGAAGATTTTCAATTTGTAACGCCGGAACGTCTCAATTCATTGTCGATTGTGCAATATCCGGAAAAACGAGTATATACAAGCTTTCATGATGATGAAGTACAACAAATGCTAAAGACGTTTAATAAATTAGATTTAAAGAAAACGAAGCGTTTATCAATGAGTGAAAATTATACGAAAATAAGATTTATGGAGGACGGCTTGCAATATTGTATTGAATATCATTTATATGACAATGGTTTTATAAAATATGTAGAAGATGGGTTAGCTGGTGGTAAGAACATCACTTATAAAATGGAAGAAGAAAAATTAAATACAATCCTTGCCTCATTATTGATGGGAAAAACATTAGAGTAAGAAAAAATAAGCCTACTTGCAACAAATGTTTACTAAACGAAAACAGCACCTTCCATTTATTTTGGAGTGGTGCTGTTGCTATTTTTCAAAAAAAACCGCACTTACTTATGATACGGCTCACCCTGATGTGGCTAAGTGCGGTTTGAAAATTTATTTTGAATCCATAAATTTTACTCTTACTAAAGGTGTATTATTTTCATAAACTATATTCCATCTATCTAATAAGCGTCTATTAAATGCTTCTGGCGTTTTACTTAAAAACAATAATTTAAAGAGTTCTGTTAAATCAAGAATATGTAATAGACCTAAGTTTTCCGCTCCAAACTTCATGATATCTTGATAAAGCTTATCCCAATCTAGTTCATGACGCATTTCTGAAATTAAAACTATACAATGTTTGGGTACATTATTATTCAATGTTAGATTAATTAAATCATTTTCTGAAGTATAAACTTTTTTACTTTAAATTTATTGATTTTATAGCCCCCCTTAATTGTTTTATTGCTTTTTCTATATTATTATGTATTTTTTATAAGCCTGTCTGAACTCAATTCTTTTTTCCTATTCAACACCTGTGAAACTTTGGACTCAATAATAACTAAATGATTCTCTTTAAATGCTAATATATCAGTTAATTCTCTCATTTTATTTTTTTCAATCTGAGGAGAATGGTGACAAGTTTCATGATAATACGAATTCAATAATGAATGAATAGATAATTCTAAGCCTAGCCCTTCATCCAACTGTGACAATTTAGTTTCTCCTACACTAATATCAATAACTTTTGTAGGTTCGTTAGGAGTAAATTTTAGTTTAATAATAATTAATTCTATAGGGAGTTTTGTATTACCAGAAAAAAATTCCTCCATATATTTAATAAATCTATTCTCAGTCTCTATTTTTTCTTTATCATTAATGTCCGTATTTATAGAGGAAAATAATTTCAAAAATCTCTTGGAAAAAAAGGCCACTATTCTCATTAATCATTTTCTCTTGCATGTCAAACGTAGGTATATATATCATAGTTATCACCTTTTAAATTATTTTAGAAATCACAAAATCTCACTTACTTATAATACTGTTCTCCCACTATAGTATGGTAGTTTAAAATAAGATATTATGAATAAATTGCAATTGGAATTACTAATATAGCAGGGTTGGATATTCTTGAAATTATATTTGGAATTTCTAATTGTTCATCCATTCCGGTATTCATTGAACCAAAAAGTGTATCTAGAGCTTCTTGTTGAAATAGCTTAAATGCTGTATTTCTAAATAAATTTATGCTATCTGAATCATCAGTTACAACTTTAACTACTTTTCCAAAAACTGTGTAGTTCCCATCAATAATTTCATTTGTATTCTTGTGAATAAAATAATTTAAATATACTGGTAGCACAGCTTTTAGACTCTCATTCGCATTAATTGAACAGATTAAATCAAAATTATCATTTTCTGTTAAACTACCTTTCATACTTTTTATTTGCTTTAATATTTCTTGTTCGTTACTCTTTTTTCCACCTTTTTGTGGTGACTGAAACGCCATTGCTACAACCATCATTTGCTCAAAAGATTCCAAAAGGGAAATTAATGGATTTCTCTCTAGTTTACTCTCGAATCTTACAAAGCTACCATGTGATAATTTATCTAAATCACTTATATTATTTACTTCTATAATTAGCTCTTTTTCTTCTAGATAGGAGAATAATTTTGCAAATAATGATGTGGGCGTATGAACTCTTTCCTCATTAGAACTTTTTTCTTCTGTTGTACTTTTCTCTATGCCCATAGCAGCCTTTATCTTAGTTTTAATTCCATACATTCCAAATCCAGCTTCACCGTCTACATTACTATTTGTATTTTTTCCTTCTATATTAGAAATGTTTAAATTGGTAACTTTGGAAAACCCATCTTCAATTACGGCTAATAAATCAAAAACAACATTTTGAATTAAATAAGTTGTAACTGGAAACACACTTCTAGTACGCATCTAATCTCTCCTTAAATAAAATTCATTATAAGTAACAAACTTCAGTTATACTTTTGTATTCTTCAATTTAATTATAACAAAATATGGTAAAGTATAAATATTGGAGGTGATAAAATGAGTGACTTAAAAAAACCAGGAATGGATAATCAACCACCAGGAAAATATAAAGAAGTAGGTCCAAGAGGTGGTGAAGTACCTAAACCTCGAACTATTGAAATTGATAGAGGAGACCGACTTCCTCCAACACAAGAAAAAGGACGTAAATGGGAGAAACAATAATAAATAAAATTTAAACCACCTAAAACGCTGATAAATCAACGTTCTAGGTGGTTCCTTTATTAACCGCCTTTACTTATGGTACGGTTCACCCTTCATAATCCTAAAAGCTCGGTAAACCTGCTCTACCAACACTAACTTCATTAACTGATGTGGCAATGTCATTTTACTAAAGGACAATTTTTCGTCAGAACGTTTCAATACATCTTCGTGTAAACCAAGAGATCCGCCAATAACAAAAGCGATTTTACTTCTACCATAAGTCATGAGAGACTCCATATCGTTTGCTAGCTGCTCCGAACTTTTCATTTTCCCTTCTATTGCTAAGGCAATTACATATGTGTCCGATCCTATTTTAGCTAAAATTCGATCACTTTCTTTTTTCTTAACAATTTCCATATCGGCTTCACTTAAATTTTCAGGTGCTTTTTCATCTGGTACTTCCACTAAATCGATTTTGGCATATGCACCTAATCGCTTTGTATATTCCTCTATCCCCATTTTTAAATACTTTTCTTTTAATTTTCCCACCGATACAATTTGTATATTCACAGGTTATCCACCTTTACATTTCGTTTACAAACAAGTTATGCACATCACTTATACACATATCCACAGCACTTATCTACATATTGTGTTTCAATTTTCATTAGCCACAATATATAATGCAGAGCTTTCACAGTATGAACAAACTGTGGATAACTTTTCTTCATTCTTAATCTCTTCTAGCATTGGAAATGTTTTTTGTTCCGCTACAAACATGTCTAAAGCGTGATTTATATGGTTTTCGCAACTGAATATTCTCACTTCTATCTCTCCTTTCGTTGTCGGAATACTTTTAATAGTTATACACAAAACACCTATCGTTATCCACAACCTATTTTACCAAACAAAAAACGAGTAGGAAAGACAAGCCTTTCTTTCTCTACTCGCTGTGTAAATCTTTCATTTACATTATTAAGTTATCCACATGTTTATAATTCAGATGATTCTTTTAAAACGAGTGTTAATTCGACTAACTTTCCTTGTCTGTATACTTTGACTTTCAGTTCGTCTCCAGTTTCCTTTTCATTGTATAAGTGTTTTCGTAACTCAATCGTATTCTGTACTTTTTCTCCATCCATTTCTACAATAACATCATATGATTTCATCCCTGCTGATGCAGCTGGAGTTCCTTCCACTACCTCGTCAACTACTACACCAGTTGTAACTTCCCCTGGTAGTTTTAAAGTTTCTTTTTGATGAAATGCAGGTACATTCGTCAAGTCAATAAGGGTGATTCCCATCGATGGACGATTTACTTTTCCATTTTGCTCTAAATCCTCAATGATTGGAATAGCCGTATTGACTGGAATAGCTAGACCAATTCCTTCAATTGTAGATTCAGATATCTTCATCGAGTTAATACCGATAAGCTGACCTGCCAGATTGATCAAAGCTCCTCCACTGTTACCAGGGTTAATCGCTGCGTCTGTTTGTAAGACCTCTGACTGCCAATCCTCTAAACCATCTCCGTTTAAATCAACTGGTACCGCACGATCTTTACCTGATACCACACCTGTCGTAACGGAGCCATAAAAATCAAGTCCTAATGGGTTACCGATAGCAATAACAGTTTCTCCTTGCTTTAATACTTCTGAGTCTCCAAATTCTATAACCGCTTCTACACCGGCATCGTCAATTGCCAGAACCGCTAAATCTGACCAAATATCTCCGCCTACAATACTTGCTTCTACTTTCGATCCATCAGCCAATGTTACTTCCACTGATTTTGCATCTTCAATAACATGATAATTTGTAATTACATATGCTTTACCATTTTCTTTCTTATAAATAACACCTGATCCTGTGCCTGCATCCTGAGTAGCTTCTGATTGACTCCAGAAGTTTGTAACGGATTGAATGTTCGTTATTCCTACAACCGCACTAGAAGCTTTTTCTACAGCACCTGTTACATCTGTCGTGACATCTACTGAAAGCTGCTCGGTTTGTTTGATTGTTTCACTCGATTTTGTTTCACTGTCTGAAGGTAGGTTGGTCACCACGGAAGGTATTAAAAACCAAACAAGTAATGCACCAACTAATACACCTGCTAGTCCACTAAAGAAATAGCCAGCAACTCCTCGCTTTTTCCCTCCTCGTTTTTCGGGTTCTATTGGAGATTGTTCATTAGGTAGCTGTGGTCCATACGGGTTATTTGTATCCATCTTTCTCTTCCTCTCTGTTTCTAATAATCCTGTATTAACAATGTACCCATTCCACATTAAAATAAGATGAAAATTACTTGAAAAATAAATAAAAGTTCCAAATACTATTCATTCATAGTATTTGGAACTTCGATTTTTTAGACATGCACTAGCTCTGTTGGTTTATTTGCATCCGTGTCATGAAGATGCACATATTCTCCTACAATCACACCACAGGACTGAAGTGTTTGTGCCACACTCATACGAGCCAGGTCCTTCATATTATTATCTTTGCTTAAATGTGATAAGTAGATATTCGTATTTTTCAGATCAATTACTTCACTCATGGCAACTGCAGCATCCTCATTGGAGACATGTCCCACGTCACTTAATATTCTTCGCTTAACTGACCAAGGATAACGCCCCATCTGCAGCATACTAACATCGTGATTGCTTTCAAAGACAAAGGAGTCTGCCCCTTTAATAAGACCTTTCATCCGATCGCTCACGTAACCAGTATCTGTTATTAAAACAAGCTTCCTGTTGTTTTCGTGAAAAATGTAAAACATCGGGTCTGCTGCATCATGAGATACAGCAAAAGATTGGATATCAATGGACCCAAACTGTTTTACTGTTTCCATATCAAATTGAAACCGCTGGTCTAGTGGAACTTTTCCGATAAGCGGATCCATTGCAGACCAGGTTTTTTGATTTGCAAAAATAGGAACTCCATACTTTCTAGCTAAGACCCCTAATCCTTTAATATGATCACTATGCTCATGTGTTATAAAAATCCCTGATAGCTTTTTAATATCACGATCTATTTCCTGAAATAGCTCATCCATCTTTTTGCCACTTAGTCCTACGTCTACTAAAAAGGAATGCTCTTCATTTTCCACATAAACAGCATTACCGCTACTACCACTTGCTAATACACTGAACTTCATTGTTAAAACTCCTTATTCTACTACTGTTTGTTCCGTCTCTTTTGGTATCTTAATAACTCTTCCTTCTACTGCATTTACAAAATGTTCCTCAGTTTTTCCATCTATTAGTTCTACAACAATATGCCATGTTGGTGCAAAAACTTGTGTCTCTGTTACCTGAGCCAAAGTCGAGTATCCAAGTTCAATTTCTTTTATTGTTGAGTCTGGTTTTAAAAGAATATTATCATACAATATTTTAATCACCTGTAAATGCGGCACCAATTTTTGCGACACATTATAATTCTCTAAGTCGTCTAGTATAGTCTGTTCATAACCAATAAGCTCGTTTTTATCATTCCAATGAACTACCAGCCTTGCATTCGAATTATAGTAAACCAGTCGTTTATCAACTTGTTGAAAGAACGTAGCTGTTTTACTTTCTTCATCTATATCCCAAAGGCCATAGGCTGATCCTCTTATTACTTGGTCATGTACTATTTTTTCTAGTGTATTTTCATCGGTTATTTTTATAGGTTCATTAAGAGTGCTGACTAGTTTGACGCTGTCATGTATTTCGACTGTTTGATTTTCCATTCCTTCTATTTCTTCCAGTTTAAAATTATGGACGGTGCCTGAAACATAAGAAGCTTCATGGATCCCTTTATCTGTCTCCAAAATTTTTATATTATCCAAAAAAAGCTTTTCCGAGATAGGTGTATCATTAGGAATGTCAATTTGTTGAGATTCAGTATACCGATTCATATATAGCGAAAGTAAGAATACGTTTAAAATAGAAAATACAATAATAAATATAGTCTTTGTTTTATTCCAATCCATATTTTGCACCTCCTAATAACTCGGGAGATATACGTATCCAGCTTCCACTCTCCACGTAGTACCAAGAAGGTTCCAGATTAAACTGAGACTCGGTCTCATCTCGGGATAAATAATATCCAATTACAACATCATCAATAGTACTCGTATCAGTATCTGTTGCAGTAGATAGAAAATCATAAATTGACTGTCCTGAAGCTAGCTGTACTTCCCTTGTTTTCAAAGGAACAGCAGCAGTAAGCGTGTAAAGAGGGCGCATATATTGATGCACTCGATCAGTTCCCCACTTTAGTGAGATTTCATATATCTCCCTACCAAAAACCGGTAGGCCAGCAAAATACAGTTGATAATTAATTTGACGATTTTCAGTATTCATTCGGGAATAGCGGTAGTCATCTGTCCATCCGTTATGCTCATTGACAAAATTTAAGCTATTTTGAATGAGATCTACAGACTTTGCTGGGTTTTCATTCTCCGAAGCAGGATGAACATAGTTTAAACTTCTAGTACTAAAATTCACTTTCATTAACGCACTATCATCCGTGAATTGTTGTTCATTCATACTAACAGGATTACTTCTCACTAGGTTTGGATTATTAAATAGAGCATCTTTAAATTTATCGGTATTAATGTCTTTAATGGAATAAGTATAACTCAGGATATTTTCTGGTGTCGATGAAACGTATACCGATAATTTATCGTCTGTAATTATTTCATTATACACTTGCATAGTTTCTGTATGCTTTAAAATACGATTGGTAAACCCTGCATTATTTACTTTTTCTGCAGTTGCCGTATACATCTTCTGCTGTGATGTACTAATAAAATAAATGTTTAAACTATCCGAGGTTTCCACATTCCAATCGATTATTAAACGATTAAAATGAGCATCCGGAAAAACCTGTTCTGTAAAAGTTAAGCTAGTGCCTAAAACTTCAACAGGGACATCTGCTGCAAAAAAGAAACTTGCACGATTAGGTGTTTTTATAAACTCATTTATTTGATCGGTACTTAACTTATTACTAGATAACTCGACCTTTTGAATTTCCCATTTTTTCATGTTAATGAACACTGATTCGATTGGTTGACTGTTAAAAGTTCCTTTTAGCCCATCCTTTTGGCTAACAATCATACGATACGGTTTGATAATGTCTTCCATTTCCTTTTTTTCAGCAATGGCTATATCTACAGTTGTTCCTTCATTTGACTGGATAACCGGTGAATATGTCCATATAGCAAAAGTTAAGGAAAAACTGAGGAGAATAAGTAAGACTAAAACAACTGATTTTACTTGCTCAATATATTTCAATCCCATTCACCTACCTCATCCGTTAAAATATCCAATGTGAAGAAAATGGTCGTTCCTTGGCCTTCTTCGCTTTCTGCCCATATTCTACCACCATGGGCTTCAATCATTTCCCGGGCAATTGCTAAACCTAGCCCTGTACCACCCATAGATCTTGCTCTTGCTCGATCTACTCTGTAAAAGCGATCAAAGACTCGATCTACATTTTCAGATGGAATCCCCATTCCATCATCAGAAATCATTACTTTCAAAATGGAATCCGTCACAACTACTCCAAAACGTATATTCCCACCATCTGGAGAATATTTAATCGCATTTGAGATAATATTATCGATTACTTGTGTTAACTTATCAGTATCGATATCCACATAATAGGCTTTATCTGAGAGCATGCGGACAAAGGTAACATGATCAGACTTGGAAAGTTCAAATCTGTCTATAATCCGGTTGAAGAACTGATTAAAATTAACAATCTCTCGATTCAAATCATAGTCTCTGCTATCCATTTTAGATAATTGTAGAAGATCATTTACAAGTCGAATCATTCGATGGGTCTCTGTTTGAGTTACTTGTAAGAAAGAGGGGGCTATTTCCTCGTCTTTCCAAGCACCATCAGCTAACGCCTCCAAGTAACTACTCATTGTAGTAAGTGGTGTACGTAATTCATGGGAAACATTCGCTACAAATTCTCTTCTTTCTATATCCACTTTTTCTTGTTCGGTATTATCGTGTAATACTGCGATTAAACCGTTAACGAAGCCAGTTTCTTTTTGAATAACCGAAAAATTGGCACGTAAGATAAATGGCCGTTCATTGGAGCTTAAATCCAAGTTAAGAGCTTCTTTTAAGTGTATTAAATCTTCAAAGGAGTGTTCGGAGTCTATTCCAAGCACAGATATAATCGGACGATTTAATACCATTTCCCTTGGTATACGCAATAATCTAAGTGCAGGATCGTTTATCAATATAACTCTACCTTTACGGTCAGTTGCTAATACCCCATCTGTCATGTTGGTTAAAACGGAGGCTAGCTTTCTTCGTTCTGCTTCCGTTGTAGATTGAGATTCTTGCAGTCTATTCGTCAAATGATTAAAAGCAATTGCCAGTTGTCCAATTTCATCACTTCCATATACTCGTACTTTTCTGGAAAAGTTACCTTTTGCCATGGCTTGAGCTTGTCGTCTCATATCGGAAATTGGACGTGTAATTGTCTGGGCAATTAGTATTCCTAATATAACTGTAATGACTAAAGCCATTGCAGTACCTCCGGCAAGTATTCGATTAATTTCATTCATCTGTCCAAACACATTTTCAATATTAGATTCTATATATAATGTTCCAATTACTTCTCCTTTTGAAATAATAGGTGTAGCTAAAACCCAAATTCTAACATCACTTTTTCTATCTAACGATATATTTTCTTGTGCAGCTTCTGCTGTAATGGATTTACGAACTAGATCATCCATTGATCGTTGGCCAACAATCGACTGGTTGTTTGAATCTGAGGTTGCCAAAATCTGATACCTAGCATCTATAACGCGTACTTCTTTAATATCAATTGAATTGAGACCAGCCAAAATAGAATATAAACTTTGTTCTGGTGTTTGGTCTTCTTCGCTCCGTATTTTTATCATTTCTTCCCGTGCACTATATTCTATTAAGCTAACTCGATCAGTTATTGATTCTTGAAAGTTTTCTCTTAATGTCTTCTCTAGGCCACGAACAAAATATAATCCTATAATTTGCATAGCAATAATAATAAGTAATACATAAATCAGCACAATCTTTACGTGAATCGATTTAAAGTATCCAACCTTTTGCATTAAATTCTACTCCTGTTCAGGACTTCGTAAATAGTATCCTACACCTCTTCTAGTTACTATCCATGTTGGATGACTTGGATTATCTTCAATTTTTTCACGTAATCGTCGAATTGTTACATCTACTGTACGGACATCACCAAAGTAATCGTACCCCCATACTGTTTGTAGTAAATGTTCACGAGTCATGACTTGTCCTATATGTTTTGCCAAGTAATGCAAAAGCTCAAATTCTCGATGCGTAAGCTCTATTGTTTCTTCCCTTTTTAACACCAGATACGCATCTGGTTGAATAGTCAGTGGACCAATAACTATTTCATTTGTCAATACTTCTGCATCTTCTTGAATAGTTTGGTGTCTACGCATATTTGCTTTAACTCGAGCGATTAATTCTCTAGTACTAAATGGTTTTGTAACATAATCATCTGCACCTAGCTCTAGTCCCAGCACTTTATCTATCTCTGAATCTTTTGCAGTCAGCATGATAATAGGAAAATCATATTTTTTTCGAATTTCTCTACAAACTTCCATTCCATCTTTGTTAGGAAGCATAATATCTAATAACATTAAATCTGGTTGATCCTCTTCTACCTTCTTTAATGCCTCATCGCCATTATATGCACAGGCTACTTGATACCCTTCTTTTTTTAAGTTAAATTGCAGTATGTCTGCAATTGGTTTTTCGTCATCTACAACTAATATTTTCTTACTCATTTTTAGTCCCCCTTATTCTCGTATTCTATATTTAACTCAATTGAATTATTTTTAACAATAATAATATTAACTTTAACATTGTTTTAGGCTTCATGCATCTCTCAAGAAGCGGTGGTGCTATAGTTCGACTTACTTTGACAAATTATTTCCCAGGAAATTCATAAAAAAGAGACAGTCCATATTGCGACTGTCTCTATATATTATTTATTTAATACAGTTAAAGGATTAATTGTAACACCATTTTTTTCCACTTCGAAATGTAGATGTGTTCCTGTAGAACGCCCAGTACTTCCCATTACACCAATTTTAGTGCCTGTTGGAACTACTTGCCCTACTTCCGCTGTAATAGAAGAAAGATGTGCATACGTTGTTTTGTACCCATTTTGATGATCGATGATTACACGGTTGCCATATGTACCATCCCAACCAGCCGCAACTACAATTCCATTATCTGCTGCTTTTATTGTAAAACCACTTGGTCTTGCGATATCGATACCTTCATGTTGGCGGCCCCAACGATATCCCATTTTACTAGAAATATATCCACCTTCAGCTGGCCAAGCAAATACTCCCGAGCCGCGTGAAGGAATTACTTTCGTTCCTTTTAATACAATGTGCTCTTTTGGTTCTACAAGAATTTTTTCTTCTACAATAGATTGACCAACTTGTACTCCATTCTCTTTGCGAATTAAGTAAGTTGCCTCTTTTTGACCATCCGAACCTTCTTGTTTTACCTTCGTATCACCTTTATACATATCCTCTGTTTCTTCTACTTTTTTCGTATGTATTATGGCTTCTACTGCTTTTTTCTCATACTGTACTTCTATATTAATAAGTGGTTTTAGAACTGTTACATTTAACTCTTGACCTATTTGTAATACGGTAGAATCCGTTACACCAGGATTAAGTGCTATAAGTTCTGCAGATGTTAAATTATGCTTATTAGCAATAGTACCTAAAACATCGCCTTCTGCCACAGTATATAACTCTTTTTCTAATGTTCCTTCTAAAAGTAGTTTCACAGCATCGTCTGGTGAAACAATCCGATTAGGAGCTGTGTCTACTGTAACTCCTGATACTTTTTCTTTTAAGATTAAATTAGCAATACGAGTTTCATTTTCTTTTAACTTGGGTAAAGATTCACTAGTATTATTTCTAGCTTCCAGTGTGTTCAGCTCTTCTTCTGAAACAAAATGTAACTTTAGTTTTCTTAAAGCTTCATCGTAAGCCTCTAAGTCTTTGACGTAGACTGCCATCTCGTCATTGATCGATAATGCAAATGCTTTTGCCTCTACATCTATTAAGCCATCCAGCTTTTGAAGTGTAGTCTCGTCATTTGTATTGGGAGTAAATACTTGTTCTGGTACTACCGATAAATTAGATCCAGCTGTTAAAGTCATGTTTTTAAACTGGGAGCTAGATTCTTCAATCTTTTTGTCGAGCATTGATTGTATTTTGGTTTGATCCGAAATAGCCCCTACATATTGACCATCCGTATATATATGGTATATTTCTTTTAATGTATTGCTTTCACTTTCTTTTGCAAAAGCCATATTAAACGAAATACTTGAGATAAGTAAAACTGATACGGCTGCTTTTTTCACCATATTTGACTTTCCGTTTGAAAGAACATCCAGTTTTGATACCTTTTGTTCCTCATTCTTACTTTTCAAAAACATGATAAAGCCCCTTCCAAACTATCTGTAAAATCTTCAATCATTTTCATGCTTCTCTAATTTAACATATTTGAAATGAAGATGTGTAGCTTTCTAGACGGTTGTAAAGAAACTGTAGTATTGGTTCCATATATTACATTATTTTTTCAATTTATGGAAATATATAATCGTTTTTACCTAATAATTCGATTTTTATAAATTAGTTTTCTCCAAATTATTCATATTTTATACATAAAGCAGTAAAAATCTTTGTTATATTTGTCATAATAGAAGATTCACATAGTGAAGCTTTTTCAAATTTCTACATTAACAGACAAAAAACCGTCAAAAAGCTTATGCTTCTTGACGTTTTTTTTGTTCACTATTTCCAAACACTTGTAATGATATTAGTTTGGGTACGATCTGGTCCAACTGAGAAAATGGATATTTGTACTCCTGTAAGTTGAGAAATACGCTCTAAGTAATGACGAGCTGTTTCAGGAAGTTCATCTAAAGATTTACAGTTAGTAATATCTTCACTCCAACCAGGCATTTCTTCATAAACTGGTTCACATTCACTTAAAATACGAAGATTAGCTGGATATTCTGTAATTAATTCACCTTTATACTTATATGCAGTACATAATTTAACTGTATCTAAACCAGTCAATACGTCAATAGAGTTAACTGTTAAATCAGTTAAACCACTTACGCGTCGAGCATGTCTAATTACTACTGTGTCAAACCAACCAATACGACGTGGTCTACCTGTAGTTGTCCCATATTCTTTACCAACTTCACGGATTTGATTTCCTATTTCATCAAATAACTCCGTTGGGAAAGGACCATCACCTACACGTGATGTATATGCTTTACAAACACCTACTACATGGTTTATTTTTGTTGGACCTACTCCCGCACCAATTGTTACTCCACCAGCTACTGGATTTGAAGAAGTTACAAATGGATAAGTACCTTGATCGATATCCAACATAACTCCCTGTGCACCTTCAAATAAAACACGACGACCATCATCTAATGCGTCATTTAATACTTTTGAAGTATCCGTAACATATTTGGCGATCTCTTGCCCATAGGTATAGAATTCTTCTAGTATTTCCTCTGAAGTAAATCCTTCTGTTTCGTAAAACTTCTCAAACATTCTATTCTTTTCTTGTAAGTTAAGTTCTAATTTTTCTTTAAACACTTCATAGTCCAGAAGGTCAGCAATACGGATTCCAACACGTGCAGCTTTGTCCATATAAGCCGGTCCAATACCTTTACCTGTCGTACCAATTTTATTTGCTCCTCTGCGAGCTTCTTCCACTTCATCTTGTTTTAAGTGGTATGGAAGAATAACATGTGCACGATTAGAAATACGTAAGTTTTCGGTTGTTACTCCGCGTTCATGCAATCCTTTTAGTTCTTTCACAAGTGCTCTAGGATCTACTACCATTCCGTTTCCTATAACAGAAATTTTATCTTTATAGAAAATTCCTGATGGAATCAAGTGAAGCTTGTACGTTTCTCCTCCAAAAATAATTGTATGACCTGCATTATTACCGCCTTGGTAACGTGCAATTACTTCTGAGTTTTCGGATAGAAAGTCTGTGATTTTCCCTTTACCTTCGTCTCCCCATTGTGTTCCAACTACTACTACTGATGGCATTTGCCAGCACCTCCGTCAGACATTTCATATGTCCTGATTCAAACAGTGTAATTGTACCAATCTAAATGCACTTAGTCAACTGATTTAATGCAAAAACACGAACACAAAATGCACTATTACATTTATTGTTCGTGTTTTTATCATCAAGTTCTGCCATTATTAACTATTTTTTAAAAGTACTTACCAAAAAGCTTAAACACTTGCACTTTTCTAGTCTAGCTCCAGCGCCTAGCCCCTCGAGTCGCTTCAGGCTTTCAAGTAAAGGCAAAGAGCGCCTTTACGTGAAATCCTTCCAGCGCTTGTCAGGGCTACATAGGCGCTTGCACTTTTCTTATTACGCTGGGGGTGCTGCTTGGTGTTGACTCCAGTCGATGTTAACGAATTTGTTAAACTCTTTAACAAACGCAAGTGTAACAGTTCCAGTTGGACCATTACGTTGTTTAGCAATAATAATCTCTATCATGTTCTGATTTTCTGTTTCTTTATCGTAATAATCTTCACGGTACAGGAAAGATACAATATCTGCATCCTGCTCAATAGATCCAGATTCACGTAAATCAGACATCATCGGTCGCTTATCTTGACGTTGCTCAACTCCACGGGATAACTGAGACAAGGCAATTACAGGGACCTGTAATTCACGAGCTAATCCTTTTAAGGACCTGGAAATTTCCGAAACCTCTTGTTGTCGGTTAGCTTGGCTGCCTCCACTACCTTGAATTAACTGTAAATAATCAATCAAAATCATCCCTAAACCAGACTCTTGTTTTAATCGACGACACTTAGCACGGATTTCATTTACTCGAATACCCGGGGTATCATCAATATAAATACCTGCATTTGATAGACTTCCCATCGCCATTGTAAGCTTACGCCAATCCTCGGTTGTAAGTGCTCCTGTACGAAGTACCTGTGCATCTATATTCCCCTCTGCACAAAGCATACGCATAACTAACTGTTCCGCACCCATCTCTAAACTAAAAATTGCTACGTTTTCATCTGTTTTAGTCGCTACATTTTGCGCAACATTCAGAGCAAATGCTGTTTTCCCTACAGAAGGACGGGCAGCAACAATGATCAAATCATTTCTTTGGAAACCAGCTGTAATTCTGTCTAAATCTCTAAACCCTGTCGGTATACCGGTAACATCGCCCTTTCGTGTATGAAGTTTTTCTATATTATCGTATGTTTCCACTAAAACGTCTTTAATATGCTCGAAATCACCAGCATTTTTTCGGCTTGCGACTTCCATCATTTTTCTTTCGGCTTCAGCTAATAATGCTTCTACTTCATCTTCCCTAGTAAAGCCATCTTCTACTATGGTAGTAGCTACACGTATTAAACGACGTAAAATAGATTTTTCTTCTACAATTTTGGCGTAATATGCTATGTTGGCGGCGGTTGGAACTGCATTGGCAATTTCACTAATATATGAAATTCCCCCTACATCTTCTAGCTCTTTTTTTGCAGAAAGTTCTTCAGTTACGGTTACAACATCTATTGCCTTACCTTTATCACTTAAATGAAGCATAGTCTGGAATATCTTCTGATGTGCTACACGATAAAAATCTTCAGCGAGCAAGATTTCTCCAGCGGTAATTAATGCTTGTGGTTCTAAAAATATTGCCCCAATGACAGATTGTTCGGCTTCTTGGTTATGCGGCGGTACACGGTCCAACATTGGATCGCTCATTGACCTCTCTCCTTACGATTCTTCTGCAACAAGAACTTTTAATGTCGCTATAACTTCATGATGAAGTTTCACAGGGACGTTCGTATATCCTAATGCTCGAATTGCGTCATCTAATTCCATTTTGCGTTTATCTAATTTAATACCATGCGATTTCTCTAATTGAGAGGCAATTTGTTTCGTTGTAATTGAACCAAAAAGTCGACCGTCATTTCCAGACTTTGCTTTTAACTCTACTGTTAATTGCTCTAATGTTTCTTTTAATTTGTTTGCTTCTGCTAACTCTTGAGCCGCTTCTTTTTCAGATTTTTTCTTTTGCCCTTCAAGAGCACTTAATGCAGCTGCATTTACTTCTACTGCTAATTTGTTTTTTAGTAAAAAGTTATGAGCATAACCATCTGCTACATTTTTGATCTCGCCCTTTTTTCCTTTACCTTTTACGTCTTTTAAGAATACTACTTTCATTCTTCATTTCCTCCTTCAATTGTATCTGTAATTGCATTTTTTAGTAGTGATATTGCTTCGTCTATCGAGGTATCTTCCAACTGACAGGCGGCATTAGTTAAATGCCCTCCACCATTTAGTTTTTCCATAATAATTTGAACATTGATATCACCTAATGATCGGGCACTGATCCCTAACGTGGAATCACTTTTCCGCCCTATCACGAAAGAAGCTGCCACATTATTCATCGTCAACAAAATATCCGCTGTTTGAGCAAGCAATACCTGACTATAAGAGACGTTTTCCATTCCGTTAGCAATAGCAATGCCATCTCTAAAAAACTCTACATTTTGGACTATTTTAGAGCGTTCAATATAAGTATCAATGTCTTCCTTCAACATTCGTTGAACGAGAATTGTATCTGCACCATGCGTACGTAAATAGGATGCCGCTTCAAATGTTCTTGCTCCTGTACGTAGGGTAAAGCTTTTCGTATCTACAATAATACCAGCAAGCATAGATGTTGCTTCTAACATGGATAACTTTTCATTTTTCGGTTGATACTCAATTAGTTCAGTTACTAATTCTGATGTAGAGGATGCGTATGGTTCCATATAAACAAGCATCGTATTTGAAATAAATTCTTCTCCACGTCGATGATGATCGATCACAACAATCTTCTCTGCCTTTTGAAGAAGCTTTTCATCAATAACTAAGCTCGGTTTGTGTGTATCTACTACCACCAATAAAGTTTTATCTGTAATTTTGCTTATTGCTTCTTCTGGGCTTATAAAACGATTATACAACTCCGGTTGTTCCTTAATCTCATCCATTAAACGAATCACGCTATTGTCTAACTCATTAGTGTCCAAGACAACGTAGCCTTCTACTTTGTTCATCCCAGCCATTTTTCTTACCCCAACAGCTGAACCAATTGCATCCATATCAGGCATTCTATGCCCCATTACAAACACTTGGTCACTATCCTGTATTAAATCTCGCAGAGCATGTGAGATAACTCTAGCTCTTACACGAGTCCGTTTTTCTACTGGGTTTGTTTTACCACCATAGAACTTCACTTTTCCACTTGTATGCTTGATGGCAACTTGGTCTCCACCGCGTCCTAATACTAAATCTAAGCTAGACTGAGCTAGTTCACCAAGTTCAACTAAGGAAGTGGATCCTGCGCCAACACCTACGCTTAAAGTGAGGGAAAAGCCAAATTTAGAAGTTGTTTCTCTTATATCATCCAATATGGAGAATTTACTTTTTTCTAATTCTACTAAAATGGATTCATTAAAAACAGCTAAAAAACGATCCGAAGAAATCCGTTTTACATAAATACCGTATTTAGCTCCCCAATCGTTTACACAAGAAGTAACGATGCTATTGAGTCTTCCTCGTGTTTGATCGTCCATACCCTGTGATATTTCATCGTAATTATCTATAAACAACACACCAATAACTGTTCGATCTCCATAATATAACGATTCCATTTCTACTTGTTCCGTTATATCAAAGAAATACAGAAGTTTTTCTTCGGCTTTGTAAAATACTTTATAATTTTTATCATCTAAAGAGATGATCATTTCTTTTGATTCTTCTTGTTTCTTAAGTTGTTGAAAATCCTTTGATATAGAAAGAAGCTCCTCACCAATAATCGTATCGAATGGAAGCTGCTGCGTCATGTATGGATTTGCCCATTCAATGATGTAGTGTTCATTTATGAGTAGTATCCCAATTGGCATTTCTAATAAGGCTTCTTCCCCTACCTTTTTCATCCGATAGGAAAGAGTTTCAATATGTTTTTCTGTCTCCTCATATACACGCTGTTCAATAATCCACGCATAGATAAATACACCAATTACCATTAGAGCGAATAACAATCCAATCAATGTGTTGGTAGACAGTAATAAATAAGTCGCAACCCCACTAAGTAGTAAGAACAGTATGAGTGGATATCGAATTGGCCGTTTCCTAAAAAAAGATGCCACCAGATCAGCTCCTTACTTTTTGTATCTGTCTTTTATAAATCCTCTTATATTAAATCCTAAGTCTAATACCCCTACTATAATAGTAAACATGTACAGCGGAACTGCAAAACATGTTGCAAGTATCATTAACCATTTGGACAATCCTTTTACATAAAAATAGTAGTGTATGAAAGAAACCCCTTGTAAGAACAAGAGTGCTCGTAATATTAAAGCCGCATTAACAAATACTAAATATCCAAACGTACCTACTTCAAATGTAACAATCAACGAGAAAATGGATACGATTAAATAATACCACAACACCGCTTTTGGTAATCTAAAATCCATGAATTTAGAAAACTTAGGCACATCTAATTTCAACCTTTTTAATAGTGATAGGTTAATGATTAAATATAGCCAAGCACTGATGAACACCGCTCCAATAAAATAACTAGGCATAATAGATTTAATAAGTATTATGCTTTGTTTAACTAACTCATCATACCCTTTAGGCACTTGACCAACGGAAGACATAATATTTCCCAGTTGTTCGTAGTATACTTCAATGGACGTAATAAATTGCTCCAAAACATTCAAATTAAAAAATAAAATGGATAATATGTATTGTACTGCAGTCATTAAAAGTAAAAATAGCCCAGAAGCCATAAGCATATATAGCTTAGACTTTTTAGTTCGGATTGAATCTCCTATAATAAAACCTAACGGACCAACTAACAATCCAAAGATAAACCCAAAAACCCCGCCAATAATAAAAGAAAGTATAACCGCGATAACAGTAACAAATGCAGTTTGTTTTCTTTCAAACTTTGCACAATACCAAGCTAGTGGTAACGGCACAATAAATGAAGTGAAAAACCCTAGTACTGGAACATAAACAGACATTGCCAACAAAATAGCAAATAGTGCAATCATCATAGAACCATACGTTAAATAATTTGTTTGATTTCTTTGCATTTAGGAACCTTCCTTTAATGTAATCATCTATTTATTGTAACAGATTGTTTACAACAACTAAAATTCGACATACTGTAGAGAAAAATTGAAATGTCTATGTAAGCCTTGAAAAGCATTAGAAGAATTACAATAAAGGCTTCTTTCGTAGAGGAAAGTCATTCTTAAACAATTTGAATAAATAGTTACAAAAAAAAGACCGGTTTCCCGGTCTTTCTAATTTATACTTATCTCTCTTCAGAAGAGAATGGAAGTAAAGCCATGATACGAGATACTTTAATAGCTCGTGTTAACTTACGTTGGTACTTCGCACTAGTTCCTGTCACACGACGTGGAAGAATTTTCCCACGTTCTGACACGAATTTTTTCAACAAATCTACATCTTTATAATCGATGTGCATGATATTGTTTGATGTGAAGTAACAAACTTTACGGCGTCTTTTGCCTCCGCGACGTGGTGCCATATTTGGTTGCCTCCTTTTCGATTAAAGTAAACATGCTAAGTGATGCTTTTTAGAATGGTAAATCGTCATCCGATACTTCGATTGGCCCACTACTATTAGAAAAAGGATCCTCATCTACACGTGTATAGTTTTGCTGATTCATTGGTTGGTTTTGCTGATATGAAGGTGTTGAAAATTGCTGCTGTCCGTTACCGCCAGGTGATTGTCCACCTTGGTTACGTTCTCCAGAGCTATTACGTGGTTCTAAGAACTGAACGCTGTCTGCAACAACGTCTGTCGTATAAACACGTTTTCCATCTTGTCCTTCATAACTACCCGTTTGAATGCGACCTTCGACTCCAGCTAAACTTCCTTTTTTTAGGAAGTTCGCTGTGTTTTCAGCTTGCTTTCTCCAAACGACACAGTTGATAAAATCAGCTTCTCTTTCACCCGATTGGTTGGAGAATGTACGATTTACAGCTAGTGTAAATCTTGCCATTGCAACACCACTTGGTGTGTAGCGAAGTTCCGGATCTTTTGTTAGTCTTCCAACTAAAACGACACGGTTAATCATCAGTAAACAACCTCCCTCGATCAGCTTTTTTAGTCAATTTTATTTTTTTGCTTTAACTTTAATATCGTCGATACGAACAGCAATGTGACGGATAATGTCTTCATTGATGTTAGCTAAACGTGTATACTCATCGATTGCTTTTGAATCAGCATTTACTTTAACGATTTGGTAGAAACCTTCACGCAAGTCATTGATTTCATAAGCTAAGCGGCGTTTACCCCACTCTTTTGCTTCGATGATTTCTGCACCATTTGAAGTTAAGATTTCTTGGAAACGCTCTACTAAAGCTTTCTTTGCATCTTCTTCAATTGCTGGTTGAATAATGTACATTAATTCGTACTTTCTCATCTATTTACACCTCCCTATGGTCTTTGGCCGACTATGAAAAGCCGACAAGGAGCAAGTAATTCTATTACTCACATCAATGAATTGTAACATAGTTTCTCAAACGTATCAAGGAAGATTGTCATTATTTTACTCATTCATGTATATTTATTTTAAATAGGAGGATTATATGGAAAATAATGAAGAAACGTTAGTTGTAATCGATATTGATCTAAAAAAGGTAGCATGGAAAAGTATTGGATTAACTGTAGGTCTATCTATAATAGGAATACTTCTATTTCCTTGGTTATCTAATGTTACAGAAATAACTTTCTCATTTTGGGACTTCCTTTGGTTTTTTATCGGTTATATAGTATTAATCGTTTTACACGAATGCTTTCACCTTGTTGGGTTTTGGGTCTTTGGTAGAGCTCCTTGGAGTAGTATGGATTATGGGGTTAATATTCAAATGGGTGTAGCCTATGCAACTACTACTATTCCCTTACAAAACGGTGCCATGAAAAAAGCATTATTACTTCCTTTCTGGATTACCGGTGTTTTACCAATGATTATGGGCTTTTGGTTGGGTTCTCTTATGCTGGTTCTATTAGGTGCTTGGCTAATTGCTGGTGCTGCGGGGGACTTTGCTATGTATAAAGAACTCAAAAAATATCCAAACGACTTATTGATCAAAGATGATCCAGTGAAGCCTAGGTTATATGTATTGAAAAAAAATTAACTTTATTCAATTAAGAAAAACCGGCCAAAAAGACGCCCGGTCCTCTAAAAACAGAGACGTAGATATGCCTTTGACTGTTACGAAGGATGGAAGCATTCCGTGGGCACAGCTTCAGCCGTTCCAATCAACCATGTACATAAATAGATAATTGGAAGCTGGATCATCTAAATAAACGAGAATTATATAACTGAAATTATACGATATTCATTCTTTAAAGTCTTATGAACCAAATGTTCACGGTACTTCTTATAAACTTTCTTATCTTTCAAAAAAAGGATCAGTGATTTCTCACTAATCCTTTTTTACATATTCAGAACATATATTGTAAATACTTTTATTTTTATACGTTAAAGCGGAACAACATTACGTCTCCGTCTTGTACAATATATTCCTTACCTTCTAAACGAACCTTTCCAGCTTCTTTTGCAGCAGCCATTGATCCAGTTTCAACTAAATCATCATAAGCTACTGTTTCCGCACGGATAAATCCTTTTTCAAAGTCAGAGTGAATAACCCCTGCACATTGAGGTGCTTTCATCCCTTTAAGGAATGTCCAAGCTCGAACTTCTTGTACACCAGCTGTGAAATAAGTTGCCAAACCTATTAATGAGTAAGAAGCTTTGATTAACTGATCTAAGCCTGATTCTTTTATTCCTAATTCTTCTAGGAACATTGTTTTCTCCTCATCTTCTAGTGCTGCCATCTCTTCTTCAATTTTTGCACATATTAGTATTACCTGTGCGCCTTCTTCGGCAGCAAATGCACGCACTTTTTGTACGTATTCATTTTCACCCTCTGCCATAATATCATCTTCAGAAACGTTTGCAACGTAGAGCATTGGTTTTGTTGTCAGCAAATGAAAACCTTTTACTACGCGTTGCTCTTCTTCTGTAAATTCAACTGAACGACCAGATTTTCCTGCTTCAAAAGCCTCTTTTAAGCGAGTAAGAACTGGTTCTTCTGCTAGCGCCTCTTTGTCTCTTTGTTTTACCATTTTAGTTACGCGAGCTAAGCGTTTATCAACGCTTTCTAAATCTGCTAATATCAACTCTAGGTTAATCACTTCAATATCAGAGATTGGATCCACTTTTCCAGATACATGTGTAATATTTTCATCTTCGAAACAACGTACAACCTGGCAGATTGCATCTACTTCACGGATATGTGCAAGGAACTTGTTCCCAAGTCCTTCCCCTTTACTTGCACCTTCTACAATTCCTGCTATATCTGTAAATTCAAATGCAGTAGGAACTGTTTTCTTTGGCACTACTAATTCTGTTAATTTATCTAAACGTGCATCGGGTACTTCAACTACCCCTACGTTGGGATCGATAGTAGCAAATGGATAGTTTGCTGCAAGTGCTCCAGCCTTTGTTATTGCATTAAACAATGTAGACTTTCCTACGTTTGGTAATCCTACTATTCCAGCAGTTAACGCCATATATGTCACAACCCTTCATTATTTTAAACCATAAACTTTATATACAACTTGTTCATTATATTGATTTTAGCGATAAAAGTCTATCATTACTCAGCATCAGCTTGCACAATCAGCCTTTTCATCTTCTTTTCAAACTCTTTTCTTGGTATCATTACACTATGTTGACAGCCTTCGCATTTTATACGAATATCAGCACCCATTCGTATGATTTTCCAAGCATTCGTACCACATGGATGTTGTTTCTTCATTTCTACTATATCGTTTAGTTGAAATTGTTTCTTTTCCACTTTATCACCTACTTATTTTTCTTTAATAAACAATCACTGGAATTATGAGATTTTAATACCTTTTTGTTCAAGAAACTCTACTAAATCTCTTCTAATTTTTCTTGAAACACTGTTCTGTTTTGTAGGTACAGTCTCAGCGGTAAAGCGTACTACTATTTCGGAGGCATTAAAACTCTGTATACCAAGGTAACTAGGTTTTTTAACAAGTTCCTCGTATTTGTTTGGTAATTCTTTCAGAAACTCCTCAATGTTTTTTTCCATTGATAGAATATCATTTTCAGGTGTAACGCTAATATCTATTAACGCCAAGGAGTTATAAATTGAATAGTTTATAACGACCAATATGCTGCCATTTGGAATTATGTGAAGTTCCCCTGTATAACTTTTCAATTTTGTTGTACGTAAACCTATTTCCTGTACAATTCCATTAGCTGTCCCTATCTGTACTTGATCTCCCACCGCAAATTGATCTTCAAATATTATAAAAAATCCTGTAATGACATCTTTCACTAAACTTTGAGCACCAAAACCAACTGCTAGACCAACAATACCTGCACCAGCAAGCAATCCAGCTACTTTTATACCAAAAGTAGTCAAAATAGCTATAATAGCACTAAAATACACAACATAAGTTAAAACATTTTGAAGAAGCTTCATCAATGTATTTTGCCTACGTTCTGAATAGCCTAAGGGGCTCCTCTGCCTAACTAAAAAAAACTTTTGGATTATGCGTTTCCCAACTCTTACCGCAACAGCAGATACTAATAAGATGAGCACTATTTCAATAAAAATTAACCCAAGTTGCCCCCAAGTCTCTTCTTTAAGTAAATAATCCTTCAAACTTTGAATTTTTGCTTCCATACTAGTTATTTCACCTCATTTGAATAAATAATTTCCTAGATGCATATACTAGCTTAAAAAGAAAGTGAGTAATTATATGAACTCTTCTGCTACTACTATTACCGAACCTTCTACAATTTATTATAAGGAAACAGGTGCAATTTGGCGATTAAGCAACTACTTTATAGAACAAATTCCATTTGACCATCCAAATCTAGTTTTTTGCTGTATTGGTACTGACCGCTCTACTGGGGATGCACTTGGACCAATGACAGGTTCTTTCTTATCACAACTTAAATCATTTCCATTTGAAATTGTTGGTACATTGGACAATCCCTTACATGCGCTAAATATTGAAGACATCACGGAAACCATCCTCAGTTCACCTAAATCCCCTTATATTATAGCTATAGATGCTTGTTTAGGGAACGTGAATAATATTGGACAGATTATCGTTCACCCTGGACCTTTATATCCCGGAAAAGCGGTGAAAAAAGAATTACCACCAATCGGTGAAGTCTCTATTAAAGCAATCGTAAATATCGGAGGTTTTATGGAATATAATGTTCTTCAAAGTACTCGACTTCATCTAACTTATGAAATGGGAAGAGTCATCTCTCGTGCACTACTTTTAGCTTGGCATCGATATAATTTAAAAGTTATAAATAATAGCAACAGCAATACCAACAATAACTAGACTTGGCAATAGATTTGCAACTCTTACTTTTGTTATACCTAATAGATTAAGACCAATAGCAATAATCATAATACCGCCAGTTGCTGTCATTTCTTGAAGAAACAATTCAAGTGCAGCTTCTGGTATTATTTTTGTAATTTGAGTAGCAAACAAAGCTATTGCTCCTTGATAAATAGCTACAGGAATTGCAGAGAAAAGAACGCCTATTCCTAGAGTTGCGGATAGTACAATAGACGTAAATCCATCAATTATCCCTTTACTGATTAATAGTTCATGGTCATTTTGTAAACCACTGTTCAGAGCTCCTAGTACTCCCATTGCTCCTATTACAAATATTAAGGTACCTGCAACAAATCCTTGCGCTATACCTCCCCCTTGTTTTTTAGAGCCCATTTTAGTCTCCAAGTATTGAGCAAATTGATTCAACCATTTATCCAAATCAATCCATTCACCTATTACACCACCAAAAACAATACAAATTATAATCAATACAAAATTATCACTTTCTAACCCCATCTGGATACCTAGTAAAGCAACTGCTATCCCTATTGCGTTCATAACGGTTTGCTTCATATTTTCAGGGATTCCTTTTAATAATCTACCAATTAATGCACCCGCTACTATTAAGATAGCATTTACTAATGTCCCTAATAAAACCATCACCATGCCTCATTCCAGTAATAAAAATATAACCTATTCCTAGGCATGCCTAAGGAATAGGTTCTTAATCTTCTAATAACTGTAATATCCTTTCTAAATCATCATCTGAATAAAACTCAATTTCAATTTTACCTTTATCCTTGTTTTTAATAATCGAAACAGGAGTACCGAATATTTCTCTTAACTCTGATTCTTTTTCTTTAGTGAAAATGTCCTTTTGGACTTTTTTTGTTTCACGTGGAACATCTTCATTTAAACGTTGAACTAAAGATTCTAGTTGTCTAACATTTAAATTTTCCTTAATTGACTTTTGCATAATTAACGGTATAGTCTTTTTCTTCTTTAACCCAAGAAGTGCTTTCCCGTGACCCATTGATAAAGTCCCATCGGAGATTGCATCTCTGACAACTTGAGGTAAAGATAGTAATCGAATATGGTTTGCTATATGCGGTCTACTTTTTCCTAATCTAAAAGCAAGTTGCTCTTGAGTTAAGTTTAAATGTTCTATTAAATTTTGATATGCCTCTGCCTCTTCAATTGCTGTTAAATCTTCTCTTTGAAGATTTTCAAGAATGGCAAGCTCCATCATTTGCTGATCATTAAGTTCTCTTATAACAGCAGGAATTATTTCTAAGTTTGCTAACTGAGATGCTCTAAATCTTCTTTCTCCAACTACAATCTCAAATCTCGAACCTTTTTTCCTTAAAATAATTGGTTGCAGAACACCATGCTCTTTAATAGATTCGGAAAGTTCCTTCATAGCTTCTTCATCAAATATTTTACGAGGTTGAAATGGATTTGGTTTAATATCGCTTATGAGGATTTGTTCGACTTGCTCTAATTGGTCTAAATCTTCCCCAGGGAAAAGTGCATTGATACCCTTTCCTAATCCTTTAGCCATTACGGATCACTTCCTTCGCTAGTTCTAAATATACTTCTGCTCCTCTAGACTTCGGATCATAAATGATAATTGGTTCCCCGTGACTTGGTGCCTCACTTAGCCGTACATTTCTAGGAATAATTGTTTTATACACTTTATCTTGAAAGTATTTTTTTACTTCTTCAATTACCTGAATCCCTAAATTTGTCCGAGCATCGAACATTGTAAGTAACACTCCGTCGATAGCGAGGTTCTTATTTAAATGCTTTTGAACTAAACGTATTGTACTTAACAATTGACTTAAACCTTCTAAAGCGTAAAACTCACATTGTACTGGAATAATAATTGCATCAGAAGCAGTTAATGAATTAATCGTCAATAACCCTAGAGATGGTGGACAATCTATAACAATATAATCATAAAGGCCTTGTACTTCCTGTAATGCTCTTTTTAATCGAACTTCTCTGGAAATGGTAGATACTAATTCTATTTCTGCACCAGCCAAAGAAATAGTAGCGGGAACTATATGTAAATTCTCAACTTTTGTTTCTAGGATGGTTTCTTTAACACTAACATCATCAATGAGTACATCATAAATACATTGCTGAACCTCACCTTTATTGACTCCTACTCCACTGGAAGCATTTCCTTGTGGATCTATATCAACTAGTAATACTTTTTTCCCCAAGTATGCAAGGCAGGCACTTAAATTCACAGATGTAGTTGTCTTCCCTACCCCACCTTTTTGATTGGCAATTGCTATAATTCTTCCCACACTTGCACCTACTTTCTAGCTATATTAATGGCCACTATTACATTCTATCAAATTTTGAATGAAAAATGGGTGTTATTCTTGTTACAAAAGAAAAACTCTCGCAAATTAGTTGCGAGAGTTGAAATAAGATAGTATATTATGATTTCTTTTTAGGTATTTTTACCGTAATTTGATAAAACTCTTCTGTATCTTCTTCTTCAGTTTTAATGTCAATACCACTTTTAGTTACCATTGAGAGAGATTGTTTAATCGTATTTAATGCAATACGGACATCTTTACTTACTAATTTTCTTTTTGATTTATCCTTTTTACCACTTTTTACTGGTGGGTTAATAATTTCATTAACCTTTTCTTCTAACTGCTTCACATTCCAATGTTTTTCAATAGACATGTTCATCAGTTCTAGTTGCGTCTCTTTTTCTTTAACAGCCATTAAGGCACGAGCATGTCTTTCCGAAAGTTCTTTTTTCATAATAGATTCTTGAACTTCTTGAGGTAACTTTAATAATCTCAGTTTGTTTGCGACTGTAGATTGTCCCTTACCTAGACGTTGCGCTAATGCTTCTTGAGTTAAATCATGCAATTTCAATAATTTTTGATAAGCTACTGCTTCTTCTATTGCTGTTAGTTCCTCACGCTGTAAGTTTTCTATTAATGCAATAGAAGCAGTTTCTTTATCACTTAAATTACGGATTATTGCTGGAACCTCTGCCCATTTTAACTTAGTCATTGCTCTAAAGCGACGTTCTCCAGCAATTATTTCGTACTTTTCATCCTCATCCATCTTACGTATAATGATTGGTTGAATCACTCCGTGAGTATGAATGGTCCTTGCTAGTTCTTCTATTTTATCATCATCAAAAACAGTTCTCGGTTGGTATCTGTTAGGTACTATTTTATCAATTGAAATATTTAAAACTTCTTCTAAATGGGTTTGTCTTGGCTCTATCATTTCTTCCTGCCCTTGTTTTTCAGAACTACCAAAAAAACGTGAAAACGGACTTTTCATCTTACTCGCACCACCTTTTCGAAACTCTATACACAAAATATTCACGATTAAAGTAATTATACATTAAATGTTTCACGTGGAACGTTCCTCATTAAATAATTGGTGTTTTGTTTGGAATACCTGGTTTTCGAGGGTATCTTTTCGGTGTGCTTTTAGTTTTAGAAAAGACATACAACGTTCTTTCACTTTTTTCTATTGGTAACAGAAATGAATAATCTGCAGTTTTTTCTGCACCTAAAACGGATAACGCTTTAGAAGCATCTTTTAGTTCTTCAGAAGCGCTAGCTGCTTTCATTGCTATAAACTTCCCTCCAACTTTTACTAAAGGAAGACAAAGTTCGGATAAAACTGAAAGTCTTGCGACAGCTCTTGCAGTTACAATATCATAATTTTCTCTATATTCCTTGTTTTGTCCAAAGTCCTCTGCGCGAGAATGAACAAAATGAACATTTGTCAACCCAAGTTCCTGACTTAGATGGGTTAAAAACTGAATTCTTTTATTTAATGAGTCTACTATTGTGACACTTAAATTAGGAAAACAAATTTTTAAAGGAATACTAGGAAATCCTGCACCTGCTCCAACGTCACAAACAGAGTACTTTCCTGTGAAATCTTCATAAAAAGAAGCACTAATGGAATCGAAGAAATGTTTTAAATAAACTGATGCTTCGTCAGTTATTGCTGTTAAATTCATCTTTTCATTCCACTCCACTAGTAGCTTAAAATATATTTTAAATTGTTCTACTTGTTTACTACTCAGTTCTATTCCTTTTTTATGAAGGGCTTGTACAAATTGTTCTTCGTTCATGTAGTTCTCCTCATCATTTTAGACTATCCACTGATTTTGGCTATTTTTCCTTGTTCAATATATATAAGAAGAATAGAAATGTCAGCTGGATTTACTCCTGAAATACGAGATGCTTGGGCAATCGATAATGGACGGACTTGCATTAGTTTTTGTTTTGCTTCTGTAGCAATACCATTGATAGCATCGTAATCAATATTTTCAGGAATTTTTTTGTCTTCCATTTTTTTAAGTTTTTCTACTTGCTGAAGAGATTTTTCAATATACCCTTCATACTTAACTTGTATCTCTACCTGTTCTTTTTCTTCTAAAGATAATTCTACATCAGAAGGTGATAATTGGGCTACTAAATCATAATTCATTTCAGTACGTTTTAATAGGTCGGCAGCACGAATTCCATCTTTCAATTCGCTACCATCCACACTTCGTATTAAAGCTTGCGTTATTTCATTTGGTTTTATCATTATCAAACGTAACCGAGCTAACTCATCTTCTATTCTTTTCTTTTTCTCTAAGAATTTATTATAACGTGTTTCTGGAACTAAACCAATTTCATACCCAACTTCTAATAATCTTAAGTCCGCATTATCGTGACGAAGTAATAACCGATATTCTGCACGCGATGTAAGTAGACGATAAGGTTCATTCGTCCCTTTCGTTACTAAGTCATCAATTAATACACCAATATATGCATCCGATCTACTTAACACTTTTTCTTCTTTCTTTAGTGCTCGTAAACCTGCATTTATTCCTGCCATCAAGCCTTGTCCTGCTGCTTCTTCATAACCAGAAGTCCCATTGATTTGACCTGCAGTATATAAATTTTTTACTCTTTTAGTTTCTAATGTTGGCCATAATTGTGTCGGTACCATTGCATCATACTCAATTGCGTATCCGGCACGCATCATTTCTGCATTTTCAAGTCCTGGAATAGATGTTAGAAGCTGACGTTGTACATGCTCTGGAAGACTTGTAGATAATCCTTGAACATAAACCTCACGTGTATTTCTTCCCTCTGGTTCTAAGAAAATCTGATGACGTGGCTTGTCATTAAAACGGACTACTTTGTCTTCAATTGAAGGACAATATCTTGGTCCAGTTCCTTTAATCATACCAGAATACATCGGTGATAAATGTAGATTATCATTAATAATTTGATGTGTTGTTTCACTTGTATAAGTTAACCAGCAAGGTAATTGATCCATAATGAATTCTGTTGTTTCAAAGCTAAATGCTCTTGGAACATCATCTCCAGGTTGGATTTCTGTTTTGCTATAATCAATTGTTTTACTGTTTACACGTGGTGGAGTTCCTGTTTTAAAGCGAACTAGATCAAATCCTAGAGCACGGATACTGTCTGCTAATTTTATGGAAGGTTGCTGATTATTTGGTCCACTTGAATATTTCAAATCCCCAATAATAATTTCACCACGTAGGAATGTTCCAGTCGTTATTACGACTGTTTCTGCACGATAAATTGCTCCAACCTGCGTTTCAAGTCCTACAATTTTATCGTCTTCTACTATTAAGTCTTCTACTACAGCTTGATGAATAGTTAGGTTTTCTTGTTCCTCTAAAAGACGTTTCATCTCATGTTGGTATAATACTTTATCTGCTTGCGCACGTAGTGCCCGAACAGCAGGTCCTTTTCCTGTGTTCAACATTCTCATTTGAATATGTGTTTTGTCTATAACTTTTCCCATGGCCCCGCCAAGTGCATCTATTTCTCGCACAACAATTCCTTTTGCAGGTCCTCCGATCGATGGATTACAAGGCATAAATGCAATCATATCAAGATTAATTGTTAGAACTAAGGTATTTGCTCCCATTTTAGCAGCTGCTAATGCTGCTTCAACGCCCGCATGTCCCGCTCCAACAACAATCACATCGAACTTGCCCGCTTCAAACTTCGGCATGTTCGTAACTTCCTCTCGTTTTTTATTTTCCTAAACAAAATTGTGAAAATAGTTGATCAATCAAACTTTCTTCTACTGTATCTCCTGTTATTTCACCTAATATTTCCCACGTTCTAGTTACATCTATTTGTATCATATCCACAGGCACATCACTCTGTGCTGCTTCTAATGCATCTGTAATAGTAGATTTTGCTAACGTCAATAAAGATATATGACGAGCATTTGAAACATACGTCAGATCAGAAGCCTCGATTGTACCCTCAAAAAATAATGAGGCAATCGCTTCTTCCAATTCATCCACGCCTTCTTCTTTTAGTAAAGAAGTAGTAACAATACGTTTATGTCCAGACAAATTTCTTACTTCATTTATATCTATTTTTGTTGGTAAATCAGTTTTATTGATAATAACGATATAATCCATTCCTTTAATTGTTTCTAACAATCTTCGGTCTTCCATCGTTAACTGTTCAGCACTATTCAATACAAGCAATATAAGATCAGCTTCTGCTAGTACCTGTCTAGATTTTTCTACGCCAATTCTTTCTACAATATCTTCTGTTTCTCGAATACCTGCAGTATCAACTAATTTTAATGGAACACCTCGTACATTAACGTACTCTTCTATAATATCTCTCGTTGTTCCTGCTATATCCGTCACAATTGCTTTATTTTCTTGTATTAAACTATTTAATAGAGATGACTTCCCTACATTTGGTCTACCGATAATCGCAGTAGAAAGTCCTTCTCGTAGAATTTTACCTTGGGATGATGTTAAAAGTAATTTCTCAATTTCTTTGCTGACCCAAGTACACTTTTCGATCATCAGTGGAAGTGTCATTTCTTCTACATCATCATACTCAGGATAATCTATATTTACTTCTACTTGCGCCAAAGTTTCTAAAAGTGCTTGCCTTAATGTTGCAATAAGTCTTGATAATCGACCGTCCATTTGACCTAGTGCAACATTCATTGCTTTATCTGTTTTTGCTCTTATTAAATCCATTACTGCTTCTGCTTGTGACAAGTCAATTCTTCCATTTAAAAAAGCACGTTTGGTAAACTCACCGGGTTCTGCAAGTCGGGCACCGTTAATTAATACTAACTGTAGAACACGATTAACAGAAACTAATCCTCCGTGGCAGTTTATCTCAATTACATCTTCTCTTGTAAAAGTTTTTGGACCTTTCATTAAGGACAGCATGACTTCTTCTACAACCTCATTCGTTTTTGGGTCAACTAAATGTCCGTAATGAATGGTATGAGATGCCTGGTCAAATAAATCTTTTCCGTTTGGTGAACGAAATATCTTATTTGCTATAGCTATTGCACTAGATCCACTAAGTCTAACTATTGCAATGGCACCTTCCCCCATTGGAGTCGAAATAGCAGTTATTGTATCAAATTCCACAGTTGTCCACCTCCTTACAAATCCACACTTATCCACATGTGTATAACTAAAACGAACACGACTATCTAACATATAACAATACCATAAAACAACCAAAATCAGAAGTATAGATACTTTTACATATGTGAACAAAAATACCTAGCATTACAAAAATCATTTTTTTGAATTTTACTATTAATAATAGACTATTCTAGTTTTTCTCATTGAGTACTACTCATTTATTTTATTGTGACCAAAGACTACTCATATTTTTAATGCACTAATTTTTGTTAAACAGCAAGAAAAACGGACTTCAGTGTATTACTTAGCTGAAATCCGTTGAAATATTATTTAATTGGTTCAATGACTAGATAACGATTTGGATCTGTTCCGACTGAATAGGTTTCTATATCTATTCGCACAGATAGTGCATTATGAATTATTTTTCGCTCAAATGATGACATCGGTTCAAATTCAACTTTGCTACCAGTCCGAATAGCTTTGTCTGCCATTCTTTCTGCTAGTTGCTCCAATGACTCTTGTCTTCTTTCGCGGTAATTCCCAACGTCTAATTTAATAATGATAAAGGAATTAGAAAACTTATTGGCAACTAGTTGTGATAAGTTTTCTAAAGCATTTAATGTTTGTCCACGCTTCCCTATTAAGATAGCTGCCTTCTCGCTATTCAGGTGAAGATGAATAAACTTTCCTTCTCTTTTCTCATTTATAACTAGGTCATCAATATGCATTTCTTTTGCAATCTCATTTATATAGTTTTTTGTTTCTTCTACTGCTTGTTCATTTGTTTCTATATTAATTGGTTCTTCTTCTATAACCGATTCTGTTGCGACTGTCTTTCCTAGTTCGGCTACTTCTTTAACTTTTTCTTTTTCTTGAACTTTTTCTACTATCACTTCTTGCTCTTTATTCAAAACAGTTACTTCAACAACTGCAGGCTTCGTTCCAAATCCAAGAAAACCTTTTTTACCTGCTTCCACTACCTTAATTGACACGTCATCTCTTGAAACACCAAGCTTTTCAAGTGCAACTGTTATAGCTTCTTCTTTTGTAGGTGCAGTTTGTGTAATCTGATTCATTTTTTTGGTCCTCCCGTTTTAACAGGTTCTGTTTTTGGTTTGTTCCAAGGTTTGTAAATGAATAAATTTTGAATGATTGAAATAATATTTCCAATAACCCAGTAAAGAGTCAAGGCAGCTGGTAATACGATACCAAATCCCATAATCATAAATGGCATAATATACATCATTAGTTTCATTTGAGGGTTATCCATAGCTGGACCTGTACGTAAAACAACTAATTGCATAAGACCAGCTAGAATAGCTAGGAAAATACTAGGTTCTGCTAATGCAAACCCTATAAAATCTCCAAGATTAATTTCTGGTGTATTATTCATACGACTAATTGCATGATAGAAACCGATTAATATAGGCATTTGAATGAATACGGGTAAACATCCAGCAGCAGGATTAATTCCTCTTTCTTTAAAGAGTGCCATCATTTCTTGCTGATACTTTTGTTGTGTGACAGCATCTTTTGAGCTATATTTTTCTTTTAACTTTGTTAATTCAGGTTGGACTTCTTGCATATTTTTAGAGCTTTTTGTTTGTTTAATCATTAATGGCAGCAATACTAAACGAATAATTATCGTTACCGCAATAATACCCAAACCATATGTCCCTAAGATTTCTTTAAAATAAGTTATAGACGATACTAATGGCCATACGATGTATTCATTCCAGAATCCTTCTGAATTATCATAGATTGGCTCATTAAATTCCGTACATCCTGCTAGTAAGGCAGTAGTTACTATTAATAATAGTACAAGTGATAAACGTTTATTCAACCTTCTTCCCCCTAATAAGTCTTATATATCTCTTCTTATTATCTTACCATTTCTATAAAAAGTTACTACAAACTTTTCTTCTTTAATACTTTAGCTACTTTCAAAACATGTTCCATACTTTTTTTTGTTTCATGAAAGTCTAACTTGGCCGCCGGATTTCTGGCGATAATAATATAGTCCATGTTTGGAAAAACTTGATCATGTATTTCAAGGAAGGTTTGTCTAATATATCGCTTAATACGATTACGGACTACTGCATTTCCTACTTTTTTACTGACAGATAATCCAACCCGATAATAATCTTCTTCTTTATTTAAGCAGTACACTACAAATTGTCTATTCGCGAAGGATTTACCCTTTTTAAAAATTGTTTGGAACTCTGCATTCTTTTTAATACGTTGTTTCTTATTCATCTACTCACCAGCTCCAACTAATCGTTTTAAAAGAAAAAAAGACCACTGAAATGGTCAGTGGACTTATGCTGATAATACTTTTCTTCCTTTAGCACGACGGGCTGCTATTACGCGACGGCCGTTTTTTGTACTCATACGTGCGCGGAAACCGTGATTTTTGGCACGTTTACGTGTATTTGGTTGGAATGTACGTTTCATCTATATGACACCTCCTGAGTGATCATCTTCAATCTTCTTAAGACAGTCTCCGATATTATATATAACTTATAGTGGTTTTGTCAATGACTTTCATTAACTCTCTTATCTATTTAGTAACAAGCAGTTATCCACAATTAGAAGAGAATCTATTTTTTGTCTTGTGCATAGAAAAATCTCACTAAAAATTATCCACAACACTTATGAACATATTTTTCACATATTATTCTACTGTGGACAACTTGAATTGTTAATAATTAAATAATTGTGGATAACTCTTAAATTTCTTGTAATCTCAATGATTTTTTGTTACGATATTTGTGTTTTACTTTTTCAAAAATATTTCACCCTTTTTCTTTATCCACAGTTGTTAGTAATCTGTGGATAAGTTTATTCCCATAACTTTATAAAGTTTATCCACAATCGGTGGATTTGTGTATATGTCGAATTTTGTTATACATATTTAAATTTTTGAGAAAAGAGATTTAACTATCAAATCTATAGTAAAGGAGACTAGATAATTGGAACATTTAGAAGAACTTTGGGCTAAAGTTCTCTCTGAAGTAGAAAAGAAAACATCTAAACCGAGTTTTGAAACTTGGCTGAAGTCGACCAAACTACTTTCATATCAAGGAGAAACTGTAACGATAGCTGCACCCAATTCCTTTGCTAGGGATTGGTTAGAAAATCATTATGTCCATTTAATAGCTGGTATATTAACTGAGTTAACTGGTAATGAATTACTTATATCATTTGTCGTACCAAAAAATCAGGATATGGATGATTTCGACATTCCTAAACCAAAAATCCCTCCAAATAACGGAGATCAACCAGATTTTTCACCAGGAATGCTAAATTCTAAAAATACATTCGATACATTTGTCATTGGATCTGGTAACCGTTTCGCGCATGCAGCATCTTTAGCTGTAGCCGAAGCACCTGCTAAAGCGTACAATCCACTTTTCATATATGGAGGAGTTGGACTAGGAAAAACCCACTTAATGCATGCGATTGGTCATTATGTTCAAGAACACAATCCAAATGCAAAAGTGGTTTATTTATCTTCTGAAAAGTTTACAAATGAATTTATAAACTCCATTCGAGATAATAAAGCGGTCAATTTCCGTAATAAATATAGAAATGTAGATGTTCTACTAATAGATGATATTCAGTTCCTTGCAGGAAAAGAATCAACTCAAGAAGAATTTTTCCATACTTTTAATGCCTTGCATGAAGAATCCAAGCAAATTGTCATTTCAAGTGATCGTCCACCAAAGGAAATTCCTACTTTAGAAGATCGTTTACGCTCTCGCTTTGAATGGGGATTAATAACAGATATTGCACCACCAGATTTAGAAACTCGTATTGCTATTTTACGCAAAAAAGCTCGTGCTGATGGATTAGATATATCAGATGATGTAATGGCATATATAGCAAATCAAATAGATTCCAATATACGTGAACTAGAAGGTGCTCTCATTCGAGTAGTAGCCTATTCTTCTCTTATAAATAAGGATATTAATATCGATTTAGCAGCGGAAGCGCTTAAAGATATCCTGCCAAATGCTCGTCCAAGAATTATTACTATTTTAGATATCCAAAAAGTTGTCGGAGAGCATTTTCGCATTAGATTGGAAGACTTTATTGCTAAAAAGCGCACAAAGTCAATTGCATTTCCAAGACAAGTTGCAATGTATCTTTCAAGGGAGTTAACTGATTTTTCATTGCCTAAAATAGGGGAAGAATTTGGGGGACGTGATCATACAACAGTTATTCATGCTCACGAAAAAATCTCCAAAATGTTAAAAGATGATACAAATCTTCAAGATGATTTAAAACAAATTAAATCTATTCTTGGAAGATAAAAAAGAGTTTGTGGATAAACGCATAGTTTACTAGATTACTTAAACACAACTTATACACATGTGGACAAGTAACGCAGAGTAAGTAAAACAAGGCTTATCAACATATCCACAAGCCCTAGTACTATATCTATTATTCTTTTAAATAAATAATAATTATATAAGTGAGGTATAAGAATGAAATTTGAAGTAATGAGAGATAGTTTATTAGAGGGATTAAGTGATGTTATAAAAGCGGTAAGTTCCAAAACAACAGTTCCAATCCTCACTGGATTGAAACTAGAAGTAACTAATAAAGGACTTTATATTACTGGTAGTGATTCAGATATTACAATTCAAACTTTTATACCTGTTGAAAAAAATGGAGAACAAGTTATCAGTATCACAGAACCAGGTTCTATCGTTTTACAAGCAAGAGTATTCAATGAAATTGTACGTAAGTTACCAACAAATGATGTAGAAATAGAAGTAACAAACCAATTTCAAACTCATATTAGATCAGGAAAATCTGAATTTAATCTAATCGGATTGGATGCATCTGAATATCCATTACTACCTGAAATTGAAGAAGAAAGACAATTCTTTATACCATCTGATTTGCTTAAATCTATTATTAAAGAAACTGTATTTGCGGTATCTACTTCTGAAAGCCGTCCTGTTTTAACAGGTGTCAATTGGCAGGTCAAGGAAGGGGAACTTCACTGTGTAGCTACTGATAGTCATCGATTAGCTAAAAGAAAGACTGGTATTAAAGATTTGCCAAATGAGGAATACAGTATAGTAATTCCGGGGAAAAGTTTAAATGAATTAAATAAAATTTTAGAGGAAACATCATCGGAAGTAGCAATTGTGATGACACAACAACAAATTCTATTTAAAACCGGTGATGTCCTATTTTATTCTCGATTACTAGAGGGGAATTATCCCGATACTTCCAGATTAATCCCAAGTGAGAGTAAAACAACTATATTGGTAAACAGTAAATCTTTATTGCAAGCAATTGATAGAGCTTCTTTACTTGCACGTGAAGAACGTAATAACGTAGTTCGCTTTTCCACTTTAGGAAATGGACTTATAGAAGTATCTTCTAACTCTCCCGAAATAGGTAATGTAGAAGAACAGATTCAGGCAGAAGAAATAGATGGTGAAGAGTTAAAAATTTCATTTAGTGCAAAATATATGATGGACGCTTTAAAAGCTATTGATGGGCAAGATGTAAAGATTTTATTCACAGGGGCTATGAGACCTTTTATATTAAAATCTGTGCATGACGATTCAATACTACAGCTGATTTTGCCAGTAAGAACTTATTAATATTTCAAAAGATAGTCACGTTGTGGCTATCTTTTTTTGTTGTCGTTGATTTCCTTTTCGTGAAACTGTCACCTTATCGTGTGGTATCCTCGTTAACTAGGTTATTTGTCAAAGCAATCCTGTTTTTATTAGGAATAAAAACAACTAATATTTACTTCGTATATGTCAATTTTTTGTTCCATTCACCCGAATCAGCCAAAAATTGTAGTATAAAGCCACAGGAAGCTTTTCTAGGCATAACTAGCCACTTCTACTTTTCTTTGCTTATTTCGTAATTTAAGGTAAAATAAAGGGATAATGATTAGGAGAAGAGGTTGAGTTATTGTTGGAAGAAATTCGATTTGACTCAGAATTTATCACACTTGGGCAATTGTTAAAAATGACAGATGCGATTAGCTCCGGTGGAATGGCCAAATGGTTTTTAAGTGAGCATGAGGTATATGTTAACGGAGAAGTGGATCAAAGACGAGGTCGTAAATTACGTCACGGCGATATAGTGAACATACCAGGAGTAGGAAGATTTCAATTGGTTGGACCTGAGAACGGGGATTAATATGTATATTGAACGATTAGAGTTAAAAGATTTCCGTAATTACGATTCAATTGAAATGAACTTTTCCTCTAAGATTAATGTGTTGATAGGTGAAAATGCACAAGGTAAAACAAATTTAATGGAATCTCTCTATGTATTATCCATGGCAAAGTCTCATAGAACTTCTAACGATAAAGAATTGATACGTTGGGAAGCAGACTATGGTAAAATAAAAGGGGATATTCAAAAAAAGTACGGGCATTTACCATTGGAATTAATTCTTTCAAAAAAAGGAAAAAAAGCCAAGGTAAACCATCTGGAACAAACGCGATTAAGTGATTATATCGGTCAGCTTAATGTAGTGATGTTTGCACCTGAAGATTTATATTTAGTAAAAGGAAGTCCACAAGTGAGAAGACGATTTCTCGATATGGAAATCGGTCAAATTTCCCCTATCTATTTACATGATTTACTTCATTTCCAAAAAATAATGAAGCAGCGGAATCATATTTTAAAACAACATCAAGGTAAGCCTATGTTAAATGATGTGATGTTCGATGTTTATACAGAACAATATATAGATGCAGCCGTAAAAGTAATTCAAAAGAGATTTCATTTTATGCAATTGTTACAACAATGGGCGGAACCAATTCACTATGGGATTTCTAGAGGCTTAGAGAAATTGAGAATTTCTTATAATTCTTCAACTGGAATTCAACCAGAGTGGACAGCAAATGAAATGAAAAATCACCTAGAAAAAAAAATAACAGATAGTCAGAGTAGGGAACTCTATCGTGGAGTATCCTTAATCGGTCCTCATCGTGATGATTTACAATTTTTTGTAAATGATTACGATGTACAAACTTATGGATCTCAAGGACAGCAACGTACAACAGCATTGTCTTTGAAACTCGCAGAAATTGAATTAATAAAACAGGAGGTTGGTGAATCTCCTGTTTTATTACTGGATGACGTTTTATCCGAACTAGATGACTATAGACAATCTCACTTGTTGAACACCATTCAAGGAGATGTCCAAACATTTGTAACGACTACAAGTGTTGAAGGAATTGCACATGAAACTATCCAACAGGCAGAATTGTTTCATGTGGAACAAGGGGCAATAGTAGATCAATAAAAGTATGTAACGAACGCAAATGTTCAAACAAATTAAGTTTTTAATTGAACCACCATAATTTGAAGGAATGAAAGAGTGGGTGAGCAAGTTGGCAATGGAAGAAAAAGACATAAATCAATCTTATGATGCTGATCAGATACAAGTATTAGAAGGGTTAGAAGCTGTCCGAAAGCGTCCAGGAATGTATATTGGTACGACAAGTTCAAAAGGGCTTCACCATCTTGTTTGGGAAATCGTTGATAACAGTATTGATGAAGCACTAGCAGGACACTGTGATCATATTATTGTTACAATTGAAAAAGATAATTGGATCCGAGTAGAAGACAACGGTCGTGGTATACCAGTTGATACACAAGAAAAAATGGGTAAGCCAGCAGTAGAGGTAATCATGACTGTTCTACATGCAGGTGGTAAATTCGGAGGCGGAGGATATAAAGTATCCGGAGGACTACATGGTGTAGGTGCTTCAGTAGTAAACGCCCTATCCGAATATACAGAAGTATATGTTAAACGTGATGAAAAAATTCATCAAATTAAATTTGAGCGCGGGGCAGTATCTTCTCCTTTAGAAGTTATTGGAGAAACGGATGTTACTGGAACAACTACTAGATTTAAAGCAGATGCTGAGATATTTACGGAAACTACTGTCTACGAGTACGAGATTCTTGAACATCGTGTACGTGAACTCGCTTATTTAAACCGTGGATTATCAATAACGATTGCAGATGAAAGAGAAGGAAAAGAAAAAACGGTTAAATATTACTACGAGGGTGGTATTAAGTCATACGTAGAAGATTTAAACGAATCCAAAGAGCCTATAACAGAAGAAGCAATATTTGTTGAAGGTGAAAAGGATGGAATTTCAATAGAAATTGCCATGCAATATAATTCTGGTTACTCTTCAAATATTTTATCTTTTGCTAATAATATTAGTACGTACGAAGGTGGAACTCATGAATCTGGTTTTAAAACAGCATTAACGCGTATCATCAACGACTATGCAAGAAAAAATGGTTTGTTAAAAGAGGCAGATACTAATTTATCCGGTGATGATGTACGGGAAGGTTTAACTGCAATTGTTTCCATAAAACATCCAGATCCTCAATTTGAAGGACAAACAAAAACAAAATTAGGTAACTCCGAAGTTAGTCCTATTACTAATAGTCTGTTTGCTGAAGGATTTGATCGATTTTTATTAGAAAATCCTCAAGTTTCTAGAAAGATAGTGGAGAAAGGCTTGATGGCTGCGAGAGCTCGCGTAGCTGCTAAAAAAGCACGAGAATTTACACGTCGTAAATCAGCATTAGAGGTTTCTAGTCTACCTGGTAAATTAGCAGATTGCTCTTCTCGTGTTCCAGCAGAAAGTGAACTTTATATCGTAGAGGGTGATTCTGCAGGAGGTTCTGCTAAATCAGGTCGTGATCGTCATTTTCAAGCAATCCTTCCTTTACGTGGTAAAATTTTGAACGTAGAAAAAGCCCGTTTGGATCGAATTTTAGGAAATGCAGAGATTCGTGCTATGATTACAGCACTTGGAACAGGTATTGGTGAAGAGTTTACTTTAGAAAAAGCGCGTTATCATAAAATTATTATTATGACAGATGCTGATGTTGATGGAGCTCATATCCGAACATTGCTACTTACATTTTTCTTCCGCTTTATGAGACCTTTAATTGAAGCAGGTTATGTATATGCTGCTCAGCCACCTTTGTATCAAGTAAAACAAGGGAAGCATATCGAGTATTGTTATAATGATGAACAGTTAAAAGAAATTTTAGATCGATTACCGAAAACTTCAAAACCTAATATTCAACGTTATAAAGGTTTAGGAGAAATGGATGCGGATCAACTTTGGGATACGACAATGGATCCAGAAGTACGTACATTACTACAAGTTAACTTAGATAATGCGATGGAAGCAGATAAAATCTTTGAACAATTAATGGGTGAGGAAGTAGAACCAAGACGCCTATTTATCGAAGAAAATGCTGTATACGTGAAAAATTTAGATATATAAGAAAGTGTGTGACTGGAGGTCTTTTAGGATGTCAGAAATACCGAATAAAGGCGTAAAGGGTATAAATATTAGTACAGAGATGAAAACTTCATTTCTAGACTATGCGATGAGTGTTATTGTATCCCGTGCCTTACCAGACGTTCGTGATGGGTTAAAGCCTGTGCATCGTCGGATTTTATATGGTATGCAGGAGTTGGGGAATACGCCAGACAAACCTCATAAAAAATCAGCTCGTATTGTAGGAGACGTAATGGGGAAATATCATCCACATGGTGACTCCTCTATTTATGAAGCAATGGTGCGTATGGCTCAAGACTTTAGTTATCGTTATATGCTAGTAGACGGACATGGAAACTTTGGTTCTATCGATGGTGACGGAGCAGCTGCTATGCGTTATACGGAATCACGTATGTCTAAAATTGCTTTAGAATTATTGCGAGATATAAATAAAAATACGATCGACTACAAAGACAACTATGATGGCCAAGAAAAAGAACCAGTTGTATTACCTAGTAGATATCCTAATTTACTTGTCAACGGTGCTTCTGGAATTGCTGTTGGTATGGCTACGAATATTCCATCACATAATCTAGGAGAAGTAATTGACGGAGTATTAGCATTAGCTGAGAACCCTGCAATTACGATTGAAGAATTGATGGCTATTATACCGGGACCTGATTTTCCAACGGGTGGTATTATTTTAGGACGCAGTGGTATTCGTCGTGCCTATGAAACAGGTAGGGGCTCAATACTAATTCGTGCAAAAGTAGAGATTGAAGTAAAATCAAGTGGTAAAGAAGTTATTCTTGTTAAAGAATTACCATATCAAGTAAATAAAGCTCGATTAATAGAAAAGATTGCTGAATTAGTACGCGATAAAAAAATTGATGGAATTACCCATTTAGCGGATGAATCTGATCGTAATGGAATGCGAATTGTTATTGAAGTACGGAAAGATGCAAATTCTCACGTATTATTAAATAATTTATATAAACAAACGGCATTACAATCAAGCTTTGGGGTTAATATGCTTGCATTAGTAGACAACCAACCAAAGGTTTTGAACATCAAAGAAATGATCTATTATTACTTAGAACATCAAAAAGTGGTAATACGTCGTCGTACACAGTTTGAACTAAACAAAGCTGAAGATCGCGCACATATTCTAGAAGGACTACGTATTGCTTTAGATCATATCGATGAAATCATCAAATTAATCCGTGCCTCCCAAACAGGTGAAGAAGCAAAAAATGGTTTGATGGAAACATTCAATTTATCTGAAAGACAAGCACAGGCTATCTTAGATATGCGTTTACAACGATTAACTGGTTTAGAGCGCGATAAAATCGAAGAAGAGTACAATAACTTACTAAAACTAATTGAAGAATTAAAATTCATTTTGGCAAATGAGTATCGTGTAATTGAAATAATTAAAGAAGAAATTTCTGAGATTAAAGACCGTTATGCGGATAAACGTCGAACTGAAATTGTTGCTGGAGGAGCAGAAGTTTTAGAGGATGAAGATTTGATTCCAGTAGAAAACTCTGTACTTACTTTAACAAACAAAGGCTATATTAAACGCTTACCTGCTAATACGTATAAGAGTCAAAAAAGAGGTGGTCGTGGAGTTCAAGGGATGGGTACAAATGAAGATGATTTTGTCGAACATCTATTGTACACATCAACACATGATACAATTCTCTTCTTTACAAACAAGGGGAAAGTTTATCGAGCACGAGGATTCGAAATCCCTGAATACGGTCGTACAGCAAAAGGCTTACCAATTATAAATCTATTGGGTATAGAAAAAGATGAGCATATCACTGCAATGATTCCAATGGCATCGTTTGAAGAAGAAAATTATTTTATCTTTACAACGAAGCACGGGGTAACTAAACGTTCTCCTGTAACTGGATTTGCACATATTCGTGCAAACGGATTAATTGCTATTTCATTGCGCGAAGAAGATGAACTTATTGCGGTTCGTTTAACTGACGGTAACAAACAAATTATCATTGGCACGCGTCAAGGTAAATTGGTTCGATTCGAAGAAATCGACATACGTTCCATGGGTAGAACGGCTGGAGGAGTAAGAGGTATTCGTTTAAAAGATGATGACTATGTAGTTGGCATGGAAATTATTGAACCTGAACAAGAAATTCTAGTTGTTACAGAAAACGGATACGGTAAACGAACACCTGAATCAGAATATCGTTTACAAAGTCGTGGCGGTATGGGCGTGAAAACTTGTCAAATTACAGACAAAAACGGTCCTCTATCAGCTGTTAAGGCAGTTAATGGTACAGAAGACTTGATGCTTATAACGATTAATGGAATGCTTATCCGTATGGATGTAAAAGATATTTCTAGAACTGGTCGTAGTACACAAGGCGTCCGTTTAATGAGGCTAGCAGAAGATGAACTAATTTCTACTGTAGCTAAAGTTGAAAAAGAAGAAGACGACGATGAGGAAAATGTAGAAATTGTAGCTAATCTAGATGAAGATTCTGCAATCGAAACAGATTCATCGCTAACTGAAGATCCAAACGAATAAAAAAAGCAAACACCCTTAAACGGCACTGACTAACGTTTTTGAGACAGGAATAAAACACCCTATTATGCAGCCAATTGACGGTATTGAACCGGCGATTGGCTGTTTAGTTTCGTTTG
>FOUN01000030.1 GCA_900114885.1 Psychrobacillus psychrodurans
TATAACGTTTTTGACTCATATTACAGACACGACCTTTCGTTAGTTCAATTTTAGTGACTTAACCAAGATGTGTCCATACATCCATTCTACATTCATGGTTTTCTAATAATTTTTGTTGGTTTATTGTTTTTAAGTATCACCATTTTGAATGAACCCTAATAAAAATATAATGGTTAAAATAGTAGGAATAATGGTGCTTTTTGGGGGTATTTTAAAATTGAAAATTTTGGAAAATAAAAGCCATCTTAATCTCTTAGGTTAGTTGAAGAAGATGGGAGTTAAATTAGATGATCATTAGTATTTTTAGATTTATTGGTTTACTTTTGATGGCTAGTCCTGTTCTCCTGTATGGACAAAATATAGTTGGCGAAAAAGTGGCTATTATGATTCTTATTGCGGGTATAATAATTACATTTTTATTTAGAAAAATAAAATAATACAAAGTAAACGATGAAGTAAACTATGGACACATTTCGTTGATAAAATGTAATAAATGAGAAGGTAATTATTCAAAGGGTGCTTTAGTTAAACAAGGTTTATAGACTTTATTCTGATTGAACCAAGGCCACAGGTAAATAGAATAGGAGGATTTGTGTGTTCTGGATAAAATTTGGTTTGATTGTGTTAATTGTTTTTGTCCTTATTTCAATAGTTAAGCTTCTTCTGAGGAACCTACTCAAAATTGATAAAGTAAAAAAAGAGTTTTTTTCTTTTAATTACATAAACGAGTTACATCGAAAAATTGATAAAGGTTTGAGAACTTTTTCTGCTATTACTTTAATAACTCTGTCTTTTGAGCTGTTGTTTTTATTATGAAGATCTAATTTACCTGACTTTAATTGCAGTAATTGTTTTTATGGTATTGGATTATATGGTAAGAGCATTTTTTGAATGGAAATATACACAATATCCGAAACAATCTATTTTGACTTTATCTGAAATGTTTTTAATTTTAATAGCAATAATAATCGTTTTTGAATTTAAATTACTTGATCCTTTATTAAGTTGACGGGTACTAAGTAAACAAATGGCTGACTGTGTAAGAGTAGCTTATTTCTTATTGTACTAACGAAGCAGTTTAGTTGAAGACGAAGAAATGGATTTTGTTAGTTCTAAATGGAAAATTTAATTGAAATTGGATTTTCTATTTTATGTTACCGTTTAATCCCAACATATTTATGGGGAGTCATTACTGTAGAGTATTCGACAAGTGGGTTTAACACGTTTTTGACAGGTATCATATTAGGTTTTTAATAGAAGTTTACAAGGATCTCTCTCCAGGAAAAGAAAGATTTATTCCAAAAATTGGTTGAAACTTACTTCAAGAAGGGTTGATGCAATCTTTCTAATTGAACTAACGATGCAAGTTAGTGGAATAAGTAAACGAAGAGAGGTGATTAATAAATGTTAAATGTCATTTTGTTAATATTATCACTTGTTATTGTTTATTTTTCTTTTCAGCTAACTGTGGGAAACGGGATGAATAGACTAATAATTGGGATTGTTTTAATACTATCTATTTTTACATATCCCTCAACCTTCACTTTAATAATCGAAATCAAGCCAGTAATGGACAGTGTAGGCTTCTTAATCTTATCCCATCTAATTTTATTGTTAAGCGGTATTATTGAAGTAGTTTTAGGTGTTTTTACTAAAAACAAGTTAAATAAAATAATAAAGTGAAGTAATGAAGTAAAATATATTAATAAGCGTTGTTGTGTACAACAATTGGGCCATATGGAGAGTATTTTGTGGTGGTAACTAGAAAACGGAATGAGTAACACAAGGAATAAAAGTTTCTACACTATACTACGGGGGGACTTATGAAAACTCACTATTACTTAGGCTGGTTTAACAATTTATTTCCAGTGAATCTGTGCAGTGTGTTACAGCAGGATATAACTGATAGAAAATCGCTTGTTTTGATTAGCTCGAATCCATCTATTTATGAAGAAGCTGGTGCTACTGAACGCTCGTGGCTTGACCAGGCTAGCATTATGTTTGATGAATATCATTTAATTAATTATCGCGTACAGAAGGAAGATGCCAAAACGATAATTCAAAATGCTTCAGTCATTTTCTTATTAGGTGGGGATACTCTTAAACAAAATGGCTTTTTGATAGAATATGAATTATCGGATTCGATTAAAAAAAGCAGCGCCGTAGTGATGGGAGCAAGTGCTGGTGCAATCAACATGTCCGCTAAATGGTTATGCTCGAAAAACTTAGGATATAAAGTTGAAATGAGCACTGTTTTCAACGGAATCGGACTTGACAATTTTTCCGTCCTGTCTCATTTTGATCTTGAAAATAACATTGCACTGGTTCAAAGCGAACTATCTCTCCTATCGGAAGAAATAAATATTTATGCGTCGAACAAAGATTGCGCTATACGTGTAAAGGAAGATAAAATCGACGTTTTTGGCAATGTTTTTTTAATTTCCCACTCGAGGATTCAGAAATTGGATGCGACGCTCTAGTTGTAGTGAATGGCCAAGTGGCTGCCTGTAAAGATTAACAAGATGCTTTAATGCCAAATGAAACAAACTTTAATCAATATAAATAGTGAAATTACTACTTTCATCTACAACAAACGTGGCAGGTTAGTTCAATGCTTGAAAAATACTATACTAGTTAATAAATGGGAGGAGCTAAATAAATGAAGAGACGATATCTATTCCTTTTGATAGTTTTTGGGGGGCTTACTATCTTTGGTTGTGAAGAAGAGAGTAAGGATAATGAACTGGTCATGGAAGGGATTGTTGCTAAGGTAGACGCTCGTGAAGTATTTATTTATGAAGAAGAACTAGAGGGAGAAACAATGATTCTATCTGAAGAAGAGGTCATTTCAAAATCGTTACAAGCATCATACTTTGGCTTTGATAAAGAAATTTCAGGTATTGAAGTAGGAGACAAAGTAAAAGTTTGGTATGACGCCATGGATACAAGTTTACCCGGGTCTGGTCATGGAACAAAAATCGAAGTAATGGATAAATAAAAAGGATATAAAAAAGTGATATTCATTATAAAAACAAACTTTAATCCTTATTCAACTAATAGGCGCTTTACTTCAAGAAGGAGTAAAGAATTTATTCTTATTGAACAACAGCGGCAGGTTAGGTTAAAAACAATAAAAGGATTATTGTCCAAGTATCGTTATAAAAATAATGTGAATATAAAACTAATCACGGAAGACATGACCTAGTGCAATTTATTGAACTAAGACAACAGTTTAGTTGAATAAGGAATTATTCATCTTTGCAAAGAATGTTATTACATTGGAGGGGAAATGAATATGGAAGATTTATTTACTATAGACTGTGGTGAAATACTACTAAGAGAATTTAGAATAGAAGATGTAGATGCGATTTATGAACTGACTTTACAACCCGAAGTATATGAGTTTTTGCCAGATTGGCGTTCGACTAGAGAACAAAGACTAGATTGGGTTACAAATTATGAGGTACCGGATAATAAAGAGTTTTTAGCTAATGTTCCAGACATAGGCGAAGGGTGGCTGAAGTTGGGAATAGTTTTAAAAGAAACTAATGAATTTATAGGTTTCTGTAATACGGGTATTAAAGAGGAACTAAGTGGACCAAATCGAGAAGTTGCTTACTCTATTTCAAAACATTATAGAAATAAAGGGTACACTACACAAGCAGTAAAAGGATTAGTAAATTACCTATTTGAGAACACAGATGTTGAACAATTGAATGCTGTGGTTCTTCCGAGAAATACAGCTTCAAATAAAGTAATAGCAAAATGTGGATTTCATCTCAGAGGGAATGTTGAGATAGAAGACCAACTACATTATCATTACACGCTTGTAAAAAAAGAATTGATGAGTAACTCCTAATAAAATAGCTGCGATCGATTTATACATTTCTTCTCCATCAACCGTACATAAATAGGTTTATTTGTACAACACAGCAGGTATTGACGCTCTGATATCAAAAGAAAAAGGCATTCTATCCATTGAAAGGATAGTAAAAATTAATTTACTTTTAGATAGTTATTTCATGAACTATCTGTAGAGCTGGGAGGCATGTGTATTTGAATCAACCTTTCCCTTTAACATAGCCAAAAAGATTTACCATTTATATTAAAGTGTCTGTTCATATCGTGATTAATATTTCCATTCACACTTCATAAATAATTGGTTTTCAATTAACTCAGCAGTAAGATTCCCATTCATTTTCCCCATTAAGCTTTTCGCAATAGGTAACCCTAATCCCGTCCCTTTTCCAGTCCTTGTTTGGTCCGCTTTATAAAAACGGTCAAACATATGATGTAAATCTTGTTCACTTAACTGGGTAACCGAGTTACTAATTGTCAGTAGGATGGATGTATTCAATTTTTCAAGCTGGATAGTTACATGTTCGCTTGAATGTCTAATCGCATTTACGACTAAATTTTCAATGACTCGTTTAACAGCAGATGGGTCGGCCGTGATTATAATATCATGATCTGGGATTGTTATAGTTGGCTCTATATTTCCTTTATTAAATTCTTCATAAAATGCTACTAGTACCTCTACAATCAAATGATTTAATTTAATCACTTCAATTTTCACGGGATAATCTGCTTGTGCGATGATTGAGAGCTCAAAAAAGTCTTCAAGTAAAACCTTTAATCTCCCTGCACTATTTTTAACAATACTGGTATATTCTTTTCTAATCTCTGGTGTTATTTCATCTGATTCTAATAACTGCATATAACCCAATATCGAGGTCATTGGGGTGCGAATATCATGTGATATGTACGATATCGCCTGTTTTAACTCATTTTCCGTCAAACTCTTTTCTGCTTTTGCCTTTTTTGTTAAATCAATTTGGTTATTTATTTCTTTTGCTAGTTTCTCAATATCTCGATCAAAAAAGCGAATATCTACTTTCTTATCGGTTATGTCTTTGTTTAGATCACTGAGTTGACGGGTTGCCCTTTTGATTTCCTTTTGCAAAAAGTATAGACGGGTGAGAACATATCCTAAAGCAATTATGACTAATATCGTTACATAGAGCATACAACTCACCCTTCTACTTTTTACTTAATTTCCTGTTTTCGAAAAATGAAACTCCCCAAAAACCCGAATACTAGAAATGTCAGGAGTGGAACTACTACAAAAGTGAACACATCATCACTATTCCAATGCCCAATCTGATCAATGGTTATGATCGTCTCAAAAGACATAAATATAGAATTAGTAATGAAAGGTTCTAAAAATGCAACCTTGGCACTTAAATACTCTAACAAGCCCCCGATAAGACTAAAGAATAGAAGTAGAAAGCCTATTGCTTTTCCACTGTCAGTTAAGAGGGTTGAAAAGAGCGCCATAATAGAGGCGAAGGCTGCTGCATAAATCGCAATCAATCCAATAGACTGTAGGTAAAATGTCCATTCAGGCATGGCATTGAAACCTTTATAAATCGCACTAGCGCCCATCATGAAAATCGGTAGTATTAATAAAATGATGATGGATCCAATCGAAAACACGGTCAACTTGGCAAAATATATCCGAATTCTACTATTGCCTGAAGAAGCGATACTTTTCATTGTTCCCATCGAATATTCACTCGCAATAAAGAAACCTGCTAAAATAGCTGGTAACAGCCTTACGATCTCATTGTTGATGGAGAGAATATAACCACGATAATAGTCGTTTCCATTAACACCTTCACCGCTTTGCAGTGTAAGAGGATACAAAACAGCGAAAGCGAGTAAGAACAATATCAATACCCAAAAAGATCGATCTTTTCTTAACTTATACCATTCTGATTTCAAGAGATTATCCACGTTTTACACCTCCGATAAGATGGGTGTAGTAGGTTTCCAAATCTTCTCCCATGGGCATGAATTGTTCGATAACCAAGCCTTCATTTGTCAGGACTTTTGAAATTTCTCCCGGTACATCTACAAATGCAAACAATTTAATTGATCCGTCTGGCATGACTTCAAAATTCTGCGTTGTAAAACGCCTTTCTATAACGGTTGCCGCTTTGTCTGGATTATCTACCTTAATATGCAAATATTGCTGACATTTTTCATTTAGTTCTGTTGCCGATAACTGCTCTAGCAATTCCCCTTCATGAATGATTCCATAATGAGTTGCTAATAAATGGAGTTCACTTAAAATATGGCTGGAAATTAAGATTGTAATTCCATACTCTTGATTGAGCTTCTTTAACAATTCACGTATTTCGACTACTCCCATTGGATCTAGGCCATTTATGGGCTCATCAAGAATTAAAAATTCAGGATCTCCCAACAAAGCGATTGCAAGTCCAAGACGCTGCTTCATCCCTAAAGAAAAATTCTTTGCCTTCTTTTTTCCTGTATTCTGTAAGCCTACAAGAGTAAGGTTTTTTTCAATACATTCCTTCCCCGGTATTCCTTTTAATAGCCTATGCGCTTCTAGATTTTCAAAAGCTGTCATATTCGGATATAAGGCTGGTCCCTCAATGATTGTCCCAATTCGTTTTCTTGCTTCGATCAACTCTTGTTCACTGTTCTTTCCAAACAACTCGATCGTCCCGGTTGTCGGATAGGCAAGCCCACATACGACGCGAATTAGAGTTGACTTTCCAGCCCCATTTTGCCCAATAAAACCATAAATGGATCCCTTTTTAATCGATACATTCACTTTGTTAAGAGCCATATTATTGTGATACTTCTTAGACAAACGATTGCTTTTAAGAACATATTTATTCATTATTTTTACCTCCTTCATGCAATGCTCTTAGTATAACTAGCAAAACATAAGAAAGTCTTAAGCGAATCCTTAAGAAAACCTTAAGTTTTTAACCTATAACCCATACCCCAAATCGTTTCGATATACTCTTCATCAGAATTTGCCTTGGATAACTTACTTCTTATATTGCTCATATGAACATTAATCGTATTATCATCACCACAGAATTCCTCATTCCAAATACTCTCGAACAAATTGGCTTTTGTAAACACCTTATTGGGGGAGGACATCATTAAAAATAATATCTCATATTCAAGCGCTGTTAATTTTACCTCATTCCCATTCACAGACGCTTTTTTTGCATCTGTATCAACCATGAGATCTTTGTGGCAAATCTGATTGGTTATTGGCACATTGACCACACGTCGATATCTTCTTAGGCAAGAATCGATTCTGGCAGAAACTTCTTCAATATCGAAAGGTTTCGTAATATAGTCATCCGCACCTGCCCTTAAAGCATCAATTTTTGTTTGTGTTCCCAACTTTGCAGAAATAATAATGACAGGAACATTACTTTCTTTAGTTACTTTCCTTAGAATTTCTTCGCCAGATAAGCCAGGAAGCATTAAATCAAGCAGAACCATATCCCAATTTTGACTTTCTAAATAAATTAGCGCCTCAGTCCCAGAGTAAGCTGGCTTAGGAGAATAACCATTTTTGCCGATAATATCACAAAGTAATCGATTAATATCTTCATCATCTTCAATTATTAATATATTTTTAAAATCATTCATCTTAATCATCCTCAATTTTTATCATTCATTTAAATAAGGTCTATGTCAAGGAATTCAATAAGGCTATAGAGCTTAATAAAAACTTATTGTTGATAAAGAAATGTCTGACCACTAGTCGGCGAGAAATAGATCAGCCATTAGACGGGTTTTTGGAAAAAGAATTATATATATTCGGATGTTAGATATAAGATTGAGGAGCCTGCTTGCACGGGTGCTTTATTGAAAGAAGGAGTAAAGTCCTTCTTCTAATTGAACTAAAGAAGCGTTTATACACTGTCTTTGCAGTGATGTTAACCTTACTTACCTTCCTTACTGTCGGTCTTTTTTTGCAGCACCAAGAACTGGTGTTGTTTCATAAGAAATAGAAGTCGCACCTTTTTTAAATAACGGGGGCAATAAACTTACACTTGCTATATTCCATTATATAAAAATAAGAAATCCACTCAAAATTTAAATGAGTGTAGATTAAGATTGTCTAATGATTATTATGAATAGAAGGTAAGTCATGCGAATTTATTATCGCTAACATCTGATGATCTTCCCAGGAACCATTAATTTTAACATTCTTCTTGGCAATTCCTTCTTTATGAAAACCAACTTTTTCTAATACTCGTATGGAACCAACATTATCTGGCATCACTCCTGCTTCAATTCGATGTAAGTTAAGTATTTCGAAAGCGTAATTTACAACTAAATTAGCTGCTTCTGTAGTATAACCTTTTCCATTATGTTCCTGATCTAGGGAATAGCCTAAAAGGGCACTTTCACGAGGTCCGCGGAAAACTTGAAATAAGCCAATGGTACCTATAAGATTATCACCATTTATTTTAAAAATGCCGAATCGATATTCTATATCTTTTTTTGTATTTTGTTCCCATTTCTCTATTAATTCTTTTTGAGTTTCTAACATCCAGTATTCATCTGGGTGAGTAATGGAATGTTTTTCAAAAAAAGTTCGATTTCTCAATTCTAAATTCAGTAATTCGGTAGCATCTGAGAGGGTAAGTGGGCGGATATATACATTTGATATTTTGGACATCTAATCTTCCTTTCTGTATTTATTGGATTATAAAGATTTCTTAGATTTAAAATTTAAAGAAAAAAAGCTCAAAGTTAGTACTCCTATTATTGTATATGACATATATATTGCTGAAAATTAAATTCTCCCCTATAAGGGAAAAGGATTAAGTCGTAATGAACCGTTTTCATTTTCAAGTAACTTCCCAAACAAGGCACTACTAAAAGCGTCTGCAAAAAAAATCAACAGAATTAGTTGCAGTAAAGAATACACTGGATCAAAAAATTGTCGAGTTAGAACATTATGATCAAATCATCAATCAAGTCTATATTAAAAATTTTAATAAAGAATGGCTTTACGTCGACAGGCCTTCTCCACAAGAAGAATTAATAGCTAATTATCTCTTTGATGGGTATCTTTTTGGCATTATGTTGGATATCACAGACCATCCAGCTGAGAAAATAGAAATCACGAAGTGTTTTCAAAGGGAATATAGCACTAGATGTCGTGATTGAGGGAAAGATAAAATGATTCTATATTTTTTTGCTCCCAATGTTAACTAGAATGATAGCCTTAATTAAATCGAAAATGCCAAATAAAACAAACTTTTAATCAATATAGATAGCGAGATTACTACTTTCTTCTGCAACAAACGTGGGAGGTGTTCAATAAGTGAAGAACTTTCTCGATGTTCAAAATATATAGTTAATATTTATATCATAATATTACTATATTTTATGTTATAATAAATTTATTAATTGTTGAAAGTGGTAAGAAAATGAAAAAAAGTAAGTTAATAGTAATTGTATTCACTTTAGTAGCGATGTTTACGTTCAGTAGCATAACATCAGAAGCTTCAACCTCAAAAGTTATGTGGGGTAAAACGGAATTAAAGAAGGGGCAAATTGGTAAAGTTACCATCTTAAAAGACACACCTCTATTACATATCGGTAAAGACCCTTCAGTTGATGGAGGTGCTGTTCGTGCTTTAAAACCTGGCGAAGAGTATCGAGTATATTCCACCAAAACACCAGAAGGATATGCACTTATGTACAATTTAGGCGGTGAGTATTATGTTGTACAAAATAGTAAATTAAATGGTGTAAATGTGAAATACGAAACACCATCTAAAGCAAAGCTTGCATTACTAGAAGATTCATCTGCAAAAGTAATGTGGGGTAAAACGGAACTTAAAGTAGGACAGATTGGTAAAGTAACACTTTCCGCAGAAGTGTCAACATTTAATGCAGATGGCACTAGTAGAAAAGAAGTGTTACCAGTGGGTGGAGAGTATCGTGTCTATACGTTCGTATTAGATAATCACGGAGGAGGATATGGCTTAGGCGGCGGATTGTTTGTCAATATGGACGGTGCTTTGAAATATGAAACACCAGCTAAGTCTAAGTTAGCATTACTTAATAAGTAATAATTTAATAGAATAAAAGAAATAGAAGGATAGATATTATACAATGTAGCCCAGTTTATAATCTGGGCTATTTTTTATGGAGGAAAAATTGTTTTTAGTGAATGTGAAAATAGAATTTTTTACCATTAAATAGTTGATTCTCTTGAGTGAAAAACTGTTGAAACTACTAATTTCGTTCTTAAACTAATGAGGTGCTATTCTTCACTTTCGTATTGAACTGACTCAACAGTAGTTCAATACGAAAGTGGAAGGAAGTGAATGTTGTGATTCGCGTTGCAGAATTAGGAATTTCTTTAATCCAATATTTGCGATAATTATTTGCTTAAATTTAGTTACTATTATTGAAAAAGTATAAAATAATGAAGATACCTTTATCTATATCTTATTAAGGTCTTGTTAAACTCTCAAGTGCTTTACTTGAAGATCGTTGAGCTATCTAGGTTGCTGTATTTTCTTATTGAACTACGCAGCAGCTAAGTGAAAGAAGTATTTCATGAATATAAATAAAAAATCCTTTTCTACATGTTAGAAAAGGACACAAAAGTATCAAGATTAATAAGGAAATCTACTCGTAATTAGCCTCGTAATTCCCTTCTTCAAGAATTTCTCTCGGACTTTTGGAAGTACATTCTTCTACTGTCGCATCGGGATGCAAGTTTAAGTAAGAACTAATCATTTTATAGCCTTCACTATAGCCATATTAATCGGGTAAACCTTTAGAGCCACCTAATATAAACTCATTGCTACCACTACTTTCAAGATATGTTTCAATCTTACTCCAGTATTCTTTGTTAAAGCTTTCGTCAAGCACCAAATCTTTACTATTTGTATCGGGGTATACTAAGGTTTCAAACATTATGGCAGACCCATTAATATGTCTATTGTTTTCGGTAGACTATAAGTAATGACCTTCATTCTTTCTGGTGAAGTGATTTTGTGGTTCATGGATGGCTAACTGGTGCGTTTCTTAATAAAGGAATGCTTTTTTCATATGCAACTAAAAGGAAGTAAATGTTATTATTATATTAAAAATGGTTACTCTTCTATCATGAGTGGAGAAAATTTGATACGATATATTCAACAATATATAAAAGGGGAATTTTGGATGCGCACCACTGCATATGACTTATAACTAAATTAAGTTCTTGATATATCCCGTCAGGGACATATTATGAAACAGTGCTTTAATAAAGGAGTTGTATAAAATGGATGAAAAAAAAGATACAGAAATAAAACGCTCTTCACAAGCAGAAAACATTCTAGCTCAGATCAATAGTAAAACTAAGCTAGGCGACTTACGAAAAATCGCGAAGGACATTAAGAAAGATCACGAACTAGCTATGGAACTTTGGTCAACTGAAGAGTTTTTGCCCAGACTATTAGCAATCTTAATTATGGACAAAAAACTTCTTTCACAAGATGTGTTAAATGAGCTTGATAAGGATATGCAGACTCACACTTTTGATGAGCGAAATAACTTAATGGATTGGTTAATGGCTAATCAGCTTACCAAAGAAAAGAAGAATATTGCATTGATGGAGTCATGGGGAAATAGTCCTTCTGCTCTTCAAAGGCGAGCTTTCTGGTATTATCAAGGGAGATTGAGATGGACTGGGCAAACACCGCCTGATAACACCGCAGCCTTGCTATCTGCATTAGAAGCTAATATTACGAAGGAAGAGCCGGAAGTTCAATGGGCTATGAATTTCACCGCAGGCTGGATAGGCGTTTATGATGAAAAGAATCGTGCACGTTGTATTAACCTTGGTGAGAGAACTGGCCTTTACAAAGATGACATAGTATCAAAAGGATGTACTCCCAACTATTTGCCAGAGTTCATTGTGATTGAAGTTAATAAGCGACATAATGAAAACTAACCTGAATTTGTATTTTTAATAAAACGCCTTCAACCGTTGAGATTAATGAGGTTTTGGCGTTTTTGTTTTGAATTAATGTTATTGAAATAAGGGATTAACGTTTGTTTTGTTGAACCTACTATACTAAAAGATCAAAATACAATGAAATGATTTTAGAAAGACCTATAAATAGGTAGTCAGAAACCATTTGTTAGAGGAGTTTGAGAACATTTTCTACTTTAACTCACGCGACAGGTTAGTTTATAAAGGATTGGGATTTTATGTTAGGAAAATTGAAATGTTTAATGAATGGAGAACTTTGCTTAATGAGATGATCTGTTGAACGGTATTGGGGGGTAGATAGTACTTCACAAGATAATGTTGAGGAGAACTTTAACAATCTATGGTCATTTTATGTGATGTAGATTACTGTATAATCTCATAAAAAATGTCTGTTTCTATTTTTTTCTATGGTACTATCAAAATAGTAGTATTTTAAATGGTAAAATTGTAAATTTAAGACGGAAGTAGGAAATCAAATGGACAAAAATCAAAAGTTGTATTTTTTTCTTAAAAGTAAAACATGGCAATTAACAGAAAGATGGTATGAGAATCTAAACAAAGAACAAAACGGTATTTATGGTACTTCTAATCCAAAAGAAATACAATTGCTTAAACAACAGAACCATTTATTCCATGAAAAATTTGTTGAAATGTTTAATAAATCAGAAGAAGTATGTGAAAAAAGTTTTGATGATTTTATTACAATAGTTGTTAATGACGTAGGTCACCAACATACTCCACTAACAGAAATAATAGGGGAATTTTTTAGTCAACAGCAACTTTACTTGGAATTGCTAGAAGAATTTACGGGTCAGTATCCTAATGAACTTTCAATCAAACAGATAATAGCCTATACGAGCGCAATATTGTCTACAATCAATAAGGTTATTCTCAAATTTACTAATGAATTTATTGAGCATTCCAAATTAAGATTAAAATCTCAGCAAGAGATGATTATAGAACTAAGTGCACCTGTTATTAAATTTAATAGCACTACAGCTTTATTACCACTAGTTGGGGAAATTGACACATATAGAGCTAAAGTAATTTTAGAATCAACATTAAAACAATGTGCTAATTTGCAAATCAATCACTTGTTTATTGATTTGTCAGGTGTACCTATCGTAGACACAATGGTTGCACATGAACTTTTTCAAATGATCAATGCACTGAAATTAATTGGAGTGAATACTTCAATATCAGGATTGCGTCCAAGTATCGCACAAACAACAGTACAACTAGGGATTGATTTTAAGGATATAAAAACATTCTCTAGCATTGAACAAGCTATGAGTAAACATAATAATCAATGATAAGGGCGTTCCAAAATAGGGACGTTCTTTTTATTAGTCAAAAAAGGGATGACAGTGTGACAAGGGGAGTAGGTTCTATCCAAGAAACCTTTGAAAGGTAATAAAATAATATGAATTATTCCATGAATGAGTTTTAGCTAGATTAATAACTTTAGAAGAAAGCAAGAGAATTGCTGGGGAGATTCGTTGATTATTACTTTGGTACAGATGATAAAGAAATTATGATGAAAGAAAAAGGTAACTTTGAAACTATTAAGCTTAAGAGCGAAAATAGCGCATGGCTTTAACGGTACTCATTGATGATGAAAATAGGTTACAACAGTTTCAGTAATAGCATCCTTCATGATTTAATTTCAGAATTGCTTTTATTAGGTATGCCTCTTTGATTTTTCCAATTAAAATCCCCACTTAATGTATTAGTACCATTTTTAGACTCCGGCTTTTTAATAGCAACATTTACTTTCATATAGCAAGTTCCCTCATTAAAGATAAAATCAAACTACATATTCATTACTATCTATTTAACTACTATTCTCTTTCTACGGTAGTGAATGAGTCATGATCTATTATTTATTTATTAATTCTTATGGTTTATTTTTTTGAATATTATCACTTCTCCCTTTACTTTCGTGAGTATAAATGGAAAATTATAACTATTAATAGTTTGCTAGAGGGGGAGAAGAATGTTCACCTGTGGGGTAATCCGTTGTTGATGAGGAAAATGATTTTGAAAAAGCTAATTATAACGAAGAATGATTAAATGATTGCAATTGGTATATTATTGATGATGAAAATAAGAAAAAGGCTATATACATACCTGCAGGTTCTCCTGATATGGAAATTAACCTGAAGGTGGAGATGAATTATAGATAGACTGCATTGATTATATTTGGAGATTATAAAAGAACTTGAGTGGATATAAACACTAACTAACGTTTTGAGACAGGAATAAGCACACTATAATGTAGCCAATTGACGGTATTGACTGTCGATTGGCTGTTTGGTTTCATTTGAATCATGGATTAAGTGAGTAATATTGTTGCACTGCCCTATTTAAGTCAGTGCAATTTTGCGTAGGCAATAATTGAGGAAGATAGAATAGCTAAAGAGGTGATTTTATTGATACTCCCTAAAGGCATTACTGGATTTATTGATAATATGGAGGAAATGATAGACGGACAACAATTTAAAAGAATTT
>FOUN01000018.1 GCA_900114885.1 Psychrobacillus psychrodurans
AAAAATATTACTAACACATAAGTATAAAAAAATTGGAACTCATGTTGGTTAAGGTGAAGGGAATTTTACTTCACCCCAACATTTGACGTAGAACCATAATTTAAGTTCCATAAAGCGGTGATACTGCAGCTTTTAATACTACATATAATATAAGGTTAAAAACTCCTTAATAAGGGAATAACAACCTTATATTCGACTTTATTTTTTGAATTATTCCACTTTTTTTATTTGAATCAGAACGTTTGAATTGTGTGAATGTGTTTGGTATTATTAATTTATAATAATTCTAAATAAGATTTCATATGTTGTTCACAAATATACAAGGAACTAGCGGAAAGCTATGATATAATTGGACTTATGAAATGAACGTGAAGGGGAGACATATTCCATGCATACAATCGTGGTTGGTGTCAATTACCGTACTGCTCCTGTCGAAATTCGAGAAAAACTGTCGTTTGTCGAAGCGGAGTTACCGAATGCGATGCAAGCATTACAAGACCAAAAAAGTATATTAGAAAATGTCATCGTATCTACCTGTAATCGTACGGAGATCTACGCAACAGTTGATCAACTACACACTGGTAAATACTATGTGAAACAATTTTTAGCAAACTGGTTTGATATTCCATTAGAAAATTTATCTACCTATTTATTTGTTCACGAGGATGACCAAGCGAATAATCATTTGTTCCGTGTTACAGCTGGCATCGATTCAATGGTACTTGGTGAGACACAAATATTAGGGCAAGTGAAGAAAAGCTTTCTAAATGGACAAGAAAACGGAACTACAGGTACTATTTTCAATCAATTATTTAAGCAGGCAGTAACTTTTGCGAAACGTGCACATGCAGAGACTGCGATTGGAGAGAATGCTGTTTCCGTTTCTTACGCTGCGGTTGAGTTAGGGAAGAAAATATTTGGCTCATTAAACCACAAGCATGTTGTTATTTTAGGCGCTGGTAAAATGGGCGAGCTTGCAATTCAAAATCTACATGGTAGTGGAGCAGAAAAAGTAACGGTCATTAATCGTACTTTTGAAAAAGCAAAGGAGCTTGCTTCTAAATTCGATGGCAATGCAAAACCGATGGACGAGCTTCAATGTGCATTATTAGAGGCAGATATCCTTATTAGTTCAACGGGTTCAACTGAATTTGTGATTGACCTTGAACTAATGCAGTTTGTAGAACGTCTTCGTAAAGGCAAACCATTATTCATGGTAGATATAGCTGTACCGCGCGATTTAGATCCGCGTATTGGTGATCTTCCGAATGTATTCTTATATGATATTGATGATTTACAAGGAATTGTGGAAGCTAACTTAGCTGAAAGAGAACGTGCAGCTCAGCAAATCAATCAAATGATCGATACAGAAATAGAACAATTCAATGACTGGGTAACTACGCTTGGAGTTGTTCCAATTATTGCAGCACTTCGTCAAAAAGCGAATACTATTCAAGCAGAAACAATGGCTTCTATTGAAAATAAAATGCCAAATTTAACGGATCGTGAACGCAAAATTTTAAGTAAGCATACAAAATCGATCGTAAACCAGCTTTTAAAAGAACCAATTTTACAAGCGAAAGAACTGTCTGTAGCTAAAGATCCATCAGCTCAGCTTCAACTATTCCAACAAATTTTTGGGATAGAAGAGGATGTGCAAAAGGAAGTAGCTATGCAAGCTGAAAAAGCGAAAATCAATTTAAAACAACAATTAATTGAGTCGAAAAATTTAAAAGGAAATCTATTATATAACTAAGTAAAGGAGGCGTTTTTATATCTGTATGGAGACAAATAGATATAATAAACGCCTTTTTACTATGTAAAAGGAGAATGTTATGACTGATCTGACGATGACAAGGCTTCATGAGATTATGGTCATTCTTCAAGCTATAAGCCTTGTCTTTTATTTTATTGATTATTTACATAAGGATCTAAGGGCACATCGACTAGCTGTGTGGTTACTTTTTGCAGTTGGTACTTTACAAACAATCTTCTTAATCATGTATATGATGGAGATGAAACGTTTTCCAATACTTTCGTTGTTTGAAGGAATCTATTTTTATGCTTGGTTGATTATCATGCTTTCTCTTGTTTTACAACTGGTATTTAAATTGGATCTACCTGCATTCTTTTTGAACTTGATTGGTTTTATTTTTATGACAATTCATACGTTTGCTCCAAATCCAATGGCACAGTCGTTGGTTGGGGATAACCTAAAATCAGAGTTATTATTCATTCATATAATGTTTGCGTTATTAGCGTATGCAGCTTTTGCTTTAGCATTTGTTTTTTCGACATTATATTTAATACTATATAAGGTGTTAAAGAAGAAAAAATGGACGAACCAATTTACTCGTTTACCTTCTCTTCAACAAGCTGAAAATGGTATGAGTCTGTCAATTTTAACTGGAATTCCATTATTGTTTGTAAGTTTAGTTCTTGGGTTAGAATGGGCATATATATCTTTAGATGCTTTTCCACTCTACGATATTAAGATAGTCAATTCTTTTATAGTTTTAGTAATTTATATTCTTGTTTTATTAATAAGAAAATCGGCAAAGATTAAAGGGACGAATTATGCGTGGATACATATTTATGCTTTTTTGTTTGTTTTGATAAATTTCTTATTAGGTAGTCAATTATCACAATTCCATATTTGGTATTAAAGAAAGGACGCGTTAAGTTATGCGTAAAATTATTGTAGGATCTAGAAGAAGTAAGTTAGCTTTAACTCAAACTAATTGGTTTATTCAACAAATGAAAGATATGGGAGCTCCTTTTGAGTTTGAAGTGAAAGAGATTGTAACAAAGGGCGACCAGATTTTAGATGTTACACTTTCTAAAGTTGGTGGGAAAGGCCTTTTTGTTAAAGAAATAGAACAGGCACTTTACGACAAAGAAATCGACTTTGCTGTGCATAGTATGAAGGATATGCCATCTGTGTTACCAGAAGGTTTAGTCATGGGATGTACACCAAAACGTGTGGATGAACGTGATGCTTTTATATCAACAGGCCATGTGAAATTTGCTGATCTTCCAAAAGGAGCAGTAATTGGGACAAGTAGTTTAAGAAGAAGTGCCCAGCTATTATTATTGCGCCCAGACATTGAGATTAAATGGATTCGTGGTAATGTAGATACTCGCCTGCAAAAATTACAAGATGGCGAATATGATGCGATTATATTAGCAGCAGCGGGGTTGAAGCGTCTAGGCTGGAGCGATGAAGTAGTAACAGAATATTTGTCTGTGGAGGATTGCATACCAGCAGTTGGACAAGGAGCTCTTGCAATTGAGTGCCGAGCGGATGATAAAGAATTAATCGACGAGCTATCAAAGCTATCTGATCATGATACATGGGTTGCAGTGGAAGCCGAGCGTGCATTTTTAGCTGCAATGGATGGTGGATGCCAGGTGCCAATAGCTGGACATGCAACAATCAGTGACGATAAAATTACGATGACGGGATTAGTAGCAGCACCGGATGCATCTATCGTATATAAAGAAATATTAACTGGTACAAATGCAGATGCACTTGGGAAGGAACTAGCACGTATCGTGACTGAACAAGGAGCATACGATTTAATCCAACAAGTGAAGGCAGATTTGAATGTTTAATAATACTCCTTTGTTAGGAGAGAATGTCATCTTTACGGGCATTCAAAGATCATCGGAAGCATCAGATCTTGTGAAAAGATATGGTGGGAGTACAGTAATCGCTCCAATGATTGCTACAAAGGAGATAGTTAGTCCTCGTGACTTAGACCTATTACAGAGTTTTAACTCATATGACTGGCTTATTTTTACTAGTCAAAGTAGTGTAGAGGCATTTCATTCGAAAATGGTAAAATATCAGCTAGATGCAAGTTTTTTTACGGCTAAAATTGCAGTAGTTGGTACTAAAACAGCGAATGCCATTGAAAATTTGGGATTATCCGTTGATTTTACCCCTTCTACATTTAGTGCGGATATTTTTGTTCGGGAATTTCCAACAGTAGCATCCTTAACGGACCGCTGTTTATTTGTTAAAGGTAATCTTGCGAAAGATACAATAACAGCAGGGCTGCAAAATGTTGTAGATGAATGGACTATCTATGAAACAGTAGAGTTAGAGGAAAATAAGGAATTAATAAAAACGCTATTAATGAGTGACGAAAGTTGTTCTATTATCTTCACGAGTCCTTCGACTGCCGAGTTTTTTCATCGAAGTATAGGCGCCTCCTTTGGGTATGAAAATATCACAGTGTGTGCAATCGGACATATTACAAAAAAATTTTTAGAGTCTAAAAAGGTTTCTGTGCAGGTTATGCCAGATACTTACACTTTAAGTGATGTCATCGTTAAATTAGCAGAATGGAAAGGAAGAGTGCAATGACTGAATTAGTTTTTCAACGTCATCGTCGTTTAAGACAATCAGCTGGAATTCGAGCAATGGTAAAGGAAACATATCTACATAAGGAAGACTTAATCTATCCTATTTTTGTGATGGAAGGCGACAATATCAAAAATGAAGTATCTTCCATGCCAGGTGTATTTCAATTCTCCCTTGATCGTTTAGATGAAGAAGTAGATGAAGTAGTGAGTTTAGGAATTCCATCTGTTATTTTATTCGGACTTCCGGCTGAAAAAGATGCAGTTGGTACTGGTGCTTATCATGACCACGGAATTGTACAAAAAGCAATTCGTCAAATTAAAGCACGTCATCCACAACTAGTTGTTATAGCAGATACATGCCTTTGTGAATTTACAGACCACGGTCATTGTGGTGTAGTGGATGAAAATGAACGTATTTTAAATGATCCTTCCCTTGATTTGTTGGCGAAAACGGCAATTAGCCAGGCGGAAGCTGGCGCCGATATTATAGCTCCTTCTAATATGATGGACGGCTTTGTTGCTGCAATTCGTCTTGGTTTAGATGAAGCTGGGTATAAGGATGTGCCAATCATGTCTTATGCAGTAAAATATGCATCCGCATATTACGGACCTTTCCGTGAAGCAGCGGATGGAGCACCAAAATTCGGTGACCGCAAAACATACCAAATGGATTATTCGAATCGAATGGAAGCTATACGTGAAGCTTCATCTGATGTACAAGAGGGAGCAGACTTCCTAATTGTCAAACCGGCATTATCATATTTAGATATTATTCGAGATGTAAAAAATACATTTGCTACTCCGATTGTTGCATACAATGTATCCGGAGAATATGCAATGGTAAAAGCAGCAGCTATTAATGGCTGGATCAACGAAAAAGAATCAGTGCTTGAAACACTAACAGGAATGAAACGTGCAGGAGCAGATATGATATTAACTTATCATGCTAAAGATGTTGCCCGTTGGTTGGAGGGGAAATAATGACAAAATCTTATGAGCAGTCTAAACAAGCATTTACAGAAGCGAAAGAGTTAATGCCAGGTGGTGTAAACAGCCCTGTACGTGCATTTAAATCAGTTGATATGGATCCTATTTTTATGGAAAGTGGAAAAGGTGCTATTTTAACAGACATTGATGGTAACGAATACATTGACTACGTTCTTTCTTGGGGTCCTCTAATTTTAGGGCATACGGAACCAAATGTAGTAAAGGCTATCCAACAAGTTGCTGAAACAGGTACAAGCTTTGGAGCATCTACTCTAATTGAAACTAAATTAGCTAAATTAGTGATGGAGCGTGTTCCATCTATTGAGATGGTTCGTATGGTTTCTTCTGGTACGGAAGCAACCATGAGTGCTCTTCGCTTAGCTCGTGGTTATACAGGACGCAACAAAATTTTGAAGTTTGAAGGTAGTTATCACGGACACGGCGACAGCTTACTTATTAAAGCTGGATCGGGTGTTGCAACACTTGGATTACCAGATAGCCCAGGTGTACCTGAGTCTATTGCTAAAAACACAATAGCTGTACCGTATAATGATTTAGAAAGCGTACGCCATGTATTTGAAAACTTTGGTAATGATTTAGCAGCGGTAATCGTTGAGCCCGTTGCGGGTAATATGGGTGTTGTTCCTCCAGTTGAAGGGTTCTTAGAAGGACTCCGCGAACTAACTGAAAAAAATGGAACATTGTTAATTTTTGATGAGGTAATGACTGGTTTCCGTGTAGGCTACAATTGTGCACAAGGATATTATGGTATTACACCTGATTTAACTTGTTTAGGCAAGGTAATTGGTGGAGGACTTCCAGTAGGGGCTTTTGGTGGTAAACGTGAGATTATGGAAATGATTGCACCTGCTGGTCCTGTATATCAAGCTGGAACACTTTCAGGTAATCCTTTAGCGATGACTGCCGGATATGAAACTTTAACCCGTTTAAACGAACAATCGTATGATTATTTTATTGAGCTAGGCGATATACTGGAAAAAGGTTTCCGAGAAGCAGCATCAAAATATAATATTCCACATACAGTGAACCGTGCTGGTTCAATGATTGGTTTCTTCTTAACAAATGAAGATGTGATTAACTTCGATACAGCAAAAACGTCTGATTTAGAATTATTCGCTAAGTATTTCCGACTTATGGCAGAGGAAGGGATTTATTTACCACCCTCTCAGTTTGAAGGATTATTCCTTTCAAGTGCCCATACCGTTGAACATATAGAGAAAACAATTCAAGCGTTCCATACAGTTTTCGAAAAATTATCTAACAACTAAATCAATTTCATAAAGAATATTATATAGTTAAATCCGAACAACGCTGATTTCCGCTCTAGGCGGACGCTTTCCGCGGGCACGGCTTCAATATCCTCGTCACTACGAAAACATATGCTCCTGCGGTTACTCGTCGCAAAGACATTGGTCAAACAAAGTTCGACCAATGTCTTTCCTGCGGGGCTTTCAGCTCGCGCTGTTCCCGCTGGAGTCGCCGCCTGCCACTCCAATCAACGGGATCGCTTTTAAAAAACGAATAACATATTGCGATATTAAGTAAACATTCGTATTTTTAAATGAAACAAGTAATTATGAAATTGACTCAACTAAATAGAAATCGGAGCCTTGCATTAGTTGCAGGGCTCTTTTAGTCTAAGATAATTGACATAAAAAGATTACTAAAATATAATTACTTACGAAAAGTAATCTAATCAGAATAATATAGAGATACTATTATGTTATAGAGAAATGAGGATTTAGAATGCAAAATGTGAAAGAAATATCAAATGATGTAGTGAATGTATTGAAAGATAAAATCCAAGTAATTAAAACCGACGAAAGTTCAATTTATCTAGTCGGACCAATACGTCTTCCAGTAAATTTAAATGGAAATACAGTTATATTTCAATGGTATAGCTGGTTAAATAGTGATGAATACACAGAAGACATCAAACAAATTATAAATAATTTATCTTCCTCTAACTTAGCTGAATACCAACAGTCCAGTGTGTTAGTATACGGAGATTTTAAAGAGGCGGAGCAGTCACTAATCCGTATGCACTCTATTTGTCACACGGGTGATATTTTTGGCAGTAAGCGTTGTGATTGTGGCTTCCAACTAAAACAGTCTATGCAAATGATTGTGAATAACGGAGCTGGCGCATTATTTTATTTAGCAAACCACGAAGGTAGAGGAATTGGTCTATTCAGTAAAGCAATGGCCTATATTCTACAAGAAAATGGTTCAGATACTGTAGAGGCAAATGAAAAACTTGGTTTTGTAGATGATTCTAGAAATTATAGCGATGCTATCGAGGTGTTAAAAGTATTGCGTACGAAACCAGTTACATTAATAACGAATAATCCGAAGAAAGTTAACGCTTTAAAGGATGCAGGCTTAGCAATAGAGGGGCGTACACCATTATGGGGAGACGTTTCGGAATACAATGAGAAATATTTACACACGAAAATAAATCGCTCTGGTCATATGGAGGAAGAAGGGACTTTTCAAAATGACTAGTCATGCATTTTATATGGATATTGCACTGCAAAATGCTAGAGCTATGAAAGGACAAACTGATCCTAATCCATTAGTAGGAGCAGTTATCGTCAATAACAATCGCATTGTTGGTATTGGTGCACATATGAAACCAGGAGAGCCACATGCGGAAATTCATGCAATCAGGATGGCAGGGGAGCATGCGAAGGGTGCTACTATTTATGTCACACTTGAACCCTGCTCGCATCACGGAAGAACAGGTCCATGTGCAGAAGCGATTGTAGATGCTGGAATAGAAAAGGTTGTCATTGCCACACTAGATCCGAATCCACTAGTATCTGGTCGAGGAGTGAAAATTTTAGAAGATGCTGGAATTAAAGTAATCTCAGGTATTCAGGAAGAAACTTCTAAAAGAATGAATGAAGTATTCAATAAATTTATCGTAACTGAAAAGCCTTTTGTTACTTTAAAATCGGGGATTACTTTAGATGGTAAAATTGCTTCTCATACTGCACATAGTAAATGGATTACGTCTGCAGATGCACGAGAGGATGTTCATCATCTTCGAAACGAGAATTTAGCTATTTTAGTTGGTGTTAATACAGTAATTGAGGATAACCCCGAACTAACTACTCGTATTGAAAATGGCCGCAATCCTATTCGAATAGTTCTTGATTCATCGTTGAAAATTCCATTAGATGCAAAGCTCGTTACTGATCAGTTAGCTGAAACATGGATTTTCACAAGTGCTAATTATGATAATGATAAAAAAGAAAAGCTTGTCAATCAGGGAGTTCAAATTTTCCATACTACTGGACTTAATCATGTCAATGTACAAGAGGTCGTTCAATTATTAGGCGAAAAATCTATATCCTCTTTATTAATCGAAGGTGGTGGGACGATAAATGCAGCATTTTTAGAAAATAAATTAATAGATAAAGCTGTTATTTATATTGCACCTAAGCTAATTGGTGGTAAAAATGCTCCAACATTTATGGAGGGTACTGGCTTTGACCTGATGAGTGATGCGGTAGAGCTTGTTGATACGGATATTCAAAAAATAGGGAAAGACTTTAAGTTTGTTGGTTATCCAACTTATGAATAAGGTGTAATGAATGAGGGATATTATATGAAATTTGGATTTGATATAGATGATACATTGATCAATTTAAGAGAACATGCTTTTCATATTTACAACGAAAAGTTAGGACAACAGGTGCAGTTAGATAAATTTCATGCGCTAAACAGAGTAGAAATACATGAGTTATTCGGAATGTCCGATGAAGCAGGTTCGAAAATGTGGAATGAAACATTGGAACAAATATATTACACGAATTGTCCTACTTATCCTGATGCTGTAGAAACTCTAGTAGCACTACAAGAACAAGGACATGAGGTTTATTATATAACAGCTAGACCGGCAGAACATCGGGAAAGAACGATGAAATGGCTAGCTGAACAGGGTTTTCCTGTCGTTGAGGAACGCTTTTATTGTGGCATGAAGGATCAAGCTAAAGTGAATATTATTCGAGACTTACAGTTGGATTATTATTTCGATGATAAGCCAGACGTATTAAATACTTTGACAGATGATACATTAAAAGTTTATGTTAAAACACAATCGTATAACCAACATCTTACTATTCCTAGGCTTACAAATTGGCTTGAACTAAAGCGAATTGTTGAAGAAAACAACGACAAAAAGCAATTCTAGGGTGAAATATGTTCTAACCCTTTTGTTCCTTTCATAAGTTGTCCTATAGAAGGAGGATGACTTATGGCAACAAGAACATGGGATGTAAAAGAGCAATTTCGATTTCCCCAAAGCTTTGGGGTTCCAAAGGAAATTAAAAATGTGGCAGTAACTCCTCAGTGTGAAATCGCAGAGAAGGAAGATTTTATCCAAGTAGTTGGTATATATCACATCACCTGCCATGTTAAGTTCGAGGAAGGTGAAGAGGAACATCATGCTACTAGCGAATTCACGGAAATTGAGGATCTTGATTTGCAAGGTGAGGTTGGCTATTTCGAATATGCTGTACCAATGAGTATTGAAATAGGTAAAGACAAGTTAAAAGAAGGTTCCAAGCCAACAGTTCATGTGAACCATATTAACTCGAAACCTACTCAGCAGATGGCTATTGAAGTTGGGTGGACAGTACATTGTGAATATGAGGAAGCTCCGGAACCAGAACCTACACCAGTTACACCTCTTGTAGAAGCAGAAAGTCCAAATCCTGCTGAGCCAATGGAAGTAAAAAATCCTCAAGGCGATGAATTTGAACTTCAATTTATATTAGATTTAGATGATGGATATTCTAAGCTCTCATTCCCATCAAATAATATTTTTGTAAAACAAAAAGCAGACGAATAGTAATAGGACCAGTAATATGATATCCCAAGTGGTTGGAACAATTAGCACTCGTATTAATTGAAATCCACAAATAGGGATACTAATATGCTTACAGTAGAAACGTGTTTTACGTAACCAATCAGGCAACAAATACGGATTATAACCTTTTCTCAATGTATTTCTCCTTTCACCATACTAGACTTGACGACATATAATAAAATCCTTTACAATAGGAACAACGTAAATAGTGATGCAATGAATGGGAAGAGTAAAATGATTTGGTTTTCAAAAGAAAGGAAACAATTTGCTGAAATGTTTCTGTCAACCACCATTTGAAGGTAGCCCACGAGCAGTATTTGTGAACCTAGAGTAGCAAATGCCGGTTTGAAGCCGTTATCGAATTGAGAGCGTGATGCGTTTTATTAGCATTCGCGAATAAAGGTGGTACCGCGAACAAACTCCTTCGTCCTTTAATGACGATAGGAGTTTTTTTATATTCTTTTTTAGGAGGAACAGACAATGACAAACGAGACAACGATGTCCACAAAGTATGATCCGCAGTCGATTGAAAAAGGTCGCTATGAGTGGTGGCTTGAAGGAAAATACTTCGAAGCTCATCCAGAAAGCGATAAAGAACCTTATACGATCGTAATCCCACCACCAAATGTAACGGGTAAATTACATTTAGGTCATGCGTGGGATACTACATTACAAGATATTATTGTTCGCATGAAACGTATGCAAGGGTATGATGCACTATGGCTACCAGGTATGGACCATGCAGGTATCGCAACACAAGCAAAAGTGGAAGAAAAGCTACGTTCTGAAAATATTACAAGATATGATTTAGGTCGAGAAAAATTTGTAGAAGAAACATGGAAGTGGAAAGAAGAATATGCTGGTCATATCCGTGCACAATGGGCAAAACTAGGACTTGGCTTAGATTATTCACGTGAACGCTTCACATTAGACGAAGGATTATCAAATGCAGTAAAAGAAGTATTCGTAAAGCTGTATAACAAAGGATTAATCTACCGTGGCGAATATATTATCAACTGGGATCCAGCTACAAAAACAGCGCTATCTGATATCGAAGTAATTCACAAGGATGTACAGGGTGCATTCTATCATATGCATTACCCACTTACAGATGGTACTGGATCCATAGATGTTGCGACTACAAGACCGGAAACAATGTTAGGTGATACGGCAGTTGCAGTTCATCCAGAGGATGATCGTTACAAGCATTTAATCGGAAAAACAGTAAAACTTCCGATTATCGGTCGCGAGATCCCAATTGTTGGAGATGATTATGTAGATATGGAGTTTGGTAGTGGAGCAGTTAAAATTACACCTGCACATGACCCGAATGACTTTGAAATAGGAAACCGTCATAACTTACAACGTATTTTAGTGATGAATGAAGATGGAACGATGAATAAAAACGCTGCATCTTATGATGGTATGGATCGTTTTGAATGCCGTAAACAAATCGTAAAAGATTTACAAGATGCAGGTATCCTATTCAAAATTGAAGAACATGCACATTCAGTAGGACATTCTGAGCGTAGTGGAGCAGTAGTTGAGCCTTATCTATCTACACAATGGTTCGTAAAAATGCAACCACTTGCTAAAGAAGCTATTAAACTTCAAGAAGCAGAAGGAAAAGTGAATTTTGTTCCGGACCGTTTTGAAAAAACTTACCTACGTTGGATGGAAAATATTCATGACTGGTGTATTTCACGCCAACTATGGTGGGGACATCGTATTCCTGCTTGGTATCACAAAGAAACTGGAGAAGTATATGTTGGTCATGAAGCTCCTGCAGATGCGGAAAACTGGAATCAAGACAACGATGTATTAGATACTTGGTTCTCCTCTGCATTATGGCCATTTTCTACATTAGGCTGGCCAGATGCTGAAAACGAAGAGTTCAAAAAGTATTATCCTACGAATGCACTTGTAACTGGTTATGATATTATATTCTTCTGGGTTTCTCGTATGATTTTCCAAGGTATAGAATTTACCGGTACTCGTCCATTTGATGATGTATTAATCCATGGTCTAGTTCGTGCAGAAGATGGAAGTAAAATGTCGAAATCTCTTGGGAACGGCATCGATCCAATGGATGTTATTGATCAATATGGTGCTGATTCACTTCGTTACTTCCTAAGTACTGGATCATCTCCTGGGCAGGATTTACGTTACTCTACAGAAAAAGTAGAGGCAGTATGGAACTTTGCTAACAAAATTTGGAATGCATCTCGTTTTGCATTAATGAATATGGATGGCTTGAAATTCGAAGAAATCAATTTAGATGGTAAAAAATCGGTTGCGGATGCATGGATTCTTACACGTTTAAATGAAACGATTGAGCAAGTAACAAGACTTTCGGAGCGCTACGAATTCGGTGAAGTTGGTCGTGCACTTTATAACTTCATTTGGGATGATTTCTGCGACTGGTATATCGAAATGGCAAAACTTCCCCTAAACGGTGAAGATGAAGCAGCAAAAAATATGACGCGCTCTGTGCTAGCTTATGTTTTAGACAATACTATGCGTTTGTTACACCCATTTATGCCATTCATCACAGAGGAAATCTGGCAAAACCTTCCGCATGAAGGGGAATCGATTACAGTTGCTGCTTGGCCGACTGTAAATGAGGCACTTTCCAATAAAGAAGAAGCGGATAATATGAAATTACTTTCTGAAATTATACGCTCCGTTCGTAATATTCGTTCGGAAGTACAAACACCAATGAGCAAGAAAGTACCATTATATGTATCAGCGAAGGATGCAAATACATTAGCAGTGTTAGAAGCAAATGCTAAGTATTTAGAACGCTTCTGTAATCCAGAACCACTTGTAATTGGATTAGATTTAGAAGCTCCAAATCAGTCCATGTCTGCTGTAGTTACAGGAGCGGTTTTATACCTACCATTACAGGGATTAATTGATATAGTTGCTGAGAAAGCTCGCTTAACAAAAGAGTTAGAGAAATGGGCAAAAGAAGTAAAGTTAGTACAAGGAAAACTTTCTAATGAGCGCTTCGTTTCAAAAGCACCTGAAGCAGTAGTTGCAGAGGAACGTGCAAAAGAAGCGGACTATCTAGAAAAACACGCTGCTGTGTTGAAGCGTATGGAAGAATTGAATAGTCTATAAGAATGGAGCGCACACTCGTTAATCTGAGTGTGCGCTTATTTATATGGTGAAAAGTTTCTTCAGATTCTAGTGATTCTTCATCTCATTCTAGCGATTCTCATTTGTATTCTAGCGATTTTTCTCTACATTCGAGTGATTCTCGGAAACATTCTAGTGATTCTTATCATATGCCAAAAAAGAGAGGACGATTTAAATCTCGTCTCTCTCATTTTTTGTAAGTTTATTATTGATATATTCCATAATAGGTTCTGCAATATTTTGCTTAGTAGTTTCAAAATAGGACCTTGCACCAACGGGATCTTCTATTTCATTGAAAAGCCAACTCTCATCAGGTAAGAGTAAAAAATCGATACCAATATAATCACTTTTTAAAGCTTTAGCAATTTTCTCTACCTCTGTGCGTTGTTGTGAGTTAAGTGTATATTTTTCAACCGTTCCACCTAATGTGAAATTAGATTTAAAGCTATCTTTTGGACCGGTTCTTTTTACTGCACCCACTACTTCTTCACCAAGCATGAATATTCGAACATCGGTAGCATTTGTTTCTATATAATGTTGTGCGATAAACGTATTCTCGGAAAATGTATTAAAAAAAGTAGATGCCTCTTTATCTGTGTGTACTAATTCGACTTGTTTTCCACCGTGACCATTTATCGTTTTTAGTACTACAGGATATTCTTTTATTTCAGAAACAGTTGTTATCTTTTTAGTTGGAACAGTTGCGATTCCTAGAAGTTGAACGAGCTGTATTGCTTTTAATTTGTCATTAGCAATAACATTCACTTCTGCACGATTGAACATTGGTATATTTCGTTGTTCTAATTTCTTTGATAATTGTGGATTTCTTGTACGGAAAAATATAAAATCTGCTTGTGGAATGGGCTCCTTGTCATCTACTACTGTTAAGGTATGCGAAAAAGTACTTGCGGCCTTTATTAATCGGTCGATAAAGCTACGATTTCGTTCTATTTCTGCCCTCTCGTATATGAGTAACCCTTTCATACAACAGCAGCTCCAATTTTTGATTGAATATAATCAATCATAGCATCTCCAACATTTATTCCGGTTACATTATAGATATTTCTAATATGGGCAACCCCATTTACTTCACAAACTAGAGGTTCTTCATTTTCCCCAAACAACAAATCGACTCCCGCGAACTCTGCGCCTAAAGCTTCCGCAGCTTGTATCGCCACATCTTTTTGTCTTTGTGTGAGAATAATAGGAGAGGCAGAGCCGCCATTTGTTATATTGGCACGGAAATCTGTTTGTGATTCACGGAGCATACATGCAACGACTTGCCCGCCTACTACATTTACACGGATATCTCTACCTTTACTATTTTCGATAAATTGTTGGAAGACATATTCAATACCTGCTAACTCCTCTACTTTTGCAAAGAATTGTTCCCTTGTTTCAATTAAATATACTTTCATACCAAATGAGCCGTGTGCCTCTTTAATAATCATAGGTAAAGAAAGTATTTGGAGTACCTGCTCGTAATAGCCCGATTCTTTAATAGAAAACCCTGGATACACTTTAGGTGCAACAATTGTTGTTGGCATTGGCACTTGAGCATTTGCTAACATCATGTATTGCCTTGCTTTATTATCACAAATTTCAATTACGTTTGGATCATTAAATACTGGTATACCTTCGTTTTTCAAATACTGGGCAAGCAAAATATCTTTGTCAAGAAACACGACAAAATCTGGTTTAGCATGTAAATTTTGCTGGACATTCATTAGCAATTCATAATTTTTCACTAGAATGGCATGAATATCATGTCTGTCCGCAGCTTCTTTCAATAGAAGTGCTTGATCGATAAATTTATCATGTGTAAGACTACCGTTATAAACGATCCAACATGTTTGCATAATGAATGACCTCCACTAGTACGTGTTATAATGTGTTCACAAGAAGTTTAGCACGAAATTTAATCAGACGGAATAGGGTGAACTACGTGGAAATAAAAAATTTTAATAAATACAAAATAAAATGGAATATAGAAAGTGAAACGGTTATAAAACCAGGTCTTGAAACGATACATGCTGCACTACAAAAACTTGGAAATCCCCAGGACAAGCATAAAATGATTCATGTAGCTGGAACAAATGGTAAAGGATCTACTATTGCTTTTTTATCGGCGCTAGCAAAGGAACATGGCTTGTCCTACGCCTCGTTTACTAGCCCGAGTATCTTTGATGTCCATGATCAAATTCAGATAAATAGTATACCCGTTACAGAAAAACAAATGGATAAAGCATTTTTACATATGCAAAAACGTGGAATTAGTGGAATGTTAACAGATTTTGAATTACTAACCGTTACAGCCTTTGTTGTCTTTGAAGCGCTAGAATTAGATATTGTATTCATAGAGGCAGGTATGGGTGGAAGATTAGATAGTACAAATGTTATGAAAAAATCAGTGGCTGTTATACCCAGCATCTCCATAGATCATACAAATTTCTTAGGAGATACAATTGAAAAAATTAGTTGGCATAAAGCAGGAATCTTAAAGAAGAATAGCCAATTAGTTATAGGGTCCTTTTTAGATTCAGCAAAAACTGTCGTGTATAAAGAAGTGGAAGATAAAAAAGCTGATGTCATTGAGTACAGTGAAAATTTTCATATAAAAAATCATCAATATACTTATAAAGAATATTCATTTTCTAATTTAAGTCCTCAAATGATAGGAATTCACCAACAATCAAATATGGCTATAGCCATTACAGCATTATTAATAAGTGGTTTTAAACTAGTAGAACCTAATGTGCAAGCAGCTGTGAAAAAAGCAAGATTGCCAGGTAGAATGGAGAAAATAAGGGATAACCTTTATTTGGATGGTGCTCATAATCTAGCGAGTATTGATGCATTGGTGAAAACTATTAAAGAAAATTTCTTTAACAAAAATATACATTTTATAGTAGGGATTTTAAAAGATAAGGATTATGTCTATATGTTAAGGAAGTTAGAGGAAATTGCTAGTTCTTTTGAATTTGTAAACTTCCAACATGAAAGAGCTTTAAATGCTAATATTTTGTATAAACACTGTACGCATAGTGCAAAGAGTATAACTTTAGATGCATATGAAATTGATTTGCTTAAGGATTTTGAAAATGATGTTACAATAGTCACTGGCTCTTTTTATTTCATCGCTGAATTGAAGGAAAAAACAGGAATTTAGTATTTGAAACTTTCAGAGAACTTAGTGATATAATAATTTAAGTAAAAATATGTATATAGTAGTAGTTATTTAGATAGAAAGGAGATTAATAGTCAGATGAATTTTACAAAAAAAGCACAAAGAATTATGTTTGCTTTGTGGCTATTATTTGTTCCGCCTGGAACTCTCTTAATGTATTTATATTCTCCCACTAGACCTGGTGAATGGGAAGGTTACGGAGCTTTTTTACTGTTAGCGTTACTTTCAAGTATTTTTCCATTTTTTATAGCTGGAACTACTTTTGTTTTGGTCATATGGGTTCAAATTGCAATCTTTTTAAAGTATGGAATTTTAGCGGAGCTTATCTCTATGCAAATTTGTATGATACCGCTTTCATATCATTTGAAAATTTCCAGAGACTCCTTATATAAATATTTTTTTAATTCGTTTATGTTTTTTTCCCTTTCTGTCATATGCGGTACTTTAATAGTCTTATTAGGCTATGAAATAGGTAGTGTAAGAATAAGGGATGTAATTATGTATGGTTCTATTTTTGCGATATCTTATTTAATAATCAATCATCTGTTCCTTTATATGAGGGAATATTTATGTAATATGAAAGTTATATTTTTCTCGAAAGATTTCTACTGGGAATTTGCATGTCTGTTTATAACATTACCGTTTGGTTTAGGTTTATATCTATTTGAACACTCCACGGGTAATACTGCCTTGTGGTTATTAGGACTACCCTTAATATCGATCACATTGTTAATACGTATGTATAGTGATTCCGAAAAAGTAAATGCCGATTTAAATGAGGCAAGTGAATTTGGACATCAGCTTGCGGAGCGCATGACTTCGACAGAAATATTGGATATGTTCTTGAAAAGATTATCTGATATGTTCCCATTCAATGCGGGGTACATTGTAGATAATGTTGAAAATAATTTTTTTGTTTTACGAGCAAGGGAAGACGGAGAAAATAAAGAACTAGAATATGTACATGATGATATAAAATATAGCCTTGCTGGTAAAGGATATGAAAAAGGAGAACCAATTCTTTACAATAAGCAGACAGAATGGACACATATGAAACCGCCTTTTTTAGCAGATGATATGCAAAGTGTCATGTGTGTGCCTATCTATAGAAATCAAAGAATTGAAGGTGTTCTTGTTTTGGCTGCAAGAGAGAAGTTTGCATTTGAATCGTATCAACTAAAAATTGTCCATCTTCTTTGCTCCTATTTTGCTGTTTCATTAGAAAAAGCTAGGTATGTAAAAGAAGCAGTAGAGAAAAGTGAAATTTGCGATCTAACGAAGATTTATAATTATAGGTATTTAGACAAGCAATTGAAGTTAGATATCTCAAGATTGAATAATGGAGCTTTTAGAACAGTTTCCCTAATCATGATGGATATCGATAAATTTAAAGCTGTCAATGATACGTATGGCCACCATAGTGGAAATATTATCTTACAGGAATTTGCAAATATTATTAAAGAGGAAATTGGTTCCAGTGGGACGGTTGGAAGATACGGCGGAGAAGAATTCGTTATTATCTTACCTAATTATTCAAAATTGCAGGCGATGAATGTAGCAGAGCAACTTCGAAGAAAAATTGAGCAAACTCCATTTATGGTACCTCTCGATTTAGGAGAAATATCACGAGAAGAAATAATATTCATTACCGCAAGTATTGGTGTTTCTACGGCACCAGAAGACAGTGACGAAGGACTGTCTTTACTTCGAAATGCAGACCGTGCCTTGTATATTGGAGCGAAGCAAGCGGGTAGGAATCGAGTTGCGGAGTATGTGAGATAGATGTTATAGTGATAGTGAATTAGGACCAATTAGATTAAGCTAATTGGTTTTTTTTTATTAGAAATAACAAACTGATAGGCAAAGGGAATGAAAAAAATGATAAATAAAGTAAGTAAACATTTCAATAATAAAGGCTTAACACTAGTCGAAGTTCTAGTATCCATCATTCTAATCTCGTTAGTTTTGTTTACATTTTTTTCATTTTTAATTCAATCTGCAAAAACTGGGAAAACTTCAGAAGAAGTAGTGGATGGAACATACTTAGCGCAACTAGAAATGGAAAAATTATATGAGGTAAGTAGAAAAGGAGATTTCAACTCTGGTATCGATGAAATAGTAGATAGTTTAAAATATAAACAAATTACTTCAACTACACAGGATGAATATGTATTTGAAAAGAGTATTGATGGTAAATACATTAAGTTGAAATTAAAAGAACATTCATATCCAGGAATGTCGTATTTAGTTATAGAAGTTTTTGACCAGGAAAATGGAACAAGGCCTAGAGCTAAAATGGAAACTATTTTAGAATGGGGGTCATAATTGATGTGGAAACAATGGAATAACGAGAAGGGTATCACGCTCGTTGAACTTCTTGCAGCTGTTGTACTTGCTAGTATAGTAATGTTATTAGTTTTCAGTGTGCTGATGTCGGGTACCAAACAATACAAAGGTCAACTTGAAAAAAACAACCAACTAACGGATATTTCTTATGCATTAAAAATGATTACAAAAGATATTAGAAAGACAAAGGAACCTCAAATAATAAGTGTTAGTGAAATAGAGCTGAACGGCATTAATTATTCAAAAGTTGGCAATACGATTACTAGAAATGGTGATGTTATTGCTCGCAACATTGAAATATTTAAAGTTAAGGATAATTATGGCACAGAACATTATGATGAAAATAATATTAAGTGGTTTATTGAAATAAAGAGTTTAGATCAGAAAAAAACCAAAAAGACTGAAATTTATCTAAGGAAAGGAGATGAATAAGTTTGAAGTCCAATAACGAGGGAAATCTCAGACTATTAAATGCTAGAGGTTTTACGCTCTTAAGTGTATTAATGTTAGTAGTTCTAATTACTGTTCTAGGAGTAAGTATACTAGCAGTAACGAGTAATAGCTTGAAATTATCTGCAAATGAACGGACTGATCAATCTACGTTTTATATAGCCGAAGCTGGTATTGTTGTTGCTAGAAAAGATACGGAGAATAAATTGCAACAAGCCTATAGTAATGCTTATAATGAGACGCTTAAGGATTATAAGAAAGCAGAAGAAGATTACTTTCGGAGACCTATTAAAGAGCAAACAGGGTTTATATTTCATTTTGCACGTGTATTAGAAAAGTATTACGCAGAATATGTGGGAAAAGTTCTACCTGAATCATGGAGTATACATTCTGATAGTGAAAGTTACAAAAGCAGATTTAAATTTGAATCTAATTATAGTGAGGGTAATTCAAAAATTACTCCGATTGCAAGAGTACTAGTCACTAGAGAGAGAGAAAGTGATGAGGAAGTAGAATATAATCTGACTTCAGTTGGTACGATTGGCAACAAGGAGCGTACCGTATCCCAGAAACTAATCGTCAATCTAAAAGTAGGAAACTTTGGGGAACCAGGAACACCAGGAACTCCGGGAACTCCAGGGACACCTGGTCATGGCGAAGGACCAGTAGAAGGTTTGCCAGAAGATACAGCTATAATTGTGAAGAATGGAATAAAAATAAAAAGTTCAACGGTTATAGGGAATATTGGTACTTTGAAATCAGGTACTGGAAGTATAGTTATAGATTGGGGGGTACCAACTGTAAATGGGGAGTTTTATGTACCAAGTGGCTCGGAAACGACAGCATTAACAAAACCAGCACAAATGGGGTTTACCACTAAAGTAAATGGAGGAGCGGCAGGAACTATTCCAGAACTACCTTCATTCCCTTCTCCACCAAACTATACTTCTTTAGGTAACTATACACCTCTTGACTATGGATCTTCTTCCTTAAAAGTGCAAGATAATGCATCAATAGGAAATTTGAAAGTTTCTGGGAGTCATACTTTAACAATAGATATAGGAGACGAGGATAAAGAACTTGTTCTAGACAACTTAGAAATAAGTGGTGATGCACAAGTAATTATTAAAGGAACTGGGAAGTTAACACTACATGTAAAAAATAAACTTTATATTACAGGCAGCGGGAAGTTTAATGTACAATCCTCTAACAAAAATGCAGAAATCTTTTATTCAGGAAATGAAGTGCTTGGTAAGAACTTTGGTGGAGGGGCAGAAATACATGCTTCTATATATGCCATGAGAGCAAATGTAGATATCTCCTCAAGTACGAAAGTATATGGGAATATTCTTTCTGGTGGTAGTTCATTTATTGTACGTGGGGAGGGAAAGGTAGGTCCTTCCTTATACTTTGCTCCTAATGCACATTTTGAAGTTAGAAATAGTGGGAAAGTAACCGGAACAATTATTGGTAATTCTATTAGTATGGAGGGAGAGGGATTAGTTCGTTATGGAGAACCTCAATTTACTACTTGGGTTCCTGGAATTCCTAGTACACCAGGTACGCCTGGGACACCTCCAACAGAATCCAAAAATCCTGAATTAACAAAAACAGAACCATTAATTGAAATCTAGTATCCCTACCTAGGTCGGAATCATCACCATAAATAATTCTAAAGACTTATCTTTATTTGCGATTAATAAAACTAAAGTTTTAGTTTTATTTTGGTGATTTGTTAATTTTAAATGAACTTATGAAAAAAGTCATATACAATAGGTGGCGCTATATTGTATTATGATTACAATAAATATTAAACTTAAACTAAAAAAGAGTAAGTATTAATCGGAGGAATGATTATGAAAATACTCACAAAAAACTTCATCTTTATATGTTTCATTACATTGTTTATCTATGTATTGTTACCAAATAATAATCTAACATTCTTATCCGTAGACGCTGAATCAATAAGTTCAACTATAGGTGGGGTAGAAATAGGAGATTTAGAGGGAGAAGAAATAACTAATCACCTGAAAAAAGCTATAGAAAATTGGAAGAGAGATAGCGAGATTTTGATAGAAGGTGTGGGTGTACATTTACCTATAGATTCTACTTTTTTTGTTTTTGATGTGGAAGCTTCTGTAAATGGATATATAAATATTACTGAAAAGCCATGGTATGCTTTTTGGAAATCAGATTCAATCGTACATATACCTCTCCAACTTACATTAGAGCCTGAACTGATAACTACTATAGAAGAGAATTCACAATTGGATACGGAAAAGACAATAAATAACATCAAGCAGCAAGTAAGCATGTTATCAGAGGAACCTATCGAAGCTGTTTTAATGGACTTGTCAGCTCTGGAATCTGAGCGTATTGCTTTTTCAATTGAAGAAGTTTCTGTAAATCTAGCAGGTTTATCAGAGGTTACAGAAGCGTTGAATGACCAGGTCATTTCTACTGGAGAAGTTTTTTCTTTTTTAAATCAAACTAGTGAAATAAGCAATTCTTTTAGTGATGAGACTGCAGATTTTATTGGTTCAATGTTATACAGCCTCATTCTACAAACAGATTTTGAGATTGTGGAAAGGCATTCCCAAGGAGTAATTCCACCTTACTTAGAACCGGGAATAGAAGCAGATATTGACCTCCCGCTTAACAAAGATATAAAGTTTGTAAATAATAATAGTCCTGCACTATTAAAAGTAAGTTTAAAAGATTCGAGCTTGTTAATCGAACTATATTCACTTTCTAATAAAACAATTAGTAAGTATGAGGTTCGTGATAGCCAAGTTGTTAAACCAAGAACAATTTATCGCTACTCTCCAGATTTAAAACCGGATGAGGAAAGCCTCATACAAGAAGGTTCTACTGGATTGAGGGTGACCGTTTATCGTGTTGTTTCTGATAAAAAAGGACCGTTTAATAAAGAAGAGAATATCAGCGAGGACTACTATCCACCGACTCATCGAATTATATTAAAATCATCTTTAGCTTCTGAAGCTACGTTCACGAAGGACCCTGACTTGGAAATAGATTTGAATGGGGACGGATTAGCAGATATGAACGCAAATGAATCTACTAACTTTACGAAACCTGAAAAAGATTCTGAGAATCCAACCATAGAAGAGGATTCGGATACGTTGCCAGAGGGTAGTTATTATGATAAGGCAGGAAATATTATTTCAACAAAGTAGTAATAATGAATTATAGAGTTAAGGGGGGGAGTGTATTGAAAAAAAACACACGTAAACTACTTGGAGATTTATTAGTAGAATCAAGCGTAATAGGATATGAACAACTTGAATATGCCTTAACTCATAAAAACAAAAATGAGAAATTAGGTGATTATTTAATAAGTGAAAATTTAATCACTGAACAACAACTCATAGAAGTATTAGAATTCCAATTAGGTATTCCGCATGTAAATCTAAATCAATACTCAATTGATCCTGAACTTATCCAATTAGTACCTAAGGAATTAGCGAAAAGAACAAATATAATGCCTCTGAAAAAAACTAAAAATAGGTTGTTAATAGCTATGGCTGATCCTATGGATTATTTCGCTATCGAAGAAGTACGCATGGCGACAGGATGTCAAATTGAGACAAGTATTGCTGCGAAAGATGATTTATATCGAACAATAACTAAGTACTATGATTTACAAGAATCAATGGATCAAGCTTTAATAGACATGACACCGACAGAAATAGAAAAAGACAACCAAATTCTGGATGAAGATTCCCCCATTGTTCGGTTAGTGAATCAGATTATCGTAAATGGAGTGGCGCAACGTTCTAGTGATATACATTTTGATCCACAAGAGACAGAGCTTAGAGTTAGATATCGTATTGATGGAATGTTAAAAACAGAGCGGGCACTTCCTAAATATATGCAAAATGTTATTTTGGCTCGCATTAAAATTATGGGTAACCTCAATATTACAGAGAACAGAGTACCACAAGATGGACGTATTAAAATGACGGTTAATATGAGGGCAATAGATATTCGACTTTCTACATTACCAACCATCTATGGTGAAAAAGTTGTTATGCGAATTCTAGACATGGGTAATGCGTTAAATGACTTAAACAAATTAGGCTTCAATGATAAAAACTTAACGGCATTTACTAAAATGATTGAACATCCGAATGGAATTGTTCTACTTACGGGACCAACTGGATCAGGAAAATCCTCCACGTTGTATGCGGCTTTAAATAAACTCAATGATGAAAATGTAAATATCATCACTGTGGAAGATCCGGTTGAGTATCAATTAGAAGGTATCAACCAAATACAAGTACGAGATGAGGTTGATCTTACTTTTGCGGTCGGACTTCGGTCCATATTACGCCAAGATCCAGATATTGTAATGGTCGGAGAAATAAGAGACTTAGAAACCGCTCAAATTGCTGTTAGAGCCTCTTTAACAGGACATTTGGTATTAAGTACACTTCATACAAATAGTGCAGTTGAGTCCGTTTCAAGATTAAGAGACATGGGTATTGAGCCATTTTTACTGTCATCATCATTGGTAGGTATAGTGGCGCAACGTCTAGTAAGAAAAGTTTGTAGAGATTGTGGAGTATATATTGAACCAAACGGAAGGGAAATAGAAATTTTCTCAGAACATGGAATGACGGTGGAAAAAGTCCGTCGAGGAAAAGGGTGTCCGGCTTGTAATCAGACGGGATATCGAGGAAGACTTGCAATCCACGAAGTATTAATAGTAGATTCTCTTGTAAAAGATATAATCCTAACAGGAAAAAGCCCAGCTCATTTGAGAAATCATATGAAGAATACTGGATATTTAAGTTTACTAGAAGATGGATTGTTGAAAGTAAAAGAAGGTCTTACAACAACAGAAGAAGTTCTTCGTGTAGCTATAGTTAACTGAGGTGAGTTAAATGGAATTCGATATCATTCAATTATTAGAAAAAACCTTTCAAGATAAAGCTTCAGATTTACATTTAACAGTAGGAGTAACTCCAGTTTTTCGTGTGAATGGAAAACTAAAATCTTATGGAGATTATTTATTAAAAGAATTGGATACGAAAAGAATGTTAGAAGAGTTGTTATCTCCAGACAAGATGATAGAGTTCGAATTAAAGGGAGAAATAGATTTCAGTTATGCTTTACCTGAACAATGTCGCTTTCGTATTAATGCATACCGCCAACAAAACCATATAGCTATTGCCATAAGAATGATTGAATCTCAGATTCCCTCAATAGAATCTTTAGGTATGCCCAATATACTTTATACACTTGCCGATAAACCTCAAGGGCTTATTTTAGTGACAGGTCCTACTGGTTCTGGTAAATCTACTACTTTAGCTTCAATGATAGACTATATAAATTCTACTACATCTAAGCATATAATCACTCTAGAAGATCCAATTGAATATGTGCATAAACACAAAAAATCTATTATCAATCAGAGAGAAATAGGGTCTGATACTCAAAGTTTTTCGAATGGATTAAGAGCTGCTCTACGACAAGACCCAGACGTGATTCTTGTAGGAGAAATGCGAGATTTAGAAACGATATCTACTGCAATAACAGCTGCAGAGACAGGGCATTTAGTCATGGCGACTCTTCATACTAGCAGTGCACCAACAACCATTGATCGAATTATTGATGTATTTCCCCCTCATCAACAAGGTCAAATTAGAATACAACTAGCAAACGTACTGCAAGGAATTGTTTCGCAGAGATTATTTATTAGTAAAAATGAAACTAGCCGTGTAGCTGCTACTGAAATTCTCATGCAAACACCATCCGTTGCGAATCTAATACGAAATGAAAAAGTGCATCAAATACAAAATGTTATGCAAACAAGTCGCGCTCTCGGTATGCACACACTAGAAACATCTATACAGCAATTAATCACAGCTGGCAAGATTTCTATAGATGTTGCACGACCCTATTTGAACGTTGGTGATTTCTAATGGTAGTTTATAAGTATATTGGTAGGACTTCCAGGGGTACCGTAAAAAAAGGTGTTGTGGATGCTTCTAATAAGCAGATGGCTATGACAAAATTACGGACTCAAGGAATAAATCCTCGGGAAATAGAGGAATCAAAAAGTATTTTTCATAAGGAACTGTCTTTAGGTGGTAAAGTGCGCAATCAGGACTTTGTAGTATACAGTCGACAATTTGCCACTCTCATTAGAGCTGGGGTATCCATTTTAGAATCTACTAAAATTTTAGCAGAACAAACTTCAAGTAAGCCATTGAAAAAAGGTTTGCAGGCTGTGGAAGAGGATGTACGTTCAGGTGTGTCTTTTTCGGACGCAGCGGCTAAAAATTCAAAAGTGTTCCCTGCTTTGTTTGTAAATATGATTCGAGCAGGTGAAGCTACTGGAAATCTAGATGAATCCCTGGAACGGTTGGCATTTTCTTATGAAAAACAGTTTAATTTGAAAAAAAAGGTTCAATCTACGTTGGCATATCCTGTGGTTTTATTATTTCTCACGCTAGTTGTTTCGGTATTTTTAATGCTTACAATAGTTCCGCAGTTTGTATCAATGTTTGAAGATATGGGAGCGGAATTACCTATGATAACAAGATTGGTTATGGGGGTAAGTGAATCCCTTCAATCTTTCTGGTATATATTCTTGATATTTTTCTTAATTATAGCTATTATTTTTAACTTTTTATTTAAGAAAAATGAACAATTCAATTATTCAGTTCATTTACTATTACTGAAAGTACCTATATTTGGTAAGTTACTTCAAAAGTCTGCGATTGCTCGTATGACCAGAACACTATCTTCACTTTTCAGCAGTTCAGTGCCTATCTTGCAAGCACTAACAATTGTTGAAAAAGTAATAGGAAATCCAGTCGTTGGTAAGGTTGTAAGAGAATCGAGGACAAGCCTTGAACAAGGGAGTACATTATCAGCCCCTCTAGCAAAGAGTTGGATATTTCCTCCTCTTGTTACTCAAATGACCTCCATTGGAGAATCTACTGGATCACTAGATTATATGCTTGAAAAAATAGCGGATTTTTACGAGGATGATGTCGATCGTACCGTAGATACACTTAAGTCATTAATCGAACCTCTGATGATAGTTTTCTTAGCAGCAATTGTAGGAACAATTGTTATGGCGATAATGATACCGATGTTTAGTATGTATGAACAAATTTAATATATTGCTATTTGAAGGAGGTGAAAAATGCATGATGAACGAAATGAATGAACTAAATGAATCAAATGAAATGACAAATAAAGGAGCTAATCATATGAAAAAAATGAAGCAATTATTAAAAAATCAAAAAGGTATGACACTTATCGAGCTTTTAGCCGTAATCGTTATCCTTGCTATTGTAGCTGCAATTGCAGTGCCGGCTATTGGGAATATTATTGAGAATAGCAGATATAATGCTGTTAAAGCAGATGCCACTAATGTAATAAGTGGCGCACAATTATATTTTACAGATAACCCAGATGTTACCGATACGACTGTTACAGTTCAAAAACTAATGGATGAAAAATACTTAGAAAGCCACGGTCAAATTGACCTTACTGCAACAATTACTAAAGAAAGCCCGCATAAATTAACAGACACAGTAACATTTTCTGGTTCAAAAACAATAACCTTTACAAATGCAACAATTACTGGAATCAATGAAGATACACAAAAAGGTAGTGATGCAACTCTTAGTGCGATAACTAAGTGAAGTATTAAAACGCTACAGCAGCCCACTGCTGCTGTAGTCCTTAGTTTTATCATTGAGCAAATGAATACTTCATTTCCTGAACCATAAAACTAATTACAGCTATGTATAGGGGAGAAGAAAATGTTTAAAAAGAAAACAAAGCGCTATGTGGTTTTAGATTTGAATGAATATTTAGTAAGAGCCATAGTGATGGCTGGTTCTGATATCGAGCAAGCAGCCGTTTATGAGTACCCTTTAAATAAAGATATTTTTGAAAACGATATATTAGTAGATGAAATGGCACTATATGAGACTCTGAAGACAATTATAGAATTATGGGGTATCAAGCGTTATAATGTACGATTCTTTGTCCCGGACAGTACAGTTATGATGAAAACGTTTGAGCATCCTTCCGATGTGACATCCGCAAAATTAAAAGGGTATGTGGAGATGGAGCTAGGGCAAACTATACATTTGCCTTTCTCTCAACCACTTATAGATGTATATGATTTAAAACCGGATGACGGAGAGGCGGTCTTGTTTGCAGCGCCTTCTGAAGAAGTAAATAAAATTGCAGGCTTATTAGACGATTTGCATTTAAACCCGACAACTGCAGATGTTAGGTCATTAGCAACAATTCGTTTTTTAGAGAAGACAATCGGTTTGGAAGAAAGACTGAGTTATTTAATCGCAGAATGGTCTATCTCTGGAGTTTCTATTAGTATTTACACTGGAGGAAAAGTAGAATTCCTACGTTATCAAACAATCGATACATTTAAAGAGAAGTGGCAAAGTAAAGAAGAAAATAATGAAACCAGTTTTAGTTATGAGGGACAAATGGAAGAATACCAGTTGCAATTGATCGATCAAATTGCTGAGATAGATCGAATTCTTAACTTTTATCGATTCTCTCTATATAAAGGAGAAAAAGCAGTAGACGAGATAATTATTTTAGGTGATTCACCTGAAATGGATTATATTGCGTCAGAAATGATTGCAAATTTTGTTACACCAGTAAAACACATAGATGATTCTCAAGTACAGGTCTATCATCCAAATTTGAAATCTAAGCATATTCCACTTATTGGACTTGTGTATAGGGAGGCATGATGATGGTTCCAGAAATAAATTTATTGCCTAAAATGGAACGACAAAAGTCCAATTCTATTTTAATTACTGCTATTGCTTTAATTTTATTTATAACGGTAATTCTGTTGTTTTTTGTCCAGTATTTTTCTATTAAAGGAGATATAGAAACTCTTACAGCTGAAGAAACATACTCAGTAGCTGAAAGAGAAGATTTGACACAATTGGTGAACGATATAAATATGTCTGGGCAAGGGAATATACAAACTTCTGTTTCTTTCGCTGAAAGTGTTTCAAAACCTGTGAGCCCTTTACTGATAGAAGTGAATGCTTTATTGGAAGAATATACATATCTTCGCGAATATGAATTTACGAACCAGAGTATAAATATAACAATAGATGTAGAAACGATGATGACTTTGTCTAAATTCGTAGACAAGTTATTAGTAAGTGAATATTTTTCGGATGTGAAGGTAGAGAGTGTCACTCACTTTGAACTCTCTAATTCTACAGAAAGTATAGGGGAAAGGTTTGAGATTATTCCGCGCTACTCAGCAATAATAAATTTAGATGTAAATCAATCTTATTTGGAAAATGGAGGTGTCACTCCATGAACGAATTAGTTAGAGACAAAAAAACTGCATATATATTAATATCTGCTCTTGTAGTAGTTTTATTGGGGGCAGTTTACTATTTTGTTCTACATCCTCTCAAAAATGAAAAGGAGTCCAAGGAAGTAAGTATAGAAGTTTTACAAGGAGAAGTTGCTGCTTTGAAGGAAGAATATTCTTCTTCTCAATTACAGGACGATTCTTCAGAGAATGCATTCTATTTAAAAACGCAAGTTCCATTGACTCGTGAGTTGAATGAACTTATTCGTTCAATAGAAGAAGTTGAATTACTTAGTGAATCTAAAATTCTTTCTGTCGAGTTTAATAATTATGATGGTACGATAGAGGATGCGCAGTTATTACCTGAGACGAGTGAGGAAAATACAGAAACTGAAACGCAAAGTGAGGGTGTGTTAACTGATGAACTATCAGAAGAACCACCAGTTTCACCTGTTGCTGAAGCGAGTCTTCCAGAAAAATTAAAATTAATCACTTTCAATATTTCTATTTTAACAAAAAACTACGACTCACTAGTTCTGTTTGTGGAAGAAATTGAGCATTTAAAACGAATATATCGTGTCGATCAAATTACTTTGTCAGCTCCAGGCGAGGAGCAACTTTTGGACGAGGAAGTAGTAAATGACATTGCTGCTAAGATACAACTGACTACATTCTATCATGACGAATAGAAGTAATGGAGAGTTAAAATGACTATTATCTATATGTTCTTATTTTTTTTATACGGTTTAATTTTCGGTTCCTTCTTCAACGTAGTTGGCTTGCGTATTCCGAAAAAGGAATCGATCGTTCGTCCGTCTTCACATTGTACGGTTTGTGATCGTCGCTTAACGATTAAAGACTTAGTGCCTGTCTTTTCCTACGTATTTTTAAAGGGGAAATGTCGTGGGTGTGGGACGAAGATACATTGGGTTTATCCAGTGATGGAATTAGTCACAGGTCTTCTATTTGCGTTTGCTTACTATCAATTAGGTTTCACTTTGGAACTAGCAGTGGCACTATTGTTTATATCACTCTTAGTCATTATTACGGTGTCGGATATTGCATATATGCTAATTCCTGATAAAATCCTAATATTCTTTTTGACTCCTTTAATAGTATTAAGAGTATTTGTACCACTTAGCCCTTGGTGGGATAGTATTATCGGGGCGTTTGTTGGTTTTGGTGTTTTATTCCTGATTGCCGTTGTGTCTAAGGGTGGCATGGGTGGAGGGGATATTAAATTATTCTTTGTTATCGGTTTGGTTTTGGGCTGGATTCCGACTTTGTTGACTCTATTTTTAGCTTCTATTATTGGTACGGTTGTCGGTATTATTTCTTTAAGAAGAACTAAACAAGGCAGAAAAACGCCTATTCCTTTTGGACCATCGATTGCTATAGCGGCTATTATTTCTTATTTTTACGGTGAGATGCTTGTCGATTGGTATGTGAATTTGTTTTTTTAACTCGATAACTTTTTTGGACGAGCCGACATAGGTCTCGTCTTTTTTTATAATCTTCGTGATAAGGTTATGAAAAAGAGGTGATTCTATGCCAATTGGTAGACGCAATAATACGAGAAAAAAAGTAATATTAGCTGGTATACAAGGATTGATCATTGGAGTTGTCGGAGTGCTATTGTTCGGATTATTATTAAATTTAGCTAATGATAAAAAGGCTGAAAGTGAAGAGACTGAAATAACAAAACCAAAAGATGAAGACAAAAAGGTAGAGGTCACAGGGGAAGTTGAGGAAAAATCTCTACCTTTTCAAGCAAAACAATACGGCATGTTCACTTCCAAAGAAAGTGCGATGGCTTTTATTGGATCACAGCCTTCCCTTGCAAAAGCGAGCATTTTCCAAGTGGAAAACCAGTTTTTTGTTTGGAGTGATCTATATGTTACAACTATTCCTACACAAGAAGCAGAAGTACTACCTACCTTTATAAAGAGTTTGTATGTTTCGACGGACAGTTGTGATGATCCTAAAGTAATAAAAGTTATGGAGTTAATACAACAAGAGAATTTAAGTAAAAAATTTTTCGAGTCTATCGAAAAAAAGGAAGATTATCCAGATGATTTAATGGAAATAGTTCAAGCTATATCAGCATTTTCGGAAGTTCCTTCTGTCATGAGATCACATATTTTTTCGCATTATGTTGCGACGAACAATTGTCTAAAATTGAATTTTTAACGCTTATTTGTGGTGAAAATTCAATTGTTGTTTTTTATACACAATTCCCTTATTTTCAATTGTTTTGTATGCTATTGAAAAGGAGGAATAGAAATTGAAACTAACAACTAATCATCGCTTTATCTTAGCTAGTGAGTCGCCTAGAAGAAAGGAACTCTTTAGTAAACTCGGTATCCCATTTGAAGTGAAAGCTTCAGGAGCTGCAGAAATAGTGGAAGAAAATCTTAGTGTAGAAAAAGTAGCGATGAACATCGCTATTGGCAAAACAACCTCTATAATAAATGAAAATCCTTCAGCAATTGTCATTGCCGCAGATACAATTGTGAGTTTTGGGGATGAATTATTGATGAAACCGATAGATAATGCTGAAGCGAAGAAGTATCTACAAAAACTTTCTGGAAATACACACCAAGTGACTACTGGTGTTGCTATTTATGGCGAGGGCTGTTCGATTAGTTTTGCGGAAACTACTTCGGTAAAGTTTTTTGATCTCCCTGAAGATCAAATTGATGCTTATGTAGCAACAGGAGATTCTTTAGATAAAGCTGGCGCTTATGGAATTCAAACGATGGGTGGGTTATTCGTCGAGAGTATTCAGGGAGATTATAATAATGTCATTGGACTTCCAATCAGTCGTTTGTTTAAAGCATTATTGTCACTGCGTTTGATAGAAATTGAGCGAGTGGTGAATTCATGAATTCTAAGTTACCGGACTCCCTTATGATTCGCGATGTTCATGTGTCTGATCGTCCTAGAGAACGACTACTCAGACAAGGTGCCTCAAGTTTATCAAATCAAGAACTGATTGCAATCCTGCTTCGTACTGGTACGAAGCAGGAGTCTGTTCTCCATCTCGCAAACAGTGTCCTCAATTACTTTGAACAAATTCAAGAACTAAAAAATGCTTCAATCGAAGAAATAACAGCAGTTAAAGGAATTGGACAAGCGAAAGCCGTTCAATTGCTTGCAGCAGTTGAGTTAGGGAAAAGACTTTCTCAGCAAAAGACAGATGACAAATTTACGATTCGTTCTCCGAAAGATGCCGCTACATACTTAATGCATGATATGACCTCACTGAAACAAGAACATTTTGTTGTCCTTTTTTTGAATGTCAAAAACCAAATACTTCATAAGCAAACAATTTTTATTGGATCTCTTAATGCTTCTATAGTTCATCCAAGAGAAATTTTCCGCGAAGCTGTAAAGCGTTCAGCTGCCTCGATAATTTGTGCTCATAATCATCCCTCCGGCAATCCGACACCATCAACAGAAGATATTGATGTGACTAAAAGACTATATGAAGCAGGTATACTCATGGGCATAGAATTGCTCGATCACGTTATTATTGGTGATCATCAGTTTATTAGCCTAAAAGAAAAAGGGTATATGTGACACTGTGCATTTTCCGTTCTATCAGTTATAATGAGAGTTATGACTTTATGACAACGAAGTAAAACTTGTTTGAGATAGAAAGGGAGTAAATAATTGTGTTTGGATTTGGATCAAGAGATTTGGGTATAGACTTAGGGACAGCGAATACGCTAGTTTTCATTAAAGGAAAAGGGATTGTACTTAGAGAGCCGTCAGTTGTAGCGAAAAATGTACAAAACGGTGCTATTGTTGCTGTAGGGAACGATGCGAAAAATATGATCGGCCGTACGCCAGGTTCAATAGTTGCGATTCGCCCTATGAAGGATGGAGTTATCGCAGATTTTGATACAACTTCTGCAATGATTGAATATTATTTAAAAAATGCGATGAAGGCATCTGGAATGTCATGGAGCAAACCAAATGTGATGATTTGTGTGCCATTTGGTATTACTTCTGTGGAGCAACGAGCAGTAATTGACGCTGCTAAGCAAGCAGGCGCACGTGATGCCCTAACTATAGAGGAGCCTTTTGCGGCTGCAATTGGTGCAAATTTACCTGTGTGGGAACCTACTGGAAGTATGGTCGTTGATATAGGTGGAGGTACTACAGAAGTTGCGGTTATATCATTAGGCGGTATTGTTACAAGTGAATCAGTTCGTGTTGCAGGGGATTCAATGGACCATGCAATTACTGCATATATACGAAAAACGTATAACTTAACGATTGGTGAACGAACAGCTGAAGCGATTAAAATTGAAATTGGTTCTGCGAGAGTAACCGATCAAATCGATCAAATGGATATTCGCGGACGTGATTTAGTTACTGGATTGCCGAAAACAATTGAAATTACCTCAAAAGAAATTTCAAATGCATTACGTGAGTCAATTTCTTCCATTATTGATGGAGTGAAAAAGACATTAGAGCAAACTCCCCCTGAACTATCTGCGGATGTAATGGAGAGAGGTATCATGTTAACCGGCGGTGGTGCTTTACTGAAAAACCTAGATAAAGTTATCAGTGAACAAACGAATATGCCTGTATTTATTGCGGAAGATCCTCTAGATTGTGTCGCAATTGGTACTGGGAAAGCGTTAGATCATATGAATATATTGAAACGTCAACAAACAAAACACTAAGGAGAAGTGTGATATGCCACAATTTTTTTCGAATAAGCGATTAATATTGCTGCTTGTAGGGATGATTTTTCTTGTGGCGCTCATCAGCTTTTCTTTGCGAGATCGAAATCATGCATCCCTGCCTGAACAGCTGATAAAAGATGTGGTCGGTTTTGGACAATCTATGTTTTCCAAACCGACCCAATATATAACTGGTGTTTTTGATAATGTAGAATCTTTACTTAATACATATGATGAAAATAAACGATTAAAAGTAAGATTAGAAGATTATGTAACACTACAAGCCTCCGTAAATGATCTACGTCTTGAAAATGATGAGCTTCGCAAAATTGTCGATAAGGAAGAGAATCTTCGTGCGTATAATCCTATCCAATCGACTGTAATCGCTAGAAACCCCGATCAATGGGAAGAAAAAATTATAGTTGATAAAGGCGAGATTCATGGAGTAATGGAAAATATGGCAGTAATGACTGCTCAAGGGTTAATTGGGAAAGTAATATTAACCACACCTTATACTTCTACTGTGGAACTTTTATCTACACAAAATCCAAACTATCGGGTTTCTGCTGTAATTGCTGAAGGTGAAGAAGTTTTTGGACTTATTGAAGGATATGATGAAAAGCGTAAAGAATTAATACTAAAAAGAATCGATTCCGAATATGAAGTGAAAGTAGGTCAAAAAGTAACTACTTCTGGCCTAGGTGGTATCTTCCCGAAAGGTATTCTGATTGGAGAGGTAACAGAAATCACAACGGATGATTATGGCTTAACTAAATTAGCATATGTCAAACCTGCTGCTAGTTTCTCTATTTTAGATCATGTGATTATTTCTAAACGTACAATTACTAATGTGGATGGTACAGATGGAGGAAATACAGGTGCTGATTTATTAGAAGGTGAAGGGGACGGCTCATGATTCGTTTTCTAGTTATTGCAATTTCGGTTCTATTGTTTTATTTAGAACCGATTTTTGGTCTTTTTTCTCCCGTTGAATTGAATAGTGATTTTTACGTATTAGTTCCACGTTTTCTTATCATTTATCTGATCTTTGTAGCCATCTATTATGACCGAAAACGCGCAATGCTCTATGGATTGTTTTTTGGGCTCTTGTATGATGTCTTTTTCATTGATATTATTGGATTATATTCTTTTATTTATCCTCTAATGTGTTTGGTTGCTAGTTATACTGTTAAATACATTCACCAACATCTATTGGTTTCTACTATTCTAACCTTGCTTCTAGTAGCAGGGGTAGAGTTATTATTGTTCTTATTTTATACTTTCATCGGTATTAAAACGATGACCTTTACTTATTTTTATCAACATAATCTCATTCCTACAATGATTGCAAATGCAGTATTTTTATTGATGTTCGGATGGGCTTTTAAATATATTCTTCTAAATAGGTTTAATCAAAAAGCCTTATTGCTTCAAAAATAGCTTGTTGATTTAACAGTAAATCTGAGGTGACTTGATTGACAAAAAAGCAGTTAATATTTATTAAAGGAACGAAAGAGGGCCTTGTATTACGCCTAGACGATCAGTGTTCATATGCAGAGCTTTTAGATGAATTAACAAAAAAGGTTTCTGATGAAGGTTTTGAAGGTCAAGCGGAAGTACTTTTACATTTAGGTTATCGTTATTGTAACGATGAACAGACAAAAGAAATTATATCTTGCGTCCAACAAACTGAACATCTACGGGTGACTAAAATCCAAAGTGAAGTTATGACAGTAGAAGATTGTAATAGAAGATTACTAGAAAACCAGTCAGAAACTTATGTAGGGATTGTTCGGTCAGGACAAGTCATTACTGCTTTGGGGGACTTGGTTGTTGTCGGTGATGTGAATCCAAATGGAAGAGTCGTTGCTGGAGGGAATATTTTCGTCCTTGGTCGTCTGAAAGGAATAGCCCATGCAGGATCATCTGGTAACAAAGATGCAGTTATAGCTGCTTCTTGGCTAGAAGCCACGCATTTAATCATCGATAGTGTGGTTGAAACGATGACGGATGAGCTGACTGTTCTATCGGAACAACCCGAAATGGAATGTGCTTATTTACATACTAATGGTTCAATCGCAATTGATCGATTACAGGATCTTCGTCTGTTAAGACCAAATTTATCAACATTTAAAGGAGGAAGCTAATGTGGGAGAAGCAATCGTTATAACTTCAGGTAAAGGTGGGGTCGGTAAAACGACAACAACAGCTAACCTTGGAACTGCATTGGCCCTGCAAGGGAAAAAAGTTTGTTTAATGGATACGGATATTGGATTACGTAACTTGGATGTTGTTCTTGGTCTTGAAAATAGAATTATCTATGATCTAGTAGATGTTATAGAAGGCAGATGTAAGATTCATCAAGCGCTAGTGAAAGATAAGCGCTTTGAGGATAGACTTTATCTTCTTCCTGCAGCTCAAACTGTGGACAAAAACGCCGTAAATCCAGAACAAATGAAAGAACTTGTTTTAGAGTTAAAACGTGAATATGATTATGTCTTAATTGATTGTCCAGCTGGAATTGAACAAGGCTATAAAAATGCGATTGCAGGTGCGGATAAAGCAATTGTAGTTACTACACCGGAAATTTCGGCAGTACGTGATGCAGATCGTATTATTGGGTTACTTGAGCAAGAAGAAACAATCGATCCACCAAAGCTAATCATCAATCGAATTCGTCAGCATTTGATGAATAAAGGAGATGCACTGGATATAAATGAGATTACTACTCACTTATCCATTGATTTATTAGGAATTATAGCGGACGATGAAAGTGTTATTACTTCATCTAACAAAGGTGAACCAATCGTTATGAATCCGGCAAATAGAGCTGCTCTTGGGTACCGTAATATCGCTCGTCGTATTTTAGGTGAATCGGTGCCATTAATGTCCATGGACCTTCCTAAAACAGGTGTTTTTACTAAAATTAAATCTATTTTTTCTAAATAATATAGAAGACCGACTGCAGAACTTTGATGCAGTCGGTTTGTTTTTAGTATACAAATATGTATCGTGAAAACTGGGTTATTGATTATTAAAAAATGATTACCCCCGCTGGAGTCGCCGTCTTGCGCTCCAATCAATTAAGTGGGTAGCTACTATTCATTCATTAAAATCACGCTATTATGGAAAACACGGTGAATATGCAGGGCCATATAAAGTCACTAACCATTGCACTCGACTCAGTGAGTAGAAAGCAACTTTTAGTAATTCGATTCTATATATTTAGGCTGTGCATTAGTAGTGTAATTTAGTAAAATTACCCATTACGCAAGTAAAAGGTAATTGTTCGCAAGTAAATATAGGCATAGAGCGAGTAAAACGTTTAAGACCGCAAGTAAGCAGCGAGTAGGAGCAAGTAAAGATAAACTAAGAATAAATCATCATTAAATATATGTATATGCTTCTTGAGTATTTAAAATCAGTATTTCCGGTATTTTGAATGATATAGAATAAAAGGATTGCATGCAAAGTAGAGGTTCTGGATTTGTTATCAAGCATCTTAAAAGGCATTTCTTATCTATTTCTCACCTAGTAAAACAGTATATGACTTAAAGTATCTATAGAGTAACGTTAGAGCTCCCGAAATTGTATCTTCGGGAGCTATCTCTATGAATAGGAAAGTATCTTTTCTCTAGTTATACAAAATCGCTCTTACCTGTTTCTAATCGTTGTAGAAGGGCGACGTACAGATAAACACCATAAGCTTACCGAAAAAAGGATGCTAGTTGGTTGTAACGAACGCCATAACCAACCAGCATCACTAAAAATTCACTCGGTAATCATATAGAAAAAACGTCTGTCCAAAGCGCTTTGGAAACGCTATAACTGTACTTTTTTTATAAAGAAAATATCAACTATTTCCTCAGAAACTCTTAATTAAAGGATGTATTCATTAAATAACCTCGTCCTTCATATATTCTTCTTAGGGGGAATGTTATGCTTACGAAAAGAAAATGGGTACTTTCATTTGTATTTGTATTATCATTTATTTTATTAGCAAAGTTAGAGGGAAATAGTACCTTATCAACCAATTATGCTAGCCTATTATTAGAACCACAAAAACCAACAGAAATATATAAACAAGCAGTTGCTTGGATTACACGCTCAGATGAATTAATCAGTGTTAGTGCACCTGTATCTAATCCTCCATTAATCGAATATAAATCGATTCAGCCTTTAGAAGACGGTGCAGTTCTATCGATTGATAAATCGCAAGATCTGTATGCGTCTGAAGATGGACTAATTGTCTTTACTGGTTATAGAAAGAAGACTGGTAAAACGTTGTCTATTTTATATGATACAGGAGAAACTGCCACATACGGTTTTGTAGATGAGTTTAGTCAATTGCCATATACGACTGTAAATGCGGGAGACATCTTTGGGACTATTGAAAATGAAATTCTATATGTTCAGGTGGAGAAAGAAGGAGAGATGTTGGAAACGGATGAGCTTATTGAGTGGCTTGCCGTAACCTATGAATAAACAACTATTTCGTGTCCACCCTATAATGATTCCTTTTTTTCTTTTCTTTTATTTATCCGGTGAAATAGCTATGTATGCACTCGTGTTTAGCTCGTTGTTGGTTCATGAGCTTGGGCATCTATTCGTTGCAGTATGTATGGGTGCAAAAGTTCAATCTTGCACTATCTTACCATATGGCGGCGAAATAAAGATGGAGCAATTCTCTAAGCACTCGAAAACAAAGCAGGTTTGTGTAATCTTGGGTGGACCATTTTTTACGCTTCTTTTGCTCTTGTTTGGTATGCTTGTAGATTTTCCGCAGGCTAATATATTTATCATGACTCAAATTCTTATTTTAGGCTTTAATCTCTTGCCAATCTTTCCTTTAGATGGAGGACGAATCATACATTCTATTTTTCCTGATAGGTATGAGGGGCTGATTGGCTTTTCAGGATGTATTTGTGTTGTCATTTTTACGATAAGTTGTTTTTATTTTCCGAAAGGTTTGGTTTTTACGCTTATATTTTTGTTTCTTGCCTTTCAAAACTTATCTTATTGGAGATTTCGTAAGTACAAGCTTGCATTTGATTGGATAACGAAAAGTGCTTGACTAAGAATTTTATGTGTGATAATATTTTAATGTTATTGTTTGTAGCAGCACCCGTTGCTACAACCGCTCTGAAAAGGTTCAAGTATTCGAGTTTCGAATCACCTTTTGGAAGGCGAGTCTTAGTCTAAGAGGAGGTGCAAGTATGTACGCAATTATTGAAACTGGTGGTAAACAAATCAAAGTTGAACAAGGGCAAGAAATCTACATTGAAAAATTAGATGCTAATGCTGATGAAGTTGTAACTTTTGAAAAAGTTTTATTCGTAGGTGGAGAAGATGTTAAAGTTGGCGCTCCATTCGTGGAAGGTGCTAAAGTTACAGCGAAAGTTGTAAAAAATGGCAAAGCTAAAAAAATTACAGTCTTCAAATACAAAGCGAAAAAGAACTATCACAAAAAACAAGGTCACAGACAGCCATACACTAAATTAGTAGTAGAATCTATTAGTTTATAAGATGATTAAAGTGACTATAACAAAAGACCAATCGGGTCATATTCATTCTTTCGAGATGAAAGGCCATGCTGATTTTGCGGAACACGGAAAAGATTTAGTATGTGCAGGAGCTTCTGCTGTATCCTTTGGTGCAGTTAATGCTGTAATCGCACTTACGGAAATCACGCCCATTATTAAGCAAAAAGGGGACGGAGGCTATTTATATGTCGAGGTTCCAAGCATATCAAATTTAGAAAAGGCTGCTCAAATACAGCTAATTCTAGAAGCGATGATTGTTTCTTTACAAACGATTGAGCAAGATTATGCCAAGTATATAAAAATAACCTTCAAAAAGTAGGAGGTGGAACATATGTTAAAATTAAATCTTCAGTTTTTCGCATCCAAAAAAGGAGTAGGTTCGACTCGTAACGGTCGTGACTCTCAATCGAAACGTCTAGGCGCTAAACGTGCTGACGGACAATTCGTATCAGGTGGATCAATTTTATACCGTCAACGCGGGACTAAAATTCATCCAGGTGAAAACGTTGGACGTGGTGGAGATGACACACTTTTTGCGAAAGTTGACGGTGTAGTGCGCTTTGAGCGTTTCGGCCGCGACAAGAAAAAAGTAAGTGTATATCCTGTAGCTCAAGAAGCTTAATGAATAATAAAAGGACTGCATTTATGCAGTCCTTTTTGATTTCTTAGGAAATTTTAATTTATGGCATATAGATAACTTTTCACATGTGATTCTCTGTCTAGACTCCAGTGCTTTTGTTATTTCAAAAATTTCATATAAGTAAGATATACTCTAAAAGCAAAATAGAACTATTCCTGTTATACTAGTAAAGATAGTAAATGTTGGGATGTGTCTAATATGGATCATAACGAAATTACTTTAAATGAAGTACTTCGGCATACAATGCATGATTTTTTAAATAATATGCATATATTACAGATGAACATAGATATGGGAAAGCCAGAGGAAGCTAGGGCTTTAATACAAAAGTATTCCCAAAAATGCAATCAATTTTTTGATATAAATAATATTGGCTTATATAAAACCAATGAATGGTTACAAACGTTTGGTATTAAATATAATCAATTAACTTTAGATGTTCAAACATCTCTTCTAAATAGAAAAGCAGAAAAATACGATGATGCTTTAAAAGATTATCTAAATAGATTTGTACAAGCTATTTACCCACATTTTAGAGGATATCAAGAGCAGTTACTGAAAGTTCATATCATTTCAGATGAATTTTTGGAAATACTAATAGATATTCGGGGAGATTGGTCTAATAATAAGTGGCAGGATGAATTAACAGGAGAATTATTTCAACTGCAAGTATTAGAAACTACCGACAATTCGATAAAAGTAAAACTAATTGCAAGTGGAAGATTGGAGTGAGGTAAATGTTTGTTGATCACGTGAAAGTATATGTCAAAGGTGGCGACGGCGGAGATGGTATGGTTGGATTCCGACGTGAAAAGTATGTTCCTTTAGGAGGCCCAGCAGGTGGGGACGGAGGAAATGGTGGCGACGTTATCTTCGAGGTAGAAGAAGGTCTTCGTACATTAATGGATTTCCGCTATAAGAGAATTTTTAAAGCTGATAGAGGAGTACATGGCGGTAGTAAGAATATGCATGGTGCCAATGCGGATGATTTAATCATTAAAGTACCACCTGGAACAGTAGTTAAAAATGAAGAAACTGGAGAAGTAATTGCAGATTTAGTTGAGCATGGACAAAAAGTTGTAATTGCAAGAGGTGGACGTGGTGGTAGAGGGAACTCTCGTTTCGCAACACCCGCTAATCCGGCTCCAGAGCTATCTGAAAAAGGAGAGCCAGGTTTCGAGTTAAATGTGGAGTTAGAGCTAAAAGTATTAGCGGACGTCGGTTTAGTTGGATTCCCAAGTGTCGGAAAATCAACGTTATTATCCGTTGTATCAGCAGCTAAACCTAAAATTGCTCCATACCATTTTACTACAATTGTACCGAACCTTGGAATGGTAGAAACTGAAGATCATCGTAGTTTTGCGATGGCGGATCTACCAGGATTAATCGAAGGTGCACATGAAGGAGTAGGGCTTGGTCACCAATTCTTACGCCATATTGAGCGTACGCGTGTAATTGTACATGTCATCGATATGTCTGGTATGGAAGGTCGTGATCCTTACGAGGATTATTTGACTATTAACGAGGAGTTAAAACAATATAATCTACGTTTAACGGAAAGACCTCAAATTATTGTAGCCAATAAAATGGACATGCCAGATTCTGAAGAAAATTTAAAAGCTTTTAAAGAAAAAGTCGGATCTGATATGAAAGTATTCCCGATTTCAGCAATTTCTCGTCAAGGTTTACAAGAGTTATTATTTGCTGTAGCCGATATGTTAGAGGTTGCGCCTGAATTCCCACTAGAGGAATTGATGGAAGAAGAAACAGAAACATCTGTAATGTACAAGTATCAAGCTAAACAAGAAGATTTCACAATTTCAAGAGATGATGATGGAGCCTTCGTACTTGCTGGTGGATCAGTTGAAAGATTATTTAAAATGACTGACTTTAGCAGAGAGGATTCTATCCGTAGATTCTCTAGACAGCTACGTGGAATGGGTATTGATGATGCCCTTCGTCAGCGTGGAGCTAAAGATGGGGATACAGTACGATTATTGAAATTTGAATTTGAATTTATCGAATAGTAGAAAGTAGGGAACCGCATGAAAGATGTGACAAGCCAGCGATTTTTTTTAGTCCGGGAGGATGTGCTGACAGAGGCGATGCAAAAAACCTTGGAAGCAAAACACCTCTTGCAATCTGGGAAGGCATCTTCGATATGGGATGCAGTAAAAGAAGTAGACCTCTCTAGAAGTGCTTTTTATAAATATCGTGATGCGGTTTTTCCTTTTCATTCGATTGTTCAAGAACGGATTTTAACTGTATTTCTACAATTAGAGGATAGAGAAGGGACACTTGCTAGACTATTGCAATTGGTTGCTGAATCTACATGTAATGTATTGACGATCCATCAAACGATACCGATTCAAGGCAGAGCTAGTGTAACTTTGTCACTCGATGTAACAGCGATGAACAAGGAATTAGAAGAATTTATAAATGAAATGAAGCGACTGGACTTTGTGGAATCTGCAGAAGTAATTAGCTCTGGTGCTTTATAAGAGAAGTTCCAGCGCTTGAGAAGGAGAAGTTGCTGGAGCCAGACAATGGGGAGGTATTTCTAATGAAAACCAAACAGGTTGCTTTTCTAGGGCCAGAAGCTTCTTTTACACATTTAGCAACTAAGTCATTATTTCAACAAGAGGTGTTAGTGCCAATTCGTACTATACCTGAATGCATTGAAGCTGTTGCAAATGGTGAAGTAGATATAGCAGTAGTTCCTTTGGAAAATGCTTTAGAGGGCACAGTTCCGTTAACGATAGATTATTTATTCCATGAGGCAGAGCTGTATGTTATTGCAGAGCTATTATCTCCAATCGAACAGCATTTGATGGTCCATCCAAATAATGCGGGGCGATGGGAAAACATGACAACCGTTTACTCCCATCCACATGCTTTGGCACAATGCCACAAATATTTGTTTTACCGATTTGGTAAAGTACCGTTAGAGCAATCATCTTCTACCGCTGCAGCAGCAAAATACGTTTCTGAAAACGAAGACTTATGTATAGCTGCGATTGGAAATACTTCTGCTGCATCAGAATATGGTTTGAAAATTGTCGAACAAAACATACATGATTTTCAATTTAATCACACACGATTTTTTGTGATTTCTAAAAAGAATTATTGTATCGAGCAAGAAGGTCATACAGATCAAGTGAAAACAACTGTCATGATCACCTTACCTAAAGATGATCGTTCCGGAGCCTTACATCAGGTGCTTTCCGTTTTTGCATGGAGACAGCTCAATTTAAGTAAAATTGAGTCACGACCATTAAAAACAGGTCTAGGGCATTATTTCTTTATCATGGATGTTCTAGAGGACGAAAAGATGCCAATGATGGTTGGTGCAATGGAAGAGTTAAAGGCACTGGGCTGTGGTGTGAAATCATTAGGCTCGTATTATACATACGAAACAAAAAAAGAAGCAATCCGTTCATAAATGGATTCGCTTCGTTTTTTGTTTGAAAAAAGTATATAAAAAGTTCCCGTGAATACTGTTTCATGTGACTTTAAATAATAGTAGTGATTTCGGGTTCAGGTGCACCTTCCGCAGGGTGCGATGAGCTATCGCCGTTGCTAATGCATCGTTGTGTTAGGATCAAATTATTTGTAATCTCTTTTGAATTATATATGCTATTATCCATTAATAGATGAAGACAGCAGACCTCCATTTCCACTCGTGGAAATAAAGAGAGACAGAAAGTGTTTTTACCATAATGAAGCCTTATTGCGAACGAAAATAGTATCTTCGAGATCTTGCTCATTATATAGAATAGTGTATTTTCCCTAGTTATCCAAAAACGCAATGACCTGTTTCTTAGTGTTATAGAAGGGGGAAGGAAAGACAAACGCCATAAGATTACCGAAAAAAGTGATAAAGGTTGTGATTGACGTCACAACCTTTATCACTAAAAATTTACTTGGTAATAATATAGCACACGTCTATCCAAAGCCCTTCGAAAACAATAGAAACAGGTTTATTTTCTTAAAGGATTTTTTATCTTTTCTTTTTACGATAGTACATGAAAAAATTATCCTTCCATCAAATAACCCTTTTCCCTAATTGCACTAATACCTCTATTTAAAATTTCTTCAGTTGGCGCGGACAATAAATGCAAATGAATTCCAGCAGTAAGCTCCAATAAAAATGGAGCTTCCGTATCTCTGACCTTCTTTAAAAACATTTCAACGTCGTGTCGATTGGCAACCATGATAGAGGACGTGATTTCTCCATAAACAGGGTGTTCAATGGTAACGTTTTCTACAGTGACTCCAGCATCAACTAAGGTTAGAAGCTCGTCCTCAGAGTGAATGGATTGATGATTGCAAGCGACTCGTCTTTGAATATATGAAGTACCTTCATCAGACAGTACAATATAGCCTTGACTGGTGGACATAATTGAGGCATTCATTGCTTTTAATAATGTTATATCATTAACAATAACCTGCCTGCTAACATTAGTAAGCTTTGCTAACTCAGTGCCAGTCACAGGTGCCTGTTGCTGCTTTAAATAGGAAAAAATCCAATCCCTACGATCCCCGCCTTTTAACTTTTTCAAGATTAACCCCTCCGAACTTGCATAATGACTTGGTTCCTATTCATAAGTTTAACATGAAGGGGTGGTTGTTTGTTTAAAATCTGTGACCATTTTAAGATACTACACATAATTTAAAGGAGAAGGAAGGAGGAAGACCGTGCAAACTCATATTGTTGTTAAAGGGGACACTTTGTGGAAAATTTCCAGGAATTATGGTGTTTCTTTTGAGGAATTAAAGAAAGTAAATGCGCATCTAGCTAATCCGGAATATATTGTGCCAGGTATGAAAATCTTTATTCCGAATTCGAAAAAAATGGAGTCGACAACACATCCATACAGTGACAATAGACCAGTGAAGAAAGAGATGGTCAAAAATGAAATGGTGAAAAAGGAGGAAGTAAAAATCCCGCAACCAATCGACAAAACGAAAACAAAACCAGCGCCACCAGTAATGCCAACACCACCACCAGCACCACCAGCACCACCAGCACCACCTACGTATCAGCAGCCAAAACAACCTGTGCAACCATCACCATCCTATACATTCCCATTTCATATGATGCCTGTCCCTGATATTGATACGACCCCATCACCACAAGGTTGGAGATTAATGGAGTCCACATCTATTCACATTCATAACCATATCGAGAATTATGATATAAATGTGGATAAAACACCAGTTGCACAACCAACACCACCACCCGTACAACCACAACCAATTCAACCAACACCGCAGCTAACTAGTCCGATAACTGAGGATGCTTCACCTACATTCCCGACAATGTATCCGTGTCCACCACCAGTTCACCAGTTTCCATACATGCAGCACCAAGCAGATTTCGGAGGATGTCCTTGTATACAGATATGTTATGTTCCTGTATATCCATGTCCTCCATATCCCTATCCACATTATTAAAACGTGAGTACGTATATACGACAAATTAAGAAAAATGTATGGAAATGGAAAAATGAAAACGGCATATTCTCTGTAAAAAAGTATCCAACCGTTGAACAGGCGGAAAAAATTCGCCTAATTCATAAAGAATTAGAATACATCGATAAACCTTTTATACTTCCAATTATTGAATCGACACAAGAAGATTTTATTATTCAACCGTGGTATAAGGGGACTCACACAGTTTCCTATCGTTTTAAAGAAGATAGAAAAGCAGTCTACTCTCTTCTAAGTCAGATTCATGAGACCAATAATATAGTTGACTGGGAAGATAGTAATTTATTTTATTCTTTTAATCTTATTTCTAAATGGCAGAATCGGAAATGGAAGATGAATGAAATTTCTTTTTTCATCGAGTCGCATATAGGATGTAATCAGACAAAATTATTATTACTTTGTGGTGATGTTGCATTACGTAATATGAAACCATTTAATATGGAGAAACGTACCCTGCTGCATGGAGATGTTGTTCACCATAACTTTTTATCGGATAGTTCTGATTATAAAATAATTGATTTTGATTTGGCTGTGATCGGTCCAAGAGAAATGGAAAATATTCTATGGATGCACCGAGTACTTCCGGAAATTGATTATGATATTTTGTTGCTTATCTCAGAATTTCCACATCTTGAAAAAGTAGTTCGGCGATACAAAGAAGCGATGATGTATCCAAATGAGCTATACCGAGAGTGGCTGTACGCGTACTCATTACCAAAAGAGCGTAAACAAAAATTTATCGATCAGTTAATACCCTATACGAATAAAGCACTAACAGAATGGCCCAATTTATGCTATACTTTAAGTAAATTATAATCGTACTTTTAAGGAGTTGGTCGCTCGTGCTTTGAGCGGCCATCTTTGTTTGTTATGCTATAATAATAGTATGAATTGCGAGGGATTTAAAGGATGTATGATTACATAAAAGGACAAGTAACTCGAGTAACACCAGAATACGTAGTAGTAGAACAGCAGGGGATTGGTTATCAACTATTTACACCAAATCCATTTGCCTTCAGAAAAAGTGAGGAAATGGTCCAAGTATATACGCATTTTCATGTACGTGAGGATGCACAACAGCTAATGGGATTTCCAACGCTTTCACAGAGGGAGTTATTTCGAAAGCTCATTTTAGTTTCCGGAATCGGTCCCAAAGGTGCTTTGGCTATATTAGCAAGTGGTGAGCCGACTCATGTTATTCAAGCAATAGAGAGAGAAGACGAAACATTTTTAGTGAAATTTCCTGGGGTAGGAAAGAAAACTGCTCGTCAAATGATATTAGATTTAAAAGGAAAACTAAATGATTTAATAGATTTTGAAGAACTGGAATTCGAAGACGATGGACCTAACTTATTTGACAATGGGGAATCCGATCATGAACTAGAAGAGGCAATGCTAGCATTAACAGCTTTAGGCTATTCAGAAAGAGAATTAGCTAAAATTCGTCCATTACTTAAAGCAGATGCTGGACTTCAAACAACCGATCAATTTATGAAAAAAGCCTTACAGTTATTATTTTTAGGTAAATAAACATAAGAAAGGAGGTTCTAGCTATGGATGAACGTGTCATTTCAAGCGGAATTTCCAATTTTGACGAACCTTTCGAACAATCTCTTCGTCCTCAGTTTTTACAGCAATATATTGGGCAAGATAAAATTAAACATAATTTAGAGATATTCATCGAAGCAGCTAAAATGAGAAGTGAAAGTTTAGATCACTGTCTTTTGTACGGACCTCCTGGACTTGGAAAAACAACACTTGCTGCTGTAATTGCAAATGAAATGGACGTACAAATTCGAATGACAAGTGGCCCTGCTATCGAGCGTCCAGGTGACCTAGCTGCAATTGTTAGTTCTTTGGAGCCTGGAGATGTATTGTTTATAGACGAAATTCATCGGTTGAATCGATCCATCGAGGAAGTACTTTATCCTGCTATGGAAGACTTTTGCTTGGATATCGTAGTAGGAAAAGGTCCTGCTGCCAGAAGTGTGCGTCTTGACCTCCCACCGTTTACCTTAATAGGTGCGACTACTAGGGCAGGTGCATTATCTGCACCTTTACGTGATCGCTTTGGAGTATTACTGCGACTAGATTATTATGATGAAGATGCATTAACCTCCATTGTGGCACGTAGTTCAGAGTTATTTAATGCATCCATTGACCACGAATCTGCTGGAGAAATCGCTAGAAGATCTAGAGGTACTCCACGTATTGCTAACCGTTTGTTAAAAAGAGTACGTGATTATGCACAGGTTCGTGGAAATGGGCATATCTCTCTTGATATTGCTAATGAAGCATTGGAGTTGCTTCAAGTAGATCCACGTGGATTAGATCATATAGACCATAAACTAATTTTGTCCATGATTGAACGATTTAGAGGTGGCCCTGTTGGATTAGATACCATTGCAGCTAGTATTGGAGAAGAACCTACTACAATTGAAGATGTGTATGAACCGTACCTGCTGCAAATTGGATTTATCCAACGTTCGCCTAGAGGAAGAATTGTTACCCCACTTGCTTATGAACATTTCGGTATTCCATTGCCAGTGGAAAGAAAAGAATTATAAAGGATGTCCTATATATGAGAGTAGAAGATTTTGATTTTGAATTACCAGAAGAACTAATTGCACAAACTCCGCTGTTAGACAGAACGAGTAGCAAACTATTGATAGCAGATTTTGAAAAACAGTCGTATACACATACTCACTTTAAGGAAATACTAAATGAATTAAATGAAGGAGATTGCCTTGTATTGAACGATACGAAGGTAATGCCTGCTCGCTTAATGGGTATTAAAGAGGAAACAGGAGCTAATGTAGAAGTTCTTTTATTGACACAAATAGAAGGGGATCATTGGGAAACACTTGTGAAACCTGCAAAACGGGTCAAAATAGGCACTGAAATTACATTTGGTGAAGGTTTGTTGAAAGCTGTCTGTACAGGCATCAAAGACCATGGTGGACGAATTTTCCGTTTTGAATATACGGGAGTGTTTTTTGAAGTATTAGACCAATTAGGAGAAATGCCACTTCCCCCATACATTCACGAGAAGTTGGAAAACAAGGATCGCTATCAAACGGTCTATGCAAAAGAGCAGGGTTCTGCTGCAGCTCCAACAGCAGGCCTACATTTTACAGATGCATTATTAGATGAAATTCGCTTAAAAGGTGTTAAAATAGCATTTGTAACATTACATGTAGGACTTGGAACTTTTCGTCCGGTTAGTGTAGATTCTATCGATGACCATGAAATGCATTCTGAATTTTATCGGATTACACAAGAAACAGCAGATGTAATTAACAAAGTGAAAGCCATTGGAGGAAAAGTTGTAGCAGTTGGGACCACTTCTACTAGAACATTGGAAACAGTGGCAACTAAATTTGATGGACAACTTCAAGCAGATAGTGGATGGACTTCGATATTTATCTATCCAGGTTATGAATTTAAATGTATAGATGGAATGATTACGAATTTCCACTTACCTAAATCTACTTTAGTAATGCTTGTTAGTGCACTTACTTCAAGAGATTTTATTTTGAGTGCCTATAAAGAAGCAGTTGACTTAAAGTATCGCTTTTTCAGTTTTGGCGATGCAATGTTTATAAAAGGAAGGAATTATTAAATGACAGCAATTACGTATGAACTTATAAAAAAAGATAAACAAACAGGTGCTAGGTTGGGTATTGTACACACTCCTCACGGTTCCTTTGAAACACCAGCATTTATGCCAGTAGGTACACAAGCTACTGTAAAAACAATGGCTCCAGAAGAAATAAAAGAGATGAATGCTGGTATTATTCTTAGCAACACGTATCACTTGTGGCTTCGTCCTGGAAATGAAATTATACGTGAAGCAGGCGGGCTTCATAAGTTTATGAACTGGGATCGTGCAATTCTTACAGATTCTGGCGGATTCCAAGTTTTTAGTTTAAGTGATATGCGTAAAATTGAAGAGGAGGGTGTTCATTTTCGCAATCATCTCAATGGGGATAAACTATTCCTAAGTCCTGAAAAATCAATGGAGATTCAAAACGATTTAGGTTCTGATATTATGATGGCCTTTGATGAATGCCCACCTTATCCTGCATCTTTTGAGTATATGAAAGCGTCTGTAGAACGTACATCACGTTGGGCAGAACGTTGTTTAAATGCTCATACGAATACAGATAAGCAAGGGCTATTTGGAATCATCCAAGGTGGAGAGTATGAGGAATTACGTCGTCAATCTGCACAAGATTTAGTTTCTTTAGATTTCCCTGGATATGCAATTGGAGGGTTATCGGTTGGTGAGCCAAAAGATGTAATGAACCGTGTACTTGATTTTACTACTCCAATGATGCCTGACAACAAGCCGCGTTATTTGATGGGTGTTGGATCGCCTGATTCATTAATAGATGGTTCTATTAGAGGCGTAGATATGTTTGACTGTGTATTACCAACACGTATTGCGCGTAATGGTACATTCTTTACTCATCAAGGTCGCCTAGTTATTAAAGGAGCAAAATATGCTCGCGATTTTGGTCCTATCGATGAAAAATGCGATTGTTACACATGTAAAAATTATTCACGTGCTTATATTCGCCATTTATTCAGAGCTGATGAAACGTTTGGCTTACGCCTAGCATCCTATCATAACCTACATTTCCTAATGAAATTAATGGAAAATGTACGACAAGCTATACGTGAAGATCGTCTGCTTGATTTTAAAGAAGAATTTTTTGAAGAATATGGGTATAACAAACCAAATGCAAAAAACTTCTGATTCTTGTATACTAGATAAAGAGGTAAAGGAGGGGAAATAAAAATATGGGTAATTTAGCAGGTTTGTTGCCAATTGTTGCTATGTTCGCTGTAATGTGGTTCTTCATCATTCGACCAGCACAAAAGCGTCAAAAAACAACTTCACAAATGCAAAGCAATCTTAAGCGTGGAGACGATATCATAACTGTTGGTGGTTTACACGCCAAGGTAGATGCAGTAGATGATCAAACAATCTTTGTTACTGTTGCAGACGGAACTCGCTTACAATTCGAGCGCGTAGCAGTAGGACGAGTAGTTTCAGAGTCAAAGTTATAATAAAAAGTGAATGGGTCTATGATAGTCATGTTAGGCACTGGAAGGATTTTGAGTAAAAGTGTAACTTGTTTACTCAAAATCCTGAAGCACTAAATAAGTGCTTCAAATGCCTGGACAAAACACATAAATTCGCAGTATTCTAGGTTTAGATACATAATATTTTATCTTTACTAAAATACATAAAAAAGAACTTGCTCAATATATGAGTAAGTTCTTTTTCTTTGGGCATGGTAATTATGAGGTGATTATGTGCAGGACATACTCATAATAATAATTCGGACATTTATTTTGTACTGGTTTATTTTACTGATTTTTCGTTTGATGGGAAAACGAGAAGTGGGTGAGTTAAGTATTTTTGACTTGGTTGTTTTTCTTTTAATAGCCGAGGTTGCAGGCTTTTCATTGGATGATCCTCAAAGTAGTTTTATCAATGCAATTGTCCCAGTTCTTATGCTATTTTTCATCCAGATGGGCGTTTCCTACTTTTCATTAAAAAGCAAAAAGTTTCGGGATGTCATGGAAGGTGAACCTTCTATATTAATAAGAGATGGAATAATCGTTGAAAAAGAGATGAGAAAACAACGTTATAATTTAGATGACTTGCTTCAACAATTACGTGAACAGCAGATTGGTTCTATTCAATCAGTCTCTTATGCTTTTTTGGAGTCATCAGGTAACTTATCTGTTTTTAAAAAAGAAGAAGAACAATATGTATTTCCTCTCATTATCGATGGCGAAATACAACATAGACATTTAGAGCATATTGGTAAAAATGAAAAATGGTTGATACAAGAACTAGAGCAAAAGCAAATTTTGAACTATAAAAAAATATTTTACTGTAGTTATGAGAATGAGAATCTCTATATTCAACTAAAGACATCATTTTAGTTCGTACATTAAAACCTATTTTTTGATGATTTGGCAATCTTGAAAATGACACTAATCTCTTTGCGTTTAATCTGTCTAAAAAGTACCAGAGCGACTGTTAAATATACCAAGGTGAGTAGACACTCGATTAGTAATGGTTGACTTCCAATAGAAATAACCAATGGTCTTGAGATAATTGTTATTAAGAATACTGCATAGGGAATTACAAAAAAAGAGAAGCCAATTTGTGCTTCTTTTTTTTCTTTCAAAGAAGCGATATGTAAAAAAGAAGTAATCAATACTCCAAATCCAATCGCAACGACAGCACCTTTTTCTTGAATAGTAGCTTGGGAAGCAAGAAAAAATAGTAACAATAGTTTTCCTACGCCACCATATAAGGAATTGAGAAATGCAGCCTTTGAATTATTTAATGCCTGCAAAATAGAAAATAAAGGGCTTTGAATATAATAAAAGAAAAAAATCGGTGATAGAATTTTCATATAAACCGTTGCGTTTTCAACATGAAATAGTGACTCAACTAGTTCCCCACCGTGTAAATAAAATAACGTTGCTGCATAACAGCCCGTTAAGGTAGAAAACTTTAGAGATAGGTGAATTCTTTCTCTTAATAGCGTTAAATTTTTTCGTGCAAATGCATCACTAACTGCAGGTATTAGGACGATAGAAAGTGCGTACGGTATGAATGAAGGAAACAATAACAAAGGAACTAACACACCTGAAATAACTCCATAAAGAGTAGTAGCTGCAACTGCAGTAATTCCAGTAATAGCTAAAGCTTTGATAAAAATGATTGGCTCCAAAAACCATGTAAATGATCCGAATAACCGACTTCCTGAAGATGGTAAAGCAATTGCGAAGAGAGGTGATAATGGATATGCTTTAGATTTTTTATTATAGGTTTGCTTAGTTTTCCATCTGTCATATTTCCATTTTAAGTAAAGCAAAGCGATAAGTTCAGCGACAAGAGCTAAAATCATTGCATAAGCAGCGGCTTCTTGTGGAGAAGCAGATGTAAGAAAAAATGGAAGTAAAAAGGTAATTAATAAAATACGCACAATTTGTTCCATTAATTGGGCTACTGCGGTTTCTTCTAATCTTGCTATACCTTGAAAAAATCCTTTTAATATTCCTCCAGCTGCAGCAATTGGAACGATTGCGATGGAAACATACAAAGTCATAGTGATTGCATCATTTTTTAATAGACTTCCCGAGATATAAGGAGTTACGAAGATAAATAATGGTGTGAATATTAAAATCGAAATAACTGTAACAATAACAGAGGTTCGCATAACAGAAAAATAATCCGATGTGGCACTTCTTGCGCGTAACTCTGCAATAATTTTAGCCATTGCAATTGGAATACCAAGTTGTACCAAAGAAAGGAAAAAGATGAAAGCTGGATAAGCAGTCATATAAATCCCAACTGTTTCTTCACCTGTTAAACGAACAAACTGCATACGATAAATAAATCCTAAAAACTTAGACAAAAAAATAGAAATCATTAACACAATGGACCCTTTTAAAAATGTTGACAACTAAACACTTCCTTCTCAAATACAGGAACTTCGTATACAATAACAATATGCATATTGCTTAGTACATTATTCTTTAAAAGAGGTGCGATATTATGGAAAATAATTATGAAGATATTTTTACGCACGTACTACCAGCTATAGAAAGTAAGAGAAATGAGTTTGTCGTTTATCAATACAATACAGTTACAGAAATGGATATTTGGAAATTTTGTGTGACAAAAAAATGGAGAAAAAAAGAAATATCTTCGTTGCCTCTTTATCAAATCATAAATGATATTTTAACTATTTCTCCCGCAGAATTTATGACATTTGAGCAAATTGAAAATCAAAGAACATCTAATTGGTTTTCTGAGATTAATCAAGACGAATTGCAATTGTTATTAAATCCCATTTCTGAAGAACATTAAATGCATCGCTATTTGACAGTGAGCGCAACGTGTTTCATAATAAACTTGTTGCTTTTTTTTGAGGAGGAAATCTACATATGAAAACTAGAGGACGCATAGTTGCGTTTTTATTGTTACTCGTTATTTTTTCAGGAACAATCAGTCCCACTGCTACAGGCGTACTGAACAATATTAAACTCGGTCTAGATCTTCAAGGTGGTTTTGAGGTTCTTTATCAAGTAAATGAATTAAAGGATGGACAGAAAATAACGGAAGACGTTGTAGCAGATACCGCTTCAGCACTTACGAGCCGTATTGACGTATTGGGTGTAAGTGAGCCTAGTATTCAAATTGAAGATGGCAACCGTATTCGAGTACAGCTTGCTGGTGTGGATGATCAGAATTCTGCCAGAGAGTTACTTTCAACACAAGCGAATTTAACATTCAGAGATTCCGATGATAATATAATGCTAGACGGGATGGACTTGAAAGAAGGCGGTGCTAAGGGAGCTTTTGATCAACAAGGACAACCTATCGTAACATTAGAATTAAAAGATGCGAATAAATTTGCAGAAATTACTTCAGAGATTGCTGCTAAACCAGCGCCAGACAATGTGCTAGTTATTTGGTTAGACTTTGAAGAAGGTGTGGATTCATACAAAGAGGAAGTTTTGAAGCCTGAAAAAGAGCAAAAATTCACTTCAGCTCCACGAGTTTCTCAGCGTATTAACTCAGATAGCGTTGAAATTTCCGGTGCATTTACAGTAGATGAAACAAAAAATCTATCGGGAATTTTAAATGCTGGTGCTCTTCCAGTTGAGTTAGAAGAAATCTACTCCACCTCAGTAGGTGCACAATTCGGAGAAGAAGCATTAAACAGTACAATTTTGGCTAGTATTATAGGTGTTGCGGCAATTTTCATATTTATGATTGCATATTATAGATTGCCTGGTATTATTGCAGTTATTTCATTGGTTGTGTATATTTTCTTGATCTTAGTAATTTTTGATTGGATTAATGGTGTACTAACACTTCCAGGAATTGCAGCAATTGTTCTTGGGGTAGGGATGGCAGTAGATGCAAACATCCTAACTTATGAGCGAGTACGAGAAGAGTTACGTGTAGGTAAGTCGGTGAAGAAAGCATTTGATGCTGGAGCGAAAGAATCCTTTACTGCTATTTTCGATGCAAATATTACTACTTTATTAGCAGCTGCGGTATTATTCTTCTTCGGCACAAGTTCTGTAAAAGGATTTGCTACACTGTTAATCATTAGTATTTTAGTTATATTCATTACAGCAGTATGGGCTTCGCGTATTTTACTTGGACTACTTGTTCATAGTGGCTACTTTGATAACAAACCAGGTTGGTTTGGTATTCCGAAGAAAAGAATGCATGCTCCAGAAGAAGAAACGGATACGTTAGATTTAACAACAAAATTTGATCGATTTGATTTTGTTCGTAGTCGTAAAGTTTTCTACATCGCATCTATAACACTAACGATTGCAGGATTTATAATTTTAAGTGTGTTCAAGTTAAATCTTGGTATTGATTTTTCTTCTGGGACACGTGTTCAAATTAATTCCACTCAGCCATTAACAAATGCACTTGTTACGGAGAAAATAGAAAGTATCGGCTTGCCTTCAGATGATATTGTAATTTCTGGTGATAACGGAGATAGTGCAGTCGTACGCTATAAAGACGACTTTACACAAGATGAAATTAAAACATTAAAAACAGAAATGAATGAGCAGTTTGGGAAGGAACCATCTGTGAGTACGGTTTCACCAACTGTAGGACAAGAACTTGTCAAAAATGCATTAAAAGCATTGGCGTTTGCTGCTCTTGGAATAATCATTTATGTCGCATTCCGATTTGAGTGGAGAATGGGGCTAGCATCGATCGTTTCGCTACTTCATGATGCATTCTTAATGGTTACTATATTCAGTATACTGCGGTTAGAAGTAGATATTACATTTATCGCAGCAGTCTTAACGATAGTCGGTTATTCTATAAACGATACGATTGTAACATTTGACCGTATTCGAGAAAACCTACATCGTAGTGCTAAAATTACATCCGAAGATGAGCTTGCAACGATTGTAAATAAATCATTACGACAAACGCTAGGTCGTTCTGTAAATACGGTTCTTACAGTAATTTTAGTTGTTGTAGCACTATTGATATTCGGTGCAGAAGGTATACGTAACTTCTCTATTGCTTTATTAATTGGGTTAATAGCCGGAACGTATTCTTCCATTTACATTGGAGCACAAATTTGGTTTGACTTGAAAGTGAAAGAAATGCGTAAAAATGGCGGTATTGATGTGAAAAAAGAAGAGAAAAAATGGGGTTCTGATGAGCCAGTCGTATAATGTTTAAGTATAATATGGAGCAGGGTATAACTTTTATATACTCTGTTCCATATTTTTCTATACTACAAAGTAAAGGAGTGCCACTATGAAATTTCAATGGTCATTATTATTTGGATTGCTTTTAGCTATTATTATTGCTTTATTTGCCATTTACAATGTAGACACGGTTCCAGTCAATTATGTATTTGGAACTGCACAATGGCCACTTATCCTCGTTATCTTGGGCTCAGCTTTATTAGGAGCGCTCCTAAGTGGGTCTGTTGCAATTTATCGATCATTTATATTATCAAGGAAAGTTAAGCACTTAGAGAAAGACCTTGAAAAGAAAGAGGCTACCATTAATGTTCTACAAAATGAGGTAGTAGCCCACAAAGAAAAACCAGTAGATTTTTTTGAAGAACCAGTAACTGTAAAAGATGAAAATTCAACTATTTAAAGAGAAAACCTTCTGACGAAAGTCAGAAGGTTTTTTTAAGATAATATATATATAAATGTACCTTGTACACTCGATTCAAGATGCTTTTTAGAATGAGATATACTGCTGATTTTAAAGTTTTGACCTTAAGAGGCCGAGCATTTTTTTTGCACGGTTTTTCTTAGTGTGCCAGGCATGGCAACTATCTAGGTGGTGAAAGTCCACTGTGGGGGTACACATCGACCAACCACTAAGGAAGCGCAAGGTGCTTATCGT
>FOUN01000032.1 GCA_900114885.1 Psychrobacillus psychrodurans
AATTTAAAAAAGCTGCCGCCTGCAAAATACAGACAGCAGCTTCAACAAGTTGCCTAACCTTTTTCAAAATGTCCTTTACAAAGGGTACAGTTTATCATAGGCAATTGCTTTTTTTATAAAAGTAAGCATTTAATCCCGATTAATTATTATTATTATTGATTTATTATATATACTTCTGAAATAGATATCATTCCGTAATAGATTGAGGTATTTTTGAAGAGAGATTCAATAAATAATAAGTCACAATAATAAAAAATTCGAAATAGATTGACAGTTTATAGGGTAGACCCTATATTTTAAATAGATAGTTAATATAGAAGGAGATTGGAGATAAATCATCATGGGCAAATTATGGGATACACCTGAAAAACTAAGGGCTTTGTTATGTGAATTGGTTAGCTGGGATAGTATTACATTAACAGAGGGAGAACGGGCATTTGCCCCTAAATTAGTGAAAAAGCTAGGGGAACTACGCTATTTTCAAAATCATCCAAGTCTATTACAAATGCATGATGCGGGACTTGGTAGACAAGTAGTAACTGCGTTATACAAACATCCAGAAGCGACTGAAACAATAGTGCTGATTAGTCATTTTGATACGGTTCAAACAGAAGAGTATGGTGTTTTGGAGCCGCTTGCATATTTTCCAGAGGAGTTAACAAAAAAGTTAAGGGAGAATCCAGAAGAATTGCCTGAAGGTGCTAGAACTGATTTGGAAACTGGGAAGTATTTGTTTGGTCGGGGCACGATGGATATGAAGATGGGGCTTGCGCTACATATGCAGTTAATTGAAAAAGCGAGTGTTGAGCAGTGGCCAATTAATCTTATTTTAACTACTGTTCCTGATGAAGAAGTCAATTCTGCTGGTATGCGTGCTGCAGTTACACATTTAGTGCGTATACGTGAGGAGTTCGGATTAAGCTATAAGCTATTTTTAAATAGTGAACCTTCATTTTCTCAAAATCCCACTGACATTGCAGAATATATATATACAGGTACGATTGGTAAAATCATGCCAGCCGCTTTGTTTTACGGGAAAGAAACACATGTGGGAGAACCTATGAAAGGCATGACTGCCAATTATATTGCATCCTTCTTAACGCAGAGGATGGAGTGGAATAATCTATTCCGCGAGACGGATCTTGGGGAGAGTACGCCTCTACCAGTTTCATTGCAGCAGAAGGATCTGAAACTGTCTTATTCTACGCAAACACCTTACCGTGCGGTTGCATTATATAATGTGTTTTTACTGAAACGTACTGCATCAGAAGTGATGGATTTGTTCGAGCAAGTTGCAGAAGATGCAATGCAAGCATTGAACGAAGATTATTCTATAATTTGTGAGCGGGAGCAGGTAACAGGCATAGGAAAAGTAAAGGTTTTCCGTTATGAAGAGTTACTTGAATACGCAAATAAAAAATTAGGAACAGAACAAGTAGAAAAGCTTAAAGAACAAACGCTGTCAAATGAGGAATGGGATGACCGAGAAAAATCGCTCCGTATTGTAGATGACTTGATGATCCAATGTCAGGAGTTAGCACCAGCAACAGTAATCCTATTTACACCACCTTACTACCCGGCAGTTAACACTTCTAATGATCCATTGATTAAAAATGCAGTGGAATTGATTAAGCAATCAAGCTTATCGTTCAACAATAAAATAGATCAAATCCATTATTTCAATGGAATATGCGATTTAAGTTATGTGAACTATGAAGATGAAGGTAAGGGCTGGACGGCATTTGAAAATAATACACCTGTATGGGGAGATACCTATAGCATTCCATTTAACGACATGGCGAAGTTAAAAGGTCCAGTTTTGAATGTTGGACCATTTGGTAAGGATGCTCACCAAAAAACTGAACGACTCCATGTAGATAGTGCATTTGTAGAGATGCCTGTAATGTTGGAAGCTTTGATTAGAAGTTTGTACTAAGTAAATCGATTGAGACTTCCTTAAAAGGGAGGTCTTTTTTTCTTGCGGAAATCCTCTATTACTTTATTAATGTAATCAGCATTAATATTCCATCCAGTAAATCACATGTCATTACATATTATCCTGTAAATATTAATCCTAGTTACTTTATAAAGGAAATAATAATGTATTTCTATTATAATTTATTATATATTGTTAGTATTTAAATTAGATTGAATAATCAAACTAACGATGAAGTGAGGAGAACAATGCCTATTTCAAGAAGGTCTAAACAAAAACAAAAGAAAAAAAGGAAAATTATTCTATTAGCACTTGTTATTTCTTCCTTTTTGCTCCTCGGAGTTATCGCTTTTGCTATTAGTCTTACTCAGGAAACAAAGAATGCAACTTCTAAAATGTATGTACCTTTAGAAAGAGAAGAAGAAGAGCAGACGAAGTTACGAATCACTCCTTTTTGCATATTAGTAGCAGGCGTGGATGACGAGAAAGAGGCTAAATATGGTCGTTCGGATATGCTATTATTAGTTACTGTTAATCCGAAAGCGGAAAAAATTTCGATGGTGAATATTCCTCGAGATACAAGATTATATATCGAAGAATTAGAAAGAGAAGACAAAGTAAACCATGCTTATTCATATGGTGGAATAAATTACACGATAAATGCGCTTGAAAAGTTGTTAGAAATACCAATCGATTATTACGTTACTACGAATTTTCAAGGATTTGAAGATATCGTCGATACGCTAGGGGGAATTGAAGTAGATGTGCCGTTTACAGTAGATATCCAACTAGCAGATACACTCAAATGGAAAACCTATACGGAAGGTCCTATGCTACTAAAAGGAAATGAAGCTCTTGCATATGTTCGAATGCGTAAAAAAGATCCAGAGGGGGATAAAGGGCGTAATCTACGTCAAAAACAAGTTATTCAAGCAATACTAAACGAATCTACACGTTTTAGTAGTGTAACCAAACTAGATGATTTAATAGAAAACGTTGGGGAAAATGTTAGAACAAATATGCCAACCTCTGATTACTTGGGATTTGTAAAACTATACCAAGAAATTAAAGATTCTCCTATCGTCCCATTAACCTTGGAGGGACAAGATAAAAGAATTTACAGTAAAATTGAAAATAAGGAATTATCGTATTTTATCCCTAACGAGGCTTCTCTGGAAGAACTTAAGCAGAATTTGAAGGCAAACCTAGGAAAGAACTAAAAAAATGATAAAGGTAGTCGAATGAGTCAATTTCATAATTACCTAATTTACTTTTTTTCAACTATTACTGTCATAGTAATCAAAAAAAAATTTAAGATTGTTTACATTATAAAAAAGACTATTTTGTATATTTATAATTTTTTGTTTATAAATATGTTGAATAGTTAAAGTATTTTGGAGATAATGAAACTAATAATTTTTTACGATAGGAGTAATTGGATGGAAATAACTACAAGAAATAATACAGAATATAAGAGTAAAGCAAATGATTATGTACATGAGGTATTCCAGTTAGTAAAAGACAGAAATCAAGGGGAAAAAGAGTTTTTACAGGCAACACGTGAAATATTTGATTCACTTCGTCCTGTATTTCTAAAGCACCCTGAATATATACATAATGGAATACTAGAGCGGATTACGGAGCCTGACCGAGTAATTACATTTCGAGTTGCATGGGAAGATGACACTGGAAAAGTTCAGGTCAATCGTGGTTTTCGAGTACAGTTTAATAATAGCTTAGGGCCTTATAAAGGAGGAATTCGTTTTCATCCGACGGTAAATAGTAGCATTATGAAATTTTTGGCCTTTGAACAGACCTTTAAAAATGCGTTGACAGGGCAGCCGATTGGCGCAGGTAAAGGTGGTTCTGATTTTAATCCGAAAGGAAAGTCAGAACGTGAAATAATGCGATTTACACAAAGCTTTATAACCGAGTTAAGTAAATATATTGGGCCTGATATGGATGTACCTGCTGGAGATATTGGAGTTGGGAAGAGAGAAATAGGTTATATGTTCGGCCAGTATAATCGTTTAAGGGGCGGCTATGAGGCTGGTGTGTTTACAGGAAAAGATCCAAATCATGGGGGAAGCTTGGGGCGTAAAGAGGCTACAGGTTACGGCACAGTATATTTTGTTGAAGAAATGTTGAAAACTGCAAATGATAGCTTTGATGGAAAAAAAGTAGTTGTTTCTGGATCTGGAAACGTTGCAATCTACGCAATGGAGAAGGCAATTGAACTTGGTGCGTTGGTGTTGGCATGTAGTGATTCAAATGGATATATATATGACCCTAATGGTATCGATGTAGAAACTATCAAACAATTAAAAGAGTTTGATAGTAAAAGAATTAAGGAGTATACAAAGGTTCATAAAAATGCTGTATATCATGAGGGGTGCATGGACATTTGGTCAGTGGCATGTGATATTGCTTTACCTTGTGCTACACAAAATGAAATGGCAAAAGACGATGCGATTATATTAATCCAAAACGGGGTAAAGGCAATAGGGGAAGGTGCTAATATGCCTTGCACAGAAGATGCCATTCTTGCTTTCCAAGCAAGTGGCGTTTTATTTGCACCAGCTAAAGCAGCAAATGCGGGAGGGGTAGCTGTTTCAGCAATGGAGATGTCGCAAAATAGCATGCGCTTATCGTGGACGGTTGAAGAAGTAGATGAGAAATTAAAGCAAGTCATGAAGAACATATACACTAGCTGCTATAATGCTGCAGAAAGCTATGGTCATCCAGGTAATTTAGTAATAGGAGCAAATATCGCAGGATTTCTTAAAGTAGCGGACGCTATGGTAGCACATGGTATTCACTAACTTAGAAAAGGAGCAATTCTCTAGTTAGAGAGTTGCTCCTTTTTAAAAGATTAGAAAGTATATAAAGTTGTCCTGTGAACACTGGATTCATGGGGCATTAAAGAACGAATAATCCTGTGAGTTGCGTTTCATGTGGACGCTTTCCGCGTGCGGATAAGCCTAATTCGCGGGGGCTCGACTTTCTCCCTTATCCCGCTGGAGTCGCCACATTCCACTTCTGTCAATATAGAGTGTAGTTACGTTTCTGTTCTTAAAGGACCGGGCATGTTCTTTGCCTAGTTTTTTTTACTGTTTACTTTAAAGCTTAAATTTACCTACAATCTGATTTAATTGATGTGCAATATCATTTGTTTCACTAGAACGGTTTGCAATTTCGTCAATTGAAGCTGTCGTTTGTTCAGTTGCTGCTGAAATTGATGTTGTAACTTGTTCAATCTCTTTTATTGATTCAGTAAGTTGATTGATCAACACTACGACTTGTTTCGAATTATCTGCTTCTGTAGTTGTCATATCAGAAATCATGGATATTTCTTTAACGGTTTTTGCAACGGCTGTAGAAATATCACTTAATGATTGAGAAGTTTGAAGAACAGTCGAAGAACCTGTTTCGATTAACTTCGTACTTTCTTCTGTAGAATCTACTACTAGCATAATACTTTCGGTAATATCTTTAATGATTGTTTCGACTTGCTCCACTTCGGTATTCGATTGTTCAGCTAGTTTTCTAACTTCCTCCGCAACAACTGCAAATCCTTTTCCATGCTCACCAGCACGAGCAGCCTCAATTGAAGCGTTTAGTGCTAGTAAATTAGTTTGTGCTGCAATTGCAGAGATAGAACTAGTAATCTGTTGAATCTGTGTAGTTGCTTCATTTAATCGCCCGATTGTTTCACTAGTTTCAATGGATGCAGATTTGATTTTATCCATGTCACGACTAATTTCACTTGCACGAGTTAGACCTTCTTCGGCAGTGTTCATAGTTGTTTTAGAATTTATCATAGTTGTATCTGCACGTTCCTTTGAATTTTGTAAACCTTGTGCTAGGTTCTGCAAAATATTGGAGGAGCGTTCGGCTGTATTTGTTCCGTCGCTTACCGATGCAACAGTTTCACTCATATTAGTTGAAACTTGGTGTATGGCATCTTTCATTTCGTTTAGTGAAATAGAGTTGTTTTCGACATTATCCGTTAATTGAACGGACGTTTTTTGTATCGTTCCTATAATATCTCGTAGATTCGAAGCTAATGTATTTAATGTTCGACTTAAATCTCCAACTTCATCTTTACTTGTGAAATGTGTGTCCTTGACTGTTAAATTACCTTTTGCAATTTCACCTGCATGTGCAATAAGTGCTGAAAGCGGCTTTGTTTTTCTTCTAATTAAATAAAGTGTAATTAATGATGCTAACATCAATGGAATCAAACTAATAAGTATTCCTCCACTAACAACATCCCAAGTACGATCAGTAACAATAGATGCATCAAAATCAATAACACTAATAGCAATAATATCTTTAGAAGGATCATGATCTTCAAATATAGGGGCATAGCCAGAAAGTCTTTCCAAGCCGGCAAATTCATAGGCTTCTGAATATGTAGAATGTTGCATTTCTACTAACATTGCAATAGCATCCTTATCTATATAAAACTGATCTCCAGCTTTAAAGCCATCTTCTTTAAGATTATCATCCATAGCGAGTAGTTTACCATCTAAATCTATAATATACTGGGTTTCAAATATATCTTTATGAGCAGTAGTCCAATTTAGCTGCTCGCTAACCTTGTCAATGGTGGAAGTATCACCAGTAATTAGCTTTTTAACATCATCCGGTTGAATCAAACCAGTAGTAATATTTGCGCACCCATAAGCTTCAATACCAGCTGCCTTATATAGTTCGTCATAAGCAGTATTGTATGTAGCAAACGAAGTGATTAACAGCATAGAAGCAATGATTCCAACAATAATCATCCCTAAATGCATTGTTAAAGTATTTTTCATTTTAAACTCTCTCCTGTCTAACTTTCCATGTAACTTATATAACATTTATACCATAGAAACGGTTATAAAAGATATACCTTTATAATTAGAATTAACACAAATATGTGACTATTTTACTTGCAACTTATATTGTTATAACTGCTACTTTGTTACTTAAGAGCTAATATAGAACTATAAGATTTCTAATCTATTAGAAGATTACTTTTTAGAATGAATAATTCTCTGTAATGTTATTGTTACACAACTGTAAAGTTAATAAAGTTTAAAAGGTGTTAATATGTGTATAGGGAAATTTTCAGAAAACATTTTGAATCTATTTTTCAATACACATCTTTGGAGGAACATTAGTTTTGACTTCTTTGTTTAAAAAAATCATCACAATCTTTAGTTTAACTGTAGTTTTAGCCGCGGGAACATTTGCAGGAAATACAGAAGCAGCAAGCACTGTAGCATCCAATGAAATAGTATCGAGTGCGAAAAGTTTAGTAGGAATTAAATATCGTTATGGTGGAACAACGAAGGCTGGTTTTGATTGTTCAGGTTATATCGGATATGTTTACAAAAGCAAAGGGGTTAATTTAGCAAGAACAGCAGCGGGAATGTACAACAGTGGGAAAGCTGTAAAAAAAGCAAACCTAGCAGTTGGAGACTTGGTTTTCTTCAATACTTCTGGTAGAGGCGTATCTCATGTGGGTATGTACATAGGTAGCGGTAAGTTTATCCATGCTTCAACATCTAAAGGTGTTCGTGTTGATAAATTAAATGACCCTTATTATTGGGGTAAAAAATACGTTGGTGCTAAGAGAGTAGCGAACGTAACAGTAGCAAAAAAATAATTTGAAAATATACAACCGTTTTAGCTTATAGCTGAAACGGTTTTTTAAATCTTATATGATTAAGGACGGAAATCGAAATCTCCTATGCATATACTTGCATTTGTTTGTTTGAATTTATTATTATGATTTTAAAAGGGTGGTAGTATGAAAATTGTTATTAGTCCTGATTCCTTCAAGGGCTCCTTAACTGCTTTAGAAGCAACTTATGAGATTAATAAAGCCATCAAAGAAATTAGTCAGGACATCGAAACGGTATTACTTCCAGTTGCAGACGGAGGAGAAGGGACACTTGAAGCACTTATTACAGCAACTCAAGGAAGCACTATTGAAGTCGAGGTTTATGATCCTATAGGTCGCCTAATAAAGGCGGAGTATGGAGTGCTTGGTGATGGAGAAACTTGTGTTATTGAAATGGCGAAAGCATCTGGAATTATGCTATTACAAAAAGAGGAGAACAATCCTTTACAAGCCTCCACATTTGGTACAGGAGAGCTTGTACTTCATGCTTTAAATCGTGGATACAAGAAGTTCATAATAGGGCTTGGGGGTAGTGCAACGAATGATGGTGGAACAGGAATGTTACGTGCATTAGGGATGAAGTTTTTAAACAAATATGGAAAAGAAATTCCTCTTGGACCTCAATTTTTAAGAGATTTACATGAAATTGATCCAACAGACTTTGATGGTAGAATAAAGGATTGCCATTTTATATTGGCTTCTGATGTGGATAATCCCTTCGTAGGATTAAACGGTGCAACAAAAGTTTTTGGTCCACAAAAAGGAGTGACATCAAATATGGTAAAGGTGCTAGATAAGAATTTAGAACATCTAGCTAATATAATAGAAGAAGTCACGCAAATTACACTACATAAATTGCCAGGAGCGGGTGCTGCTGGTGGACTAGGTGGTGCTTTTCTAGCATTTTTTCCAGTTTATATGAAACCGGGTATTGAAGTTGTAATGGAAGCAATCAATTTTGAAGAGCATATCAAGAATGCTGATTTCATCATTACAGGTGAAGGTAAATCAGACTCTCAAACACTTTCTGGAAAGGCTCCTATTGGTATTGCTAAAGTTGCAAATAAACATAACGTACCAGTTATTTTAATATCCGGTTATATTGAACCTCTAAGTATCCGGAACTTATCCTCCTATTTTTCAAAGTTGGTAAGTATAGTAGATCATTCGATTACTCTAGAAAAAGCAATGAGAAATCCTACTTATCACTTGGGGGTTAAAACCAGTGAAACAATGAATTTAATTCTATAAACTTTAGGTGAAAACTAAATTATCAATTTTTTAAAAAACCCCTTTATTACGGCACTGACTAACGTTTTTGAGACAGGAATAAAACACCCTATTATGCAGCCAATTGACGGTATTGAACCGGCGATTGGCTGTTTAGTTTCGTTTG
>FOUN01000034.1 GCA_900114885.1 Psychrobacillus psychrodurans
TGTTTCTCGACAATTCAAGTATAAAAGATTTGGAAGATGTTGTGCATTTTTTATGCTCTTAATTGTTTTAAGACCCCAACATTTATTGTAGAGCCGATTTAATAATTCCAAAAGACAATACGCTTCACCAAATCAGAGTAAGAACTGGACAATAAAATAGGGCGCTTTTTGTTCATATTGAACAAAAAGTGCCCTATTTTAATCTTGAAAAACAAATCATTAAATATAATGTAATTTTTTCAGTGCCATCAGTATAGCGACGAGGAGGCTGAATCCAAGCCCGAGGAAAGGCGTCCGCCTAGAGCGGAAATCAACGTTGTTCGGATTTAACTATATAATATTCTTTATAAAATTGATTCACGTATTAATTGTTTAATTCGTAATGCTTTCCTTTTAATAAATATAATAGACGTTCTGCGATATTTGTAGCGTGGTCGGCAGATCTCTCTAAATAACGACACACAAAAGATAATTGAGTGACCTGACTTAGCTGAGCTGGATTATTTACGCCTGTATTGAGGAGTGTACGAATAATATGCCCATACATTTCATCTACTTCATCATCCAATTTTGCTATACTTTTAGCTTCTTCCATATTCTCGTTCGTGAATGCATCGAGAACCTGTTTAAGCATTTTAATCGTTTTACTGCGCATTTCTTCAAGCAAAGCAATTGTCTCAATATGCTCATCTTTCCCAATACGAATTGTTTCCTTTGCAATATTACATGCATAATCACCAATTCGCTCCATGTCTGCAGCAATTTTGACTAGCACCATTAATCTACGTAGGTCGGTTGCAACAGGTTGTTGTTTTGCTATTAACAAAATTACTCGATCATTCACTTCTTCTTCCAAATGGTTAATATGTTCATCATTATCAAGTATAGCCAGTGCACCTTCAATATCTTTCTCAAAAAGATAACTCATAGAATTATCTAAAGTGTCGATAGCTGTATTACTTAACTCCAGTAACAATGACTGAACTTGGTTTAAATCCGCATCGAATTTCTCTCTTCCTACCATGTTAGAATAACCCCCTTTATCATCCAAAGCGACCTGATATATAATCCTCTGTCCGTTTATCTTCAGGCGTTGAAAAAATAACATCTGTTGCATCAAATTCTACAACTTCCCCATTCAGGAAAAATGCTGTCTTATCAGATATACGAGCAGCTTGTTGCATATTATGTGTCACGATAATAATTGAATAGTCTTCTTTTAGTTCTTGTATTAATTCCTCTACTTTAAGAGTGGAAATTGGATCGAGTGCCGATGTCGGTTCATCCATTAAAATAACATCTGGTTCTATAGCAAGGCATCTAGCAATACAAATACGTTGCTGTTGACCACCAGATAAACTATATGCATTCGTTGTTAAACGATCTTTCACTTCATCCCATATAGCTGCTCCACGTAAACTTTTTTCCACAATCTCGTCTAAAACCTTTTTATTTCTTATACCATGTATTCTCGGACCATAAGCAATATTGTCATAAATAGACTTTGGAAATGGATTAGGTTTTTGAAAAACCATCCCTACTTTTGTGCGAAGTTCTTCTACCCCGTAATTTGCATCAAAGATATTTCGTTCACGATAAAGGATTTCCCCAGACGTTTTGACAGTTGGTACTAGTTCTACCATACGATTTAAAGTTTTAATATATGTTGACTTACCGCAGCCAGAAGGTCCAATTATAGCAGTAACTTCATTTTCTTTAATTTGTAGATCAATATTTTTCAGTGCGTGATGATTTCCATACCACAAGTTTAGTTTTTGTGTGTCGTATACAATACTTGATGTTTCCATTTTACTTGCTGACCCTTTTTCCAACAGTTGTACCATTTTAGTTCCTCCTAATATTCATCATGTTTAATAGCGTTTTTGGAATTTATTTCGGATAAAGATAGCGATAGAGTTCATAATGAGCAAGAAAATCATAAGAACAAGGATTCCAGCTGAAGAAACGTATTGGAAAGCCTCTTGAGGTCTTTTCGCCCAATCATAAATTTGCATCGGGAGTGCTGTAAACTGACTAAGTAAATTATCCGGCAGAAAGTGTACAATTACCGGAATACCAATTACTACTAAAGGTGCCGTCTCTCCTACAGCACGAGAAAGTGCTAATATGGCGCCAGTTAAAATACCTGGTATAGCTGAAGGCAGTACAATATTAATAATAGTTTGCCATTTTGTTGCACCCATGCCATAAGAAGCCTCGCGAACATCTTGCGGAACTGCTCTTATTGCCTCTTGCGCTCCAACAATAATGACTGGTAATATTAACAAACTCATTGTAAAACCTGCTGCTAAAACACTATTCCCTAGCGCCAAAGCCCGAACAAAAATCGTTAAACCCAATAAACCAAACACTACAGATGGAACACCAGCTAGGTTGGAAATATTCATTCGTATAAAATCATTTAATTTATTTTTTGTTGCATATTCTTCAAGATAAATAGCTGTCCCAACACCTAGAATAATAGATACTGGTGCAACTACACACATCAACCATATCGAACCAATTAACGCTGCTTTAATCCCTGCTTTTTCCGGTATACGTGACCCGAAGTTTTGGAAGAATTCAGGTGTTAAGTATCCAACTCCCTGAGAGATAATACGGTAGAAAAGTACTCCTAAAACCAATAAAGCAAATAGAGTTGCAGCAAAAAATATAGTTTTGAAAATGCGGTTTACTATTAATCGTTTATTCATTTTCTTTACAACCGCTTCATGATTTACATATCTCATATCAATATTCCTCCCGATACTTTTTGGAAATAACATGAGCAAGATAGTTCATTAACAATGTAAAGAGGAATAACGTAAATCCGACCGCATAAATAGAATAATAAATAGTTGTTCCGTAACCTGCATCACCTGATGAAACTTGAACGATATACGCAGTCATTGTTTGAATAGATTCTGTAACATTAAAATCGAACTTTGGTGTAGATCCACCTGCTAAAGAAACAATCATAGTTTCACCAATTGCACGAGAAACTGCTAGTACGATAGATGCCATAATTCCAGAAAGTGCTGCTGGTAAAACTACCTTCAATGCGACTTCTAATTTAGTAGATCCCATTGCTAATGCACCTTCGCGTATTGAATTAGGTACAGATGACATTGCATCTTCTGATAAAGATGCAATCATCGGTAAAATCATAACGCCTACGACAATCCCAGGACTTAGAGCATTAAAGATTTTTAAATCCGGTATAAACTGTTGAAGTAAAGGCGTAACAAATGTTAGTGCAAAGAAGCCGTATACAATAGTAGGAACTCCCGCTAGCACTTCTAAAATCGGTTTAATAATCCTTCTTGATTTATCAGAAGCATACTCGCTCAAGAAAATTGCTGATGCAATTCCAAATGGAACCGCAACTACGACGGCAATAGCTGTAACCTTTAATGTCCCTGCTATTAATGGGAGGATTCCAAATAATTGTTCTGTATTTGCAAAAGGAAACCATTCTGTACCGAATATAAATTCTGTAACTTTTACTTCTTTAAAAAATATAACTGTTTCAACAATCAATGTACCAACGATTCCAAATGTCGTTAGGACAGACACAGAAGCTATCAATAAAAGGATAATCGGAATCATCTTTTCTATTAATTTCTTCTTTTTTTTGCCACTAGATTTCTGGATAAGCTCTTGTACTGAAAGCTTTTGGGCACTATGTTTTTGACCCACGGTGAATCCCCCTTTTACCATAACGCAAGAAATGAGTAGCATGAGCTACCCATTCCTCACCTTTTCCGTTTACCTATATAGCAACTTATTTTAAGCCTTCTAGAGTAGATAGACCCTTATCATACTCTGCATCTTCTAAACGAACGTACCCTACCGCTTCAGCCATATCTCCTGCATTTTCTAAAGAATATTGCATGAAGTCATATAATGCAGCATTTTCTGCAAGTGCTTTGTTACTAACGTAAGTGAATAGTGGACGTGAAAGTGGTGTATATTCACCCGATTCAATTGTTTCGTTATTTGGCTCAACCCCGCCAATTTTAACTGCTTTTAAAGTATCTTGGTTTGCTAAGTAGTAAGCGTAACCGAAGAAACCAATTGCATTTTTGTCCGCTTGGACACCTTGAACTAATACATTATCATCCTCAGATAGCGTTGCAGATTTCACAAGATCTGCTTCATCAAGAATTACTTCGTCAAAATAGTCATAAGTTCCGGAATCTGTACCAGGAGAGTAGAAGACAATTTCTTCTGCTGGCCAATCTGGATTGATATCAGACCATTTTTTTGTCGTTCCATCTTCAATCCACATTTTCTTTAAATCTTCTACTGTTACATCTTCAACCCAGTCATTATCTTTACTTACTACTACTGTTAAACCATCATTTGCAAGTTTAAATTCTGTAAAATCAATTCCCGCTGCTTCTAATTCTGCTTTCTCTTCATCTTTGATAGGACGAGATGCATTTGAGAAATCAGTTGTACCAGCGATGAATTTTTCAAATCCTCCACCAGTTCCAGATACACCAACAGTTACTTGAACTTTATTTTGTACCGCTGCATATTCTTCAACAAGAGCTTCCATAATTGGTGCTACTGTACTTGAACCGTCACCAGATACTTGTCCTTCTAGAACTGCCTCTTCATCTTGAGTATCACCTGTTGCAGCTTCTTCTGTACCAGTTTCGTTTTCAACTTCGTCTGTAGTTGAATCATCTCCACAAGCTCCTAGTGCAAGTGCAGAACCAACCATTGTTGTCATCATAAAATACTTCCAGCTTTTCATCAGGTAAATCCCCCTATATGTTTTGTTTTCTTTTTCTTACAAGCTTTACTTTAAAGGGTTTATGTTTAGTCGGTATGAATGGAGTGTAAAGCTTTTGTAAATAGGGGTGGTGTGAAACTAATATTTCCAAGTCTAGTTTATGAAGTAAATAGCTTCATTCACAAACAAAAAAGAGGTACCCGAAGATACTTACTCGGCTGCCCCCTTCCTGACTATTGGATATTCCTTATCTTTATCTCTGAAATCCCACTATTGTTCGAACAAGGTGAGCATATTAACATCAGACTGAAATCAGCAGTGTCGTGATAATCGAGTAGAGGGAAAATAATTTAATTATTTTCGCCCCTCTCACACCACCGTACATACGGTTCCGTATACGGCGGTTCAATTTATATTACAGTG
>FOUN01000025.1 GCA_900114885.1 Psychrobacillus psychrodurans
CATCCATGTCTTCAATTGCGTTTTGTTCCGAATATTCAATTCTTCCATTACTTCTTTTACCGGCACCTTAGCTAACCGCATTTCAATGGCCTTCATTTTCACTTCTACTGGATAACTGACTCTTGTTCCCATAGAAAAAACACCTCCGTATTGAATTTAGGTATTGTATACCCGTTTTTCAACGAAAGGTGTTTTTATTTGTCTCATTTGTTTAGGTCAGTGCATTCTTGAGCAGGTTTTTTTATTGTTGTGGATGCGGGCAACTGGATTGTGTTTGTACGTTAACTAACATACTCCACTCATGCTTGTAGTTAAGGTCTTTTAACGATAGACACCTTGTGTATTTTCAATAAAGAAATATAATAAAGGAAAGAAACTGCATAGGGGGTATATATATGAGTTTACTAGCATTCGGAGCTATTTCATTGGTTATTTTGTTTGGATTATTTGCGCTGGCTATTGCAATATTCGTATTACTGAGGATGTCTAAAAAGTAAGAGGATGGCCGATCACATTATGGTTCTCATTTAATAGCATGCAAAGCCTAGGATACCAATTGTTTTTCGTTAAACTAAGATTTTGTTATGATTAACATAAACTAGTTACATAGGTTTCTATTTTGGAGGAAATAAAATGAAGTTGGTTTCATGGAATGTGAATGGCTTAAGAGCCTGCGTGAAAAAAGGATTTTTGGAATATTTTAATGAAGTAAATGCAGATATTTTCTGTTTACAGGAAACGAAGCTACAAGCAGGTCAAATAGAACTATCATTAGATGGGTATGAGCAGTACTGGAATTACGCTTTGAAAAAGGGGTATTCTGGAACCGCAGTGTTCACCAAGGTAAAACCGTTGTCTGTGAAATATGGAGTTGGGGATAATGATTCAGAGGATGAAGGTAGAATTATTACGCTTGAGTATGACCAATTTTATTTGGTGAATGTATATACGCCTAATGCAAAACGAGATTTAACAAGACTTCCTTATCGACTTGAATGGGAAGATGAAATGCGTAACTATTTGAATATGTTAGATGCGATAAAACCTGTTATCATTTGTGGCGATTTAAATGTGGCTCACGGGGATATAGATTTGAAAAATGCTAAGTCTAATAGAGGAAACTCTGGGTTCACAGAAGAAGAACGTGGCAAAATGACAGCTTTACTTTCAGAAGGATTTGTAGATACATTTCGTTATTTTTATCCAGACAAAGAGGGTGCCTACACTTGGTGGTCCTATATGAGTAAGGTGAGAGAGCGGAATATAGGGTGGAGGATTGATTACTTTATTGCCTCTGAAACACTTGCCCCCTTATTAAAGGACGCTTCTATAGATGCTCATGTCCTTGGAAGTGATCATTGTCCTGTCATTTTAGAGTTGAAGCAGTAACAAGGTTAGAACGATATAATTTATGAAAGGGTATTATACTTTAGGTAAATAGAGTACAATATTTTTAAATCAAACATTTCGGAGGGACCAATAGATGAATGCTTTAGCAGCCCAATTAAACGAGAAAATGCAAAATGAAAATCCAGCTATTTATAATATGTTATCGGATTTAGGTAAAAACTTATTCTATCCGAAAGGTATTTTAAGTCAAAGTGCAGAAGCAGGGAAAAAAGCACACCGATTTAATGCTACTATTGGAATCGCAACGGAAAATGGCGAACCGATGCATTTCCGTCATATACAAAACAAACTAGATTATAAGCCAAATGATATATATCCATATGCAGCTCCTCAAGGTAAGGAAGCTTTACGATCAATATGGAAAGAAAAACTTTTAGTAGATAACCCTTCTATGAAAGGTAAATCGATTGGCACACCGATTGTGACAAGTGCACTGACACACGGCTTAAGTATCGCTGCAGACTTGTTCATGGATGCTGGTGATGTATTAGTAACACCACAGCAATACTGGGGTAATTACAATACTGTATTCCAAGTAAGAAGAGGCGGACGTGTCGAGACTTTCCCTCTATTCAATGAAGCAGGCGGTTTCCATGTAGAAGCCTTCCGTGAAACAATTGCTAAGCAAAAGGAAAAAGCAATTGTATTGTTAAACTTTCCTAACAATCCTACTGGTTTTACTCCTTCTGTAGAAGAAGCTAAAGCAATCGTCCAAGTGTTGAAGGATGCTGCTGAAGGTGGATTGAAATTAGTTGTTTTACTAGATGACGCTTATTTTGGATTATTTTATGAGGATTCTATTAAGGAATCATTGTTCGGATTACTAGCAGACATCCATATGAACATTCTGCCAGTAAAAATTGATGGTGCGACGAAAGAAAACTACGTTTGGGGATTACGTGTAGGATTTATCACGTATGCAGCGGATCCAGATACACTAGATGCTTTAGAACAAAAAACAAAAGGTATTATTCGTGGGACTATTTCAAGCGGATCTCATATTTCTCAAACGATTCTTTTAGAGTCACTACAATCTGAAGAGTTTTCACAAGAAAAAGAAGAGAAATTCCAAATCATGCAAGGGCGAGCTATAAAAACGAAGCAAGTCTTAGCGGATGAAAAGTACGCACCGCACTGGACTTACTATCCGTTCAATTCTGGTTACTTCATGTGCTTGAAGTTAAATTCAGTGGATGCTGAAACTTTAAGACTGCATTTACTCGATCAATACGGTGTAGGGGTAATCGCAAGCAATCAAACAGATATACGAGTAGCATTCTCCTGTGTAGAAGAAAACGATATTCAAGAGTTATTTGATCTAATCTATGAAGGTTGCAAGGACTTAACTAAATAAGAGTATTATAAAGAAAACTGTTCCAGGGTCTAAACTCTGGAACAGTTTTTTATTTGGTTCGATTTCAGAAGGAACGGCATTTCTTTCAAATTCGAAACATAAACTATTTAATCAGCACATTTCAACAGGTTGGAGGGAGGGTCAGATGCGAAGTAGAGGATTATCGGTATCCGCACTAATCTTTATAGGTTCATTAAGTATTTTTGTAGCTTTTTTTATGGTATTTCTAGTAGTAAACTTTGAAAAATCGGATGATGGAAACGATGAAGTTCCATATGCCAGCATAACAGTAAAAGAAGAACCTGATAAAGAAGGCCAAGTTGAACCTAGTCCATCAAATGATGATGCAGTTGTAAATTATGCTTCTACAGAGTGGACAACACATGGTGGAGATTACTACAACAGACGCTATTCTATGCTAAACCAAATTACTACTGAAAACATTGTGGATTTAAAACCTACCTGGGTTTCAAGCTTAGGTTCTGGAGCAGAAAATAAATATTCTGGTGAAGCAACGCCAATTGTTGTAGAAGGAATAATGTATATTGCCACAGGGGCTAATGATATTTTTGCAATTGACGCAAAAACAGGAGAACAAATTTGGGCATATACTCCAGAAATTCCTCAAGAAATGGATACTGTATGCTGCGGGCGGACAACGCGCGGGGTTGCAGTCGGCGATGGAAAAGTATACGCGGGTTTGCTTGATGCACGTTTAATCGCACTTGATCAAAAAACAGGTGAATTACTATGGGAAACAACAGTAGCGGAATGGGAAGAAGGATATACAGTAACAAGTGCACCACTTTACTACAACGGTAAAGTTTATACTGGGGTAGCAGGTGGAGAATATGGTATACGTGGTCGTGTAATGGCTTACGATTCTGACTTAGGATCAGAAGTATGGAGATTTTATACTATTCCAGGACCGGCTGACGAACATGGAGATACTTGGCCATCAGATAATGATGCTTGGTTAACAGGTGGAGGACCGGTTTGGAATACTCCAGCAGTTGACCCAGAACTAGGTTACATTTACTTTGCTACAGGTAATACCGCCCCAGATTTAGACGGGAGTAATCGTGAGGGGGATAATTTATATGCCAACTCTGTAGTAGCGGTAAATGCGGAAAACGGCGAGTATGTATGGCACTTTCAAGAGGTACATCACGATATATGGGATATGGATCCTGCAAATCCAGTTATTCTTTTTGATGTTGAAAAAGATGGAGAAATGCGCAAAGGTCTCGGGCAGGCTGGTAAAACTGGGTGGATTTATTTCTTAGATCGTATAGACGGTACTCCACTTGTAGGTATTGAGGAAAAACCAGTGCCTCAAGATGAACGACAAAAAACAGCTGCGACACAACCATTCCCGGTAGGAGATGCATTTGTTCCTCAAGGTGTAACTGAGGAAGACATTGAACGAGATTTAGTTAATACCTTTGAAGGTGAAATAGGTGATATTTTTACCCCTTTCTGGGATGTGCCGGTTACGCTAAAACCAAGTCCTCAAGGTGGAGCAAACTGGCCGCCATCTGCATATAACCCAGGCACGGAACTATTTTATGTACTAGGAAATGATACTTATGTGGCACTTTCCAAAGAAGATGAGGCCGCTTATGAGGAAGGTTCAATGTATATAGGAAGTATTATGGCACCTGTTTCCAATGCTCCTCAGAGAGGAACTATTACAGCAATGGATGTTAAAACAAACAAAATTGTATGGCAAGTTGACTGGGATGCAATTGCATATAGTGGAGTTTTAACAACTGCTGGAAATTTAGTATTTGTTGGACATAATGACGGACGTTTAATAGCTTTTGATGCAAAAACAGGAGAGCAAGTTTGGGAATATATGATGGATGCAGGTGCGAATGCGCCATCTGTTACTTATGAAATAGATGGCGAACAGTATATTTCTATTTATGTTGCTGGGAATGCACTTGCTGGAACAAAGCATGGCGACAAAGTTTATACATTTAAATTAGGAGGAGCTTTACAAGAAGGGGAGGTTATAGATGCCTCGGCTAAAGGTAAAGCCACTAAAGTAGAAACTGAAGTAACCGTAAGTGTAGATACTGGGCTTACTAGTTACAAAAATAGCTGTATAGCTTGTCACGGAGATCAAGGTGCTAATGGACACAATGGTCCAAACTTGCAAAATAGTACAGTAGCAGAAAACAAAGAGGAAGTGATTGACCGTATAATAAACGGCAAAGGCGCAATGCCATCATTTAAGGATACACTTACAGCAGAAGAAATAGATGCGATAGCGGAGTACGTAGCTACTGTCATTTCTCCGTTAGGCGATTAAATTAAAAACCAGTCATCCCTGGATGTCTGGTTTTATTCGCGATGGCATATTGCCATAAAATTATACGCTACACTCTATAAGCAACAAAATCTGTGTCATTAACGCTCTTCTAAGTATGTGTTTCTCTGAATGGTTTGCCTCCACTCCTTAGAGATGATTACTTGCCAAGAAAAAGGGTAAATAGTGTATACTTAGTTCAATAGTTATGGAGAAGGGGATTTTCATGAAAAAAAATTATCCAGATGACGGTTTAGCATTACATACAGACTTATATCAAATAAATATGGTAGAGGCCTATTGGGCAGATAATATGCATGAACGAAAAGCGGTATTTGAGCTATTTTTCCGCAAACTTCCATTTGGTAATGGTTATGGAGTTTTTGCGGGGCTGGAAAGATGTCTCGATTATTTGCGAAACTTTCATTTTACCGATAGTGATTTAGCTTACTTACAAGATGAGCTTGGATATAGAGAAGACTTTATAGCTTATTTACGTACTGTTCGTTTCACTGGAAATGTGTATTCAATGGTAGAAGGGGAGCTTGTATTCCCAAACGAACCGATTATTAGAATTGAGTCAACGCTTGCGGAAGCACAACTTGTGGAAACAGCTTTACTTAATATTGTCAATTACCAAACGTTGATAGCGACAAAAGGATCTCGAATTAAACAGGTGATAAAAGATGAAGTTGCAATGGAGTTTGGTTCAAGGCGTGCGCAAGAAATGGATGCGGCCATTTGGGGTACTAGAGCTGCATACATAGGCGGGATAGATGGAACTAGTAATGTTCGTGCTGGGAAAATGTTTGGAATTCCTGTTACTGGCACGCATGCTCATTCGCTAGTACAAGCATATAAAAATGAATATGAAGCTTTTCATTCTTATGCGAAGCGACATAAAGATTGCGTATTTTTAGTGGATACATATAATACGTTGAAAACGGGAGTGCCAACAGCTATAAAAGTGGCAAAAGAGCTTGGCGATAAGATTAACTTCATCGGTATTCGACTAGATTCAGGTGATATTTCCTTTTTATCGAAGGAAGCAAGAAAAATGTTAGATCAAGCCGGATTCCATGATGCAAAAATTGTTGTTTCCAATGATCTGGATGAATATACAATTCTAAACCTAAAAGCACAGGGAGCTAAGGTTGATAGCTGGGGTATTGGTACGAAGCTAATAACTGGATATGATCAGCCAGCACTTGGAGCTGTTTATAAAATTGTTTCGATAGAAAACGAAGCTGGGGTAATGGAAGATACGATTAAAATTTCTTCTACTACTGAAAAGGTTACAACTCCAGGTCAGAAAAAACTATATCGAATTATAGATAAAGAAAATGGGAAAGCGGAAGGCGACTATATTACGATGCACGACGAGGATCCTACGCATGAGGAACGTTTAAAGATGTTCCATCCAGTGCATACATTTGTCTCTAAGTTTGTGACGAATTTTGAAGCAAGGGATTTACATGTAAAAGTGATCGAAAATGGTCAAATAATCTATGATATACCTGAGTTATCCAAGGTTCGAGAATACGCTCATGATAACCTTGATTTATTATGGGAAGAGTATAAACGTTCACTAAATCCCGAGGAGTATCCAGTGGATTTAAGTCAAAAATGTTGGGATAATAAAATGCGTAATATTCAAGAGATCAAGGAGATGGAACACAATTTTATTGATCAAAATGGAGGTAGGTATTAATGTCAGCTAAACAACAAGAAATTATAGCAGCGTTAAAAGTGAACCCGACCATTGATGTACAAAAAGAAATACGTATTAGTATCGATTTTATGAAGGACTATTTAAAAAAACACCCATTTTTAACTAGTATGGTTTTAGGTATTTCTGGTGGTCAGGATTCTACATTAGTTGGTAAACTTGCACAGCTCACGATAGACGAATTAAATAAAGAGCTTGGTGAGGATAAATATTCATTTATAGCAGTAAGCTTGCCATATGGTGTTCAATTTGATGAACCAGATCGTCAGGATGCACTCGATTTTATAAGACCAAGTAAACGAGTGACGATCAATATAAAAGAAGCAGTAGATGCTAGCGATAAAGCTTTAGAAGATGCCGGTATCATCCTATCCGATTTCGCAAAAGGGAACGAAAAAGCTCGCGAGCGTATGAAAGCTCAATACTCTATTGCAGCTATGCATAATGGGGTAGTTCTTGGTACCGATCATGCTGCAGAGGCGGTAACTGGTTTCTATACAAAATACGGGGATGGTGGAGTAGATATCACCCCAATCTTTCGCCTAAACAAGCGTCAAGGTAAGCAATTATTAAAGGAATTAGGTTGTCCTGAGCATCTTTATACGAAAGTCCCAACAGCTGATTTGGAAGAAAACAGGCCTGCTCTACCAGATGAAGTTGCACTTGGAGTAACGTATGAAGTAATTGATGATTATTTAGAAGGTAAAACGGTACCTGAGGAAGCTCAAGAAAAAATTGAAGGTTTCTATAATCGTTCTATGCATAAGCGTCATTTACCAATCACCGTTTTTGATGACTTTTGGAAATAAGATAGAGCAGAAATAATATATAACAAAAAGTCGAACTGTCATTAAAAAGACAGCTCGACTTTTTGCTTTGTATTGTACTTAAGGCAAATTTTGGGTATGCTTATAGCGTATTGTATAAATTTTCACGCAAGTCAATATATAGGGGACCTGAGGGGGAGAATGAATGAAAGAACGAGCACAGATAGAAGCAATTATTGAAAATATAGAAAAAGTAATGATTGGTAAAAAAAATATTGCCGAACTTGCTGTAGTAGCATTATTGGCGCAAGGCCATGTGTTATTAGAGGATGTACCAGGTGTAGGGAAAACGATGATGGTGCGTGCACTTGCTAAGTCGATCGGAGCAGATTTTAAAAGAATTCAATTCACACCGGATTTATTACCTTCAGATGTATTAGGTGTATCTATTTACAATCCAAAGGAAATGGAGTTTGAATTTAGACCAGGTCCGATTTTAGGAAATATCGTTCTTGCTGATGAAATCAATCGTACATCTCCGAAAACACAATCTGCGCTTCTAGAAGGAATGGAGGAGGCTTCCGTTACTATTGATGGAGTAACAATGCCAATTCCAAAGCCGTTTTTTGTTATGGCAACGCAAAACCCGATTGAACATGAAGGAACATATCCACTACCGGAGGCACAATTAGACAGGTTCTTATTAAAGTTAAAGATGGGCTACCCACATCCGAGCGAAGAAATTGAAGTATTAAATAGGTTAGAGCATGCATCACCGATTGATACATTAGTACCCGTCATCTCTCTTGAGGAATTAATCGAGCTTCAAAAACAAGTGAAGCAAGTAAAAGTAGATGAAACGATGAAGAACTATATTGTTGACCTGTCTAATCGTACAAGACAGGATACATATATTTATCTAGGCGTTAGTCCACGTGCATCTATTGCACTAATGCGTGCTTCACAAGGCCTTGCTCTACTTAATGGTAGAGAGTATGTTACTCCAGATGATATTCAGTATTTGATGCCTTATGTATTTGGACATCGTGTCATCTTACGCCCGGAAGCACGATATGATGGAATTTCTTCTGAAGAAGTGCTTGCTCGAATTGTGAAGCGAACTCCGGTCCCTATTAAGAGGAAAGTAAGTCAATGAAGCAATTGCTTAATCGGTGGAAGAAGATTCGAGGAGTAATAGGCATACTGTTTCTACTAGTAATCGCATTCATATATGCAATGTTTCAAGGTGGATTTGTGAGTTGGTTTTTGTTTTATTTAATTATCCCTATTTCTTTCTATTCGTTGCTGTTATATATGAAGTCGTTAACCGATATCGTTGTTGAGAGAATTATTGAAACGCGCAAAGTTCAAAGTGGTGGGCGGTTCTCAGCAACAATTCGTGTGACTAGGAAAAGTCGTTTTCCTCTTATGTACGTTCAAATGGAGGAGAAAGTCAGTCCTTCTCTTGCAACAGAAGCTTCTTGGAAGCAACTTACCTTTTGGGGTATGAAAAAAGAATTTACATGGACCTATGAAATAGAACATATTCCTCGTGGTGAGCATGTTTTAGAGGGGACGAGTATTCAAGTAAGCGATCTATTCGGGTGGGTAAAAAAAGAAGTATTTATAACTAATCCTAAAACCATTCTAGTATTTCCTAATTTGACTGAGATGGTCTACATACCAATAGAAACGAGGTACGATCAAGGTGCTGCAGCTTCAAGAATTCAGGCAATGAAAGATACATCGATGGCAACTGGGGTTAGATCTTACCAACCTGGTGATAGGGTATCATGGATTCACTGGAAATCCTTTGCGAGAACACAAACATTAAAAACAAAAGAATTTGAAGATCGTCAATCTCAGGATATGTTTGTAGTAGTTGATCGAACTCCTTCACCTCTGTTTGAGGAAGTGGTCGATTTAACTGCTTCTATTATGCAAGCAATCGTAAGACACCAGGCATCCTCTGCGTTTCTGTCTGTTGGAGAGGATCGAATGTTTTTACCTGAAGTTCAGACGGAACAACATCTACAACGAGTACTATACCATTTAACAAAAGTAAAAGATGATTTAACGAAGCCACTAGAGCAAGTAATTTTACATGATCAGTCGTTATCCAATGCGACAACGCTTTTATATGTTACTAGTAACCTAACTTATGAATGGATGGATAGTGTTCAAAAAAATGCAACGAATCTACGAGCTTGTACTTGTTTTGTCATAAAAACCAAAACTGAAAAAAATACCAGTGAAGAGAATGCAATGTACAAGTATGCAGCTAGCAGAGGTTTTCAGGTACAGCCAATTACGAAGGATCGATTTGCCCAAGCCTTCATGGAGGTGAAACGTTCGTGAGTAAAAAAACACAGCAAACTATAATATCTGTATTTGTTTATTCATTTGTTTTAATCCTCATGATGGAATGGTTAAAGCCAGTAATTGAGCTAACAGATACGGGTCATTTAAACTTATTTGGTTGGTATTTAGTTATTTCATTTGTATTCTATTTATTAAAATTGAAATGGGTATATGTATTTCCGATTAAGTTAGTATATATTTGTTGGGTAATTGTAAATATCTATACAGATTTATCTATCTTATCAGTAGAATCTTTTAAGTTAATTTTGGAAATGTTCAAAGAAAATATTGCATCTCTTATAAGTCAAGACTGGGTACAGGTTACAGATCCCTTTCGAACATTTTTGTTTTTTATTTTATTATGGATGACTACTTATTTACTAAACTACTGGATAAGAGTACGTAAAAATTTAATGTTATTCTTTCTATTTACTGTTCTTTTTATAACAATTCTAGATACGTTTAGTCCATATAGTGGCGAAAAGAGTATCGTTATTGTATTAACTTCTGGATTTATCATTTTAGGTTTGTTATATGCACAAAAAATGATTCATGAGCAAGAAGGGAAACTTCATGGTGCATTTTTAATAGCTGGAATTGGAAGTTTAACAGGTATAGTGGTAATTAGTAGCTCACTTGCCTACGCACTACCAAAAGCTGGTCCAAGCTGGCCGGATCCAGTGCCTTTTCTATTATCAACGAGCCCAAATGCTGCGAACGGTGACGATGGTAAAGGCGTGAGAGGAGCTACACAAAAGGTTGGATATGGGGAAAATGATGAACGCTTAGGCGGAGCTTTCGCAAGCGATGATACTCCAGTATTTTATGCAACTACTCCAACTAAGCAATATTGGAAGATTGAAACGAAGGATACGTATACTTCAAAAGGATGGATAAATTCAGCACCGGAGACTCCAGTTCTTAGGGGGTATGAGTTGGGAGAGCCGATTGAATCTGATATAGCACCTGGAACAGAAGATGAATCGTTAAAGGCTAGTATTTATATGTCCCAGGCTTATTCTTTTATTATGCAGCCTTATGGAATCGAGCAAGTTGATTCAATGGAGCCAATTTATTTATCGATGAATGAAAGAAATCAAAAACTATATACTTTTAATGGAGGCAATGAAACACCTGTTGGAACCTATGATGTAACTTACAATGAGCCGTTGTATAGCTTAAAAGCACTTAGGGAAACAGTGCCTGCAGATTTAGAAGGATTACCTAGTGAATTAGATCGTTATTTGCAGCTTCCCGAAACATTACCAACAAGAGTAAAAGATTTAGCAACCTCTATTACTTCTGACAGTGATAGTTTATACGATAAAGCAAAAGCAATTGAACGGTATTTCCGTTTGAATGGTTTCAGCTATAATCAGGATATGGCTGCGGTACCAGAAGGTGATACCGATTATGTGGATCAGTTTTTATTTGATACAAAGATAGGATATTGTGATAACTTCTCGACATCGATGGTTGTTTTGCTACGTTCTAAAGGAATTCCTGCACGTTGGGTAAAGGGTTTTGCATCAGGAGAAGTAGTCGAACGTGAAAATGGTCTTCCAGTATACGAAGTGACAAATAATAATGCTCACTCATGGGTAGAGGCTTACTTCCCAGGTATAGGATGGATGACGTTCGAGCCAACTATTGGATTTACGAATTCTGTCAATTTAAATTATGATATAGATACTGAAAAAGATCAGTTGGAAACACCTGAAAGTACTCCTGAGAAAACTACTGAAAAACCAAAAGGAGAGAAAGAAGATAAGGAAGTTTCTATAGGATTCAGTGAAATTATGAGCAATATTGCTAAATGGGTAAATAATAATAAAGCGTCTATTTTTTGGACAATACTCGGTTTGGCATTACTATCTATGTTTGCATATCACCATCGAAGAAAGTGGTTAGCGAAAGTATTAATACCAGTTAATCGCATGCGAAAAAATGATTGGGATACGTTTGAAAAGATGTATCATCAATTGTTAAAACAATTAGATGGATATGGAATGGCAAGAGAGCAAGGACAGACGTTATCTGCATATGCAAAATATGTAGATGCAGGCTTTGGAGAAACACATATGCGCAAATTAACAGCTGCATATGAAAAAGGTCTATATGGTAATAATCGAGAGGGTATAGATTATGTATCGATGAGAGAAAGTTGGGAAAATTTAATCAATCAGCTTAGCGGTTGATTTTGAGAGCAACAACCTGTAAACTGAAGTCAAATAAAATGACCGATGTTGCCCTCGTATATGTCCGATGATATGGTTCGGATGTTTCTACCAAGTTGCCATTAACAACTTGACTATGAAGGTGGATGCAGTCATGTCTTTTTCAGACATATGCATTCACCTTTTTGATGTAGAAAACATAAACGCGTAGAAAGAGGTATGCTTTCTAACGCGTTTTTTTATCATTCAATGAGACAGAGGGTATAATTGGATTACTTATAAGAAGAGGTGGAGCTAATGTCTTTAACACCATTGTTAAAAGAACAAGAAAAGATTGTCGTTCTAGATTTCGGAAGTCAATATAACCAACTTATTACACGTCGTATTCGTGAATTTGGCGTATACAGCGAACTACTTCCACATACAGTTACAGCTGAGGAATTGAAGAAAATAAATGCAACGGGAATTATCTTCTCAGGTGGTCCTAATTCAGTTTATGATGAAAATGCATTCCATATCGACTCTGCAATTTATGACTTAGGTGTGCCAATTTTAGGTATTTGCTACGGTATGCAGTTAATGTCTCAGCATTTTGGTGGGAAAGTAGAAAAAGCTTCTCATCGAGAATATGGTAAAGCAGAGATCAATGTGAAAAACGCAACACCTTTATTTGGACAACTTCCGGAAAACCAAGTCGTTTGGATGAGCCATGGAGATCATGTAACAGTTGCTCCTGAAGGCTTTGAAGTTATTGCAACAAGTCCATCTTGTTCAGTAGCTGCAATGGCAAATGAAGCTAAAAATTTCTATGCTGTACAATTCCATCCTGAAGTTAGACATTCTATCTACGGGATTGAGTTAATCCGTCAATTCGTATTTGATGTTTGTCATGCAAAAGGTGACTGGTCGATGGAAAGCTTTGTTGAAATGCAGCTTCATAACATTCGCCAAGAAGTTGGAGATAAAAAAGTTCTTTGTGCTTTAAGTGGCGGTGTAGATTCTTCAGTAGTTGCGGTATTAATTCATAAAGCAATTGGTGACCAACTAACTTGTATGTTTGTCGATCATAACTTAAACCGTAAAGGTGAAGTAGAACAAGTTATGAAGACTTTCACAGAAGGCTTTAACATGAACGTCATAAAAATTGATGCTCGTGAACGCTTCATGAATAAATTAGCTGGTGTTTCAGATCCAGAGAAAAAACGTAAAATTATTGGTAACGAATTTATTTATGTATTCGATGAAGAAGCTTCTAAATTAGATGGTATGGACTTCTTAGCACAGGGTACTCTTTACACGGATATTATTGAGTCTGGAACTGCTACAGCTCAAACGATTAAATCTCACCATAATGTTGGTGGACTTCCTGAAGATATGCAGTTTAAACTAATCGAGCCGCTAAAAACTCTATTTAAAGATGAAGTGCGTGCTTTAGGATTGGAACTTGGTTTAGATGAAAAAATCGTTTGGCGTCAACCTTTCCCAGGTCCTGGTTTAGGAATTCGTGTGCTAGGTGAAATAACAGAAGAAAAATTAGAAATCGTTCGTGAATCTGATTTCATCCTTCGTGAAGAAATTGCAAAAGCTGGACTTGACCGTGATATTTGGCAGTACTTCACAGTGCTTCCTGATATCCGCAGCGTTGGAGTAATGGGAGATGCACGTACGTATGATTACGCAATCGGTATCCGTGCAGTAACCTCTATCGATGGAATGACATCTGACTGGGCACGTATCCCATGGGATGTTCTAGAAAAAGTAAGTGTTCGTCTTGTCAATGAAGTACCTCACATTAACCGCGTAGTGTATGACATTACGAGTAAGCCACCAGCAACTATTGAGTGGGAATAGGACTGTATTTTATTAGTAATTAAAGTGTCTTGAAAACCTTATATACCAACGCTTGTTTAGGGTTTCGTATAAGGTAATAATTACTTACCTGCAACTATCGGTTTCATAAATTACTCTCTTTTATTTGTGTTATTTCACAAGTAGAAGAGAGTTTTTTTCATGACTAAAATTAGATGTCTTTCGATTAAAACAGAAAATAGGAGGGAGGAATCAAGGTTAACTGAACCACTTTTAAAAACTAAAAAAAAATCCAAACTGCTAGATTTGGATAATTGAAACAGTAATAACTTATCGTGGGGGAGTTTGTACAGAACATTAAAATGAAAAAGAAAAACCAGTGTAACACTTTATTTTCGTGTTTATGAATGGTTTTTCTTTTTTTGGTGACTAATTAGTGAACAATTATTTTGTAAATGAACTAAATGCTGATTTTAAAAAAAGAGTATACCCAAGTACTTGGACGATTCTATCCCTCTGTTTTAGCATGTTTTTTAGTTTCAAAGCTTCCCTAATGTTGCCCGATGCCGTACATAGCCAATCAGCATGGGAGTGGCTATCAGAAGACTGATCATAACCGGCACAATAGAGCCCTCGAGTCCAAAATCCCCCCCCGTGAGAAGTTCAGCACCGTTTACTTTCACAGTAAACAGACCGACTGAAGAGTGTCCAGAAACCGGAATACCAAGTAAACCCTCACATGCATTCCAGGCAAAATGCAGTCCCATGGCAAACCACAAATTCCGTCGCCACATGAATGCTGCTCCGAGCAGAAGACCTGCTTCTATAGAAATGGCGAACGAGCTCCAAAGTGTTGCCCCTGTATTTCCAAGATGGGCAACTCCAAAGAATAGTGAGGTCACAGCGAGTGCGAGCCAGTTTCCTGCTAATTTACTGATGGCTTGGAACATAAGCCCACGAAAGATGAGTTCCTCAATAATGGCTGCGCCTAAAGCTGCTTCAATGGAGGATATAAGAACAGAACCCATATCCGCACTCGCCCATTGAAAGGAGTAACCTCCCATAGCAACTATTATAAAAGTGGATACTATGATAAAGATTGCCCCAGTTAGTAATCCCATGCCAGCTTCAATTCCTATGCGGTGTGTTGATATCTCTGGAGTTGACCGACTTGCCAGGTATTTCATCGTAAGCTTGTAGACCATAATGGCAACAAAACCCGCTGTTAATGTCAAAAGAAGGGAAAAAATTCCCTCTACTTGTTCTGCTAGAGCACGGAATAGTGAATCCACGAGAATAATACCGATTGACCCTGCAATCATCCAGATGATTGGAAAGCGCCAAAATCGACTCCATGTACTTAATTTCCCACCAACCTGCTGCTTCACTTTGTGTGCAGACGTTTTCTTCATTCTTGCTTCAGCTCCTCTATTGCTTGATAGTTATGAGTATAGGCTGAAAAAGTCATAAAGAGAAAGTGAGCTTTTGTCATTATTTAAACATGACCAAAAAAGCCAGCAACAATAATAAGTTGCTAGCTTCATAGATATCGGTTTCTTAATGATCCATGATTCCGGAATCTCGGGCTTTACGGGCGGCCTCACGCCTTCCACTCACATTAAGTTTCGAATAAATGGTTGAGATGTAATTTTTAATAGTTCCTTCACTAAGAAATAGTGCCTCAGCAATGTCTTGATTGCGCAAGCCCAAAGCCAGCTTATGCAGCACTTCAATTTCACGGGTACTGAGTCCGTATTCATTACTTTTTGTGGAGGAGTTATTGTTCATACTTTTAATCATTTTACTCGCCATCTCCTGAGTGATTAAAGTCCCTCCCGCATGAACTACCCGTATGCCTGCAGCCAGATCCCTAGGATGAATAGCTTTGAGCAGATAACCTTCTGCTCCATGGCTTAATGCTGTCAATACATACTCTACTTCTCGATAGGAGGTCAGCATAATAACTTTGATTGCAGGTATCCGTTCTTTTATCAGGGCAGTTGCGGCAACGCCGTCCATGACCGGCATATTGATATCCATCAGCACAATATCTGGCCGAAACTGCTCACAGCCTTTAATTGCTTCTTCGCCATTCTTGGCTAACCCGACAATTTCTAAATCTTCTTCCATGGAGAGTACTATGTGCAGACTCTCCAGAATTAATTCCTGATCATCGGCAAGCAACACTTTAATTTTCACCATGCAGCATCAATCCTTTCAGCGGAATTTCACAACTGACTTCGGTGATTGCTGCATTTCCCACTTTAGGTGACACAAACAGTCTACCTCCCAATCGCTCAACTCGATGTTTCATAGTAGTCAAGCCAAAGCCATATTCCAAATTGTTTTCAATCGGTTTTCCATTATTTTGAATTAACAATTGCAAATTGGACTTGGAAAATCGAAGCTCCAAATGCAGTTGAGACGCTTTTCCATGTTTTAGTGCGTTTGTAAAAGACTCCTGAATGACTCGAAGGATAGTTTGTCGCACTTCAAAACGCATCGGTTGCTCTATTCCAAACAGACTCAAAGTGAGGACTGTTCCAGTGTACTCCTGGAAACTGACCGCAAGCGCCTCAACTTGTCGTGTAAGATTCGACTCCTCTTCTTCTCCCATCTGGTGGACAATGTTTCTCATTTCGTCCAGGTTTTGTTCAGCTAATGCTCTTAAACGAATTAACCGACCTTTTACCTCGGCAGGTTTACGATCCAAAAGGGCAATGGAAGCATCAAGACTCATAATGAGTGAGATAAAAGAGTGCCCCAGTGTATCATGAAGTTCCTTGGACATGCGGTTGCGCTCTTCAAGTAAAGTCATCTTCTCAATCTCATCTGCATAGTGGGTTAACAGCTTATTTTGTTGCTCCACTTCAGCTACCAGTTCATTTTTCTGATAATACGCTTTGGCTATTAAGCTTACCCATAAGCCGATGAAGCAGAATAACAGATTGTCTGCTCCGATACTTAGGGTTTGTTCCCAAGGTAATCTTAAGAAAGACTGAAAGGTAAAAGGAATCAAAGTAACCGCAGGAATGATCCAAAACGTCTGCTTAGTCAATAAGTATCCCATTGTAAGACTCGGTAACAAGTAGTCTGCTTTTGATGTCAAATCCGGATCGAAGACGGAATTCACATAATAAGAACCGCCTAGCAATAGCTCCAGTATGCAGAACCAGACTTTGTTCATCCTTCGTTGAGGAAACCAAAATATCATAGGGATGATAAGTGCCATCATCAACCAGATGAAGTTTAACAATGTTCTGTTCGAAAGCTCACTTTCTGTGAAAAACTGCGACAATAGCAAAATATAATGGTATAAACGCAGGGCAAATATGCCCCAATCCATGAAAGATAATATTTTTTTTATATCGCCATCCCCACTTTTCCAATAAAGTAAATAACACCAATGAATCAAGTGTATCATTAAAGTTTTCTTCCAACAATTTACTTTTTCTTATAATGAGAAATCTTTTTGCAACTATTCCATCCTCGATTGGTTGCTTCGTTCATGACTTAGGGAGTACTACGCTCTACCGGCAATATATGTAACCTGAAACTCCGCAAGTATTGTTTCGATTTAATGTAGTATCACCTCACACTAACCTCGTAGTGTATGACATTTAGTGTAAGCCCCAGCTACTATTAATGGGGATAGTTAATTAATAATAGCCTTGTGTCCATATTGCAAAAGGACACAAGGCTTTTTTTAAGACTTAGGTAAAACAGATAAATAAATGGCTATACTTCCGTTAGTTTTATAAATTTCAAAATCCGTTTTATAAGCTCTCGGTATATCACTTTCCCAAATTTCTTTCCATGCCATCCCAACGCCATTAAGATCTTTAGATTCTACTTCCCAAACGTAATATTCTCCATTATCAATAGTGATGCTATCTTCTCCAGCCATTTCTTCCGTTCCAATCATAAAGTCAAAGTCACCGGTAAAATCACTTTCATAGTTACTATAGACTGCATAAATATCGCTATTTACTTTATTCTGTAAAAATTCCTCCCACTTCTTCGAAAATATACTACTATCATTATTGTTTGTTCTAACCTTATTTCCATAGATTACTTTAGTATCTTTCACTTAAAATCTCCACCCTTCTAAAAGGAATATATCATGGTATATATGACAACTGATTGTCATCATTTATTTTTTTGTGGATTTTATTCAATTCATTGTAATATTCTTGTTTCAATGTTTGTGGGTTAATCACATCAACAGTACTACCGAACATTAATAAAAAAGGAATCAGATTTCTATTGCTATCATATTTGAAATTGACCTTTATATAATTGTTTTGTATTTCAATTTCTTCTTCCAAAAAAAAATCGTATAATTTCCCTAATTGATTTCTATGGAAAATTAACTCAGCCTGCTCGTAAATAGTTGTTAAGTCAATTTCTTTTCCTTCCATTTGGATAGATTTTTCATCTATTAAGAAGTGCTCTCTAATTCGAGTAAGTTTGAACATTCTTCTATCTTTTCTTTTTTCACAATATGCTTCCAAATACCAGCTACCATTTGTTAGAACTATGTTACTAGGAGAAATAACGCGACTAGTAATATCTCCATTTAAAGAAATGTACTTTATTTTTAACTTTTTTTTCTGTGATATGGCACCTCTTAAAGTAGTTAGCTTTTCTTTGGTCTCTTGTTCTATTTCTGTTCTATGGATGGTAGGAGAGTAGAAGGAAAGGTTACTAAAAGATTCATCACCCTTTAAATTCTCTAGCTTTTCAATGAGAACTTGGTTATCCTCTTGTAATATATTATGTTGCATTCTTAAAGATTCTATAATTTTTAGTTTCTCCTTATCTGAAAACAAATATTTATCCATCTTGTAGGATGGCATCAGTCCAACACCTCCATTTCGACCATGAATGGTTATGACTGGGAGGCCAGATAATCCTAATGATTCAATATCTCTATAAATCGTTCTTTTACTTACTTCTAGTTTTTTGGCTAGTTCATCGGCTGATACTACTTCTTTATTTAACAAAGCAACTAGTATAGACAATAGTCGTTCGATTTTTATCATTATGCACACTCCCTCTATACGAAATTGAGATTATCGGTCAGATTCATTTATTATACTATGGCTGAAATATACGTCAGTGTTTTGTTTTTTGAACTCTTAGAATTAATTTATTAACGAACTATTTTGTTGTTTATTCGAATAATGTTCGGATTTTGTATTGATTTTCTAAAATAATGATGTTATATTACTAACATAATTTAATTATGTCGTCGTATAACGTTGGGAATAAGGCCCAAAAGTCTCTACCGAATCACCGTAAATGATTCGACTACGATTAAGTGGAAGAAGAATAATTTTTCCCTTACTAGAGATACTAAAGCAGACGACTGATTCACTAGTCGTCTGCTTTTTTCTGTTATACGGACAATAACTGGAGGAAATTATGAAAAAGTATTTTCAGTTTGAAGAATTAGGAACTAACTATCGCAGTGAAATTATTGGTGGTTTAACAACTTTCCTAGCAATGGCGTATATTCTTGTAGTTAACCCAATGATACTATCACTTGAGTCGGTTGAAGGATTACCTGATTTTATGCATATGGATAAAGGAGCGGTGTTTACAGCTACTGCACTAGCGGCAGGTCTTGGTTCTATATTAATGGGCGTATTAGCAAAATACCCAATCGCACTTGCGCCAGGAATGGGATTAAATGCATTTTTTGCTTTTACAGTTGTTTTGGATTTTGGGATATCGTGGCAAATCGCTTTAACCGGAGTTTTTGTAGCAGGAATTATCTTTATTCTTCTTTCTTTAACCGGTATTCGTGAAACAATTATTAATGCAATTCCAACGGAGCTAAAATTTGCAGTTGGCGCTGGAATTGGTTTATTCATAACCTTCGTAGGTTTGCAAAACTCTAAGATTATCATTAGTGATCCTTCTGTAATCGTAGGTCTAGGAGACTTAACAGATCCTAATATTTTATTAACAATTTTTGGCCTTGTAATTACTGTAATTATGATGGTAAAAGGCGTTAAGGGCGGAATTTTTTACGGAATGCTGATTACTGCAATCGTTGGGATGATTTTCAGCCTAGTACCATTACCAACTGGAATCGTTAGTAGTATTCCAGATGTCAGCCCAACATTTGGGGCTGCACTTGATCCAATTTTTAACGATCCATCTTCTTTATTAACAACGCAATTCTTAGTTGTAGTACTTACTTTCTTGTTTGTAAACTTCTTTGATACAGCTGGAACATTAATATCTGTAGCAAACCAAGCTGGATTGATGAAAGATAACAAATTACCGCGTGCGGGTAAAGCGCTACTAGCAGATGCAATTGCTACAACAGCTGGAGCGGTAGCAGGAACTTCTACAACTACTAGTTATGTAGAATCGACTGCGGGTGTAGCAGCTGGTGCTCGTTCAGGATTTGCAGCAGTAGTGACAGGAGTATTAATGTTATTGGCATTATTCTTCTATCCAATATTAAGTGTAGTTACTTCTTATGTTACTGCACCGGCATTAATAATAGTTGGTGTGTTAATGGTATCTTCTTTAGGTAATATAGATTGGAAGAAATTTGAAGTTGCAGTGCCTGCATTCTTCGTAATTATTGCAATGCCATTAACATATTCTATTGCAACAGGTATCGCAATTGGATTCTTATTTTACCCAATTACAATGATCGTTGCTGGACGCATTAAAGAAATACATCCAATTATGTATGGTCTATGGGTAATATTCCTTTGTTATTTTATTTTCCTATAAAATGTTTCAAGAAAGAGGGGGCATCTTGCCTCTCTTTTTTTGTTCCTTCTATAAAGAGAGTTTCTAATTAGGGAATGGTTGTCATGTAAAAGAATTGGGTGGCTTAAACGTATTAAGTTTATGATGAAATACAAATAAGAAGATATAACATACTGAGTTAAACTAAACTCATAATCTTTAATACTAAAAAAATAGACTAATTTAAGTTTATAGTAGTGCTATGAAGCTAGTGTTCTAAAGGGTTGTAATCAAATCTAACTTATTGTTGCATTTGTCAGAATAAAGTGTTATCATATTTTACACAACTTCTTTACTAAAAGGTGTTGACGAAGTTGTTAAAAGGGTGTTAAGATACAAAGGTCGCTGAAACAAGACGACAACTTACAACAACATGAACATTGAAAACTGAACATGCAAAACGTTAAGACATACAGCTTATCAGCTAACTTTGTTAGTCTGATAGCAAAACAAATTTGACATCATTTAATGATGATGCCAGCAAAACAAAATGAGCTTTTAAACTAGTTCTATTCGCTGGATGACGAGACGTAGTGAAGTGCGAGGAAGCGATCGAGAGAGGGAAGGAACGTACTAGTGTACGTGACTGACCGAACGAGTGAAGCTGACAAAGCAATGTGCTGCGTAACGTCATCCAGATCTTATGGAGAGTTTGATCCTGGCTCAGGACGAACGCTGGCGGCATGCCTAATACATGCAAGTCGAGCGAA
>FOUN01000026.1 GCA_900114885.1 Psychrobacillus psychrodurans
ACCTTCCTCTCCCAGCCGTAGAATCAGTATGGACGGTTTTTCACCATTTTCATTCTCTGTGGTGCAGCGTTTTTTGCTGCATGGGTGGCTAACGGCTGCTTTACTTCAAGAAGGGGGAAAGCCTTTTTTCTTATTCAACTAAAAGGGCAGTTTAGTGGAAGCTTATTTATTATTCGGGAGGGTATTCATACGTCTTTAGGTGCGTGTGATTTATCAATTTAACCTCAGGTCCATAAGCTATTTCATAGGTCATTCGGTCCTTCCCTACTGGAATCCAGTGTCCACCATCAGTAGGTTCAATTTCAAATGTAATTTCCAATATAAAGCCACGGAAACTATTTACTCTTCTTGTTTCAATCACTTCAATTTTCCATGGAGTGACAGCAGGTGAAAAATCCTTTAAAATCTTCGGGTAATAATAGGTATTCAAATCTTTTTCAATATAAGGAGCAAGCATATTCATAAGCATATCCTGTAACCTAAGTTCTTCAGAGTCTTGTGTTGGTTTAGCAGATGAAACAAATGTTTTTTGAAAAGAAGTAATAAGAACAAGGGACAATATAAAAACGATTAACATTTTTTTCATTCTATCAAGACACCTCTTTACGACTTTATCGAATTAATTGTATTGTTACCTTTTCTAAATAAAGTATGTGCTTATTCAACGGGTGCTTTAGTTGAAGATTAGCTTTCTGCAATAATTTTTATAAAAATAAATACCAATAAACAGATGAACCTCGAATTTTAATCAAACTTTGTTCAAAATACGAGGTTTGTTTTTAACTGAAAAGTTGAGTGTTCTCGCTACGTTTCAATCAATTCTTTTTAAAAGGTTACATAGATTAGTATTTGGATGATAAATGGTTATGTTACAAAACTCGTCCATTTCTGAACAAGAAAATAGAGGTTTTCAAATATATCATTTTGAATAAATTACGTGTAACAATACTCTGACCAATATTCTTTTCATTTACCAATACCAGTCTTTCTTCGGTTTTTCTATCCCACAACTCTTCGACGACTTTCCATGTTTTTTTTTAAAAATAAGTTTTTGTAAATAATACTAAAATAATTAAAGAACATTCAATAAACTATCTAACAGTTTATTGAATGTTCTTTAATTTAATTGTAATATTTTGGACGAAAGTGGTACAATTTATAGAAACAAGCGTTCTTAATTTAGGGATGTCATTTAGGAAATGAGGTGATTGCAATGACTAAACATTCTGGAGGAAAAGTTGGAAAAGCAGGAAAAGCATTAGGAACAAAAGGAACTTCTAAGAAAGAAAAAAGCAAAGCTGGAAAGATCTTAAAAAAGCACCAAGATACTAAGCACTAAATGTCCATTTGAAATAAAATTTGATTAAAAATATAGCTTTAACGCACATTTTAATTAAGAAAATCCATTTTTATAAATAGATTGTTCAAAAAAACATATTCTAGCTCTGTGGATTAGGATGAGTTGCGATACATTTAGAGGTAGTGGAGGTATGAATGCACTTAACAAGAGAAGATATCGATAATATTAGTTTTGAAGTTATTGAAAAAGTTTTTAAAAAGAAACTCCCATTATTAGGATTAAGCGTAAGAGAACCTCAGTTGGAGATGGCTGACGAGATATTAGGAATGGTCAAAAATAGAAGTAAATGTTTAATAGTTGAAGCTGGAGTGGGGACAGGTAAATCGTATGGGTATTTAATTCCACTGTTGACATTACAAAAAATCGATCGATACGGATTTTCCATTATTATTTCTACTGGTACAATTTCATTACAAGAACAATTAATTAAAGATTTATCCTTTCAAAACAACATCTAAGTTTACAAGTGAATGTTGTTTTAGCCAAGGGAAATACCCATTTTCTATGTTTAGATAGATTATCAAAATATTATGATGGCAAAGAGCATCCTGAGTGGACTAAAAATTGGAATGATTATTCCGATTTCGGAGATAGAGTAGACCTAGAAAAGGTTATCTCCGATATTGACAACATATGGGGTAAGATTAATATACAAAAATGTAAGTTTAACGGTTGTAATCATTATTATCAATGTGGGCATATAAGATTGAGGGAAAAAAGAAAAGAAAATAAAAGTGTAATTGTAACAAATCATGATCAACTTATTGCAAATGCAAGAAATATAGAGGGTAGTAGAAGACCTCTTTTTCCAAGCGATACTCAAATGATTGTAGTTGATGAGGCACATAATCTCGAAGAAAAGGCCAGAAATGCATTAACTGAAACTTGGAGCTTTGGTGAAATCAATTCAATTTTAAGAAAAACAGATAGTTACCTTCAAAGATCAGAGGACTATGAAGGTAATAGAATACGTAAGAAAAAAATTGAAAACCTTCTAAGTCAGTTCTTTCAAAAACTTCAGTCACATTGTGAAAAAGAAGTATTACAATTTGAAAAGGTTGGACATGAAACCCAAAGGTTTAACATACCTATCATGGAACATATACTTCTTGAGGAATTAGAACTTGAATTGAAATCGTATAGTATTTCATTGCAATTAGTTGAAATAGTAGGGGATGAATTTGATAATATCATCGATTCCCTAGAAGATTTAATTATCTTTTTTGCAACCTTTGCTGTAGCAGAAGATAAAATATTTTGGTTAGAGATGACCAATTTAAAAAGCAAAATTATTACACTTCATAGTGTACCAAAAGAAATGGACGAAATAATTAATAGATATTTTTTTTCGCAGAATAAACCACCTATGATATTAACCTCAGGAACAATTTCACAACCCGGAGCTGATAAATACGAACAATATGAGTATATTTTAAGAACACTCGGAATTGATTGGTTAACAGAGAGCCAAATCTCTCTCTCGGAACCAAAGCTTTCCCCTTTTGATTATAAACAGAATGCATTACTTTATGTTCCTGGAAATTTACCTCACCCTAAAGAAACAAATAGCTTTCGAAGAGAAGCCATGTCAGAAATCATTAAACTTCTCACGCTAACAGAGGGAAGATCTATGATTTTATTTACTTCAAAGAGTGATATGCAGTTTGTCTATACTCAACTAAAAGAAAAAAATTTATCTTGGTCATTATTTGTCCAACAGGAAGGGAGTTCACAAGAGGCGGTTAAGAAAAAATTTTTGGAAGATGAGCATTCCATCCTCCTTTCAACAGGTATCTTTTGGGAAGGCATTGATATTCCAGGATCTTCTTTAAGTAACTTAATAATTTTTAAATTACCTTTTCCAGTGCCTGATCCCATCTTAGAGTATAAAGCGAGTAGAAGTCTAAATGGATTTTCAGAAGTTTATCTTCCGGAGATGTTGATTAAGTTAAGACAAGGCTTAGGAAGATTAATCAGAAAAGAAAATGATAGAGGAATAGCTACAATTTTAGATTCGAGAATAAGTTCAGTTCAGAATAAAAATTATAGGGACAATGTCATTGACTCCCTACCTTTTAGAAACATAACTGAAGATTTCGAAGTAGTTAAAGAATTTGTTAGGGATGTTTTGAAATTTAAATAACACATTAATATAGCTTTGTAAAAAAGTCTAATTAATTATAATAAAGTTAGATTAAAAATCCTTTAAAGATTGTTAAAGATTTTACTTAATACGTGCGTCCTAATAGGACTTCCGATTTCTCTATGGGCATTTTTTGTTTGGGCGATGGGGATGGATTAAATACTTTTGAACTAACCGGTGCTTTACTTCAAGAAGGAGTAAAGCATTTTTTTCTTATTGAACTAAAGCGGCAGGATAGTTTGAATAACATTTAAGGTGTAAAGGAATTAGAGAAATTGATGTAGAATTACATATTTATTAAACGATTCATTTAGTTAGTCACAAAAACCAAGGAATTTATAGGGGGAATAGTAGATGGAGATGAAATACCCAATTGGCACTTTTCAATTTGATGATGAAATTTCTAGCAGTGTTACAAGTGTTTGGATAAATGAGATTGAAGATTTACCAAGATTATTACGAGATGCTGTAGAAGACTTAGATAATGAACATCTTGATACAGCTTATCGTTCTGGAGGGTGGACTGTTCGACAAGTAATACATCACCTTGCAGATAGTCATATGAATGCCTACGTTCGTTTTAAAGTGGTTCTTACGGAAGAAAATCCTGTAATTAAGCCATATGACGAAACGAAATGGGCGGAACTATCTGATTATAAATTGCCAATTGATACTTCTCTTTTACTTCTCGAAACATTACACAAACGCTGGACCAACCTTTTACGTAGTCTAACTCCTGCTGATATGGAAAAGACATTTTTTCATCCAGATTCAGGTGAAGTTTCAGTAGGTAAAAATATAGGAATCTATGCTTGGCATGGTAGACATCATCTTGCACATATTACTTCCTTGTGTAAACGTAAGGGTTGGTAAAGAATTTTGTGAACGATTACACTTAAAGTAACGGGTGCTTTAGTTAAAGATTCAAATTCCGAAATAATCAATTTATTTATAAAACCAACTTAAATGCTAGAAAAGAACCTGTTTTTTATCAAAATGGGTTCTTATTATTTATGTATACTATCATACTTTTAAATCAACACTTAAATATAATCACCTAATAATTCAGATTTCCACTTATGAATAGCATGGTTTTCTCTTGCAAACACTTTTCAAGGTAAATTTCAGTCGTAATTAGACTGTTGTTCTTAAAATGTTCCTCTTATATGACAGGGTTTCGGTATTTTGTTTGGAGTTAATGTTGTTGAAAGAAAGATTAACTCAAAAGGGGTATGAGCGAATACGAAGGAGTAAAAGAAGAAAAAAGTTCTTTTGAAACGAGTTGATGCTAAAAAAGAGACTTTGAAGTAACTGATAAAAAATATGAGTGTTGATATTTTGAAAATGGGATTAACCTCTTTTGGTTAAACTTATTGAACTAAAGTCGAGGTTAATTTGTATTACTAACCCTAAGTCATGTAAATCGGGAATGATACGAAAAGTTTTAAAAAAGATGCATAATTCTTCCTCTTACAAAATCCCCAAATTTTTAACTATACATATAACATGCATATGGGGAAATATTCATCTAAAGGAATACATTTGTCCTAACAAAATCTCTCAATTAAGTTTATTATACCAAAGGGTAAGAAAAATATTCTTATTCTGGATATATTAATTGGAGGTTGGAGAGAATTGCAGCATAGAGTATTTACCAAATGGTTAGCTAGTATTCTAGCGATAGTGTTAATTTTTACATCTATCCCTTTTGCTAATTTAGTAGTAAAAGCGGAAGAAAGTGGAGAGGTAGGGGGAGAAGAAAAGGCTACTTTACTTAATCCAAATGAACTGACTACCATCGCATCTGGAGAGGCTCCACCATTCGAAAAAAAAGCTCCTAAAGAAGTAATGGATCTTCGTACAGATTCTTCAAAGGTCATTGACAACGGGGATGGCACATTTTCGATGGAAATGTACCAAGAACCCGTCTTTCGAAAGAATAGTGGAAAATGGAAAGAAATTCAGCCAGAACTTTAAAAACAAAAGGCTGGAAAGTTCTTTGCAAGTGAATCAACAGATGAACTTGCAACAGAAAACACACTTCTGGACATTCGATTTTCTCCAAAGTTAAATAAAAACAAATATGCCGTCCTTTCCTATAAAGGTCATACGTTAAGTTATACTTTTCGTGAAGCATCCGGTGAAAAAGGTATTCAAAAAGCAAAAAATACAGATGCTACGTATGAAGAAAATAAGATTTTCTATAAAGACATTATCCCTGGCTTAACTTTACGTAATATTGTGTTTGATGAGTCTGTGAAAGAAGATATTATTTTAAGTCACTACAACGGTACGAATACATATCAATTCTTTATGGAAACGGACCTAACAGCGAAAATCGAAGAAAATGGTTCGATCACGTTTAGAGATCAAGAGAATGAAATTTTCTACACCTTGCCGAAACCTTTCATGACAGATTCGAATATCAACCCCGAATCAGCGGAACCTCAGCGTTCAGAAGACGTTCACTTTGAACTGAAGCAGGAAAAAAACGGGTATGCATTTAAGGTTGTGGCGGACGAAAGCTGGCTCAAAGATTCAGAGCGAGTTTATCCTGTATATATAGACCCAACTACGAAGGTACAAGCCAGTCAGGATGCCTCTGTATCAGAAGCTTATCCGAATGCCAATTACGGGTCAGACTGGGACGCTAGTTTAGGAGCTTACATCTTAAAAGCGGGAAATTATAGCTCTGCAACGGGGGAAAACTTTGCTTATATAAAAACACCTACCCCATCGATCCCTTATGCAACAATTGAAACTGCGATTTTCAACATATACAACGTACATTCCTACTATCCTTCCACTTTAACAGGCATCTGGCTTGATCGTGTAAATGGGCCTTGGGACGAATCTACGATCAAATGGAGCAACAAACCTACCTCTTCCTTATTCACTTCAACTAGTGTTCATAAAGGAAAATGGGCCACATTCAATGTAAAAAACGCAGTGAATGACTGGATGAAAGGAACGACTCCCAATAATGGGTTTAAAATGCATACGAATGGCAATGGCCAGACGTTTTGGAAAAAGTTTTACTCCTCCGAGCATAGTGTGGCAGACTATCGTCCACATTTAAATATCGCCTATTTCTATACATCCCCAAGCAATCTTGCTGCAGAAACTACTAGTTTAGGTGATGGAACAGGGTATATCGATTTACAATGGAATGCTGTGGCAGGAGCCTCTAGCTACAATGTATGGATTTTCGACGGAAATGAATACAAATCTATAAATGTCGGAAACAACACGAAATGGTCTACGAAAGATAAATCCGTCTGGCCACAAGTCGGAGCTAACCTTCCAGTTAATCCACAATCTGTTTACCGTGCTTCTGGAGGGACGACCTATAACGATCGTACAAACTATGCCATATCTGTAAGTGCTGTGTTTGCGAATGGAGAAAGTCCAAAAGCAAACCCAATTGTACCGACCATTCCTAATTTAACGATGCCTAAAGCACCAACAGGTATCCCCTCTAGCAATCAAACCGGAACAAACTCTGGCTATGTTAATTTAGAATGGGAAGCTATCGATGGAGCTATAGGCTACAAAGTTTGGATTTTTAATGGACTTAGTTATGAAGCTTTTGACGTAAAAAATGTAACAAACTGGACGACACAAAATAAAGGGATTTGGCCTAAACTAGAACAAATACAAGCCGGAACTTCAAGTACCTTAAAACTTATACAAGATGGTTCTGGTGTAGAGCTTCCAATCGATCCTTCCCCTTTATATGCAAAAATGGGTAAGAAATATGCAACGTCTAATAATTATTGGTTCCGAATTAGTGCATACAACCAACATGGGGAATCTGTTTTTTCAAATGCAACAATAATAAATTTACTTTCTCTATCCACTAATTTTGATAAAAACTTTGGATTAGAGGATTATTGGGACTATGCCTCACATGATATTTCAAATGGAACCAATTATGTCAATTTAGGCACAAATAATAATGTCATCCAATATACCGATTTCAGCTTATTCAATTATGCAGGTTTCGGATTGGATTTTACAAGAACCTATAATAGTAAGGATTTTGAAAAGTCTGCTTTTGGCTATGGCTGGAGCTTCACGGGTTCTGAAAAGCTTTATATTGGGACAAATGGTACTGATATTGATTACAAGGATGCAGATGGAACCGTCCATGTATTCACATGGGATGGGAACAAATATGTTGCACCAACCGGAAATTATGACCGTTTGGAAAAAGTTGATGCGACAACGTATAATCTAACAACCAAAACTGGTTATACAACAACATTTACAATGAAAGAAAATTCAACTGACACAGATGTAAAAGTAGCGTATATAACTAAGCAAACAGATCTATACAACAATACAATCACTTATTCGTACAATCCATTGAATCAGCTTACTTCCATTACCACTAATTTAGGTACTAAACTGAACTTTACGTATAATACAGAGGGGCTTATTTCAAAAGCGAACTATAATGAACAAGAGGTAACTTATACCTATACAGAGGGGAACTTAGAAAGAGTTGTTATAAAGAAGGATGAAAAAACAACTACGCCTACCTCATTCAATTATACGACTAATGGGCAGTTAACGGAAATCATTGATAGTAATCAAAAAATAGTGCAATATGAGTATAATAGTAATTTGGATTTAGTTTCTGTAACAGAACCATCATTAGATGGACAAGCAGCTTCTATCACCAAATTACTCTTTAGACCGAAAAAACAATATTGTGACGATAACAAGCCCAGAAAATACCGTTACAAGATATGGTTTGAATGAAAATTATAGTGTGACAGAAGTATTCGATCCTTCAGGTGAAACAACAACCTTTACATTAGATGATAACTATAATATTTTACATGAAGGTGTAGTCTATACAGATGGATCTACTTACACTAAAGATTTCAATTATGATACAAAAGGGAATGTGTTAAGCACTACTGATTCAAAAGGTGTGACAGAATCCTACACGTATGATGCATATAGTAATCTCTTAACGCAAACAGATGCAAATAATCAAACGACCACAAATACGTATGAAAAAGGAAATTTAAAAACAACGACGTCTCCAAAGGGAGAAATAACATCCTATCAATATGATACACGTGGCGATCTGAAGACTATTACGTATCCTTTAGGAAAAACGGATACATTTGATAACGATTATTCGAATAATCAAAAGCGGACAGTGCATACGGACTCTTCATTAGGCATTACGACGGAAACTGTTACTGATTTCAATGGTAATATGCTGTCCTCTAAAGACGGAAAAGGTCAACTAACAACGTATCAGTACAATTTTAAAAATGAATTAATTTCAGTAACAGAAGCCAATGGAAAAGTAACAGACTACGATTATGATGGCAATGGGAATTTACAAACAGTTACAAATGCTGCTGGCAAACAAATGAGTTTAGAATATAATGCACAAAATGTGGTGAAAAAAGAAACAAATGCATTAGGAAAGGCAACAAACTATAATTATAATGCTGATGGTGAATTAACAGAGGTAGTAAAAGCAAATGGTGCTGTCATTGGTTACAGCAATGATGAAGAAACACAAACGTCAGTAGTGAAAATTAACAATGATAATCAGTTCACAACAAAAAAAGATAATTTAATCACAACGGTGACAAACCATACCTTGAATAATCAAACAGTCACATACACGGAGTCAGAAAACGGCTTATTACAGCGTATTGAATTTAGCGCGCCTAAAAACAATGCCATTACGTACAACTATAAAAACGAAGAAGCTATAGAAAAGATTAATTTCGGTACAAATACAATCACCTATACACCAGATGCGAATGGGCAAACAGAGAGCCTAACTCTAAACGGAGAAACAATCGCAAGCTTTAAATTGAATACCAATGGTTTACTTACAAGTACTACACTCGGAAATGGTGCATCGATTACAAATACGTATATCGGAAACGAGACACTGCTAAAGACGCAAAAATTTAATAAAAACAGCACGACACCATGGGATACGCATACGTATGACTATGATGCGAATAAGCAAATCAAGGAAGTCATAAGTAATGCAGGGACGGTTACGTATGCGTATGATGCTTTAAATCAATTAGAACAAGAGCAATATAGCAATGGCTTATCCATCGCCTACAAATACGATGATGTAGGGAATCGTAAGTCGAAATCAATTACTCAAAATGGGAAGACGACAACGACCGATTATGTCTATAACGATGCAAACCAAATGACTACGGCTGGTACACATAGCATAGCTGTCGATGTAAGCGGTAATGTAACAAATGACGGGCGTTATGAATACGTATGGAATGCCTTTGATCAATTAATCGAAGTGAAGACAATGGCTGGCACAACGGTGGCAACGTACAAATACGATGAAAACGGTCGCCGTATTTATAGTAACGTTGATAGTAAAGAAACGTACTATCGCTATAACGGGCCAAGTAATCAAGTATTATTCGAGGAAAATGCAAGTGGAGAGATTACAAAATCATACACGTATGATGAAAACAGACATCCACTAACAATGACTTATAGTGGTAAAGCATACTACTACCTAACAAATTACCGTGGGGACGTGCTCGCCTTAACAGATGAAAGTGGGACAATCGTCGCTGAGTACACATACGATGCATGGGGCAATATCTTAACGGAAAAAGATTTAGATAATATAACTGATGTAAATCTATCAAAGGAAAATCCCTACCGTTACGCAGGTTATCGCTATGACGAGGAAACGAAGCTGTATTATTTAATGGCACGTTACTATAACCCTAATACGGGTGTGTTTATGTCACTAGATCCTGTACGTGGAGATAGCATGAATCCGATTACGATGAATGGGTATAATTATGCGAATAATAATCCGGTGATGACTGTGGATCCGGATGGGGAATCGGCTTTTACAGTTGTCTTTAATCGACTTAAGAATGCTATATTATACGGTCTAGGTAAATGGATGAGCTTTTATGTTCCTGCAAGTTTGTATAAAACATTGCAAAATGGTTCAATAGCTCCTTATATTCTATTCGGAGAAAAAATATTAAAGGGAGTGACAAATAGTATTAAAGCTTATAGTAATGGGAAAAAAGAACTGAATGGTTTAGTATCTGACATTAAGAAAACAATGGCAAGTTCAAGAAAAGAACAGCAAAAATTAATTAAATCCGCTCAAAATCAAATCAGAAAACATAGCGCAAAAATAGCTGGAAAAGTTCTACTGAAATCTATATTTTCATGGGGGGATATCGGTATTATTGGATATTATTCTATTGTAGGGTATTTAAACAGATATGGGTGGAGTAGAGCATGGAAATAAAAAAAGATAAAACGCTAACTCATTTATTATTAAGTAGTTATACAATTGGTTTTGTATTAGGTAGTCTGACTTTTTTTATTTCTGAAAGAAATAAAGATTTTCATTATAGTTTTTCAAAAGAATATATTTTTTGTTTTATTATTTTATTTCCAATTATCTACTGGGTTTATCGTTATTCTGGAATGGTATTTAATAATCAAACTTTGAAAGTTAAATTGCTTTACTTTGCATTATGGATGTTAGGCATGTTCTTTGGATTAATATTTTTCGAATTGATTCTAAACTAACTAATACAAAATGTCGATGTAATGTAACACTTCTTTCAGAAAGTGCAAAAAATCTATATAGGTGATTAAATTAATGAGGTTGTCCAAAAAGTCTAGATAACTGACTTTTTGGGCGCCCCTTTCTTAATTTTTTGGTTTTTTTTTGAAAAATTGACATAAATCACAGACAAGTATATTTCTTTGCACGTATACATTTCAGCCATTTCATTAATAACCGCCTTCAAAATAGTAACTCCACATCCCTTCCCCTGAAAAGAATGGCCTAACACGATGCAAATTAATTCGTATTTTTCGGTTTCCTTATTCAAACCATGCGTGGCAAAAACGATCAAGGTTTCTCTAAAGTATATTGCCCTTGGGTTAAGTCCAAGTGCTTGGCAACCAGCTAGAAAAAAGGTATTTGAACCGACCCATCTCTCAAAAATCTGAATTCGTTTTTCCTGATATAAATCAGATTTTAAATTAATCACTTCCCAATAATTTTTCTCATTCCCTTCAGCTAATATAATAATTCGGCTTATCAGGTTCAAGTGAGGACTTTTGCCAATACTTTTAGTAAGACCCTAATAAGCTTTGCAAAGCAAAATTTAGTAAAAGCACTTGGTAAAAAAGCCGTTAGTATGATTATTGGGGGCATAGCGGGGGCTGCAGCAGTAGAGATTGCTGTCTTTGCTTATTGGACTGGAGTATATGCATATAAATATAAACCAAAGAAATGAGGCGAGAATTTTGATATATACTAGTATAGGCATATTAATAGTAGGGCTCATAATTGCAATAGTAATGAGAAGCATATATCCATTCTTTGAAGCACTTATCTTTGCAAGTGTTGCATTGCTATTTGATTTTTTTCAATTAATTTTCAGCTTTTTAGGAGATAGTTGGATATATCATACAGTTATTCCATTAATATTATTGGCGATAGCTCTCTTTTTTACAAAAAAATTAATCAATAAATTCAATTGGGAATATTAATAAATTGTTTTATTTAACACTCAAGTAAAGTAATCTGCACTGGGAGTATAAAATAATTCTGAAAATTAAATACAATTTTAGACTCCATGACAATCAGCGTTATTAAATAGATGTGCCAAACATCCGATCAAAATCTGCATTTGAGACTCATATAAACACCTTTTAGGTTGCTTTATTCCCACATTCAATGGGTGTTAAGTAGCCTAATTTTTCTTGTATCCGTTCCTCATGTTGATTTGAATTTAAGTTCGATAAGAATGTTTTGTGAATTTTTTGAAAAGCTAATATTACAGTTAAGCACTTTGTTACAAATTATGCAGTCAATCTAGGTTCAAAAAAACCTGGTAGTGAAACATGGAGAAGTTTTGTTTTAAAAAATATGAAAAAATTAGGAATTCCAATTTAAAAATTAATAGGGGGGAATAAAAATGGGCTTATTTATGATATTCTTAGGAGTGGTCTTAGTTGTAATCTCTATAAGGTTTTTAATTTTAGTGCTTAAAAAGGAAACTAACAAAAGTAAGATTTCAGCCTTAATATACTATATTGCCGAACCATTTGGTGGAAGTATTTTATTATATTTAGGTATCTTACTAATAATAGTAGGCATAATTTATTTTTAATATAATCAGTAGGATAAAAGAGCGTGGGATTTGAATCCACGCTCTTTTGTATTTCTATATTTTGGCTATCTAATGGAAAGAAGCTCGGTACGTATCAATCGAGAAAGTTGTTGTTTTATATTATAAAGAAGTATTTATATGTACTCTCCAAATAACTCTGGTTTCCAACTATGAATAGCATGGTTTTCTGTTGCGAATACTTTCTCTAAATAGATTTCTGTTGTTTTTAAGTGTTCATGCCCAAGAGATCTCATAATGTCGTAATTAACGCAAATAACCAGCAGTACTTAAAACGGCTAAAACCCTTATATGACAGGGTTTTGGTCGTTTTTTGTTAGGAGTTAATGTTGTTGAAAGAAGGATTAACGCAAAAATGACTGTAAAACGAGCAAAGAACAAGAAAAAAAGAAGGAAAAGTTGTTTTTGCATAAGTGGAACCTGAAAAAGAGTTCGAGAAAACGGATGAAATTAATAGGAGCGTTGATTCTGGAAGGAAGGGATTAACGTTTGTTTTGTTGAACTTATTATACTATTAGATCAAAATACAATAAAATTGATTTTAGAAAGACCTATAAATAGGTAATCAGAAACCATTTGTTAGAGGAGATTGTGAAACGTTTCACTTAAACTAACGCGGCAGCATTCCTGTTTGAAACTTATTCGAGGTCTTGCAGAAAAAAGAGCCCTCTAGTATGATGCTGAGTGTCAACGTCGAATTGACCCAACATCAAATAGGAGGACTCTATCTATGAATTCTAAATGGAATGAGAAACTAAATCAAGTTACTGAAAACACATTAATTGTCGGCATGGATATCGCTAAACGTACACATTATGCATGCTTCGTAGATGAACGTGGCCGTGTTTTGGAGAAATCTTTTGCCGTGCACCAGTCCAAAGAAGGATTTGAGGCATTATATGAGAATGTACTTCATGCGATGAAAGTTTATGAAAAAACAGATGTGATCGTTGGGATTGAACCCACTGGGCACTATTGGATGAACCTTGCTTATTTCTTAGATAAATATGGAATCCCGCTTGTCATGGTCAATCCAATGCACGTCAAGAAGGCAAAAGAGCTTGATGATAACTTACAGACAAAGAACGATAAGAAAGATGCAGTCGTCATTGCTCGACTGATGAAGGACGGTCGTTTTAGCTATCCCCGTATTCTGAAGAATATCGAGGCTGAGTTTCGGAATGGATCTACACTTCGTTCAAAGATGACAGAGGATTTGTCGGGCATCAAAAACCGAATCGTTCGCTGGCTTGATCGGTATTTCCCAGAGTTTACACAAGTCTATCCAACCTTCGGAAAGATGGCACTCGCTACACTCGAAAAGACACCGTTCCCAAGGGACATCGTAGGGAAAACGGCTGAAGAGTTAGTCTTTCTCTACCGGCAGGTAGAGGGGATGAGAGCTCCGCAATTACCAAAGGCTAAACTTCTGATAAACGTAGCCAACAACTCGATTGGATTGAGAGAAGGACTGCAGATGGCACGACTTGAAATCGCCACGCTACTTCGTCAGTACCGATTGTTAGAGGAAGAAATAGAAATGATAAATAGTCACTTAGCCGAGCTGGCTAAGTCCACAGAAGAGTACGTATATCTCACTTCTGTGCCAGGCTTAGGGGATGCCACTATTGTTGATCTGCTCTCAGAAGTCGGTAGTTTTTCACAGTATGAGAATCCACGCCAACTCATCAAACTAGCGGGATTAACATTACGTGAAAATTCATCTGGCCAACATCAGGGACATAAACATATCTCGAAACGCGGCCGGAAGAGGTTAAGAAGCGTATTATTCAAAGTAATAGTTCCACTGGTTAGACACAACATTGCGTTTAAACATCTTCATGAATATTACACAAGCCGTCAACGAAACCCCCTAAGGGGAAAACAATCGATGGTCGTGCTCTGTGGTAAATTATTGAAGGTGTTACATGGTATTTGTAAGAAGAAAGTTCAATTCAACGAGCAACATATGATGAACGATCTCCACTGTCTCTCAACGGCAGCTTAAGCATTTTTCTATCGAACGAACTAAGACAATAAGGATGACACGGAGAAGCCAGCACAATACTAAAATTAAGACCTTGAGTCCCTGCGGCAGCATAGCAGGCCTCTGCCTTATGAATAGACCGAACGAAGGAATGTAAGCGCGCTGACGCTAAGAGACATGGGAGGGTACGTCATCATAAGAATCGCAGAGATCCATTGTGCATCAAATAATGGGTAAAAAAAGCTAATGTTTTCCATTAGTTTTAGCGAAGCGTACGCTCTTCTTGGTAATAAAAACAAGAAATTCAAATCTATGTTTATTTGTTAATAGAAAAATAATTTTTCTCACATCACGAAGTGATGAAAAACGTTGATACTTCAATGTTTATAGAGGGAGGTTAGTTTAATAAGATAGGGTTTAACTATAGTTTGTGCTAACTAAATTTTTCTAAAAAATAGCAATAGGAAGGGAGGGTGTAAAATGGATAATGAAAGTAAAATCATTATTTCTTCATTAAAAAATGAGTTGATTGAGGATATCATTCAGTCAAATGATTATTTTAAAGTGTATGGTAGGGTTGTCCCCAGTTTACAATCAGGAAAATGGTCTTATAAAGAAGTTCTTTTTGATGAAACTAGAGAAATACGTTTTCCAGATGACAAACTTGATTGGAGCCAATATATAAACCGTGAGGATAAATCTTTGTTTTTAGCTTATATGAATAATACTTGCATAGGACAAATTAGAATAATAAAGGATTGGAATCGCTTCTGTTATATTGAAAACATTGCTACTAAAAAAGAATATAGAGGAAACGGAATTGGAAAGTTACTCTTAAATAAAGCGGAAGAGTGGGCAAAGCATAGAAAACTTATAGGAATGTCCCTGGAAGCTCAAGATGATAATCTTGGAGCGTGCAGATTTTATGTGAAACAAGGTTTCATACTAGGTGGGGTTGACACATTAAAGCAGTCATATAATCCAAATATTGAAACCACTTTGTTTTGGTATAAGTTATTCAAGTAACGAGGTACTTTACTTCAAGAAGGAGTAAAGCCTTTTTCTTATTGAAGTAACGAAGTAGTTTAATGTAAGAAAGGATTGCAGGAAATCATGTGCAATAAATAGAAATACTTACTTAACAAACTTTGTAAGGAGATAATACTTTGAACATTTTAACTTTGATTCTAAGTTATTTAATTGGCTCAATCTCATTTGCTTTAGTAATCAGTAAAATATTTTATAAGAAAGATATTCGTGATTACGGTAGTGGAAATCTTGGTGCAACTAATGCTTATAGAGTTTTAGGCATAAAAGCAGGAGTAATTGTTGCAATTGCTGATATTTCAAAAGGTACATTTGCTTGTTTACTTCCCCTAATACTTGGTTCTACAGTTAACCCTATTGTATGTGGTTTATTAGCCATATTAGGGCATATATTTTCTGTTTTTGCTAGTTTTAAAGGTGGAAAGGCTGTGGCGACTGCAACTGGAGTTTTCTTGTTTTTGACTCCTTTAGGTGTTTTTGTTGGCTTTGTTGTGTTTTTGTTAACTTTGCTATTTACTAAGTATGTATCACTAAGTTCAATGTTGGCTAGTATAGCATTATTCATTTACAGTCTTATATTTGAAGATAAAGTTATCATAGCACTTTCTCTACTAATAGGCGTATCAATAATCATTCTACATCGACAAAATATAAAGAGAATTGTAAATGGAACAGAGAATAAAATAGTTGAAAATTAGTGTTTACTTGTTTCACTAACGAGTGCTTTACTTCAAGAAGGAGTAAAGCCTTTTTTCTTATTGAAGTAACGCAGCAGTTTAGTTAAATAAGAAAAAATGGGTTTTTGATATTTCAGGAGGAGAATTTTTTCAAAATTGGAACATCTATTCCTTTCAAACGTTTTTAATGTATAGGGGGGAGTTTAGTGGAAGAAGGAATTCTTGCCTATTGCAGATGAAATACATGAAGACAAGGGGAATGAGTTTTAATGATTAAAGAAATTCTAAGATTATATGAACAGAATGAATCTATTCATAATTTATATGTATCCATTTCAAACGAAGAAATATTTAGATCACAGAATAAGAAAATTTCACATTTAATAGATATTCGTTCAATGACAAAAAGCATAGTTTCACTTTTAATTGGGATTGCATTAAAAAAAGAATATATAGAGTCTCTTGAAACTCCGGTTAATCACTACCTACCTGGTGCTCCTAGTCATATATCTATAAGAGATTTACTTACAATGTGTTCGGGTTTCGATATTGATGACAAAGACTTATATGGACTGATTCGAAGTAGTAATGATTGGGTACGAGACATTCTAAGCTTTCCGTTAGCAGGAAGGGGTACATTTAGGTATAAAGGAGTTGATTATCACCTCCTATCTGCAATTATTAGTAAGTCAACAGGATTAACACTGTCTAATTTTGCTCAGACAAATCTCTTTTCAACATTAAAAATAGAAGATGTTGAATGGGAAAGTGACCCTCAGGGTGTCACCGTCGGGAGTACAGGCTTAAAGATCTCGTTTGAAAGTCTAATGAAAATAACTCAAATACTTGTAAATAATGGAATAGAAAATTCTGATGAAATAATTCCTAAGGATTGGCTAAATGTGTCTACTACAAATGGCATTCCAACAAATTTAAGTTACGGTGATTATGGATTTGGATGGTGGATTAAAAATTATAAAGATAATGAAATTTATCGTGCTTTAGGTTCAGGCGGTCAACAAATTCTCATATATCCCAAAGAAAAAATTTCAATTATTGTAACTGCTAACCCAAAAACATTTAATCACTTACAGAGTGAAACTTTATCTAATAAGATTCTTGACATAATTACTTAAAAATCATTCTTGAGAATACGAATCATGTAAATGATTTGTTGAAAAATCAATTCTTGTTTAACTGACAGGTACTTTTATGTTGCTTAGGCAACTCTTTTTTCTTATTGAACTAAAGCAGCAGGTTAGTTGAAGATCAATGTTTAACTTGTGTTCAACAATCGGGCCAGATTCTGAAATAAACTTAATAAAAAAATTCGATACTTATGTTAAAGTAGAAAGGTTATTATAAATTATACTTAAACGTAATGTAGGGTAGCTAAGAATTAGTGAGTATATTATAGAAACGGCAAGGAGTAAATTTTCATTATGGATAAAAAGGATTTCTTAATAGGTTTTTTAACAGTTTTCGTGATATCTCTCACTTATAATATAATGAGCAGTATACAACTATCGAATATATGGATACTTAATCAATGTATTAATTTGATTGTCAGTGTTGTAGTGTTTTTTATTTTTACACGTATCTGGAGTTATTTTAAAAAGGAAAAATTTTTCAGCTAAAGGGCGCATTTTTTGAGTAAGAAGGCGTCTTTTTGTATAGACAACACAATTGATGGATTGAGTTTATAATGATTTGTAAAAAAAGATTGTGAAGTATTGTACTTAAAGTAACGGGTGCTTTACTTTAAGAAAGAAGGAAGTTTTTTGTTATTGAATTAACGCTGATGGTTATTAAAAATAAGAGGGGGGTAAAACAATTACTGGTATAATCTTTGGTATTTCAGTGCTAGTTATGGGGTTTGGTCACCTAATGAAGAAGGACTATTTTTTTACCTAAAAAAACTAGAGTTATTTTAGGCGAGGAAAAGTTTCAATCTTATCAGAGAGGGTTAATTTTTCCTTATTTATTTTTAGGAACATTAATGATTTGTATGACAATAGTTGAAAGGATGAAAATTCTTCAAAGCTCGATATTTATCACTTTATATATTATCTTAATCATTATTCCTTTTATATTGTTGATTGCAAATTATAAAAAAAAACACTGGACGATATTGGTTTTGGGTAAATGACTTCAAGTAAAGTGGAAATATAAAATATTTCTATTTCAACTACGGGTGCTTTACTTCAAGATGGGGTAAAGCCTTTTTCTTATTGGAATAACGTGGCGGGATAATAAAAAAGTTAACACCTTAGAAAATTCGGAAATTATAAATGGAGGGTATTAGCTTTGCAAAAATGCGGGAAATGCAATGAACATTTTAGTTGGAGTAAAATCTATGAATCCTTCTGGCTAAATTATAAACCTATTAAATGTAACGAATGCAATACAACACATAAGATAACAATGCCAAGCACGTTAATTTTTGTCTCTTTTACTATTCTTCCAATGCTCACCTTTGGTTTTTTTCTGTCTCCTTTTAGCAATGGTCTTGTGACACTTGGCATAGCTACTTTAATTTTTATAATTGGATCTTTATTGGCACCTTTTCTTGTTACTTATAAAGAGTCTTAGTGAACTAATGTACTTAAGCTAACGGGTGCTTTACTTCAAGAAGAGGTAAAGCATTTTTCTTATTGAACTAACGCAGCAGGTGTGCGGCCGAGCCTAGGTCGTATCATATAGCGGGTGGGATTCCCGTCGAGAAAGAACTAGCCATTCACTCGTAGCGAGTCTTGGAGGGCTAATGGTAACAGTAGCCTTTAAGCGTAGACAGTTAGGTGGCGGGCAGAAAGCCAAATGGTTGAAGGGATTGAGCCCCATAATGTTAGTAAATCGAGAGGGTTGATGTCTTACCTGCGGCAGAAAACTACATTTTATTCTTCGGTAAAGGCAAGAAGGATAAAACCTCTCTGGGGTCAGAGACCTTGGCACGTCACACATGGATATGATACGGCAACTCGGGAGACCCTAGCGGTCTCTTCTTAATTGAAGAGTATGGTGTACAAGTGATAATAAGCAAGGAAACCAAATGCCGTTTAGGGAGTCGGATAGCAGCGTAGTACCAATGAAGTTGGGTAATGCTGATGGAGGAAAGGCTGCTACCAAGTTATCACCCTTACTAGGGACACATTTACTACACGCGGAGGTAGGAATACTAAATGGAAACAAAACTATTAAGGATAGCAGAATTAGCAAAATCTGATCCGAAAATGAAATTTACATCTATTGTACATTTACTAAATAAGGAATCTCTAGTTCAATGTCATCTTGAATTACCTAATAAGAAGGCAACGGGGATTAATGGCACAACTAAAGAGCAATACAGTGAAACACTAGAGGAAAATATAGAGGATTTAGTAAGTAGGCTTAAAAGTAAAAGTTATCATCCTGTTCCCGTAAGGAGAATGTATATTCCTAAGCTAAACTCCAACAAGAAAAGACCATTGGGGATACCGGAACACGAAGATAAGATTGTACAGAAAGGCATTACCAAAATACTAAATGCCATCTATGAAAATGATTTTCTAGACTGCTCTTTTGGGTTCCGCCCAAATCGTAACTGCCACGATGCTTTGAAAATATTAAATCATTATATTGAAAAGAAATCAGTAAATTATATAGTAGATGTAGATATTAAAGGGTTCTTTGACAACGTTGACCACATATGGATGATGAAGTTCTTAAAACTGCGAATTGCTGACCCTAACTTACTAAGAATAATTGGTAGGTTTCTTAAAGGTGGATACATGGAGGAAGGAAAGAAATACAAGACAGATAAAGGCACACCGCAAGGTGGAGTCATATCTCCGGTCCTTGCCAATCTGTACCTCCATTATGTCCTGGACCTGTGGTTTGATAAGGAAGTTAGAAAACAGTGTAAAGGAGAAGCATACATAGTTCGTTATGCAGATGATTTTGTTTGTTGCTTCCAATATAAGAGCGAAGCTCAGGAGTTCTTTCAATCATTGAAGCTGAGATTACAGAAGTTTAATTTAGAAATAGCGGAGGATAAAACCAAAACAATTCCCTTCGGGAGATTTGCGGAGAAAGATGCAAAACT
>FOUN01000037.1 GCA_900114885.1 Psychrobacillus psychrodurans
CGTTCCCATACCGAACACGGAAGTTAAGCTCTTCAGCGCCGATGGTAGTTGGGGGTCTCCCCCTGTGAGAGTAGGACGTCGCTGGGCACCAAAGAAAAGTCGTTACCGAGTAATTGGTAGCGACTTTTTTGTATTATCAAATAAGCCGTAGGCAGTCTATCTCTATAAGGAAGTATGCGAGAAAGTAGAGGGGCAAAGAGTTCAAGGAAGCAAATGAGAGAGACTCGGAGCGTATAACATACGCGAGAATTGAACGAATGCGGCTGACAAAGAAATCTGCCGTCCATCTGCTTTCGCAGCCCGGACACGGAAGTTGAGCTCTTGCGCCGATGGTAGTTGGGGGTCTCCCCCTGTGAGAGTAGGACGTCGCTGGGCACAAAAGAGAAAGTCGTTACCGAGTAATTGGTAGCGACTTTTTTGTATTATCAAATAAGCCGTAGGCAGTCTATCTCTATAGGGAAGTATGCGAGAAAGTAGAGGGGCAAAGAGTTCAAGGAAGCAAATGAGAGAGACTCGGAAGCGTATAACATACGTGAGAATATTGAACGAGTGCGGCTGACAAAGAAATCTGCCGACCATTTGCTTTCGCAGCCCGTCCACGGAAGTTAAGCTCTTGCGCTGATAGTAGTTGGGAGTCTCCCCCTGTGAGAGTAGGACGTCGATGGAACCAATGAAAGTCGTTACCGAGTTATCGGTAGTGGCTTTTTTTATAGGTACAGCAGCCTTTTTAACGGAACTAACCAGATTCCTAGTTTTATAAAAAATTCACAGGGTAAAGAAATACTATTACTATCACTATCACCTAAGGAGATGTAGCAATGAGCATCAAAGCGTTAGTTTTAAATTGTAGTTTAAAAGACAGCACACAGAAATCCAATACCCGTGCTCTGATTAACGAGATTGTAAAGATTTTTGATGAAAACAGAGTGGAGACGGAAGTGCTCAGGATGGCTGATTATACTATCGGCTTTGGAGTTACCCATGAGGCAGTGAATGAAAAGGATCAATGGCCAGAGATTTTTGAAAAAGTGAAGGAGGCGGATATCCTTTTGCTTGGCTCCCCGATTTGGCTTGGTGAACAGAGCAGCCTGGCCACTTTGGTTGTTGAAAGATTGTATGGTGGAAGCGGTCTTACGAACGAAAAAGGTCAGTACATTTACTATAACAAAGTGGGCGGAGTGGTTGTTACCGGGAATGAAGACGGTGCAAAAAACGTCTCAAGCTACCTAATTTACGCATTGTCACATATTGGGTTTACGATTCCTCCAAATGTGGATACCTATTGGGTGGGAGAAGCGGGTCCTGGCCCATCCTTTATTGAGGCAAACGGGAATGAGAACGATTTTACGATGCAACACGCAAAAATAACTGCTTACAATTTACTGCATTTTGCCCGGTTACTGAAAAAGTACCCGATTCCTGCAGAAGGAAATGTGAATGAAAGTCAATAGTATGGTGGCTTGAAAAGGTTGAATTTAAAACTCAAATAACATGCTAAACTAGCAGTCCCATTCAAATAGAGTTGGATTGCTTCTTTTATTGAAAAAATCTGACCCTATTATTCGTTTCATAAAGTTAATGTAAAAGTAAATATATAGATGTCCGACTTGATGCTTCGCATTAGACTGTTATTTTCTCTTTCAATTCAATATATTATTTACTATCACTTCTATTGAAATCATACAAATTCTTATGAGTCATTAGAAAAATGAAACCACGAGGATCTATTCTCAGTAAAACGGAGGTTAAGGAAGGAGTTGCTTTTAAATATAAAAGACGTTGCTTTTTTTGACTAATTGCCTGTAAGTCGATTAAGTTACTTTCTTCATGTATCAAATGGAATTAGCGATAAATTATTTTCCACTTTTAATGAAATTTAAGAGGGTTTTCTTATTTGAGTGTAGAAAAATATATGTGCAAATAAAACACAGGAGGCTACAATGACTAATTTAATTTCACATATCGCTACACTGGAAATACCTGTTACTAATTTAGAAAAATCTATAGAGTTTTATATCGATATCCTTGGTGCTGAAGTCCACTTTCAAGGTGAAAAAAATGCTATGCTTACTATGAAATCAAAAGGAGTTCCAACGATTTTCTTGGTTGAAACTGAAGAAATTAATGGATTATCATTCAGAAATACAAATACTAATATCGTTCATAGCATAATTGACTTTTATACTCCTTCTTTAAAAGAATTATATGAGTGGCTTGAAGGAAAACAAGTAGAAGTTGGTCCTTTAAATTTACAAGGTGAATTTGGTGGTTTTGGATTTAAAGATCCTTCTGGAAATTGGCTAAGTGCCTGCAATATCCTTCATCCAGAACAGTAAAAAATTCTTTTACTATTTAAGTATAGGCGTAATTTTTTACGCCTATTTTCTATTACATACAATGTGTCAAATGCTATATTAAAACTCCCGTACACCTCTTCAAAGAACCTGCATCGTTATTTTAAGTCCATACGTTCTCAATCTTATATTTATTTTAATAGAAGTATCTTGCGTGAATATCATATACCGAAAGAAATTTTCCAATGATTAATGACTGATCAACCTTTTATTATTACAGAGTATTAATATAAATAAGGTAATACATTACTTCCTCTATAGTATGTTGCTTTACATAATTAGAATAGAATTAAAACATTAATTATGGGGAATATAAGATTTATATATCAATAGTAAACTTATAAAATAATTTCAAAATACGCTTGCAATAATGATTTATAGATGGTATAGTTATCAAGTTGTCATTTTTATTAATGATTTACACGAAAAACAAAATGAAAAAAGTTGTTGACAATAATATCAAGATTTGATATGATAATAAAGTCGCCAAAACGACATTGCAACAACATGAACATTGAAAACTGAACATGCAAAACGTTAAGAAATATAGCTTATCAACTGACATTGTTAGTTTGATAGCAAAACAATTTTGACATCATTTAATGATGATGCCAGCAAAACAAAATGAGCTTTTTAAGTTCTCTATTATGGAGAGTTTGATCCTGGCTCAGGACGAACGCTGGCGGCATGCCTAATACATGCAAGTCGAGCGAATGACGAAGAAGCTTGCTTCTTCTGAT
>FOUN01000027.1 GCA_900114885.1 Psychrobacillus psychrodurans
AGAGCCGTGTGCGTAAATAGCGCAAGCACGGTTCTGTGAGGGGGGAGGAACACAATCTACCGTGAGGTAGAGAGGTTCTCTTCTACTCGACTAGTTGAAGAAGGTATTATTTATTATTTGTAGAACTTATTACTTAATACTTTTTTCTGAAAAGGAGTACGTAGATGAGACAAATAATTGCTCTTGGTGGTGGTGGGTTCTCAATGGAACCAGGAAATCCATTGTTAGATTTGTATATATTAAAACAAGCAAAGAAAGTTAAGCCGCAAATTTGCTTTTTCCCTACTGCAAGTGGAGATTCTGATAATTATATATCAAGGTATTATAACTTTTTTAATCAACAAGATTGTAAACCATCCCATTTATCTCTATTTGAACCTCCGACAAGGGATCTTGAGAGCTTTATTTTAGAGAAAGACATTGTTTATGTTGGTGGAGGAAACACTAAAAACCTTTTAGCTTTGTGGAAAGAGTGGGATATAGATGATATTTTAAGAAAAGCGTGGGATCAAGGCGTTATTTTAGCTGGGTTAAGTGCGGGTTCCATTTGTTGGTTTGAAGAAGGGGTTACTGATTCATATGGGGATAGACTTGAACCAATAAAATGTTTGGGTTTTTTAAAGGGGAGTAATTGTCCGCATTACGATGGGGAAATAGAAAGAAGACCTGCATATCACAAACTTATTGAATTAAAAAAAATACAATCAGGGGTTGCGACAGATGATGGGGTTGCTATTCATTACAAGGAACAAGGAATTAGTAAAATAGTTAGCTCAAGACCTAACGCTAAGGCGTATAGTGTTTCGTTCGAAACTAAGGTTATAGAGACAGAACTTCAAACAGAATTTTTAGGTTCTTATTGAACTCCCATGAAAATTAAAAAATGCTCAAAATCAACAAAATTGCATAACAAAAGAGACTCAGAAATAGCTTTTTTAAAAAAGGCTGAGCTTTCAGATTGTTTATTTGGAGTTAAAGAGTAAATCAGGAACCAACTCCTTCTTCTTAGAATAAAGGCAAGGCTGGTGCAATAACCAGAGTAGGATTAATCTCCCATGAGTGCTACTCGTATAGAGTGCGACAGTCTGTGATGCACCGTGGTCGTTGGAGTCAGACTAACGGATGGGCTCAATGGCACCATAGTTCATCGACCTTCTTCGCCAGCCGTAGTATCCTATACCCGATTTTCACATTTTCATTCTCTGTAGTGAAGCGCTGATTTTGCGCTTCATGGATGGCTAACGGATGCTTGACTCCAAGTAGGAGTAAAGCTTTTTTTCTTATTGTGCTAAAGCAGCAATTTAGTTTAATAAGGCTTTTACTAATACGAAGCTAATGCGTAATTCTTTCCGTATAAAATGATGTGAAATATTTAATATTGGGGATGGAGTGATTTTATGAAAAAGGTGATTTTCGTGTTTACAATACTATTTTTAGTTGCTTGTTCCAACAATGACGGGGAGACTAACCAAGCACCTAAGATGGATATTGCTGAGGCACTAGCACTATCCGAAAAAAAATTTAAGGAGGCAGGTATAGAAAGCGTTTCGGCATTTAATGGAGAAACTATAAAGGTTAGACTTCTTCTTGATGAACAGCCTACAAGAAAAGAAGCAAATAAACTATTTGTAGAAATGTTAGATACAGTAGCAAGTTATACAAGCCACCCTGAACATATGTGGGATTTTTACAAAGCCAAATTCGATTTATCTTACAAGGACGTCTTAATATTTGAAGGCAATAAAGAAAAAGGTAAAGATTTAATAGTTAAGCCTATTTAAAAAGATTATCGTCTTCCTACTTCAAGTAACGAGGTGCTTTACGTCAAGAAAGAGTAAAGGCTTTTTTCTTATTGAACCAACGCAATAATCAATCATTAATATAAGTTTTTTGCTATCTGCTATTTTAGAGACTGGAAGGTGAATGATAATGAAAAGAATAATTTTCTTAATGTTAATTGTTATTATGCTAACTGGTTGTAATGCGGCACCCACTTTTATACAACCAGAGGGGAAAGTTACTTTAGATAAAAGTGAATATATAATGAATATCGGTGAATTCAAATGGAAAGAACATGATTTTGAAACAAGTAAAATTAGGACTTCTGATAATTACGAATTAGCTGGCGAGTTTAGTACACTTGAAGGAGATAAAGGGGAGGAATTATCATTTGAAATTGATCAATATCCTACTTCAATAATCGTAAATAAATGGAATACAGATCTTACAAGTGACTCGATTGAAGTTAAGGACAACAAATTCACCCTTCCATTAGAAGGGGGATATTATATTTATGAAGTAATCGTAGAATGGCCTCAAGGAAAAGCAATTTATATTTTTGATGTTGATGTAAAATAGCTCTCCCCCTGTGAACTATATAAATAAACATACCATATTAAGATGTTTTTAATATAAAAAGTCTTTGTGAACTAATGTACTTAAGCTAAAGGTCAACCAGAAAAATCTGGCTAACATTTATATTACGAACGGGTGCTTTACTTCAAGAAGGAGTAAAGCCTTTTCTTATTGTACTAACGCCGCAGGTTAGTTCAATAAGAAGGGATATTTATAAGAATGTTGAAGTAATAATATAACACTGAATGTCTAGTTGATAAGGAGGGGCAATATGAGGAACAAAATGGTTATGTTGATTTCTTTGCTATTCTTAATGATACTTGTTGGTTGTAACAATACTGATAAAAACGAAACTCGGGAGGTTAGTTCTACTTTTTCATTACCCATTACTTTTGGAGATGGGACAAAAGGTGAATATTTGTTGATTGGTGAAGAAGGGAAAGTTGGTTTCTTGGTTGGATCGGGTAAAAAAGGTGAGGCAGTAGAAGAAAAAATTATTGCTAATAAAGCAAATAAGTATATGTGGCATTTTTGGGGAGACAAAGATAGTATCAGTGGTGATTTTAAAGTAGTTGGAACTGACAGTGAAGGGAAAGAACATCCCGTGTTGGTATCTGGCAATGATACAGTATGGCAATATTCCAATACTTCAGTTAGCCCTCATAACGGTGCCGATTCCCATATCCCATCGAATATGTTGTTCCCTACAAGTGGATTATGGAAATTAGAAATATATTTTAATGATAAATTATTTGAAGAAATAGTTATAAACGTCAAAGATAGTTAAATCATCTTCAACTCCCATGAAAATTAAAAAATGCTCAAAATCTATAAAATTGCATAACAAAAGAGACTCAGAAAAAGCTTTTTTAAATAAAGGCTGAGCCTTCAGATTGTTTGTATTGAGTTGATAGGTAAATCAGGAACCAACTCCATTCTTCTTAGAATAAAGGCAAGGCTGGTGCAAAAACCAGAGTAGGATTAATCTCCCATGAGTGCTACTCGTATAGAGTGCGACAGTCTGTGATGCACCGTGGTCGTCGGAGTCAGACTAACGGATGGGCTAAATGGCACCATAGTTGATCGACCTTCTTCGCCAGCCATACTAGTCTATACCCGTTCTGAACCAATTTTCATCCTCTGTGGTGCAGCGTTTTTTGCTGCATGGGTGGCTAACGGATGCTTTAGTTAAACATGACCATCATTTCGATGGTCTATTTTTATGTCCAGAACATCAGGTAGATTTCGGCGATCCAGTGTGAAATGTTACCTTAAATAACAGGACAGTTTTGTTTAATAAGGAAAAAATTACATATATAAAACAAGGTAATATATTGGTAAGATTTGAACGGTCTAGTATTCCATCGAAAGATATTTGGCGTCAATATAGAATGAATTTATTCCCTAAAAATCTCCCTAGCGATTAAGAGGGAAAAGTTATAAAAATGTTATATAAACAGGGTGTTGATTTAAATAACTATAGTATGAAGTTAAGTAAATATAATTGTTAAATCGTTATAGGGAAGTGAAAAATTTGTTTTATATTATGCTCATATTAGGAATTTTGTCAGTTCTGATGGCTGTATTTATATTTGGTTTTATGTATGTTGACAAAGACTTTACATTACTAAATGTAGTTAAGACCGTTGGAGCCTTTCTATTTGGTGTATTACTTTTAGTGACTACTCTCCCAAGTCTAAAATACATACTACTAAAGGAATATGATGTTGTCAGCGGGGACTGCACCATCGAGATAACGTCATCAGGTCGTTCTATAGAATCGACCTTTGAAATGCTTGATACAGGCGATATGTTTACTTTTAACTATATTCCTGTACTTGATGCTTATGGAGAGTCTATCCCTTACTATTGTGAGGTGACAGTTACAAAAGACCATGAGTTTGAAATTGATTATAAAATTTATGATGTCAATTCGCGAGGGCTAATATTAACAAGTGAATAGCTTTTATTTACAGTTGATAATATATACCGTTGGCTACCTTTTAAGCTAATATCTTAATTAGAAACAGTGCTGAAGTTTTTTAGATCACTAACGGGTGTTTAGTTCAACAAGGTTGTTACTAAAAAATTATTCCGTCTGTTTATGATAAAAATTTTTACTTGAGTTAGCAGATATCTGATTCTGTGAAATTAAGAATATTGATACAACAAAATTATTGATATTAAATGGTCCATTCCGGAAAATAATGAATAATTACACCGGACACATGCAGTGCTTAAACTTAACGTGGGTCTGCTGACAGTAAAAAGGACAGAGGCACCCGCCCTGTCCCTTCTTAATGGAGAAACTAGACCAAGGTTTACAGTTCGACTTTCAAGTTGCCCATCATCTTGGCAACTTCCGGATCGCGATACGATAAGAATAGGCTCTCCCGCGTATCGAGGGAGGAAATGTATTCCATATCGGCCTCGCTCAACGCAAAATCGAAAATGTCGACGTTTTCGACGATTCGCTCTTTGCTTACCGATTTTGGAATGACTACAACTTCTCGCTGAACAAGCCAGCGTAATACGATCTGAGCGACAGATTTGTTGTGTTTTTCCGCGACCGAGGTCAGCATTTCGTTGTTAAACAGGTTATTGCGTCCTTCTGCGAACGGTGCCCACGATTGGTGTTGCACGCCCTGCTCTTTCAAGAAAGCAGCGCTCTCTGTCTGCTGGTAGAACGGGTGCGTTTCAATTTGGTTAACGGCAGGCACGATTTCGTTATGAACAATGAGGTCCATCAGACGATCCGGCATGAAGTTGCTGACCCCGATTGACTTGGTTTTGCCTTCACGGTACAGCTCTTCCATCGCGCGCCAAGTGCCGTAGTAATCTCCGAAGGGTTGGTGAATAAGGTACAAATCGAGATATTCGAGCTGCAGCTTCTTCAGGGATTTTGCAAACGCCAGCTTGGCACTCTCGTAGCCAGCATCCTGAACCCAAATCTTGGTCGTAATGAACAGCTCCTCACGGGGTACGCCGCTGCGCTTGATCGCGCGTCCGACCGCTTCCTCGTTAAGGTAACCGGCAGCGGTATCGATCAAGCGGTAACCAGCCGAAAGCGCTTCGTATACCGCGTTCTCGCATTCTTCAGCATCGGGAATTTGATAGACACCAAAGCCTAGAACCGGCATTTTTACACCGTTGTTCAATGTTACAGTTTGCATGGAAATTCCTCCTATTATTTAAATTAGTAACCGCAACCGGCGCGTATCCCAGAAAATCGAGACTATAGCGGGATTCAAACTGCGACCGAATTGAACTACAATAATAAGCATAATACCTTCGTGTTACACGAAGGCAAGAGGCTATTACTATTTTTTTCAAGGAGGGTTTCACATGTATACGGTGAAAGAAGTCGCCCGGATCACGGGACTCACCGAGCACGCAGTGCGGTTTTACACTGATAAAGGCCTGGTGCCAAGCGTACAGCGCAATCAAAACAACTTTCGGATGTTCGACGAAGAATCAATTAACTGGCTGCATGGCATCAAATGCCTCAAGCAATCCGGGATGCCGGTCGATGTTATTAAAACGTATATCGATTTATGTATCGAGGGGGATTCGACCATTCCTCAACGATATACACTCATGATGGAGCATAAAGAGGATGCGCTCGCTAAGCTTGAAGAAGCCAAACTGCACGTTGCCCATTTGGAAGAGAAGACAGCCCTGTACCAGGACATTCTGGAGAACCGCTCTCCGGACACGACAAATCCCGCTCACTGGGACAGAATTCAGCATATGCATGGAGACGTGTTTTACTCACGCTCTGCTACTCGTTAATGTAAGGTGCAAGGTTCTAAAATAATTCAGAATTCAAAGAGAACCTGGTACCCTTCACTTATTAAAGAAAGGTAAAATTCGTGAAGATTTGTTGATAAAAGACGGATGGCGAGATTCATTATTGTACAGTCCAGAATCTTGACGTAGATCCACCCAGTTTACTTGAATAAGGATTATATTAATTAAACTGGACAAACTAAACCTAAATAAAACGTATATTCCACTAATTTAAATTAGTGGAATATACGCTTTTTTGTGTGTTTTGGATAGGGGTGCTCCTCATGTACCCTTTTAACGTAAATTTACATTTGTACTTAAAACAGTCATACCCCTTATATGACAAGGGGTATGGCTTTTTTAATTTTCACATGAGGTTATGGAAAGAAGGATTAACACAAAAATGACAGAAAATCGGTTGTTTCAATCGATTTGAACCTGAATAGAGTGTAGCTTTGTAAAAAAGGTTGATTTTATAATGAAAATTTATGTTACGATCACTATAAAGATTGTGAAGGAATGTACTTAAACTAACGGTACAGTTTAGTTGAAGAAATAAAGAGCATTTGAATTTGAAACAATTATATATTCGGAACGTAATACCGTTAAGGGGGTATTGTAATGGTAAAGAGTAATAATAAAGCAAAATTCATTACTTTATTTAGCTTATTGTTGTTCATGTCAGGGTTTATGTTAGCTACTTGTTCTCAGGAAGAGACAGAAGACGCAAATAAAGAAGTGATTAAAAAAGTTCTTGAGCATCAATTTACTGGTCCTGATGAGAACTTTGTGGAGCTAGTATGGAATCCTGAATATAGGACTGTTGTGAATAATAAAGAAGAGAACAAAGAGTTAGATAAGTATGTAGAAGAGGTATACGGTCCTTACTTTATAGATTCTTATATTAGCTCTTTCCTAGCTGCGTCTGGGACCACATATCCAATTGTTGCTCACCTCTCAGAACACAAGTTAAGCCTTAAGGATATCATGATTGAGCAAACTGAGAAAATGTCCAATAGATATACCTTCTTAGTAGTGGTTGGTTATCAGAAAAATGGTGAGGAAGAAAGAACGGCAAATGTATCGGGTGAAGTCATCTTCTCTACAAAAGAAGAAGGGAAAATCGGTCGATTCCAATATAGAGATGAAGACGGTTTAGTGAATAAAATGAATGACAGGAACAATTGAAATATGCTCTTGTTATTCAAGTAACGGGTGCTTTACTTCAAGAAGGGGTAAAGCCTTTTCTTATTGTACTAACGCTGCAGTTTAGTTAAAGAAGGACTTTTTGATTGGATAAAGAATATTACTTTAGAAAAACAGAATTCGGGAGAGACTATTATGGTATTTTCATTTCGGTATAATGGAAAATTTTATGGTGCATAAAGATATTAATTATGTTTTTGGTAAAGAGGTAGAGAAATGATATCCCAAAAATATAAGCCTTTATTGCTGAATGATTTAATCGAATTATTTATACAACAGAAATATAATTGCGATGAAAACAAACATTTTTATAAGCTACTTTATCGATAAAGACCTTGTAAATGAAAAGTTAGGGAAGTAGTTTTCTTCATCAAAGGCAACATCCACATCAAAGCGTTCTAATATCTGTTCAAAGTCTGCAAATAACGTGAAACCCCCACACATAATTCATTACACCTTTCTCACAAATGTAGTAAAAACCTAAAATCTATAGATTTAATGTTAGTACCTATTTAAATCTAGGTTTACTCCATGTCAAAATATCTATGGAGATGTCATCATAAGAATTTATTTTACTATGATGCCATTCTCAGTTGTTATGTGATCTTGAAATGCTTCTGCATTATAATATTCATCTAACTCGTGTAGAATCATATGCAAGTCATCTAAAATTGGATCACCTTTTTCTACCTCATTGTCAATAGCTTGCTCAGCTAATTGAACAGCCATTTGAAATTCCTCTATTTTTTCTTTGCCAGGCACAATTTCATTTAAATAAAATAATATACTATCTAGATATCTCCTATAGGTAAAATAATCCATACGACCTGGTAGAAATATTGCATTATCGGTAATTAGTGCAGCTCTTAGGTGAGCGACATAGAGATTGTAGTTTGAGTCGGAATAATCATAATCCTCATGCGTATCAAGACTCGCAGGCGACCAGAAATAATCAAAGTATGCACCAACTTCTAATTCTTCTTTTTCCTTCTCGTCATCTTCAGTTGCTATAATTTCCGTTGGTTCTTCTCCATTTTGATTCAAAATTAATTCATTTTCTTTTGTACCTTCTATATTATTAGAGACAAAATTAAATCCGAAGATTAGTAGTCCAACCGAAAATGCTAACGTAAGACCGTTCGCAAAAATGCTATGTTTCTTATTGCTTTTTTTTTCGATTTCATTGATTTTTCCTAATACATTCTGTTTATTTTCTTCTGTAAAGGTTGAGTTTATGTTTTCTTCAAAATTAAATTCTTTTAAATGTTTATCCAAGAATAATACCCCCTTCATTTATTAAATCTCTTAATTTACTTCTTGCTCGCGACAAACGTGATTGCAATGTCGGTTCCTTCACGTTTAATATGAAGCTGATCTCTTTGATAGATAATTCTTTGAAGTAATAAAGAATAACGACTTCTCTATATTTAATAGGTAATTCCATTATCTTCTCAAAAAGCCCTTCCTTTATGGTGCTTTGTTGGTACTCTTCTGGTACTTCATTTAACTGAGGGGATATTGGTTGCCAAGTAATTCTCTCGATTAATTTACTTTGACGTAAACGATGACCTCTCAAATGATCTCTACACTTGTTTGCAGCAATTGAATAAATCCAACTTTTAAGTGATGATTTACCTTTAAATGTACTAAGTCTCAAATATACAGTCACAAAAACTTCTTGCGTTATATCATCTGTATCCGCTTCATTATGTAGGTAGGTATAAACAAATCTTTTTACTTCGTTACCATATGTATTCATGATAATTTCTACAGCTTTAATTGGATTAGCTTTTAGTACATCTAATCCATCTATTCCATCCATCTTAAAGTGCATTGGTATTATTCCGTTACTTTCCATTAAAATCGCCTCCTCTCATCCCTTTAAATATTAGACGTAAGCTATGATGAATATATTGCATTATTATAAAAATTAAAATTAGTAATGTATTTTTTATTTTAAAATAGGGAGTATTTTTGTAATGTTAATACAAAAGTACCCCCTAGTTTATAATTCAAGTAAAGAAGTAATAACGGGATTAAATTTCTATTTTGCGTTCGATGGTGATCATGTATATCAGGATTTAGGTACTATCACTCAATTTGGACCTGAAGAAACCTCTAGTTTCTATAATCATAAAATAAAAGACACAGGTAATGATAGAAGTTTATATTTACAATATCCAATTAACAAAACTGAGACAGAATTTGAAAGTCTAGTTTATTTACACTCTAATAAACCAAGTAAAGTAGTACTTATTTTAGAAATAACCGGAACTGATAATAAGGGGAAACTTTTATTTAGGGCAAGAGGGTATGAAGATTTTTCTGGACAATATGAAATAGATTTCACTTCCGATAGAGAGTGATTAAACGGGTGCTTAGGTAAAAAAGTGTCTGCCTATAAGGGTAGCTTTTTCTTATTGAAATTAAAGCAACAGGTTAGTAAAAGTAGATATTGGAGGGAGAACAATGACAAAGGATAAATTAAAAGGTTTAATCTCTTTAGGTTTATTAATTACTGTAATTGGTTTTATCTTGCTATTTTTCAGTGTTAATTCGAGGTGGTGGGGCAGACACTTCAACATATCTAATTGTAATTGAAGGTTCTATAAGTAAAATATTAGCTATTGGAAGTATACTTTTTGGATTGGTCTTGCCACTATTATTGTTACTTATTACAAGATACATAATATCAATGATTAGAAGTATAAATATTGTTTTCTTATTCCACTAACGGTGTGCTTTACTTCAAGAAGGAGTAAAGCCTTTTTCTTATTGAACTAATCACAAGAAACGGTTGCTATAAGCGATATGGCGAAATACATTGACCTTACGATGGATACAAGGATTGTAAAATAGTCAAGGTAAAATAGGAAATCAGCTATTTTATGGCTTGAAAATTCTCGGCGTTGTTAAATCGCATTTTTCGGGCTCTACTCCATCTAGTAGGGATTCCAAAAGTAATAATGCATACTATAGGATAGACTTTCGTTGGGAGAAGGGAGGTTATGTAAAGACTGTATTAAAAACTATTATCTAACTCCGATATATTTACTGAGAAATAGAAAATATAATATCTTGGAGGAGAAAATGGACATACGGAAAATTAAAGGTGCTTTGAATAGTTATGAATTAACTTCAACGAGTAGTTTAAATAAGGATACAAATACAAGAAACTCAATCCCAAATAGCAAAAAAGAAATGGTGGAAATATCTAATACAGCAATTGCAATGACGGGATCACTTGATAAAGGTACTGCTGCCCAAACAACACTTTATGTAGACCATTCTACTTTTCAACAAATAGCAAACTACACTACAAATAATTCTGAATGTCAATGGAGTGAAATTGGAGTAGATGGGGAAAAAAGATGGATAGTAGTTAATGGGCAAAGGTTTGAATCACCATTGAGTGAAGCAGAAAAAGAAAGAAGACAAGAAAGACTGGAAGAGCCATCCATGACACTAATAGACTATTTAGAAGAATACGAGGATAATAAAGCAACAGAGAAAGATAAATCTAAAGATGTGACTACAGTAGAAATTGATTTTAATGGAAGTCAACCAAGGATGAATAAGCAAATTGAAAATGATAAACTAACTAATTTATTTGGAAATGAAAAGGTAATGGAGATGCTCAAAGATATATCCAAAAAAAGAGGTGGAAAAATATCTTTGGCTACTTCATGAGGTATCAGGTTTGTAAGGTTTATTTTTTTGGAAAAAAGCAGTTTATGCAATTTTTCAAAATATAATGGTAGCGCTATTAGTCTAAGATGAACCTTTCACAATCTCAATAGAGTAAGCTAATTGGTACATAATCTATTTAGCTTTGTGATAGGCTTTTTATGTCTTATCTCGTAGGACTTGAGTTTAACTGTGAAAATCTGCATTTTACTGACAATATCGATGTTCAATCATATCTGTTGCAAAGAGTGTATTATCAAAGATATTGAATAAAAATAATAGCAGAATGTGGTGAAAGAAAATGAGCAATAAATTTGTTGTCTTTGACATTGATGGAACATTGTTAACGACAGAAATGAAGGTTCTCGACAGTACAAAACAAGCTTTGGTGTCTCTTAAAGAAAAAGGACATGACATCGGCATCGCGACAGGAAGGGACTATGCTTCAGCAAAATCAATCGTTGACGAGCTTGAAATTGATACATATGTTTTATGTAATGGTTCAGTCGGGTATGTCCGACATGAATTAGCTTATGAGCTCACATTATCAAGAGAATCTATTATGAAACTAATTGAAATTGCAACGGAATACAAAGGTCAAATTGTGTTCCAATCAACGAACGGATTAAAAAGACATTTCGAAGAACCTGGAGAGTCATTAACTAATGCTTACGAAAGTCTAGGATGGACCATCCCTGACTTTGATGAAATGTATTGGCAACAAAGCCCGATTATACAAGCCATGCTTTTCTGCAAGCAAGAAGACCTTCAAAAATACGCTATCAATGAATTTAGATATGTGAGTTGGCACAAATTTGGTGTAGATGTCATCCCTAGAGAAGGGTCAAAAGCAAAAACAATTTTGAAAATCGCCAAACAAAATGGATTTAAGCGCGAAGATATCATATTTTTCGGAGATGGAATGAACGATATTGAAATAATGGAAATTGCAGGATTTGGTGTTGCGATGGGAAATGCTGAAACAGAAGTTAAGGAGAAAGCCGATTTAATCACAGATAGTTGCAACGAACACGGAATTTACAATGCTCTTAAAAGCATATCTTTAATATAAAAAAAGAGTAACCCTATAAAAAATCATAGAAATTAATTTTGAAGTTTTTAATTACGAGAATTAATTTTACCAACAATTCAAAGTGCTTCTCAAGTAACCTTTTAACGCAAATTAACATCAGTACTTAAAACAGCCAGAACCCTTATATGACAAGATGTTTGGCTTGGGACATCCCAAAAAGTCATATTGGTTATTGGATTAACACAAGATTTATGGGTAACGGATATATGTTAGAAGCGGTAAAAGGACTATGTGAACTAGGTTTAAATCATATGAACTTTAAGAGAGTTGAAATTAGATGTGAGTCCACAAACCTAAAGAGTCGTTCTATTCCTGAAAAATTAGGATTTGAGTTAGAAGGGATTTTAAAGAATGAGGATTTATCCGCAGATGGAAGTAAACTGACTGATACTTGTATTTATGCCAAAGTTTAAGCAAGGGACATTGTGAAGAATTACACTTAAAGTAACTAGTGCTTTAATTCAAGAAGGTGGAAAGCCTTTTTACATATTGAACCAAAGCAGCGGTTTAGTAGAAGATTCGTTTTTTTTATTAACGCAGCTGGTTTCTAGAATAAGGGGGTAATTTTTTGAAGAACAAAAAAATAAGGGTTGCATGGATTATTCCTAATTTATTTTGTTACCTAATGTTTATAGGATTTTCAACTTTTATAGTCTTAAATGCAGAAGGTTTACAAGAAATAAGTCGATTGAATACATGGGTATTTGCAATGATTATTCTTTTCTTAATATCCATTTTTGGTAGTTATCGAATTTGGGGATGGATAAAGGAAGGAAGAATATAGGTATTCTTATTAACCTCCCATGAAAATTAAAAAATGCTCAAAATCAACAAAATTGCATAACAAAAGAGACTCAGAAATAGCTTTTTTAAAGGCTATGTTAAAGTTACTGGTTGATTTTGAATAAAACGTCCTCTTTTGTAGTATCCTGACTGTATACATTACAAAAGGGGCAATTCAAATGACTTTAACGAACATAATAGCTAATATTTCTTCTTTAAATGATAAGGACAAAGAATATATTTTAGATTATCTAACTCGCCACTTTTCGCCGTCAGCCTCCCAACAAGGAGCTTTAATTGGTGAATTGAGAGAGAGAAAGTTTTCTCATGGCTTTCATTGTCGGCATTGTGGAAGTACATCAGTGGTTCGTTACGGGAAGCGAGACGGTCGCCAACGTTATAAGTGCAAAGACTGTTATAAATTAAGCAGTGATTTGACCAACTCCCCTATGTATCGTTCTAAAAAGGCAGACAAATGGATTCCATTTATTGAGTGTATGTTGAATGGGCTATCACTTCGTGAAACAGCTTTAATAATTGGTATCACTCACGTAACGGCTTTTTACTGGAGGCATAAAGTGTTGTCTGCTCTCGCAAAAGAAAGTATTGGTAGTTTTGAAGGACTAGTAGAAGTAGATGAAACATACTTCTTAGAAAGCCATAAAGGACGAAGATTTATTCCGAATCGCAAATCAAGAAAACGTGGCGGTTCAGCTACCAAAAGAGGTATTTCCAATGAACAAGTCTGTGTCTTAGTTGCTAGAGACCGAAACAAAACAACCCTTTCAAAGCGAGTCGGTTCAGGTAGAATTGGAATGGAGCAAATTGATAACACCCTTACATCTCATTTCAAGCGTGATACGGTGCTTATTTCCGATGCTCACAATTCTTACAAATCTTATACATCTAAAACCGATTTGGAGCATGTCATTATAAACGGCAGTAAGAAAGAATATGTAAAGAAAGGCATCTACCACCTCAATAACATTAATAATTACCATTCCCGTTTAAAAAAGTGGATAAGTCGTTTTAATGGTGTTTCTACAAAGTATTTACAACTTTATTTAGTGTGGTTTCAATTCCTCGACAATAGAAAAATGGAAAGCGATTTGAGTAAGAAAAAGCAAATGCTTATCTTGGCAAGTGTTCACGGAACATGGGAAACCGCAGACAAGTTAAGGTTGCGAGACTATGCATTCTAAATAAAAAGGGCACGTAAAAATGAGCTAGGAAATACCTCCAAGCTCATTGCATATTGATGTCTAATTTTTACTAAAGCACACCGTTAGTTGAATAACTTCTAGTCTTTACTGGAAATAACATTTAAAATAATCAAAAATACTTTTTCATTATTAAATTCACCAACGTTTACTAATTGGTGAAGTTCGACCGATTCCCCTTCATTTAAACTTGCGTGCTTTATGGCATTATCTAGTGCCTTTGAAAAAGAAAAATCCTCGTAAACTCTCGCAATGGTCCATTCAATAACTAATTGATTACCTATCCTCAATTAAATTCACCTCATTTAATATATTTTGTATAAGTAAGCGAAACATCATTAGGTAACTTATTCTACGATTTCCACTTAAATCCCTTCTTCAAGTAACCTGCTTACTTTACTTTAATAATAAAAGGCTTTACTCCTTCTTGAAGTAAAGCACCCGTTAATTAAGTAAGGAAAAACTATTATTCCACGTATATCCTTACTGTCTAGTGGTTTCTATTAATTCCCAAAGAGAGCTGCCTCCCTATACAGACTCAGGATTAAAGGTTGCCATAATGCCTAATACAATAAGTATGACAGTGATTATTAAAACAGCATATAAAGCTAATTTCACTTTTTTTGACATATAGTTCATTCCTTTATCTTTATTTATGGCTGTTTTCTTAAATATTAAAAAATAATTCCCCTTTCAATAACTACTTCTACAACCTTCTAAAAATACCTGCTTATTCAACTAAACTGCTTCGTTAGTTTAAGTGTAAACCTTCACAAACTTGTTCTCATTTTAACATAAATATCCAGTTGAGGTGAATTTAATTTAATCAGATGTAGGATACTTGTCACCATACCATTTCACTATAAAATCAACCTTTCCCTTTAACATAGCCTTTTTAAAAAAAGGCTGAGCCTTTAGAGTGGTTATATTAAGTTGCAAGGTAAATCAAGAATCAACTCCATTCTTGTAAGAATAAAGGCAGGCTGGTGCAATAACCAGAGTAGGATTAATCTCCCATAGTGCTACTCGTATAGAGTGCGACAGTCTGTGATGCACCGTGGTCGTTGAAGTCAGACTAACGGAAGGGCTCAAAGGCACCATAGTTCATCGAACTTCTTCGCCAGCCGTAGTATCCTATACCCGATTTTCACATTTTCATTCTCTGTGGTGAAGCGCTGATTTTGCGCTTCATGGATGGCTAACGGGTGCTTTACTTCAAGAAGAGGTAAAGCATTTTTCTTATTGAACTAACGCAGCAGTTTAGTTGAATAAGCAATTTTAGTATTGAGGAGCATTTCACTATGAAAGTATCTATAATTATCTTATGGTATAATGTGTTATCATTATCCATATGAAAGAAGGTAAAAACTAGTGAATACTAATAGTGGCGATTCTCAAAAAACATTCCAACGGGGAAGACCAAGAAGTATTGATGTTGATAAGCGTATCATTGATGCAACACTTAATCTTCTAGCTGAAGTAGGTGTTGAAAAAATTAGTATAGAAACTATTGCTACTAAAGCTGAAGTAGGTAAGAGTTCTATTTATCGCCGATGGAAAAATAAAGATGATTTAATCCTTGACGCACTGGAACAGTTAAAACCTGAATTTAATATCTCTATCAAAGGGAAATTAGATGATATCTTATTCGAACTTTCACAAAATTTCGCAGAGCAAATGAATAATCCACTGGGTAAACAAATGCTCTCCCTTCTAATTTCAACATTATCAAGTAATTCCAAGATTTCCGAATCTTATTGGGAAAACCATTCCCTACCTAAAACAAAGGAAATTTCAAATTTGCTTCAAAAGTATATTGAGGAAGAGAATATTCGTAAGGATGTAAATTTAGATCTAATATCCGAATTTTTAATTGGTTTTATCATTTATCAGCTCTTACTCAAGCCATCTTCAGCAGACCTGCAACCCCATTTAAGGGCTGGAATTGATATGGTGCTTAATGGGATTAAAGAAAATAATTGAACTTTAACCTTGCAAAAAGCGAGGTTATATTATTGACAAAATACGATACGATACTGTATCGTATTTTATATAGACGTTAGTAAGGAGGAAAATAAAATGAATAAAGCAAGAAAGACCGTGATAATAACAGGGGGAAATACAGGATTAGGGTATGAATGTGCTAAAGTAATTGCAAAGGCTAATAAAGATTGGCAAATCGTTTTGGCTTCACGTAATAAAGAGAGAGTGAATTTAGCAACCCAAGAATTAATTCAAACAACAGGAAATCAAAATATTTCAGGAATGGTAGTGGATTTAGCCTCAATTTCATCTATACATGATTTTGTTCATCAATTCATTGAAGCTGATCTTCCACCTTTGCATTCTATTATTTGTAATGCAGGTCTTCAATTTGTAAATGGAACTCAAGCTACGGTTGATGGAATAGAAGGGACATTTGGAGTTAATCATCTTGGGCATTTTTTGCTTGTACGATTATTACTTGATCATATCCAAGATCAAGGATCAATTTTTGTGGTAAGCAGTGATACCCATGATCCACTTATGAAAACAGGTATGCCAGCACCAGTTTATCTTCACCCTAGTATTATGGCAAATCCTCAAAAATCAGATGAATCATTAGCAAATCTGTCATCATTAAACAGAGGCCAAACACGGTATACAACCTCAAAGCTATGTAATCTTTACTTTAGCTATGAGCTAGCTCGACGTATTGAGAAAGCCAATCGGTTAATTAGTGTAGTAGCATTTAATCCAGGAATGATGCCTGGAAGGGGATCTAGTTTATCTAGAGATTACCATCCTTTACTTAAATTCATGTGGAATAATGTACTACCATTGATGCGATTCTTTCGTTCAAGTGTACGAACCCCGCAACAATCTGGATCTGATCTTGCCAAGTTACTATTGAATCAGCCATACTCAACTAGTGGAGTATACTTTGACGGGTCAAAAGAACTACCTTCTTCAAAGGAATCTTATGACATTGATCGTGCTAAAGAGCTATGGAATTGGAGTTCTAACGTTGTTGGTCTAAATAAGAATATTTAATACTAGCCTTAACGTTAATTAGAAATAAAGATAATTATATAATTATAAAAATATGATTCCTTTTCTTTAATGTCGCTATAGGGCAGCATTCCTATAAATAAACTATAAAAGGAGAACTTTGTGAAGTAATGTACTTAAAGTAACGGTGTGCTTTACTTCAAGATGGGGTAAAGCCTTTTACTTATTGAATTAAAGCGGTAGGTTCGTTTAATAAGCAGGTATAAACGATAAATTATAGAATATGTATAACAGAAACTATTCGTAGGAGGTGCTAAGTTTGAATAATCAACATGAAACCCCTGAAGAAAAAAGAGAACGATTAAAACAAAGTGAATTAAAAAATAATCCCGCTGGTTCTCTACACGATGCATTTAATAGAGGAAGTAGTGGGAATCTAACTGATTTAACAGGTGGTATGGGTTGGAAAGGAACAGGGTTACTAATTGTTGTTTTAGTTGTTGGATATGTTATATATAAACTATTTTTTTGAAAATTTACTTTACCTTATTCAACTAACTGTGCAGTTTAGTGACCAGTTGGAGGGCGGAGAATGAGAAGAAAGAAGATTATTAAAATAACTTTATTTGCTATTCTTGTTGGATTAGTAATTGTACCGTTAGTATCAATACAAGCAAATAAATATATCTACAAAAATAGAGTAACTACTTACCTAATTGAAGAGAAGGGCTTTGAAAAAGAGGATATTGGGTCTGTTGAGGGCAAATGGGAATTTAAGCTTCCAGCATACTATGCAGTGGTAACCTTCAAAAATGAACAATATGTTGAGTACACCTATTTTGCCCATGACAAGGATGTATTTCAATTTAATTACAACATCACTGAGGAAGGACAGAAAGAAGGCATTAAAGTGGAAGACCTAAAGAATAATAATCCACGTTATTAAACTAACGAGGTGTTTAGTTAAACAAGTGGCTTTTTGTAAGGGTAGCTTTTTCTTACTGAACTTACGCAGCAGTTTAGTAAATCATACAAAGGTGGTACTTTAAAGTGAAACTAATTTGTAAATTATGCAATTTAGATGTTTCCAAACAAGTTATAGAGTTATAAGACTTGAATTTGTTGAACAAAACTGAAGGTCAAGAGTTAATACCTGAAGGTTTTTATATAATTGCGGATGATGATGATTATTTCACTCCACAACATAAAGATTCTATCATCATAAACATTAAAGAGTTAATCAGTTCAAACTACCATTCAGATAAAAGTAGGTTAAAACGGTTGTTGCGGATATGATGGCAGTGATGGCATAAATAGGGTTTGCTTAAGTAAACATGAAATCGGGACAGAACGTTCTGATTGTTGGATGTCGCATTTCGTGGCAGTAGAACCAGAATCAGTAAAATTCATTTAATGTATATATGGGGTTTTAACTACGGGTGCTTTACTTCAAGAAGGAGTAAAGTCTTTTTTCTTATTGAACTAAAGCCGCAGTTTAGTTGAATAATACTTTAAAGTGATTGTAGTTTTAAGTAGTTAGAATATACTGTAAATAAAGGGGGTAGTAATTATGATTTGGTTAATAATTCTTATTATACTTTTTATTATTATCGCCTTTGCTTACCTAGTTGACAGGAGAAATAAGAAAATTAATAACTATAATCAGAAGCCAGTTAATTCAAATGCAAAACCAGGAGAAAGTTCTAACCATATGATGGGAGATAATAGATATACAAATGGTGCATGACTCCCGTAATTTACAGAGTATTGAAGTGGTTTACTTAAACTACGGATGCTTTAGTTCAATAAGGTGTTACTTTATTTGTGATTTCACAAAGAAGGAGAAAATTACATTGGAAAAAATTATTATATTAATGTTAATGGTTATTATTTTGACTGGATGCAATGGATCTCCAAACGGTACTATTAGTCAACCAGAAGGCAAAGTTATTGTGAACGGCGAAAAATATATTATGATGCCTAATGATTTTGAATGGAAAGAAGATAATGTTGAAATAAAAGATATTAGTTCTAGTGATATATATAAATTAGCCGATGATTTTAAAACTTTAGAAGTAGAAAAAAGCAATATATTAAAATTTGAAATTGAAAAAAATCCTTCTTCCATAACAATAACTAAACTTAATGAAGATGGTACAATTGAAAATGTTGAAATGAAAGATTATGAAATAACAATGCCATTTAAAGAAGTGGATCTACGTCAAGATTCTGGACACAAAAATATTAAGTTTTTTCTGCACAACCACCATTCATGGAGTCTTCCACATCCCAAGTAGATCGTCAAA
>FOUN01000031.1 GCA_900114885.1 Psychrobacillus psychrodurans
ATCACCCTCACTAGGGACACATTTACTACACACAGCGGTAGAAATAATAAATGTAAACTAAACTATTGAGGATAGCAGAATCACCATTTTGTGAAGGATGATTTGGAGGAGCCGTGTGCGTAAATAGCGCAAGCACGGTTCTGTGAGGGGAGTGGAACACAATCTACCGTAAGGTAGAGAGGTTCCCTTCTACTCGACTAGTAAAATGTAGGGCTGATAATACAGTTCACTTTTCTGATTGAACTAATGCTGCAGTTTAGTTGAATAACATACTTTTCGAAAGTTATCTTTCAATGATTAAAAAACTCCCAAAACCAAGCTTACTGGTTCTAGATGTGTATAATTAACCAAATGTGTTCATACACTTTCAAACCTTGTGAAGCGATTGCTTGGTTGGAGTTAGTTTATTTAAACTTTAAACGTTTTCCTATAAAATGAACTTGTGTTCAACAATCGGATCATATTTTGGAGTAACTAACCTAAAGTGATGAATGAATGTACTTTAAAAGAAGTATAATTAGGAAAAGGAATACCCTCAAGTCCATGTAATGTAAGGATTTGAGGGTATTTTACTACATACAATTATTCTCTGTGATGAAATGGAGTCAGAAAAACGATGAATCCTCAGAAAGCTAAATTTTCTATTTGCATTCCTAATATCTCTTTGTTTCATTTACATTGAAGGTTTAATGACCAGTTCACTTACATCCACATGAACAGGCTGTTCAAGTGCATAGACGATCGCACGGGCAATAGCCTTAGTTGGCAGAGCGTTACGTCGGTATTCCTTCATGAATTCTCTAGCCTGGTTGTCAGTAATGCTCTCAGCTAGTTCTGATTCCGTTACTCCTGGCGATACAAGGGTCACACGTATCCCTAGACCTACAGTCTCTTGCCGCAATCCATCTGTTATTGCACGTACGGCATATTTGGTCGCACAGTAGACAGCTGCTGTCGGGGTCACTTCGTAGGCACCGGTGGATGCGATGTTGATGAAATGTCCAAAACCTTGTTTCTTCATGACCGGAAGACCTGTGGCAATGCCATGGAGGACACCGCGTATGTTGACATCAATCATCCGGTTCCATTCCTCAATTTTTAATGCTTCCAGCGAAGAGAGCGGCATCACCCCTGCATTGTTAATAATAGCGTCAACTCTTCCAAAACGACTTTGGGCTGCACCTATAATTGCCTGCATCTGTTCCAGTTCTGTCACGTCGAGCTGTTGAATGACTACAGAACCGCCATCCCCTTGAATGTCAGATGCCAATGACTCTAGTCTTTCCACACGTCTTGCCCCGATCACAACATGAGCGCCAAGGCTTGCGAGCAGTCGGGCTGTTGTTTCACCAATTCCGCTGCTTGCCCCTGTAATCACAACCACTTTTCCATTAAGTTCGGACATTATTCCTTGCTCCCTTCTTCCAGATATAACACCATACCTGCATGGTAAAGAACCCCGTTGATAAAATCACCATTGGCAGTAAAGCCTGTATCATCGACATATTCGATATGATTGTCTTTGACGATATAGCTGCCTTGATATGCGCTTTCGCGGTTGCCGCGGGCTTCAACGTATCGGTCGTTTGGAAGCAGCTCGTGCCGAATATAGCCGTCCGCGGTCACCCACATTCCCACATAGGGATGTGAATTTTTTATAAGTTCTTTTTTCATTTATATTCTCCTCTCATATTTAAAAGATGGATGGCACTCAAATAATGGCAAAAAGTGATCCAAAGAACGTAACAGAAACTTGATAAAATCCATACCATCTAATTGAAGTGTCTGACCATAAACTCATTATGAACTTTTGCACCAAAGAGGGGGTAGTCGGAAAATATACAATTGTTGCCTAATACTCCAATAAATTTATAGTATAATGAGCAAGAGATCCATATATGTAACTGGAAAGGAGGAGGAATGGTTCATGGATCGAATTAAGGAATTAGCGGAGTTGATTGAGAGAAATGTAGCGGTGGATGGAACGCATGACACGTCTATATCAGGATTGCGATTTGTTCGTACCACCCAGACTTCTGAACCCGTTTACTCTGTTTATGAACCTTCCCTATGTGTTGTGGCCCAGGGATCAAAATTAGTCATGCTAGGGGAAAAAAGCTATCAGTACGATTCTGCCAGTTATCTGACTGCTTCCGTTCATTTGCCGATTACGGGACAGATCATAAAGGCTTCGCCTAAAAACCCTTATTTATGCGTTCATTTGCAGCTTGATATGAACCAGATTTTCGAAGTCGTTCAGTCATCGAGTCAAGTAATTTCTGATGACTCCCCTGGACGAGGTCTGGTAATCAGCCTAATAAATGACTCGCTCCTTGAAGCGGTTTTACGGCTTACAAGGCTACTGGAGACTCCACAGGATATACCTATCCTTGCCGATGGTATCAAACGTGAAATCATTTACAGGATTCTACAGAATGACCAGAATGATTCCTTGAAGCATTTTGCACTTGTAGGGAGTCAGGCTCAACGTATTGCAAAGGTGATCGGGGTGTTAAACCGTGAATTTGCACAGCCATTAATGGTAAACAGATTGGCTAAAGAAGCCAGAATGAGCCCTTCATCCTTCTACAGCCATTTCAAGGAAGTCACGGGTATGAGCCCAATCCAGTTTCAGAAACAGCTTCGGTTGCAGGAAGCACGCCGATTGCTTTTAACGGAAAACCTGGAAGCGGCTGAGGCAGCGTTTCAGGTAGGTTATGAAAGTCCATCTCATTTCAGCCGGGAATACAGCCGTAAATTTGGCCTGTCCCCAATGAAAGATATACGACGTCTGCGGAAAATGTTGTAATAAAAGAAGCACACGTTTGTCAAGACTTAAGGGGTTATTCTATGTAAGTGGAAGGGCATAGGAAAAGTGAACCCATTGAGGTAAATAGGAAATTATTTTAAAAATATAAAGAAAAAGTGCTTGGATACCTAATTAGAGATCTAGGAAAAATGAGTTACCTATTCAATCTTTCGAAATTCTCCTCCTACTCGATGATTTCGTTATATTTTGTGGAAGAATTAAATGGAATCGTTACAGATTGCTCAAGAAAAGGAATAGCAGAATCAGACCAATCTCTGGACGTAAAAGGATTTGACGGTGCTTGTAGATGCTGGCAAATAGTGTTTTTAATAACAAACAAATAATTAAATAAAAGATATAAAAAAAGTTGAATTGAGCACCTAACTAGAGTGGCCATACATAGAACAAAAATGTGTATCGTCGTTTAAATTACTGGCCCGAGCTTACAAGGAGGATGAAAGTATCATTCTAGATGTAACTCCGTATGAACTTAATGAAGTACATCCATTATTTTATGACAATCGAGCGCAATTGTGGAATAAGCACCTATTTTTCTTATTCAACTAAAGGTATGCTTTACTTCAAAAAGGAGTAAAGCCTTTTTCTTATTAAACTAACGCGGCAGTTTAGTTGAATAAGATCTTTGTATTATCATTTAACAATAGAGATAGGCGTACGAGGGAAAAAAAGTAATACAATTTAACCTTAGATTCGGTGAACCGTATCATTAGTAATGAATTTTTAAATAAACTGGACTAAGTACATTGAATTTATATATAGCAATATAAAACATTAAACGCTTGACATTGACGTTGCGTAAAGGATTAAGATATTGGATAAGGAGGAGATTATATGGAAAAAATAAGAATCAACTTAATCAATAGCTTAGATTTCTATGATAAGTGTTTATTAGGAAATGCTAATGAGAATTCATTCCGATATGAATTGATGCGACCAATGAAAAAAATGTGGGATTTTTTAAATGTACCGTTAAAAGCAACGCAGACTAATGGATACGATGTTGTTATGGCATCAGAGATGTTAGGGATTTGGACTCCAAGAAAATCTATTCAACAAGTTAAAGATAATTTGCCAGAACTTATAGAATCTAGAATTTTTGATGAATATCAGGAAGTGATCTCAAAAGGAATTGATGAATTTGAACAGATAGGTTATTCTATTCCCCTAAAAGAAATCGACATAAATATTCTTTTAGGGGATGAAGATAGTCAAGTACTGAAACTAAATAAAGGATATTCAGGTTTTGGTGGAATACCGGGATATATTTTGCTAATGGTTGTTCCTAATGACTTTAATAAGAAACGATTAAAATCCGCTTTAGCTCACGAGTTTAATCATAATGTTCGTTTTACATTCGAACCATTTAATCATGGTGACGTGACTGTAGAAGAATATTTAGTATTGGAAGGTTTAGCTGAATGTTTTGCTGAAGAAATGTATGGGAAAGAATTGACAGGCCTTGGATTGCAGATTTTGATAAAGAAGAGATGGCTTACTCAATCGAAGTGATAAAAGAAGGACGAAAGACTAAAGGTTTTGGAGAAGTATCAGCTTATATGTTTGGTGATGAGGTTGCTAAGAAACAAGGGTACAGTCCAGTTGGTTTATCAGCGAATGCAGGTTATACTATTGGTTACCATTTGATTAAGCAATACTTAGCCAACAGTAACAAGAGTATTGCCGAAGCGACACTGACTCCTACTGAAGAAATAATTAGAATCTCTAAATTTTTCGATTAACCTCATTTACAACTGATATGGTTCCTTATTCAACTAAACCAGCCAATAGTTTGTCAATATTTATTAATAAAAAACAAAATAGTTCATGCTATACTAAATTTGTGCATGCCAAATAACCTTTCAATTTTCTGTGTTTGGAAAGGTTTAGGCTCTTTGGTTATATTTTATAACTAGTCCAGATCTTGGAAATTTGATTTGCCTTTTAAAATTGCATAAATCCAATGTAAAAGCTTATTTGCACATGCTATTACAGCCACTTTAAAGGGCTTTCCTTCTTCACGTTTCTTATCATAAAACTCTTGTAACTTCTTATTTCGAGGAATGAGTTCACTGTCGTTTTCTTCTTGCGACAATCACGAATGGCACTTTTAACGGCCATATATAAAGCATGTCGTAGTCTACTAGAACCTCTTTTGGTAATCCGATTCAAAGTACCTTTGAATGTACCAGATTCAAAAACACTTGGATCAATTCCTGCAAAGGCAACTAGCTTTTTAGGATGATTAAACCGATCAATTTCCCCAATCTCCGAAATAATCGTTGCCGCGATTTTCTCGCCGATACCGGGGATGGATTGGAGAATCTTATATTCTTCCATGCTTTTCGCTAAAACATCTATCTCTTTTTCAAGATCGGATAGATGTTTTTTGTATTCCAGAAGCATTTTAATATACATATTCATGCTTAAGATAAGACTATTGTATAAGGTTTTCTGGAATGGGTTGCGATTTGCGGCAGCCGTCAACTTTTCTGACTGACTGTTTGCCCATTTTTGTGAACGACTTTTACAGAATTCCTTTATTTTTTTGGCGATTGTTTCTTCACTTGTTGCCAATACTTCTTCTGAAGTAGGAAATGCTTGTAAGGAAAATAGGGAAACATCTGAATACAGATCTCCAAAAACCCCACAGTATTCAGGAAATACTTGATCTAAAACGGATTGGAATTGTAGTTTAGTTTGTACATACATACCTGTAATATTTTCATGTTGTCTTGTAAGGTTACTTAAATTTAAGAGCTGGATTCCTCGCTGTTTATAAGGCTCTAAGTCCTCTTTATAAAACATCTCGCAGAGATGACGAGCGTCAATGATATCCGTCTTTACTTTACGTAAACTGGAACTCTTTGCTCGATACGAAACGATTGGATTAACCATGATCATTAAATATCCTCTGTCTTCGAAAAACTGGACAATTGGTGTATGATAATGGCCTGTAGATTCCAAAACAATAGGGGCCTTACTCCAGAAACCTCTTCTATTTCTCTAATAAACTCTAAAAGAGTTGTCAGCCCTTCCACTGTATGTGCTACTTTAAAGCTCTTTTTATACGGTTGCTTTTTATCCAAGAATGCTTGAACCTGACTTTCGCCTTTTGCCACATCCAGACCAATTACTGGATTCATCATTATTTTCCTCCTTGTCATACAATTAACCGGTAACCCCTATTCCTCCATGTAGTATCATAGCTTCGCTTGTTATACGAGATCAGAGTCCCAACCAGCCTCAATCATGTTTCTACAAGTAGGGGGTGAACTGTTTAGTTGACGGGATCATTAGCCCCACGGGTGCTTTACTTCAAGAAGGAGTAAAGCCTTTTTTCTAATTGAACTAACGCATCAGTTTAGTTAAAGAAGAAGGTTTATTTGTGATTGCGTTGAATAAGTTAATAGTTAAATTTTAAACAAAAACAATTGGACCAGTTTGTGGAAAAACATAACAGGAGGTAATTAAATGGATGGTTTGATGTTAGAGGGATGGACTCCCATATTACTTTGCGGAATTGTGTTTGCATTTGGAATGTTTATAACATCCCGTAAAGTTTCAAGAAAATCATTTTCCATCTCTACTGTATTAAGTCTGATTTGTATCGGAGTAATTATTTATAGCGTAATTGGGGTTGGTGGCTGGGAAGGTATGGGACTAGGTTTATTTGCGATTACTATTTTAGTAGGAACATGGGTAGGTACTGTTATTGGAGCTATATCAAGGAATTCAAATTTATAAGTATGTCATCTCTTTTTCACCGTTACTTCCAGAGCATGGCTATAAAATATCAAATTCATTTACTGAAATCGGGTTTGCGATTATTGATTAAGCTTCACTTTACTATTTCAACTTCTGGTGCTTAGTTCAAGAAGGAGTAAAGCCTTTTTTCTTATTGACCTAAAGTGGCAGGTTAGGTGAATCAGCAATATTACCTTTTTAGGGGATTGCAGAACATTCTTATATTTCAGTATTTTAGGGATAGCTATTTTTGAAAGAGAGTGGTGTGAATATGCTTAGCCGAAAATTATTTGCAGCATGTTTAACTTCAATAATTGGATATTTCATTGTGCCAGTATTTTTCAATTATACTTCTGATTCCTATTTTATAATAGGATTGGCAGTGAGTACTATAACAGTTCCTATACTTTTCGTAGTTGGTGTACTTTTATCGTTAGCAATTGAATCAACTAGCTTAAGTAATAATATTGGTTTGTCTTATTTAAAACTCTTAGGGTCCGCCATACTTTGTGCTTTAATTTTCTCTTTAACAACTTCGGGTGGTTTAGTTACTGCATTACTCGTCTCCTTTGTTTACACAACAATCTTTTTCATTATAGATAGCCTAAGTAGGTACTTTGAAAAGAGTAAACAAATTGAGAAGAAGAATTTAACAGGTAGTGGATGATTTACCTTATCAAATAACAGGTGCTTTACTTCAAGAAGGAGTAAAGCCTTTTTCTTATAGCAGGTTAGTTTAATAAAGAGCCCGTATAGGTTTCTTTATTAAACCGATTTAGTTATGCAGGATTCCTACATTCATATTTTTCATTTGGGTTAAACTTTCTAACTTTATAATCATGTAGAACCCATTCGTATTTTGTTGACTCATCTTTCCTAACGGTTATTGTAAATATATCCAGAGGTTCATGTATTCCTGTGAAGGTCCTACCTTCCAACTTAGCTTCAAACAACCATGAACCAGAATGTTCTAATTTCTTAACTTCTATGACCCTTTGACATTGAAATCCAATTAGCCTTCTAGTTCCATAGTGTTTATCCACCGCTGAATACATTTGTGGTTCTAATAAATCGATTACAGCATCTTCTAATAAGTTTTCTCTAGTGGGTGGTGTACTTGTTGGTAAATTATCTTGGGCTTGGATGTTCATTATTAATGTAAGCATTGTTATAGGCACTAGTAGAAATATTTTTCTCATAACACAATCATCCTTCAATTTTCTTGTTATCTTGCACTAAAGGAGAATGACTAATACAAATTTTTTTATATCTAGTAGTACCTCCATAATGTGTAATAAACGGGCATGTTCTTGTTCAACTACAATTGTCATTTTAGGAATAAAACTTATTTGGGGAGGAATTTTGATGGATTACGTTTATCATATGGTGCCAAAAGAAATGAAGGGGGAACTTCTTACTTCTCTTAATGAGATAAAATTGATGCATCCCGAACTTTATGAAACCTACTCAAAAAAATATTTTAACCATCCTGAAAGGGCGAGCTTATTATTGAAAAGCATTCCCAAATTAAATTGTTTTTGGAATGATGTAATTTTTTTACTACCGCTTCACCCTTACTATGTCTATGAAGCTTTACATTCCCTTGGAGTAAGTATTAAAAAAGATTTGATGTTTTATGAAATACCAACGGAAAAATTGATAGAAAATCAAAATGCTATATATTTCTATAATAAAGAAAATTATAACGGTCCAGCTACAGATATACCTGAAGAAGAAGTTCAAATTCTTGATATAATTTCATATCAAGAATGTTCGGCTTTGCCATCGGACACATTATCCTACTTCACAGATGAACATAGAAAAGGTGTTAACTTTGGGATGTTCGCACATATTCCTCATATTTTGAGTTTAGGAAACATTAATGTAAAAGGTGTTAATGAGATTAACTGGAGTATTGCTCCAGTTAAAATATAATTAGTTAAATAATAGGTAAGAAAAGTCTACGACCTTGTTCAACTAACGGGTGCTTTACTTCAAGAAGGAGTAAAGCCTTTTTTCTTTTTGAACTAAAGGGGGGATACAAAAATGGGGAAAACAGTTACTTTTTCATTTAGTACAAAAGATAAAGATTCAAGAGTGGTAGAAAGATTCACTTTTGAAAAATTAGGTATTGACGAGGGTATGGATGATAAAGCAGAAAAAAAAGTAATAGACGAACTTTTTCAAAGATGGGTTTGGCATAAGCTTAATATTTCTTATAGCATAGTTATAGAAGAGGAATAACCTGCTTGGATGATAATATTTTACGACCAAAAGAGCAACTTACTTATTCAACTAACGCCGCAGTTTAGTTTAATAAGAATAAATTATAAAGTGTCGAAGAAACAATGAAAAGGAGTGAATTATTCCTTGAGTATTTTGCGAATTATTAAAAAAATAATGATGTATACCGATATAAAATAAGAATTAATACTAATCAATACTTGTGGAGGTGAAGATGTATGAAGATAAATTCAGTCAGTCCATATCAATCAGTTTCATATACAAAAAATACAAATTCTAAGACCGATTTTAATACAACTAATACATTTTCTATTAACCAATCAACTGAAAATGAACAAATAGCGAAAATCCTACAAGCCAATTCTTCTAATACTTGGGAAGAGCTTTCGGGTAAGTACGATGTGCGAAATGCTACTTTCGAAGAAATTGTTGAAATATCCAATACATTATATGAGGCAGGAGAAATATCTTTTAAAGAACATGGTGTTTTAACTTTTGATTATGGACGTGCTACTAACCATTTAAAACAAATTTTGGCAGGACGTACTTCGGCAGGTTTTGATATGCATGCAACGTCTGCAAATAGTGATGGGAAAAGAGATTGGATTGCGGAGTATGAAGCAAGAGCATCGAAAGATTTTAAAATTGGTAATTTAATTGGTTATCAAAGTAAAATGAATGTTCTTACTCTCCTACAACGACTTGATACTTAATAATATTGGAATACCAAATTACTATTGAACTTGTTAAGAAATATAATTAAAGTAACGGGTGCTTTAGTGAAACAAGACCATCATTTTTTCGGTGGTCTATTTTTATGTCCAATGTGAAATGTTACACTTAAACTACCGCAGCAGGTTACTTAGAGAGAGGATTTTTTTTATTCTGAGGACTACTTTGGTGGATTTATTACATACCTTCTTAACGGGAGGGATTGTATGTTAAAAAAATTATTGATTATTGCTGGAATACTCATAGTGGGAATAGCTTCATTTAGCCTGTTAAATAAGGCTTTAGAGGTTGATTCTTCTATAGAAGAACAAGAACCTTTAGTTACTAAAGAAGAAGAACTATTGAAAGAGGTAAAAGAAAAACTTGCTGAGAAATATGTTATTGATATAAAAACGACTTCAAAGAAAGAATTGTTGATACAAGTTGTAGGGGATGAAGAGTATTTTAATTCCGTAAAAAAGGATATGGAGTCGATTGCAAAAAATATAATTAAAACCTCTACATTAAAAGATTATACAGTTGTTTTTGAGAGATGGGATTTATTTAAGATGCCCGAAGAATTTAAAAAAGAACAAAAAGAAATTCTCCATTTAGGAAAGATTATAATGGAAGGTCTTAAAGATTATGACGTAATTGGAAATATAGGTACTCATTATCAAAAATCCATTACCATTCATACATCAATAAAAAGTTCAGATAAAGATGCACATAAGTTAGCAATGGAAATTGAAGAGACAGTAAATGAGGTCCTACATTCTAAGGAACTAAATTCTGTATCCCATATTGATTTATATGAAATTAAAATATTGAATGTCAAAGGGAAAGTAGTAAATTAGTCAACCTTATAAGGCTAAACAATACTTGCACCCCTTTTTATTAAGCTAACGGGTAGAGGCTGATATTATACAGCTCTTTTTATGCTGAATTAATGATGCACTTTAGTTGTAGAGAGGGGGAGAAAATAGTGAAAAAAATAATGAAATACACAATAATCGGTATTGTTTCTTTATTTCTCATTTCGGATTTTCCAATTTATTGAGATGGGCTAAGCAAGGAGAGTTTATAAAATACGATAATGGTGTGACAATTGAAGTTTATAATTCAAGTAAACAAGTAATAACGGATTTAAACTTCTATTTTTCGTTTGATGGTAATCAGGTATATCAGGATTTAGGTACTATCAATCAATTAGAACCCGGAGAAACCACTAGTCGTTATAGCCATCAAATAAAAGAAACAGGTAATGATAGAAGTTTATACTTACATTATCCAATTAATAAAACTGAGGCAGAAGTTGAGAGTCTTGCTTATTTACCGTCTTATAAACCAAGTAAGGTAGTAGTTATTTTAGAAATAACCGGAACTGATAATAAGGGGAAACTTTTATTTAGGACAAGAGGGTATGAAGATGTTTTTGGTCAATTTGAATTTGATTTGACTTCCGCTAGAGAGTGATTGCTAAAAGGCTACCAAGGAAAGTGCTTATTCAACTCCCATGAAAATTAAAATCTTCGATTTATAGAAAAAGGCAATACGAAATCGGACGCAGCTCAATAATTTTTAAAAAAAGTGCAGCGCCTAAATGAGAATTAAATTATGGGTTGGACTAGGAGGCATTTGGTTCAGTGATTGTAACGTTGTAACCTAAGTTTTCAAGT
>FOUN01000015.1 GCA_900114885.1 Psychrobacillus psychrodurans
AGAATTAAATTTACCATTCTCCAAAATGGAACATAATTTAGAAGAAGTGGAGTTGAGACAAGCAGCCTATTGGCAACCCCGTTCAATCGGTGAAGTAATTTTCAACTGTTGGGATTAAAGAATACACGAAATGCGGCTCTTTTAGCTTGTTCTACTAAAGCAGCAGTTTAGTTGAAGAAGAAAGTCCTTTAAAATGATTGTAGGTTTTAAAGGTTAACTGGGTTTTAATAATAGATGGAGGTTGTTGCACTAACGGATGCTGTACTTCAAGAAGGGGTAAAGCCTTTTTCTTATTGAACTAAAGAAGCAGTTTAGTCGAATAAATAAAATTAGAAAAAAGCGGAATTTTAGTTTGTTTATATTCGTATATTATTATGAGTTGATTATTATGACACTTGAAAGGTGGATTTTTATGTACAAAGTGAATGGTATAGAAGCTTATGAAGCACATAATCGAACTGAGTTATTAGCAGGTTTAGAGGCAAAATCTGAATATATCCTTATTAAAGGAGACTATTATAAAGAAGTAAGAAAGATTATGGATACTCATCTTCCAGAGAACGAAAGTATAGGAGTGGCATTAGGAAGTGCAGGTGTGTTATCAATTCTTAATTATGCAATAGATGCAGTAATAAATTCATTCAGTAATGCAGATAAAATGGATAAAAAAATTGACAGAAAGTTAAATTCATTCAAGGTTAAAAAGATTACAGATGATGGTTTATTATTGAGCTTAAAGCAGTTAGATTATTAGAACTTGCATACATAGAACTATTTTGGATAGTTCTATGTGAATAAATACACTTAAACAAACGGGAGCTTTAGCTAAACGAGACCATCATTTCGATGGTCCTTTTTTACGTCCAAAACATCAAGTGGATTTCGTCGATCCCTTGTGAAATGTTACACTTAAACTAAAGGTGCAGTTTAGTTGAAGAAGGTATTTTTAAAATAATATTGAAATAATAAGAATAAAGGGTGAAAGGGTGAATGTATAATGTCTCAAATTTCTATGGTGGAAAACCTTTTTAAAGGTTCATTTAAAGTAATAGATGGCATGCCTCAGTATATTGGAATAGAAGAAAGAGAGAGGGCGGTCTTTGATCATAATAACTGGAAAGATAAGATAAATACTTTAAATGAATTTGCTATACAAAATAAACTTAGCAGAATTAGTGCTTTAATTAACAGAACTTCGGAACACTATTTGCTTCTTTCGCTAATGCTAATTAATTTGGGATTTGAAAAGTATGCTTCAAAAGTTGAAGTATTTAGAGACTTAATTGATATTAATAACAATAAAAAAGGGTACGATTGGCAATCATTAAGTGACTATAATATATCGGAAGATGAGTTTAAGAAAATTTGGGAGAAATGTATGTATGCGTCTGAAAACTCCCCAACTTCACTTACAATGGATGAACATCTAAACTCAGTGAAAAATGAAATAGGGGAGAATTGGAGTAAATCTTGTAATGTCATTTACTTAGAAGACAAACCCGTTGGCATATCTATCCCCCATATAGAACGTGGCACTGTAGACGAAGGAAGGTTATTTTATTTTGGGATTTTACCTGAAGAGAGAGGGAAAGGACATAGTATATCTATTCACTATCAGTCCATGAATTTTCTAAAAGAATTTGGAGCGACCTATTACATAGGAATTACACATGAGACCAATAAAAAAATGCAAAAAGTATTTTTAAAAAATGGGTGTTCAATTAAGGCTGAAACAGAATCGTATTATAAATATATAAGTAATTAAGCCAACAGTTCTTTTACGGGCGGCTTTTTTTATTTAACTAACGCGGCAGCAGGCCTCTGCCTTATGAATAGACCGAACGAAGGAATGTAAGCGCACTGACGCTAAGAGACATGGGAGGGTACGTCATCATAAGCATCGCAGAGATCCATTGTGCATCAAATAATGGGTAAGAAAAGCTAATGTTTTCCATTAGTTTTAGCGAAGCGTACGCTCTTCTTGGTAATAAAAACAAGAAATTCAAATCTATGTTTATTTGTTAATAGAAAAATAATTTTTCTCACATCACGAAGTGATGAAAATCGTTGATACTTCAATGTTTATAGAGGGAGGTTAGTTCAATAAGTATAGTAAAATGAGTTTGATAAAATGCTGTGTGAAGAAGGAGAAATTATGGATAAAAAGGAGTTTTTTCATTCCCTTTAAAAAATAGTTGTTGACCCTCTGTTTATTGGTGAGAGTCTGCAAGACCTAGCTGAAGAAACAACAAACAACACATGGTCAATTTCTATTAGCAAGGAATTAGCTACTAAGATATTATTGGAAGATTTCATAGGTTTTTTTCAAAGAGTGATAATGAACAGACAAGAGCAAATAAGCAGTTCAAATAACCGAGATGGAATGCTCTTCTATATTTGGTTCGATTGGCAATCGGCAGAAATAAAGTTTAATTTAATATCGGATTATGACACCGCCCTACCATTCGGATGTGAAATAGAAATTACAAATAGACTTGAGTCTATTATTGAAGATTTTCTAAGATTTCCATATCACGATGGCTTTCCATTTGAAGAGGTTAGAAATGATGACGAGCAAATGGAGGAAGTCGTAGAAGGAGAAACTTTGAGAGTATTCCTCCTCAAAATAAATCGATAATCTTATTCAACTAACGAGTGCATTAGTTGAGCAATTAATTTCGTGAATGGGATGTGGAGTAGTGAGTAAGTCCTTTTGGATTCCGTTAACGGCTTCATTTGGTACTATGATATTACTATATATAATAGGCTTTATAGCTGATATAGATTTTCTTATATTTAAAATTTCACTCTCGCATATTGAGATTGCTCTACTACCATTCGGTGTTGGGGTGTTAGTGGGGTTTATTAGTGAACGTATTATCAAAACGAAATCTCATTAATGTAAAACATTATACTTAAAGTAACGAGTGCTTTAGCAGAACAAGAGACTGCCTTTAGGGGTAGCTTTTTATAAAGTAAGTGTAAAGTTAACCTTACACGAAATGAGGAATATCAGTGATAAATAAAGTAAAAGAATTACGGGAATTATACGGGCTAACTCAGGGACAATTAGGAGAAAAAGTAAATGTCTCACGTCAGGCTATCAATGCGATTGAGAAGAACAAATTCGATCCATCCATTTGGTTAGCATACGATTTAGCAAAACTTTTTAATAAATCAATTAAAGAAATATTTGATTTTGAAGGGAGCAAGAGAAAATGACGTTATTTAAAAATCCTTTAATTAATATCATTTTTATTATTTTTATGTCCGCAGTCTTTAATAGGTGTTTTATTATAGCAGGTTTTATATCTATCCTATTGGTTCCTGTAAGTATGATTTTGCTTTTAAGTGATCCTAATTATGTGATAGAAACTATTTTGTTGCTTGCATCTGTACAATGGGGTAGTGTAATCGTTCTATTTTTATTTATGTGATTAGAAATTAATCTCTATATTTGAACTGCCTTCTTCAAGTAACAGGTGCTTTTCTTCAAGAAGGGTGAAACATTTTTTCTTATTGAACTAACACCGCAGTTTCGTTGAATAACGGAGTCACAAAACTAATGTCGAAAACGACTTATTGAAATGGGTGGGATATTTTGAAGACTCATAAACTACTTTTCGTTATGGTTGTTTTATTTTTATCAATAATCGCAGGTTGTTCAAATAAAATAGTGAATGAAGAACAAAAAATTGAAGTTCAAAAGCGTATTCACGATGAAAACAATTATAAAGATTTCAAAGTAATTTCGGATAATGATGAAGTCCAAAAAGTGAAAGAGATAGTATTCGATACTGAATGGGAAAATGCAAAAGTACAGATGGAACATCCTGCTGATTATAGGTTTATATTTCAGTATAAAAATCCTAATATAGAAGCCAAAGTTGTGTCATATAAACTTTGGATAAGTCCAAATAATGACGTAGCCGAAATTGTAATGGAAGATGATGAATACGCTATACTAAATGAGGAAAATTCAAGTATTTTAATTGAAATTTTAGCGGGTGAAAACTTACCAAACTAAATACCCATTGTTCAACTAACGTATGCTTTACTACAAGAAGAAGTAAAGCCTTTTTCCTATTGAAGTAACGGTGGGATTTAGTAAGTAGTTGGAGGGTGGAGAATGAGAAGAACAAAGAAGATTATTAAAATAACTTTATTAGCTATTCTTGCTGGATTAGTAATTGTACCGTTAGTATCCATACAAGCAAATAAATATATTTACGAAAATAGAGTAACTACTTACCTAATTGAAGAGAAGGGCTTTGAAAAAGAGGATATTGAGTCAGTTGAGGGTAAATGAGGATTTAAGCTTCCAGCATAATATGCATTGGTAACCTTCAAAAATGAACCATATGCTGAGTACACCTATTTTGCCCATGACAAGGATGTATTTCAATTTAGTTACAACATTAATGACGCAGGACAGAAAGAAGGCATTAAAGAGGAAGACCTAAGGAATTATAATCTACGTTAACGGGTAGTTTAGTTAAACAAGGTGCTTGCCTGTATGGTAGCTTATTTCTTATTGAACTAATGGTGCAGTATAGTTGAAGAAGGAAAAGGTTCTTAAATTGTCGAAATTAAAGATTATAGTTATGATATTCTATTCTACAAATAACAAATTATTAGGAGGGATTAGTACGTTGAAAACAATAGGTTTAATAGGTGGGATGAGTTGGGAATCATCAAGTGAATATTACCGTTTAATAAATGAAGAAATAAAGAATAAATTAGGTGGATTACATTCAGCCAAATGCATTTTATATAGCGTTGACTTTGACGAAATTGAACGTTATCAAGCAAATGGCGATTGGGAAAATGCTGGACACACTTTGGGGGATGTGGCAACCTCTTTAGAAAAAGCAGGAGCAGATTTTATTGTTATTTGTACAAACACAATGCACAAGGTAATAAACTATATTGAAGAAAAAATAAATATTCCAATTCTACATATTGCTGATGCGACAGCAAATGAAATAAAGAAAAATAATGTAAATTCAGTTGGGTTACTTGGAACTAAATATACGATGATACAAGACTTTTACAAATCGAGAATTGAAGCTAATGATATCAAGGTATTAATTCCAGATAATGAGGATATAGAACTTATAAATGAAGTGATTTATGAAGAATTATGTTTAGGTAAAATCAATCAAACGTCAAAAGAATATGTTAAAAAAGCTATAAAGAGGTTAGTTGATAAAGGTGCCGAAGGGATTATATTAGGATGTACAGAGATTGGATTATTAATAAAACAAGAGGATTCTGCAGTTCCAATATTTGATACTACAGTAATTCACGCTATTGAATCAGTTAATAAGGCAATTGAAAAATAAGGATACCTTATTCAAAAGCTTTAGAAATATGAAAACGTCACATACCAGAGAGTTTATAGTTGTTTCGCTAACGTGGTGTTTTAGCAAAATATGGCCATCATGGTGCAGCACCTCATTCGATGGTCTATTTTTATGTCCAAAACATTAAGTTGATCTCAGATATGCATTGTGAAATGTTATACCTAAACTAACGTAGCTGTTTAGTTGAATAAATTAGTATTTAATAATTGGGGGTGTTTCTATTGAGACTAAGTAGTCAGGATGTTTTGAGGAAATTGACTAACAGTGTGCTTTACTTCAGTAAGGTGTAAAGCTCTTTCTTATTGAATCAATGAAGAAGTTTACTGGAAGAATAGTGGATTTTATATTGCCCCTTATTTAATAAGCATTAAGTGAGAAAATCTGAGTTTGTTGAGAACATAAATATGTATAACATCTGACATTGAAGAGTTCTTAGATAATGGAAACAATAATTTGTATATCTTATAGATTTTTAGCTTCATTCTCTTCGATTAATAGCTCCAGTGCCTCGCGAAGGAGATTTATATCTTGAAGAATTTGTTGTTTTATTAATTCATTAGGACATTTCTTATAGTCAAATACCAATTGATTGAGTTCCTTTGTAAAGAGTTCCATAAGTTATTCTCCTTCTAACTAGGTCTAATTAGTATTATGAACCATTTTTCTAATAAGTAAAAGTAAAATGTATTTTAAATACTACTTTAAATTAAGGCAATATTAAAGGGAAATGGTGATTATCGTAAAATGGTATCATAACGTCTACCTACATTCTCCACAATTAACAAGTATTAATTTCTAGAATTGAGAATAAGTAAATAGAAATATAAAACTGGGAGGAGAAAAATTGGAAGAAAACGATAGAGGCACTTTATATTTTAATATGTCCATTGGTACACTAGGACTCCTCATTATTGCGGTAGGATTATTCAAATATGTTGAAACAGTTGGAGGGGATTCTTCGTATACATTGTTAGGTTTTCCTTTAACAATGATTTACTTAAATTATCTTGAAGGGAAAGCCGGTATAAGTAAAAAAATATTATGGATTAAATCTATCATAGCGATTTCTTTACTGATTATAATTTATATCTTCTTATTAAACTAATAGGTGCCTTACTTGAACAACGAGTCCTAAGACCTATCCGACCCAAATAAAAAATTTTCTTATCAACTCCCATGAAATTAATTCTTCAAGAAATGTCAATTCGTTTAAAAAAAGAGGGGAGCGTAGATAAGTCTATGGACTATGGCCGACTGGATTAAAGTAAGTATCAGTTTTGACACATCCTAACCATTTCATACTCTGTGGTTCAGCATGGATGGCTAAAGGGTGCTTAGATAAAAATGTGTTCAAATATCTGTTTAGATAATAATATTTCGTTTTGAAAGGGTAATTATAAAATGAAAAAAATTAGAGCGATATTTATTGGTGATGTTAGATATGATCAATGTCCTGTTTTTGAACTAAATAATGAAACAAACTACTTTGAAATGCTGATTGATAAAGAAATGAAATATGAAAAAGAAGTTGTTGAGGAAGATGATGATTTTTTAATTTTTGAAATAGAAAAAGATATTGCAACATTAATGGAGTAATAAAGCATATTCTTTATAAGAAATATAGGAGAAAGCAAAGGTTTACTTAAGCATTTAGATGAGATTGTTTAATAATTGTCTTTGTTATTATTTTACTAACGCGGCTGCTTAGTTGATTAAAAGGAATATTAAAACTAATAACGAAATAATAAAATACAAGGACACTAAATCGATATCTCATGGGAGTTGTAAAATTAGAATAATAAGTTCTTTACTTGGTTGTTTTCTAATAATTTTTGTTGGTTATTGTTTTATGTACCACCATTTTAAATGAACCTAATAAAAACGTAATGGTTGTAATAGTAGGAATAATGATGCTTGTTTGGGGATTTTTGTTTTGAAAAAATTGCTAATTTTGGAAAGCAAAAGCCATCTTGAACTCGTAGGTTAGTTGAAGTTTCCATTGCTACGTGAGTACAACCATGCTCCTCAATCTAGTCAATTAACTTGTAATAGAAATACAGTGTTAGTTTCACATTTTCATTCTCTGTGGTGTACCGCTGATTATGTGTTACATAGATGGCTAACAGGGCAGGCTCGTTCATGTGGTAACAGTATATAGTGTATACATTAAGAGAAATCCACTTGAATCTTAATAAATGAACTATATGATTTAGGGCTTTCTCTTTTTTAGTTTACTATTTTAAGTTGTAGAAATTAAGTTAAGGGCTTTTCTCCTCTAAGATATATCCGTCTCGATTTTCTTTCTCAATGTTGAAACTAACATAACAATCATATATTGTTGTATTCAGTCATATGGTTCATCAACTTAAACCATTAAACAGTTTATTGGAGGCGTTTTACAGAATGAATAAACAAGATCAGCTAAAAATGATCAAAGAGGATTTTATTAATAGTCAAAAAGTTCTGTTGGCAATTGGTGATGAAACCCGTCAATCGATTTTGTTAGTCCTAATGGGTACGGATTGTCAAACGGGTTTACGTGTTGGTGAAATCACGGAACAAACACATCTCTCACGACCTGCTGTGTCCCATCATCTTAAGATTCTACGAGATTCCGGTGTTATTTTAATGCGTAAAGAAGGAACAAAAAACTATTATTATATTAATGTACGTACAGAATTAGGTTTATTAAGAACACTTGTGTCAGATATTGATAAGTTCATGCAGAACTTTTATTGAAATGATGGAATTTAAACAGACATTATTTGGAGGTGTAGGCTATGAGAGCAATGGTTATTGAGAGGTATGGGGAAAATCCAATGAGTTTGGTAGAAATGCCCACACCTGAAATTGGGGAATATGAGGTACTCGCAGAAATTCATGCAGCTAGTATTAATCCAATTGATTTTAAGATACGCGATGGTAAGGTGAAATTGTTAGTTAAATATCAAATGCCACTTATCTTAGGGAATGACTTTGCTGGTGTCATTACACAGGTTGGCGCAAAAGTGACTCGTTTTAAAGTTGGTGATGAAATATATGCACGTCCTCGTAAGAGTAAAATCGGTACTTTTGCTGAATATATCGCTATTCATGAAGATGACATCGCCTTAAAACCTAAAAATTTGAGCTTTGAAGAAGCGGCGTCTATCCCACTGGTTGGATTAACCACCTATCAAGCTTTAACAGACATTTTGCAATTACAAAAGGGACAAAAGATTTTAATTCAAGCTGGGGCTGGTGGTGTCGGCACCTTTGCTATTCAACTGGCCAAATTAATGGGTGCCACTGTTGCAACGACTGCCAGTGAAGCTGGTGCGAATCTAGTAAAATCTCTTGGTGCTGATGAAATTATAAACTACAAGACAGAAAAATTTGAAGAGATACTGAAAAACTATGATGCCGTATTTGATACTCTTGGGGGCGAGATACTCGAAAAATCATTCGAAGTGATAAAAAGCGGTGGAAAAATTGTTTCCGTTTCAGGATTACCGAATGCTCGTTTTGGCAAAGAATATGGTTCAGGATTTTTTAAAACGTTGTTGTTTTTTGCAGCAAGTCATAAACTTGTTGCGCTTGAAAAAAAACATAATGCTCAATATACGTTTCTGTTTATGAAGCCAAGTGGAGAGCAATTACGTATAATTGCGAATTTAATAGAGACTGGCAAAATCAATCCAGTTATTGATAGAGTTTTTCCTTTTGAAAATGCTCAAAAAGCGATGGAATATGCAGAGTCTGGAAGGGCTAAAGGTAAAATAATAGTGAAAATCAAATAGTTATGAAACAGGAGTAGTCTTAAAATATTTTTATCTTTGCTCTAATGTACTCTATGTTGGAACCCTCTAAATAAAATAGATTGTGAACTATTGTATTTAAACTCCAACCACGGTGCTTCCCCGTCTGTGATGCACCGTGGTTGGAGTCAGACTAACGGAAGGGCTCTATGGCACCAGTTCATCGACCTTCTTCTCCCAGTAGTAGAATCAGTAAATACGGTTTTTCAACATTTTCATTCTCTGTGGTGAAGCGCTGATTTAGTGCGTCGTGGATGGCTAATTGGTACTTTACTTTAAGAAGAAGAAATTCGAAGTAGATTGGATAAATTTACCGATAATAAGCTTAAGAGGTGAACCCCAGATGAAATTAAGAGAGCATAAAAGCTTTGTTCGTTTTTGGACTGCATCCACAACTTCAAACTTTGGCACCTATATTACAACTATTGCTCTACAAGTATTGGTAGTGGTTAATATGGGAGGTAGTGCTGTTGATGTAGGATGGGTATCAGCATCTAGATGGCTTCCATATGTATTATTGGGATTAATAGCTGGGGTTTTTGTTGATCGTTTTCACCTAAAGACTGTATTGGTAGTAACAGATATGGGGCGCGGCATAATATTTGCTTTAATTTGCTTATTAGCAGTCACAGGAGTACTTAGTATTGGTTGGCTAATGATCCTGTTGTTGCTCTTTGGAGCCATGTCACTTTTTAATGATGCTGCCCACCAGTCCTTTGTGCCACAATTAGTCCCTCGCCCTTTATTAACACGTGCATATGCACGGCTAGAACAAAGCTCAGCTGTTGCGGAAACGAGCGGTCCAGCCATTGGAGGGGGGCTTGTCTTATGGATTGGTGCACCTTTTGCCCTTCTTATAGATGCCGTCTCGTATCTGTTTTCAGGTGTTTTAATGGCGACTGTTAAACACCAACCCTCAGATAAAGTAAAGCCTGGTCCACTTGGTCGGCAAATCAAGGAAGGTTTGCAATGGGTTTATCAACACCAATACCTCCGTACCCTCGCGTTAAACACGCATGTTTGGTTTCTCTTCCACAGCATGACTATGACAATCCTAGTATCCTTCTTTTTGATCGAGCTTGGCTTCGATGCTTCGCTACTTGGGTTTGCCCTCACAGCTGCAGGTGTCGGTGCGATCGTTGGAACTTCTCTATCTTCTCGAGCCGGTGAGCGCTTTGGTGTCGGCCGTGCAATGGCTTTTTCTCGAATTCTCTATGCTCCGTCAGTAATTCTGATTACTTTAGCTCCATCAGCTATCAACTCTGAACCGCAGAACATAGCTATCATTTTTGCGATAGTAGGGCAGCTCCTGTACGGCTTTTCCATGGGAATCGAAGGTCCTCTCGAAATGGGTTATCGTCAGTTTGTCACGCCTTCCCATCTGCAAGGTCGTATGAATGCGACGCTACGATCTATTAACCGTAGTGCGGTCGTTATCGGCGCCCCGCTAGGAGGTGCCATTGCCGACGGACAAGGATTCTTGACGGCTTTATGGATATCTATAGCTGGTCTAGCTTTATGCGGACTATGGTTCAGTCTTTCATCGATGAGAAAAGCTCATATAAAAGAAGCAGAAGAAATCTAAACCTCATTAAAATAATAAGACTCTGACGACCTAGCTAATTATATTATTATTTAAATTTAGAATCTAGTATAGAAACAAGTAGTGTATTAACGGTGTTCAGTTAAAAAGAATAAATAAAAAAGTCGATTCCTTAATACTGGAATCGGCTTTTTAAAGGTTGTTAATCACAATACCTTTTCTGCTATTTTTTGATTTTGAAATCCATATCTATATAAACCTAGCAAAAGAGGAAACATGATAATAAAGGTAAAAACAGCAAGAAATATAATTCCTTCTGTTCCTAGTTCGGCATCTTGAAACCCATAATAAAGTATAGATACTACTACATCTATTACAGTAACTATGAATATAATTTTCCAAAAAGATAGAGAATAGAGTTGTTTCTTATATACATAACCATAAAATCCTAATGTGTTAATAATGGCAATAATCGTACTCACTATTCTTAATACAGTTTCTCCCCGACCATATTCATTCTCCAAAAACATTGACACTATCAACAAAACTAACATTATCCAAAAATAGATTTTCCAAAGCATCCTTATACCTCCAATTTCCTATATATCATATTGGCAGGTATTTCTATAATAATCTACATACAATATTTTCCAAAGTATTGTTTGATGTGCGTTGGCAACCTCGTTAGAAATAAGACGCATTGTATTGCAATTACCGACTTCAACATCCCTTGAAAAATTAGCTATATTGATACATGCGGTCTTTGATAAACAGTTTTCGGTGAGTGAAAAACATACGATTAATAATTGTTATCCAAGTGCATTAAAAATTTGGAACAAAATTAATAACAGTGAATTTCCAAATGAAATAAAATGACATTAATCAAAAGAAATATTATTAAGCTAAAGACTTAATTCAAGAAGAAGTAAAATATTTTTCTTTATTGAACTAAGGCGGGAGGTTATTTCATAAAGAGTTATATAATAGCTTTTGAAAGAAAGGAAACACAGATGAAAAAGAAAATTAAATTTTTTGGAATTGGATTTTTATTAATGGCTCTTTTATTCGCAGGAACGTTTAAAGTTACAAAATTAAGGACATTTCAAATATTTGGAGGATTAACATACCAAATTGAAACAGAAAACAAGGTTATTGCTTTAACATTCGATGACGGTCCGACAAAAAACGTGGATCAAATTCTGCCTCTATTACAAAAATACGAGGCAAAAGCTACTTTTTTCCTTATCGGAAATGATATTGAAAAACACCCTGAAGAAGCAAAAAAGTTGGTAGAAGCAGGGCATCAAATTGGAAATCATACCTATTCACACAATAGAATGGTTTTAAAATTGCCTTCATTTATTAAAGAGGAGATAGAAAAAACTGATGAGTTGATCAGAAAGTCTGGATATAAGAGCGAAATTGACTTTCGACCTCCCTATGGAAAAAAACTTGTGGGATTACCTTATTATTTAAATAAGCACAACAGAGAAACTATTATGTGGTCTTTAGAACCTGATAAATATTACACAATTGCTGAAGAAAAAGTAAATTATGTAGTAGAAAACATTAAACCCGGCTCGATAATCTTGCTACATCCAATGTACGATCAAACGGGTGGAGAAATCCAAGTGATTGAAGATATTTTACGAGAACTTACGAACGATGGGTATAAATTTGTGACTGTGGATGAACTTCAGGAATTCTGAAGGAATAAAATTAATCCATCTTTAGCATTCGTTTGGAGAGATACAGTTGGTAAGTCAAGTTTGCTTGTCCCATAGTTAAGTTTCGCTTCATCTTTATTGAATTAAAAGTTGATAGAAAGCCAACAGAGATAAATCATTTGTTAGATAAGTTTGTGAGACAGTTCACTTAAACTAACGAAGCAATTTAGGTTAAGATGAGATACTGGAAATATTGAAAAAAATGGAACTATTTAAGTTTTTATACGTAAAAGCAATAAAAAGCAATGCATGTTGAGAGGAGTGAATCGCGTTGAAAAAGAGGGGTCTATTATTTATAAACATTGCGTTCATTTTTTTATTGACAGCGTGTTCGGAAGAAGTTATTCAATACGAAGCAAAAGCAACTGATTTTGAAGAAAGTGGTTTTAAAAATAAGTATTCACAGATTATTTCAATTCATGATGAAGAACTACTGATTTTTACTACTTATGACCATACCGAAAAGAAAACCAGTATAGATAAAATTTTTGAATTAGAGGATTCTACTGAAAAACCTCTTCAAAAAATCTATAAGAATGTAAAAATTAAAACAAAAAAAGATAGATATTATATTACAGCGGAAGATGGTTTGTCATTAGAGTTTAGAAAAATTGGAGAACGAATTATAGTTGATGAAGAGGGTGTGGAGTATTACACTTCAAAATACCCTGAATAAGGATAATTCTTATTAAACTAACACGGGTTGCTGAGGCAGCCCTTTTTTCTTATTGAAATAACGGCGCAGATTGGTTGAAGAAGAAAACTCTAAGTTTTACTAATAAATAAAGGGGAGGTGTAGATGATATGGCATTTGGAAATGTAGTATATCCAGCATTTATTAAGCAAGAAGAAGGTTTCGGCATTCATTTCCCAAAATTGCTCTCAAAGTACGGGTGGGAGACTCCGCTAAGCTATGGTCCCACGAAAAAAGAGGCAATTCAAAATGCAAAGAAGACCTTAGCTTATTTGTTAGCTGGTGCTCTATATGATAATGAAGATTTACCAAGTCAAGCACACATTCCTGCTACTCTTGTGACAGAAGAGATGGAACTTATTTTTATTAAAACATCATATAGTGATTATGCAAAGGAAATTGAAGAGCATTTACACTTCCGCCATTGGCATATCTATTTTAACAGAGATGAGAAAAGTGATTTTCAAGCTGTTGCGTATAAGAATAGGCAAGGACTTTGGGATGCAAAGGTAGATGGTGATTTACCTATCGAAATGGCACAGGAGAAGTTGATACAACTTTGTCCTACATATCCTGTAATTTGTACTGTACGACGTCGAGATGAGGCGGAAGAAGCGTTCGACAATTTAGTACTCAGAGTAAAAAAGATAAAAAAGCAATTGTAGATTATATTGGGGGAAGCTAATCTTGGAATATGGCAAATTAGTTATTTGGGAACCACTAAAGGATACTGTATATAATTATAAAAAAATTCTGTTTATTCGTTAAAGGAGATAAATTACTATGAAAATTGATACCAATATAATATTAGAAGGAGATACAGTCACTCTTTTTCCTCTTGAGATGAAATATAAGGAACAAGTATATGAAGCTATAAAAAACCCTGATATATGGAAATATACTTGGAGAGAAGTTAAAACATTTGATGATATAGAACAAATATTATTGATAGCTGTACAAAACAAAGATGATGGAAAGCAATTACCTTTTATAATAAAGGATAAATTATCAGGAGAAATAATAGGGACAACTCGTATTGGTGACATAGATACAGCCAATCGTAATGTTGAAATAGGATGGACTTGGCTTACTCCATCAGCTTGGAGAACGAAAGTAAACACAGAATGTAAATTTTTAATGCTTCAATATTGTTTTGAGGAACTGAAGGTACTACGTGTTCAATTTTCAATTAGTGGACAAAATATCCGCTCTCAAAGAGCAGTTGAACGAATAGGGGCAGTAAAAGAAGGAACATTTCGTAAACATAGGATTAAGGCAGATGGGACTATTCACGACAATATATTTTACAGCATCGTGGATACCGAATGGATTGATGTAAAGGGAAAATTGATTAACTTATTGGAGAAGAAATACTGATTTCATTCACATCCAATAGACTGATTTCTATTTTAATAAATAATTTTTTATTCAACTAACGCGGTAGTTTAGTAGAATTACAGAAAAGTGGAAAATTCTTTTAGAATTGGAACCATAATTCATTTCAAACGTATTAAAGTAAAGGGAAAGTTAGTGAAGAATGTTATAAAAGTGGTGTAGTCTATGAGAGGGGTACTGATTTTTTAAAAGTGAGAAAAATAGGGGTGTTTTTTAACCTAGAAAATGTGTGAAGGTTATCACTTAAACTAACAAAGCAGGTGTTTGTTTAATAAGAATCACAAAAGGAATGAGCAGTTACTGTAAAAAACTGAGATGATACACATTAGTATAATTACACGACAAAAATAAAAATATATTGGAGGTTAATAATGTTATTTATGATATTTGGGGTTATTGCAATAGTAGCAACATTTATAAATCTTTATTTGTATAGAGCAGGAAAGGATTATAAGCTTGCTATGGCGATAGGATTATCATTTACAGCATTAACACTCTGTGCAGAATACAGTCTTGTATCGGTCTGGGTAGAAGTGGAAGATTGGACAGCTTTAATGGATGTAGTACCTGGTATGGAAAGGGCATTATGGTTTTTGACAATTGTTTCTATCTTACTAAATATAGCACCTATACTTTTAGAACGAAAAGGGAAGAAATAATGATTTATTGTCACAAATTTATATAATATGCAATTATTGTGTAAGTCTTTATATATTCTTGTTGAGCTAACTCGGCAGGTTAGTTTATAACAAGGTTAAAATATAGATAGAAAATATGAACTGGGAGAAGGAGATTTGAATGAAAGATTGTATATTTTGTAATCTAGAATTAGAACCAACCCAAAAAGTTATTTTAAGCAACGAGTATTGTATGTTTTTACAGTTAGAACAAGCACAAGAGAAAGGTATTCAGCTTGAAGGTGCTGGGCTAATTATACCTAAAAAACATAGGGAAACTGCATTTGACTTAACGATAGAAGAATGGAATGCAACCTATACACTTCTTCATGATGTAAAAAAATTCTTAGATGAAATGTATCAACCTCAAGGATATAATCTCGGATGGAATTGTGGCGAGATTGGAGGACAACATATTTTTCATTCTCATTTTCATGTATTACCGAGGTATGAAGATGAACCACTTGCGGGTAAAGGTATTAGGTATATGTTTAAAAGTGCTGATAATAAAAGGATAAATTATGTAATAAAAAGGTGAGCAATTATGAAAATTTATATTGCATTTACCTTAATAAATACAGATCAGATTAGATATGTAAAATAAAAGGTTAATATCTCACATGAGTGCTAAATTCTGTGATGCACCGCGGTCGTTGGAGACAGATTAACGGGCTGGCTCAATGGCACATAGTTCATCGACCTTCTTCGCCAACCATAGTATCCTATACCCGTTTTTCCGTGATCATTCTCTGTGGTGTAGCGATGGTTTTTCGCTACATGGATGGCTAACGGGTGTTTAAATAAAAAAGGAGATCAAAATAAAATGAGTTTGGAGAACATATCTAAGCTCATTTTATAAACGTATTTTAAATCAACCTTTAACATAGCCTAAAATTAAAAAAAGTAGAATAACAAGAGGCGTCCTGACAAATCTTTATTTTACTATTATCAAGTCCCTTTCGTTTACTTTTTATTTTTTATTCGATAGCATTTGAATAGTGAAGTATTCAATGAGCATTTGTGGAAGGGAAGATATATAGATGAAATTAAGTGTACTAGACCAAGCGCCAGTCACAACTGGCAATACAGCAGCGGAAGCATTAAAAAAAGCAGAAGAACTGGCTATTTTAGCAGATGAACTAGGCTATCACCGTATGTGGATGGCCGAGCATCATGGAACCGATGCGTTTGCAAGTTCGGCACCGGAAGTAATTGCAGCTCACTTAGCCGCAAAAACCAAAAATTTACGTATCGGTACAGGTGGCGTAATGATGATGCACTATTCACCACTAAAGCTAGCCGAAGTATTTAAAACACTGAGTGCACTTTCTCCAGGTCGTATCGACTTCGGTGTTGGACGTGCTCCAGGTGGAGATAATCATGCGATGTACGCCCTTTCGGAAGGACGTCCTCCAATGGTCAATAATATGTATGAAAAACTAGCGATTGCTCTGCAACTGATTAATGACGAAGTTCCAGAAGAAAGCCTATATAACAGAACGCTCGCGACACCTTCTAAAATCGTGTTACCAGAAGCTTGGTTACTTGGTTCTACTGGTAATAGTGCTGTACAAGCTGGCAGAATGGGTCTCGGATATTCCTTTGCGCAATTTTTCCAAGGTGGTATGACACCAGCTATATTAGATACGTACCGCAAAAACTTTACGCCATCTGCTTTAATGGAGAAGCCAGAGATTAATGTTACCTATCTTGTCACTGCTGCAGAAACAAATGAAGAAGCTGAGTTTCAAGCATTACCGCAGGATATCTCTCGTTTGTCTCTTATGAAAGGGCAAATTCGTCCATTGATGACACCAGAGGAAGCGCAGGAATACCCATTGACGGAAATGGATCGAATGATGATACAAGAAAATCGTAAAATTCATCTGGTCGGTTCTGCTAAAGAAGTGGCTCAGACTTTACAGGAAGAGCAAGATATTTATGGCTTCGATGAAGTAATGATTTGTAGTATTCCGCATTCACAAGAAAAACGTTTGAATGTCTATCGTTTACTCGCAAAAGAATTGATGTAACTAGCAATTGGGCGCACTTGTCATGGGTGCGTCTTTTTTGTAGCCATTTATCCCCTCTTGAAATGAGAACGAATGTTCTGTATTATAAGTGTAAAAGAAAGAACGTGATAACATGGCTAAATTTGAAGATGATTGGAACCAATTAGATTTATCTCGATTACAGGATCGTGGGTCAAAGAAATGGGTAGCAATGATGTTGCCTGAGCATGTGAAATTGCTTCGTGAGTACAGTGAGGAGATAAAAAAAGAGCCTTGCCCAAGCTTAAACGAGTTTGATTATGAAGCTATTCAGGATCAAATCGCACTTGCAATGCAAAGAAATGTTGAAATTAAAATAAAACGGTGGAAAGAGGGAGAGTTTATCTATAACCGCGGTACGATACAATGGATTGATTTGAGGAAAAGAACAATCGAACTAGAGGATCCTTTCCGCTCATTTGAGCTATATATTGATGAAATCGTAGACGTCACCATATTGGAATAGCAATTACCTAAAACATCATCCTTTCAATGTGGATGATGTTTTTATGTATGAAGTAAAAAGAAGGAGTTTGTCAGGAAGATGTGGAAGATTATTCAAGGAGAATTGATTAGGTAAAAAATTAGAAGGAGAATATGAATGAAAAAGTACACTGTCTTATTCGATCTCATATTCTATATGGTGCTACCGTTTGCAATCTGGACATATGGAAGAGAAAGTCTAGGTGATTACTGGGCGATGCTTTTATCGACAGCACCTGGTTTTATTTATACGATCATAAATTTTGTTAGAGATCGTCAGTATAATATAACGGGCATTTTTATATTACTAAGTCTACTTGTTGGAACAGTTGTTGATATACTGTCAGGAACTGCAGAGCGGATGCTATGGAATCAAGTATTCGTGGGAGTTTCATTTAGCAGCGTATTCTTAGTATCAATGCTTATTAAAAAGCCGCTTCCCTTATACTTTATGATGGATATGGCATATTTACAAGGATATCCGCGAGAAAGTAGTAGAGTGATTTATTTCAAAAAAGAGATATTACGGTGGTTCCAAGTACTTACATTAATTTTTGTACTGAGAGGTATTACTCTAGCATTAATAAAATCCTGGTTGCTAAACAAACATGGAGTAGACGCATATGGCTCCATGCTTATATATTTAAGGGTTACTAGCTGGGTATTCGGTGGTGTAATGATCATAGGGTATATTTTTATTGGAAACGAAATAAAAAAAGTAGTTAGTAAGCTGACAATTCCAAAGAAAGAGATAGAGTTAGTGACAGAATCTAAATAAAAGGGTGAATAATAATGATAAAAGCAGTACTGTTTGATTTGGATGGTACGCTACTGAATAGAGATGAGTCGTTAAAGGTTTTCATCGATAAGCAATATGAGAGATTGTTTGATTTTATAGGTCATATACCAAAAGATACGTATACAACAAGGTTTATACAACTAGATAGTAGAGGGTACGTATGGAAGGATAAAGTATATCGGCAATTAGTAGAGGAGTTTAGATTAACTAAAGTTACTTGGGAAGAGCTGCTTGAAGATTATGTGAATGAGTTTAAGTTTTGTTGTGTTCCTTTTGATAATCTTATATTAATGCTAGAGGAATTAAAGAAAAGAAAGTTGCTAATTGGGATGATTACGAATGGATATGGCCGGTTTCAAATGGATAATATAAAGGCTTTAGGAATAGAAGATTATTTTCAAGTCATTTTGGTTTCAGAATGGGAAGATATTAAAAAGCCAGATCCCCATATATTTTTACGTGCTGTGGAGAAGCTTAGTGTGCTGCCAAACGAATGCGTTTTTATCGGTGATCATCCAAAAAATGATGTGCAAGGCGCTAAAAATGTAGGAATGATAGGTATCTGGAAGAAAGATATTCACTGGATAGGCGCTCAGGCTGACTATGTAGTAAATGATTTAATGGAAATTCCAGCTTTAGTAGCTGGTGTTATGGAAGAGGGAAATATGAAAGGGTTATTCATTTAGAATATTTCACTAACGTCGTACTAATTTGGACTAGGTATTTACAAGCTCAAAATATTCACTATTTTAATTGTCCAATCTGGTGACTTGCTGTATGAGGGTGTGTATATACTTATTCACATTTGTATGAGTAGCTGTAATTTGTGGTATTACAATATTTTTATACAAAAAATTTTCATCTGACGAGCGCAGCTTTACTCCATAAAGAGTAAAGTTTTTTTCTGATTGCCTAAAACTAAAGGTTTAGTTTAGTGAGGGGATTAATCTATACTGTTTATTTGAGTCGATTATAGCAGATTTAATTATAGGGGGAGATACAAATGGGGAAAACAGTACATTTTTCTTTTAGGAGTACAAATTATGAAGGAACAGAGGCAAAAGAAACATTGACTTTTGAAAAATTAGGTATTGATGAGAATATGGATGAAAAAGCATTAATAATAGAACTTGATAGAATTTTTCATTCATGGGTTTGGGATAAACTTAATATTTCTTATAGCATAGTCGCAGGTGAGGAGAACGCACTTGGTTCAAATGATATTCAGTAGAAAAGAAGTTGATTAATTGACTAGCGAGGTGCTTAGTAAACAGAAGAGTTAATAATACAGCTCTCTTTTCTGATTGAACTAGGACGGCAGGTATGAAAAACAGGAGTAAAATTTGGTTGGATTAAAATATAAAAGGAAAATATTTAACTACAATGAAGAGAATAAAATCGAATTCAGACCCTGAAGAAATTGAGAAGTTGTTGAAAAAACAAGGAAGTGGAATTAAGTTCTATTTAATGACATCGGCAGAAAGTATTATTGACGAAGGGGAATTGCCACTAAATTAATGAAACTAAAGCGGCAGTTATTTGAATTAGCAAGAATGAACTTTTGTTGTAAAGTTCGGATTGAAGGAAGAGGTCCTATTAAGTGGTAATGAGAAGTATAGTAATACTAACATAGTCGGAGATAAAGATTTTTAGAGAAGGGATTTTCTACACTAGAATCGAATTATTTCTAGTAGGGGGGAATTGTAGGGATGAAATCATTTAAAACGTTGGAACAAGCAAAAGAAGGTAGAGGAAGCTTTTGTCAGAGATTATGTTATTCAATATGAATCCTCAAGCGGTTTGGGTTGTTGAATATATATCATTGAAAGAATTATGGGAGAAAGTAAATGGCACAAAAACGTTCGTTTATACACCTAGTTCTATTCTAATTGTTTTAAAAAATAAATCTTTAAGAATATATCATTTTTGGGGAGAGGTTATATGATACAAATTCAAGGTCTAACCCAACAATTTTCAAATGGAAGGGGAATATTTGATGTAACCTTTGAGGTGGAAAAAGGAGAGGTGTTCGGATTTCTAGGACCTAATGGTGCAGGAAAATCCACAACAATTCGTCATTTAATGGGGTACATGAAGCCACAAAAAGGAACTGCTATAATCCATGGGTTTAACACTTGGGAACAACAAGAGAAAGCAAGAGAAAAAGTAGGCTATTTACCGGGAGAAATTTCTTTTTTGGATGGAATGAACGGATTGGAATTTATTAATCTAATGGCAGGTATGCAAGGATTAAAAGATAAGAAAAGGAGGAATGAATTAATTGAACGGCTTCAATTAGAACCTAAAACACCATTTCGTAAAATGTCAAAAGGGATGAAACAGAAAGTAGGTATTGTTGTTACATTCATGCACAATCCTGAAATATATATATTAGATGAACCAACGTCAGGATTAGATCCTTTAATGCAAAAAGTCTTTATCGATCTTGTTTTAGAAGAAAAAGCAAAAGGGAAAACATTTATTATGTCTTCTCACAGTTTTGCAGAAATAGAGAGGACCTGTGATAGAGCTGCCATTATTAAGGATGGAAGGATTGTGACTGTTAAAAACATCAATGACCTGCAATATATGCAACGAAAAATCTATGATATTACTCTTGAGAATAAAAATGATGTAGAAAAAATTAAAGAATCTAATTTAATCATTGAAAACACTAATGACAATGTTGTTCGCATTGTGGTCCAAGGTGATTACAATGAGTTAATAGAGGAATTATCTAAATTTAACGTTATAAATATAAGTATTATTAGTCAAAGCTTAGAAGATATTTTTATGAACTACTATGATACGAAGGTGGCTGTAAAATGAATATTTCTTTGTTCAATCAAATGATAAAACTAAATATGAAGAACTTTCTTATTTTTGGGTTTGGTTCGGCCCTCTATGTAGTTCTAATGACATCTTTATATCCGATGTTTGCAGAAAATGCCGAGGCAATTAACGAATTAATAAAAATAATCCCTGAAACACTGAAAAACGCACTTGGCTTTGATTCTCTTACTAGTTATGGTGGATTTATTTCTGCTGAATATTTCGGTCTGTTTTTCCCTATTATTTTAGGTGTTTTTAGTGTAATGACAGCAACTCAATTGTTAGCACATCTAGTTGATAAGGGATCTATGGCTTATTTACTTTCTACAAAGGTTTCTCGTACTCAAATAGCTTTTACTCAAGCTTTAGTCTTGATTAGCGGATTACTTTTTATAGTATTATTAACATTTTTAGGTGGTATCGTTGCTGGAGAAATGTTAATTGATGATCAAACCTCGCTTGAATTTAATACATTTTTCCATATATGCTTGGTTGGATTTTTATTGTTTTTTGTTGTTGGTGGGTACTCATTTCTAGTTTCTTCTTTATGTAATGACGAAAAAAAGTCGCTTGGTATAGCTGCTGCTTTAACTTTTATTTTCTATGGATTAGATATGGCAGGAAAAATCAGCTCGGATTTTGAATGGCTAAGGAACATAACACCGTTCTCATTATACAATCCTAGTGGAATTGCCAGTGGTGATGCTGAGATATTCATACCTTCTTTTATTCTCTTAGGAATTGGATTTTTTAATTATTCAGCAGCTGTTGTCGTGTTTAAACTTCGTAATTTACCACTATAAATACATCATCTACGGATGTACATAATTAGTACGTTAATCACTTATTTGCCATGCTTTCTAATAAGTGTATAAACTACTCCTCGTTTTTTATCTAAATAAGAAACTGTTAGAATTTACGAAACATTTTAGTAAATAAACTCGTAGAATAGATATAGGAGATGATTATATGGAAAAGACAATTGAGAAATATTCTAGTGAAGGAATAACAATTGAATATTCATTGGTCGGTAAAGGGGAACCTATTTTAATTTTCCACGGTGGACACTCAAATTGTAATGAAGAGTTTGGATACAAATCATTGTTAGACAATGGTTACTCCATAATTACACCTTCAAGAGCAGGGTATGGAAGTACATCTAAAGAGGCAGGTGAAAGTTTAACAAAGGCTTGTGGACATTATGATAATTTACTGAAACACCTAAAAATAGATCAAGTCCATGTTATAGCAATTTCAGCTGGCGGTCCAACTGGAATACGTTTTGCGTCTTTGTATTCAGAAAAAGTAAAAAGTCTTATCTTAGAGTGTGCAGTTTCAAAGGAATGGTTGACAAGCAAAGACATAGAGTATAAAGCAGCTCATTTTATTTTTCGGCCTTCTATTGAAGGGGTTACATGGAAGATGCTTAGTACACTTAGCCACCTATTTCCGAATACTATCTTTAAGATGATGGCTCCACAGTTTAGTTCTCTTAACAAAAAAGAGCTCCAACTAAAATCTGAGGTTAGTGATGTTGTAGAATTTACAAAAATGAATGCACGTCAACGTTCTGGTCATGGTTTCCTTATTGATCTAAAGCAATCTAAAGAAATAAAGGACCAAGATTTAAAATCTATCAGTAGTCCAACTCTTATCATTCATAGTGAAAATGACGGTTTTATTTCTCTTGAACATCCACAGAATGCTCATGAAAAAATAGCCAAATCAGAGTTATATGTAGTGGATACATGGGGGCATTTAATTTGGATTGGAAAATCAGCAAAAAAAATTAACCAAAAACTGATTTCCTTTCTCAAATCGGTTTGAAATTCGACCTTTCTCACCCAGGCGTAAATAAGTATGGACGGTTTTCATCAATTTTGATGAAGCTCTGTTTTTGCGCGTCGTGGATGACTAAAGAGCGAGTTTGAGTACGCTTTGCAGATATACAAAATCCCACCAGTATTATTGGTTGGAAAAAACTTATTGACTCAATTGAAGAGAATGGCATATTTGTGATATCAAATAAAAAAGTACTTGATGCTCATACGCACCAAGTACTGAAAAATTATGACTGAGCCATTTTCGTCTTGATTCGCCAAAAGAAATATAAAACGGGTAAAATCAGGAATGCAGAAGCCGAAATACCTCCTGCAATTGTTGTGTATAATGCGAATAATCCTACTAATGGTCCTCCAACAATTTGTCCAAGGGCATCAAGTTGTCCGAACATGGAAAGTGTTGTTGCACGACCTTTTGATTCAATTTGTTCATTCGTAATGATGCTCATTAATGGGTAATTTACGTTTCTCAGTGCACTTGTCACCCAGTACATCGCTACAGCTAACCAGAAATGACCTGTCCATGCGAAAATTAGCATCGTTCCCGTCAACACGGCATTTGTAAGCAATAGCACATCTGCGTAGCGACCTTTCACATTTTTCTCAACAAAATGGAGTACGCCAATATTAAGTATAAATGCTATCGCATAAAAAGCACCGAACCAATAGATGGACTCATCATCCGACAAATCAAAGTTAGTGATGAAATGGGCACCATATAAACGATCGAATCCTTCACTGGCAAGCCCCCATAATAACGTAACTACCGCTATACTAACTAGCATAGTCTTTCCACGAATCTGTGATAGTCCAACCTTGATGGTGTTAACCATATGTGTGATGCCCGACACACCTTTTTCACGGGTAACTCTGACAAATTTAGTTTCGGGTAGTTTAATGAAAGCCCAGACTGCAAGGGCAATTAGCATGACACCTGCAAATATAATCACTGTCTGTACAGACCAAAAAGCTGCAATCGCCATACTGGCCAATATTCCAGCAAAACGTGCAAAAGATGAAAATTGTGATCCGCGAAGGAACGTGGTCTCTAAGTTTGTGCCATCTAACTCATCTGCAATCCATGCTTGTTCAGCTCCACTAATGAAGGTCCAGCCGATTCCCCACATCGCAGAAGAGAAAGCAATCGCCCAAAATTCTGGAGTACTCCCTTCAATTACATGTGCCAAACCAATAATAATTGTGCCTAGTGCGAGAGAGCGTTTTCGTCCAAAGTGATCTGCATACAAACCCGTTGGCATTTCAAACAATAGAACGGAAATTTCCATGATTGTACCGATGAGAATCAGTTGCAATGCATTTAAATCTGCTTGCGTTACATAATAAATAGCATTTAATGTGAAAACCATTTGAATAAAAAACGACCTAGAACTTGTAATTGTGTAATAAAAATTTTGTATGCTCACTATAATTCCTCCGATTTAGTTGATTCTTGATTAAATCAAATCGGAGATCATATTATTAAACCAACATGCCCTCCAATTTGAATGAAGAAGTCAGTGTTTTTCTTTGCATATGTATCTCTCCCTTTACTATTAATTTACTCAGACTAACCTATTATTCTGAATATTGTCAAGAGTTGTTAAAAGATTAAATCAGATCTGTTTTTAGAGGAGTACTTGGTCGTTTATTTTTAATATAGACGTAAGACTTGGATTCTATGAAGTTGAATCAAGGTAATAGAAGTAGTAGGTAGTCGTTCTATTCTTGGAATTTTGTCTCAAAATACAAACTTATTGAACTAATTGTGCTTTACTAGAAGAACATGAGCTGTATAGTCATATCTATATTTTTGATCTAGTGTTTTAGAGTAGTTGAAAAAGGAGTGTTGAGGAACATATTTAGGTAATATTATACAAATGAATGAAGCGAATATTTTTAAAGATGGTACTATTACAAAAAGACATTATTTGATAATAGGTTTATATTATGTACAGATGTAAGTAAGTTTCTACGGAAAATCGATTTTATTTTATCAAATTTAGGATAAAAAATAGGTTCAAAAAAGTAAACTATTATTTCTGGATTGTAAAAGGTGAAAGTTGATGGTCTAGTTACGAAAAACAATGGTATTTTACCATTTATGGTGTTGTTCTTAGTTGTATTTGGTTTAATTACGGGGGTTTTAGAACTAAAAACTAGACGGAAAAAAGTAGGGTAATTTCTATCATGACTGCAGCATTTGCATTTTTTGTCGCCATTTATACATTCTAAGTAAATCGGGTTTACTTCAAAATAGAGATCAGAGTTTACCCTTGAACTACAAAGTTTCATATTGAAAGTGGGCGGAAATAATGAATAAAATTTATATAATATCAGGACCAGCAGGAGTAGGTAAATCAACTACTACAAAGGGTCTAGCAAAACAGTTCAGTCAAAGTGCTTATATTGAAGGTGACTTAATAAATCATATGGTTGTTGGTGGATATCTTCCACCTTGGAAAAGTGAAGAATCACTTTCCTTAGTTTGGGAAAATATTGCTGATTTAAGTGTCAATTTTGTACAAGCAAAAAAGAATGTAATCATAGATTATGTTGCTTTCCCAGAAGAAGTAGAAGAATTTTCTCGTAAAATTTACGCTGAGGCACAAAACGTAGAAATTATTTATGTTGTTTTATGGGTCGATAGAAAAGAACTGTTGAGAAGGGATGCTTTAAGGATTAAAGAACATCAAATGGGAGTAAGATGTTTAGAATTAGTGAATGAATTTGAAATAAGAGTAATAGATAAACGCTTTTTCTATAATACAACCGACTTACAACCATCGAATTTAGAAGAAATCTATATGAATATTAAAGAAAACCCTTCATTTAAATTTTGATTAATTCTTAAACGAACTGTGCAGGTTGGTAGAATATGAAAAAAATTTTGATGATTTAATTGGTAAATTTACCTAAAAGGGGAACTGCAATCCATTTAAAACGTTTTAAAGTAAGTGGTAGATTAGTTTAAGAGTAAAATTTAATATGGAGGGTTTAGGCATGAAGCAGTCAACCTACCTTATTGGTGTATTTATATTTGGAATATCGATTGTTATATCTTCTTTTATATTGTTTAGTGCCTTTTCAAATTCAGCAAATAAGCTAAGTGATACTCAAATAGTAACAAATTCACTACCTAATTTAATGACTAAAATGCAACTTTCCGAATATCTTCAGATAAGTGAGCAATCAATAGATGACATAATTAAGAAAGATGAATTTGAAAAAGCAAGCTTAAATAGCTATGACACCTATAAATATATCCCTTACTTAGAACTCGATAATAAGAAAAGGTTTTTAAAAGCAGAGATAGATGAATGGTTGAAATATAAGAATGATTTCCACTAATTTAAAAACGGATGGTTTTGTTAAAGAGGAATAGCTTGGTGAACTATATTTAACAGTTCCTAAAATGTACGATGTATTATATAAATTTAAACTGGTGCCAGTCAATCACAATGAATCAAAAACAACCTTTTTAACTGAAATGGTTAATGAGCAGCTCATATTCCACTATTCATTAACAAGTGTAATAACCATTGTAGAGTATAAAGATTATAACGAGAATATATATAGCTTACAAACACATATAGTTTTTCACTGGAATTCAATTAATAGATAACCTAGGAAAGAACATAAGGTTGCTGAGGCAACTCTTTTTTCTAATAGAACTATGGGAGAAGGTGTTATTTTGAAGGGGAGATATATAGCTCTTCTTATTACATTGGCAGTAGTTATGAATGTAATATGTGTCTGGTTGTTTTGTACCCTTGGGGAAATGATAGCCCAAGGTGAGTATAGGAAATATAACAAAGGAGTTACTATTGAGGTAAATAATTTGAGTAATCAAAGTCTACCTGATCTTATATTTTCATACAGCGTCAATCAGACAGATTTTAAAGAGGTAGGAACGATAAAAAATCTTAAAGCTGGAGAAAAAACTCAAATAACTGGTAGCAGCAAAGAGATTAAAACAAGTGATACAAGCCTATATTTGCATTACTACATAAATAATGGTGGAAAAGCAGTGAATAGTTTAGCTTATTTTTATATTGCTGAACCTAGAAAAGCTGTCATTGTTTTAAATATCTATGAAGTAAAACCTCATGGATTTTTAAAGTATGAGTATAGAGGTTATAGCGGTTGGGACCAATATGGACCAGATAAAATTAACTATTGAATAATGAATTTATTATTCAATAACGTTAAACTCCCTTGAAAATTAAAATGCTCACATCTATGCCGAAAGATTGTATTTTAAGGCGCTTTGGCAATGACTGAAATTTACTAGGAGGACGAAAAATGTTTATGTACATAATACAATTTGTCGTTGGATTCTTTACTTTAATAGTATCAACATTTATAGCTTGGTATGAAGGAAGTACAATAACAAATAACTCTTTTGAATGGGAGTATTCAACACCATTTTCCAAATTACTTAACATTGAGATTATAACTGGTCGTGATATTAGTCAACTCGATTATTTTGTTTATGCAGCTAAATTTCATCCGCTATTTCCTGCTATTATGATAGTTAGTGCATTCTATATTTTGAGTGTAGTTGGTTATCTTTTAATACAGAATAAGTCTAAATGGACAATAGGATTTTGGGGATTAATAAGTTGTATGATGATATTACTTAGTGGGATGATTTTTAATTCACCAACAACTGGTGGAAGGATTTTATTCTGGGTTGCTTTAGTAAGTGGATTTATATGCATAGCTGTTGCTATCTTAGTGGGCTTAAGAAATTTCAAGAAAAAGGTGACGGTTGATTTATAACAATGTGATGACAGTGCGAAATAGGGTTAAAAAGGAGTAAGGCATCATATTTAATGTGTTATAGCTGGGGTAAAGCCTTTTTCTCGTTGACTAACCCATCAGTGAAGTTGGAGATGATATAATTAAATAAATCTGATTTATTTTAAGGAGAAGTATAGTGTTGGATGCAAAATGTATTAAATTCTATAAATTCGGTAGCCCTAGAGATGTATTAAAAGTTGAATATAAAAGTATTGAATCACCAAAAGAATCCGAAGTCCTTGTTCGAATGTTAACACGTTCTATAAATCCTTCTGATTTAATACCAATTAGAGGGGCCTATTCACATCGGATAACTTTACCTAATATTCCGGGTTATGAAGGGGTTGGTATTGTAGAAGAGGTAGGTCCATTAGTTTCTCGACACCTTATTGGTAAAAGAGTTTTACCCTTGAGAGGGGAAGGTACATGGCAGGAATTTGTTAAAACATCATCAGAATTTGCAGTTCCAATACCAGATTCTATTGATAATTTTACAGCATCACAGATGTATATCAATCCAATCACAGCATGGGTAGTTTGTACGGAAGTTTTAAAATTAAAACCATATGATGTTTTGCTGGTTAACGCATGTGGTTCTTCTATTGGGCATATTTTTGCTCAATTATCAAAGCTTTTAGGTTTTCGATTGATAGCAATTACTAGAAGTAATAAGCATACAGAAAAATTACTTAATCTAGGTGCTTCTTTTGTAATTGATACATCTAAAAATCCACTTTATGAAACGGTTATGGAATTGACAAGTGGGATTGGTGCTGATGCTGCTATTGATTCTATTGGAGGTTCATCTGGAAACGACTTGGCATTTTGTGTGCACCCTAATGGCAATTTTTTAACTATCGGTCTTTTATCAGGAATACAAGTAAATTGGTCAGATATTGTAAATAAGGCTAAGGTTAATGCTAGTATCTTTCATTTGCGGAATTGGAATAAAAATGTCTCGGCAGATAAATGGCAAAATACATTTAACCATTTGATAACTCTAATTGATGATAAAAAATTAAGTTTGATGATGGTAGATTCCCAATACGACTTATCGAACGTAAAAAAAGCTGTTGAAGAAATTGAAACATTAAAAGAGACCAAAGGGAAAGTATTTTTAACAAGTTACTGAGTTAACTCTTGTTCAACTATCGCGGCAATTAGTTGAATAAGCGAAATGGATCTATGGTAATTTAAAATGGAACATTAATTATTCTCAAACATATTAATGTAAAATAGCAAGAATACATAAACAGACAGTGGGGGGCATGGTTAATAAATGAATAGTGATACATTGCATTCACTAAATTTACTGAAGTTTAAAGAGGTTGACTTTAATGCTTATTTCAGCCTTGTATCTAATGAAAAAGTTATGGCGCAAATTACCGAATACGCTATCCCTTTAAAAGAAGCTCAATTCAATTTTCAAAGATTATTAAAACGTAATGAAAAACATGAACACTTTGGTACATATAAAATCTATGATAATTTAATTAATGAATTTATAGGACTTGGACACTTAACTATTGATGAAGAGAATAATGAAGAAGCTGAAATTGGCTATATGTTAAAGCCAGAGTATTGGGGTAAAGGATACGGCGGTCAGATAGCGAAGGTATTGATTGAACGGGCTTTGAAATTAGAACTAAAGACTCTGAAAGCGATTATTGACCCAGATAATATTGCTTCTAGGAAAATTCTAATAAAAAGAGGATTTGTCTCTGAAAAGATCGGCGAATTTGATGGCTTACCTGGAGAAATATTAAGTAAAAAATTATAAACAAAATCGACAATAATAGTGTATTTCATATTAATCCCCCAATAAAATGTTGGAAATCTATAATATTGCATAAAAAATTGAGACTCAGAAAAGCTATTTTAAAACAGACTGAGCCATCAATACGTCTATCTTGAGATAAAATGTAAAACAGACGAACATGTTGGTGAATACTAATTTTTTTAAACTTTTAGGGGGATTAATATTGGAAAAAACAAAAGTGCAAGCATACTTAGTCTAAGTAATGCTGATGATTTTCCATTAGATGAGTTAACTAAAAGAATGAAAATACAGCTGTCTAGGACAACAAAGGTTGGGGAACCATTACTTTTAAATTCAGCTAGACATTATTTTTCTACCACTTGGCAATATGGTTTAGGATATAAAGAAACACTTGATGTGGATGAAGTATTAATGCCTGTTATTTATAAATTGGAATCAAAAGTCAATGATATTTTACTTTTGAAAAAAGATTATAATTTAGCAGCAAAATTCTACATTGAAATTCAAATACATAACGGGCGTTCTCCTGGTCTTGCCATTAACACGAGGGCTAGTAAATTAGCTACTGAAATTGAAGCAGTTTTTGATATTGATTTGTATGCATATGCTTATAGTGAACTAGAGTAAATGTACCAAATATTTTTGAAGAATTGGATAGATGATATTTAATTAGACTGCCAATTCATTGTGCTAGCTGTGTTTTTAGTTATTCCATAAGTTGTTTTGTCATAAATACTTGTGAAATATCAGTATTTTTAAATCCATTATTTTTTAAAAACGGAAGGAAATTTTGCATTTTGTCTTCCAAATTATAAGTATTTCTTTTAATGGAACGATTAAAATGAAGCCCTTCCTGAAGTGCGGCTTGAAGAGCGCGTATTCCATCTGGATGTTCTTTGTTAGTAGAAGCTTGAAATAATGTGACACCTTCAGCTTCGCTACCAAATTTTTGTTTTGTTCTTACTAAGCATGCTGCAAGTACTTCACTATCCTTCATTGCGATAATTGCCTCTCCACCAGCTTTTGGTGTAATAGAAGGATCTACTTGCCATGGTACTAAAGCTGGGAAAATAATTGAATTTACTGCTTGCAGTGCAGGTATTCTTTTCAATTCAAATTCGCTAGCAATTTTTTCATCATAGTTTAATACACCTTCTGCCTCCCAAAAATGTAGCGTATCAATTATTTTATACCCAACTTTCTCATATAGTTTAATAGCCGGTTGATTAATTGACAGAGCCTCTAATGTAGCAATATTTACTTTTTGCTGACTTAACAATTCAAGAGCCTTTTCAATTAGGATTGTCCCTAGTTTTTTTCCTCTGTATTCTGGAATAATTCCAGTACCACCATTCCAAGCAATTTTCTCACCATTCACTTCTCGAATGCCTTGTAATACAAATCCTACTGGTCTATCCTCATCAAACATAACAATAGATATTCCTGCTGATAGATTATCATTTCCAAACCGAGCTATAAATGCATCCAATGGCATCTTCATCGGAGTAAAATATCCTTCAAACCCATTTATAAAAAGTTCGTGTGCTTCCTTGAAAGTTAAATGCTCCATTGTTTTAAATGTAATCATTTTAAAACACCCCTTGTTAAAAGTAGTATACATTTCTTTTTAGATTTCCGAATAAGGAAATGCTAGCTGCAGTAGCATGAAGAAGAACTTCATCAATTTCCCCAAATATTTTTAAGCGTGGGTAGATTTATTTCTTTTGAGAACACACCACTCTCACGTCCATTATTTAAAGTGTAAAAAAACGGTAAATTTGCTAATTCTGTTGCTTGCTCGTGGAAATGAGTAAGATGATGGATATATCTATATCTAAGAAAAAAAGAGCCACTGTTATGTAAGCAACCATTTTGTATAGCCAGAGGTATTTGTTTGTTTTATATTACTATTATAGCACGGAATATTTTGAATTATAAGACTATTAAAGGTTTGATGATAAAACATCGAATTTGAAGAAGAGTTATTTGAACCAAAAGGAAAGTTTGTCTCTGCAAACTCATTTGATGAGAAATTTAGGCTGCAAATTAAATATCACAATATCAGATACTAGGGGAACTTTTTGTATTCGTTTTCAACTAAAGCGTTTACTAATTTTGTTTTGTGGTCATATTTTCTTTTTAAATAGCAGTTTAGTCATATAATAGTAATGGATTTATCAAACTTATAATGGAATATTCAATTAATCATGGAACTTATACTCGGTTTGAACGTTTTAAATAAAGAAATGGTAAGTTGAAATTTAAAGTAATCGAGGATTGTATTATAAATTAGGAATTTAAAAATTATGAATAGTGATGCGATAATTGAGTGGAGATGTTTTAGTTTGGTTTATTCTTTTGTTATTGATATTATTTTTTGATGGAACAGTAATTCACTTACACATGATTAATAAAATGCCTTTATGGATTTCTGGAATCATTATGGCTATACTTGTTCCAGTTTTGGGATTTTCGATAGGGGCAATATTTTTAAAAATTTCCAGAGTTGTTGATTCTTCTGGAACACACTAAGGTTCGGCATTCGCAGCTGCATTTATCGCATTGTTTCTTTTGGCCAATGCTCTAGTTTTCTTCGTTAGTGGATTAATTATAAAATCAGTAAGTTATTTAAAACCCAAAAGTTAAAAAGTGAATGGTACGTTTGGGGTAAAGAGACAATAGACATTGTCGAACCAAACCCCAAGTGGATAGAAAAAGGAACTCTAATCATTGCTGACATTATGTACCACCTAACCTAGACAATGCTCGATAGCAACTGTTATTATCCCAATTACAATTGTTTATCTAACAGCTTTGTTATTAGTTTTTCAAATTTGTTTGCGCTCATCATTTCGTGTGTAATAAATTTCCCATCATAAAACAGACCAAAAGTTGTCCAAATGGTAGGAGCATTTTGTGCTTCTTCTTTGGTGGTTAATTGATGAGTGGTAAATGTAACTCCATGGTTTTCTGCAACCTTTTTTAGATCTTCCAAAATACCTACAGCAAAGGGACATTGAGCAGTATAATAAATCGCTACTCCTTGTTGTGGAACTGATAATTTTCTATCCCGCTTAAAAGAAGGCCTAACAGCTTGGTCATTCCATGATAATGAAACCAGATCAAAATAAGGATCTATTTGATCTACTAACTTAAATCCCATATATTCAAAAAAAATTTTTTCACTCAAGTAAGGCTTCTTTTTCTTTCCCACTATATGTACAATTCCATCCATCCCTCGAGCCATAGCGTCTTCTTTACACTTATCCAGTAATTGTTTTCCAAGTCCATTGTTTTTATATTTTCCAGAAACCCATAAACAATTGATATACATATAATTAGTTGCTTGAATAGGAATCCATGCCATCTCAGCAGGTAAATATTCAATAAATACTTTTGCACGTTCATTTAAACGGTAAAAAACCAAGCCTTCATCCATTCGTTCTGTTAACCATTTCTTCTTCTCGTTTACTGCTTTCTCATATTGTTTTGCACCTAAAGCACAACAGATGTGTTCATTTTCAATATTTTTTTTTGTTATTTGAATGAATCCCATTTCTCCTTCACTCCTCCACAAAATTATACAATTACCATATCATATTCTAAAAGAACCCCATACTTCTTAAATAGAAAAGGCGTATCACTTAAGTGATTACACCTGTAAGATAATTAATCCCAAACACGTACTCTTGGAACCTCAGCCATTCTTAAGTAATCCAGCAATTGACCGGTGTGTACAGATTCATGATAGGCGACTCTTAGCAACATGTCTCCCAAACTTCTTATGTAGCCTGATTCTGAGCGATCAACTTTAATATTTGTTAAATCTTCTTCAGAATATGACTTAATAGTTTCTATGAACTCATTTCTAAATGGTTCTGCAACTTTCAATTCTGCATTTACAGTGGAAAAAGGTAGTTTTTCGAAAGGAGAATCAAAGACTGTCAGACTGCCTTGGTTTTGGATAGCTAGATGGTAATAATGTTCACTTTCTAAAACATGCCTAACCATCTCTATACAAGTCATTGCTTCTTTATCAGGTTTCCAATGTAGTTTTTCTTGAGGAATAGATGTCCAAACCTTTGTACTTCTTCTTCGTACTTCGTTTAAATTTAAAAGAATTAAATCAATTGAGTTCATAACATATTCTCCTTTAGTTGGTATGTTTTAATTATACACGAATGCACGTTCGAAAAAAAGAGAGTGATTTTGGTTAAAAGATTATGTCACAGTTTGACCGGACTAAAGAGGAGGGGATATATGAGTTAAATTAATGCGTTGGATTATTATATTAAGGTCACAAACAGTTAAAAAACAATCTAGATTCTAGTGCAATTAAATTAAAGTGGCTGAAAGTGATGATGGACCAGATTGGTAATTAGGTTCTTATTCAACTAACATATGCTTAGTTAAGTATATGGCTGTCTGAAAGGGTTGCTTTTTCTTATTGAACATTATCGCAGTAGGTTTGCTCAATAAGAGCAGGAGAATCAATATTATAGGTAGAAATATAATAAGATGACATTGTTTAGAGGTTTTGAAACACTATTATATTTATATGAGGAGTGTTAGTTATGGTCCATGCAAAAGATGTTATATCGGATCAATTGTTGGCAAATGCAAATGACCCTAGTTGGTACCTACCATTTTCAGATTCAATAAGAGGACTGACTGAGGATCAAGCATTTTGGAAACCAAACGAGGAAAGTAATAGTATTGCTGAAATCGTACAGCATCTACTATATTGGAATCAAACATGGCAAACAAGGTACAAAAAATCTCACGTTGATGCCGTTCCTTCCATTGGAAATAATAATAACAGCTTTATTATTCCTGAAAATCATTCATTTGCTGACTTAGAAAAACAACTATTAGAGGTGCTTATACTTTGGCAAGAGTTATTGTCTGAAGAAAAAGTTGAGAGTGAAGTGAATGGCTTTTCTGAACATGTAAAATGGTGGGAAGTTCTCGGAAATGTGTCAACTCATAATGCGTATCACATAGGTCAGATTATTTATATCCGAAAGTTGCAAAAAAGCTGGAAAATAAATGTTGGAGAAGATGAATAAATAGAATGTATACAAGTGATTTCTTGAACTAAGGCGCGCTTATTTCAAGTAGGAGATAAGCATTTTTCTTTGAACTAAGCAGTTTAGTTGAAGAAGAATTTCCCTCTAAAATTATCGAATTGCTACATGAGAAAGGATGTAGAATATGAAGTTATTTATAGAAAATATGAATGAAGAAATAGCAAAAGATATACTTAGCTGGGAGTATGAAAAACCATATGATTTCTATAATAATGAATTAACAGATCAAGAAATAAAGGAAAGACTCGATGGTTCATATTATGCACTTGTAAATGATAAGAAAGAATTATATGGATTTTTTTGTACTGGAGAGAATGCACAAGTTCCAGTCGGGAAAAAAATTGGTGTTTATTCAGACGACTCAATAGATATGGGACTAGGAATGAACCCTAAAATGGTAGGGAAAGGTAACGGTTTTGAATTTTGTTCTTTTATTCTTCGTTACATTGAAAAAAACTATATAGGTAGTCCAATTCGATTAACTGTGGCAAAGTTCAATCAAAGAGCTATTCATTTATATGAAAAGCTTGGTTTTGTTAAGAAAGACGAATTTAACACGGATTATTCAGAATTTATGACGATGATCAAATTATAACAGCGCTCGAATATACTTTAAGTAGATTAATATTAATAAGAAAAAAACGTTTAAGTTATGTACGATGGTCACCATATTCAAGTGGTGAACTGGTTTACAGGAGAAAAGTTATGTGTAAACAGACAATTACAAGATGAAAATCTTGGACTTGCTGTAAGAGCTAAATTAAATGGTGAACAAAAAAGTAGTGACAATATACAGTTCATACCAACTTTTGATTTTAAAAAGAGAGGAAATAAAAAATAAAAGGGGAGATTGCGTTCATTCCAGTTTTTAGGTGCAAAAGGGTGCTAAAACGTTTCTCGTTGTTGTCTGAAAAAACTTTCAAATGAGATAGAAATTCTTTTCACTTTGAGGTTGTAGCTGAATGTTAGTTATTTACTTTTTGATACATAGCTTTGTTATTATAATAAAATATTTTAAGAAGTATATATAGTATGAAATAACATGAAAAATATGTAACTATGATAAAGGAGAGTAAAATGTATACAATTGGACATGTTGCTAAATTTTTAGGTGTATCTAGAGATACCTTAAAATTTTATGAAGAAAAGGGATTAGTTAAACCTAAACAAAACAAGGAGAATGGGTATAGAAAATATAATCGTTTCGATATATATGATATAACCACAGTAAATTTCTATAGAGAAATGGATATTGAAATAAAAAAAATTAAGGAATTAAGAAAAAGCAAGAGTATAGAGGGAATAAAATCTTTATTAGAAGAGAAAGAACAAAAGGTTTTAGAAGAAATAGAATATAAGAAGCTTCTTTTAAAAAAGATTCAGATCGTAAAAGAAGATTGCGAAAAAATAAAACAATTCTTAGGAGAATACACAGTAAAAGAAATGAAGCCTTTAGAAATAAAAGGAGAAATAGAGCATTTCACTGCGTTTGATGAATATGAAACTCTTAAAGAGAATACGGACAGCTTGAAAGATGCCATTACTCTAACGTCTTTAAGAAGAGTCATAAGATTCAATGACGAAGGTATTCTTGAAGATAAGTTTATCATTGTAAGAAAAGTAAATGACACTCATGAAGAAAATGAAGGTGAGATTTTATCTCATCCAAAATGTATGTATACCATTATTGAAGATGGAAGGTGGTCGACTGGTGGAAAAAATATTGACCATAATGTGGAAGCGAGTTTAAGAAGAGTAGCTATAGAAAAAGGATATGAACTTTTGGGGCTAGTTTATATCAATCTATTACTTACTACTTATGAAGAAGGACTTGAACGTGTATTTTTAGAAATGTATGTACCTATAAAATAATGCAGATATGTATTGACCTGTGAGTAACCCCTAGGTTTAAGCTGAAGGTATTCGTAAGTAGAAGCGATAATAAATTTACGAAATACTTAGCTTGAAGAGGGGATTATACATGAATGGTGAAAAGAAACAAAAAAATCCAGTCACTAGTTTTATTTTGCTAACCAATATCATTTTTTTACCGCTTTTTATTCTTGTAGGAGTCACCAGAATGTTAGAATTTCCTGCATGGGTCTTTGATGTTATGCTCTGTATATCAGCTTGGTCCTCAACCTTTGCTTTTGGAGTGTTATTTAAAAGGATCTATCCTGGGCAGAGTTTTATTCAATTTGCAAAAGATAGGTTCAAGAATAAAATTAAATTTTCTGTGATTCTTACGGTAAGTATGATTCAAGCTTTCATATTTTTAGTGATTTTGTTTATCGTATCTAATAATAGTGAAGCAGACTCTATTTTCACTAAAACTTCATGGGGAATGCTGGTTTATTTCTTTTTTAAAAATCTTCTGTCAGGTCCACTAGGAGAAGAAATAGGGTGGAGAGGATTCGCTCAAATTGAGCTTCAAAAAAAGCATTCGCCATTAAAAGCTTCGATAATCTTGGGATTTTGGTGGGGCATATGGCATTTACCCATATGGTTTACTACAGGGTATGTGGGCATTGATTTAATCAAATATATGTTGTTCTTTATGATTTCAATTCAGTCCACGACAATCATCATGACCGTATTCTATAACTTAAATCAAAATTTGATTGTTCCCATTACCATCCACCAATTCTTTAATTTTTTTATTGGCATAATAAATGGAAACTTGATCGATTTAATCATGTATAACGCATTATTTTATTTAGTAGTTGCCGTTTTGATAATCGTTATAAATCCAAAGAAAGTATTGTATGGAAAGAAGACACAAACATTTTTAATGGATAACATTACATGATTTATTGATAGTTTGTACAACTATACATCTAAACTATCGGGAGCTTTAGTTGCAAAAGTCCTTTTTCTGGGTCCCTCTTTAAAACATCAAGAAGATTTTGGGGATTACTTGTGAAATGTTGCACTTAAACAACGATGAAGGCTAGTTGAATAAGAAGGTATTTTGGCGATTGTGCTGAATAAGTTAAAATATGTAAATTGTTGAACAATGGGTGCTCTACTTCAAGTCTAGGGCACTTTTTTCTTTAACTAATGCAACGAGAGTGTTTCGGCTGCAATTATATTACTTAATGACCAAAAGAAAATATTACGAATTAAGATCTTTTGAGAGGTTGGGAAATGCCAGGTGGAGTAGTTGAGCAAGGTGAATCTCTGAAAGGCGTAATGTTAAATGCAATGCGAGTAGAACATTTTATTGATTACACTCTCACGAAGAGCCCATTGGCGGATGGGTTCTTTTTGGTATAAAAAGAAAAAATAGATATATCGGTTTATGATATAAGAATAGACATATGTATCACTTAATGATATATTATTTTTAGATGTATCACTTTAAGATATATCCAAAAAAGATATAGAAGGTGATTGATTGAAGAAAACAGAGCAATTAACTGATTCAATGTTTTATATTATGGCTGCTCTAACCAAACCAAAGCATGGTTACTCAATTATGAATTTAATTGAAGAAACAACAAAAGGGGCAATTACTATAGGGCCTGCTTCGATGTACACTATTATAAAAAAGCTATTAAAACAAGAGTGGATTTATTTGCATGATGGGTCGGATTCAAGACGTAAAACATATCTACTTACTGAAAAAGGTAGAGAAGTATTAGAAGAAGATGTGAAGTTAAGAAAACTGATGATTCAATTAGCGGAGACTGGATTGAAGGAGGTTGAAAAATGAAACAAACAAAGTATATTACGTCAGGTGGGTTAGCTTTTTCAGAGGATAAGGACATGGAAAAATTACGTAGATTTTCTTTGAAGGGTTGGCATGTCAGTGATTTTAAGTTTATGGGCTATATGCTTGAAAAAGGGGAACTCGAAGATTATATCTACAGTGTAGATTATCGCTCATTAAAAGAGGATGAAGAAGAGGAATACTTTGACTTTTTTTCATCTTCTGGATGGTCGCATATTGCTTCTGAAGGATATATTCATTTATTTCGATCATATTCTGGTACGCAACCAATTTACAGTGACCGAGACACATCGATTGAAAAGCATGATAATTCAATTACCTCGATGAAACGCTTTGCAATTCCGTTAGTTTTAATAACGATACTCGCATGGGTTGGAGCAATGATAAGTTCGGGTACTTTAAAATCATTACTACAGGTAATAGCTGTTATTTTCACTGTAATTGCCATCCCAACTGCTTGGACTGTTATCGCAACATACAATAACAAATGGAAGGTAAAAGAAAAAAAGGGATTAGTTAATCTATTGAAAATTATACCTTTCCTTCTTTTCATAATTGCTGTTATTATTTTGTTATTTGTTGATGGTAGTGAACTCTATCTCATAGCGTCTATGGTAATTGGAGCAATCGCACTTCCAACAGCAATTTGGGTCATCATGTCTCTTTTTCACAAAATAGGTATGAAGAGAGCTTAGTAGAAGAATCCAATGATTCAGTTTTTAGACATTTTGGAGTTAATGAGTAACTTTTGTTAAACAAGTGGCTACCTGTAAGGGTAGCTATTTCATTTTAGTTGAATAAGTAATAAACAGTTTTTAAATCTTAGAAGCTATTCAGTTATGAACAAGGGAGAGAAAAAAATGCTACAATCACTGATTTTTGATATGGATGGAACTCTATTTCAAACAGATAAAATTTTAGAATTATCACTCGAAGATACTTTTAACCATTTACGATCATTAAATAAGTGGGATACAGTAGCTCCTATTGATAAATATCGTGAAATTATGGGAATCCCTTTACCAAGAGTATGGGAAGCTTTGTTGCCTAATCATTCAGATGAAGTAAGAGGACAAACTGATGCTTATTTTCTGGAAAGATTAGTAGAAAATATTAGAAGTGGAAAAGGTGCTTTATATCCTAATGTAAAGGAAGTTTTTAGTTATTTAAAAGCGAATAATTGCTCCATTTACATAGCGAGTAATGGGTTAACTGAGTACTTAAACGCAATTGTGAGTTATTATAATCTAGATAAATGGGTTACAGAAACATTTAGTATTCAACAAATACAAACGTTGGATAAAGGGGATTTAGTTAAAACTATTTTAAAGAAGTATGATATAAAAAAAGCAGCAGTAGTCGGAGACCGTCTATCTGATATATATGCGGCTAAAGATAATGGATTAACTGCAATTGGATGTAATTTTGATTTTGCACAAGAAGATGAACTCGCACAGGCAGATTTGGTAATAGATGACTTAATTGAACTAACCACTTTATTACCTAAACTGTAAAATAACTTCTTCCACTAACTAGGTACTATAGTTAAATATTAAAAAAAGTACCTTAGATATTTTCATTTGGAAAGTTTACTCAAAATTGGAACCTATATTTATTTCAAACGTATTTAAGGAAAGGGCAGGCTAGCTAATAGGGAAATGGTGGGGGATGCTTTTGTGAGTAAAAATGAAGACCAATATATAACACCAGAAAATTTTGGACATTACTTCTTAAATGGAAATCCAGAAACACTTTATAAACAATGTATTAAAGATTTTAAAGAGTTAATAACGATTGGACAATTTAAAGAATTAGTACAGTCATTTAATCATAATGTTGAAAGTTACCAACTAATTAAAACGACATTGATAGGATCTTTTGTTCAGTATTTATGGTTAGATAAACATAGCGAAAAAATAATTTGTGTTTTATTCGATTCGATGGACGCTATCCATCGCCTTTTATTAAAACCCTATATAACCTTTCCAAAAAGTGACAAACGTTATTCGAAAAATGCATATACGTTCCCTATTAAAGAAGATTGGTTTGTCTTTTGGGGTGGAACAAATGAATTTATTAACTACCATTATATTTATGAATCACAACGTTATGCATATGATTTAGTTGTGATGAAGGATGACCAAACCTATAAAGATAACAAAATGTATAATGAAAATTTCTATGCATTCGATAAAGAGGTCGTTGCACCAGCAGATAGTAAGGTCGTAAAAGTGATTAATAATATTATTGATAACATTCCGGGCGAGATGAATGAATCACAGCCAGCAGGAAATTATGTCATTTTAGAGCATTCAAACAAAGAGTATAGTTTACTTGCCCATTTTAAACAACATTCCATTATGGTAAATGAGGGAGATATAGTTAAGCAAGGACAAAATATTGGACTTTGTGGAAATTCTGGAAACTCATCTGAGCCACATATTCATTTTCAAGTTATGGATTCGCCGGATTATATGAATTGTCAATCAATTCGTATCAATTTTATCGATGGAATAGAGCCAATTCAAGGGGATACTGTAACGCAATGTATTAAAAAAAAGAAAGAAAAAATGGATACCTTTGATAAAGTTGAAAATGCATTTACATTAGCAGACTTTTTCTTATTTATTCCTCGAATTATAGGTTCTTTCTTTAAATAAGGGTTATGGTAAAGTAGTTAGTTTTATAAGGAATTGTCTGATAAATTGCATATAATGGAATTATCATACTGAGGAATTGAGGGATTATTATGTTTAATTGGCTTACAGAAATTGAAGAACCTCCATTCCAATTTAATAATGATGATAATGGTGAATTAAATTTCAAGAGATTTGATTCAACCATCGAATTAAGTGAAATGAGCACGGTTTGCCAGCTTTTTGCTTCTTTTGATTTAATTTTTGGTAAAGATTCCCTCACAACATTACCAACCTCAAATGACAATGCTTTAGAAACTATAATGAAAGAAGTAGTTCCTCATTATTTAGATATAAAGCAAATATTCATTGATGGGAAGCTTAAAGAAATAAATGTAAGATTCCTTAAAAAAGAGTCTAAAAAGATTGTACAGGATTTGCTGTCAAATGGTATATATCCAGTTATTCCTGATTTATATCGTACAAAACATCTTAATTTGGCAACTAAACCAAGAGTAGTGAAATACTATTTGGTGAATCAAGAATTGATCGATCCACTAGACATTAAAGAGACAGAGAAAATACGAGGATTTTTTATGTGTTCATTCTTTATTGAAAATGGATCAATATTACTTCAACCAACTGGATGGAAGTTGGATGAAAATTTAAAAGAGTCATTGACCATTCGTGTATTTATTACATTTGCAAAACAAATTGTTTTAGTAGTAGATAATAAAGATATGAGTGTAATTGGACTTCATATTTACGGATGATTGTATTGGTTTCTAGTATAAACTGGTGCTTTGCTTCAAGAAGAAGTAAAGCTTTTTTTATTAAACTAGCCCAGCAGTTTAAGTAATAAAGCAGGAGTTTAAGGAATTATGTTGAATTGGCTTTTATAAGACAATCAAATTAAAGAGAAGGTGGAGTCATGAAAGCACTATTAGTAATTGATGCACAAAATATAATTGTGGAATTTAAAGATTTTCAGCAAGAACTAAACAAAATTGATAGTATTATTCAAGACTTTAAAGAAAATGATGAACCTGTAATATTTATAAGAAATATAGATGATGATGAAACAAGCCCTTTCAATAAAGAATTGCCAAGCTCAGAACTGCATCACTCTCTAAAGGCATATGCAGATATTGTAATTGAGAAGAAGTCACCAAGTGCTTTCTTTCATACAGAACTTAGTGAAAAGTTAGACCAACTCGGTGTAGAACATCTTTTTATAACAGGATTTAACACTGAGTTTTGTTGCCAGTTTACTGCAATAGCAGCATATGACAGAGGTTATCAAGTCACATTTATTGAAGATGCTACAGGAACTGTTAATGACGAAGCCACATATGAAATGAAAGAACTGGATGTAAAGGGTTTCGTAGGGACAGTTTTACATTGGTCTAATGTTATTCAGGTATTGGATATAGAGGAATATATTGAAGAGTATAAATCAAGGAGAGTTTAAATAATTTATACGTGAAGTGTTATTGTACTATCGGTGCAAGAGTTAGCTTAAGAACAAATGTTATGATTATTTAAAATAAATATGATAGGTGATTTTGATGAGCAAAAGTTTAAGGTTGATAACGTTAAGCGGGTTAGATCAAGCACAAAATGCGAAAGTAAAATCTCTTCACTCTGAACTAGTTCCTTTTTTGAATATATCTTAGAGTTAGTTTACCGTGAGAAAAATCCATATATGTTAAATAAGCTACTAGCATTAGATTTATGTAAACCTTTCCCTTATACCGATACGTCCAAAATAATGAGTGATTTTAAAGAATTGATCTTGGAAGACGACTGTATAAATGCTGATTTGAATACATACTGGATGAACATTAATGGGATTTTAAGTTATATTCTTAGGGGACGTTCTCAAAACATACCACAAGGTCAGATAGATTGGCTTCAAATGTCATTCTTTAATCACTTCCAACAATATAGTTTTTTGGAAGAACATATCGGTTTATATCCAGGTTTTTATGAAGAATATATTAAATATGAAAAAGCACGAAATTTAATATTCTGTTACCTGTTTCTTGAAGCTTTATAAAACAATCGGAATCATAGTTCAATAAGAGGAATATGTTGGGGGCTTATCGATATAAGTACACGGACCAAGAAAGTCATAGGATGAAACTGTATGTTTTATAGGAGGAAATTTTATATTGTAAAAAATGATTTTGTTGAAAAGTTTAATGAACATTTCGACAAAACTAATTTACCTAATCAACTAAAGTACGGAGCAAGATTGGTTGGACGATGGTTGAAGGATAATAAGGATAATACTACAGAAATTTTTGCTATTTGGGAATATGACAGTTATGACAATTATATAGAAATAGAGAATAATGTAAAAGGTGACAATGCTCACGTCAAACGAATTAAAGAGTGGTACGAGAAAAATGGTGGTAGGGAACACATTTTCACTGAATTTATATTTGAAGTGAAGAATGAAGAGTTAGTATCTACCCTACGATAAAAAACTAATAATGTTCAAGACATGGAATAATTAGACAACCATATTGAAGCCCATTGTGCTAAGACAGGTTACTTGAGTTTATGATTTTATCTGCTTTAATTTTGGTTATTTCTACAGGAGTATATGGTTGAATGACTTAGAGGATTTACCTTTTACCTTTACTTATTGTGGTATGCCTTACATTCTGACACTACCAATTACAGCGATATTATATTCAAGAAACTTTAATATTATAACTTATTGATGGTGATACCCCATCTACAAGTTAAAGGGTGTCGAAATAGATTATAGAAAAGTAAAGAGGAGTGGCAGCATGAAAAATAAGTATAATAAATCATTGATTTACTTATTTTCAATTGGGGTAATAATAATTTTTTCTTTTGGTATTTATCAATATTTGACTCACTTTTCAACTCGTGATGAAGCAATTGAAAAATATATCACAGAAATGTTTGATATTGATTCTACACAGTTAATAGATGTTGTTGAAACGGATATATCTAATGCTTTATATCTAATGCTTATTATTTGTTATTACGAACAAATGGTTCAGATGTTATTAATACGACATCAAACGTGAAGATCCAAGAAAACATGTTTGGTTGGAAAGTTACAGCTGGATATGAAAGAGCCTATGCAGATTTAGGTAAACATCTTATAGATAGAGAAACTAACACATTAAAATAATTCATATCACAAATGGGCAAGTACTAATTGTGCTAAAGGCTGCTTTAGTTAAACAGTAACCTTACTTCAATAGACGCTAATCAGTGGAATACAGATTTTACAAGTACTACGATAGAAGTTAAAGGGAACAAAATAACCCTTCCATCAGAAAAAGGATATTATATTATATGAAGTTATTGTTGAATGACCGCAGGGAAAAGCAACTTATATTTTTATATTGATATATTATAACCAAAAACTGTTATAGAAAAGCTATTGCATATAGTAACTCCTAGAACGTAAAAAGGATAGTTCACTATATAAATTCTCAGAAATAGAATATGTATATAGGGGTGATAATATGTCATTGATTTGCATAGAAGGAGCAAGTGCCGTAGGAAAAACAACAACTTCTCATGAATTTGCAAAAAGAACCAATGCTTTTATAATTCCGGAAGTAAATCTATTATTCGAGCGCCCGAAGGTAGAGTCAAAAACGTGGTATATAGAACGTCAAATAGAACGTTGGTTAATTGCTCAAGAAAAACTTAAAACTTATGATACTGTTATTCTTGATGGCGATATTTTTCAACTACTAAGTTATAACTGGTGTTTCGATTTTAAATTATATAAACATAGTTTAGATTTTATTTCTGGATTTTACCGAAATGAAATTAAAGAGGGGAGAATTAGATTCCCTGATAAGTATTTCTATCTATATACTGACAAAGAAAATTTGAAAAGTCGTAAGGAGAAAGATATTACAAGAAAAAGAGGTAATTTTGAAAAACATTTAGAAATAGTGGAACCTCATCAACGTTATTATGAGACATTAAACTATTTTATTCCTGATTATGTTGAACTAATAAATGCAGAGAGCATACAAGGAAATATTACATCTATATCAGATAATGTTTGTTCTTATCCTGTAAGTTTCCATTCAGTAGATTTACTTGATAATATGACAAAATGGTTAGCAAATAACAAGGCATAGTCTTGCTCCTATTTATACTAACGAAAGTTAAACTTCAAGAAGGGAATTGATACAAAATATGAATAGTTCTGCTGCATGACCGGCTAAAAGGGTGCGTTTAGTTAGATGATAATGGAGTTTTCATGTTGAATACGAAGGGAAGATACATAGAATAAAAGCATTAGTTGGATTTAATCTTTATCGAAAAACCTGAAATTAATATTAAGCTATACGCCCACAGTAACCATGAAGCGAAAAAAGGTAATGAATCAGTATGTAAGTTTAAAAAGACTTTATCAAAAAAAATAACACTAAATATATCCAAAATCATTCCTGGGAGAGCAATTTGGACTGATGTCATTAGACGCTTTGATTCAGGTATCTTTCTCAAATAATAATAAGCATACGTTGCAATTATTATTAAAGGTATGGTCAGAATAAAGGTAATAATCAATAAAGGCACATTCCCAGGTATCAGAAACAGTTGTCCGTAAAAACGGAAAAGTAATGTCGCTAAAACCCACAATAAAATGCCCCAGCTTACATTTATCATAAAACTCACCTCTAATTAAGATTTAATATATATTATTCTACATAGATTATTAATCTCCTCGTATCTTCGGTAAATTTTATGTAAAGATGAGGTGCCGGAGCTAAGGTTACGGATAAAAGTGTAAAACAAGATTTATAACTAATTGGGAGAGTTATCCAAAAAGTTTACCGAATTCTGATAGCTCTTTAAAACTGCTTGAGTGGGAACAATACCATAACTGATCAGGAGTGTGGAAGAAGGAATTTAATATAAAAGTGTAGAAAATATAATATTCAACATATATTTTAATATTGGCAACTATTAAATGTAAGGGAGCAATCACCATGAAGGCGATGGTATACGATAGGTACGGAATGACAGACGTTCTTATGCTCAAAGAAGTAAAAATACCAGTTATACAGGACAATGAAGTACTGGTAAAAGTTCATGCTGTATCTGTGAATTCATGGGACTGGGATCTCCTAAGAGGTAAACCCTTCTTAACTCGTATTGGAGGATTGCTAAAACCAAAATACAAAATCCTCGGAGCGGACATAGCGGGGCGGGTTGAAGCGGTTGGCAGCGATGTAAAACACCTTCTTCCAGGAGATGAAGTATTCGGGGATATTTCCTGGTGTGGCTGGGGTGGGTATGCAGAGTATGTATGTGTGCATGAAGACGCATTATCTTTAAAACCACCAAGTATGACATTTGAACAAGCGGCAGCCATTCCACAAGCTGCTGTTCTAGCTTTGCAAGGTCTTCGCGATAAAGGACATATTCAGGAAGGGCAAACGGTTTTAATTAACGGTGCAGGCGGAGGTGTGGGCACGTTCGGGTTGCAGATTGCCAAATTACATGGTGCTGAAGTAACCTGTGTAGATAGCACGGATAAGTTGGAAATGCTGAAGACAATGGGTGCGGACCATGTTATTGATTACACTCAAGAAGATTTCGTGCAAAAAGGTATATTGTATGATCTTATTCTTGATGTAGTAGGAAACCGGTCTATTTTCAATTATAAGGATTTATTAAAAACTAAGGGCACGTACGTCATGGTCGGTGGTCCAATGTCACTAATCTCTCAAGTATTGTTTCTGGGACCTATAATTTCTAAAATGGAAAAAAAGAACATGAAATTACTTGTCCATAAACCCAATAAATCTGATCAAAACATCCTACTGGATCTTTTTGTACAAGGAACAGTACAACCTGTAATAGATAAAAGTTATCCGTTAAGCCAGGTTGCAGACGCTATAGAGTATCTTAGTGAAGGAAACGCACAGGGGAAAGTTGTCATCAGTTTGGAACAAAAAATACTTTAAAGAATTGTACTTCAAAAAGATTTTAATTATATTATTAATCCTGTTTATGGTGCTGGAGTAACTATTCGTTTAGTTTTTTGTTCAACTGGGTTTTTGACTCTTGATATAGGGAGGAGAATGAAGAAATTCCCCTAAAATAGTTAATAAATGCATAGACTCTTTCAGTCGAAACACTCAACTTTTCCTAATAGTCTGGGTGTTTTTTATTAGTTAAATTATGTATTTATTATAAAGGTATTCTCACTTACCGGTGCTTTACTTCAAGAGGGGTATTGCATTTTTTATTGAAATAGCGCGGAAGTTATAAGAGTATCTATCAATTTTAAAATAAGTAAAGGGTGAGTTATATTGGGTTCAAGAATAATGCACTTGATTATTACTAATAGAATTGCAGAGAGTCTATTGATAGAAGATAGAACCTCATTTTTACTTGGAGGCATTGCAGCAGATGCTGTTTCCACTAAAGACTTAACACATTTCTTTAAAGGTGATGTACAAGATTATACAAGAAGCATTAGTTATAAAGGATTCTTACATAAATATAAATCACAAATAGAAGACCTTTATATATTAGGGTATTTTACACATTTAATCGCCGATGATATTTGGTTAAAAGGTTTTTATCTTCCTTGGTTGAGAAACAGGATGGAAGAAAATAACGAAATACTTCATTTGTATCATAATGATTTCCGATTATTAAATGGTAAATTATTAGAATACTATGGCTTAAAAAATGATTTAAGTAGAAGGTTAAGTAAGTTTCCTACAATTTTAGATTTGGAAGAGGTTAAGTCTGAAGAGGTAAAAAATTTCCTTCCTTTTCTTTTAAATGAGATGGAATACGATAAAGAAGTTTTGAATGAAAAACTTGATGTTTTTACGTTTAATCAGATAATTGGTTATATAGAGACATCAGTTAATATGGGATTATTAAATATCAAACTTTTATCACGATAAGATGTTATACTAGCTGGTGCTTTAATTCAAACAGTGGAAAAGGAAAAGCTGGTGAAAGAAGGTTAAGTATTAGCTTTGGTTCCTTAACATCAAGTGGTAAGAAAGGAGTTATTCATTTGAAATTAAGTATTTCTCTGTTTGTAACTCTGTCTTTCTTGTTAATGATAACTGGTTGTACGCATAGAAATTATTTAGAACAAGATGAATTAAAAAAGGAAGATGTTATCGATATAGAAGAAGAGAAAGTATTATTAATTGATGACTCAGAAGAAGAGTTTTCATATTTATCCGACCTGTCGGAAGAAGAATTAAAGTCATATGAACTATTTACAAGGGAGTATGACACAAATTACTTAAAAGGTTTTTCACCAGAAAAGACTATACTTATATATATTCATTCAGCAGTTATCGACGATATAGAAGCAATCTATTCATTGGCTTATTTGGATGGTGAGCTACCTGGTTATGATTCTTTTAAAGAAAAATATTATGAAAATCTGAACATATCCAATTTAGAGATAGCCTTAGATTTTAGATATTATGATTCAATCAAAATAAAACAAGAGAATAGTAATGGCCTATTAGTCGAATTAATGGTTAGCTATGGGAGTTTCACGGCTACTACATTAATGGGATTAAAAAAAGAAAATGAAACATGGAAAATTGAAGTACCAGACTTACTTCAAAATTGAGCTTTTCAGTATTTAGCCTTATTTAACTAGGGGGGCTGAATGTAGAATAGATGTATGGACACATCTTGGTTAAGTCAATAAAATTGAACTAACGAAAGGTCGTGTCTGTATTATGAGTAAAAAACGGTATAACCAAGAATTTAAACAAACAGTAGTGGAGCTTCACAGCTCAGGTACCCCGGTCAGCCAACTATCTAGCGAATATGGTGTTTCAGAAGTAACCATCTATAAATGGATTAAACAGTTCTCTACAATCGAAGGGACAAAGGAATTAACTGTATCCGATGTAGAAATGATTCAAAAAGAAAACCTCCGGTTAAAACAGGAGCTTGAAATCCTAAAAAAGGCTATGACCATATTCGCGAGAAAATAGAGGACGAAGAACTGATCAACTACATTACAAATGAAAGCGGGCATCATCCAGTACAAGTGATGTGTCGCATTTTAAAGATGCCTAAAAGTACTTATTATCATTCATTTCATAAGAAACCGAACAGCTACCACGTGGCCAATGAGGCAATATTGGATCGTATAATAGCCATTCATAAAGGAAGCAAAGGTATCTATGGCGCTCCCAAAATACATCGAGTACTTTTAAAAGAAGGCTATTCTTGCAGTATAAAAAGAGTCCAACGTCTGATGAAACAAGCAGGCATCCAGTCAAACATTGTGAAGAAATACCGTCCAGCAAGCACACAGACACCAGTGGAAGAACGAGAAAATGTGTTGAAGCAAGATTTTACAACAACCACAATCAATGAAAAATGGGTGGCAGATATCACGTATATCCATACACTTCGAGATGGCTGGTGTTATCTAGCGTCTGTCCTCGATTTGCATTCAAAGAAAATAGTAGGCTACAAGTTTTCCCATACGATGACCACAGAAATCGTGTTGGATGCTTTAAAAAGTGCCGTCGATTCCCAAAATCCTTCACCGGGATTGATCATCCATACGGATCTAGGTACCCAATATACAAGTGAGGCATTTCAAGAACAGTTAAAAAAATATGAAATGATTGCATCATTCAGTCGTAAAGGATGCCCTTATGACAATGCATGCATCGAGTCCTTTCATGCCACACTCAAAAAAGAAGAGGTCTATCGGAAACGATATGAAGATTTTGAGAATGCGAGAATCTCCCTATTTCAATATATAGAAGGCTGGTATAATCGTAGACGAATTCATGGAAGCATCGGCTTTGTAACGCCAGAGGCGTATGAAATAATGTGTCGCGCAGCAGCCTGAGTCTTAAGGGTAAAAGCCAATCCCCCTCCACATTTTTCATGCACAACATCCATTGGTTAATCTCTCCACGTCCCAAGTAGATTGTCAAAGGCTCTTTTCACTTTGACGATCTACTTGGGATGTGGAACACTCCATGAATGGTGGTTGTGCAGAAAAAACTTAATCTTTTTGTGTCCAGAATCTTGACGTAGATCCAGGCTTTATATGAAGAGCTTTTAATAACACATTAAAAAGATTGATATCATTTGTTTAAATTTAATAGAGTTAACGTGAAGATTAAAACAAGTAGCTAATAATAGAATACAAACGACGGGGGAGAAAAGTCCATGGGATTTCCAAATTTGGAAACAACACGGTTGAACTTAGTTCAAGTTGAAAAGGAACATGCTCAAAGCTTTTACGAAATTATGTCAAGAAACGAAGTGACTAAGTACTATGGAATGGAGAGTTTGAAAAGTCTAGAAGATGCTCTAAAAATAGTCGAGTCTTTCCAAAACACATACAAGAGCAAAAGAGGTATAAGATGGGGAATCGTATTAAGGGATACTGGCGAGTTTGTAGGTACATTGGGATTAAACAATCTTAGCACCAGGAGTAAAAAAGCTGAGATTGGTTTTGAGCTGCATCCTTCACATTGGAACAAAGGGATTATGACTGAAGCTGTAAGGGAAATATTACGATATTCATTTGAGGATTTAGAAATATATAGAATTGGTGCTATAACTTATCCACAGAATGAGCCATCTATACAGTTATTAAAACGGTTGGGTTTTACTGAGGAGGGATTATTAAGGGGTTACCTCTATCAAAATAATCAGTCTCATCATGCTTTAGTTTTTTCATTGTTAAGAACAGAATGGCAATAAATATTATTGAACCAGTATAGTTAAACAAGTGGTACATGTCCATCTAAGGCGGAGATAACAAGGGTGATTGCACAAAAATTGCAATCGCTATTTTGGCAGAAAATATTCTTTAATGATATCGATCTATATACATTCCTTAAAAGAAAGGAGAAATTATAAATTTGATTAATTATTTTGAACGTAAAATAAGATTAAAAGACTTCGAAGTTTGGGATTTACGAATTGCCAAACGAAACTTATCATTATTCATATTAGATGAACATCGACCTGCTACCTTAGAGGATTTTGAAATGCCAGAGCTAATTTATGAAGAAGGTGACCAACGTGTGAATTATGTATCTGCTAAGTATTACTCAAAAGAAGTTGTTTTAGAAGAACATAAAGAAATACTTGGTGAATTTGCAAGAATGCTAACAGAACATTTAGCATTGGCACATTGTGAAGTTATTATAAAATTTTATCAAGAAAACCCTAAAAAAGCACTAGACCGAATTATGTTAGCTAAATATGGTTTCAAAGAGTCTGAAATTCCTTTAAAAAAACTATGGCACTTTAATCAAGAATAGAAGTTGAGTTTTTTCCCTAAAGTTTGAAAATTAAAAATGATAAAAGGTTGTGTAGGACTGTAGAATGACTATGAAATAGTTGATTTAAATAGATACATATGGGGAAAGAAGGTATAAATATGCCTGGTGAGCTGAATAACTTTGCTCAAGGATACATAGAAAATCCAGAGAGAATAAAAAAGTTATATAAACGAACATTGATCATAATCGTTATTTCTCAAATGTTTGGAGGAGCAGGATTAGCAGCTGGAGTAACAGTTGGAGCATTACTTGCAGAACAAATGCTTGGAACAAATGCATTTGCAGGGCTTCCAGCAGCTTTTTTGACTTTAGGATCAGCAGGAGCTGCTTTTTCAGTAGGAAGACTTTCTAACCGTCTTGGTAGACGCATGGGTCTTGCAACAGGCTTTATAACAGGCGGCCTCGGAGCAATAGGCGTTGTTTTTGCGACTGTTTTTAATAGTGTGCCTATATTATTTGCTTCCTTATTTGTATACGGTGCAGGAACTGCAACAAATTTACAAGCTCGCTATGCCGGTACAGATCTAGCAACTAATAAACAGCGGGGCACTGCTGTAAGTATAGCAATGGTTTCCACGACATTTGGAGCAGTTGCTGGTCCAAACCTAGTGGATGTAATGGGGAATTTCGCACTTTCAATTGGTGTTCCTGAATTAGCAGGTCCGTTTATTTTATCGGCAGCAGCATTTATATTAGCAGGAATTGTGATATTTACTTTTTTACGTCCTGATCCACTCATTATTGCGTTAAACATAAATACAAATAAAAAAAACACGATACTTAACGAGACTCTCGAAAAGAAACAAAGTAATAAAAAAGGAATTACAATTGGAGCTACCATTATGGTTCTTAGTCAAATTGTGATGCTTGCTATTATGACAATGACACCGATTCATATGGGACATCATGGTTACAGTTTAAGGGAAATCGGACTTGTTATCGGGTTTCATATAGGTGCAATGTATCTGCCTTCACTCTTCACGGGGATTCTTGTTGATAAGTTTGGTCGAACTGCCATGGCGATTGCTTCTGGAATCACATTGCTGCTTGCAGGAGTTGTAGCTGCAATTGCACCCGCTGACTCTTTATTCCTTCTTGTTGTTGCATTATCGTTACTTGGAATAGGATGGAATTTGGGGTTAATAAGCGGTACAGCCTTAATTGTTGATTCAACAGAACCTTCAACACGTGCCAAAACTCAAGGGACTGTGGATGTTTTTATTGCATTAGCAGGTGCAACCGGAGGTATCATGTCAGGACTGGTTGTTGCTGGTACAAGTTACGAAACGTTATCACTTGCCGGAGGGATTTTGTCTTTAATACTCATTCCAGTTGTAATATGGTCCCGCAGTGGAAAAGAATGATGGTACAAACGAAAATATTTCTTGTTTAACAAACGAGTGCGATTGTTGAACAAGATTATCAGTTATTAACAACTCTCCACTCTTAAGAGTTTGGAATAATAATGATTTTATATTGGTTTTTACTCTTAGTTTGAATTTAGACCTCCAGGGTACAATAGTACAGAGGACAAATTGTAGGTAGGAGGTGTTTACATGAATCAGAAATATGAAGAGTGTCTTAAAGCTTGCAACGAATGTCTAGAGGCTTGTAACAAATGTTATGATGCTTGTTTAAGGGAAGATCATGTAAAAATGATGGTAGAGTGCATTAGATTAGATCGAGCTTGTGCGGATGCTTGTGCATTTGCTATACAAGCAATGACTTCTAATAGCCCTTTTATGAAAGAGATTTGTCAACTTTGTGCGGAAATTTGTGAACGTTGCGCGGATGAATGTGCTAAGCACGACCATGAACATTGTCAAAGATGTGCTGAATCTTGCCGAAAATGTGCAAAAGCATGTCGTGAAATGAGTATGTAAGTTAAAATTACTAGGAATTTAATTTTGATTATTAAAAGGCTACTGCAAAAAGTAAGCAATATACTTTTTGTGGTAGCCTTAAATTTCTCTAAAAGAAAAAATGAAAGTGATGTTCCATCTTGCTGTGACATAAATGTAGAAACTCGTCAGAATGAGTCTCTTTAATATATAGACATTAAATAATAGCTCTGAAATTTTCTACTTTACATACCACACCGTGGTATGGTAATATGAAACCAAGTTAGGAGGTTGAGCTGATGGAAAACGTATTGAAAGATACTATTTACGATAAAGAGTTTGTCACATCCTGCCGGAAAAGCCATCATCCAGAACGTGTAAAAAAGGATTTAACAACTCGATTAAATCGTATAGAAGGGCAAATACGAGGGATCAAAGGCATGATAGATAAAGACGTTTACTGTGACGATGTAATTACACAACTGTCTGCGACACAATCTGCTTTAAATAGTGTAGCCAAAATTCTTGTGGAAGGTCATCTAAAAGGCTGTGTAGTTGATCGCCTTTCAGAAGGTGATGAAGAGGTATTAGACGAACTACTTGTGACGATTCAAAAGCTCATGAAAAAATAAAAAGATATAACTAGCATAATGCAAAAATTTTTAATTAAAGTATACCCCAGTGGTGTATGTGGGTTATATATACTTCAATTAAGGAGAGAAAAAATATGCAAAATTTAACATTAAATGTACAAGGAATGTCTTGTGGACATTGCGTGAACGCAATCGAAAAAAGCGTTGGTCAATTAACTGGAGTAGAACTAGTAAAAGTAAACTTAACGGACGCGCAAGTAAATCTAGCATTCAATAAAGTGCAAGTATCACTCGATAAAATTAAAGAAACGATTGAAGATCAAGGTTATGAGGTAGAATAAAAATTGATGGAGTGCTTCCATAGCACTCTCTTATTTTCAAAATTAGATACCCCTAGATGGTATGAAAGAGGTGGAAAGTAACATGAATACAGAAGTTAAAGAAGCTAACTTGCAAATTACAGGAATGACATGCGCAGCGTGTGCAATTCGTATAGAAAAAGGGTTAAATAAAATGGATGGTGTCGAACAAGCAAGTGTGAACTTGGCACTTGAAAAGTCATCGATTAAATATGATCCGTCCAAACTGAGTGCAGCCGATTTTGAAAAAAAAATCGAAGCACTTGGTTACGGTGTTGTTAAACAAAAAGCGGAATTTGATATTACAGGAATGACTTGTGCCGCATGTTCTACTCGCATTGAAAAAGGGTTAAATAAAATAGAAGGTGTTGCAATTGCGAACGTCAATCTAGCGCTTGAAAAAGCAACAATCGAATTTAATCCATCAGAAGTAACAGTTGCGGACATTATTGCCAAGGTAGAGAAGCTCGGTTATGGTGCACATCAAAAGCAAGAGGATACAGAACAAGTGGACCACAGAGAAAAGGCAATAAAAGATCAGAAACGTAAATTCATTATTTCGGCCATTTTATCGTTACCTTTACTATGGACGATGGTAGGGCACTTTACATTTACATCATTCCTATATGTACCGGATTTTTTAATGAATCCATGGATACAACTGATTTTGGCAACACCAGTACAATTTATTATCGGTAAACAGTTTTATGTGGGTGCTTATAAAGCACTTCGCAATGGTAGCGCAAACATGGATGTACTTGTAGTCATGGGTACTTCCGCAGCCTATTTTTATAGTGTATATCAAGCAGTTGTTACAGCTGGAACACATCACGGGCCACACCTATATTTTGAAACAAGTGCGGTACTGATTACACTTATTATTTTAGGTAAATTATTTGAGGCAAAAGCTAAAGGACGTTCGTCTGAAGCTATAAAAAAATTAATGGGGCTTCAAGCTAAAACAGCCATCGTCGTTCGTGATGGAGTTGAAAAAGAAGTACCCTTAGAAGAAGTAGTGATAGGTGACACGATTTTAGTGAAACCAGGTGAAAAAATCCCAGTTGATGGGGAGGTTTTAGAAGGAATTACAGCAGTGGATGAATCCATGTTAACAGGTGAAAGTTTACCTGTGGATAAAAATACAGGCGATGTATTATATGGATCAACCATTAACAAAAATGGTTTCATCAAAATGAAAGCAACAAAAGTTGGTCGTGACACTACATTAGCTCAAATTATTAAAGTAGTAGAAGATGCACAAGGGTCAAAAGCTCCGATCCAACGAATGGCAGATCAAATTTCGGGTATTTTTGTACCAATAGTAATAGGGATTGCTATCCTTACCTTCCTAGTATGGATTATCTGGGTGCAACCAGGTGAATTTACACCCGCACTTGAAGTGTTGATAGCGGTACTGGTTATTGCTTGTCCGTGTGCACTTGGTCTGGCTACACCAACTTCAATTATGGCGGGTTCTGGTCGTGCAGCTGAGTTAGGCATTTTATTCAAAGGTGGAGAGCACTTAGAGCAGACACAAAGTATTGACACGGTTGTAGTTGATAAAACTGGAACTGTTACACATGGTAAACCTGTTTTAACAGATGTTGTGCTAGCATCTGGTCAAGAGGAAGAAAAACTCCTGTCCTTAATCGGTGCGGCCGAGAAACAATCAGAACACCCATTAGCACAAGCAATCGTTGAAGGTATTCAAGACAAAAGCATTGAACTGGGTAAAGTTCAATTTTTCGAAGCAATCCCCGGTTACGGTGTCCAGGCAACCGTTTCAGGTCAGGCCGTTGTTATAGGTACACGCAAACTTATGCAGCAATATGGAATAGAAATACAATCAGTTCTTCCAACGATGGAAAAGTTAGAGAGTGATGGCAAAACAGCAATGTTAGCTGCCATTAATGGACAATATGCAGGAATAGTTGCAGTAGCAGATACAATTAAAGATACCTCTCGGGAAGCTGTACACCGATTACAACAAATGGGCATCAAGGTGATCATGATGACAGGTGATAATGAACGTACAGCCCAAGCAATTGGAAAAGAGGTAGGCGTTGATGCAGTTATTGCAGAAGTGCTTCCCGAAGGTAAAGCAGAAGAAGTGAAAAAGCTACAACAACAGGGCAAAAAGGTTGCAATGGTTGGTGATGGTATTAATGATGCACCAGCACTAGCAACTGCCAATATTGGGATGGCCATTGGTACTGGAACTGACGTAGCGATGGAAGCTGCTGATGTGACATTAATTCGCGGAGATTTAAACAGCATTGCTGATGCGATTATAATGAGTCGTAAAACAATGCGCAATATTAAACAAAACTTATTCTGGGCATTTGGCTATAATACACTTGGTATTCCGATTGCGGCAATAGGATTACTTGCACCTTGGATTGCAGGCGCAGCGATGGCATTTAGTTCCGTGTCAGTTGTACTGAACGCTCTACGTTTACAAAGAGTGAAACTAGAAAAATAAAACACCATTATCTATAGAGTGAACTACGATATACACTGTTTACTCTATAGATTACATGTTATTCGTATCAATTAAGAAGCATTTACCAAAAAATATACAATTTTTTTGGAGCTAAATAATACCTAACCTAGGTATGGTAATTAAGATAAATAAAGAATACTATTTAGAAAAAGGTGGAAATGAATATGGAGAGCGATGTTAAAAAAATTAAAATTGCGATAAACAGCGGAATAGGGTTTGGAGCAAAGTTAGATGCAAAACAACTTATGACAATCTCTAAATATATGTATGAAGATGATCAACTTGAATTAACCACTTTTCAACAACTCTATATAGAAATTCCAGAGAATAGAAAAGTAGAAATCATAGATGAATTTGAACGTGTTGGGTTGGCTTGTTATCCAGTAGGAAACTACGTAAAGAGTTTAAGAACATGCAATTTTTGCAAAGGAGAAGAAGAAGAAGGAATGCCAGTAGCAAAAGAGTTAAATAGACGCTTTGCTGGAAAACCTGTACCGTTCACTCTAAAGTTTGCTTATACAGGTTGCCCAATTGGCTGCGGTGAACCAATGTTAAGTGACATAGGAGTAATGAAATTTAAAGATAATTACAATTTATATGTTGGAGGAAAAGCAAAAGGAAAAGACGCCGAGGTTGGTTTCTTGCTGAAGGAGAACTTAACACCAGAAGAATTGTACGATACCGTAGATGAGGTAATTGCTACCTATTCACAAATGGGCAAAAACCGGGAGACATTTTTTAAATTCTGGAAGAGGCTTGGTAAGGACCAATTGATAAGTTAATGAAGATTGCTATATTTGTTGTGGATTAATAAATAGGTAAGGGGAAATAATTCATCTTATTCTAGACGGTCCATTATTTAATATCATAGTCAAAAATTAAACTGTAATATTGGAGGTAATATCGTTATGACTACACATGCACAGTCAATTTCGCAACCTGATCCGAAGCGTTGGAAAGCACTCTTTTTGTTGTGCTTTGCGAATTTTCTTGTCATGATGGATTCTGCGATTATTCAGATTGCCCTACCATCTATCAAAGAAACGCTCGGTTATAGTCAAGAAAACTTACAATGGGTAATGAGTGCTTTTCTGATTTTCTTCGGAGGATTTCTACTATTGGGCGGAAGGTTAGCGGATTTATTCGGAAATCGACGAATTTTTAATATGGGTGTTATCATTTTAATTGTGTCATCTATGTTTGCAGGTTTAGCTTGGAGTGAAATGAGTTTAAACGTGTTCCGAGGAATTCAAGGATTGGGCTCTGCTTTCATTGCTCCAGCTGCACTGTCCCTGATTATGCTATTGTTTTCTTATAATGGACAAGAAATGGGTAAAGCACTTGCTTTTTGGGGGCTTTCCGGGGCAGCAGGTGGAGCTTTAGGGATCGTTTTAGGAGGCATCATTACTGAAGTTCTAGGTTGGCGCTGGACATTATTGATCTATGTACCATTTGGTATTATCGTACTTATCTTATCTCCAAAGCTTTTACAAAAGACAGGACGCAAAGCAACGGGTGGTGTTGATTATATCGGTGCCATTTTAGTTACTGTTTCCTCCATGTTAATTGTGTATGGAATTGTAACAGCAGAGCATAGTGGTTGGCAGTCATTCAATACAATAGTTGCCTTAGCTGTTGGTGCTGTCTTGCTTCTTATTTTTCTTTTGGTACAGTCCAAGAAAAAAGAACCACTTTTACCGCTCAATATATTCAAGATACCTAATTTAGCTATAGGAAATATTTCCGTTTTCTTAATAGCAGCATCCTGGTTTCCGCTTGTATATATACTTGTTTTATACTTGCAACAGGTTTTACAGCTTTCTCCTTTTGTTGGAGCAATGGCACTACTTCCCATGCCGATATTTATGGCGATTTTCATGATCGTTTTGGCAGAAAAGGTAATGGAGAAATTCGGAATAAAAAAGACATTGATCACTGGATTTATCATACTAGGAGGAGGCGCCATTTTATTTTCACAAACAGCTACAGTAAATGGAAACTATTGGACAAATGTGTTGCTAGCTGGATTACTAGCATCTCTAGGTAATGCACTTGCCTATTTACCTGCTACCACGGCATCTGTGTCAGAAGTCGAATCAGAAAGGTCAGGTATTGCATCTGGTTTATACAATACCTTTTACCAAATTGGTTCTGCGGTTGGTCTAGCTGTAATAGTAGCTATTGCAGGTGCAACCACTGCTTCTAGCACAGCCGGATCCTCGGTAGTTGCCTTGAATGACGGTTTTCAGCAGGCATTTTTCTGGTCAGGTATAATAGCATTTGTAGGTGCTCTATTAGTGCTTCTATTTGCCCGCTCACCGAATTAAGGAGAGTCATTTCCATTGGTAAAGTCCCGGATTTATTGTTCTGGGGCTTTTTTTTAATATGTTTAACTATGAAATATGAAAAAAACAGACAGAAATGTATTTTTTCAGTCTGTATTTACGCTTAAAATGAGTTTGATTCGCCGTGGTCTGGTGCAGCCTTATCCCCTTCATAGATATCTTCTTCCCTCATAACGGACGAACCGCCTTCTATCTTATATGTTGCGATTACTTCTTTGACCACCTTCATATCAAACAGTATCTCCAGCTAGATATAAAGTTTTTTCTTTTGTTGTTTGAAGACAACATGTGTATAATAAGTCTTCGCTAAAAGATATTTTAAAATTTAATGGTAGATTCGGTGAAGAAAAATGGTATGATCCCTACATCACAACAAAATATCCGAATAAAAAGCTAGTTGTATTATCTTGTATGGATTCACGTCTTGTTAACTAAGTAAAGTGTAATGAAAAAAGACTATCCAGAAAAAATTACATCTGGACAGCCTTTACTTTTAAATGTTCTTTATGATTTGTTAATTTTTTTGTAGGAAATCTTCGGTGGATTCTACAGCGCAATACATACCGTTAAGCGCACCGACAAACGCATAATGAACTTGTTCAGCTGGAACGACCTTACCTTCATAAGACAAGTCTCGTGTAGCACATGCATCTTCAATAAGTGTCGTCTCAAACCCTAGATCCACTGCAGCTCTGACTGTTGCATCAATACACATATGTGTCATCATACCCACAACCACTACCTTAGTTATTCCTTTTTCTTTTAGTTTGCTTGCTAATTCAGTCTTTAAAAAGCTATTAGGGAAATGTTTGATAATAATGCTTTCATTTTCCAATGGTTGAACAGTTTCATGTATTTCAGCCCCTAGGGTATCAGAAATAAAGAAGCCTAGTGCTGGGTCAGCTGCGATATGTTGAACATGAAAAATGTTCTCTTTGTTATTCTTTCTAAACCATTCAAGCACTTTCGCAGCATTAGCAGCCGCTTTTTCAGGGTTATTTAATTCCATATTTCCTTTTGGAAAATAGTCGTTTTGAATATCTACAATAATTAGAGCTGTGCTCATTTTATCCACCTCATTCAAATTATTTTGTTACACTATAATCATAGAACGTTTAGTAGTTTATATCGATAGGTTGACGAAACACTTTTATCTCTAAAAATTTCATGGTGAAAGGAATTTATAATGGAACTTGATAATATTGATTTTCAAATTCTTCGGTTATTATCCGAAAACTCTCGTGTTCAATGGAAAGACTTAGGTGAACAAATTCATATGACCGGACAAGCAGTAGGGAATCGTATAAAAAAACTGGAGGAAAATGGGGTTATTAAAGCTTACTCATTAATAGTTGATGAAATGAAATTAGGACTTATTTATACTGCGTTTGTCATTATTTATATGAAAACAGTCAATCATGATTCGTTCATAAGGTTGATGAATGATCGAAAAGAAGTGGTAGAGGTTCACCGCGTATCGGGAGAAGCCTGTTATCATATAAAAATAAAAGTCAGTTCTCAAGAGCAATTGAATCTTTTTTTGGATAAAATTCTTGAGTACGGGAACTATACTGTACATTTATCTATCCAGGAGATTAAACTACAGAATCCGTTGACTGCTACATGAATAAAAACGTTTTTCTTTTCTAGGTGCATCGTTTCTATATTATTCGGGTGGTACGATTAGATTAAAATAAAAAAGGCAACTTTCGGTTAAAAACTAGAAGTTGCTTTTTTTGTGTGTTGCTTTTTTAAATTAGCATTTTCTAATCTGTTATTTTTCTTTATTATGCTCTCCCCATTGACACATTTCTTGAATTAGAGGCCAGAGAGTTTGTCCTTTTTCAGTAAGGCTATATTCGACCTTTGGCGGAATTTGAGGATATTCCTCACGATGAACTAAGCCATCATTCTCCATTTCTTTTAATGTCGAACTTAGCGTTCTATAGGTTACAGTGCCTATCATCCGTTGAAGTTCATTATATCGTACGGCACCATTTTTGGATAAATAGTAAATAACGAGCAGTTTCCATTTACCGTTGATAATAGAAAGTGTGTAGCCGAAAAAAGTCTCTTCGTTGTCTGCGACTATAACTTTGGATGTTTTCATAATTACACTATCCTCCTTGATAGTATACGTCTTAAAAGTGCATACTTGTTTGAGTAACTATATGTACTATATAATACATTTAGATTCCAGTAAAGCTTGTATCCAACATACAAAGTGGATACATTCCACGAGGAAAATGCCACCTATATTACCATGAATAAAGGGAGAGAGTTTCATTTTCCAGATGTAATTGCTGCTAAATCTATTGGTATCGACGGTGATATTGCGGAAGAGTAAGAGCATTTATTGCACATGAGATAAGCTAATATAAAAGAAGGATAAATTATTTTAGAGGTGAAATTATGAAAAAATTTGATATATCTGTTTTATCAGTTGCACCGTTAAGACATGGAGAAACAATGAAGCAAGGAATTGATACTGCAGTATTATTAGCCAAAGCTGTAGATAAAATGGGCTATAACCGGATTTGGTTTGCGGAGCATCATAATCACGATGCTTATGCAAGTGCTGCCACTGTTTCGATTGTACAACATGTACTAGCAAATACAAAAAACATTCGCGTAGGTTCAGGAGGTGTTATGCTCCCAAATCACTCCCCATTGGTAGTAGCCGAGCAGTTTGGAACACTAGAAACATTGTATCCAAATCGTGTAGATTTAGCACTTGGGCGTGCGCCTGGGACGGATCAAAAAACTGCCGATGTGATTCGTCGTTCGAATCATAATGGGGTATTTTTCTTTGAAAGAGAAGTACAAGATATTTTGCGTTTTGTAGGGGAAGAGAGTGTGCAAGGAGAGGTACGCGCTTATCCAGGTGTTGGAACTAATGTACCAGTTTTTGTATTAGGCTCCTCCACGGGTTCAGCTAAAATCGCTGCAAAACTTGGGCTACCTTATGCATTTGGTGCTCAATTTAAACCTCATGCGATGGCAGAAACTATCACTATATACCGAGAAAATTTCCAACCATCTGCTTATCTACAAGAGCCTTATGTGATAGCTTGTATTAATGTGATTGCAGCAGATTCAATGGAAGAGGCAACATTCATTTCTGCAAGTCATTTGCAGGTGTATATTGATATTTACACAAATAATTTAAGCCAGCTGATTCCACCAACTAAAAACTTCCTCGAATCGTTATCACAAGTTGAACTAGAGATTCTTCATCATCGGTTAGGCTATACAATCATGGGTGATGCAGAAACAATTCGTCGTGATTTAATTGAATTTCAACAGACGTATCAAGTAGATGAAATTATCGTGATTTCTAATATTTACGAATCGAAAAAGGAAATTCATTCTTATGAGATTTTAAAACAAGTAGTGGATGAGCTATTTGAATGAACAATACAGCTACATTAGAAGTACTCCTCAGTTGAAGTCACCTACCAATGCTGAAAGCACATCAATGATTTTATTGATGTGCTTTTTCAAATTATTCGAAAGCCGTAAAACAAGTGTTTCCACTTTATCCAAGAACCTTCATCTTCGTATTTTTAGGCTTGATAAAACAATAGATACCAAATATCTTGTGTTTAGAATATGCAATCACAGTGGCTTGAGCTCGTATACAACATTGGATTTAATGAGCCCTTAATACCACTATAGTTTTGGATATTGGCAAAGTTTATTTGACTGGAAAAACCCTTCAGATAGGGCTGCAAAATTAGAGGATAACGGAATGATTGATGGTATACAATTAAAGTAAATCAAGTTAAATTAGGATATTATATATTTGCTATTATTACCTTTCTTAAACAATGCACTTATCATCAATCTTATTTATCGTTTATAAAAACACAAGAAACATACATAATCCATAATTATAAAATGAGTGGTGACAGTTCTTATCTTCTCGGATACAAATTTCAATTTTATTATATATTAGATAGATTTCTGTAAGACTTAAACGAACATGCAAATTATCCATTGTCATCAATAAGTAGTGTTCATCAATAGAGTAGACTCATTTGTCAATATTGACAATATACCAGAGAGGGTATATCATACAGCTTGTCACTAGTTTTGTGATAAATAGGGAGGAGAATTCCATGGAATACAATGATCAAATGAAAAACAGAGTGAAGCGTATGGAAGGTCAACTTCGGGGAATCTTGAAAATGATGGAAGAAAACAAAGATTGTAAAGAAGTCATTACGCAGTTGTCAGCTGTTCGCTCAGCAGTAGACAGAACAATTGGTGTGATAGTGAGTTCAAACTTAGTTGAATGTGTCCAAGAAGCCGGAGTAAATGGAGAAAAAACAGATGAAATGATTAAAGAAGCTGTCAACTTGCTTGTAAAAAGCAGATGAAACTCAAGGGTTGACATCTTTTTTTTCTTTCGTTATTATACCCATAGGGGTAATTGTGAAAAGAAAAGGAGGAATAAAAATGAATGCTGATAAAGTATTAGATGCAAAAGGATTAGCATGCCCAATGCCAATCGTAAAAAGTAGAATGACCATAAATGAACTTGAAGGGGGCCAAATACTAGAGGTTCATACATCAGATAAGGGAGCTAAAAACGACTTTCCAGCCTGGGCTAAATCTGGTGGGCACGAGCTTCTGAAACATGAGGAAGAAAATGATGTATTAAAGTTTTGGATTAAAAAGGGCTAATTCTATTTTTTTATACAATTTTATACCCTAGGAGGTAAAAAACATATCTATAAAGGTGGTAAAGATTTGGAATACGTAACTTACATCGTTATTGGTCTTATATTGCTTTTCATCTTACAACGCGTTGTACCAACAAAAGGTGTTAGGCATATTTCAACAACTGATTTAAAAGAGGAGTTAAATAACAAAAATAAACAATTTGTTGATGTACGAACACTTGGAGAATTTAAAGGAAATCACATTAAAGGCTTTAAAAATATTCCTCTCCATCAACTCTCTCAGAAAGCGGAGAAGGAGCTTTCAAAGGAAAAAGAAGTGATTATCATTTGCCAAAGTGGAATGAGGAGCCAAAAAGCCAGTAAGATGCTCCAAAAAATAGGCTTTACAAAAGTGACAAATGTAAAAGGCGGCATGAGCAACTGGAGATAGTAGAATAAGGGGGACTTACAATGAAAGAAATGACTGCAAAAGAAGTAGAGGCTTTAATTAATGAAGTAAAGCTATTAAATATCATCGATGTGCGTGAGGTAGATGAAGTAGCAGAAGGGAAAATTCCTGGAGCAATAAACATTCCATTAGGATTAGTCGAATTTCGTATGCATGAATTAGATAAATCAAAAGAATATATCATAGTTTGCCGTTCAGGAGGAAGAAGTGGCCGTGCAACACAATTCCTTGAAGACCAAGGTCATAAAGTGATCAATATGCAAGGTGGAATGCTTTCTTGGGAGGGCAAGATAGAGTAAAATTTTTTAATAGTTTTAATACCCACACCCGTATTAAAGTAGAGGTATGAAAAGGATTTATAAATAATGAGTGAGGAGAGATTTGAAAATGAATTCAGTAACAGTTTACACAACAACTCAATGCCCGTATTGTGTCATGTTAAAGAACTTTTTATCAGAGCAAAACATCTCTTTCAATGAAGTGAATGTTGAAACACAACCTGAAGTTATGCAAAGACTTGTAAAAACGACGGGGCAAATGGGCGTACCATAAACTGAAGTGAATGGTCAATGGATTATAGGCTTTGATCCAAATAATATCATGATCGCATTAAGAAATCGGGGGGATAAATAAATGAATAAAAAAGTAGCAATTATCGCAAGCAATGGTGGATTATTTGATGCATACAAAGTGTTTAATATCGCAACTGCAGCTGCAGCAACAGATCAAGAAGTAGCTATTTTCTTCACATTCGAAGGCCTAAACTTAATCCACAAAGAGGCTAATCAGCAACTTCCGATGCCCGAAGGAAAAGAGCATTTTGCTGATGGATTTACGAAAGCTAATGTTCCAGCCATCCCAGATTTGCTTGCTATGGCAAAAGAAATGGGTGTTAGATTCATTGGCTGTCAAATGACAATAGATGTTATGGGATTAGATGAAGAGGATTTTATAGATGGAATTGAAGTAGGCGGTGCTGTCACATTTTTAGAATTTGCTATAGACGCGGATGTAACATTGACATTTTAACTTCATTCAGTAGAAGTCTTCTATTTCTAAAGAGGTAAAGTTTTTTGAAATAATGACGCAGTTATAACTTGAATATTTTATTTTTTTGTAAAAATATATACCCTAGGAGGTAAAGGTATGGATATAAAAGCTATGAATTCAATAGAAGTAACTAAAAAAGTAATTAACAAAGAAGAACTATTTATTTTAGATATTCGAAATACAACAGATTTCGCAGACTGGAAAATCGAAGGTGAAAACTTTGTTTATCTAAATGTTCCATACTTCGATTTAATGGATGGTGTGGAAGGAATCCTGGATGAGATTCCTGCTGATAAAGATGTACTTGTCGTTTGTGCAAAAGGGCGCTCATCTATAATGGTTGCAGAGATGCTAACTGAGGCGGGACTTTCTGTTTCATCCCTAGACGGTGGAATGAAAGCATGGAGTGAACATTTATCACCTGTTAAAGTGGGGAGTTTAAAGAATGGTGGAGAGATTTATCAGTTTGTACGTATTGGTAAGGGGTGCTTGTCTTATATGATCGTCTCAAACGGTGAGGCAGCCATTATCGATTCGGCAAGAACTACGGATATCTATCTTGAATTTGCAGAACGTATTGGTGTAAAAGTTACCCATGTATTTGATACACATCTACATGCCGATCATATTTCTGGTGGAAGAAAACTTGCTGAGAAAACAAGCGCAACCTACTGGCTCCCACCGAAAGATGCCGTAAATATAACATTTGAATATGAACCATTGGAAGATGGAAATGAAGTGGTAATTGGCAATACCGCTATCACTATTCATGCCTTATATTCTCCAGGTCACACAATTGGGTCAACATCCTTTGTTGTGGATGAAAAGTTCTTACTATCTGGGGATATTTTATTTATCGATTCAATTGGTAGACCAGACCTTGCTGGTTTAGCAGATGACTGGGTCTCAGATTTAAGAGAAAGTCTCTACGCAAGATATAGAGGATTATCTGGGGAGCTAATCGTTTTACCAGCACACTTTATGATCATCGACGAATTAAATGCAGATGGAAGTGTATCTGAAAAGTTAAGTACGCTCTACGAAACAAATCATGGGCTAAATATAGAAGATGAAAATGAATTTAGAAAACTTGTGACTGAAAATTTACCGCCCCAGCCAAATGCATATCAAGAGATTCGAGAAACGAATATGGGGATATTGAACCCTGATGAAGAAAAACAACGTGATATGGAAATTGGACCAAATCGTTGTTCGGTTCGATAAAAGTAATCAGATGCTGATGAGGTTGTTTCAAAAGAATTTAAAGGGATCAAAGAGGGAGCCGAAACGGTTTCCCTTTTTAAAAGGAGGAGGAAAATGGATATAGGTTTTGTTGTTACCATCTTCACCATTGGATTAATAGGCTCATTTATTTCAGGGATGTTAGGAATAGGCGGATCCATTATTAATTTTCCGATGCTGCTGTATATCCCTTCTGTACTTGGAATTGCCCAGTTTACAGCACATGAAGTGTCAGGAATAACTGCCATCCAAGTATTTTTTGCTACGATTGGTGGTGTCTATGCATATCGAAAAGGAGAATTTTTAAATAAGAAATTAATTGTTTACATGGGTGCTAGTATTCTAATTGGTAGTTTCTTTGGGGGATTAGGTTCTACTAAAATGCCTGAAAGTGGAATCAATTTCGTATATGGAATTTTGGCAATAACTGCGGTAATCATGATGTTAATACCTAAAAAACGACTTGATGACAATCCCATTGGTCAAATCAGGTTTAACAAATGGCTTGCTGCTCTGCTCGCATTAATCGTTGGAGTTGGGGCAGGAATTGTTGGTGCAGGTGGGGCATTTTTATTAGTACCAATCATGCTAACCGTTTTAAAAATACCTACAAGAATGACAATTGCTTCGTCCTTAGCAATAACACTTATTTCATCAATAGGTGCCATCGCCGGAAAAATATCGACTGGGCAAGTGGAACTCTTACCATCACTTATCATGGTGGTTGCTAGCTTACTTGCCGCACCTCTTGGGGCTATGGTTGGAAAAAAGATAAATACAAAAGTGTTACAAATGATTTTAGCAATATTAATATTTATAACGGCAGTTAAAATTTGGTTAGATATATTAGTTTTTTAAAATTAATAAGCAATATTTATGGGAAATACATTAATTGGAAGGGTATAATTGCTTTAACTAACATGGCACCTGATGATATAAAAAAAGAAATTCAGCAATGGTGATTAAATGAGCACTGGGTCTAAACTAATTGCTTATGCGGCACTTTGCACGTAATCCATTCGCCGCTAGTTGGAATGTTGGAGGTAAAACCACATATGAAACGGATTAAATCAATAGAAGCTTGGCGAGAGTTATTGGAAAAGTCCAAAGAACAGCCTTTTCTTCTATTTAAATTCAGCAAGACATGCCAAAGTAGCTTATCAGCTATGAAAGAAGTACAAGCGCTTGAAACAGAACTTCCTAAATACATAGACATTGTACAGGAGGACAGAACTGTTTCAAATTCAATAGAAAAAGATCTCAAGGTGAAGCATGTATCCCCTCAACTTCTAATCTTGAAAGATGGAAAAGGAATTTGGCAGGCTACTCACTACAAAATAAAGAAGTCTCTATTAAACGAGGCAATTAATACGTATGTTTGATTACTAGCGCCTATGACTGTTCAAGAATTAGGTCAGCTCTTTTATGGGGGTTGAACAAAATATTACTAGTGAATGAGATTCACAAAATTAATCCTTTGAGAAGAAAGGAGAAGATATGGTTACATTAACAACGGTCACTGCAGTTGAAAAGTTTATGGAGGATCATCAGTTTAGTTTCTTATATGTATCAAGAACTAATTGTGGAGTATGTCACGCTATACTGCCTCAGCTTAAGGATTTACTGAAAGAATTTCCACTAATACATTTAGGGCATATAAATGCAGATGATGTCGAAGAAATAGCTGGACGTCTTTCAGTTCTTACTGTACCTGCACTAATTTTATTTGTAGAAGGTAAAGAAATTATAAGGGAAGCACGGTTTGTTCAAATGCAATCTTTGCATGAAAAGATAAGTAAAGTTTATAACATGATTGTTGAGAAATCAGATTGATTTTGGTTCATTCAGTTTTATAGAAAATATTTCTCTTAGCAATTATAGATTCAAAAGCATATGAAAGGATGATAAAATGATGAATCATTGGAATATACGTTTTCAAACAGAGGATTATGTTTATGGTAAGGAACCGAATGCTTTCTTGAAGGAATTTCAGAAGAAAATAAAAGTTTCGGGCGAGGCTCTGGCCATAGCTGAAGGGGAAGGGCGTAATGCGGTTTACTTAGCGGAGCAGGGAATGAAAGTCACGGCATGGGATTATGCGGAATCAGGGCTAGCAAAAACAAATAAACTCGCAGATGAACGTGGGGTAGTGGTTAAGACTGAGCTTGTAGATTTAAACGAAGCAAACTGGAGTGAAACTAAATGGGATGAAATTGTTTGCATCTTTGGTCACTTCCCTGTAGAGCTACGACAAAAAACTCTTCTAGGTGTGAAAGAGGTTATAAAGCCTGGAGGTTACTTCCTGACAGAGGTGTATTCACATCACCAGCTTCCTTATAAGAGTGGTGGACCGCAAGATCTAGATTTTCTATATAAACCTGATGAGTTTTTGAAAATTTTTGCTGAATGGCGTATTGTTCACTTTTTCATGGGAGAGGTTGTACGTCAAGAAGGAGAACTTCATAATGGCGTGTCGCATGTTATCCAATTTGTTGGGCAAAAGCCGGGGGAAGTTACAGCATTAAAGTAGTAAGTTAGCATACTGTCTCAAACGAATATTAGGTGATGGCTTATCCAACAATCTAAATGATTAACTCTTACGGGCGCATTCAATTTATCAATATAGGTGTAATGAATTACGACTTCATTGTATCACTTAATATCTTAGATTTATAAAGTTGTCTAGTGACAGTCATATTGACTTTGTATGATAATGTGAATATTAAGAAAAAAACTATGAGGTGATGAAATGACTGTAAAAGGTCTCAATCATTTTTTATTTTCAGTTTCAAATTTAGACAATTCTATTGCGTTTTACCAAAATGTATTTGATGCAAAGTTGTTAGTTAAAGGTAGAAGTACTGCTTATTTTGACTTAAATGGAATATGGCTAGCACTAAATGAAGAGAAAGATATTCCTCGTAATGAAATAAGCCAATCTTACACTCATATCGCATTTTCAATAAATGAAACAGAATTCGATAATATGTTTGAGAGACTAGAGAATTTGAATGTAAATATCCTACCAGGTCGTCAACGAGTGGAAAAAGACAAAAAGTCTATTTATTTTACTGATCCAGATGGTCATAAGTTTGAATTCCATACAGGTACTTTACAAGATAGGCTAGATTACTATAAACAGGATAAGAAACAAATGGATTTTTTTGATTGAAGCGCTTTTTTGTAAAATTAAAGGGTTCGATATAGGAGGAATTGTTGATGGATATGAAATACCCTATAGGCATTTTTCAGTTTGATGGTGAAATTACTAATAGCGTTACTAGTGAGTGGATAAATGATATCGAAGACTTGCCCAGACTATTAAAAGATACTGTAAAAGACTTAGATAGTGAACAGCTTGATACAGCTTATCGTACTGGAGGATGGACTGTTCGAGAAGTAATACATCACATTGCAGATAGCCATATGAATGCCTACGTTCGTTTTAAATTGGCTCTTACGGAAGAAAATCCCGTAATTAAACCATATGTTGAAACGAAATGGGCGGAACTAGCTGATTATAAAATGCCAATCGATACTTCACTTTTACTTCTAGAAACGTTGCATAAACGCTGGACCAACCTATTACGTAATTTAACTTCTGCCGAGTTGGATAGGACATTTATTCATCCAGATTCAGGTGAAGTAACAGTAGGTAAGAATATAGGAATCTATGCTTGGCATGGTAAACACCATCTAGCACAAATTACTACTTTGTGTAATCGTGAGGGGTGGCATTGAATTTTATAATAAAGTTCCAGGTGATTTACAATAAAAAGGAGAAATGCCTTTTTAACTAAAGCAGCAGTTTAGTTGCAATACGAAAATGTTTATTTAATTTATTGGTAGAGTTCCGCTTGAATATAATGTTTTTAAATATCAGCAAAGGAAGGTATATAATCTTGAAAATTAAATTAGATGACTTGACTGATAAAAGAACTATTGAACTAATTAGCACACACTTAGCAGGTATGGCTGAAAACTCACCTTCTGAAAGTATACATGCGTTAAATGTGGCAGGGCTTAAGCAAAATGAAATTACTTTTTATAGTGCCTGGGAAAATGACGAAATTATGGGGTGTGGAGCTTTAAAAGAACTACCGTTCAAACATGGAGAAGTAAAGTCCATGCGAACAGCAGAGATTCATTTGAAAAAGGGCGTTGCTAGAGCCATTTTGCAGCATATCATTAAGGAAGCTAAAAGGCGTGGTTATACAAAATTGAGCCTTGAAACAGGCTCTATGGAGGCATTCCAACCAGCTCGTAAACTTTATGAAAGCTTCGGATTTACATACTGTGAGCCTTTTGATAAATATACAGATGACCCAAATAGTCTGTTTATGACATTGAATTTACTTTAGGCAATTCTCCCCTAAGTTATAATGAAATAATAAAAGTACTCAATATCTTATTTAAAAAGTAATATTTACTTACTATTCACTAGAAAGTCTTTACTTCAAGAAGGAGTAAAGACTTTTTTCTTTCTTATAACTAAGAAGTTGTGATGATTAAAAATTTATATAAAGTAACAGTATATGTGCTAATCGATTTTTATCCTTGTTCAAATATCAAAAGACACGGGACTTCATATGTTATTTTAAGATAAGAACTAGAATAATTATGACGATATAACTGGTATTATTGCTTTAATTATAGGAGTGTTTTATTTAAAAACCGGTATTTAGTTTTTTTAGATGATATAAAAGAACTATTGTTCCTCTTAGATGTACTTTGCCCTAAAGTATCTGAACAATAGTAGCAAGTTATTTGAATAAGATCCTATGAAATTCTATAGTGATACAGACTTTTAAATCGAATTGGCAAAAAAGAAAGTTAATTAAGAAAAGTTCGATTATTGAAACTTATTTGATCAAAAACCGTATTATAATGTATTGCAGTTCTCAACGAAAAAGGGAGATGGAAGCGATGGTTGAAATGAAATGGACTGAAAAGTCATGCATTGGGTGATGTGGGTTTTTTGGACTTCCATTGGAGCATTAATTATAGGCAGTTATCTTGTGGATGTTTTGACTGGGCGGAAATATAATTTAAAAGAACAAGAAAAGTCTTTAAACCAAAACATTGCTGAAGCAGATTCTCTACGAGAAGTTGATCGGTATAACCATCAAAATGGACCGTTTTAAATTCACGGAACACTGAAATGAAATTAAAGATCATTGGGTTGCTTATGCAGCTCTTTTTTTGTTCGACCAAAGTTGTCGTATAGATCTTATTAAAATTGCATGAAAGTTTATAGAAAAAGACACTACAAAAAAGAATTAGCTCTTATTTTATAAAATGTTGAGTATTGTACGATATAAAAAAATTGAAACAATATTTAATTCTAATCGTTTCTATAAAGTAAGTGGAAATAGGAACAAGAGATCGAAATCTAATTAATACAATTAAAAGTGGAGTAGGTAATGTACTTGGAATTTTTCACAGCGCAATTAGTAATGATTGCATTATTTATCTTGGTTATTCATTCAATCGAAACGTTAGCTTATTCAGTACGTTTGTCAGGGGCAAGAGTGAAACTATTAGCATCGGCACTTTCCCTATTTAATTTGATGGTAATGGTTTCAAGGCTAGCAAATATGATGCAACAACCTTTTACGGGAAGTTTAATTGATAATGCACCAAAAGTAAATTCTTTGGAATTTGTGGAAAACCAGTATCGAATTCTAATTGGTTCTGCAACATTAGGAACAGTAATAGGTTTACTTTTGTTACCGACATTTATTGCTGTTTTTTCGAGGGCAATCATTCACTTAGCAGATGAACGAGGTTCAATTCCAGCGTTATTGAAAAAAGGATTTACGTTATCATATTTTAAACGTGCAAAAAAGCATATTCACCTACCGAGATATACTTATTTGAAAGATATGAATTGGCGAAATATACCTATTAAATTATTTTGCATTAATATTTTAATTACAGCAATTTATACTATCGGAGTATTATCTGCACTATATGCAGCTTTGCTGACACCTGACCGTGCAACAACTGCCGTTATGGCGTCGGGTTTAATAAATGGTATAGCTACAATCTTGCTGATTGTATTTATTGACCCTAAAATTTCAATCCTCGCGGATGATGTGATCAACAAAAAAGGGAACTATGTAACATTAAAAAGCGCCTCTATTATGATGGTTACCTCAAGACTGTTAGGTACATTGTTGGCGCAAATCTTTTTCATACCAGGTGCAAAGTATATAGCATGGTTTACGCAGTTCCTTATGTAGTTTAAGAAAAATATTTTAGAATGTAAAAAGCTATTTCTCTTATTGAACTAAAAGTACCATGTTAGAGATTAAAGTTTTATACAACTATTACAAAGGAGTGTTTATATGAGTGATAATCAACTGCTTATTACATTCAGAAGTGAGCTTTCCAATTTTTCGCTGGAACAACTAAGATATATATCGGCAGTAGGGGTTTGGTCTATTGGACAAATGTATGACCATTTGATAGTTGTTGCGAATGAGTATCTTGATAATATGGAAACTTGTTCTACATTAAATAAGGAACAACCCCTTGGGAAGACACAATTTGGTCAGGAATTATATAGGAATAGAGGGTTCCCACCTATTAAAATTAGATTACCAGATGAACTAAATTCTCCACCAAATAATTCGAACAGTATGGAAGACCTTATTATTAGGATGGATCAGTTAATTGAAAGATATAGTCAATTGAAATCGAAAGTAGAATATATTAACCCTTGTTATAAAGTTGAACATGGAGGTTTCGGTTGGCTGAATGCAAGGGAATGGTGTGATTTAGTTGGGATGCATTTTCGCCATCACTTGCGTCAAAAAGATGAGTTGAAAAAGTTAATTATGTAGGTGGAAGTTAGTAAACATATAAACAGTGTTGTATTTATTAGGAGTAATAATTAGTGACAAGAGATGAAACTGCGAATTTATTAGATGGTATTATAGATAAAGAATTAGGGGATTTAGATATTCCTTCAATTAGTGATTATTTTTTATCGATCTTTCTTCACGAGCCATACTAAACTTATAACCGTTTCGCACCCATTTTCATCCTCTGTGCTACAGTATTTTATGCTGCATGAATGGTTAACCGGTGCTTTGTAGAAATCATTGGGTTGCTTAGGCAACTCTTTTTTTTAGTGTGCCAGGCATGGCAACTATCTAGGTGGTGAAAGTCCACTGTGGGGGTACACATCGACCAACCACTAAGGAAGCGCAAGGTGCTTATCGT
>FOUN01000045.1 GCA_900114885.1 Psychrobacillus psychrodurans
TGAATGTAGAATGGATGTATGGACACATCTTGGTTAAGTCACTAAAATTGAACTAACGAAAGGTCGTGTCTGTAATATGAGTCAAAAACGTTATAACCAAGAGTTTAAACAAACAGTAGTGGAGCTTCACAGCTCAGGTACACCGGTCAGCCAACTATCTAGCGAATATGGTGTTTCAGAAGTAACAATCTATAAATGGATTAAACAACTCTCTACAATCGAAGGGACAAAGGAATTAACTGTATCCGATGTAGAAATGATTCAAAAAGAAAACCTTCGGTTAAAACAGGAGCTTGAAATCCTAAAAAAGGCTATGACCATATTCGCGAGAAAATAGAAGACGAAGAACTGATCGACTACATTACAAATGAAAGCGGGTATCATCCAGTACAAGTGATGTGTCGCATTTTAAAGATGCCAAAAAGTACTTATTATCAATCATTTCATAAGAAACCGAACAGCTACCACGTGGCCAATGAGGTAATATTGGATCGTATAATAGCCATTCATAAAGAAAGTAAAGGTATCTATGGCGCCCCCAAAATACATCGAGTACTTTTAAAAGAAGGCTATTCTTGCAGTATAAAAAGAGTCCAACGTCTGATGAAGCAAGCAGGCATCCAGTCAAACATTGTGAAGAAATACCGTCCAGCAAGCACACAGACACCAGTGGAAGAACGAGAAAATGTGTTGAAGCAAGATTTTACAACAACCACAATCAATGAAAAATGGGTGGCAGATATCACGTATATCCATACGCTTCGAGATGGCTGGTGTTATCTAGCGTCTGTCCTCGATTTGCATTCAAAGAAAATAGTAGGTTACAAGTTTTCCCGTACGATGACCACAGAAATCGTGTTGGATGCTTTAAAAAGTGCCGTCGATTCCCAAAATCCTTCACCGGGATTGATCATCCATATGGATCTAGGTACCCAATATACAAGTGAGGCATTTCAAGAACAGTTAAAAACATATGAAATGATTGCATCATTCAGTCGTAAAGGATGCCCTTATGACAATGCATGCATCGAGTCCTTTCATGCCACACTCAAAAAAGAAGAGGTCTATCGGAAACGATATGAAGATTTTGAGAATGCGAGAATCTCCCTATTCCAATATATAGAAGGCTGGTATAATCGTAAACGAATTCATGGAAGCATCGGCTTTGTAACGCCAGAGGCGTATGAAATAATGTGTCGCGCAGCAGCCTGAGTCTTAAGGGTAAAAGCCAATCCCCCTCCACATTTTTCAGGCACAACATCCATGGGTTAATCTCTCCACGTCCCAAGTAGATTGTCAAAGGCTCTTTTCACTTTGACGATCTACTTGGGATGTGGAAGACTCCATGAATGGTGGTTGTGCAGAAAAAACTTAATATTTTTGTGTCCAGAATCTTGACGTAGATCCA
>FOUN01000028.1 GCA_900114885.1 Psychrobacillus psychrodurans
TTCGCTCGACTTGCATGTATTAGGCATGCCGCCAGCGTTCGTCCTGAGCCAGGATCAAACTCTCCATAAGATCTGGATGACGTTACGCAGCACATTGCTTTGTCAGCTTCACTCGTTCGGTCAGTCACGTACACTAGTACGTTCCTTCCCTCTCTCGATTGCTTCCTCGCACTGCACTACGTCTCGTTATCCAGCGAATAGAACTAGTTTAAAAGCTCATTTTGTTTTGCTGGCATCATCATTAAATGATGTCAAAATTGTTTTGCTATCATACTAACAAAGTTAGTTGATAAGCTGTATGTCTTAACGTTTTGCATGTTCAGTTTTCAATGTTCATGTTGTCTGCCAGAATGCTTTACCTCTTGGCGACTTCTACAATATTACTCTCTTTATATTATAAAGTCAACACATTTTAAAAACTTTTTTATACTAATATAGAAATTGCCACAATGGAGATTACTCCAGGTATGCCTAATGCTGCTGCAACGGCACCTGTGAACAGATTTACAGGGATCGCATAACCCATTGAACCAAGTAATAAATGCACTCCGTATAATAAAAGTACAGAAAAACCTAAACGAAATAACAAAATAGATACACCCTCAAAAAACTTAGGAAATGAATTTCGAAATAATAAAAAAGATAAAAGCACTAGCGAACATATAATGATAATGAACTTCATGAGTTATTCCCTCCGTAAAATCATATCTATCATTATATGTGGCTAGGACATCTATTATGCTATTTTAGAACGACATTTCGAATCCTTGCTTCTTTATATAAATAGAAGTGGATACTTTCTGCTATTTTCCTTTTAGCAACTGCTTCTAAATCATAGTCGTTTAAATAATCTTCTATTAATTGAGCTTGTTGCCAATTTTCTTTTGTTTCTATCATGAGTTTTACAAATTGATCATCGAATTCTTTTTTTAATTTCCCTTTTTTAGAAAACATCACACTAACCTATCCCCCTATAACTCTCGGCGACCTTCTAGCGCTTTAGACAGAGTTACTTCATCTGCATACTCTAGGTCTCCGCCTACAGGTAATCCATGAGCAATTCTAGTTGTTTTAATACCAGACGGTTTTACAAGGCGTGAAATATACATCGCCGTTGCTTCTCCTTCTATTGTAGGATTAGTAGCTAGTATTAGTTCTTCTATTTCTGTATCTTGTAATCTTTTTAAAAGCGAAGGTACATTAATATCTTCCGGACCAATTCCATCCATTGGGGAAATTGCACCGTGAAGTACGTGGTACCGTCCATTGTAATCTCTCATCTTTTCCAAGGCAATTACATCTTTTGTGTCTTGAACCACGCAGATTAAAGAGGCATCTCTTTGTTGATCCTGACATATATGGCAAGGATCAATATCTGTTATATGCCCGCACACAGAACAAAAACTTAAATTACGTTTGGCGTCTACTAAAGCCTTCGCAAAGTCTAAAACAGTATCTTCTTTCATAGTTAAGACAAAAAAAGCCAGACGGGCCGCTGTTTTCGGCCCTATTCCTGGCAATTTCATAAAACTTTCTATTAGTTTTGATATCGGTTCAGGATAATGCATCTAATATTCCCCCTAGAACATGCCAGGAAGGTTCAATCCCTTCGTGAATTGACCCATTGTGGAGTTCGCTGTATCTTCTGCTTTTTTTATGGCTTCGTTTGTAGCAATAACGATTAAATCTTGAAGCATTTCAATATCATCTGGATCTATAACAGCTGGATCTAGTTCTACTTCAAGCACTTCTTTTTGGCCAGAAACTACAACTTTCACCATGCCACCGCCAGCTACTGCTTCAAATCGTTGAGTAGCTAACTCTTCTTGAGCCTCAGCCATCTTCTTTTGCATTTTTTGCATTTGTTTCATCATACCTTGCATATTTCCCATTCCACGCATAATTATTTTCCTCCTCAGTCATCTTGTACTTCTACAAATTCTTTTCCAAACAATTTCTCAGCTTCCACTACCAACGGATCCTCTGATACCTGTTCAATCGTTTGTAATAGTTCCATCGATTCTGTTGGTTCTGACGGATTTTCTTCCTCAGTATCCGTATTACCTTGTTTCAAACCATTTTGCCGAATGAACTCTTCTCGGATCTTCAACCAATTTTCCTCTGGTACGTATAAAACTTCATACATCGCCCCTGTCAGGTTAGCAATTAACTGGGGAAATGAAGTGGAAAATGTTTTATTCTCCATAGCCATTTGGCAATGTATATCATACTTGAATTTTAACACAAATGCATTAGAAGATGCTGCTACTGGCTCAGCATCATTTAATAATGCCGCATGTGATTTCTGTAATTGTTGTAAAATATTTGCCCACTGAGATTTAATCGTTAGGATATCAGTTTTCGTGGCTGTTTTTAGGATTTCTTGTATTCGACCACTTGACACTTTAACGCCACCAGATGATTTTTGTCGTTGACGTTTCGGTTGATCTTGTGTTCCAGTGTTTGCCTGCGGTATCATTCCTTGACTTAATTGTTGTTGCAACTGTTGTAGTTGAGATTCTAGTACTCTTACCTTTGTTTCTAACTCCGAGTTACTCTCATTTGATAATGTTCCTTCTATTGGCACATGTGCCAATCGGATTATCGCCGTTTCTAGATACACTTTTGCATGATTAGAAAAACGCATTTCTTGTTGTGTATTCGTCAAGATGGAGATCCCTCTATATAAGGTATCTACTTGAAACTTAGAAGCAAGTTCTAAAAACGTAGAATCCCCCGTCGCTATTTCCAACAAATCAGTTTGTTCTGGAGCAACAAGTAAAACTAGTAAGTCCCTATAGAATGTAATAAAGTCCTCCGTTAACCGAACTGGATCCTTGCCATCTTCTATTAACTTTTCTATGCACGCTAGCGCTCTTGCTATATCTTTCTCTATCAAAACATCTGCTAATTGAAAAAAGACATCCTGTCCAATCGAACCAGTTACAAGTAATGCATCTTCAATCGTCATTTTATCTTCACTAAACGACACAACTTGATCTAGCATACTAAGTGCATCACGCATACCACCCGCAGCGGCTTGTGCAATAATTTTCAGTACGTTTTCATCGTATTCAATTTTAGCATCTGTTAAAACTTCTTCCATACGAGAAACGATATCAGAAGATGTTATTCGTTTAAAATCAAAACGCTGGCACCTAGAGATAATAGTAAGTGGAATTTTATGTGGCTCCGTTGTTGCCAATATGAACACTGCATGTGCAGGCGGTTCTTCTAATGTTTTCAATAACGCGTTGAATGCACTCGTTGATAGCATATGCACTTCATCAATAATATACACTTTATATTTAGCATTAGAAGGTGCAAATCGGACTTTTTCAATAATATCACGCATTTCTTCTACACGAGAGTTAGAAGCTGCATCAAATTCAATCACATCAGTATTTGAACCTTCAGTTACACTTTTACAAGTTTCACATGTATTGCAAGGTTCTTTTGCTGGTCCATTTTCACAGTTCAAAGCCTTCGCAAAGATTTTTGCTGCACTTGTTTTACCTGTTCCACGTGGCCCTGAAAATAAATACGCGTGTGTTGTTTTGTTATAAAGGAGGGCATTTTGAAGGGTTTGCTTGATATGAGTTTGCCCGGACATTTCCGCAAACGATTGTGGACGATAAGCACGGTAAAAAGCTTGATACGACACAAATTTCCCTCCTTCTGATTTCTGTCTGTTATGATTCCTATTATATCATAAAGCAAAATAGACTTCGCTTATTTATGTATAGTAAATATTTTTTCCAAATAAAAAACTCACCTGTCTATTAGACAAATGAGTTGAAATTAAAAATTAATACCGTGCACCCTCCTTCGATTGAAACACATAAGCGGCACCTTTGTCGTTAACTCGGTTTAGGCGACCCCGCGGCACATGAGTAAACACCACTTAATGCTGCTTCCTTCCGGACCTGACATGGTTCATGGGTACCCATTGCGCAGGACCCAAACGTCAACATCACGTGCAAATACCAGACCCTACATGTATTCAACCTCAGAGAAGGAGTTCAGTCTCGCTAGAGCGGATTGCGAGTTACAAGACACCGCTACCTTCCCACCTAGCACGGCATTTATAAGTATACTTTTTTTATAGACAAAAATCAATGATAACGCGCATTTAAATTTTATCTGAGTTACTAAATTATAGAAACTTGCAAGGTAAAGTTTTAAGTTTTCGCTCTCTTTATCAAGAGAGTTTGTAATACCATCACATAAAAAGTTATATAATTGAAAATTATTATAAATATGTTGACTTTCATTTTTATCCATGATAAATTAGTTCTTGTACTTCGGAGGAATACCCAAGTCTGGCTGAAGGGATCGGTCTTGAAAACCGACAGGCGGGTCATACCGCGCGGGGGTTCGAATCCCTCTTCCTCCTCCATTTTATATACACACACGCATAAATTTGAGATTGAATTCGTTGCATTGGTAACGAATTTTTCTTACACTATCGTGTTCAGAATATTAAGAAGGTAACGAATTCCGCTACCTTCTTTTTTTATTTACACGGATTACTCCTTACATAAAAATCCTCCTGAATAACATACAGGAGGATTTTACTTATTTACGAATAATAGCTGTTTGTTCCATGAAATGTCCAATACGTTCTAAAATCGCTTCGACATCATCTGGGTTTGCTATAATATCATAATCATTAATATTTAAACGAAGGACTGGGCAACCATTAAATGCATCAATCCATTTTTCATAACGTCCATGCATTTCTTCCCAATAAGATATAGGTGTTTGTTGCTCCATTGGGCGACCTCTATCATGAATTCGATCAATAATGTCATCCATTGATCCCTCTAAATAAATAAGTAAGTTTGGATGTGGGAAATATGGTGTCATTACCATTGCTTCAAACAAACTCGTATACGTCTCATGATCTACGGGATCCATCGTGCCTTTCTCTTTATGCATTTGTGCAAAAATTCCAGTATCCTCGTAGATAGAACGGTCTTGTATAAATCCTCCACCATACTCAAACATTCTTTTTTGTTCTTTAAAGCGCTCCGCTAGGAAGTAAATTTGTAAGTGGAAGCTCCATTTAGAAAAATCCTCGTAGAAACGATCTAAATAAGGGTTTGTATCTACTTTTTCAAAAGACGTTTTAAAATTTAAAGCTTCTGCTAATGCTTTAGTCATAGTTGATTTCCCTACGCCTACAGTTCCGGCAATCGTAATAACTGCACTAGCAGGAATGCCATACTTCTCTCTTAAACTCATTATTTAATAACTCCCTTTATGTAATGTTACATCTACTTTTTCTAAGATTATTTGTAAGTCCTGTCCATTTTGAACAAAATCTATTTCATCACCATTAAATCGAAGAATGGGTACTTCTGGATGCTTTTTCTCGAAGTTATCGATAAACATACGATAATCGACTGAGAGCTGCTCCAAATATTCAGAGCTGATTTTTTTTTCGAAATCTCTTCCCCGCTTATCAATTCGAGCGAGAAGTACATCTATACTTGCATCTAAATATATGACCATATTAGGAACGGGCATATCTTTTGTCAAAATTTGATAGATCGACTCATATTTTTCATATTCTATTTCACTCAATGTACGTTTCGCGAAAATTAGATTTTTGAAAATATGATAATCTGCAACAACTGGATTTTCTTTCGATATATATTTTTTCTCTATATCACTTAATTGTTTATAACGATTACAAAGAAAAAACATCTCTGTTTGGAAGCTCCATTCTGCTATATCCTCGTAAAACTTATTTAAAAAAGGATTTTCATCCACAATTTCTTTTAATAATTCAAATTGATATTTAGTCGCAATAGCTTTGGCCAAGGAAGTCTTTCCAACCCCGATTGGACCTTCTACAGTTATAAATGGAATGGACATAAGTTTAACCTCACTCTAAGATTTCAAGTCGTACCTTCTATTTTAGCACACGCTGAAAATGAAAAATAGAGCAAATCCACCTTTCCAAGGAAAGGCTAATTTGCTCTATATTTTCTTCACCTGGAACATTTCGTGAAGTAAGTACCAATTTTGAGGAAAATCAAAACCACTGTGCCAATATGCAATTCCTAGTAACTGCAATTCCTTCAAAAGCTTGAACTTAGCCTGAATAGATCGTGCATCTTCAAACCAAACCTCATGTTCAATACCATCCTGCCAATAGTGAAAAAAAGGAGCCTGTGCATTTTGATCATACTCAATTGCTGCATTTCTATCTTTTGCTAGTTGAATAGCCTGTTGTGGACTTAATGCTTTAGCAATCGGGTTTCCTACTTTATATGGCAAAGTCCAATCATATCCATACAAGTTCTGCCCCATCAAAATTTTACTTGGCGGTATCTCTGTTTTTGCATATTCTAATACTCTGCGGACAGGTCCGATAGGAGAAACTGCCATCGGAGGACCCCCACTATATCCCCATTCATAAGTCATAATGACAACAAAATCTGCCACTTCTCCTATCGCCTTATAATCAAAAGCTTCATACCATCTTCCTGGTTGATCAGCACTTGTTTTAGGAGGAAGTGTTACGGATATAATATATCCTTTTGCAAATTCTTTAAATTCCCTTATAAAGTTCACATAGTTTTCTCTGTCACTAGCATCCATATACTCAAAATCAATATGAATATGATTCGTTCCTCTTTTTTCTGCCTCTGCCACCGCTTGTTCAAACAAATTCCTCTTAACTACTTCATCCGTTAAAATGGTATGAGCTAGTGAGCTATTAAACGCATAATCCTCAATATTTGCTATCACAATAACTGCTTCTACTTGTTGCTCTTTAGCTATTTCACTTAACGTTCCCCAATTCATCTCCGTTAATGATCCATCTCGCAACACTTCATACGAAAAAGGCATCATATACGTTAAATTTGAAGCCACCTTCTCTACTTGCTCCAACACTCGTTCGGAAGGTACTTCTGTATACCATTCAACATATAAATTCGTTTCAATAGTAGGTCTATTTGGACTTGGGGTAGATGGTAGAACTATGGCCTGCCCTACTACTAATACATCCGGATCAGGAATTTCATTTATAGAAACTATACTTTCTACTGTTGTTCCGAACCTTTTGGCGATTGCATATAAACTATCTCCCTGTTTAACTATATGGATCAATGCATCACTCCTTCATCATAGAATATGCAAGTTGATAAAAAAACATGCTACACTATGCAAAAAGGAGTTGATTTAGATGGATGAACATTATATGAATTTAGCCATAGAAGAAGCTAAGAAAGCTGCCGCCATTGGTGAAGTGCCCATAGGTGCTGTTATAGTACATAATGATAAAGTTATCGCAACCGGTTACAACTTAAGAGAAACAACCTTAAATGCTACTACACATGCGGAACTACTTGCTATTCAAGAGGCATGTAAAACTTTAAATAATTGGAGATTAGAAGAAACTACTCTATATGTTACTTTAGAACCTTGCCCTATGTGTGCAGGAGCTATTTTACAATCCCGTATCCCTCGAGTCGTCTACGGGGCAAGAGATGCCAAAGCAGGCTGTGTAGATTCCCTTTACCGACTATTAAATGATGAACGTTTTAATCACTGCTGTGAAGTGACAGAAGGTGTTTTAGCAGAAGAATGTGGCAATATACTCACTCAGTTTTTTCGTAATCTTCGCGAAAAAAAGAAGAACCAGAAACGCGGTTTATAGCGAATCTGGTTCTTCTTTTTAATTATTTTATAACTGTTTTTCCACCCATATAAGGAACCAGAACCTCTGGAACTAATACTGTTCCATCTGCTTGTTGGTAATTTTCTAATATAGCTGCCACTGTGCGTCCTAGTGCTAATCCACTACCATTTAATGTATGCACGTACTCTGGTTTTCCTCCAGCTTCACGGCGGAAACGAATCCCTGAACGTCTAGCCTGGAAGTCTTCAAAGTTACTGCAAGAAGAAATTTCTTTATATTCACCATAGCTTGGTAACCATACCTCTAAATCATACTTCTTCGCAGCTGTAAATCCTAAATCTGCTGTACACATATGAAGTTTACGATATGGAAGACCTAACAGTTGTAATACTTTCTCTGCATGACCAGTTAAAAGTTCTAACTGCTCATAAGAATCTTCAGGCTTCACAAAGCGAACTAACTCTACTTTGTTAAATTGATGCTGACGTATTAAACCACGTGTATCGCGACCTGCAGATCCTGCTTCTGAACGGAAGCAAGCGCTATAAGCAGTGAATGCCTGCGGAAGTTCTGCCCCATCTAATATTTCATCTCTATAAAAATTCGTTACAGGTACTTCCGCTGTTGGTATTAAGAAGTAATCCTCTTCTCCAATTAAAAATGCATCCTCTTCAAACTTCGGAAGTTGCCCCGTACCTGTTAAACTTGTACGGTTTGCTAAATATGGTGGAAGCATTTCTTCATAGCCATGCTCTTCTGCATGCAAATCCATCATAAAATTTAACAATCCACGTTCTAATCTAGCCCCTAATCCACGGTAAAATGCAAAACGACTTCCTGTCACTTTTGCAGCACGTTCAAAATCTACTAATTTTAATTCTGTCGCAATGTCCCAATGTGCTTTCGTTTCAAAATCAAATGAAGGAACTTCTCCCCATTTAAGTATTTCTACATTATCATCCTCAGAGTCACCTATTGGTACACTGTCGTGTGGAACATTAGGGATACGCATCATCATATATTCAAACTTTTCTTCAACATCTCGTAACTCATCATCTAATGCTTTTATTTCATCGCCTACTTCACGCATACGTGCAATAAGATCATCCGCATTTTCTTTATTTCGTTTCATCAAAGAGATTTTTTGAGAAAACTCATTTCTTTCAGCCTTTAATACTTCCGTTTTCGCTATCAACTCACGACGCTTTTGGTCTAAAGGTTGGAATTGGTCAAACTCTGAAATATCTTCTCCTCGCTTAGCAAGTTTTGCTTTTACTGTTTCATAATTATCTCGTACAAATTTTACATCTAACATATATAATTCCTCCTTTAAATTTTCTAAAAACGACAAAAAAGCCCCCATCCCATGAAAAAGGGACGAGAGCATACCCGCGTTGCCACCCTGATTGATCCAGTCATAAACAGAATCCACTTACTTGTACTGTAACGGCTTTTCAACCGGCACGACTTACTAATCATTCAGCCGCACAACTCAAAGGACGGATTCACAAGTGTTTATATCAGCTTGCACCACCCGCTGACTCTCTATAAAAAACGTGCTTGTTACTGCTTCCTATCATCGTTTTTGATTCATGAAATTACTCATACTTTACTATACGTGCAACTCATTTGCAAGACTTTCCTTCACCATCTCTATAAAATATGCCGTTATTCGTTGATCAGTAGTTAACTCGGGATGAAAAGAGCATCCTAACAAATAACCTTGTCTTACCATTACGATTCTATCTCTATACGTTGCAAGTATTTCAACATTCTCCCCGACATTTACGATATGAGGTGCTCGTATAAATACCGCTGGAAAATCCGCTGCAACACCTTTAATATATAAACTTACTTCAAAGCTATCGACCTGTCGACCGTAAAAATTGCGTTCAATAGTAGCTTCAAGAGCACCTATATGTGAATAATCGTATCCAACTAATTCTTTTGCAAGTAGGATTAAGCCTGCACAAGTTCCAAACATTGGTTTACCATTCAATGCAAATTGTCTTAGTGGTTCTAACATTTCAAATCGATCAATTAGCTTTCGCATAGTTGTACTTTCTCCTCCAGGGAGTATTAAACCATCCACTAAAGCTAAATCATTTATATTTTTTACCATTAATGCATCTGCTCCACTATTTTCAATGGAACGAATATGCTCGCTAACTGCTCCCTGGAGTGCTAAAACACCTATTTTAACCATATTACCAACCTCTATCTTGCATACGTTCAACTGCAGATAAACGAGAAATTTCAATTCCTTTCATAGGAATTCCTAATTCCTTTGAAATCTCTACCAGTAATTTATAATCCCGGAAATGTGTTGTAGCTTCCACAATAGCTTTTGCAAATCTCTCAGGATTTTCTGATTTGAAAATACCAGATCCTACAAACACACCATCTGCTCCAAGCTCCATCATTAGAGCTGCATCTGCTGGTGTTGCTACCCCTCCTGCTGCAAAGTTCACAACTGGTAATTTGCCGGCATGCTTAATTTGCAATAAAACATCATAAGGTGCACCTAAAACTTTTGCTTCTGTCATTAATTCATCTTCACTCATATGTACTATTTTGCGAACCTGTCCATTTACTTTACGTAAATGACGTACTGCTTCTACTATGTTCCCTGTTCCTGGCTCGCCTTTTGTACGAAGCATCGAAGCTCCTTCTCCAATTCTTCGTGCTGCTTCTCCAAGATCTTTACAACCACATACAAAAGGTACTATAAATTCATTTTTACGTAAGTGATACTCTTCATCTGCGGGAGTTAGCACTTCTGATTCATCAATATAATCTACACCCATTGCCTCTAAAATGCGTGCTTCAGTAATATGACCGATACGCGCTTTCGCCATTACTGGAATTGTTACCGCTCCCATTACCTCTTCCATAATATGTGGGTCCGCCATACGAGCTACTCCCCCAGCTGCCCGGATATCGGAGGGTACTCGTTCTAATGCCATCACCGCAACTGCACCTGCTGCTTCTGCAATTTTTGCTTGCTCTGCATTAATAACATCCATGATAACTCCGCCCTTTTGCATTTCAGCCATTCCTCTTTTTACTCGATCTGTCCCGATTAAACTTGTAGGTATCATTATTTTCCCTCCATTATCTTTATTAAGTTTAGTATAATAAAATATGACCTTATGAAAAGTATCAGAAACAAATTAAATAAAGTGGTCAGATTGGAGAGACTATGGATTTTTTAATGTTTCAGCTTGTACAAGAATCGAAAACTCCACTATATGAACAACTATATCGTGCTATAAAAGAAGCAATTATAAACGGTACAATTGAAGAGGGTATTAAGCTTCCTTCTAAAAGAAAATTGGCTGATTATTTAGCTGTCAGTCAAACGACTATTGAATTTGCTTATAGCCAATTAGTTGCTGAAGGGTTTATCTCCTCTGAACCCAGACGTGGATATTTCGTTCAAAACTTAGAGGAACTAGCTATTATCGAACAGGACACTTCCTTCATAACACAGGAAGCAAACAACACACCTAACTTTTCTGTGGATTTTTCACCCGGGAAAATTGATACAGATTCTTTTCCTTTTGCAATCTGGAGAAAGTATGCAAAGGACATTGTACACGATGATAATAAAGACTTACTTCAGTTAGGACATCCTCAAGGAGATTATGAGTTGAGACAGCAAATCTCTTCTTACTTGTTCCAATCAAGAGGAGTGAAAAGTACTCCTGAACAAATTATTTTAGGCTCAGGTACTGAGCAAATTATGCCACTTATTATTCAGTTACTTGGAGATAAAACTGTGTATGGATTTGAAAATCCCGGGTATCCTCTTACGCATCATTTATTTTTTAAAGATAGTAGGATGTCAGTACCTATACCAGTAGATAACGACGGGGTCATAGTTGCTAAATTAGAACAGACCTTTGCAAATGTCATGTACGTAACTCCCTCCCACCAATTCCCAACAGGGGCGGTACTATCCGCAACCCGGCGAAGCCAGCTACTCGCATGGGCATATCAGCAAGATAACCGATATATTATTGAAGATGATTACGATAGTGAGTTTAGGTATACAGGTAAGCCTATTCCTTCCTTACAAGGTATAGATCAAAATGAACGTGTCATCTATTTGAGCACATTTTCTAAATCATTAATGCCTTCTTTGCGCATAGCCTATGCAGTATTACCAAAGTCACTAATCCTGCAGTATAAAAAGAGGTTTTCCTATTATTCTGCTACAGTTCCTAGAATGGATCAGCATATTCTAGCAAACTTTATGGAAGAAGGATACTTCGCTAAACATTTAAATAGAATGAGAAAGATTTATAAGCGAAAACTAGAAATTATTACGAAAACTATTATGGAATACGAACCAACTGTTACTATATCTGGGGAACAAGCAGGTATGCATATACTATTGACAATTCGTACAACTAAAACAGAGACTGAACTAGTAAAACTTGCAGAGCAATCAAATATTCGAATATACGGTCTTCTGGAATATACCTCAGCAGAACTAGATGATAAAATGAATCCAAGGTTAGTATTAGGATTTGGAGGTTTAAAAACAGAGCAGGTTGTTTCCTCCATTCATCAATTAATGCATGCATTAGAAATAACAAAAGCACCGTAACTCAAAAGAGCTACGGTGCTTTTGCCTATTTTAAAATAATCCACCTATAAAGTCTGTTGTGCTATTCCATAAGTTTCCGAAAAACTTTCCAATACCTTGGAACATTAAACTAAACCAGCTAGCACGTTCTACAGCCTCGGTAGTCACTACTTCCGTTTCTGCTGCTTTATCAATTATATAGCCATAATCAGTTCCTTCGGATTTTTCTAAATGAACTTTACCAACAACTGTATCTTTTTTAATATCTGCTTCAAGCTTCTCTTTGTTTTCTGTAAATACAGGCTTGTACAATTCTTTTTCATTTGTCTTAATGACCATAGAAATAGGGTCCTTCACAGCTATTGCTACTGTGTCCTCTTTCCCTTTTTCAACTTCTAATGTCTCATGTTTTGGAATTTTATATCCTGCTGGTACAATTTCTTCTTTAGAAAATTGGGAGAACCCATAATCTAATAATGCTCTTGTTGCATCAAAACGTGCTTTGTACGAACCATTTCCATCTGCATCAACTGCTTTCATTACGACAGAAATAACACGCATTCCGTTCTTTTGAGCAGTTGCAGTAAATGAATGACCTGCAAATTCTGTTGTTCCAGTTTTTAACCCATCTACGCCTTCGTATTCATATATTAATCCTGGTAACATCCAGTTCCAGTTACTCATCTCTATTGCATCAGAGGTTCCTTTGCGGAATGTTTTTTTAGCAATCTTCGTTGTTTCTAAAACCTCTGGAAAATCTTTCATTAAATAATATGCAAGAATTGCTACCGATTTTGCGGGCATTACGTTTTCATCAGAAGCATTAGTACTTGCTGGATGCATTCCTTGTAAGTCTCCATTGTTTAGTCCAGAAGAATTGACAAATTTATATCCCTCTAATCCCATTTCAGCTGCTTTTTCATTCATCAGCTTAATAAAATTATCTTCGGTTCCTGCAATTGTTTCAGCAATAGCAATAGTTGCTGCATTTGCTGAGTATATAGCCATTGCTTCATAAAGCTCTTGAATAGAATAGCTACCATCTTCACGTAGTGGTACATTACTTAAACGACGATCTTGAGAAATTTTGTATGTATATTCAGTTACATTGTATTGTTGATCCCATTTTACTTTGCCTTCTTCTATTGCTTCAAATAACAAATACTCCGTCATCATTTTTGTCATACTTGCTATACCCAGTGCTGTTTCAGAATTCTCTTCATATAGAATTTTCCCTGTCTCTGCATCAATTAAAATTGCTGCATCTACATTTAAATTCAAACTTTCCTCTGCTTTTGTTGCAGCAGGCATACCACATACTACTGACACAAGAAACATCGGAAGTACTAGCCACTTTATCATTGATGTCATCCAAACCTTCTTCACTATCGTACCTCCACCTTTTGTTATTATCATTGCTCATTTTATCACACTTTAGCATGCTAGGACACTTGTAGACAAAAAAGCACCCATTCGACCTAGTTTAAGACGTCGAATGAGTGCAAAAGTTTCTAAATAACGCAGTTACTTATGATAGAGAATAGTTAGGAGCTTCTTTCGTGATTTGAACATCATGAGGATGACTTTCACGTAATCCTGCACCCGTCATACGGATAAACTGTGCATTTTCTCGTAGATCTTCAAGTGTTCCAGTTCCACAATACCCCATGCCTGCACGAACACCACCTAGTAATTGGTGAACAGTATCAGAAAGTGGTCCCTTATATGGAAGACGACCTTCAATGCCCTCTGGTACTAATTTTTTTGCATCCTCTTGGAAGTAACGATCTTTTGAACCTTTTTCCATAGCTGCAATAGATCCCATTCCACGGTAAGTTTTAAAACGTCTACCTTGGAAAATTTCCGTTTCTCCGGGACTTTCTGTTGTACCAGCTAGTAAGCTACCTAACATAACTACATGTCCGCCGGCAGCTAATGCTTTTACGATATCACCAGAATACTTAATACCACCATCTGCAATGATTGTTTTACCAGCTTTGCGAGCCTCTGTTGCACAATCGTAAATAGCTGTAATTTGAGGAACCCCAACACCTGCCACCACACGAGTTGTACAAATAGAACCTGGTCCAATACCAACTTTAACTACATCTGCACCAGCTTCAAATAAAGCTTTTGTTGCTTCACCAGTTGCAACATTACCTGCGACAATATCTAATTCTGGATAAGCATTACGAATATCTTTTACCGTATCCATAACACCTTGAGAATGTCCATGTGCAGTATCAATAACAATCACATCTACTTGTGCTTCTACAAGTTTCTGTACTCTTAGCATCGTATCTTTTGTAACTCCTACTGCAGCACCTACTAACAATCTTCCAAGATGATCTTTGGCAGCATTCGGGAATTCAATCACTTTTTCAATATCTTTAATAGTGATTAAACCTTTTAGCATTCCATTTTCATCAACAATCGGTAACTTTTCAATTTTATATTGTTGAAGGATTTTCTCAGCATCCTCAAGAGTTGTTCCAACTGCAGCAGTAACTAACTGTTCCTTGGTCATAACATCATCAATTTTTAAAGAGTAATCTTGAATAAAGCGTAGATCACGGTTAGTGATAATGCCAACTAATTGTAAATCTTCTTCGTTATTTACAATAGGGACACCGGAAATTCTATATTTTCCCATCAAGTGCTCAGCATCATATACTTGATGTTCTGGAGTTAAAAAGAATGGATCCGTTATAACACCATTTTCAGAACGTTTAACTGTTTGAACCTGCTCAGATTGTTCCTCAATACTCATATTTTTATGAATAATACCAAGTCCACCCTGACGTGCCATCGCAATAGCCATTTTTGCTTCCGTTACTGTATCCATACCAGCACTAATCATTGGGATATTTAATTTTACTTTAGACGTCAATTGCACCGATAAATTGATATCCTTTGGTAATACTTCTGATTGAGCTGGAACTAATAAAACATCATCAAATGTTAAGCCTTCTTTTTTAAATTTAGATTCCCACATTTCGCTGAATTCCTCCTCGTTAAATAAATATTATTACAAGGTTATCAGCGCTTCTTGTAAGTGTCAAGATTCCTTAAATAGTATGTTTATTCCGACTTTTCTAAAGCGATAAGATCTAACGAATCCTGTATTCAATTTTACTTGTTTAATATTAGTATAAATTAATAAGTTAATAGGATATGAGACCATCCTAATTCATTTATAAACAGGTAAACAATAAAAGTTGATCTCTATTATAAGAATTAGATTGAAGCACTCTTAATTAGTATTTGAATCTTTAGAGACGCAGATTAATAGATGATACTTTAATATTTAAAACCATACAAAAAAGCCGCTACCGATTGCTCGGTAACGACTTTTCTTTGGTGCCCCGCGACGTCCTACTCTCACAGGGGGAGACCCCCAACTACCATTGGCGCAAGAGCTTTACTTCCGTGTCCGGGGCTGCGAAAGCAGATAGGCGGCAGATTTCTTCGTCAGCCGCTCTCGTTCAATTCTCGCGTATGTTATACGCTCCGAGTCTCTCTCGTTTGCTTCCTTGAACTCTTTGCCCCTCTACTTTCTCGCATACTTTTTTATAGAGATAGACTGCCTACGGCTTATTTCTAAATACAAAAAAGTCGCTACCAATTACTCGGTAACGACTTTTTCTTTGGTGCCCAGCGACGTCCTACTCTCACAGGGGGAGACCCCCAACTACCATCGGCGCTGAAGAGCTTAACTTCCGTGTTCGGTATGGGAACG
>FOUN01000038.1 GCA_900114885.1 Psychrobacillus psychrodurans
AGCCGTAGTATCCTATACCCAGGTTTTCACATTTTCATTCTCTGTGGTGTAGCGCTGATTTTGCGCTACATGGATGGCTAACGGGTGCTTTACTTAAAGAAGAGATAAAGCATTTTGATATTGAATGATGGTTAGTAAAATAAGTTATGGAAAATTAATCTAAAAATGAAACTTTAATCCACCAGCAAACGTATTAAAGTAAAGACAATGGTTAAACAATCAGTATGACTTTTGGACAAGATTAAAGGGGAATGATAGGTATGAAGACTAAAAAAAGAAGCCTCACTGTGTTTTTTATTGTAACTATAATTATAGATTTGTTAAGTTATTATTTTTTAACATCTTTTGAGAACAAAAATAACATCTTTATGCTAGGAATAACGATAAGTTTAACTCTTTTCATTCCCTTGTTTTTCTATATCCTGTTGTTGCGAAAGAAATATTTAAAACCGATTACGATTGCTCCCGTATTTATTATTCAGTATTTTTACTCATCCTTTATCATTCCAGACTCTAAGAAGGAATATCTGGATTTATTCATGTATGTTGCGGTTATCTTTGAAATCACATTAGTTGTGTTTATTTTATATAAAGTAGCTCGAATGATTAAAAACTATAGAGAAACAAATCGAGACGAATTGCACATTTTAGATGCACTTAGAAATGGCTTTGTTGAACTATTTGGGGAGAGCAAATTCGTTGATTTTGCCGTAAAAGATTTAGCTATATACTACTATGCCTTTATTGTTTGGTTTAAAAAACCATCTATAAACGAGGAGTTATCCTTTACATATCATAAAAACTCTGATATTAAGGTTTTTGTGATTATCGCTTTAATTATTGGAATGATTGAAGTAGTAGCTGTTCATATTCTATTAAGTCATTGGAACACAATAATTGCATGGTTAATCACTGTTCTTAGCATTTATGGACTAGTATATCTAGTAGGTCTCTACAATTCCGTACGATATTCACCTATTGTAATGGAGGATAACCACATGGTTATAAGGGTAGGATTTCAAAGTTCACTTAAGTTAGATTTTGAAAATATTAAAGCATTGGAACCAATAGGAGTTAATTACGAAGAAAAATTAAAAAAAGAAAAGAAAACAACTTATAACGCAATCGTCCTTCGGACAAATCTACCCCAATTTGAAGTGACTTTAAAAAAACAAACACCGCAAATCGGACTGTTTGGAACATATAGACAAATCTCAACCGTTTATATTATGGTAGATAATCCTAGAGATTTTGCTAAAGCAGTAAGTAGTAGAATGATTGAAACGATAGCTTAATCTTTTGAATGATTTTACTAATTGTGATAAATGTATTTCGGTTAGCGAATCTTCAACTAACGGGTGCTTTACTTCAGGAAGGAGTAAAGCTTTTTCCTTATTGAACTAATGTGGCAAGTTAGTTCAACAATGGTAATACAGAAAAAGAAGAATTTGTTCATATACAATATATGGTATTATTCGTTTTATAGAGAAAGGGGTATTTAAAATGACAAGGCGAGGTACTGGAATTGCATTTATTGCTATATCTGCTTTTTTAATATCAACAAAATATATAAGTGCTGCAATTTTTGGTTCAGGGGTTTCAAGTTGGAGTCAAGATTTATTCGATGGGATGTTAACTTATGTAGGATATACTTTAAACATCTTTAGTGTGCTGTCCCTACTTGTAGGTATTCTTTATATCGTATGGGGAGAATATGAAGAATTAAAACTTAATAGGAGTACTAATAAATAGTCTTCTTGAACTAAAGAAGCAGTTTAGTTTACTTTCTAAATAAATGGATAGTTATGTTAAATTGTAGAGGAGGGATTTGTGAGGTTGCTTCAGAACTTATAATTATAGGATAAAAGCTGATAAAATGTTTATCTTTATTAATTTGACAATTTTAAAAAATTGAAAGAGAGGAGTTTATCGTATGTTAAAAAAAATAGTTTTTCTTAGTTTTCTAAGTATTTCTGTACTGGCAGGTTGCGGAGACGACAATGAACAAAACTCAACCGATAAGAAAGTACCTTCAGAGGGGGCTGAACAGAATGTTTCCTCTAGTAGTAATGATAAAATCAATCTAAATGATTTTTTGGAAATTAAATCTTCTGCTTTAAATGACAGTGGTAATGGTGAATATAAACTTTCTGATACTAAATTAGAAAATGCGGAAGTTATTATAACTGATCCTCTTAATTTAGAAAAAAATGAGAAAGTAACGATTGAATTCCTATTAGAATCTAATGATTCTATAAACAACATAACTATTGGAATAATTAAAAATTATAATCCAGATGGATCTAACGAAATTGAAAAAATACATTCGGAAATCGTAGATGACAAATTGAAAATCACTTATACACCTCAACATGATTCTGAATATTCATTTTGCTTTATAGGAAGCATGGCAGATACTGTTTTGATAAAAAACGGAAAAATAACAAAGTTGTAGGGAAGGATATTATATCAAAATGATATACCAACTGTATTTTAGTGTATCTGGTGAATATGAAAAAATTGATTATTGGGTTCTTTTGATGAACTATTTTTTATCACAATCAGATACCATAGAAATCCATTGTTGGAATGAAGAAGCAGTTGTTGTCGAGGAAACAAAATCAATGCTTAAAGGCTCATTCGAAACAATCACAGAAAATAACCTCACTATTTTCAAGGGAAATAAAGCTCTAGATGTTGTAACCCATTTATTATCAAACAATGTAAATATTGAGGGGAAGATAAAATGGTTCTCTATTTTTTTGAGTAAAAACTCCACCACTATTTTTCATTCCGAACATTGGGGTATGGAATTTTTTGCACCCAATGTTAACGAAAAAGATATAGCCCTCATTAAATCGGTAATGCCTATCGAAACGAACTTTAATCAGTATAGATAGCGAGATTACTACTCCCTTCTTCAACTACCATGAAAATAAACTTCTTTAATTTAGGAAAAAAGGCAATACTTAATAAGACGCAGCTCATTCGCTTAAAAAAAAGGGGAGAGCGTCTAATTCAATGGAATATTGTAGGTAGATGGACTGGATTAAGATGCTTCAGGTTCTTGTAATGTAACTGTGTATCCTA
>FOUN01000024.1 GCA_900114885.1 Psychrobacillus psychrodurans
TGCCTTTAACGATGGATAAAATGTAGCTTTCTGCTGTGCTTAAGGCATCAGCCCTCTCGATTTACTAACATTATGGAGCTCAATCCCTTCAACCAGTTGGCTTTCGGCCCGCCACCTAACTGTCTACGCTTAAAGGCTAATGTTACCATTAGCCCTCCAAGACTCGCTACAAGTGAATGGCTAGTTCTTTCTCGACGGGAATCCCACCCGCTATATGATACGACCTAGGCTCGGCCGCACACCTGCTTCGTTAGTTCAATAAGAAATGGAGGAACTCAATTAAATTAAGTTCCTCCGTTACAATGAATATTTACAATTAAATCTATTTCGGCTTACACTCAAAAGAATAACTACTTGTGAGATTATTATGGATTTCTAATTTGACTTCTCCACCATTTTCATAACAGCCAGTGATGAGTAAATTTATTTCTTTAGTATTGAAATAACTATGGGTATGCGTTATAAAAGACACTCCAAATAAAGCCATAATGAAAACCCATAAAAAGCCTTTTAAATCCACCTTTTTAAAGATACTCATTTTCATCCCCTCCTTTATTTCAATTGAACTAACCTATTCTTTTACTTTATTACGTATAAAAGCAATAGAAGTTCCAATTATTTCAAAAAATAAAGTTCCCCTTATTCAACTAAACTGCCGCGTTAGTTTAAGTGAACACTTTCACAATCTTATATTTTTAAACATAAATTCCCAGTGTAAAATTATATTAGTAACCATTCTCCACATTCATTAATGATTAATCAACCTTGTCCTTTAACAGAGATTCATTTAACTAATTCACAAAAGGCTGTTTATCGACATCGAGGGTTAATTCTACTAATCACATATCACGTGGCTTTATAATTTTTTCTACGATACCAAGCACCGATTAGGTAATCTCTTTATTGGGTAAACTTGTTTTACTTTCTTCTGAAATTTAGTCTATTAATTGACAATAAATCACAGTAAATATTGAAACAGGGAGGGAAAATTATTTATGTTAAAAAAAGTGGAGGATAAAGTAATTTATTGCTATAGTTGTCGCAAAAAGAGCCTATTTACACATAGAGATGTGAGTAATAATATTGGTGTAGAAAGTCATTGTAGTGAATGTGCATATGTGTGGTTTGAGTGGCAAAATCGAGCAGTAGAACGAGAAAAAGAAAAATGGCTTGAATATAATGGAGGATTATTAAATAATACTAAAGTTCCTCTATAAGTTCCATACAATAAAAATCTTGTTCCTTTAGAGTATTTTGTTTCTCTTAAATCAATCTTTAACCTCACTACAACCTTTATGAAACTAATCAATAACTGTTCTCAGATCTCATGTAATAACGTGCAATCTTCGCTTCTTTCTAGTCTTTTGGCGATTAATATGAAATAATCTATTATCTTCTTATTTAAGAATTTCCGTTATACCCCAGGAAATTAGACCACCTATTACTAAAAGAATAATATTAAAAAACCAGTTTTCTCGTACCGCCTCATAAATACCTTGGGGCGTTATCCCATAACGCTCTTTCCAAGATGAATCTGTTTTTAAATTTCGGTCCAATATTTTTTCAAATACTGAATGCATCATATTTACCTTTCTCAAAGTAGAATGGTGCAACTTAATGTATGCCTTATTTTCAAAAGCATCAGCTTCTTCTTGTCCATTTAAAAAGTCTTTCTTTGAAATTGAATTTTTTTCTATCAATTTTTCAAATCGAGGGTGTCCGATATAATTTGATCCATAAATAGTTTTTAATTTATCTGCTAAATCATATTTATTTTCATCTGGTATATCTTTATGTTTCCCACCTAATACAGCAAATCTATGGTTGATGGCTTGAAATCCATATCCACTATCTCTCATATTCCAATGCACCCATTTATAATTCTCATGTTTTTTTACAAAATTAAAAAAGTCTGCTAACATTATTTTTTCTAGTTCATCGTAATATTCCTCTATTTTATCCAGCTTTTTTTCTTTCTCTGCTGTCTTATGGATAGAGAAACTTTCAGATTGACCTGTTTCGAAAAAACGAATAGCAATTGATGTTATTCTGGCAGATTTCCCATCTTTAATATCATAGAAGCTCTCACATGAATAATGAATTAACAATACTTTTGAAGAATGTTCTCCTAAAGTATCTAATTCAGTTAACACTTTTTTAAGTTTTTTTATTTTTCTTTTTGTATTCGTCATATGTGCCCCCTCAAACAAAACATGTTTTACTAGTCGTTCATATTTTTCAAAGGTAATAGGGCGGCATCTACGGGAAAACTCTTTTTTTCTTAAAAGTGTTAGATGCCATTAAAAATATAGACAAGTATCACAGTTGCCTATAAATCGTCTAGTAAATTTTGATTTCTTAGTATATTATCATTCTATCAATTAACTTTAATTTAAACATGTTCTTTTTCTATTTATTTCATTTACTTTTATTTTTCAAAGTAAAAGGTTTAGGAAGGAACTCATTAAACCATTCTCGGTCATTTTTCATTAGCCATCTATAGTCCGCTCTAGCTAGCTCCTCTATACCTTTTCTTTTTAAAGTAGGATTTTCATTGATTATATTTACGATATTTTGTCGTCTAATCAATAATAATTGTTGGTCGTACCTTGTAGCAGCCACTTCTATTATTCCACTTTCAATTTCCTTTATAGCCTGTTCATATTTAGCAGTCGTTGGTTCGAGTCTTGAATGTATGTTATACAAGGTAAAATTAGTTTTTGGATTGAACCTTTTTGCATATTCTTCTCCTAATTTTTCTTTTAATAATTTCACTATAGGATCTCTATATTTACCCATCCCCATTTTAGATGCAATACTCTTTAAACTTTGTCCTTGAGAATATAATTGCATAACTTCTTTCTCCCATAATTCGCCACGGCTTATTAAAAAAGGTGGGTTAATCTCTCCGCTCTTTTTATCTTGGTTCCATATCCATTTGCGTCCATACTGATAACTACAATGAGGACATAAAAATGTTCCTTGGACATAAATTGGATAGTATGTTTTACTATAAGCTTTTATAATCAACTTATTGTAGTATTTACAAATTTTATTTAAACAAGGTTGGGGCTTATTTTTAAAAGGAATATCTATAGAAAAGCCTATAGTGTCCAAAAAGAATTCCTCAGAAGAATTCGATATAAATTGAATTAACAATAAATATGCAAGTATATTAGGTGCAAGACTATCTTTTCTAGATAGAAGCATATTGAAACGGCTATCAATTGCCTTATGATGTTGAGCACCCAATATTTGAAAATGGTTCTCTACAAAGATTAAAAAATCATTTTTTAACCTCTTGGTTTGTAAATACTCTGAGTAAATTTCTGCATAACCGCGTTTACCAAGCGCTGAATAAAATAGGTCTAAAATCAACTCGCGATTTATTTTACTTGAACGAGAAACAATATAGTGAAAATCTTGAAGGACTCTTTCAATAAGTTTTGGACAATCATTGAAGTTAGAAGAATCCGAGGCTAAATTATGCCCATTTTCACAGAATGGTCTCCTTAATAACATCTTCCCATTAGCGTTAGATAGTGGCACACCGCATTTCGGACATATAGAAATCAGCTCTATCTGATGACGTTCACAATAATCCATGAAATGAAGTTGATGAAATCGGTGAGAATAAACTTCACCATATTTTTCATAATCTTCTTCTAAGCAGTGAGGGCAATATTTTATTTCCTTAGCTATATAATCTTTAAATAACCTTTTGCCCTTTAAGGAGTCCTTTAAAGATAAACTTTGCTGAAAATCCTGCTTTCTTTGAGTAGATAAGAAAGGGTTTATTAACGGGAAAACTGTATGGTTATTCAAAAAATACTCTATAGTATACCCACTCTGATTCAATAAACTAATCAACTTAATTAAATTATGATGAAAGTAAATATTTCGTTTTGACTTAACGTCAAATAATTCTTTGTTAGTTTCTTCGAAATATAATTTACCTGTTCGAATATGATATCTAAATATAATACTTCTAAAATCCTCATCTGGATAAGGTTTCGGGAAATAAGACAACATTATTCATAGACCCCTTCACTAATTCCATCTAAAATCACATGTCGAATTAGTTGATTTGAAAAATCTTTTATTCCAGCCGCTCTTTTTAAGCTCGAAACCGTATAATGAATATTATTATTTATATATTGTTTCTCAAAGTATTTAATTCTTCTTATTTGAAATTCCTCCACTGTCTCCGTAATAACTTGCAGGAGTCCCTTACATTTAGGAAATTTATCAATTTTTTTCTCAAATCTCGCTTGAATATCTAATCTTTGATAAATCTTAGTCCTTGTTACCCTAACTAGAGGAATCTCTAAATACAAGTTTATAGTTTCCCTAATAATCAATTGTAAATATTCACTATCCCTTTTCTCCCAATTAATCATTGTTCTCTGAATTTCTCCTCTTTTAGCTGATGGTAAGTTACTGATAAACCACTCATTATCGTTTTTATATAGCCAATTGTATAGCCCAGAAGCACTTTTTCTTAATTCAGTCCTACTGTAACTAGGATAGCTCTTTCCGATCTCAATAAATCTACTTCTTTTCTCTTGAAGGATACTTTGTTGGTCTCTATTTAAAGCGGATGATATATTCTCTATTTTGTTGTTTAGATATTTCTTTGTTGTTTTTAAATCGACACCTAACTCAGATGAAATACCCCGGATAGAGTGTTTACCGCTTGAATACAATTCGTGTAATCTATTTTCCCAAACTGCCCCGAACTTTTTTATCCTCCCTATTCGATATTTATCATCTTCTGAAGCATCTGGTCCTGTACGAGAATAGGAAAAGCCACAATTCTCACAAGTAAATGTACCAACAGGCTCCCCAGTTTTAGAACCACTCGTAACAATACAATCTTTAATAATGAATTCTTTATAGTGAGTTGATCCCTTATTTAAACAAGGCCAAGGAGCCTTTCCAAAGAAGTGTACGTCATGATTATTCTCCTGTAGTTGGACAGGAACCTTAAGCCCTAAAAATAATAGTAATAATAAATGTCTCAATGGATGACAGGTAACCTTTGATTTTCTTAATACCTTATGAAACCAGGTATCTTCATCGAAAAGTTCAAAATCACTATTCAAAAATTTTAACAGTCCAATTGGGAAATAACGAAGAAAATTTGGGATTAATTCTTGAATTCTAATTCTTTTGGAGGGTGTAATATATTGTTTCACATTTAATTCAGCAATATAAAATTGGTTGATATTTTCCAAGTTTTTAAAAGGAAATTTACTATTCAATAACTCATAAGATTGTTCTGCTATAAACAATAAGCTTTGAAACAAGTGTTTAGGAATCAAAACTTCTTGTCCATTTTCTACACACCTTTGATTCAAAGGAAAGAACCTGTGTTTGTTTATCTTATTTCTAAATGGAACATCAGAAGTCCATAATAATTCTTTATGTATTGGACACACATAAACTCCCGGTAATTGATGAGTTCTATGCCAATAAGCCTCACTATATAACTCCACCTCTTCAAAATAACAATGTATACAATACCTAAAGTAATCTGGACCTCTTACTTTACTTGCTCTAAGTCCCAATGATAAAGAAATCGAATTTGAATTACCAAAATTCATTTGTTCAACCATTTTAACGGATAAATTTTGGGGTATATATGGTTCATAATAAGGAAAAAGTGTATGTTTATAGATGAGTATGCTTGGTTTTTGGTTAATCTTTTGTCCAAGTAAATTGAGATTACTTGGAAAATCAGTGATTGCACTTGTAGTATTATTTTCATACAGATTCATAATGGTATCTTTATGACTATTGTTTCCACTTCTTTGATGAAACCTTGCCAGCGCACTATATAATAATTCATCTTTATATAAATGAGGAAAAAACCCTAACACCTTTTATCACCTACCCTATAAATTCGTTAAACGGTTTTATTATATTCAACTTTCTCAACTCTTCTTCTAAAGGCTTTTTCTCTTTTAGATTCTTTAATCCTAATAGATGAAGAGCCGATTCCATTGTTGGTTTAATCTTCTTATTAAATTTACTCTCTGCTTTATCAGGAGATAGGATTATTTCTGCGATTAATTTATTTAAATTATGACTATTATTACTTTCTTTTTCTAATACTTGGGAGACAATTTCTACAGCTGCTTTTTTAGAAATTCCCATACTTTGCGCAAAATTGACATACTGTACAAATTCCTTAGCATTTGAAAGTGTAGCAATGTGTTCCTTCTGCAAATCACCTTCAATCGCTGTGCCTTCAGGGAGCTGTTTGATGTAAGAATTGACATCCACCCATTCTGGTTTTAAATCTTCTATTTTTTTTAGTTTTTCAATATCACCCGTTAGAAGAGCTTTAAGAGAAGGTCGAAGGATTCTAAAATTTGTAGCTGCTGCCTGCTTTACGATTTTTGTACTGATTTTCTCCTTTCCCAATGAAAGTGCTAATAGCTGCACTTGAATAAATAAATTGACAACAAAATCCGTTATTCCTAGTGTCTCTTGATAGAACACCTCATTCATTTCTTCGGATAACGGTGTAAATTCTTTTAACCACTGGTACTTCCATAACTTATCTAAAAATATATCCCACTTTTTATCTTTCTCCATTCTGTCAAAGAATAAAATACCCATTCCACTTGCTCGTCTCGCAGTCGCAAGTAATGGGGTAAAAAGATCAATAGACGAATATGTACCAACAAAAATTAAGGGCACACCCAGTTTATTATGAATTTCCACAAAAAAATTCATAGTTAACCTGCCTTCGTCACCTTTCTTCATCCTCTGAATTTCATCAAAAACAAGAACTCCAATACAATGTAAAGCAGCGACATGTGCCATCTTATCAATCAGGTCTGACTCATTCATTTTTGATTTAACAAATTGCTTATAATAATTTGTATCCAAAATGTTATCTACTGCCATAAAAAAGTTTTTACATAAAGAACCTCTAGATGCATTAAAAGGGCATTCAATAACTAACCACACGATTTGCTTTAAAAAGCCAACAGAAATCCCATTATGTTCGTAATCTGAGTGAATAATGACTTGAGGATATAATAAAAGGATTTTTTCAATAGCTGTTGACTTTCCAATACCGCTAATTCCTATAATAGAAAAATTAGTTGCTGTAGAACGGTTTCCTATGATATTCCCCTTCTCGAGATCATAGTCTCCTTTTAAAATTTCCGATACACCAACACCAAATTGTTTAGCGTATAAGGGACTAACCGGATTTCTCCCAATATATCCAGTTCTAATCATAGATGAAACTTTTATTTCTAGATCTAAATGAATTGGCATTGGTTGGATAAAGTGATGCTTTATTTGTTGAATGAAATGCATTCTAATTTCGGAACTTTCATTTACTTCATCCTTATTAAAATTTGGCGTTTCCTTTAAGAGTTCAATTATATTTTGCCTAGTCAATATATCTGGTAAAGCTTCGATAAGAGGATTATGTTTATAGACATGTATTTTTTGCTCACGATAAATAGCAGTACACTGTCTGCCCATTAGTACATTAGTATGTTTTCGTTCAGATTCAGTACTGTTTCCCGCCAATTACATTTCCTCCTTGCCATCATGTTGAATAATTAGATTTAATAAGTAGTCTTCGTCTTCGTCTTCATCTTCATCCACGCCATGATTAATTAAATCCGTCATCTCAACTACTTCTGTTTTGTATTTATGCTTGTTTCTTTCAAGAGTATTTCCCCAATGTTCTTTATCTCTCATTATTTCTTTCTCACTTTTTCTATTTTCCCTTATGTCTTTTAACTTGCCAGTTTTACTTTCATCTGGATTACTTATTTTGTTCGTATCCATTTTCTCTTGTTCCATAATCTTTAGAATTTGTGCATTTGTGTCAATATTTAACTGTCTTTGGGAAGTTCCGTTGAGAGCTTTATTAATATCCATAACGAACTGTTGCTCCTGGACTTCCTCTAGTCTAAATTGAGAATATCTTTTGTCAGCCTCTACTAATTGACACTTAACAAAGTTATTACCTTGCGTTTTCATATAAATATGTTGAACATCTCTTGGGTCATAATAAATGATTTCTTTCCATCTTTTGATTCTTGCCTTTTCGAACCACCCATTTTCCAAACAAAATCCACTTGTATACTTCATTTTATTAAATACTATTCCTTCTGCTGTGACGCTCGCTTCTTTTGAAGGCATTACATTTAATCTAATTAAATCTTTATCTACCTTTTTTAACAGGCCTGATCTATGTTGAAGTCCCCAACTCCATAAATTTAATGGTGTAGGAAGTAAGTTAACTTCCATCATTTCTCTCTGTAATGCATAGCCTTTTATTACACTATTATTATGTTCTAGTATAGTTAATACAATAATTCGCTCAAATGCTTTTAGTGATAGCTTTGCATCAAGTCTGTAATCTTTCCCCCCTCTTTCTTTAAAATCTTTATGCACAACCCCTGGCATCCAATGTTGTTTAATTCGTTCATTCAGGATTCTAAAGTGACGTTCAACGATTCCTTTTAAATCAGCTCTATACGGTGGAGTATTGATAATTTGTATGCCAAGTGACTCTACGAGATTATCTGCATTCTTACTCTCCATTTCTCCTCTATCTGCCTTAATTTTCTTCGGTAAATGTTCACATGGCCAATCGTCATCCTCAATATCTAGTTCAAGTTTTTTACAATACTCTTTTTTATTGGTTGCTGTATTTTCCAATGCCATCATTGCCGCTACCCATGATGGTCCTTCAAGACCAACATAAACACCGACAACCATTCTAGTAAAGACATCTTTTACAATATAAATAACAGGTCTGCCTATAATTCGAGAGCGATCGATTTCACTAACTAAATATATATCCCCAATCGTAGCATCAATCTCAAAAATATCACCGGGTCCTCCTGCTCTATTTGTCGCATCCCCTAGTAATGGTCGATGATTCAGATAATATTTACTTTCACCGCTCTTATTAATAATTTTTTCTTTAGTATTAAAGGTTGAATTATACCAATTTAAAAATTGACGATAATTTGGAACTTGATCATTTGGCAATGCAATAGGAACAACAGTTCCATTTACAGTCTTATATCCAGTAATATAATATTTTTGTATGATTTCTTCATATGCTTTTTTTAATGTTGTCTTTTTTTCTCTATAGAAATGTTTTATTCCAACTTGGAAAAGTTCTTTATCTGCTTCCGTGACATTAACCCCTTGAATCCCTAACTCTATAGATAATTTTGAAGGCCGTCCTATCTTCTTATCTTTTAATTGTTTTGGTTTTCCTCTTCCCCCACTGTTGGCATATTTAGGCATCAATGAGTTAATTGTTTTTCCTCCTCGCCAGTATTCCCTTAATATCGAATAAATTCTCTTGCTACTTTTCCCTGTTTTACTTTTCATTTCACTAATCATCGATTTTAATATATCAGGATCATAAATATAAGGTTCTTTCTCAATATAATCTTTTATAATATCCCATCTTAGGTCCCTTGTTTTCTTATGTTTTTCTAAGTAATCTTGTTCTGGTGCATTCAACTCTTTATAGGGATCAAATTTTAAGATGGAAGCATACGGAGTCGTTAGTACTTCTTCCAATTCAGAAATTGATTTAAGAGTTGGAACGTGTGGTATTTCCTTATCAATATTGAATAAAACAACAACATCTAGATCTGGCGATATCCAAAGAACCCTTTCAATGGAAATAGTCTCTAGCTCCCTATTTTTAAATTCAAGTAATATATTTAGACTAATCATCATGATACCCCACCCATTCCTACGCTTTTATCGTTCATTTGTTTATCGAAAATTTCTATTCTCTCGGAAGGATTAATTAATTTGTTCATAATATCTGTTTGCCAAGTCTTATTTGCTAGTAGATATTTGATAATAAATAAGCATGAACCATATTCCAGTCCGAATATCTCATCATATTTCAATGCAAGATTTGATAATCCCATTTCTTCTGTCTTTATTGCTTTGTATAATCTAGGTTCCAATCTATTAATTAAGGCTAAATTAATATTAGGTCGATTATCCAAGGTCTTAGCATCATAAAACCAACCAATATTTTTAATAAAAATTTTAGGTATATCCGTTTCAGTTACAATCCCCCAATCCGTAATGCCTATTTCTTCAAAAAATATTTTTTCTATATCGAATTTTTCCAATTCTCTTACAGTCAGTTTATCAATGGGTTTAACACTTCTAACAACAGTTTTCTGTCCAGTTTGCGTTTGTACAATTAAATAAAAATCGGTTGTAATCACTTTTAACGGTCCCGTACTCCCATTTTCTCTAGGGTGTTCGACTCCGATTCTTTCTGCAATTTCTACAGTTCTTTTTAAAGGTAATAGTGGATATTGTTCCCTAATATCCAAAACGTAACTAGACCATTCTAATGTATAGAAATAATGGAGTTCAAAGTCCGAAAGAAAATGATGCTTGCGTAGTGTTTTCCACCCTAAATTTCTTGTTGCATAACCGTTGGAAGCAACATCTTGAATTTCCAACCAAGGTTTATAACCAGCACCTTCTCCTTGTCCTCTTCCTTCTTTTATCCATTTTTCAATTTTAGTTTCCGTTGAATTACTTCTTTTTCTCTTCGCCATTTTTACCACTCCATCTAATGTATAGGTTTTTATTTTTACATTTTTATATTTATTGGTTATTATGTAGATATTGAAACGTAACTGATTTGAGTTACTACATATAGTTACTTAATATAGTTACTATAAAAAAAACTCTGCCCCAGTAGGGGCAGAGTTTAAAAATCTTTCAATTTGATATTTATAAATTTCATTTGTATTTTCAAGGAAGAACCCTCCAAATGGAAAAAGAGTTAAACTTGGAAACTTATACACAGTTTCCAACTTTTTTTACCTGTTTCCAACTTTTTTTGTCCATTTCCATCTTTTTTTGTACGTTTCCAACTTTATTTGTTCTATACAATTAAAGTTATATAACCTTTAACCTACTCCACAGTTACTGACTTCGCCAGGTTTCTAGGCTTATCTACGTCGCAGTCTCTGTGTAAGGCTGCGTAATAACTGATAAGTTGTAGTGGGATTACTGCTACTAGTGGAGCGAATAGCTCGTTTACTTTTGGAAGTACGTAGCGATCTCCTTCTTCCTCATGGCCTTCCATTGCAATAATACATGGATTAGCACCACGTGCTACTACTTCTTTCACATTACCACGGATATTCAGGCTTACTGCTTGTTGGGTTGCTAAAGCAATAATTGGTGTACCCTCTTCGATAAGAGCAATTGTACCGTGTTTTAGTTCTCCTCCAGCAAATCCTTCTGCTTGAATATATGAAATTTCTTTAAGTTTTAATGCACCTTCTTGGCTTACGTAGAAGTCTACGTTACGTCCAATAAAAAAGGCATTTCTAGTAGTTGCTAAAAACTCTTTTGCGATTTCTTCCATCTCTTCCTTAGAATCTACAATTGCTTGAACAGCATTTGCTACAATTCCTAGCTCTTTTACAACATCAAAGTCTAGCGTTTTTCCTTGAGATTGTGCGAATACGGAAGCAGTTACCATTAATACCGCAACCTGTGCTACATATGCTTTTGTAGAAGCAACAGCAATCTCTGGACCTGCGTGAAGTAAAAGTGTGTGATCTGCTTCACGAGAAAGAGTAGAACCCGGTACGTTTGTCATCGTAATTGTTGGGTATCCTAGTTCTTTTATCTTCACAAGAACTTGTCTGCTATCTGCAGTTTCCCCTGATTGAGTTAAGAACATGAAAATTGGTTTTTCTGATAGTAATGGCATATTGTAGCCAAATTCACTAGAAATATGCACTTCCACAGGAATACCAGCAATTTTTTCAAAGTATTCTTTACCAATTAGCCCACCGTGGTAGCTTGTTCCAGCTGCAATGATGTACAGACGGTCAGCATCCTGAAGTGCTGTCAAAATTGCAGGGTCAATTGAAAGTTCCCCTTGCTCATTTTGGTAAGCTTGAATAATTTTACGAATAACAGCTGGCTGCTCATCGATTTCTTTTAACATATAATGAGGGTATGTTCCCTTTTCAATATCGCTCATATCTAGTTCTGCTTTGTATGGAGCACGTTCAACCTTTGTGCCTTCCAATGTTTGAATTTCTACAGAATCCTTGCTTACGATTACGATTTCTTGGTCATGAAGCTCAACATATTGCTCTGTTACTTGAAGCATCGCCATTGCATCAGAAGCTACAACATTGAATCCTTCACCAACACCTACAAGTAATGGTGATTTGTTTTTCGCTACATAAATTGTATCTTCGTCTTCATTATCAAGTAATGCAAGAGCATAAGAACCATGTATTAAATGCAATGTTTTGCGAAGTGCGTCAATTGTAGATAATCCGTCTTTAGAGAAACGCTCAATCAGCTGTACAATTACTTCTGTATCTGTCTCAGAAGCCATTTCCACGTCTGCTAAATAAGCTTTCTTCATCAAATGGTAGTTCTCAATTACTCCGTTATGCACTAACGTGAAACGTTTTGTTGTACTTTGATGAGGATGAGCATTTTCATGGTTTGGTACACCATGAGTTGCCCAGCGAGTATGACCAATTCCAACAGTCGCCCCTACTTCTGTATCTACTACGTCACGTAAATCCGCAATGCGACCTTTTTCTTTAAATACCATTACTCCATCTTCGTTTAATACTGCAATACCTGCTGAATCATAGCCACGGTATTCTAACTTTTCTAACCCTTTTAATAAAATTTCCTTTGCATCAATTTCTCCAATATAACCAACAATTCCACACATAATCTAAATTCCTCCGTTTACATTCATGTCAAAATAAGCTTCCTACACATGGTGTAGTAGCCAATTAAGCTAAGAATGCCTTCTATTCCACCTGTCATCCGATCACTCGAATGTTTTATGAAAAAGAATAACAACCGGGCAAATACGGTCGGGAGGCATCCGCCGAAATTTCGATAACCTCCACCTCGTCTGCTGAAGATGATTTTCCGTCCAATTTCTTCAGCTCTGGCGCTATAATTGTTTTCTGTGTTTTACGCGTTACCTGTCCTCCATTTCTACGCGGCTACCAATACTAGATTGGCAACTTCTACATTATATATGTTCATAGTATGCTCGTCAATTTAATGAGTGCAGGGGGTTTTAATCAACTTAAAGGACCACTACAAAAGTAATAGCCCTCTAGTGACAAAATTACTTACCAAACTGCAATTGATCCATCTGTACGAGACTCGGTTCCTCCTTGAAGAACTCCTGTTTCATCATTTCTCCAAATAATCTGCCCCCTACCAAAGCTACCACCATCAGAAGCAACTTGAATTTGATGCCCTTTACCTATAAGACTTTGTACAAGGTAGCTTGGGAATTCCGGTTCTACATGAACTACTTTTCCCTTCATCCACTGCCACCGAGGCATATCTAGTGCAGCTTGTGGGTTTAACAGGTAATCTACTGTATTCGTCACGATTTGGAAATGTCCTTGTGGCTGCATATATCCTCCCATTACACCAAAAGGACCCACTGCCTTACCATTTTTGCTTAGGAAGCCTGGAATGATAGTATTAAATGTTCTTTTTCCTGGTTTTAACACATTTGGGTGAGTCGCTTCTAAAGAAAAATCATGTCCTCTATTTTGCAAGGCAATACCTGTTTTGGGTATAACTATTCCTGAACCAAATCCCATATAATTACTTTGGATATAAGAAACCATATTACCTTCTTCATCAGCAGTAGCTAAATATACAGTCCCACCTTTAGGGATGTCATATATTTCTGGATTTGCTGCTTCTTCATTTATGTCATTAGATCTATTTTTGGCGTACTCCTCTGATAACAGCTGCTCTACACTAATCTGCATTTCAGCAACATCTGTTATAAATGCCTGACCATCTGTAAAAGCCAACTTCATAGCTTCTATTTGATGATGAAGTGTCTCCATACTTTGCCATTTTGGTTCCGCCAAGTTTTTGCATATATTGAGCGCCATTAATGCAATCATTCCTTGCCCATTCGGCGGGATTTCCCATACATCATAACCTTTATAATTGACCGAAATAGGATTTACCCATTCTACCTTATATGTACGAAGATCATCTTTACATAAATAACCTCCATGCTTTCTCATAAACTCATCGATTTTCTCTGCAATTTCACCTTCATAAAAATCACGAGCATTTGTTTCTCCTATCGCTCGGAGAGTACGGGCGTGATCTGGTGAGTTCCACATCTCCCCTATTTCTGGAGCACGATCATTGGGTGCAAAGGTTTCAAACCAGGCATTAAATTCCTCTGAAGTAAATGTAGCTTTGTATCTGTTATAGGCAAGCTTCCAGTACTTTCCTAGTATCGGAGTTAACGGATACCCTTCCTCTGCATACTGAATAGCAGGCTCTAAAACTTCTTGAAGTGAAAGTTTCCCAAATCTTTCTGACAATGCAGCCCAAGCAGCAGGAACTCCTGGCACGGTCACAGGAATAACTCCGTGAACAGGTATTTTGTCATACCCTTTTTCTCTTATCGCGTCGATAGAGATAGATTGTGGTGCTGGACCCGAAGCGTTTAACCCATAGAGCCTGTCTTTTGTCCATACTAACGCAAAAGCATCCCCACCGATTCCGTTAGAGGTGGGTTCTACGACAGTAAGTGCCGCTGCCGTAGCAATTGCCGCATCAATTGCATTCCCGCCTTTTTTTAATATATCCATTCCCGCCTGTGCTGCTAAAGGCTGGGAGGTTGCAACCATTCCCTTTTTCGCAAATACCGTATGACGTTTTCCTTGAAACGGGTGATGTAAATAATCCATAATAACTCCCTTTTATACCTTCCTAACAGGTATGGTTTGATTTCTTAAGTATAATAAAAGAAACTCAGAAAATATATATGAATTTTCTCGCAATTCAAAAAAGAACACCCTCTAAAAATTAGAAGATGCTCTTATTTAATTTATCCATTTAAATTTTGATTAACTTTAATATATGTGCTATCCGACTGATGCTTAACTAGCCTAATAGCTTAACAATTTCTCTATTAAACGCCGGAATATCATCTGGAGTACGACTTGTCACCAACTGGTTTTGGCAAACGAATACTTCTTCATCATGGAATTTTACCCCTGCATTTTCTAAGTCTACTTTAATCGATTTATATCCAGTCGCGTCTCGACCATCTAATGTTTTCGCAGTGATGAGTAATTGTGGGCCGTGACAAATTGCAAACACTGGTTTTTTCTCATCCATAAAATACTTAGCAAATTGAACAAAACGATCATCTGCTCGTAAAATATCCGGTGAAAATCCTCCTGGTATAAATAATGCGTCAAATTCTTCAGGTTTCACTTCGTCAACGCCATAATCGATTTTCACCGTGGCTTCTCCGTTTTTACCTGTTACCTCTTTGCCTGCTTCTTTTTCAATAGCAAATACCTCATGCCCTGCATCATTTAGTGCCTGTGCTGGACCTGTGTATTCCACGTCTTCAAACATATTTGTGATTAATGTTGCTACTTTAGCCATTTCCTCACTCCTTAATTGTTTGTTCTCTCTTACTATTCCACTAAACTTGCTCTAGTAAACATTAGAAATACACAAGTAAATTCTAGATATAGTATTTCATGGACTGACCTAAATCCTGTTATCGAAAAGCGTTGAAAGAATGAAGTTAAAGGCACCTTTGCCTTGATCCGTTGTTCTAAAACCACTCGAGGGTATAGCAGATTACATAAAAAAACCGACATACTAAATATGTCGGTTTTCTAAACTTATTCTTCTAAACCCATTTCAGCTTTTACAACTTCAACGATTCGGTTTACATAGTTTTCGCATTCCACTTCGGTTGCTGCTTCTACCATTACGCGAACTAACGGCTCTGTACCAGATGGACGTACAAGGACACGACCATTACCAGCCATTTCACTTTCTACTTCACTAATAATAGTTGCCACTTTCTCATTTTCCGTTACCGCGTGCTTATCCGTAACTCGTACATTAATAAGCTTTTGTGGATAGATAGTCATTTCCGCAGCAAGCTCAGAAAGTTTTTTACCTGTTATTTTCATAATATTCACAAGCTGTAAACCACTTAATAAACCATCACCCGTTGTATTATAATCAAGGAAAATAATATGTCCTGATTGCTCCCCACCTAGGTTAAAGCCATTCTTTTTCATCTCTTCTACTACGTATCGATCTCCAACAGCAGTTTTTACGCTCGTCATATCTTGTGTTTCTAATGCTTTGTAGAAGCCCATATTACTCATTACAGTGGAAACAACTGTCCCGTTATTTAGACGTCCATTTGCATGAAGATGTTTGGCACAAATATACATAATTTGGTCACCATCTACAATTTGTCCCTTTTCATCTACCGCAATTAAACGATCTCCATCTCCGTCAAAAGCAAGCCCAACATCTGCTCCTTTTTCTAGAACAAACTTCGCTAAGTTTTCTGGATGTGTAGAACCGACGCCATCATTAATATTCAATCCATTTGGTGAAGATCCCATTGTAGATAAGTCGGCATCTAAATCAGCAAATACGTGCGTTCCAAGAGACGATGTTGAACCATTTGCACAGTCCAGGGCTACATGGATCCCTACAAATTCTTCATCTATGGTTTGTTTCAAATACTGAATGTATTTTTGACCACCTTCGAAGTAATCAGATACCGTTCCGACACCTGCTCCGGTTGGACGTGGTAATTCATCTATATCACTATCTAATAGCTGCTCAATTTCTTCCTCTTGTCCATCAGTTAATTTAAATCCATCTGAGCCAAAGAATTTAATACCGTTATCTGCCACAGGGTTATGAGAGGCAGAAATCATCACACCAGCACTTGCACTCATTGCTCTAGTTAAATAAGCTACTGCAGGTGTACTAACAACTCCTAGACGCATTACCTCAACCCCTACAGATAAAAGGCCAGCCACAAGTGCACCCTCTAGCATGTGACCAGATATACGAGTATCCCGACCAATCAATACTTTCGGACGTTCTGTTACTTCCTTCGTTAGTATAAATCCACCAACTCTACCTAATTTAAATGCAAGTTCTGGTGTTAGCTCTGAGTTTGCAACGCCTCTAACTCCATCTGTACCAAAATATTTTCCCATTTATTCTTCTCTCCTTAAAAACCTGTTGTACAACCTATTAAGCTTCTTTAACCGTAAGGACTGCTTCTTGTTCAGAAGTTTCCCACTCTATTTCAGATGAACCCTCTATTTGGATTGGAAGAACACTTTCTCCCACCTCCGAATTAGTTGCTTCTACATATACAGAAAAATTGTTTAATTGAACCTTGTCTAAAGCCTCTGCTGTTCCTTTAGCAACAACCGAGACAATGCCGTCTGCTGGTTTTTGAAAATTACTTACCAGCCTATCTGGCAACCCTCTTACATTAATCGGCACTTGGTCAAATGACTTTTCTGTAATTGTGGAAACTGGCTCTTCCTGTTCGTCTGCCTCTTCCGTTTCAGAGTCAGGAGCAAGTGTAACGTCTCCTGTAATCTCTATTGTCTCTTTTGATAATTTTGTAACTCCTTCTGGTAAAGCTAATTTCATATTAAAGCTACCAGATTTTTCGATTTTACTTATATCTACATCGACATTTAGCTGATCTATTTTATCAAGTACTGATTTAGGTCCATATAATCGAATTGCATCTGTTTTTGTAGTTAGACCATTTACGGTGACCCCTTCTTTGGGTTTACCTTGTTTCACTAGAGCTATCGGTACCTCTTTACTATACTCTTCTATTTTTACACTTACTTGAACAGAATTTGGTTCAACGATGACGTCTAGCTTATTTAAGTCAAGATCGAGTACTTTGACAGTCGTTTCTTGTTCAAAGGACTTGTTGATACCTTGGTCTCCTGAAATAGTAGCTTTTACATAACCTATGCTATTAATAACACTTTTTGCTCCTGTTACTGTTACTTTTTGTGGTTTTACCTCATATGACTTCACTACATAATTTTCAGCTAATAGGCTTTCATTCATATCCGTTTCTACACTAAACTCTCGAGAAATACGTTCTTCAATTACAACATCGACATAAACCGGATCTGTTCGAACATTTAAATTTTCTGGGAAGTTTTCCGTAGCTATCGGGACCCGATGAGTACCTATAGTTAGATCTCTAAGATCTACAAATACTTTAAAGTCTTTCATTAGTTTTGCCGATAACACCAATTGTCTTGGCCCCTCTACGTTGACGTTAACTGTCTTTGGTGGTCCGGTAACTACTAGGTTATCATCGTCATAATAAACCTCTAGAGGTATATCACGAATAACATCAACATCCTTGCTGCTTGCATTTGTATTATCACTTTCCAATTCACTTCTCACACTTATAAAAAGTGCAATTGCTAATACTAATGCAATTATTCGCAAGAACCAGGGATTGTTCATCATCTTATCCATTTTGTTTCCCCCTCCATAGCCATTTAGAAGAAGTTACCTGCTCCTCCTTCGGGAACCAAAGGCGAGTTAAATGGGACTCAAATTCTGCTATCGATAAATCTCTTCGTAAATCTCCATTGGAGGTTAAACTAATCGCACCAGTTTCTTCTGATACAACAATCGTTATAGCATCCGTCACTTCACTCAAGCCAATTGCAGCTCGATGCCTCGTACCTAGCTCTTTCGATATGAAAGGACTTTCTGATAAAGGTAAGTAAGAGGCTGCTGAAGCAATGGTATCTTTTTTTATAATAACGGCTCCGTCATGTAGTGGAGTGTTCGGTATGAATATATTAATAAGAAGCTCTGATGTAATATAGGAGTTTAACGGGATCCCCGTTTCTATATAATCTGTCAAACCAGTTTCTCTCTCTATGGAGATGAGTGCTCCGATTCGTCTTTTTGCCATATAACTAATCGATTTCGTCATCGCAGTAATAAGGCGACCTTGCTCTTCTTCCAATTGCATTGTGCTTCTAGAGAATAACTTACCTCTACCAATCTGCTCAAGTGCTCTTCTTATTTCTGGCTGGAATATAATAATGATTGCTAAAAATCCAAACTCAATTACTCGATCCAACAGCCAATCAAGTGTATTTAAGCCAAAAAAGTCCGTCACAACACGTGCAATGACAATGACAAAGATTCCTTTTAATAATTGAACTGCTTTAGTTCCTTTTATCAAGGTAATAACTTTGTAAATAACAAACCATACAAATAAGACATCCAAAATATTTACAATAACGTTTACTGGCATTAGGTCTGTAAATTGCTCCATAAACGACATGTGGCATCCCCCACTTTTCATCACTTATCCATTCTAGATAAGTATAACATAATTACGAAAATCCCTCGCTTTTGGAATCAAAAAAGTCTACCCAAAATATATATGGATAGACTTACTGTTATTTAGTCTCATCTTTTTCAAAGAATGAAACGACTTCCTTTGCACCATCTTTGATTTTGTACCATAGCCAGTCAAAGGCTTCATTGATTTCCTCACTAGTGCCAGTAATATTTGCGGTTGAAGCCATATATGCAGTACCATTAATAATGGTTAGGTTTCCATCTAATTCTCCATCAATCTGAACATCCCCGTTTCGAACAACCAAATCACCTTTAACGACTTGTCCTTCAGGTATAATAACCGTTTCTCCTTCTACTAGAACGTTTTCTTGTTTTGTAAAGGAGAACTGCTGTTCATCATTAAAATTCGTAAAAAGTGCACTACTCATCAATAATAAGAACATTGCAGCAGCTGTAAGTACTGGATGACGTCGCAACCATTTACTTACTCCTTCGTGGGATTTTTCTTTCGGTAACCTAGCTATAACAGAATGATTGAAATCATTTGGCGCTTCTATATGAGCAGCCCCTTTGACGAAAGCAACAACATCACTTAACTCATGCATATGTGCCTGACAGGCTTCGCATGATTGCAAATGAGATTTAAGTTCCAGCTCATGTTCACGGCTGATTTCACCATCTAAATATTCGTGCATAAAGTGAACAATTCGTTCTGGACATGCATTCATCTTGATTCCCTCCTATTTTAGATATGAGGCTGTCTGCTTAGCTGTTTTCTAAGCGCTTCTCGTCCTCTATGAATTCTTGTTTTAACTGTTCCAAGTGGCAGATCTAATATCTCACTTATTTCTTGCAGAGATAATTCTTCCATATATTTTAATACGATAGCGGATCTATACTTATCAGGAAGTCTACTAATTTCATACTGTATTCGGTCCTGTAGTTCCAGCTTCATGAGTTCTTCTTCAGGAAGTTCATCAGACGTTGCTATTTGTGAGTACATATCAAGACCTTCTGTACCTCTTACTTCAGCGTCCAAATAGTAGTCCGGCTTCTTTTTCCGAATACGATCAATACATAAGTTTGTCGCAATTCTATACAGCCAAGTTGAAAATTTTCTTTTTTGATCAAACGTATGAATATTAATAAAAGCACGGACAAATGCCTCTTGAGCTATATCCTCTGCCTCGTGACGGTTACCAAGCATCCTATAACATACTTGATATAACCTATGCTGATACAGGTCGACAATCTCCGCGAATGCGTCTTTATCGCCTTTTAATATCTGTTTTATTCGTTTGTTCACTAACGCATCCATCGTGTATTTCGCCCCCGCTCCATGCGGCTGTCTTACCTATACGTATGAAGGTATCAACAGGTTTCATTTTTTTTGTATATCTTAATATTATCAAACATTTCCATCTTTGTGTGGATTTTCAAAAAGAAAAAAGCAGACTGGATGTCCGCTTTTTCTTATCAAAGATATACCTTACCTGTTTTAACTTTCTATTTTGAGCACTATTAATTACAAAAAAAAAATTTTTAGACAAGACTTTCCCCTAATAGTGAACCCATTAATCCAACCGCTACATCAGCCGTTTTATTTTTTTCATCGAGAATTGGATTTACTTCTACGAATTCAGCTGAAGTAACCATCTCTGAAGCATATAGCATTTCCATCGCTAAATGACTTTCTCTGTATGTAATACCTCCAGCTACTGGAGTTCCTACCCCAGGTGTATATAAAGGATCTAAACCATCTAAATCGAGTGAAAGGTGAACCCCATCAACTTTACGATCCTTGAAATACTGAATTGTTTGAGTCATTACTTCCGACATTCCAAGCTTGTCAATTTCATGCATAGAGAATACTTTAATCCCTTTTTCTTTAATAAGATCTCGTTCTCCCGGATCAACCGAACGAGCACCAATAATCACGACATTCTCTGGTTTAATCTTCGGAGCAAAATCTCGAATATTCACAAGCGCTTCATGACCTAAGCCAATACTTACAGCAAGTGGCATCCCATGGATATTTCCAGAAGGCGATGTTTCAGCTGTATTTAAATCGGCATGAGCATCATACCAAATGACTCCTAGGTTGTCATAACGATCTGCTAACCCTGCAAGTGTTCCTATAGCAATACTATGATCACCACCAAGTACTATCGGAAAATTACCTTCTCCAATAATATCATGAACTCTATTAGCAAGTATTGTATTCGCTGCAACTACTTCTTCTAGATTACGTAATTTCGTGTTTTGAGATGTCTCTCTTCTTCCAATCGCAATATCCCCAACATCATCTACGGAGTGCCCAAGCTCTTGAAGTCTTTCTACTACACCCGCATATCGTATTGCACTTGGTCCCATATCGACACCTCGTCTATTTTGACCCAGGTCCATTGGAACCCCTATAATTGAAATGTTTAATTTACTCATTATTTTATACCCCCTTAAGTTGTTACTCCCATTGTAAATGCTAAAGGGTGTTTGGCTCAACCAAGCATAATTACGAATATTTATTCATTAATTGAACAAGCTTGTATTTCACTTCCGACCATTCACTTTCAATAATAGAGTATACAACCGCATTTCGAACAGACCCGTTAGATCGTATTCGTTCATTACGCAGTATACCCTCTTTTACGCCGCCAATTCGTTCGATTGCCCGTTGAGAGGATAGATTTAATTCATCTGTTTTAAACTGAACTCGAATCATACCCATTTGCTCAAAGCAATACTTTAACAACATATACTTGCAGGTTGTATTTACATGTGTACGCTGATATTGTTTTCCATAGAAAGTAGAACCTATCTCGCAACTATTATTCGACTGATCCATCGCATAAATACGAGTGGTCCCCATAATTTCTTTTGTGTTTGTATTTTCAACTACAAATGCCAAAGCAGTGCTATCCACATTCATTTGATGAATACCAGCATACAACCACTTTTCTAGCTGTTCTTTGCTTTCAATCCTATTTAACATAAATTCAAATATCCCTGGTTCATAAAGTTCCCACAATAGTTCACAATCTGAAACTAGAAGCGGGCGTAAAGTCACATCCCCATAGATTAATGTCTCAGTCAAATCGTACACCTCACTTTTTTATTTCATCATAAAGGAAACTACTCTATTTTGAAAAGCATTTTTTATACAAAAAAACTCTTTCAACTTTTGATTGAAAGAGTTTAACTATACTATTTATGGAGCCTAGCGGGATCGAACCGCTGACCTCCTGCGTGCAAGGCAGGCGCTCTCCCAGCTGAGCTAAGGCCCCATGCTATTTGAAATTTAAAAACGATTGGCTGGGGTACCTGGATTCGAACCAGGGCATGATGGAATCAAAATCCATTGCCTTACCGCTTGGCTATACCCCAATAAACTGGTGGAGGGGGGCGGATTCGAACCGCCGAACCCTAAGGAGCGGATTTACAGTCCGCCGCGTTTAGCCACTTCGCTACCCCTCCAAAGCTACGTATAAATATAATGGTGGAGGATGACGGGCTCGAACCGCCGACCCTCTGCTTGTAAGGCAGATGCTCTCCCAGCTGAGCTAATCCTCCTGGGTTTTATGAATGCTGGTACAGTATAGCTTTCCATCTCGAACTACTATTATTCATTCAAGTGAAACTATTCCTCATTTATGTAAAAACCAGACAAGAACTATAATATCATATATCTGACATTAAGACAAGTTTTTTCCTTAAATAATTTGTAGTGAAGCTTCCAACCGGATTTGAACCGGTGACCTCTTCCTTACCATGGAAGCACTCTACCTACTGAGCTATGGAAGCAAAGACAAAAAAATGGCTCCGAAGGTAGGACTCGAACCTACGACCGATCGATTAACAGTCGATTGCTCTACCACTGAGCTACTTCGGAACGTATACCTATTTAAAGTACAAATATAATTATAGCAACTCTTCTTAAAAATTCAAGTCTGTATTTGAAGAATTGAAAAAAAGTATTCTTTTTAATTTTGTACTCTTTCTTATGTATGTAAGCACTCTACTAATGTGATGAGAAATAAGTGCCTTGGTGAGCAGTTTAGGGATTAACAACGATCTTATCATAGCGTAATTATGATAAATACTCTATATAAAACCTATGAGTCGGCAGATTTCTTCGTCAGCCGCATTCGTTCAATTCTCGCGTATGTTATACGCTCCGAGTCTCTCTCGTTTGCTTCCTCGAACTCTTTGCCCCTCTACTTTCTCGCATACTTTTTTATAGAGAAAGACTGCCTACGGCTTATTTATACAAAAAAAGCCGCTACCAATTTCTCGGTAACGACTTTTTCTTGGTGCCCAGCGACGTCCTACTCTCACAGGGGGAGACCCCCAACTACCATCGGCGCTGAAGAGCTTAACTTCCGTGTTCGGGCTGCGAAAGCAGATGGTCGGCAGATTTCTTCGTCAGCCGCTCTCGTTCAATTCTCGCGTATGTTATACGCTCCGAGTCTCTCTCGTTTGCTTCCTCGAACTCTTTGCCCCTCTACTTTCTCGCATACTTTTTTATAGAGAAAGACTGCCTACGGCTTATTTATTTATACAAAAAAAGCCGCTACCAATTTCTCGGTAACGACTTTTTCTTGGTGCCCAGCGACGTCCTACTCTCACAGGGGGAGACCCCCAACTACCATCGGCGCTGAAGAGCTTAACTTCCGTGTTCGGTATGGGAACGGGT
>FOUN01000040.1 GCA_900114885.1 Psychrobacillus psychrodurans
AATCGAGTAGAGGGAAAATAATTTAATTATTTTCGCCCCTCTCACACCACCGTACATACGGTTCCGTATACGGCGGTTCAATTTATATTACAGTGTGTACTTTTAGATAATGTTCTAAAGCAGATGGAAGTCCTCTTTGCTTAAGTCTTTTGTTTGAGATTGCTCTATGAACAACTTTTGAAAGTCCGATGTACCGATAACCTTTTCGACAGTAAGTTAATCCTTTCGCTTCTTCCTCTGGAATTCCTAATTGGACAAGCGATTTAATTTGTTTCTTCGGTACCTTCCATTGCTTCCAGACGATAACTCTGATTCTGGAACGAAGCTTCTTATCTATCAAGGTCATCGCTTTTTTCATATTTGAAATTCTAAAGTAATTAACCCATCCAAGTATGACTTGTTTTAGTTTTAAAGTTCGGAAGTCCAGCCGGACACTCCAACTTCGTTTGGTTAATTTTCGAAGCTTTCTTTGAAATTTTTGTATGGACAGTGAATGAGGTTTAACTTGATATTTGTTATTTAGAAAATCGTAGTAATACCCAAATCCCAAGAATTTTAAGTCTTTTGGACGGGAGATTTTACTCTTTTCTACGTTGACTATCAGTCCTAATTTCTTTTCTATAAATCTCACGAGTGATTCCTTCACTCTATTTGCGGCTTTTTCACTCTTCACAAAGATTAAGGCGTCATCAGCGTATCTCACGAAGTGGAGTCCTCTACTTTCTAGTTCCTTATCCAATTCGTTTAACATAATATTACTCAACAACGGGCTTAGGTTTCCTCCTTGCGGAGTTCCAACTGGTGTTTCTTCATATTTTCCATTCACCATAACCCCACTGGCAAGATATTTTCTTATAAGAGAAATGACATCTCCGTCGTCTATTGTATTAGAAATGATTCGCATGAGTTTATCGTGGTGGACTGTATCGAAAAATCTTTCCAGGTCAATATCCACAACCCAATCATGTCCATCATTCAGAAATTCCAAGCTCTTTATAATTGCCATTTCACAACTTCTTTTCGGTCTAAAGCCGAAACTGAATTCGCTGAACTGCTTTTCGAATATCGGACTGAGTACTTGATGAACCGCTTGTTGAACTACCCTATCCACTACTGTTGGTATTCCCAGTTTGCGCATCTTTCCATTTTCTTTTGGGATTTCCACTCGTAAGGCAGCTTGTGGTTGGTATTTTCTAGTTCTGATGCGCTGACGTATCTCATCCTTGTTCTCTTTCAGATATTGTTTCAGCTCATCAACAGTTATTCCATCGACACCACTTGCCCCCTTATTTCTATAGACACGCAAGTAGGCATCATTCATGTTTTGATTACTAAGGATCTTTTCTAAAAGTTCCACACTCGTTTCTCCTTTCCTCTCACGTAGTAAATGATATCTCCGTTTTGGTTATCCTCTGAGTTACGCTCATACTTTTACCATTAACACATTCGGAGTTCGTCACTTACGCATTCGTGGCGTTGAAACACTATAAATTGTTCAGCCCTTCATGACCTTAGGTCATTACTATGGCTTCTGCTGACTTCTTGCGACTAACCTTTTTCGACTGTACATATGTACATCCGCAAGACCTCCCAGGGTAAGACAGCTATCTTTCCTCTTTTACTCGCCTGATTTACCCTACAAAGTTACGCACATCTTTTGGACTTTAACTTGTTTAGGAGCCTTATCCCTTTGTAGAGCCTTTGTATCAGATTTCTGTCCGTCGAGCCAAGATTTTATTCCACGCTTCCTTCAGCCCTTACCTCACGATAAGCACCTTGCGCTTCCTTAGTGGTTGGTCGATGTGTACCCCCACAGTGGACTTTCACCACCTAGATAGTTGCCATGCCTGGCACACTAA
>FOUN01000004.1 GCA_900114885.1 Psychrobacillus psychrodurans
ATCAGAAGAAGCAAGCTTCTTCATCATTCGCTCGACTTGCATGTATTAGGCATGCCGCCAGCGTTCGTCCTGAGCCAGGATCAAACTCTCCATAATAGTTGGCTTTCGATATGCGGCGCATTTCTTCGTCAACTTCGTTCGTTCAGTCGGTCACGTACGTTAGTACGCTCCCTCTTTCACTCACTTGTTTCCTTGAACTACTTGCATCTCGAAACCCAACAAATAGAACTAGTTTAAAAGCTCATTTTGTTTTGCTGGCATCATCATTAAATGATGTCAAAATTGTTTTGCTATCATACTAACTAAGTTAGTTGATAAGCTGTATGTCTTAACGTTTTGCATGTTCAGTTTTCAATGTTCATATTGTTCAAGTCGTTTTGGCGACTTTATTAGTATAACTTATTTCAGATTTGATGTCAAACATTTTTTTGAAGTTTTTCAAGTTGTTTGTATCTCGTTCCGAAGGACAAGTATTAATATACATCGTATAGAAATAAAAAGCAACCCTTTTTATAAAAAAACCTTAAATAACTTATAAACTATTGCACTCCTGCCCCTCTACATATATCAAAACTAGATTACTCATTGTAATTAATTACGGGTTTTTCCCTACTTATAGCTCTTCTATAACTTGTCTAACTAAAATATGAATATATTCTATACTTTAATAAATATTAGTTTGAGTAATAGAAAACTCCTGAATCAATAAAATGAATTGAGGGCTGAATCATATACCGAAGAACTACAGCGCTTTATTTTAACTCATTCTATACTTATAATAAAGAAACAAGAAATCTACCAATATATCCTTTCCAAAATAATAGCAGTTAATAGTAGAAAGTACATAAAAATCCTCAAACTCTATAATGAAATCAAGGGGGGAATTATTGATGGAATGGCTAAACCACCTTAGTAATTATAATGAAATTATATTTAAATTAATTTTTGCTGCATTATTAAGTTTAATCATTGGTATAGAGAGGGAACTAAAAAAGAAACCGATTGGTTTAAAGACGAGTATAGTAATCGCTACATTTAGCTGTCTTCTAACCTACATATCCATTGAAGCAGCTTATAAAGCCATTCCCAATGACACAATAAATATTACGATGGATCCTTTGCGTTTAGCAGCACAAATAGTAAGTGGTATAGGTTTTCTCGGAGCAGGGGTTATATTGCGCAAAGGCAATGATAGTATAACTGGCTTAACTACTGCCGCAATGATATGGGGAGCCGGGGGAATTGGAATAGCTGTTGGTGCAGGATTTTATGTTGAATCGGCTATTAGTGTAATTATTGTAATAGTGGGTATTGAATTGATACCACCCCTTCTTACTAAAATTGGTCCAAAACGATTAAGATCGAAGGAGTTATCACTAACAGTTTTAGTAGGAAATCCAGAAAGTATTACTAAAGTATATGACTTTTTGCAAGGAAGCGGTGTTTATATAGAAAGCATCCGCATTAAAGACGTTACTTTAGACAATAATACTGTTAAACATGAAATGGATATGCGATTGTCCATAATTACTAATAAAAATACGGCTGAATTCTACGCAACAATAAAAAAACAAAAATTTATTGAAACGGTAGACGTAGAATCGATTTAAAAGGAGCTATCATATGGGAGAATTATTCAAGTTATTAAAAGATGGGAACAAGCCTTCTTTATTAGCAGCAATTGTAAATACTATTATTGCTTTATTAAAAGGTGGGGCATTTTTCTTTACTGGAAATGTAGCAATGTTTGCGGAAATGATGCACTCCATTGGAGATGCAGCAAACCAATTCTTTGTTTACATCGGTTCATCATTGTCTAAAAAAGCACCCACGCCAAGATTTCCAAATGGTTTTGGACGTTTAGTAAACCTAGTTTGTTTAGGCGCTGTAATTATTGTTGGAATATTATCTTATGAGACTATTATTGAGGGTTGGCATCATATTCAACATCCAACCGAATCTACAGGTGTAGCAATAACCCTCAGCGTACTTGCAATTGCCATTGTGTTAGAGTTTGTAGTTCTTTACAAAGCAGGGAAAGAAATATTGCACGAAGTAGGTGTAAAAGGTACACTCCTTTCGCCACTAACAACAAGTTTTGCTAACTTAAGCAGAGCTAAACCTGCAACAAAGCTTGTTTTTATGGAGGATTTAGTTGCAACATCAGGAGGTATCTTAGCATTTGTGGCTGTGCTAATTTCCCACTTCACTGGATTCTTACAAGCAGAAGGTATTGCATCTATTATGATCGGTATAATGATGTTCTATGTAGTAGGAAAAGTATTCCTAGATAACGCTAGAGGTGCACTAGGGGAAACCGATGAGCAAATGCTTGTTCATATTGCTCATATAGTATCTGAAAATGAACATGTAAAAGATATACAAAAGCTTGAGGTTATTAAAGAAGGTGAATATCTCCATGTTGAAATAATTATAGAGATAGATCCTAAATATACATTTGCAGAGGTAGACGATATTAGCGACACTATAAAAGAATTGATATTAACTCAACAAGGAGTAACGGATATTACAATCTCATTTGATGAGGACGATGGAATCAGAACATGGACTCAACATAAGGATGAACGTACTGTTTTAAAAACACGTGATTAAAGTTTGGAGAGCATTTACAAATAGTAACAAAAAACCACATGACGAGTTGTCATGTGGTTTTTGGATTCATACTTTTAAAGACAAGCTGTTAAAATTGTTTTAGTGTCTTCTGCATTAAGCTTTTGGAAATTACCATACTCACCATAAACCATTGCTTTTTCAACCATAAGGTCAATTTTGCTATCATCTATATTATAATCAGCTAATGTAGATGGCGCGTTTAAAGAATTCCAAAATTCCTCTAAGCGATCGATTCCTTCAAATGCTACTTCTTCTACAGATTTACCTTCAGGATTCACTTTAAAAACATTTGTTGCAAGCTTAGCAAAACGTTGTGGATTTACTTTTACGTTATGACGCATCCATCTAGGAAAAACGATAGCCAATCCACCGCCATGTGGAATATCATAAACAGCTGAGATTGCATGTTCTAGATTATGACTTGCCCAGTCACCGTTATAACCCATTTGCAAGAAGCCATTTAAACCTATTGTGCCTGCAAATAATATAGTTTCCCTATACTCATAGTTTGTAAGGTCATTGATAAGTTTTGGCCCTACTTCTATAACTGAACGTAGAGTTCCTTCTATCATTTCGTCTTGAACAGGAGTATTTGTTGCGTTGTTGTAGTATTGCTCAAACATATGGGACATCATATCTACTATTCCGTAAACTGTTTGATCAAGAGGAACTGTGAACGTGTTTACAGGATCTAAAATAGAAAATTTAGGATAAACTAAAGGGCTTCCCCAGCCATACTTTTCTAATGTATCTTCATTAGTAATAACAGACCCAGAATTCATCTCTGAACCAGTTGCTGCAAGAGTTAATATTGTACCAAAAGGCAGTGCTTCTTGTGGAATCGCTTTGCGTGTAACAAAATCCCAAGGATCTCCGTCATATTTAGCCGCAGCAGCAATAAGCTTAGTACAATCTATCACTGAGCCCCCACCAACTGCGAGTATTACATCAATACCTTCCTTTTTACAAATATCAGCACCCCGTTTTGCAGTTGCCAATCTAGGATTTGGTTCCACACCCGCTAATTCAAATATTTCCATACCTGCTTCTTTTAATTCGACCATTACCTGGTCGTATAATCCATTTTTCTTTATACTACCTCCACCGTAAACAACAAGAACTTTCTTTCCGTAGGGAGATAACTCCACTTTAAGCTTGCTTATTTGATTTTTACCAAAAATCAATTTCACAGGGTTATAAAATGAAAAAGCGTTCATCTAACATCCTCCTTTTTCCATACTTTCTTAATAATAAAAAAACCGCTTGTAAAATACAAGCGGATCACCTTACTATTATGTTTAAACCCAACCACGGAAACGGGATGCTTCTGCAGTTTTACGTACTCCAACCATATAAGCAGCTAAACGCATATCAATATTACGAGTCGTTGCAACTTCGTAAATGTTTTGGAATGCTTCAACCATTTTCTTTACTAGTTTTTCGTCTACTTCATCTTCAGTCCAGTAGTAACCTTGGTTATTCTGAACCCACTCAAAGTAAGAAACAGTTACTCCACCAGCACTAGCTAAAACGTCAGGGACTAATAGAATTCCTCTATCATAAAGAATTTTAGTACCTTCAGTTGTAGTTGGCCCATTTGCTGCCTCTACTACGATATTAGCTTTAATATTATGAGCGTTCTCTGCAGTAATTTGGTTTTCAATAGCAGCAGGAACTAAAATATCACAATCTAATTCTAATAACTCTTGGTTAGAAATCGTATTTTCAAACAGAGTTGTTACGGTTCCAAAGCTATCACGACGATCTAATAGATAGTCAATGTCTAAACCATTTGGATCATGTAAAGCTCCGTATGCATCAGAAATAGCAATTACCTTTGCACCTTGATCACTCAAAAACTTAGCTAGGAAGCTACCTGCATTACCAAAACCTTGGATTACAACACGTGCACCTTGCATGTCAATGTTGCGTCTTTTCGCTGCTTCATTGATAACAATAGTAACACCCTGAGCAGTTGCACGGTCACGACCTTGCGAACCACCAAGTACAAGTGGTTTCCCAGTGATGAAGCCAGGTGAATTGAATTGGTCCATACGGCTATATTCATCCATCATCCATGCCATGATTTGAGCATTTGTAAATACGTCTGGAGCAGGGATATCTTTTGTCGGTCCAACGATTTGTCCAACTGCACGTACATATCCACGGCTTAGACGTTCGATTTCTCCCATTGACATCTCACGTGGATCACAAACAACTCCACCTTTACCTCCACCATAAGGAAGATCAACAATACCAGCTTTTAAAGTCATCCACATAGATAGGGCTTTCATTTCATCTGGTGTTACACCCGGATGAAAACGAACTCCTCCTTTTGTAGGTCCAACAGCATCATTATGTTGTGAACGGTATCCAGTAAATACTTTCACTGTGTTGTCATCCATACGTACAGGAATTCGAACTTCTAACATACGTAGTGGTTCTTTTAATAAGTCATACATTGCTTCGTCATAACCAAGTTTGTTCAGAGCCTCTTTAATGACAGCCTGGGTTGATGTGAACAGGTTTAAATTTTCAGCCATTTTAATTTTTCGCCTCTTTAATTTAATATTATTTCTTCGGAATAATTGTAACATAGAATTGTTGAAATTTGTCTAAGAATTATTATTTATTGAATACTTTTTGAATTCTTTCGATAGCCCAATCTAACTCTTCTTTTGAAATGATTAGAGGTGGAGCAAAACGAATTACTGTATCATGAGTTTCTTTACATAATAATCCTAGTTCTTTTAACTCCTCACAGAATGAACGTGCTTCAACTGTTAATTCCATTCCGATAAATAAACCGCGACCACGAACGTCTTTAATAGAAGGATGTTTAATATCTCTCAATGCATCCATAAAATAATTACCTAATTCAAGAGAACGATCAGCTAATTTTTCATCCACTAGGACATCTAAAGCTGCTAAAGAAACAGCGCATGCCATAGGGTTACCACCAAATGTAGATCCATGAGAGCCAGGGTTAAATACACTTAAAATTTCTTTATTTGCAACGATACATGAGATTGGGAATACTCCACCACCTAATGCTTTTCCTAAAATATACATGTCTGGGTCTACTTCTTCCCACTCACATGCAAACATTTTACCAGTACGGCATAAACCAGCTTGGATTTCGTCTGCGATAAATAACACATTATTCTCACGACATAATTCACGTGCAGCTTTCATGAAACCAGCAGGAGGAATAATAATTCCAGCTTCCCCTTGAATCGGTTCGATTAAGAAAGCAGCTGTATTTGGTGTAATTGCAGCTTTTAATGCTTCTAAATCACCGTACGGAATTAATTTAATACCAGGAAGCAATGGTCCGAATCCTCGTTTGTACTCAGGGTCAGACGAAAGTGAAACTGCTCCCATAGTACGGCCGTGGAAGTTTCCATTACAAGCAATTACTTCTGCTTGGTCAGCTTCAACGCCTTTAACATCATATGCCCATCTACGAGCTGCTTTAAATGCAGTTTCAACTGCTTCTGCACCAGTATTCATTGGTAATACCATATCTTTTCCTGTTAACTCACTAACTTTTTCATACCAAGGACCTAATTGATCATTGTGGAAGGCACGAGAAGTTAAAGTTACACGATCAGCTTGGTCTTTTAACGCTTGAATAATTTTTGGATGGCGATGCCCTTGGTTTACTGCCGAATATGCTGATAGCATATCCATGTATTTGTTGCCTTCAGGATCTTTTACCCAAACCCCTTCAGCTTCTGATACTACGATTGGAAGTGGGTTATAGTTGTTTGCACCAAATTTGTTCGTTTGCTCAATCACTTGTGATGAAATAGTCATTCACTCATTACCCCTTTTATTTATAATGAAGGCAGACTTTAAATCAAGTCTGCCTTGAAAATCTTAAAGCATTTCAGATGTTGTTTTTGCTTGCATATGAAGTTGTACATAATCTGGTCCGCCAGCTTTTGAATCTGTACCAGACATATTGAATCCACCGAATGGTTGGTACCCAACAATAGCACCAGTACATCCACGGTTAAAGTATAAGTTACCAACATGGAAGTCTTCACGCGCTTTTTCTTGGTTTAAACGGTTGTTTGTAATAACAGCTCCTGTCAAACCATATTCAGTATTATTAGCAATTTCAAGCGCCTCATCGAAATCTTTTGCTTTAGAAATACCGACAACTGGTCCGAATATTTCTTCTTGCATAATACGTGCTGTTGGAGATAGATCAGCAATTACAGTTGGTTGGATAAAGAATCCTTTAGAATCATCACCAGTACCACCAGTAATCAGACGACCTTCTTCTTTACCAATTTCGATATAACTCATAATTTTTTTGAATGAAGCACCATCAATAACTGGACCAACGAAATGCTCATCCTTATCAGGAATACCAACTGTTAAAGCGTTTGTTAATTCTTCTACACGGTTTAATACAGTATCGTAAACATCTTCTACGATTACTGCACGTGAACATGCAGAACATTTTTGACCACTGAATCCAAACGCGGATTTCACGATAGATTGGGCTGCTAATTCTAAATCAGCTTCTTTATCCACTATAATTGTATCTTTACCACCCATTTCAAGAATAGAACGCTTAATCCAAATTTGCCCTGGAGCTAATTTAGAAGATTTTTCAACGATTCCAAGACCTACATCACGTGAACCAGTGAAACTGATTAAACGCGTACGTGGGTGTTCTACCATGAAATCACCAATTTCAGCACCAGAACCTGGGATGAAGTTAACTACTCCTGGAAGCATACCCGCTTCTTCTAATACCTCTACAAATTTATAGGAAACAACTGGAGTTGTAGAAGCCGGCTTTAATAGTACAGTGTTACCTGCTACCATAGCAGCAACAGTAGTACCAGCCATGATTGCAAATGGGAAGTTCCAAGGTGAAATAACAACAGCAACACCTAGTGGAATATAGTTATATTGGTTATATTCGCCTGGACGACTTTCAACTGGTGCACCATTTTTTATACGTAACATCTCGCGACCATAATATTCTAAGAAGTCAATTCCTTCAGCAACTTCTACGTCAGCCTCGACCCAAGTTTTCCCTGCTTCTCTTGACAATAATGCGCTGAATTCAAATTTGCGGCGACGAATGATTGCTGCAGCTTTGAAAAGAACATCTGCACGTATTTCAGGTTTTACTTTTTTCCAAGTTTTGAATGTTTCATCTGCAATATCCATAGCTTTAGAAGCAATTTCTTTTGATGCTTTTGAAACAGCACCAACTAGTTCTTCTTTTTTTGCTGGATTATAAGATTTTATTTTAGCTTCTGTAGTAATACGTTCCCCACCAACGATTAATGGAAAATCATTTCCTAGGTATGCATCAACTACTTTGTAGCCTTCTTGAATTGCTTTTTTATTTTCTTCTTTTGAAAAATCTGTGAATGCTTCATGTTTGTAAGGTATCAAATGTATATCCTCCTTTAATTTGGGCGCAAAAAAAATTTGCAGTTTCTTTTAGTTTACATATATAATAATGCAAAAGATTGTTGCGTTTTTCAAGTAAAAAATTCTAAAATGTGAAATATTTTTTTGAGGTGAGCCATTTGGACGAACAAATAAAAGATTTTCTGCCGTTTTATAAATTTGCAACTGAGCAAGTAGCAGTAGGCATTCACGCTGTCGACTTATCCGGCAAAACGATTATTTACAACGAAAAAATGAAAGAAATTGAAGGGCTAAATTTAACAGATGTTGTCGACCGTTCCATATTTGAACTATTCCAATTTGAACAACAAGAGAGTACATTATTAAAAGTTTTACATAGTGGGGAACCAGTTTTACGTGCTAAACAGACCTACTGGAATCGAAATGGTCAGGAAATAACCACTATTAATGATACATACCCTATATGGCAAGATGAAAAACTTATAGGGGCAGTTGAATTTTCTCGTGATATAACTGCTTTAGAAAGACTAATTTATCAGCCTTTAAAACGATACAATGAGGCAATCACCCTTTCTAGCATTACTGCTGTTTCGACGGATATGCAGGAAGTATTAGAACGCTCGGTTAAAGCAGCACATGTAAGAATGCCAGTTCTCTTAGTTGGAGAAGCTGGTACTGGCAAGGATTTAATAGCTGAAGGTATTCACAATCAGCTTTCGCCTGTAAATAAACAGTTTATCTCTCTTTTTTGCCATAGCTCAGATAGTTTTTTAATAAACAAATTTCAAAAAGAGCTTTCTGATATCTCGCACTGTACAATATTTTGTGAAAGAATTGATTTATTATCCCTCGATTTACAAAATGAACTGTTGCAAATTCTTACTTCAAACGAAGCACGACAAAATTTATACATTGCAAGTATTGGCGATGATCCGGTAGATCTTATATCCACTAATAAGTTAAGCAAGGAATTATATTATTATTTCGCCCAGGTAACAATAAGCATTCCTCCTTTACGTAAACGAACTGAGGATATTTTACCCTTTACGTATGATTACTTTAATCGATATTTAAATCGCTATGGCTCCACTATTAATGAAATTGATGACGATGTTATCCAAGCTTTTTTAATGTATGAATGGCCAGGAAATCTAAAAGAATTGGAATTACTTTTGGATGAAATAAGCTCAATGGTAACTACTGAGCAAATTTTAAAGTTTGATATGTTGCCTCTACACTTTAAGATGAAGGTTCAGGATTTTAACGAGACTCTAGGAAAAGCAGAGGATTTTGTTATTACTTCTGATAAGGAATTAGTTCCACTTGATGAGTATTTACGTTCTGCAGAAATGTATTATCTGCAAAAAGCTTTAGATAAATTCGATGGGAATATTACCAAAGCTGCCGAAGCCCTCGGAATGAGCAGACAAAATTTGCAATACAGGATACGTAAGATGAAGAAGTAAGGCTTGGACTTTTTCAGGGTTGGTCGTGATTTGCTCTTACCGCTAACCCAAATCTACGTTTACTTGCTTCCACTTGTTATTTACTTGCTCTCCATTCTGGTTTACTTGCACTAATGGTTAAAATACTTGCTCTCTAACTTCTAATACTTGCTCATGAGTAGCATATACTTGCTAAACGGATAAATTCCCCAATTATCTAAAAGCAAAAAAGGGTTTATACAGTGTTTTCATCACTGTATAAACCCTTTTATAGTGCCGATTTTTTAATCCAGTCGGCTAATTTTTCTTTCAATGTATTAAATCCTTCCTCATCATGTTCATCTACGCGATCTTGAAGTGATTTCCGAGGTCTATCATCACGTTTTGGTAGTGTTGGCTTTTCTTGAAGTACTCGCATTGATAAGCTAATTTTCCCTGCTTCATCGTCAATTTCTAGAATTTTCACCTCTACCTCTTGCCCTACAGTTAAAAATTCTTCCACTTCTTTTACATACCCGTATGTTATTTCTGAAATATGCACTAGGCCTTGTGTTTGCTCATCTAAACTAACAAAGGCTCCGTATGGCTGAATCCCTGTAACTTTACCCGTGACAACATCTCCTACCTTATAATTTTGAGTCATAATTTCGTTCCTACTTTCTTATATACGTTATAGTCATGTTAAATTATAACATAGTAGGAAGTATAACGGCAAAAATCACTGTATAGGCATAAAGGGCGGTCGCCATCCATTTTCCGTTTGAATGAGTTGAAAGCTTATAATTGGATTATCATCCGACTTACGTGGATCTGGATGTTTGGTTAATGTTACTACCCCGTAACCTTCCGATAACAAAGCAAATTTTATCTCTGTAAATTCAAGCCTAATATCGACTATATTTTGATGTTCTCCACTCATGTATTCATCTTTAGGAATTTGAAGCCGTGTATCATCTTTAATATACAGTTCATACTGCGTGTCGTAATCCTTTAACTGTGCAGAGTAATAAAATAATCCAACCACCTCTTCAGGTGTAGCTTCTTTTAAAATTGCTTGATCATACGTTTTAGCAAATGCCTTATATAGAGCATGCACACGTTGGACAAATTCATCGTCCACTAAAGTCCCTTTACTAATAGAATCCTCTACTCCTTGAATTCTCCAAATGTCATCACTGTCTAAACGAAGAACTAAGTCATAGCTCACTTGATCTCCTTTTTCTTGCCCTATATAGGTCGTTAAATATTTATTATTCTGAATTAAATAGTCTTTATTAAAGTAAAGATTTTTAGAACTTTCTCTAATAATATTCTGTAGAGTTGGATTCTCTATGAAATCTTGTTTACTATTCTCACTTTTAAATGTACTACTCATTAATTCCCACATTACTTCATGGTTATTTTCACTATCAGCATAATGGTATATAAGAGTGATATCCATAGGTCCAACACCATGGAGTACAGAAAAATCAAAGTTCTCATTAAATCTTTCATATAGATCAAGTAGTCTATTCGAAGCTTCGTTGGATTCTAAACTCATCTCTTCTCCGTCTGGTAATAATGCAAACCAATCTAATTTGGTTGTTTCAAGCGCATCTTCTAAAGCCATATAGTAATAATCTCTCAGTTGCTCTATGTCTAACAGTTTATACGTTTCGTTGTATTTCCAATTACTTGCATTCATAGAAATGACAACAGGCTTCATCAAAGAAGCAATTGGAGATACGCCCGGAATATTTACTAACGATTCCCATGCTATTCGTGTATCCATATTGAGAACATTGTTTTCATTAAACATTTCGTTTATATCGGAAGGAAAAAGAATCATTTCTGCAAGATCAAAATAGTAATTTTCAAAACGTGCATGCATAACTGAATCTTCAGTGGAATTTAATAGAGTGAATTCTATTTCCGCCAAATAGTATCCTAGAACTGAAAAGTCTTGTTCATCTAGTAAATTAACTATTCCATAACCTGGAATTGAACTATATAGAGATAAATAGCGCGATTCATTTTCATCTAATACTGTGAAAAGATCTCTTGTGAACATGGCCCAATCAGGTACAATTTGAAATGCTGTTCCTTCTTTATTAACTGCCAATTTTAACCCTTGCTTCGGTAATACCTCAATCATATTTTGTATTTCTTCAGGCATATTATATCGATTTGCAATCAAAACATGCTCACTTAGCCTACCGTCGTGCTCCGCTATTTTGATATCTGCTCCTTGTTCATAGAGCAGATATTCATAGAAATTAATGAGGTGCTCTGTTTTAGCTATAAAATCGCCAATAAAACTAATACTTTGAACTGCATTGAGTTTTCCTTTACTAATGGTATCTTCAACCATTTCAGATGGTAGCTTTAGCCCCTCCAAAGCATTTTTATATCCCTCTTTTATAGGTATGTTATCATTTTTCCCTTCCAAAGTTCCAGGACTTATTTGTGCGGAGAAAATACTGTCTGCATATTGAACAAATTCGATGCTAGCAAACTCAACTTCATCCATTTGAAGCATTTGCTGACGTTTTAACCGTTCTTCTTTATATTTTTTTTCCAAATTCTTAATATCATCTTCACTATTTTCTTGATCACTTGTTGTAACATCATTAGAATCATTTAGAAAAGTCGTTCCCAATATCCCAATGACAAACACACTAGCTATGCTTACTGCCCACACAGTAATTCGTTGCCATTTGGATCCTTTACTTTTCTTTTCAACTGGAGCTATATTATTTTCATTTTCTATTTTCTGTAGAATTTCATCAGTATCTAAAGATGAAGGTAATCGATCATAGGATGATTTTAAAAGATTTAGGCGTTCTTCTAATTGTTTATCGTCCATGTCTAACTCCTCCATTCAATTGTAATGCTGATTTTAATAATGCCTTAGCTCTCAATTGACGTATTTTTATCGTCGATAGGGGTACATTTAATACTTCTGCAATTTGTTCATAGGATAATTCATGAAAGTAAAACATAATGATAGGATGACGATATTTTTCATCGAGTGATTGAATGGCTTTATGGAGTTCGCGGTCTTCTTCAAATACTAAAACTCGATCTTCTGCGGATTTTGACATATAAGTTTCTCTGATTCCTGTATTTAGCTTATGACTCTTTTCTTTTTCCTTTGTTTCTTTTCTGTAATAATCTCTAGCTGTGTTTAATGTGATTTTGTATAACCACGTGGTAAACCGATCACGCTGAAATTGATGTAGAAATCGGTATAGCTTCACGAAAACTTCTTGAGTTACATCCGGAATGTCATGAACCAGAACGCCACACTGAAATGCAAACTTTTCAACGGTCCTGTGATGTATATGTATAAGTTCTGTATATGCTGCTTTGTCCCCCTGTTGTGCTCGTTCTATTAACTCAAGCTCTAACATAATCCTCCCTCTTTCTCTTTACTCTACTGATGATACGAAAGATTGTTCTAGATTGTTTCACAAATCAGTTTACATTTTCTATAAATCCTCGTGTACAATAAGACAGTCCTATTAAAGGAGGAATTATCGTGACAAACCGAGATCATTTTGGATCTAAAATTGGATTTATATTAGCGGCAGCCGGAAGTGCAATTGGACTAGGTGCGATTTGGAAATTTCCATATATGGCGGGTACAAATGGAGGTAGTGTATTCGTAATTTTGTTTATTCTATGTACCTTTCTTATTGGTCTACCTATATTGCTTGCTGAATTTGTAATTGGAAGAAAAGGCCAAGCAGATGCTGTTAGTGGCTTTAAAAAACTGGCACCTGGAAAACCTTGGTTTTTGATCGGTTGGGCAGGTTTTGCATTTTCTTTTATCATATTATCATTCTATAGTGTTGTTGGTGGTTGGATCTTATCTTATTTGTTCCGCTCTGTTACATTTAGTTTAAATGGGAATAATGAAACATTCTTTAATGACTTGTTTAATACAGTTATCTCAAATCCATGGGAGGTTGTAATTGCTCAGGCCACTTTCATTCTACTCACTATTTGGATTGTAGCGGGTGGGATCAAGGGTGGAATTGAGAAAGCCAGTAAATGGATGATGCCAATCCTGCTCATTTTCTTTGTTATTTTAGCAATTCGGTCTCTTACTTTAGATGGCGCTATCGAAGGAATCAAGTTTTTATTCGTACCAGATTGGTCATACTTCACATGGGAAACTGCTTTACTTGCTTTAGGTCAGGCTTTCTTCTCTTTAAGTGTTGGTGTTTCTGGAATGATTACTTATGCATCTTATTTACCGAAAGAAACTAAACTGGCATCGTCGGCAATGAGTGTATCTGTCTTGAATATCGGAATATCTATTATGGCAGGGCTTGTTATTTTTCCGGCAGTGTTTGCATTAGGCTTTTCCCCCGACGCAGGACCTGGCTTAGCATTTATAATAATTCCAGCAGTATTCGAGCAGATTATTTTTGGTCAATATTTCTTAATTTTATTTTTCATATTACTTTTATTTGCTACACTAACTTCTTCTATCAGCATGTTAGAAATAATTGTATCAATTGGGATCAAATCAAAATATGATAGAAGGAAACGAGCAGCCTGGGTATACGGATTCCTCATCTTCTTAGTTGGAATTCCAAGTGCCTTATCTTTTGGTGTACTATCAGACGTCGATATCCTAGGTATGTCCATCTTTGACTTCGCTGACTTCCTTACAAGTAGTATTGGATTACCGTTAGGAGCATTATTTATTTCATTATTTGCTGGTTTCCATTTTTCTAAGTCCATGCTAATCCATGAGCTTAGAATGAATAATTTTTTATTAAATTCTTGGTATATTATTGTACGTTTTGTCGCTCCGCTTGCAATAATCATCGTTTTTATTCAAGGTGCTTTGAAGTTATTAATGTAAAAATTGTACTTTTTCTGACAATAATATCAAAAGTTCTACGAAGAATTGTGTTATAATATAATAATAATTAAGACAGGAGTGGATGGAATCATGAAGAAAGATTTACATGAGCAATTACGTCAATTAAGAGAAGAGCGTAACATTACGCTAGAAACTCTTGCATTAAAAACAAGAATTGGTACTGGAAAGTTAGAAGCCTATGAATCAGGCGCAGAAACTCCATCAGTACAAACAATATTGAAATTGTCGAATGCACTTGAAGTTCCAGCTTCTAACTTATTAGACGGTCTTCAAGAAGTTTAATTTATAAAAAAAGCTTTCGGTTTAAAAACCGAAAGCTTTTTCGTTTTATATAATACATTTCATTTCATACTTTAACGCTATTAGTTTATAAGATATATCCACACATTTTTCTAAAGGAATCCATTCTTCAAAAGAATGTTCATAAATTTCCTGAATTCGTTTTGCCAATTCAGATGGGTGATCAATATTTTGCAAATATGCGACTACGTCTGCAGTTTCTGTTTCATAGGCATTTTCTCCAATGTGAAATGGGTCCCATTGTTGTAATGTCCAAACTGCTCTTCTATTCATCTCAATTGTGTCCATTTATTTTCACCTTACTAGTTTTATTAGATAGGGTTATAATAACATAATAAATACAAATTGAAAGGGGAAATTACTTTGTCTATTTTTTCTACTGTTTTTAATCGCCGAAATACATATTCAGCCAAATGGGATATGTTAGAGCAAGTATATTCTATCAACGATGCTTCGGAGGTACTACCTATGTGGGTAGCGGATATGGATTTTGCCATCCCATCCGTTATCATTGATGCGCTACATAAACGAATGGAACATCCAGTATTTGGTTATTCCATGGCGCCTGAAGAAACAAAATCATCCCTTACTAATTGGGTAGCTGAAAAGCATCAACTTACTATAAAAAATGAATGGATTCTGTTTCTTCATGGGGTCATTCCTGGAATAGCAGAAGCTATTGAAGCATTCACTGAAGTTGGGGATAAAGTTCTTATCCATACGCCGGTATATCCTCCATTTATGAGTGTACCTACAAATTTAGGTAGAAAAGTAGTCACTAGTCAGTTATTAGAAAAGAATAATTCCTACGAGATGGACTGGGAATCATTTGAAGACTGTTTAAAAAATGATGTGAAAGCTTTTATCTTATGTAATCCACATAATCCTGGTGGAAAGGTATGGAGCGAAAAAGACTTAACAAAGATAGCTAAACTTTGTCAACAATATAATGTTTTAATTTTGTCAGATGAAATTCACTCCGATCTTATTTTCGAACCAAATAAGCATATACCAATGCTTAAAGTGGCGGCAGATCCAAATAACATCATAACTTTTTTAGCACCTACAAAAACATTTAACCTAGCAGGAATTCAAGCTGCTACTATGGTTGTTCCCGATGAGAAAAAACGGAAGGTTTTAGAAAATCTTGAGATGAACCGTGGATATATGGGATTAAATATATTTTCTCTTACAGCACTCCAAACAGCATACGAACAGGGGAATCCTTGGCTGGAGGAACTGTTAGAAGTATTGACAGTAAACATGGATTACGTGGTAGAAAACCTCTCGAGATTAGATGGCATAAAGGTTTCCAAACCAGAGGGTACATATTTACTTTGGATCGATTATCGTGGGACTGGCCTTTCAGAAAAAGAAATGATGGATCGCCTTTTATCAGTTGGAAAGCTCGCTCTAGAGCCTGGCTCTAAGTACGGAGAAGCTGGAAATGGATTCTTACGAATGAATGTGGCCTGTCCACTCTCTACTGTGGAAGATGGAGTTTCCCGCTTCGTAAAATCACTGCAATAGACATAATTTGAATAACAATATCTACTTTAAGAAAAGCGTAAGTGCTCTTTAAAAGAATTAAACTTATTTTTTACTGTCTCCGGAGTGCTTCAGACTGGCATTGTTACATCTTTTCGGGGGATTTCAAGAGGTTGGTCGTGATGAATACCACGATCAACCTCTCTTTTTTCGGTAATCTTGTGGAGCTTATCTATTAAAACACTAAAAGACCCTTCATCACGAAAAGTCTTTTAGTATTTCTTTTATCATTATGGAAACTGTCATTTAAGTTTATCTTGTTTTGCTTGCATAATTCTTTCTTCTAAAACTTTTGCTTTTTCTGCATCTTTTTTAGATTTTTTTAGCAGCCATCTAAAAACGAGTACGCAAATAACCATTAAAACAACTAATTCTATTACTACAGGTATATATTCCGATTTATCTTCTGGAAAATATAAAAAAGCTAGATGTAAAAACGAGAACATATTTACACTCCTCTAATTATTTCTGAACAACTTCGATTGAATCTATAGTAATATCAACTACTGGCTTATCATTTGCATCAGTCTCAACTGCTGCCATCTGGTCAACTATATCTAAACCTTCAATTACTTGCCCAAATACTGTATGTTTTTGATCAAGATGAGGCGTGCCACCCATTTTTTCGTATGCTTCAGCAATTTCCTTTGGCCATCCACCATCGATCATTTGCTGTGCTGTTGCAGGTGGTTCAGAAGCTTGAACGATGAAGAATTGACTACCATTTGTATTTGGTCCTGCGTTTGCCATTGAAAGAGCTCCTCTTAAATTAAAAAGATTCATGGAAAACTCATCCTCAAATTCTGCTCCGTAGATACTTTCTCCACCCATACCAGTACCAGTTGGATCTCCACCCTGAATCATGAAATCTTGGATAATTCGGTGAAAAATCATTCCATCATAATAACCGTTTTCTGCATGTGTTAAGAAATTCTCCACTGTTTTTGGTGCTAGTTCAGGGAATAATTTTATCTTAATTGGTCCCATTGATGTATTCATTGTTACTAAAGCTTCGTTTGAAGCAATCTCTTTTGAAAGTTGTGGATACATTATTTTCTCTCCTTCTTGTTGGGTATCAGAATTTACAGTAGAATCCTCTTTTTCTACCTCTTCCTTCTGTGCATTAGAATCATCTGTTCCACACGCACTTAAAAAGCAAATAGTTGTTGCTATACCTATTAGTAATAATATTTTTTTCATGAATTATTCACCCCAAATTAGTTTACCATAACAATACACCATAATTCAGTGACAAAGTATCTAACTTTCTTCGACACACTAAATGTTCTATAATAGAAATAGAACAGTTACGCTACCATAGAAAGAAGGGATTTCAATGAGCGTACAAAAACGAAATTTTACGATCATGTGGTTTTCTATCTTTCTAGTTTCGGCCACTATGACGATGATAATGCCATTTTTATCATTATATATTAATACGATGGGAGATTTCTCCGAGGCTTATGTACAAAAGTGGTCTGGACTAGTGTTCGGTGCTACATTCGTGTCTGCATTTTTAATGTCACCTATCTGGGGAAGAATCGCAGATAAATACGGGTATAAACCAATTCTTATCATTAATGGATTTGGGATTGCTCTAAGTGTCTTGCTAATGGGGTTTGTTAATTCTGTTGAAGCCTTCTTTGTCCTCCGTTTATTTATGGGAATCGTTACTGGATTTATCCCAACCTCCTTGGCCTTTATAAGCTCCCAAACTCCAAAGAATATCGCTGGAAAAACGATGGGTACATTACAGATGGGAAGTGTTTCTGGTACTCTTTTCGGTCCTATTATTGGTGGATTTCTAGCAGATACATTCGGTTTCCAATACACATTCATTATTACAGCAACAGCTGTTTCTATTGCGGCGTTAATCGTACTTTTTGGTATACATGAGATTCGAAAAGAGAAAAAAGCTGGTGACCACGAATATTCTAGAAAGACTGTTATTTCAAGTATATTTCATCACCGTCTCGTCCTAAATGTTCTAATGATTTCTTCGTTGATACAAATTGGACTGTTTAGTATTCAACCTCTCTTATCCTTATATGTTTCTCAATTAACTGACTCTAAGGAAGTTGCACTTCTCGCTGGTGTAACCTTTAGTGCGACCGGAGTCGGAAGTCTATTGTTTGCTAGAACTTGGGGGAAGCTCGGTGATTCGATTGGATATGAGAAGATATTATCCTTCCTTCTAATTCTTGCCTTTGTGTTTATCATTCCTCAGGCATTCGTGTCAGAACTATGGCAACTAATAATTCTACGGTTCTTATTCGGCATTGCCTCAGGTGGATTAATACCGATTACTACGGCTTTAATACGAAGAGAAGCCCCGATTGAGGTTCAAGGTGAACTAATGGGCTATAATACAAGTTTCCGCTTTTTAGGTAATATAATCGGGCCAATGTTTGGAGGCTTTATAAGTGGGTATATCGGTATTTCATCAGTCTTTGTTGTTACCGGTGCATTGTTCTTAATCGCATTTACAATCATCTACTTTGCTAGAAAGAAACCTCGAAAAGATTTTGAGGATGTATTGATAGAAGAAGAAATGCATGCAAAATTATCGTGAAGATAGCACACTTTCAATACCGAAAGTGTGCTATTCTTTTTATTAGAAAAGAATAATATTCTTTTTACTACTGTCCAGCCCCAGCCCCTAGACCATTGGATGGCTTCCAACTTGTGGTGTCCCTTAATCCAGGACAAACTTAGGTGCTTGCGCTTTTCTTATAAGATTATTGGAATTGGAGTGCAAGTTTATGCGTCAAGCAATCGGATATATTATCGTTCTTCTTTGCTTTCCTCTCATTTGGATTTTATATTCGTTTATCCATAGTGAGATTTTAACTGCCTCTGAGTTTAAAGAAGATTTGAAAGGGGCTATTCCCCTTAATCCACCAGCAATTACTTCGCCTATCGTTCTTTTAGATAAAGATAAGGTAATTTTTTCGGAGGATTATGTCGAGTGGCGAGATCCCTTGCCATTAGAATCCATCCCCCTCTTCGTTCAAGAGGTACTGATTCAAAGTGAAGATGTAGAATTTTATAATCATATTGGCTTTGATTTTAGTGCGATTTTTCGTGCTGTTTTTGCAAATGCAGCAGCGAATTCAAGCGACCAGGGTGCGAGTACAATCACTCAGCAATTAGTAAGGTTACGTTACTTGTCAACAGAAAAAACATATGAACGTAAAGTCACTGAACTAGTCTACGCCTACGAGATGGAAAAACAATCTAACAAAGAGGAAATACTAGAAAATTATTTAAACGAAATATACTTTAGCAACAAGGTTTATGGAATTGGCGCAGCCGCAACCTATTATTTTGGAAAACCGTTAAATGCATTAACTGAAGCGCAGCAAGTATTTATAAGCGCTATTCCAAATAACCCCAGTGTATATAACCCATTGAAAAATTTTGAAGCAACTAAAAAGCGGCAAGAATTGTTGATTGATATTTTAGTGAAAAACGATAAAATTTCTACAGAGCATGGGAATATGTTAAAAAATGAGCCTATTGTTCTTCAAACAAAAACAAAGACACAATTGTACCCTGTCTATAGTACGTACGTATTAGACGAACTAAAGTCCTTGATCAGTATTAGCGAGGGATTTCAAGAGAAAATCGAATCGGCTTCCAATGAGCAGCAAGCAGTGTTTCATAAAAATGAATTACAAACTCGCGTGAATGAAGTAATTTCTCAAGGGCTAGTCGTTCATACCGCATTAGACCCTAACAAACAAAAAGAGGATGTCTCATATATTGATAACCTTTTAAAAAACACTAAAGACTTACAGGCTGCCTCTGTTGTTATTAATAATGAAACAAGAGAAATTGTTAGCATGTTTGGTGGTAGAGATTATCGAAAGTTTGATTTTAACCGGGCTAATCAAGCTGTACGACAACCTGGTTCTGCTTTAAAACCATTACTAGTTTATGGTCCTGTTTTTGAAATGACATCTTTAACTCCAAACAATGAAATAAGTGGCGGTAAATTATGTATTGCGAGTTATTGTCCGCAAAATTATGGGGGGGCCGTATATGGAAATGTCTCCTTAAAACAAGCTTTTCGTTTTAGTCATAACACCCCAGCAGTGCGTCTATTACAAACTGTTGGAATTGAGGAAGCATTTGCGAAGCTAGACCAATTCCAATTCAACCATTTAATAGAGGGTGACCGTACTTACCCTGCAGCTCTAGGTGGTTTAACAAATGGAGTAACCACACTTGAGATGGCGGATGCTTACACAAGTTTTATTGACGGAATGTATAAACCCGCTCATGCTATTCGCAAAGTTACGAATAAGAATGGCGATACTTTATATGAATGGAAAGAAGAAAAGATAGAAGTATGGTCCCCTAAAACTGTAAATATAATGAGAGATTTACTTTCAGATGTTGTAGTTAACGGAACTGGCAAAGGGATTAACGTTAGGTCATCTTATGTTGGGGCTAAAACAGGTACAACAAATGACTTTTATGACTACTGGATTACAGGTCTTACCGATACTTATACAGCAGCAGTATGGATTGGCTATGATATGCCGCAAAATATGAAGCCAATAGAATCTAAAAAGATTCACCATAAAATATTTAACCAAATAATGAATTAAGAAAAACCTGTTTCTATCGTTTTCGAAGGGCTTGGGATAGACTTGTTGCTATCTTCTTACCAACTTGTTTTTTGCAAGTTGGTCGTGACTGACTTTCATTTCTCGGTAATTTTATCTTCGCCATCCTACAACTTTAGGAAAAAGATTAGTGTCTTTTTGGGAAATTAGTGAAAAGAAAAAAAGCCACTCTTAATGAAAAGAAAGAGGCTGGGACAGAACCCCAAAACAGCATTTTTCTCTGTGAGAAAAATGCTGTTTTTTTGCTGTGAACAAAATTGATTTCCATTCCAGGGACGCTTTCCACGGGCGTGGCCTGAGCCTGTAGTCTCAGGCGTCACGCTATTCCCGTAGGAGCCGCCCCTCCATTCCAATCAATTTTATTAAATATCCATTATTTAATAAAGGTTTCTCCTTGGTCGGCTTTTCTTCACTTCTACTATAAAGAAATAGTAGCACAAACCATGGCCTTGGTTTGTGCTACTAATGTTAATATGTTTTCACTGCTTATTTAATGAATGCTAACTATTTCTGACACCCACTAATTTTAATCTTAAGCAAATCCTACAATTTCTCGAATAACAAACTGAACTTCATCAGGCATTTTAATAACAAATAAATGGTCTGCTTCATGTTCACTTGGTGCTATTATATCACCTGTATTGGTCTCTGCCTGCTGCCTAGAAAGTACTTCGTCAAAAGTAGAGGCGGTCCTTAATATACTTGTACTACGCATACTTTCAGAGATTCTCTCTTCCAAAATATGATCTGGTATTTCAAAATTCACAAGAATACAAGTAAAACCTTTGCTTTGATAATAATCAATTAGGCTTATACGGCCTTTACGATTTCTATTGGAATTGCAAAGAATTAGATGGCAATTAGTCTCATAAACTGCATGATGAACAATCGTCTGTGTAAGTGCATATTTAATAGTATTACTCCCTTGCTGGGGCAATAATGATTGGTAATATGTATGCAGGAATTCCGCATGATTATCTTGATCAATCACAACTGAGTTGAGAAGCTCTTTTTCTAGCGCTTTCGCAAATGTCGTTTTGCCACTATGCGTTTTTCCTACAGTTATAATTGCTAATCTGTTCACTAGACCCCTCCCCCATTCTAAATTTCAAGATTACCCTCCAATACTAAAATAGATATAAATCTATGATAAAAGGTAGTTACTATCGCATTTACATAATCAAGGTAGACACCACACTTAAGTCTTGAGGTGGAGTTTTTAATACAATTCACATTAAGCATGGTGACACTCTCAGGATGAGTGATATAGATGAGACCTCACAACCGCTATGCGTTGATGACTCTTCTCCCTATGGCGAATTTTCAAAAAACTTAAAGAAATGGTAGACTCGCAACTATCCCATTATATAACTTGATAATTATATAAATAACAAGCGCGATGAAGAGACTCCAAATAATGATTTCAAACATGACTATACCAAGAGTACCGACAAGACTCATCGAACTGCTTAATTTATAAACTACATAAACAAAGTAGATAAAAGTAGTTAACAAAAATACAATTAGTAATAGTTGTATTGATTGAAATCCAACTAGAGAGATAACAGCTCCAACAAAAAAGATTACAAAGCCTCCCCGAGCCTGCGACATAGTTTTCCCTTCATAATCCTTGGAGAAAAATAACATACCAATTTCATGAATTGTCTCTGCAATTAGTTTCAATGCAGAAAAAACCATAAAATAAATTAATACCAGTATGATCAGCAAAAACAGTTTTAGTTCCAGATCAGACAGAAATTCTCTCATTCCCCCGTAAACACCAATTACCTTAAAAAGATCTATAACTTTATTCATCGTAAATGTAGCGAAAGATAAACTAAATAATACTATTGTTATTAGTGGTAAAAAGCCAAAAACATAAGGGTTTTTCATAAATGCTCCTTTAATTTGCTTACTGTTATATTTTCTTTTTTGTTCGACAATTGTTGAAGCAAGTGAATTCTTTATGACAATTAAAAATACGATGTTCTACTTATTTAACTAATCCTAAATATCATAACGAAAGAAAGAGACTATATGCAATAGCCTGTATTACTTTCCATGCAATCATTGCTTATTTGGGTTATAATTTTAGGGTACATTAAACCTTATTTAATCGAGAGGAGGATTTCCTTGTCCCTAATTTTCGCAATTTTTTTGCCCATAATAATAGCGCTAGTGATTCCTTTTTTGTTCAAGAAAGTTTCTAATATTCATACAGGTTGGTTTGTACTACTTGTTCCACTTGTTTTAGTATTCTTTTACGGCACCTATATACCAACTGTTATGGATGGTAACACATACATAGAAGAGTTATCTTGGGTTCCATCATTGGATATTTCATTAGTTTCATACATAGATGGGCTAAGTTTGCTTTTTTCATTGCTCATTACTGGAATAGGTGCACTAGTTGTTCTTTACTCTATCTTTTATTTGGATAAAGAGAAGGAGAAACTAGGTAACTTTTACGTTTACCTATTATTGTTTATGAGTGCAATGCTAGGAGTTGTTCAATCAGATCATCTCATAAGTTTATATTTCTTCTGGGAACTAACTTCTATTTCATCCTTCCTACTTATCGGATATTGGTATACAAAGGATCGTTCTCGATTTGGAGCTTTAAAATCGATGATGATCACTGTATTCGGTGGTTTAATGATGTTGGGTGGATTCGTATTACTTGGAATTATGGGAGAAACGTTCTCAATTCGTGAATTAATCGATCAGGCTCCAATTCTTGTTGGCCATGAGTTCTTTGTTTGGGCACTTGTTCTCGTATTAATTGGAGCATTTACAAAGTCAGCTCAGTTTCCTTTTTACATTTGGTTACCGGATGCAATGGAAGCACCAACTCCGGTTAGTGCATATTTGCATTCTGCAACAATGGTTAAAGCAGGCTTATACTTAGTTGCAAGATTCACACCAATATTTGCTTTATCAGAAGTTTGGGTTTGGCTCGTAACTGGTGTAGGATTACTTACATTATTTTGGGGTTCTGTCTTTGCTGTAAAACAAACAGATTTAAAGGCCATACTAGCTTTCTCAACAGTAAGTCAGCTTGGTTTAATCATGTCCTTGCTTGGTATTGGTTCTATCTCCTATCACGTTACCGGAACTCTAGTCACTACCTTTACGATCGCTACTTTTGCAGCAATATTCCACTTAATGAACCATGCAACGTTTAAAGGTAGCTTGTTTATGATTGCAGGTATTGTTGATCATGAAACGGGTACACGAGATATTCGTAAACTCGGCGGATTGATGAGCTTGATGCCTATTAGCTTTACTATAGCTATGATTGGCAGCTTTTCTATGGCTGGAATTCCACTATTTAATGGTTTCTTAAGTAAAGAAATGTTTTTAGATGCTACTCTTTCCTTGCAGCATTTTAACGTTCATTCTTTGGAATCTTGGTGGATTCTGTTTCCTACTGTTGCTTGGATTGCTAGCGTTTTCACTTTTGTGTATAGCTTGTACTTCGTATTCCATACATTCCGAGGAAAGCATAAGCCTGAGCTTTTACCTAAAAAAGCACACGAAGCCCCTTGGGGGATGCTTGTGTCTCCAAGTATATTAGCAATACTTGTGATAGTAATATTCTTTGTTCCTAACTACTTCAGTAGTTTGTTTATCAAGCCAGCTGTAGCTGCCATTCAGCCACTTGCATATCAAGTTCCAGCAGATATTGGATTTAAGATTAAAGCATGGCATGGTTTTGACTCACCGGCATTGTATATGACATTAGGCGTCTTTTTAATCGGTTTCATCTTATATAAAACGATTGACAAATGGGCTCCAGTATATGAAAGAATACCTGCTAAAATATCTCTTAATAGATTTTACAATGGCCTGATGAATCTTTCAGACAAAGGCGCAAACCGACTATCTTCCAGTTATATGACTGGATCTATTCGGTCGTATTTAATCTATATGTTCGCAGCGTTAATCATTTTATTAGCACTTACAATGTGGATAAAAAATGCATTCGTAATGGATTTAACTAATTTGGCGCCAATTAAATTTTTTGAAGTGTTAATTTCTCTTATATTGATAATTAGCACTGTTACTATTTTGGTAACCAAGTCAAGATTAACAGCAATAATTGCTCTTGGAGCAGTTGGATATACAGTCGCTTTATTTTATATCATATTTAAGGCACCAGATTTAGCATTAACTCAGTTAGTCATTGAAACTGTATCAGTTGCACTATTTTTAGGTGCTTTTTATCATCTTCCTAAGATGAACAAGTATGAAAAAGGGAAAGAAGATCGCCGTTTCCGATTGAATAATTTCCTAATTGCTTTAGGTGTAGGGATCATGGTTACGTTAATAGCAATCGCTTCTCATTCACAAAAGTTAGTCGAGTCCATATCTGGATACTACAAGGAAACTGTATATTCAGAAGCTGGTGGTGGAAATATCGTAAATGTAATTCTAGTAGATTACCGTGGCTTTGATACATTATTTGAAATTGGTGTACTTACTATCGCGTCACTTGGGATTATCGGGATGATTACGGTGCAACTAGCAAAAAAGAAAGGAGATAGAAAAGTTGAAGACAAATGATCTAATTATTCAAACGACTACAAAAGTAGTGTTTTTCATCATCTTTCTATTCTCCATCCATATCTTTTTTGCAGGTCACTATACACCTGGCGGAGGATTTGTAGGCGGATTAGTCATGTCTAGCGCGATTGTTTTGCTAATGCTAGCTTTTGATTTGAAAACGGTACAGGACATGTTACCGGTCAATTACACAGTAATTACTGCTATCGGATTAATAATTTCATTGTTGACTGCAGCAGGTTCTATTTTCTTTAATGTTCCATTCTTCACTCATGTATATGATTACTTTAACTTACCATTACTTGGGGAAACCTCCATCCACACTGCTATGTTTTTTGATACAGGCGTATACCTAGTAGTGGTAGGAGTTACGATGAACATCATCCAAATGATAGGAGGAGATGAATAATGGAGATCCTCATGTCCATTTTAATCGGCTTTCTATTTATGGCTGCCGTCTATTTAATACTTTCTAGAAGCTTGTTACGTATAATTATTGGCACTGGTTTGCTAAGTCATGGTACACATTTACTGTTACTGACAATGGGTGGATTAGGCGGGGAATCTGCTCCAGTCTTAGCAGAAGGAATTACCGATTATGCAGATCCATTACCACAGGCTCTTATTTTAACCGCAATTGTAATTAGCTTTGGAGTAACTGCATTTTCGCTTGTGTTAGCTTATCGTGCATACAAAGTTGTTGGTACTGACAATATGGATTTGATGAAAGGAAATGAAGACAATGATTAACTTATTATTACTCCCTGTCCTAATTCCTTTTCTGTTTGCTGCTGTTCTACTACTTTTCCCTAAAAAAGTGAAAGCTCAGCGAGTTGTAACGATGATAGGTTTGGCCTTTGCTTTAGCTTCTTCTATTGCCTTACTTTATAAAGTAAAAGTAAATGGTGTACAAGCACTTACATTAGGTAGCTGGGCACCTCCATTTGGAATTACAATGGTTTCTGATATGTTTTCTGCACTATTGGTTACTTCTTCCCTACTCATCGCACTATTTGTTGTGTGGTATAGCTTCACTTCTATAGAAGAGGAACGTGAAAAAGCATTCTATTATCCTGCTATATTATTCATGCTTACAGGTGTAAATGGTGCATTTACTACCGGCGATATTTTCAATATGTTTGTATTCTTTGAAGTGTTATTAATGTCCTCTTACGTTTTAATCGTTTTAGGAGGAGAAAAGATTCAGTTAAAAGAATCAATTAAATACATAATCGTTAATATTGTATCTTCCTCGTTGTTTGTTATAACAGTAGGTTATTTATATTCAGTAGTTGGAACGCTAAATATGGCAGACATTTCTGTGAAGCTAGCAGAGATAGGACCATCTGGAATTGTAACAGTTATAGCGGTACTTTTTCTCATCGTATTTGGGATTAAAGGTGGTATATTTCCTTTATTTTTCTGGTTGCCAGGATCGTATGGAGCACCGCCTATCCCAGTGCTTGCATTATTTGGTGCATTGCTTACTAAAGTAGGTGTGTATGCAATTATGCGGACTTATACACTGTTTTTCACAACTGATGTTGGGTATACGCATAACTTGTTAATGATACTATCCATTTTAACTATCGTAGTAGGTTGTATTGGAGCTTTAGCCTATTTTAATGTTAAGCAAATTATTATATACAACATCGTCATAGCTGTAGGTGTTATATTGTTTGGAGCCTCTGTGATGAATGAAAGTGGAATGATGGGGTCTGTCTTTTATTTAATCCATGATATTCTTATTAAAGGCGCACTGTTCCTGCTAATAGGAATTATTATTAAGATAACAGGAACCTCGGATTTACGTAAAATGGGCGGTCTTATGAAGCGTTATCCCTTGCTCGCTTGGGTCTACTTAATTGTTGCATTTGGACTGGCCGGTATTCCTCCCCTAAGTGGTTTCATAGGGAAACTATTAATCGTACAAGGTGGATTTGAAGGAGATCTTTTGTGGCAAAGCATCTTCATTCTAGCTTCCAGTCTTCTAGTTCTCCTCTCAGCAATTCGTATTTTCATTTACGCATTCTGGGGTGAAGAAAAAGGACAACATCTTATTAGTAAGGAAAAGTACCGTCATTTATTAGCTCCAGCCATCACATTAGCAAGTCTTACTGTCCTGTATGGTGTTGGTGCAGAGTATTTAGTGCCTTTTATGACTGATGCGACAAATGTACTCCTCGATCCCTCTATATATATTGATGCTGTATTCGAAGGGGTGAAATAATATGGCTTTCCAAATTTTATTGAATGTATTAATCGGGCTTACTTGGATGTTCTTATCAGTTTCTTTTAAGCCTACGACATTTATTGTCGGTTATTTACTTGGTTTACTAATGCTCTTCATGCTTCGTAAATCCTTTAGCTCTAGATTTTACATGGATCGGATATGGGCTGTCATAAAGTTAGCTAGCCTTTTTCTAAAGGAACTTTTGTTGTCCAACCTCTCTGTTTTGAAGTTAATCGTGCAACCAACAATGCCTATTCGTCCAGCAATCTTTGCTATGCCGACTGTACTCGAACAAGATTGGGAAATTACCCTTTTATCTAGTTTGATCACTTTAACACCCGGTACAGTAGTTATTGATATTTCAGATGACAATAAAACACTCTATATCCACTCATTAGATTTTGAAGATATCGATGAAGCAGTAGATTCCATTCGTAATACATTTGAAAAAGCCATTTTGGAGGTGAGTAGATCATGATAACCTTTCTATGGATAATAGTAGTGTTAATTAGTTTATCTATCTTAGCCTTTGTTTATCGCTTAGTGAAAGGTCCCTCTACTCCAGACCGTGTTATTGCACTGGATGCTATAGGAGTAGGACTTATAACGCTGATTGGGCTTATATCCATTCTGTTTGATACAGTCTTTTTCTTAGAGGTTATCTTGTTACTAGCAGTTCTATCCTTTATTGGAACTGTAGCTTTTTCTAAATTCACGGAGAAGGGAGAAATCATTCAACGTGACCGTAATAGCTAATACACTTATTATTGCTACCATTACTTTTGGGACCATATTCATCTTAGTTACTGCTATTGGTTTAATACGCCTACCAGATGCATTCTCTCGAGCCCATGCTGCTTCAAAAAGCGCAACTTTAGGGGTTATGAGTATATTACTAGGGGTATTTCTTCATTTTTGGTTAATTGAAGACCATTTCAATTCCCGTATTTTACTAGGGATTGTTTTTATATTCATAACGGGGCCTGTTGGAGGTCATATGATGGGTCGTGCAGCTTACCTGTCTGGTGTAAAATTATCCGATAAAACAGTACGAGACGATTTAGCCGAAGTGATTAAAAAGAAAAGAGAAAAACTTAAATAGGTAACGATAAAAAACAAATCTAAAGAGCATGTTTTGAATTTTTTTTCAAAACATGCTTTTATTTGATTGTTTTAGCAAACTTTTATATCAAGCTACACGTCTAATTAATGAAAGGAGATCTAATTATGAAAAAATCACGTTACAAACATCGAAAACCATGGATTGATGCTGCTTTTATTAGTATGATTGCACTTCTAAGCATAAGCCTCATCTTCCTCAGTTACTCAACAAAGAGTAATGCAAAACAATCTACAACCGACAACAAAAAATCTCCAGAAATAACAAAAGAGGAATCGACTATAGAATCGGCTTTTCCAGGAATACTTATTAAAACGGAGGTGTCCAATGATGAATATTCCCCTTATTCAATACAATATCCACATAGTAAGGTAGAATCATTTAATACACAGATAAAAAATTACATAGATGAACAACTAGATACTTATTTAATCGCCATGCAAGAAAATAAACGAATTGGTAGTAAAGCTCCAGGAGAGTTGAACATCGCATTTGAAATATTCCCACACACATCAGGTTCTTATTCATTTGTAATGGTTACAGGTACATATATAGGGGGAGCGAATGGATACACAAGTTTTCACACCACGCATCTCCGTACAGCTTCCGGGGAAGTTATAGAGATTGATGATTTATTTGGTCATGATGAATCTAAACTTATCAAACTATCATCACTTGTACGAGACAATATTAAGAAAGACCCTAGCCTTAAAGATAAAATACTGGAAGAAGAAATGATGCTGGCTACCGAACCAAAATGGAGTAACTTTAAGGAATTTGCGTTAATAGAGGATACACTTGTTATGTATTTTGAAGAGTACGAGATAGCAAATGGCTCTGCAGGCGCACCTATTATTGCCGTTCCTCTTGCCGAGCTGTCTGAACAACTAGTAGCACCTTTTAAACCAATTGACACAAAAGATGTATTGCCGAAACCTTCTGTTGAAGAAGATTCTGAAGAAGTTGAAGTAGAACAAAACAGTAATGATGAGACTTCTACTCAAGTTGACGTACAAATTGGAAATGCAAAGACGAAACAAGTAGCTTTGACTTTTGATGATGGCCCAGATCCTAAAGTTACACCTAAGATTCTTGCAACTTTAGCAAAGTATGATGCTAAAGCAACCTTCTTCATGCTTGGCAGTAGAGTTGAATTCTATCCAGAAATAGCTGTAGATGTATTGGAAGCTGGTCATGAGCTAGGCAACCACACTTGGACTCACGCAAATTTGACCAATATGACGACGAACCTAATCACGGAAGAAGTCTCTAGAACTAATAACATTATCGAACAGGCCACTGGACAAGAACCTACTGTTTTCCGTCCTCCCTACGGTGCTTTTAATGATGACTTAATGAACATTTTGAGCCTACCCGTTGTGCTATGGGATGTCGATACACTAGATTGGAAGTACCGTGATGCCAATCATTTATTAACATCTGTGAAGAGTAGTGTCCATGATGGAAGCACCGTTTTAATGCACGATATTCATTTATCAACTGCCCAAGGTTTAGAAAGTGTGCTTGCATATTTGACTAGTGAAGGTTATACATTTGTAACTGTTTCTGAACTTGATTGACTAATAGAAAGTGACTAAAAATCAGAGCTTGTACTGGTTTCTACTATTTGACCAACCATAATAAAAAAGAAAAGACCGAAAAAGGGCACCCTGTCCTTTAAGGTCAAAAGCTGTTTCTAGCGCTTTTAGTATGCTTAATACCGACTTGTTGCTATATAAGTATCCATTGAACTTTCAGGGATGCCAGTTGGTTGTGACGTCCGACAAAACTAATCAGCATCCTTTTTCGGTAATCTTATGGCGTCTGTCTATCCATCCCACTCCTGCAACTTTTGAAAAGGAGTAGAAATAAAATGAAGTAGTAAGTGTTCACAGTATAAAAGAGAAACTGCGAAGCATGAAAATGCGTTGTAACGGAAATCAGCTGTAATTCATAATTTAATGTTCTCTGAACCCAGTGCTCGCGGAGCATTTCTATGTACACTTTTATTCTTTTAAAAAGCTGCTGTATCCACGAAATAACCGTGGACACAACAGCTTTTTTAGATACCACTTTTCCTAGTAAAAACCACCGTAAAATGGTTGGTAAGGAAATGGCGTATATGGATAATAGTTTGGATATGGATTCGGGTAAAATGGAAACGGCTGTCTATACCCTCCATAATTTCCAAGAGAAGAACCTAAAAGACCTCCCACAAAACTACCTAACAATGGTCCCCCAAACGAACCTATAAAAGGACCTCCCCAATAATTACCTCTATTATATCTTCTTGGCATGTTGCTCCCCCTTTCAACACAGTGTATGCGTTTAGGGAAGCAACCTATAAGTGTTTCGCCTATTCTTCGTCAGCCATTCTTTCTACTAAAGTAGCAAGCGTACGTACCATAACTCCCGTACCGCCTTTTGGACCAAAGTCATGAGCTGCTTTTGTATCGGATGTACCTGCAATGTCCAGGTGAATCCAAGGAGTCTTCTCTACAAATTCCCCTACAAATCCACCACCGAAAATCATATGACCATCTCCACCAGGTGAATTGTTTAAATCTGCTACATCACTTTTGCGAATACGTTTTTTATCGTTTTCAGTTAGTGGCAGTCTCCAAACGAACTCTCCTGTTTCTAGTGATGATTCCATGAAGGTTTCGAAAAATTCTTCATTATTCGTTAAAGCACCTGTTTTATCGTATCCTAATGCTGTAATAACACCGCCTGTTAACGTTGCAACATCCACAATATAGTTAGCTCCTTGTTGCTTAGCATATGTTACAGCATCTGCTAAAACTAAGCGTCCTTCTGCATCTGTATTTAAAATTTCAATAGTTTTCCCACTCATTGATGTAATAACATCATCTGGTTTAAAAGCATTGCCTGAGATCATATTGTCTGTAGAAGCAATAATAGCAATGACATTTTTATTTGGACGAAGCTCTCCAATAATTTGCATTGCACCTAAAACAGCTGCTGCTCCCCCCATATCGCCTTTCATTCCAACTATTCCAGTTTTAGTTTTAATAGAGTAACCACCTGTGTCAAATGTGATACCTTTCCCTACTAATCCTACAACATCAGTCCAATCATCTGTTGCTTGATATTTTAAAGCAATAAGTCTTGGTTCCTCAACAGAGCCTTGATTTACAGCAAGAAGTGCGCCCATACCAAGCTCTTCAATCTCTTTCTTCCCAAGGATTTCGGTTTCAAATCCGTATGTTTCACCAAGCTCTCTTGCATATTCACCTAATTGTGTCGAAGTTAATACATTACCAGGTGTGTTAACAAGAATTCTTGCCTCATTTACAGCATCTGCATATATAGTACCTACTTCAAAATATGAAACGACTTCATCATCTTCTTCATCCATTAAGAGCTCGATAGAAGGTAAATAATAGTCCGGAACATTCGAAGTAGTTTTATATCCTTCATATGTAAATGAACCCATCCCAATTCCTTCAGCTGCTAAATAAGCTACATCTGCTACAACTATAGCTTCAGAAGTAAATGAAGGTAGCCATATTGCTAGTGACTCTGGTTTACTAGTTAGTAATTCTTTACCCACTAGACCAAATGCCTCTCGTACTTTCTCTTGTGTTAATTGTTTTCGATCACCGATCCCAACAAATAAAACTCTTTTTACTGACTCATGGTTTGAAACTGGAATTTTGACGATTTTCTTTAACTCTGTAGATATATCCCCACTTTTTACCCAGTCCCCAATATGCTCTCCAAAGCTATTTAAAAAAGTATCCCATTTTGTTGTATTTTCTACATGCTTAGAAACCCCAACTACAAGTGTTTCAGATTGTACTTCTTCAAATAATACTTCATTTGTATTGATAATCATCATTTTTCCCCCTACTATTTTCGATATAATTTTATTATATAGGAACCTTACTTATTTTTCGACTAGTAGGAGTATGTTATACTATCAATAATATAAGTACAAATGAAAGGCGGTGTCTACTTTGGCAATCCTCCAAAATACTCCACTTATGGCTGCTCTTTTTTCTATTATATTTGCACAATTCGTCAAAATTCCTATTCACTTTTTAGTGACGAGAAAATTGGATTGGTCTTTATTCACTTCTACTGGTGGAATGCCTAGTTCTCACTCTGCTGCTGTTACATCTCTATGTACCGCTATTGCTTTTGAAACCGGGCTTGGTTCCCCCTTGTTTGCAGTAGCTACAGTTTTTGCAGTAATTGTTATGTTCGATGCAACAGGTGTCCGTTTTCAGGCAGGTCAGCAAGCAATTATGATCAATCAAATGCGACTCGACTTCCAATTATTTGTAGAGCAAACAAAAGAATGGTCACATAAGAAAAATGAAGAAAAAATTGAAGAACTTAAAACCTTACTTGGTCATAAACCTATTGAAGTTTTCATGGGCGCCATAACTGGTATACTAATTTCCGTTGTAATTTATAACTTTATACAATAAGAAAAGGATGGCTCAATTGAGCCATCCTTTTCTATTAAAACATTTGATATCCATTTTTTCTTAAATATTTTATGACAAATCCTGCAGCAATTGAACCAACAAGCCCACCAGCTAAAATAATAATATCAGCAGCATGAAGAGAAACAATTTTTTCCCCTAAAGCAGAAAAAGCAGACCCTGGCTTTGTAAAATAATCAAAAAATCCAACTTCATCTATGATTAGCACCACAACAATCGGATAAAGAATTGCCATAAACCATGTCATACGTAGTAACATATTCAGTAGGAAGGCGATTCCAAAAAACATGACAAAAAATATAACAACTGAAAGTATCATTTGAACTAACATAAACTCCATATTATATAACCTCCGTAACATCTGTAAATAGTTTACCTTAACGGAGGTTAGTATTCAATCAACATATTTGTTTTCACTTTTTTGTCATATCTTGTTCACTTTCTTCCTGATCCATTACAGCAATTACATGTTTCAGATCCACCTAATCGAAGTTGAAAGTAGCCCTCCCCTTTGCAATATGGGCAATGCGCACTTTTTGTCTCAGTTTTCATTCTTGTCATATTAATCGTCTCCTTTTACACCTTTTTGTAATATTCAGATAATATATCACATACAAAATAATTTGTAAAGAGTTAATATGCTTAACACAAATATACGATAATTTAAGTTCAACTGTGAGAATGCTTCTTTATTTTGTAAATACTTACTATTCCTTTATACTTCCACTAGTATACAAGAGAATCTACTTCTTCATCTATTATTGGATAAATGCATTTCTCTAAATTTTGCCCCATTTAATTATCCAAGCGATAAATTATTATAAATCAATTAGTGGAGTACTACACTAATTGATTGTAGAGAAAGGTGGATACTCCAGCAGGATAAGTGAGACAGGATGAAAAATCCCAAACGAACGCGGAGCGTCGGTGGTGGTTCATCGCTAACCCTGCAGAGGCCACAGGATGTTGGTCACGAAGGCGTTGTCACATGACGTAGCGCACTTAGCCTTTGTACTCCACCTATAACGGAAATCAGTCGTATTTTGGGAAGATCCTATTCCTCAAAACCTTGAAAACTGAATTTATAGAATGGAAAATTTTATATTTTCATTTTATATTTTCATTTTATAGAAAAGCCCCCACTTTTAAAAAAGTGAGGGCTACAATAGTTTCTTCTAATTATAAACTGAATTTACCTTTTTTCACTACTAGAGGAATTCCGCCGATCATGTAAAGTGCACGATTATCGATTACTTTTTTCATGATTGATGCTTTTGTACCTGTAAGTTTTCTTCCCATTACATCTCCAATTGCATCATGTTCTCCAAGAGAACAAACAGTTCCTTTTAAACTTGGTATAAATTCTTCTGTCGGAGTATCATTCATAAGCGCTACAATATTTTTTGCGACAGTCACTGCTTGTTGCATTGCAATTTGAGCTGTTGGTGGGTATGGACGGTTAACAGCTTCATTGATCATTAGAGCACAATCCCCAACGATGAAGACATCTGGGAATCCAGGAGCTCTCATATCTTTTTCTACTTTAACACGTGCACGCATATTCTCAATACCTGATGATTCGATTAAGCGATTACCACGAACCCCAGCAGCCCATACTACAGTACCAGCTTTAATGAATTCGAATTCTTCTTCGCCTTTTTTAATTTTAACGCCTTCTGGAGTTGCCTCAACTACTGGAGTTCCAATAGAGAATTCAATCCCTTTAGCTTCTAATTGTCTAACTGCATATTCAACTAACTCCGGATCAAATCCTGGTAATACCATTGGAGCTGCCTCTACACAAACTACACGAACTTTATCTTTTGGCACATCGTATTCTTTACAAAGTTCGGGAACACGATTACCTAATTCACCTAAGAATTCAATACCTGAGAATCCAGCTCCACCTACTACGATTGTTAGACGAGTATCATCTTGTACTTCTTCTGTTGACCATGTTGCAAATTGATATTCAATATGATCACGAATTTGACGTGCAGCATTTACATTAGCAATTGAAAGTGCATATTTATCTAAGCCAGGGATACCGAATGTTTCACCTTCAAAGCCTAAACCAATAACTAAGTAGTCATATGTATACTCACCAGCACTCGTTGTAACTTTTTTAGTATTCACGTCAATAGCATCGACTGTAGCTTTCACAAAGTTTACTTTACTAGAATTGATTACACTTTTCACATCATAACGAACTTGATCTGGACGTAATGTACCAGCTGAAGCTTCATGTAACCAAGTAGATTCGTAATGATAATCATTTTTATTGATTAATGTAATATCGGCTTCATTTGCACCTACTAATTTTTGAAGGTTTACTACTGTAGATAATCCACCATATCCTGCACCTAATACTAGAATTGTTGGTCTTTTCACGAAGATCGCAACCACCTTTTTATATTTTTTGAGAAAAGTTATGACACATAATATACATCATTAAACTCTTCATCTTTGTCTAGTGTTCGACAAAAACTCTTACTTCCTATATTAGACCTTTTCTCATATGATTTCAATACAATGTTATTTTATTGTAAAGGTCTGAAAATACTGTGATTGAGCCTCAATAGACTTATAATTCAACTGATCAAATTCTTACAAAAAATAAAAGAAAAACCAAAATAAGCGATATTTTTTACTTCTTAAATTACTATAATCACTGATTTAGCAGCAGGAATTTCATATAATTTCGTTAAAAAAGAACATTTCCTATAACAGAAAATGTTCTTTCATATATTAACAACTTTCAGGCGTACCCTCTTTTTTAGCTGTTCTGAATGATGTTCCACAACCACAAGAAGCAATAGCATTTGGGTTTTCTATTGTAAACCCGCCCCCCATTAATGACTCCTTATAATCGATTGTGGTTCCATTGAGTATCGAGGCATCTTCGGTTGAAACTACGATATCTATTCCGTGCTGATGAAGCTCTATATCTTCTTGCTGTTTTTCTTTTTCAAATCCCATTCCATAAGAAAGACCGCTGCATCCACCACCATTTACTGAAACACGAAGGGCAGAGCCTTCTTCTCCGTTATGCGTCATCATTTCTTTTACACGGTAAGCTGCCGCTTCAGATAAAATAACTACTTCGGTCATCTGAATCACCTTTCCTTTCTTATTTATATCATATCAATGTTTTTACTATCTAGACAAGGAAAACCGCTTGAATATTTACTTAGCTTTCAAGACATTTATCAAGTATAATAGAACTATAACGTGGTTGAGTGAAAAGAGGACTAAAGATGGAACTGACTCCCTATTATCAAAAAGACATTGAATGCTTACATTGCAAACAAAAGTTCAAAACAACAAAGGTTCGTTCAAAATTCATAAAAGTTGTATCTCACAATTCGGATTTTCAGCCTATATATGAAAACAAAGAAGTAAACCCTTTGTTATACAACATTTTTGTTTGTGAGCATTGTGGATTTTCATTTACAGATGACTTCACAAAATATTTTGCGCCTGGGGCAAAGGAAATAATCCAAGAACAAATTTCCAATAAATGGACAACTCGATCGCTTGGCAATGAACGAACGATTGAAGAGGGAATTATGGGATATAAACTAGGAATTCTTTCTGGAACACTGAAAAAAGAAAAATTTGTAACTATGGCAGGTTTTGCAATCCGTATAGCCTGGTTATACCGCATACAGGGTAAGCACGAAGACGAAATTCGATTCATGGAAATCGCTCGGGATCGTTATGCTGATTCCTATTCAAATGATGACTACAATGGCACACAAATGTCCGAAACTCGAATGCTATATTTAATAGCGGAGTTATCAAGAAAAATCGGTGATATTGAATATGCTACTCGTTACTTCTCTAAAGTAATTGAGAAACAAAATACGTCCATAGAACCAACCATTATTGAAATGGCAAAAGACCGTTGGCAAGAGATTCGTGCTCAAAAAGAAAAAGAAGCCCTATAAAAGGCTTCTTTTTTATAATTTAAAATACTTGTTCTACTTCCACTACTCCTGGAACCTCTTCCAAAAGTGCACGCTCAATACCAGCTTTAAGTGTAATTGTTGAACTTGGGCAACTGCCACAAGCCCCTAGAAGGCGTAGTTTTACAATACCATCTTCAATATCGACAAGCTCGCAGTCTCCACCATCTCTAAGTAAAAATGGACGCAATTTATCTAAAACTTCTTGAACTTGTTCATTCATTGTATCAGTCATTTCTATCGACTCCTTTCGCTATAATCATTATAATGTGAAGGAAGGAAAAAATCCAATAAAGAATTCTAAGGAGGTCACCATTATGTCGTTTCAATCTTTAAATATAGAAGTTTATGGAGCAGATGTCGTATGCGCAAGTTGCGTAAATGCACCATCTTCTAAGGATACATATGAATGGCTACAAGCAGCCATCGACCGTAAATTTCCAAATCACCAAGTTACTTTCAGCTATATCGATATCGAAAAGCCAATTGAGAATGAGCGACAACAACTTATTGCCAATCGAATTGCCGACGATGAGTTCTTTTATCCACTTGTGATGGTTAATGATGAAATGATTGGAGAAGGCTATATTCAATTAAAACCAGTCTATGCTGCACTTGAGAAATATGGCTATACAGAATGATTCAATATCAAACGTTCTAGCAGCTTTTTCCAGTAGACATGATTGGACCTAGAATCGAATCACTTTTGAATAGAAATCCATCCACATGCTACTGATTTTATTGTTTCCTAATGCACAAAAAAGTTCGAAACGCTCGGTCTAGAGCATTTCGAACTTTTTCAAAGTGTTTCCCTACTTCTTAAAGTAATGTTTATTATCTTTACGCATAACTTCTCCGAGGATTGTATAGTTTATTTCTCACAAAAAATATATATCCATTATCATTGTGTCTGTCTATTCCATTATAAAATATCTAATTTTGCAATTATTGCTACAAGGATTTGAAGTGAAGCTTGAATGTTAACCGCCACATCAATGTCAGTTGTAGTAACTGTCACATTTCTGGATCCTTCAACAATAGTTCTTTGAGTGTTTCGTTGTCTACTCTTTGTAAATTGCTTAATGTCTTGAACCACAGCTCTACTTTGTTCAGAATCTCCGATAGTTGCAATGATAACTGCCACTATAGCTGCTTGAATCGCTATTTGTAAAGAAACAGCCACTTGTGTATCTGTCGTGTTTACACTAACACCCTCTGAATCCCTAATGATAATTACTTCAAATGAGTTTTGCTCAATTTCAGCATCTTGATCACTCTCTTGCGGATCGACCGCATTGTTATTATTATCACAATAATCCAGTGCTCTCCATCTTTCTCTATTCTCCATATCATTCACCTCTATTCGTTTTAAAGTTAAGAGCATCGATTAAAGAACATCTAATTTGACAACTAATGCAAGTAATATCTGAAGCATAGCCTCAATATTTACAGCTAAGTCGATATCAGTAGTTGTGATATTTACATCTTTTGAATTATCAATATAGATTCTCTGTCTATTTGTTTGTTCAGAATTGAATTGTTGAAATAATTCTTGTGTTATCGTTTGTCCACGGTCACTATCACCGATTGTAATACTGATTACTAATGCAATAGCTAACTGCAAGCCTACTTGTAATGAAACTGCTGCTTGAGTATCTGTCGTTTGTACTACGACGTTGCATGAATCTTTAATCCATATTAATTCATCAGATTCTTGATCTAAGATTGAAATTTGATCGGCCCCTTGCCCAACTGTTGCATCTAGACTTTCCCTAGTTACCGCATCATTATTTTCGGAAGTATCTTGAACATTTTCTTCATTTCTATATCTCATATCTTCTGCAGACTCTTGGTTATTTCTTTGCTTACATTTCCTACAATCTGGATTTCCACAATTATAACTTGACATATCTACACCCCCTTTTCTTTTCTATATTGCAAGATATGCATTTCCTAATCTATGAGGAACGGCAAAGTTAATTTTTTCAAATAGAAAGACGCCTAATCTTAGGCGTCTTAGAATAAAAGAATATTCATTTCAACTCTATTACTTGTTTGGTTTTTGTTTAACAAATGCTTCCACTTGCTGGGTCAACTCTTCTAACAACTCTTTAATTTCTTGTTTTTGTTCATCTAACAAATTTCCCTTTACACTTTCGATATCGACACCATTTTTTCGGAAAGCATTGTTTACTAGCAAATCAACGACTTTATTAGAAATTTTCTCTGGTTTCTCAGGTAAATTACTCATATATATACCTCCTTTACTTAAAAACTATTTCATATCAGCATATGCAACAATCCGCAAAGGGGAAACTGCTCGAATCACGCACTATTTTTAATAGATACAGAATTTCAGTCTTATTTTATCAAGAAGCAAATTTATCAAAATAAAAAAAGACCCTCTCAATTAAGAGAAGGTCCCTAAACTATAGGTATAATGATACCTACATAATTACATTATATTTTACCCGTTGTGACGCTTATACATCCAAAGTAAGCCAGATTTCATCAAACGTGCGATCCTTCCAGTAACTGAGATGTCTGCCAAGTATGCAAATCCTTGTTTTTTCCCAAGAGAGCCCATGAACCCTTTTAGTTTGATTTCGGGCATCTTTTCTGGAAGCGGTGCATCTTTCCAGCGTGCTTGAAGTACTTTGACGATTTGCTCAGCTTGTTCTTCCGCTAATTGTGCACTTGGCGCTAATGGTAGAGATGCAGCATCCCCAACGACATATACATTCGGATAGCTTGGTAAATCATGATATTGTGTTAAAATAACACGACCTGTTTTATCTTTTTCACCTGGTAGTGCTCTTACAGGCGCTGCTGGTTGAATACCTGCAGTCCAAACAACTACATCTACAGGAATTACTTCTTCGTGATTGTATAATTTGTTCGGCTCTACTTTTGTAATGTTAGAATTACTAACTACGTCTACATTGTTATTATCAAACCATTTTTGTACATAATTACTTAATCTTTCTGGGAAGTCTCTTAAAACACGCGGACTGCGGTCAAATAACTTGATTGACAAGTCTGGACGGCTTTCACGAAGTTCACTTGCAAGTTCTATTCCGCTAAGTCCCGCTCCCACAATACCTACAACAGAACCAGAAGCTAGTCCCCCAATTTTATTGTAAGTATCTCTTGAACGCCCTATCGTTTGAATACTATAAGTAAACTCATCTGCTCCAGGTACGTTATGATATTTGTCCTCACATCCAAGTCCAATTACTAAATCATCATAAGAAATCGCTTGTCCATCAGCTAGTAAGACTTGTTTGCTTTCTACATCAATTTCTATAATTTCTCCGTAGGTAACTTTTAATTTTTCGTTTTCTGGGAAGGCTACTCGAATACCACTATCCGGAGATGTTCCAGCAGCTAGAGCATAAAATTCAGTCTTTAAACTATGAAATGGTGTTCTGTCTATTAAAGTAATTTCTACATCATCAGGAATATTATTTGGTAATAAGCGAAGTAATATTCGCATATTTCCATATCCCCCACCTAACAATACTAATTTTCGCATAATATTCTCCCTTAAATTTAATGTCATCTCAAATTATAATAGATTGTGATACATTTCACAATAGAACATCTTAATTGACGTTTTCTTTAAAAAAGAGTAGCATGACCATGTAGTGAGGTGAACAGCAGTGAATCCTATGGTTGAATTTTGTATAAGCAACCTTGCAAACGGGTCCCAAGAAGCTTTTGATATATTAGAACAGGATTCTAATTTAGATGTGTTAGAGTATGGTTGCTTGAGTTATTGCTCCCTCTGTTCTGAAACTTTATTTGCCATTGTAAATGGAGAGGTTGTAGAAGCAAATACCCCTAGCGAACTTGTTGCAAACATTTATCAATATATAGAGGACAATCCTCTATTTTAAAAGACTGAGGCTTTGTGCTACAGTCTTTTTATTTTGTCCATTCACTTAATGATTCCAAATAATAGGTAGGTTGCTCCGCTTGAAGCTTTACTTCTGCTGTACTATTTACCCCACTATTCACGTGCACTGTATCAATCCCCATATGAATTCCAGTTAAAATATCTGTTTGATAATTATCTCCGATCATAACCATCTCTTCTTTGGTGAAGCCATACTGTTTTTGTATGAACTCTAACATAAATGACTGAGGTTTTCCCATATACAAAGGCTCGACTCCAGTAGAATACTCGACTAACTTTGTAAAAGCCCCATTACCTGGCAAAAACCCGATTTCTGTAGGGAAAGCATGATCACTATTTGTTGATAGAAACGCTGCTCCAGCTCTAACTGAAAGACAGGTAGTAGCCAGCTTTTCATAATTAATGTCACGATCAATTCCAAGAACGACAACATCTGCCATACCTTTAGTAATCGAAATACCTCTCGATTTAAGAGCATCTTCTAATCCAAGTTCACCAATCATAAAAACTTCTTTGTGCGGTATATACTCGCTAATATAATTTGCTGCAGCAATAGAAGATGAAATAATATGTTCAGTATCTACATGAATATCCATAATAGCTAGTTTTTCTTGCAGCTGCTTTTGCGTCATAGAAGAGTTATTTGTAACAAAAAAAGGCTGGATCTCATTGCTTTGTAAATAATGTATAAATTCCACAGCTTCAGGAATTGGCGTTTTACCTCTATAGACAGTTCCATCTAAATCAATAAAATATGCTTTATAATTTAACATTAGAATCCTCAGGTAAAAAAGCTGAAACTGGTCCTAATTCGTCTATTAGATATGTTTCTACAGCTTTAGGAAATTCCTTTAAGTATTGTAAATTCTTTACGAGAATTCCTTCTAATTGCTTGTGATCTACCGCATAAAATTGACGAACAAGTACTTTTCTAAATTCTATAACCTCTTTTAAAGGGCCGTCCATTTCAACGGTGATAACTTTTTCATCTGTTAAAATATCGATAATATCATCGTACCCACCTGGATCACGCATAATAAATCCGTCGATCATCGAATTCCCTACATCGATAACAGATTCAATAATATTTTGACCAATTCGCTCGAACGCTAATTTGGATACTTCATCTGCTTGCCAATCTTTTTTTGTCTCTATAATGTTTAACAACTGGTTCATATGTGCCAATGTTAAAGCAATTTTTTTTCTATCTACAAAATACATTGAAAAGCCTCCTAATAGTTGCTCAGTTGATATATACTCCTATTCTATAGTACCATAATTCTATGGTAGGAAGGAGTGTCACTAGTGGAACGATTTTATTTGTACGATGATGTAGAGGATACCAAAACACGATTTGTAGGTTTTACAGGGGAATCCCAAAGATATGATTTAGCTATTTCCCAAAGCTCTCGTTTTTTTGGAAAAGTACTTGTGATGGATATACAATATGGACGGGCAGCTATAATCGGTCCCGATGATGTGGACGAACCAGGCTATCTGGAGCATGTATTTAATAGATCAGAAGAAGAAGCGCTGGAATTAAGAGATTATTTACGCGAGTTATTAAGTTAATATGAGGAGGCTAGTTGTGTTTCCTTACACTTCGGACTTGCAGATAGCCCTAAAAAACTCCAAAACAGCCCTTAAACTATGTCTTAGCTTGTAATTATCAGCTGATAGCCCATAAACTTACTATATTGGCCCTTAAGCCTCGTGCTATAGCCCATAAATGTGAGAGAAGCGCCCATACATCAAACATCTTCCAACAACAAAAAAACCTTAAGCAGATCATAATTGATCTTGCTCAAGGTTTTCGTTTACTTCTTTTATAGTTTCTACAGGAACTACTTTCGGGGCTACTCCTATTTTCTTCACGACAAAATAGGCACAGCCAAAGTTACAGTATTCATATAAATAATCTTTCATCGTCCCTATTTTCGTATCAAATGTAGCTTTGTGACTACGATCCTCAAAAAAACCTTTAAGACGAAGCTGACCATAACCCCAATCGCCCATAATATAATCGTATTTAGTTAAGATTTCACTGTAACGATCTAAAAAGGCTTCTTCTTTAAATGCCTCACGAAAATCTTCTATAATTTCATAAGTAAAGCCTTCTGCAACTATCATTTAATCACCATCCATTAGCTATTTGGAGTAGCTAGAAGTTCCTCACCTTGCAATTGTCTTTGCTTAGCCGCAGCGTTAACCTGTTCATCTGCGTGATAACTACTTCTAACAAGTGGACCAGCTTCACAATGTGAGAATCCTTTGCTCATGGCAATTTTGCGCAATTCTCCAAATTCGGCTGGGGTATAGTATTTAAGAACTGGTAAATGCTTTTTGCTAGGTTGTAAGTATTGACCGATCGTCATTATATCTACGTTGTTAGCACGAAGGTCATCCATCACTTCTATTATCTCTTCATGTGTTTCCCCTAAACCTAACATTAACGAAGATTTTGTCGGAATACTTGGTTGCATTTCTTTTGCTCGACGCAGTAATTCAAGGGATCGATCGTATTTTGCTCTTGCACGAACTCTTGGAGTAAGTCTACGAACGGTTTCAATATTATGGTTAAGAATATCAGGTTTTGCATCCATAATATTACGGATATTCTGCTCAATCCCACCCATATCAGAAGGTAAAACTTCTATTGAAGTGAAAGGATTTTTTCGTCGAATCGCACGGATAGTTTCAGCAAAAACTTCAGATCCACCATCTTTTAAATCATCTCGAGCAACTGCTGTTACTACAACATGTTTTAGATTCATAATAACAACCGAATCAGCAACTCTTTCTGGTTCAGCCAAATCCAACTCATTAGGTAGTCCAGTTTTCACTGCACAAAAACGGCATGCACGTGTACAAATAGCTCCTAAAATCATAAATGTAGCTGTTCTACGTGAACCCCAACACTCATGTATATTTGGACATTTTGCTTCCTCACATACTGTATTTAGATTATTTTCACGCATTAACTTTTTAAGACCTTTGTATTCATCATTCGTATTTAACTTAATTTTTAGCCACTCTGGTTTTCTTTGGTACTCTGTTTTCGTTGGTTTACACGATGTCATTTCATCTCGACCCCATTCTAAATAAACTAACTACACTGTTGTCAATGTAACATATTATTTAATTGCAAACAACCATACAATTACCAGAGACATCCAATATTAAAATTGCTAAACTACTCTTTTACTTTTAAGACTCCATATAGAGAAAAATAAGATAAGGATGATGACTACCGTTATAAATCCAAAGATAACGGAACCAGTAAGACCTAATACTAAATATCCAATTGCAGCAATGACTGCACTAACAATTGCATAAGGTAACTGGGTCATTACATGGTCAATTACGTTAACGCCTGCACCAGTTGCAGACATAATGGTTGTATCAGAAATAGGCGAACAATGGTCTCCAAATACTGCACCTGCTAAAACTGCTGCTAAAACAGGTAGTAGTAATTCTGGCTCTACTACCATAATGATGCTTGCACCTATTGGCAGTAAAATCCCAAACGCCCCCCATGATGAACCAGTTGCGAAAGCCATAAATGCTGTTAAAACAAATAGTAAGAATGGGATTATCCCTACTGGAATATTATTTTCTGTAACGATTTTAGCTAAAAACTCACCAGTCCCCAGTGCATTGATTAAAAATGAAAGTGCCCAAGCAAATATTAAAATACAAATAGCCGGTAACATTGAATTAATACCAGAAATAACTGCTTTCCCTAGCAACCCAACATTCGCTTCTGGATTTTGTTTGAATTGACGAGTGTATAATAGTATTGCTAATATACTCGATACGATTCCACCTATAAATAATGAAAGTGGTACATCTGTGTTCTCAAAAATAACAAATAAGTTCATCACTTTACCTGAAGCCTGGTACCCTGTCCAAAACATTGAAGCAAGTGTAACAGCTATTAATGATAAAATCGGTAAAATTAAATCATTCACTTTTCCATAATTATTTTCCGGGAAATTACCTTGTAAATCACCTGGATTAGATTTATTTGGATCAAAAAGCACTCCTGTTTCTTTTGCACGTTTTTCATGTTTTTTCATCTCACCTAAGTCATTGTCTGTCCATGCTATAAAAAATACCATTGCAAGAGCAGCAATAACATAGAAATTCATCGGGGCCATTATCAGAAATGCCTGAAGTGGTGTATAGTCTGTTACTGCATAAGTAGCAAAAATAACACCTAACTGACTTATTAGAAATGCTCCCCAGCTAGAAACTGGAGAAACTACACAAATTGGTGCTGATGTAGAGTCTATAAAATAAGCTAACTTTGCACGTGATACTCGATGTGAATCTGTAATTGGACGTGCAATCTGTCCAACAGCAAGTGCATTAAAATAATCATCTACAAAAATAATAATTCCTAAAAAGACTGTTAATAGCTTAGATCCACGATTTGTTTTAATACGTTTAACAGCCCATGCTGCAAAGGCGGTACTTCCACCTGATAAGCTGACAATGGCGGTAATTACTCCTAGCATTAATATGAAAGATAATATAAAGATATTGTACACATTCAATCCATTTTCCCAAAACGATGTGATAAAGGAATCCCAAAGAATGTTTAATGAGTCAATTGGCGAAAAACTTTCTACTAATAAAGCTGCCGAAACGATTCCGACCCCTAATGATAATAAAACTCTCTTCGTAACAAGCACCATTACAATCGCTAGCAGTGGCGGTAAAATCGAAAATATCGTATTTTCCAAAACAAATCCTCCTAAATATAAAAAGCCAACCTAATGTATATATAGGTTGGCTTTTAGTTAAAATTTTAAGCATAAATTTTATACTCTGTAGCTCCCCATTTATACAAGTGTATAAATGACAGTGTTATTTTTGTTCAAAATAACCCCAACTAGATTTGTCTCGACGATCAGCATCTAATTTCGGCATAACTTCCTTCCGTTTACAATCACAGTTGTCATTCTCCTGTAAACTACTCTTAAGTCATGCGGCCTCTACCTATTCTTATTCATTTCCACTAGTATAGCAGTAAATACTATAATTTTAAGGTTTTTTATTTTTCTGGTAATGGTAGTGGAACTTCTATTGATGGAGCTGCATCACCATCGCCACCTGTGTATATATAAGGAACCTGGCCTTGTACAATCCCCATTGCAACAGGTATACTCTGTTCAACTGTACTCATTTTACTTGCTAGAGGAACGATTATTTGTACATTTACTTTAATGTGAATATTGACTTCTACATACGCATTATTAATACCAAATTTTGTAATCGAAGGTACTACATTCGATTGTACATTACCGATGACGTGAAAGCGTATTGGAATTTTCGGGCCTAAATTACCGATAAGGGGAATATTCGTCGCTTGCCCCATTGGCACGAAAAATACGACTCCACCTTGATCCTCCATCGTTTGTTTATCGTACTCGATGTCATCTAAGTAAGGTAGGCTTGAAAAGTCCCCCTGCTCAGCCTGCTCCAAATGGGCCTGAACTAATTGATTTGTATCAGCCAATACACGATTAATTATTTCTGTATTAAATCGTGTAGTTACCATTGTGGTACTATCTGAAGGAACCTCTTCGATTATGTCATTTACATCGAGCGTATTGGAAATTCTTGAGTTAATCGCTTTATTGATTACCATAGATGCTATTTTATTCGTTTGAACTTCTGCATATTGTAGATAGGTAGTAGTCAACTGCTCATTAATATAATAGATGAGACCTCCAACTGATAACAAGAAAGCAGTTAAAAAAATAGCTATTTTACGCTGATTAGTAAAGAAAGCAAATCGTTTTTTTTTCTTTCTATAGAACAAAAACAATCCTCCTAATTACTACATATGTAAGGAGGAGGACTTTCATGACTTATATTCATTTTTTTCTTGCTGTCCATACCATTTCACGATATCACGAATCATCTCCGGCATAAAGTATTGTTTTGGAGCAAACTTTAATGAAGGAAAAAAGTAACCGAAAGTAAACATATCTAAAGTTGCCAATGTATAGATTTTCTCGATTTCAAGAGGTATTTCATTGACTAACACTGTTCCATCTTCCAGCTCTTGAAGCTGTTCATATAGGATTGCTCCAAGATAGTTGCCTCTGAACCCTAGCCCCTTTACTTCAAGCTTTGGCCATTTTTCATTTTTTCCCGTACGAATAACCTCGAGTAGCTCTGCTCCAGTTAATGTAATAACACACGGATTAATCGGGTGAGGCAAACATTGGTGTAAGTCCCTTGCAGTAATTGACCCTTGATGAAGATCCTTTAAGAAGATACCCGCCGGAAACATTGCACAGTTTGCATTAGTAAAGGAAAGTAATGCTTTTCCAAAAAAATGAGATAAATCGGATTCCATAAACCATTCCTTCTTTAATCTGGAAGGATTGTAGAAAGCAATACTAGACATTTCAGCTATTCCTTCATTTTCCCAAGCTAACTGCGTATCATTTGCGTTAGAGGGAACTGGCAGTGTTTCTGTTCGAATTAATACCGCTTTCTTAGATTGGATAACCCTTTTCACATGATCAAACTCCAACGTTACAAGTCCAACATTCATACCAAATTTACCTGTCGCTGCTTGCAACGAATTCCCTATTACCTTACCTTCTTCAAAGGCGTGATGTGTATGTGACCCCAAAACTAAGTCTACTTGTGGAATTTCCAAAGAAATTATTTCATCCTGTGACATGCCTAAGTGAGACATACAAATAAGTACATCCACTTGTGGACGAAGTATAGTACATACCTCTTTCAGACGTGGAATCGGATCTTGAACATGCCAACCTAACTTTTCATAATAAATGCCATAATCTGCAGTTGCCGCAACAATTCCTATTTTAATGCCTGTTGGTGTCACATGTATTTTATATGGTAATACCCATGTAGGAATATTCCCTTCCAAATCAGTAAAATTGGATACGATCACTTCAAAATTAGCATCTATGTATAACGCTTCCAAGTCATTATGACTTAAGGTGATTCCCTCGTTGTTCCCAATCGTTACATAATCATATTGAGCGTCATTTAACAGTTGTACATTTCCCTTACCAAGAGTACCTTCTGTAAATATATTAGACCGATCCAAATGATCCCCAATATCTAACGTTAAATAGGAAGCTTCTGAACTATGGTTTTTCCGTCTATCATTGAGAAATTGATGAATAATTGGCCAATTTTCTAGATGACTATGTAAGTCATTTGTATGGTATATATAAATCGTCTCTCTCATTCTTCACCCACCTTAATCAAATAAGAATTGGCATATTTGCGTCCAGATTTTTATTGAGCTCGCTCGATAATTTCTTTAAAAATAGTTACATCCGCCAAAGACCATTAGTTTGTGAACCATCACTGTCACTTGTATATACTTTGCATACATCTCACTACTTATAGAGATGAATAAAGTTAAAGTAGTCCATCTAAAATAGAACGTATACCTAATAATAGAAGTACAATACGTAAAGCCAAAACAAGTGTATCAGAATTCAGCTTTTTGTTTAGCTTTGCTCCTATTTTTGCTCCAATATATGCAGCAGGAATTACTGGAATAGTATACAACCAAGGTACATTGCCTAATGATATATGCGTAACAGAGTTTACCATTGCTGATAAGAATACCATAAACATAGATGTACCAACTGCTACATGTGGGGGGAATAGGAATAATAAAATCATTGCTGGTACGATAATAGAACCTCCGCCTATACCAAATAGACCTGATGCAAATCCAACGCCAAAAGTTAATAATAATGCAAACCAAATTGGATATCCGTAAACATATGAATTATTTCCATCATTAAAGGTTTTCTTTTTCCCATTTTCCACAAACCATCGAACTGGCTTTAAACGATCTCGAACTAATAACAAAGTGGATAAGATAACAAGTAAAATACCAAAATATAAGTTAAAAGAAGGTAAATCCAAGCCCTTATTCACAAACGCCCCTAATATTGTCCCAGGAATACTACCAATAAAGAAAATAAACCCACTTCTAAAGTCGACCGTTTTGTTCTTCATATAAGATAGTGTAGAGGACAATCCTGTGAATATCATCATAATAACAGATAAGCCCACAACACTCTGAGGTGTAATATTTGGTATCAAGCCAAGAGTCGCTCCAAAAAACAGTGTAGCAGGTACTAGAATAACCCCTCCACCAAGACCAACCAAAGCACCGACAATTCCTGAGAAAAGACCACTAACTGCAAGTATAAGCCATTCCATTTAAAAATCTCCTTCAAATAAATCTAATTGTTTTGGAGCAAGCCCTTCAAAATCTATTCCTAGCATGTGCTGGAATGTTTTTGCATTGCTTGCCGCATGGCCACCAGAGTTATTATTAAATAAGACAATAACCTCAGTTGCTTGTTTCTCTAAATCCTCACAAACATTTTTAATAGAAGAAAGTTCTTCATTATTATAATCATATAAGTACCTTACTTCTCTCCACTTAACGTTATTGCCTGGATTCACCCATCCATATGTATTTCTGCCATGCAGTCTTACGAGTACCTTGTTTGTTGTTGCAATAGGAACTAAAGGTATACTCCCCTCACCAGCCTGTGGTTCATCGCAAACACTATGATGAAGATGATTCTCCCTCAAAAACTGGAGTGTGGAAGCTTTGTATTCAGGAGTATACCAGGATTGATGTCGAAACTCAACAACCACATCGAAATCCTTTAACTCTTCTCTAACTTTCCGTATATATTGTACGCTTTCCTTATTGCATTGGAACCAAGGTGGAAATTGAGCAAGTATCATCGATAATTTCCCTGCTTCTTTAAATGGCAAAATCGACTGTCGATACAATTCAAACATTTCCTCGAGCGAACTAAAAGGAAAATCTCCACGCAAATGACCAGTTATTCCCTGATAACACTTCACCACAAATTGAAAATTATCAGGTGTTTCTTTAATCCACTTTAAGCTATTTTTTATTGGTTGAATTGCGTAAAATGCCGCATCCAATTCCACAATGGGAAAGTGTGAACTATAATCTTGTAATCTTTCCTTACCAGATGACACGTACAAGTCCGGATGATCTCCCCAACCAGTTAGGCCGATTTGAATCATTTCATCACCTCGCTATTTATTCAATAATATCATACCATTCAGTTTACTTCAGATATATAAATACCCTTATTTTCTTATTTTAGTCGGATATTCGCTGACGAACATTGTATTTAGCCTTGAAAAGATGGATTATAAGCTTTTGTTTCGCTAAAATATACATATGATAATATGAATGACCCATTTTGCTTATTTAATTAGAAACAAAGAGAGGAATTAATATCGTGAAAGTTGATGTATGTATCGTAGGTGCAGGTCCAGGGGGAGCACTTCTTGCTTATTTGTTGGCTAGAAAGAATGTTTCCGTTGTATTAATAGAGCGAACAAATCAAATTGGTAAGACGTTTCGTGGAGAGCATTTAAATGAAGAAGGCGAAGAGATTTTAAAAAAATATAATTTATTTGACGAAGTCGAGAAGCTAGGGCTTTTGAGAATGGAGAAACTTGAGTATTGGCAGAATGGTGAGTTATATAAAACAATTTTAGCAGATTCAGCTATAGGACATCTCGGCATTCATGTACCACAAGCACATTTGTTACAAGTACTAATAACAGCAGCGGAGCAATACCCAACCTTCCATTTAATGCTGAGCACGAAAGTAGATAAACTACTACAAGATGAAGAAGGAACATACACCGGCGTCAAAGCTTCACGCAATGAAGAAATAATAATCATTGAAAGTGAACTTGTTATTGGTGCAGATGGTCGTAATTCGACCGTTCGAAAACAAGCAGATCTAGCTGTAACTATCCGTAAACATGGCTTCGATTTGCTTTGGGCAAGAATTCCTGCACCAAAAAATTGGGAACCGACTATTAAAATGGCGCTGATTGAAGATAAACAAATATCATTATTTACACAAGTAAATGGATACATTCAGATCGGTTGGAATATTGAAGAAGGCTCCTTTGTTTCTCTAAGAAAACAGCCCTTTACGCCATTTATCGAACAACTGATACTTGCGTTTCCAGAACTTGAACAAACCGTTCGTGAAAATATCCAATCCTGGAAGGATTTCGTTGTATTAGATGTGTATAGTAGCACTAGTGAAAATTGGGGTAAAAAAGGCCTCGCATTAATCGGTGATGCAGTTCATACAATGACACCAACAGGAGCTTTTGGATTAAATAGTGCATTAAAGGATGCCGATTTTCTAGCAAATTTAATTGATAAAAATACAATTGATCAGCTCAATTTAGCTGATTGTGCAACGACTAGAAAAAAAGAAGTGGCTAAAATTCAAGCAATCCAAATTGAAAAAGAACAATCTTTTGCTTCTCAATTTGTTGTCATGATTTAATTTTTTTTGTTAAACCAGTCAAATGACTGGTTTTTTTGTGTTATTCATCTCATTTAAACATCACTTTTCTTGTAGAAAAAAGGGTATCTTTATATGCCTGTAGGATACCATCTTTTTCTATTTGCTCTTTCATTACTTCCTTATAAGGCAGCTCCACTTCTGTTTCACCATTTAGAGGGGAAAACGAAAGCGACACAGCTTCTTTACTTTCCCAATGAGCAATGATGGGTTTATCTGTGGCAAAAAGAAATAGCTGTGGAAAGCCGTTTTGGAAAAAGGGATGTTTGTTCTTGTTGTCTCCAGGTTCATGCAAACAAATATAAAGGGAAATGAAATCCGAAAACTTCAATAAATCTAAATGATACATCATCGTTTCCTTCATATCTTCGTCTTCTATTATACCCAATTCATCTGAAAGTCGATTCTGTCTTTGCTTTTCTTCTTCCCAAAATTCTTTCACTACTGATTCATCAGCATCCTGAATGAAGGAGGAATAATGTAAACTGCATAACAGACCAGCGTAATTACTCATTTCCTCCACCTCATCCAGGCCTTTTTTATAAAAAGAAATTTTGAGATCGGTAGGATAATCAATAAAAGAGTAAGGCATTTCCTTTTTATCATTCCAAATCGGAGAAGTATCTGGCTCAATCCAACCTCTGTCATGTTCTCCAACTGCAAGTAACACTTCTTTTTTTCGATTTGGAGAAAAAAAGTAATCCTCTTTACAATTTTGAGCAATATCCTTTGAAACTTTTGCATGATCATTTTGAGCAACCATAATATAGCTCTTTTCTCGTTCGAATATAATCATTTTCAATTTTCCTTTCTGTATAGAACTATACAAGTTGTCTTATTTTTAAAGTACCACTTATAAAACTATTTCAAACTAATTTTACTAAGTATGGACATTTTTTACCTAGTCCTATCCTATCTCAGTTAAAACAAACAAATAAAAAAATACAGCAAGGTGAATTGTACACCTTGCTGTATTTATATAAATGGATTAACCGATAGAGCCTTCCATCTCGAACTTGATAAGACGGTTCATTTCTACAGCATACTCCATTGGAAGTTCTTTTGTAAATGGTTCGATGAAGCCCATTACGATCATTTCTGTTGCTTCTTCTTCGCTAAGACCACGACTCATCAAGTAGAATAATTGTTCTTCAGATACTTTAGAAACTTTCGCTTCATGCTCTAAAGAAATATTATCGTTCAAGATTTCGTTGTAAGGAATTGTATCAGAAGTAGACTGATTATCCATGATCAATGTATCACATTCGATGTTTGCTCGAGCACCAGTAGCTTTACGTCCAAAATGAACGATACCACGGTATGTTACCTTACCGCCTTGTTTCGAAATAGATTTAGAAACAATAGTGGATGAAGTATTCGGAGCTAAGTGCATCATTTTCGCACCAGCATCTTGATGTTGACCTTTACCAGCAATAGCGATAGAAAGAGTCATACCACGAGCGCCTTCACCTTTTAGGATAACTGCTGGATATTTCATCGTTAATTTTGATCCGATATTTCCATCAATCCATTCCATCGTTGCATTTGCATCACAAACTGCACGTTTAGTAACTAAGTTATAAACGTTGTTTGCCCAGTTTTGGATTGTTGTATAACGGCAATAAGCATCTTTTTTAATGATAATTTCAACAACCGCACTATGAAGTGAGTTTGTTGTGTAAACAGGAGCAGTACATCCTTCAACATAATGTACAGAAGCGCCTTCGTCTACAATAATTAACGTACGTTCGAATTGACCCATATTTTCAGAGTTAATTCGGAAGTATGCTTGTAGTGGTGTTTCCACTTTAACACCTGGTGGTACATAGATAAATGATCCACCCGACCATACTGCTGAGTTAAGTGCAGAAAACTTGTTGTCTGATGAAGGAATTACTGTACCCCAATGCTTTTTGAAAATATCTTCATTTTCACGAAGTGCAGAATCAGTATCTTTAAATACAATCCCTAAATCTTGAAGCTCTTGCTTCATATTGTGGTATACAACTTCTGATTCATACTGTGCAGAAACACCTGCAAGATATTTTTGTTCCGCTTCTGGAATACCTAATTTATCAAATGTAGCTTTGATTTCATCTGGCACTTCATCCCATGAAGTTTCTGTTTGTTCTGAAGGCTTAACATAATAAGTAATTTCATCAAAGTTTAATGACCCTAAATCTCCACCCCATTGAGGCATAGGTTTTGAGTAAAAAATTTCTAAAGCTTTTAAGCGATAATCTAGCATCCATTGTGGTTCTGATTTCATACGTGATATTTCTTCCACGATTTCTTTCGTTAATCCACGTTTAGAACGGAAAATGGATACGTCTTTATCGTGGAAACCATATTTATAATCACCAATTTCAGGCATTTTTTTAGCCATCGTATTTCCTCCGTTCGTCTGTTATTCTGTTTCTTCTGAGACGCCTTTTTCCATTGCTTTCCACGCTAGTGTTGCACACTTGATACGCGCTGGAAACTGAGAAACACCACTTAATGCTTCTATATCTTCAAGTTCAATAGAATCATCGTAATCTTTCCCAAGCATCATTTCTGAAAAAGTTGTAGAAAGCTGTAAAGCTTCCTCTACAGTCTTTCCTTTAACTGCTTGTGTCATCATAGATGCAGATGCCATCGAGATGGAACATCCTTCTCCATCAAATTTCGCATTCTGAATTTTGCCATCTTCCACTTGAAGTGTTAAATGAATGCGGTCTCCACAAGTAGGGTTATTCATATCAATTGTCAAAGCTCCATCCTCAATACTTCCTTTGTTACGAGGATTTTTATAGTGATCCATAATGACACGGCGATAAAGTTGATCTAAATTAGAAGACATCGTTAAAATACTCCTTTGCTGAAAGCAATCCAGTAACTAGACGATCTATATCCTCTTCTGAATTGTATATATAGAAACTAGCACGAGCAGTTGCCACGCATTGCAGCCATTTCATCAACGGTTGCGCACAATGATGTCCTGCACGAACTGCAATTCCACTCATATCTAATACTGTTGCAACATCATGTGGATGCACATCATCTAAATTGAATGTAACAATTCCAGCGCGCTTAGCAGCATCAACGGGTCCATAGATGGATAAACCATCAATAGTAGACATTTTTTCCATAGCGTAAGCAGCTAACTCATGTTCATGCTTTTCAATTTCATCTAGGCCAATTTCTTCTAAGAAATCAATTGCAGCTCCAAGACCAATGGCACCAGCAATTATTGGAGTACCGCCTTCGAATTTCCAAGGAAGCTCTTTCCATGTAGAATCATACAATCCTACGAAGTCAATCATTTCCCCACCAAATTCGATTGGCTTCATTTTATCCAGTAATGCTTCTTTCCCGTATAGTACCCCTATACCGGTAGGTCCACACATTTTGTGTCCAGAGAATGCAAGGAAATCACAATCAAGAGCTTGAACATCTAATTTTAGATGAGGTGCAGCTTGCGCTCCATCAACTACCATTACTGCTCCATGCTCATGTGCAATCTGCGTAATTTCTTTTATTGGATTCATTGTCCCTAATACGTTCGATACATAAACGATAGACACTATTTTTGTTTGATTAGTAATTGTTTCTCTAACCTTTTCTAAAGAAAGTGTACCATCTGCTTCTAAATCAATATATTTTAATACAGCACCAGTTTTCTTAGCTAATTGTTGCCAAGGGATAATGTTGGAATGGTGCTCCATATGTGTAATAACAATTTCGTCGCCCTCTTTTAGGTTAGCAAGGCCATAGCTCTGCGCCACCGTATTAATAGCGGTTGTTGTACCACGTGTAAAAATAACTTCTTTAGTAGACTTCGCATTTATGAATTTACGTACCTTTTCACGTGCTCCTTCGTAACTGTCCGTTGCTCTGTTACCAAGCGTATGAACTCCACGATGCACGTTCGAGTTTTCAAATTCATAATACTTTTTAATAGCCTCTATCACTTGAATAGGTTTTTGAGAAGTAGCACCATTATCTAAATAGACTAATGGATGACCATTGATCTCTTGATCTAAAATCGGAAAATAGCTTCGAATCTCTTTAGTATTGAGCATTAGCGAACTTTCCTTTCAATAACCTCCGTCAGCTGTTTCTTCACGCCTTCAATAGGTAATTCGTTAACTACAGGAGCAAGGAATCCATGAATTACTAGACGCTCTGCTTCATGTTGAGAAATACCACGGCTCATTAAATAGTACAACTGAAGTGGATCTACTCGGCCAACTGATGCTGCGTGACCTGCTGTTACATCATCTTCATCGATTAAAAGAATTGGGTTTGCATCTCCACGTGCTTTTTCGCTAAGCATTAATACACGAGATGTTTGCTCAGCATTAGACTTAGTCGCACCGTATTCAATTTTACCAATACCATTGAATATAGATGATGCTTCTTCTTTCATAACTCCGTGCTTAAGGATTTGACCTTCTGTATGTTTGCCCCAATGAATTACTTTTGTTGTAAAGTTTTGTTTTTGTTTACCGCGACCTACAACAACCATTTTCACATGACCTTCTGAGTTATCTCCAACTAAATGTGTTGTATTTTCAGAAATAGTATCACTGTCATTCATCATACCAAGTGCCCATTCAAGAACCGCATCACGACTTGTTACACCGCGACGATTAACGTATGTTGTAAATCCTTCAGCTAGAACGTCAACAGTTCCAAATGTAACTTTTGAATTGTCTTTAGCAATAACTTCCGTCACGATATTAGCTAAACCTTCTGCATGTTCAACAGTGGACAAATAGTTCTCTACATAAGTTACAGAACTATTTTCATCCGCTACTAGTAAAGTATGATTGAAAAGTGAAGCTGCTTTATCGTCATGTAAATAAATAACTTGAATTGGTTCTTCTACTACAACATTCTTAGGCACGTATAAGAATACACCACCGTTTAATAATGCAGCATGAAGTGCAGTTAATTTATGTTCTGTTACTTTGACACCGTCTGTCATAAAGTATTGTTGAACAAGATCAGAATGCTCACGAATTGCAGTGTATATATCAGTTAAGATAACACCTTTAGCTTTTAGATCTTCTGATAATGAAAGAAATGCAGGTGTATTGTTATGTTGGATGTAAATATTCTTTTGTTCATCCGCATTTACAACTGCTTTCACTTCATCAGGTAGTTCGTTTAAAGAAGTAAATTTACTGCTATCTACAGTATGAACTGGAAACTCTGTGAAATTCCAATTAGTAATTTTTGTTTTGTCTGGTGTTGGCATCGGAAGTGTTTCAAGTTCACCAAATGCTTTCAGACGAAGTTCTGTCATCCAGCTTGGTTCTTGCTTACCTTCTGAAAAGGAGCGAATATCTTGCTCGGTTAATGCCAATTTTGTTTCAACCGTCATGCTGATTCGTCCCCTTTCTTATGCTTCTTGTCCAACTGTTTCGTCTTCAATTCCTAACTCTTCTTTTACCCATTCGTATCCTTCTGCTTCTAATCTTTGAGCAAGTTCAGGACCACCGGATTTAACTACACGTCCTTGCATCATTACATGTACATGGTCTGGCGTGATGTAGTTAAGAAGACGTTGATAGTGAGTGATTACTAAGCTTCCGAATCCTTCTCCACGCATTTCGTTGATACCTTTAGAAACAACTTTTAATGCATCAATATCAAGACCAGAGTCAATTTCATCTAAAATAGCAAATTTAGGTTGCAACATCATTAATTGAAGAATCTCATTACGTTTTTTCTCCCCGCCTGAGAATCCTTCATTTAAATAACGTTGTGCCATATCTAAATCCATTTCTAAAAATTCCATTTTGCTATCAAGCTCGCGAATGAATTTCATTAAAGAGATTTCATCGCCTTCTTCGCGACGTGAATTAATCGCTGAACGTAGGAAATCAGCATTTGTAACTCCAGTAATTTCACTTGGATATTGCATCGCCAGGAATAGACCAGCTTGAGCACGTTCGTCTACTTCCATTGCTAAAACATCTTCTCCGTCCAATTCAATTGAACCAGATGTAACTTCATATTTTGGATGACCCATAATAGCAGAAGCTAAAGTAGATTTACCTGTACCATTAGGACCCATTACTGCGTGAATTTCGTTCGTATTAATTGTTAAATTAACACCTTTTAAAATCTCTTTACCGTCTATTTCAACGTGTAAATCTTTAATAACTAAAGTCGACATTTAATAACCTCCATTAAGTAAATATGAATGTATAACCATTCTAATTTATTATCATTCTAATCTTAACCCAAACTGAAGTACCTTGCAAATCTTTTGGAGCATATTCTATTTAATATTGTAGAATATACAGATTTCCTGTTTTCTCTTGACTTTACAACGAAATTATTAGGTAAATAGTAATCTTTCTTTATTTTCATTAAGAATAGTCTAAATGAGAATCGATTTCACTATGAAGCTAGTGAAAACAAAAAGAATCCACGAAGAAATTCTCCGTGGACTCTTGTATATTATCCCCTAAATGCTTGGGCATCAAGTTTAGCCGCTAATTGCATACATTTTTCATGATCCTCTTGCCGTTTGTTTTCAACTTGCAATCTTAGTTCTTGACTTTGTCTCAATTCATCATATCCAAAACCATGTACTCCTCTAAATGCGTGGTCCATCTGTTCTGTATAAGGTAAGTCTTCCGAACTGATAATGAATCATCCCTCTCTGTTTTTAAGTTCATCATTTATATACCCAACTATTTGGGTCTTAAACATATTTCTTTAATAACTTATGCAGTTTTTGAAAATTTGTCTACGATAATCGCAAGTGCTCCATCACCAGTTACATTTGTCGCCGTTCCAAAGCTGTCCTGTGCAATGTATAGTGCAATCATCAATCCAATCATTGCCCCGTTGAATCCAAGCATTGTTTCCAATAATCCCAGTGCCGCCATAACTGCTCCACCTGGAACTCCAGGAGCTGCAATCATCGTTACACCAAGCATAAATATAAAAGGTGCAAATGAAGATAGCATAATATCCTGTCCATTTATAAGCAATACACCGATTGAACAAGAGACAAGTGTAATCGTGCTACCTGACAAGTGGATTGTTGCAAATAGAGGAATCGTAAAGTTTGTCACTTTAGCTGAAGCACCAGTTTGTTGTGCCTGCTTTAGAGTCACCGGAATTGTTGCAGCTGATGACTGTGTACCTAAAGCTGTAAAATAAGCTGGGGACATTGTTTTTAAGAGTTTCAAAGGGTTTTTCCCAGTTACCGTACCAGCTGCTGTATATTGTAATAAAAGCATGACAAGATGCAGCGCAATAATCATGACAAACACGACTCCAAAAACCGATAAAACCTTAGCCACTTGTCCACCGTACGCCATATTCATAAAGATTCCAAAAATATGTATCGGTAATAATGGGATAATTACATAAGAGATTACCTTCTCAATAATCTCGCTAAACTCTTCAAATGCATTTTGTAACATGTTTCCTTTTAGTTTGGAAATCCCAATCCCCATAATGAATGAGAAAACTAATGCTGTCATTATATCCATCATCGGAGGTATCGGCATTTCAAATAAGCCCCCAATTAAAAATTCTTCCGGATTCTCTAACTTAACACTCTCTTTACCACCTATAAGCTTAGGCAGTAAATTTGATGCGACAAAAAATGCTATCAAGCCTGCTACAATGGTAGATAAATAGGCAATTCCCGTAGAAATACCAAGTAATCTACCAGAACCCTTTCCAAGCTTAGCTATCCCTGGAACAATAAACCCAATAATAATGAAAGGAACAATAAACCCTAAAAAGGCACTAAAAATACTATTAAAAGTAGCCATTATCTCTACCACTATTTTAGGGACAACTAGTCCCAATAAAACACCAAATACTATCGCTATCACTATTCGCGGCAATAACCCAAACCTCTTCATAAGATGTCCTCCTCATATGCACAAATGTATTATTAATAACATTTATACACTTTAGCACAGTCACTTATTAAAGTGAATAGGATTAGTAGTATACATAATATTCTATTAACATTTTTTTGAACTGTAGTTCGTGTAGTAAGTATTAGAGCCTTTTCCGTATTTTACTAAGTCAGAGCTTGATAGGATTCTTTTTGCTTCATACCTGTTGTTTAAAAGTAGAAACTCTCTACATTCTTTATTAGTAATAGTTTCTTTACAGAGCGAAAAATAAGTGGAAACTGCTTTTTTGTGTGCATATGAATTGTTTTCTTTACAAGTAGGACAATACCAAGTTCGGGCTATTTTCTGCATTCCAATAAATCCGCAGCTTTCACATTTTACTCCGAGCTTTAAATCTTTAAGTGAAATTGAGAAATATTCGATAAGAGGAATGGATGGAGGCGAATAGGTACTTCTTAGAATTACTTCTTTTATTTTCTCCATTTCTTTTTGACTTAAGGTTGAACTATTTTCGGGGAAATGTCGTAGGTAGGAACGCATTTCATTCCTATACATTATTTTAACGCCGCTGACTGAATGTTTAACAAAACTATTACGAGACGCAAAGATTACTACACCATGAATTGGGACTGAAATATTATACTGGAGGAAGAACTGAGAAAGTTGATATTTATATTCATTCAACTGATTTGCGGGGCAAGGATATTTAGTTATTCTTCCATCCTCTTTTCGTTGGATAAGTTGTGATGGATTAGTCGAAAACTCTAATTCCCCAATGATGTTTTTTACTTCAAGAATTACTACTCCATATGGGGTTATTATCAGGAAGTCTAATTCAAATGCAAATTCCGCAAAGAGAAACACCTTGTGAAAAATATAACATCTATATGGAATTTTCATTTGCTCTAGCACTTTGTAAATAACCTCTTCACCATAATCTCCTGCTTTAATAGCACCTATCTCTTTAGAAATTCTTGTATATTGTGGATGTTGCGGAGAAAGTCTTTCTATTAAATCAGACATTCTTGCTACATATTTTGAAGGGGAATACGGTTTAATTATCAAATTATCATCACCTCTTCAACACAATATCACGAATAGTTAGTCTTTTCTAGACTAAATTTTTTTATTGTGCAGATTGGTGAATAAAGAATGCTTGAAAAGCGGTATTGACTCTTTTTAGTGCTCAGTTTCTGCTGGACGGATACCAGACTGGCTCCAGCACTTTGACTACTCGATCGGGCGATTGCGACTTCTTCTCGGGCGTTCGTCCTACCCCGGGCGGATAGCAGGTTGGTTCGGGCGCTTAAAATAGTCGAGCGGGCGGTTGCGACTTCCTCTTGGGCGTTCGTCCTACCCCCGGGCGGATAGCAGGTTGGCTTGGGCGCTTAGAATACTCGAACGGGCGGTTGCGACTTCCTCTCAGGCGTTCGTCCTACCCCCGGGCGGATAGCAGGTTGGTTCGGGCGCTTAAAATAGTCGAGCGGGCGGTTGCGACTTCCTCTCGGGCGTTCGTCCTCCCCCCGGGCGGATAGCAGGTTGGCCTGGGCACTTAGAATACTCGAACGGGCGGTTGCGACTTCCTCTCAGGCGTTCGTCCTCCCCCCGGGCGGATAGCAGGTTGGTTCGGGCGCTTAAAGTAGTCGAGCGGGCGGTTGCGACTTCCTTTTGGGCTTTCGCCATTCGCCTGCACAAAAAAAACAGACACCCGAAGATGTCTGTTTCCTCAAATAATATTATTATTTTACTGGTACTACCGATCCGCCCCACTCGCTTAGGATGAAGTCTTGAATTTCTTCAGATTTCAATGCTTCTACTAAAGCTTTAATCTCTTTATTGTCTTCATCACCTGAGTTTACAGCAATGATATTCACATATGGAGATTCATTAGATTCTTCAATTGCAATAGAATCTTCTAATGGATTGATACCAGCGTCTATTGCGTAGTTAGAGTTGATCAATACTGCATCGCCTTCTTCGTTTTCATATAACTGAACCATCAGTGCTGATTCATAGTTAGCGTCAAATTCAAGATTTTTAGGATTATCAACGATGTCTTTCACTTCAGCTTTTGTTTTGTCAACACCATCTGCTAATTTAATTAGTCCTTTTGCTTCTAACATAGCAAGAATACGACCGTGATCTGCAACAGAGTTACTCATTAGAATTGTTGCACCTTCTGGAAGCTCTTCAATAGAACCATATTTTTTAGAATATAAACCGATTGGTTCAATATGTATTTCACCAGCGTTAGCAAAATCATATCCAAAATCAGCTTTTTGTGACTCAAAGTAAGGGATATGTTGGAAATAATTCGCATCCAAGTCACCTGAATCTAAATCTTTGTTTGGTAATACATAATCTTGATACGATTCTACAACAAGTTCAATTCCTTGTTCTTCAAGAATTGGTTTAACTTCTTCTAATATAACTGCATGAGGTACGTTCGATGCACCTATTACAAGTTTACTACCCTCTTCTTCTCCGCACGCTGCAAGTGTTAATGCACTCACTGATAATAAAGCTCCAGCTAATAACTTCTTCATTTTCAAATCTCTCCCTTTTTACCTATGTTTTCTATGTGATCGAGTACTCTCGTTTACACCTATTATCGTTTATCTATTTTTGTAGTAATTAAATCGCCTATCCACTGAATTATAAATACCATGATTAATATTAGTATTGTGGCAACAAGTGTTACATCTGTTCTACCTCTTTGGAATCCATCTAAGAATGCTAGCGTTCCTAGTCCCCCAGCACCGATAATACCGGCCATAGCTGTATAACCAACTAGTGAAATCCCCGTAACCGTAATACCTGATACTAATGCGGGCATAGATTCTGGCAATAGAACCTTCCAAATAACAGTAGAAGTTTTAGCGCCCATCGATTTAGCTGCTTCTAGTACTCCTTTATCAATTTCTCGTAGAGCGATCAACACCATACGAGCGTAAAATGGAGCAGCTCCAATAACTAAAGCTGGGAATGCAGCATTTGGCCCACGCATTGTTCCAACTAAAAACTTCGTTAATGGGATTAATAAAATAATCAAAATAATAAATGGAATGGAACGGAATATATTAACGAAAGCTCCTGTTAACCAGTTCGCTAACTTGTTCGCCCATGCTTGATGAGGACTAGTTAAGAAAAGTAAAAGACCGAGCACTAGCCCAATAATTGCTGTCAGTATAGTAGATACTGCAGTCATGTATAATGTTTCAACGGTAGCTTCCCACATTTTTGGCCAATCAACATTAGGAAATAAATCATTAATCATTGTTGATCACCTCTGTATTTACTTTTTGTTCATGTATATAGCGGATGGCCTCATCCACCAATAACGCATCTCCTTCTAGTTGAAGGATTAAGGTACCAAATGCGCCATTTTGTGTATGCGAAATATTACCTTGGACAATATTGACTTCTAAATCAAATTGCTTAATAAGTCTCGACAATATTGGTTGTTCTGTTTGCTCTCCAACAAATACTAGCTTTATCAGCTTGCCATTTGGATATAGCTCTTTTAAATGCTGTATTGTTTGTATTGCTTTATTGGAATCACTTACTTGCGAGACAAAACGTTTCGTAATAGGTTGTTGCGGGTTTTGGAATACATCTAGTACTTTTCCTTCTTCTACTACATGACCTTTTTCCATTACTGCAACACGACCGCAAATCTTTTGAATAACCTGCATCTCGTGGGTAATCAAAACAATTGTCAGCCCTAATTTTTCATTGATACTAACTAATAAGTCTAAAATTGAGTCTGTAGTTTCTGGGTCTAACGCAGAGGTTGCTTCATCACAGAGAAGCACTTCTGGACGATTGGCTAATGCCCGCGCAATTCCGACACGTTGTTTTTGTCCTCCTGATAACTGTGAAGGATAATAATGTCCGCGACCTTCTAAACCAACTAAATCAATTAGTTCCTCTACTCTTGAAGAACGTTGTGCTTGTGGAACACCAGCAATTTCTAATGGAAAAGCAATATTTTCCGCAACCGTTCTTGACCATAACAGATTAAAGTGTTGGAAAATCATACTTACCTTTTGTCTTACTTGACGAAGCTTCACTTCATTTATCTTAGTAATATCTTGATTGTTGACGATAATTTGACCCGAAGTTGGCTTTTCTAATCCATTCAATAATCGAATAAGTGTACTCTTTCCTGCACCACTGTATCCAATGATGCCGAAAATTTCACCTTTCTTTATGTCAAGATTCACCTCTTCAACTGCAACGATTGTACCTTGTTTCGTGCTAAATTTTTTCGAAACATTATTTAAACTAATCATGGGAAACTTGCCACCTTTCTACGAAATGCTCAATTGCCTATCTATCTTCAAGAAATATTGTATGAATTTTTAATCCTGCATTTTAAAACTACTCAATGAGTCAACAGTTACTATGTAAATACATATACTTCCCATTTCTATCTAAAAAAACCCTCCTGCAAAAGAGCAGAAGGGTTTTAAGTTATTTATTTTAATAACGTTCATCCATTCTCTCATTTCCCAAAGCAACAGCTTTGCGTGATTTGGCACCATTTCATTTACATGACGGTTGCCGGGCTTCATAGGGCACTTCCCTCCACCACTCTTAATAAGAGTAACACTATTTAATTTGTTGGTATATCGAATGTTATCACACGACTACTTGCTCGTCAATACTTTTTATTGTCTCTAATATAAATGGAACTGATTGAAATGCATATATCTTTTTATATACAGTTCCACCTTTAGCGATTATCAGGCATGGCACGCTTTCAATATGATAATCCATTGCAAAATTCTCTAGATAGTTAATATTTGCTTGGCCAATTGAAAAAGGCATCATCTCTTGTACAACTTGCATCATCTTACTTGCAACTTGGCATGTTCCACATAAGGGTGTATAAATATAGAACATTGTAAGCTGTCCACTGTTCTTATGGTCGTTCCACTGTTCAAGTGTCCATTCATTCACATTACATCATCCTAAAGTAAATATTGTCTCTTCACTTTTATATTAACACTTTTTAATATGGATGCCAAAACTTTGAACGGTGTAGTCGCCACTTCACAATACATTGGATTGGTATATAGATGAATAGCTTCAGGGTATTCTTTCCTGACGATGGAGCGAATTTGCTCGCCTGATCTATCCGCATCTAAAAACGCATAAATAGGAATACCGTCGTAAGGACTTAAAATCTCTTCTAGCTTTACATTGGATATCGTTCCGTTTGTACAAATAATTTCTGTTGATTCATCAAGTAATTTTAAAAGCTTTAATTTATCTGATCTTCCCTCAACTATAATTATTTTTTCACTAAAGACAATAGCCATTCAGCATCTCTCCCAACTATGCCCTTTCCAATATTATATGAAAAAAACGCCGACATTAAGCGGCGTTTTCATAATTATTCTGAAATTAATTCTTCGTATTTTTCTGGAGAAAGTAAACCATCGACTTCCGTTACATCAGCTGGCTCTACAACAATCATCCATGCATTTTCATAAGGGGATTCGTTTACATATTCAGGGTTATCTTCTAATTCTGTATTTACATCTACTACTTTACCGCTTATTGGTGCATACAGTTCAGATACAGTTTTTACAGACTCTACACTACCAAATGGATCTCCTGCTTTAATATCATCTCCGACTTGTGGAAGCTCGACAAACACGATATCTCCAAGCTCTGATTGTGCAAATTCAGTAATACCGATACGGATATTTCCGCCTTCAGTCTTTACCCATTCGTGCTCTGCTGAGTATTTTAAATCTTTAGGTGCGTTCATATATATACCCCTCTCCATTAATAATACATTCATCTACTATATTCACATATTTTTATAGTAAAAACAAGTGACTTTAAGAAGTCTTCCAAACATCCTCAAACTGTTGTTCCTTGAAGCCTAGCGTTAATTTTTCACCATCAAAAACAACTGGACGTTTAATAAGCATTCCATCAGAAGCAAGCAAGGCTAATTGCTCATCTTCTGACATCGTTGGAAGCTTGTCTTTTAGACCAAGTTCTCGATATTTCATACCAGAAGTATTAAAGAATTTTTTGAGTTCTAAGCCACTTACTTCGAACATTTTTTGAAGCAAATCTTTAGTTGGAGGATTTTCAGCTATATGGTTGTCTATGTATTCTATATCATTGTCCTTTAACCATTTGCTCGCTTTTCTACACGTTGTACATTTAGGATAGCCATAATATTGAATAGTCATGTTGTACCACCTTTTTCTTTTTATCATACCTAATAGTGTAAGAGATGAGCAATCATTTTGAACGGTGACTAAGGATTCAACCTCGAATTAAGAAATTAAGACTCAAAAAAAATGCCCACCCTTTAAGTTCAAAACCTGTTTCCAACGCTTCCGAAATGCTCTGGACTAACTTGTTGCTATATTATTGCCGATTGAATTTTTAGTGATGCTGGTTGGTTGTGACGTCCGTCACAACCAACCAGCATCATTTTTTTCGGTAATTTTATGGCGCTTATCTGTCCGTCGCTCTTCTACAACTTCTAGAAACACGTTAGTGCATTTTTGGATAACTAGAGAAAAGCTACTTTCCTATTCATGGAGCAGGCCCCCGAAGATACAATTTCGGGGGCTCTAACGCTACTCTATACGATAGATACCGTCTATTTTTATGTCGTATACTTTTTTATTAGTTGAAGAAATCCATAAGAAATGCCCTAATTAAAAATTTTTGATAACAAATCCAGAACCTCTACATTGCATGCAATCCTCTGTATTCTATATCAACAGGAAGACTGATTTTATATACTCAAGATGCATAAATATCCTTATATCTAATGAATGATTTGGTCTTAATTTATCTTTACTTGCTCTCACCTATTGTTTACTCGCTCATTTCTGTGGCTTACTTGCGGTCGTAAACGATTTACTTGCTCTAGGCCTATATTTACTTGCGGACTTTTACCTTTTACACACGGAGTGGATAATTTTACTAAATTTCATTACTCATTCACAGCCAAAATCTGTAGAATTGAATGACTAATAGTTGCTTTCCACTCAATTTGTCGACTGCAATTGATAGTGTCTTTAGATGCCCCTGCATATTTATCGTGTTTTTCATAAAGGCTTGATTTTAATTGATGAATAATGACTACACACTTAATTGATTGTAGTGGAAAGCGGCGACTCCAGCAGGATAAGCGAGAAAGTCGAGACCCACAGGGAGGATTCATAAATACGAAAGATTTAATACATCGTGTGTCGTTAATTTGTGAACGGAATCCCATTGTCCCGAGGAGGCTCGGCCTCGCCTGCGGAAAGCGTCCGCTTGCAACGAAAATCAACTGTATTATTATTAATTAGGGATAAATAAAAAAGCCGATCTACTAGAATCGGCTTTTTCGTTTATTTGATTAAAGAACGAATTTTTCTGCTTCGATTAATTTAACGGATGCTTCTCGTTTTTTCTCAATAACATTGTATGGTGTGTAGCGTGTTAATTTACGTAATGCGGAAATCATCATACGTTGATTATCCCCATCTACAGATGCAATAAGTGTCTCTTTTGCTGCCTGTTCGATTTCAATAAAAGCTTCTTGTGTGAAGATTTGTGTATAAAGAAGTTTTTGTGCTGCTTTTTCTTCTCCATCACGCCCAATTGCTTTTTCTGTACGTAGAACTGCTGATTCCATTGCAAATAAGTTATTTGCTATGTTAGCGATGTTCACAAGTACTTCTTGTTCTGCTTCTAACTTTGTACCAAAACGTTGTGCAGCAAGACCAGCAACTAGAATGCCAATTTTCTTCGCATTAGCTACTAATACCTTTTCTTGTGCAAGAGCTTCCGTACCAACCTCTTCTGGCATCATCATTAATAGCTCTTCTTGTAAGCCTTGAGCCTTTTGAAGAAGTGGTAATTCACCTTTCATCGCTTTTTTCAGGAATGTTCCTGGAACGATTAGGCGGTTAATTTCATTTGTTCCTTCGAAAATACGGTTAATACGCGAATCACGGTAAATACGCTCTACTTCATACTCTTGCATAAATCCATAACCACCATGTAATTGAACAGCTTCATCAACGATATAATCTAGAACCTCAGATCCTACTACTTTGTTGATAGAACATTCAATTGCATATTCAGCGATTGAAGCAGCAATTGCTTTGCCGTCTTTTTGTTCTTCTGCACTCAATTGACTCATACGCTCTTCAAAATATCCAACAGTACGGTATATTAAACTTTCAGTTGCATACAATTTAGATGCCATAGTAGCCAGTTTGTTTTTCGTTAAATTAAAGGAAGAGATCGGTGTCTTAAATTGTTGACGTTGATTTGTATAAGAAATTGCTAATTCTAATGCTCGTTTAGATCCACCAATTGTACCTACCCCTAATTTATAACGACCAATATTTAAAATATTGAATGCGATAATATGACCGCGACCGATTTCCCCTAATAGGTTTTCTACAGGAACTTGAGCGTCCTCTAGGATTAGTGTACGAGTAGAAGAAGACTTAATCCCCATTTTCTTCTCTTCTGCCCCAACAGAAACTCCAGGGAATGTTTTTTCTACGATAAATGCAGTGAATTTGTCTCCATCTACTTTAGCGTAAACAACAAATACATCTGCAAATCCAGCATTTGTAATCCATTGTTTTTCACCGTTTAATACATAGTGTGTACCTTCTGCATTTAATTTTGCAGTAGTTTTTGCTCCTAATGCATCTGACCCTGAACCTGGCTCAGTTAATGCATAGGCAGAAATTTTTTCACCTGATGCTGAGTTTGGAAGATATTTTTGTTTCTGCTCTTCATTACCAAAAAGAACGATTGGTAATGTACCAATTCCTACATGAGCACCGTGTGTTATAGAAAAACCACCAGCTACAGACATTTTTTCTGCAATCAGTGCAGAGGAAACTTTGTCTAAGCCAATTCCGCCGTACTCTTCAGGAATATCAGCTGCAAGTAAGCCAAGGTCTCCCGCTTCTTTTAATAAACGTACAGAGTGGTCAAATTCATGATGTTCCAAGTTTTCTACTACTGGAAGTACCGAATTTTTAACATACTCTTCCGTCGTTTTCGCAATCATCTTTTGCTCATCATTAAAATCCTCTGGTGTAAATATGCGGTTTGCGTCTAAGTCTTCAACTAAAAATGCTCCGCCTTTAATTGCATCTTTTAATTCGTTCATGTATATTCCCCCTAGTTTATTTTTTTTAAAGTAATTCGAACACTCCAGCAGCTCCCATTCCACCACCGATACACATTGTAACAACTCCAAATTGCTTTCCTTGACGTCTCAATTCACTCATCATTTTCAATGATAAGATAGTTCCCGTAGCTCCAAGTGGATGGCCTAATGCAATTGCCCCACCGTTTACATTCACCTTTTCCATATCTATACCTAAGTGACGAACAACTTGAATAGATTGAGAAGCAAATGCTTCATTGATTTCCCAAAGATCAATGTCTTCGATTGATAACCCTGCAAGTTTTAATGCTTTTGGTACCGCTACAATTGGTCCGATTCCCATTACCTCTGGTGGTACTCCCCCAACTGCAAATGAACGGAATTTCGCAAGCGGCTTTAATCCTTGCGCTTCTGCAACTTCTCGATCCATGATTAATACAGCACCTGCTCCATCTGAAGTTTGTGAAGCATTTCCTGCTGTTACTGATCCGCGAACATTGAATGCAGGACGTAATTTAGCAAGTGTTTCTACTGTAGTTCCTACACGTACACCTTCATCCATTTCAAACATGAATTTCTTCTGCTGTGCTTTATTGTTTTCGTCAACAAAATGCTTTATAACTTCTACTGGGACAATATCATCATTGAACTTTCCTGCTGCAATTGCGGCTGCTGCTCGTTCATGTGATCTTACTGCAAATGCATCCTGATCTTCACGACTAATACTATACTTAGTTGCCACTTGTTCAGCTGTGTGGCCCATTCCCATGTAGTATTGAGGGGCTGTTTGTGCTAGATGTGCGTTCGGACGAATCGTATTACCCATCATTGGAACCATACTCATTGACTCCACCCCACCAGCGATTATCGCTTCGGCGTGACCTAACATAATACGTTCTGCTCCGTATGCAATTGATTGTAGACCAGATGAACAGAAACGGTTTACTGTAATCGCTGGTGTTGTATCTGGTAGACCTGCTAATGCACCAATATTACGAGCAACGTTCATCCCTTGCTCTGCTTCTGGCATTGCACATCCTAATATAAAATCATCTATCGGACCATCATAACCGCTCGCTCTTAGTAATGTTTCTTTTACAACTAGTGCCCCAAAATCATCTGGACGCACTGTTGCTAGAGATCCTTTTTTCGCTTTACCTACCGGCGTTCTTGCCCCTGCTACTATGACTGCTTCACGCATGAGTTTTCCTCCTTTACCTTTATGCAAGATTAGTTGCGTAATGGTTTGCCTTTCACTAGCATGTGTTGCATTCTTGCTTGAGATTTTGGATCAGCAACTAAGCTTAAGAAAGCTTCTCGCTCCAAGTTCAGTAAATATTGCTCGTCGACTAAAGTACCGTATGGAACTTCTCCACCTGCAATAACATAAGCAAGCTTTTTAGCAATTTTCAAATCATGCTCACTAATAAATCCAGATAAAAGCATACCTTCTGCTCCTAAAATAAGTGCTGCATATCCTGGAGATCCAGAAACAGGTACTTTTTCACGAATCGGTGCTTTATATCCGCCTTCTGCAAGAGCTAATACCACTTGTTTCGCATCGTATATTAAATGATCAGGATTTACACTAATTCCATCTGCAAAATTCAAGAAGTTATTTTCACGCGCTTCTTCACCCGAGGTTGAAACTTTTGCCATTGCAATTGTTTCAAATACTTTGCTTGCAACTGTAAGATAATCTATCTCAACACCGTTTGGAAGTCCCTTCAAGTGCTTAATATAAAGCTCTTTGTTACCTCCTCCACCAGGGATAAGACCAACCCCAGCTTCTACTAATCCCATATATGTCTCAGAAGATGCTTGGATATGAGCAGCAGGTAAGCAAGTTTCTGCTCCACCACCTAATGTCATTCCAAATGGAGCAACTACTACTGGTTTAGCAGAGTATTTAATCTTCAACATTGCATTTTGGAATTGACGAACAACAAAATCTAATTCGAAAATATTATCGTCCTGTGCTTCCATTAAAATCATTCCTAGGTTTGCCCCAACACTGAAGTTTTTACCTTGGTTACCTATGACAAGGCCCTTGAAGTTCTTTTCTACTTCATCTACGGCAAAGCTAATCATTTGAAGGATATCTAAACCAATAGAGTTCGATTTCGAATGGAATTCAAGCAATGCAACTCCATCACCTAAATCTATTAAGCTTGCACCAGAATTAGATTTAATAACACCATGTTTCTTCTTATACCTTTTTAAGTCAATTACCTTTTCGTTTACGGAAACTAATGAATAATCAGATCCATCGAAATAGTATTGATCACCATTTTCTTCTTTATAGAAAGATGTAAATCCTTTATCCAATAATGATTGGACGAATGCAGGAACTTCCAAGCCTTCTGCTGTCATTTTTTCAACTGATTCATTTACACCGATTGCATCCCATATTTCAAATGGACCTTGTTGCCAACCGAATCCCCATTTCATCGCTTGGTCAATCGCAACTATATCATCTGCAATTTCCCCATGAAGCTGAGCTGAATAGATTAATGTAGGACTTAAAATACTCCAAAGTAATTCACCAGTTCTATCTTTTGCATAAGTTAATGTTTTCACTTTTGCTGCAAGACCTTTTTGTTGCTTCGCCATTTCCATTGAAGGCGTTTTCAACTTCTTCATTGCCTCATATTCAAGTGTTTCAGGATTTAGTTCCTTGATTTCTTTACCTTCTTTTAAGAAGAAACCTTGCCCAGATTTAGCTCCTAGCCATTTGTTTTCAAGCATTTTTTGCATAAATGCAGGCACTTCAAATACTTTTTGTTCCTCACCAGATGTTTGGTCATATACGTTTTTCGCAACATGTGCAAATGTGTCTAAACCAACGACATCTAATGTACGGAACGTGGCTGACTTCGGTCGACCGATTAGTGGCCCTGTAACAGAATCTACTTCTCCAACGGAATAACCTCTAGCTTGCATTTCACGCAATGTTACAAGTAAACCATATGTCCCTATACGGTTTGCTATGAAGTTCGGAGTATCCTTTGCAATTACAACACCTTTTCCTAACACATCTTCCCCAAATTGCTTCATGAACTCTACAACTTCAGGAGCAGTAGTTGTTGCAGGAATTACTTCTAATAGCTTCAAATAACGTGGAGGATTGAAGAAATGTGTTCCTAAGAAATGCTTTCCAAAGTCCTCTGAGAGCCCTTCCACCATTGCATTAATACTAATTCCCGATGTATTAGAGCTAATGATTGTTCCAGGCTTACGAACTGCATCTATTTTTTCATATAAGCTTTTTTTAACTTCTAAGTTTTCAACAACAACTTCGATAATCCAGTCCACGTCTTTTAAATTTTCAAGATCGTCCTCTAAATTTCCAGCAGTTATTAACTGTAGGTTTTTCTTAGCAGTAAGTGGTGCCGGTTTTTGCTTCAACAATTTTTGAATAGCTGTCTCTGCAAATTTATTTCTTACTGCTGGATGCTCTAAAGTTATTCCCTTTGCTTCTTCATCTTTACTAACTTCTTTAGGTACGATATCTAATAATAATGTAGGTATACCAATATTCGCTAAGTGAGCAGCAATTCCTGAGCCCATTACCCCAGAACCTAAAACAGCTGCCTTTTTAATTTGATATGTCACGTGCACAGCCTCCCCTTCGTCTTGAATGAATACTCATTCATTTTGATAACAAAAAAAATAGAAGCAATCTCTATGTCTATTAGTTTAGAACAATATTTAAATTTTCGCAATAATAAAATGAATAAATAATTCTTTTTTCTTTCTCCAACATAAGAAACAGTGTAAACTGTAAACAAAGTCATAGGAGGTATAAAAACATGCAAAAAATTACAACTACTGAACAATTCAACGAGATTATTTCTGGGGACAAAGAAGTATTAGTAAAATTTGAAGCTGGTTGGTGCCCTGATTGTCGTCGTATGGAAATGTTCATTGATCCAATAGTCGAAAAATATAACCAATATACTTGGTACGAAGTAAACCGTGATGAACTTCCGGAAGTTGCGGAAAAATATGAGGTAATGGGAATTCCAAGTCTTCTTATTTACCAAAACGGTGAGAAAAAAGCTCACCTTCATAGTGCAAATGCAAAATCTCCTGAGCAAGTAACTGAATTTTTAGATGCACAAAACTAAGTAAGATAGTATCTATTAGTCAAAGTATCTAAATGTTACACTGCGACGAGCTGTGCGCAGGAGCACTGTAACTGAATTTTTAGATGCACAAAACTAAGTAAGATAGTATCTATTAGTCAAAGTATCTAAATGTTATACTGCGACGAGCTGTGCGCAGGAGCACTGTAACTAAATTTTAGATGCACAAAACTAAGTAAGATAGTATCTATTAGTCAAAGTATCTAAATGTTATATACTGCGACGAGCTGTGCGCAGGAGCACTGTAACTAAATTTTTAGATGCACAAAACTAATAGTATAGAATGGCTGTTTCTTTCGGAAGCAGCCTTTTCTTTTTTAAATGGGGCCAAGTATTTGTAATCGTTATAATAAGAAAAAAACAGAGGTGCTTATTTATATGTCACACGAACAAGAAATGATTGCATTAAAAGAAAAACTCGCTTATTATGAGCGAATTATTAAGACAATTTCTACTCCTATTATTCCATCTATCGTTCCTAAAACCATCTTAATTCCTATTGCAGGCTATATGTTTAGGGAGCGCTTTGAAAATATTCAGACGAAAACACTCCAGTACATAGGAGATCATAAAGAAATTGAACAAGCAGTTTTTGATTTTACTGGGGTTAATGTAGAGGATGTAGAAGCTTTCGATTACAATGAACTTGCCATGTCTATTACAAATTTGAACAGCTCACTTCGATTAATGGGAATTCGACCAATTTATGTTGGTTTTAATCCGCGTTTTATCCGTGAAATTGTTCATGCTAGTATTCAAGTGGATATTGAGACATATAAAAGCTTCCGTGAGGCATTAAACAAAATTTTAGTTGAATCAAATCAGTTCATCGGTATTAAATAAATATAACGGAGAGCCGCATATACTATAGCGACTCTCCGTTATCCCTTAACCATTATGAATAGCTCAAAAAGCTGTAAAACAAATAGGTCCATTCCTCGGTTTAAACCACTCATCTAACATTTTAGGTTCCAATTGATGCACTTTTGCTTCCCCATAGTTATATAGTGACTCTAAGGTTACTGAACCCATCCACCAAGAACTTAAATCATGTATTCCAATTGTAATACCCGCTTGTTCATGCGTTTTTTCAACTTTTTGAATTTCCCATCGTTCTCTACTGTATGATAATTTATATACCCCGTGCTGCTCAGTAATAAATGAATCCTCTATTTCCAACAAAATCTGTGTATTTTCCTGCGGTCTTCCTAGTCCATTAAAATTAGTTCCATTAACAAATGATTGTATATTTGTTATTCGATACATAATCCCTGAACCGGTAGTAGCCACTTCATGATAAACGCTCGGAATTACATGATTTGAATCATTTAATGGATTAAAAAGACTGTATACAAATGATTGATCATTCGTACGGAAAATAACTCGATCTACTTGATCCTGTTGTGAACTTACCCAAGAAGCAAGTTGCTTATAGGCACTTGGATTACTCCAAATCCATTCGTGGATAATCATATGTTGATGTAGAAAATGACTGTCCTTTACTGGATCCAAAGTGAAAGCTAGTGCCCCAACTAAACAGTTTTCTTCTTCTACACCAACATAATATGTTTTTCTTGTTTTAATATACTCCTTTTCCTTCCAAGTCCTTTTTAACATTCCATGATTATTTTGAGCGTATTCATTGTATAAAGAAACGATGGCATCTTCATCCGATGGTGTTAAAAATTTCACCTTACTTTTATTGCCGTCCGCAATCATTTCGCCTGGTTTAAACTTAAATTCATATCTTAATGGTCCATAGCCATAGCCCATTTTCCGATAGAAACTAGGATTAAAGGGATAGAGTGAGACAAGCGCCACATTTTCTTGTCTAGCGTAGTTATGAAAATAAGATAAGAGTTGAAACGCCACTTTTTCTTTTTTATGTAATAAGTGGACAGCAACCATTCCAATACCAAATATGCGTTGAAACTTTCCATTTATATTACATTCAAAATCATTTACACGAAATATCCCTAGAAGCTCACCCTGTTCATCAAAACAGCCGAAAAACTCTATACCATTATCTTCTTTTTGTTCAGTTGCTAATCGCTCTATGAATTCATTTTTCTTTTCATCTGACTGTATTAGCATCCCGGGATATGCAAGTGCTGCTATTTCTGCTGCCTGTTTAAAATCTTCTATTTGAAGTAAACGAATCATACGATTTCCCCTTTTTTTAACGATTGTGATAAATTGTATTATAGATTAGGTAAACAATTTTGAAAATACAAACACAAATTATTTCCAAAAAACAAAAACGTTTTTTCATATTTAAATAGGAAAAACTCTTTGTACCCGGAGGTCTGATATGAAAACACAACTGCCAGTTCAAGGTTACTCTCAATATGACACGTCGATTCAAGCAAATTATCGAGCTTCTGCTTGTGGTCCAGTTACTGCTTATGTTTTGTTAAATTTTTTGTTCACTAATGCAAGTCCTTATCAGCCTAATGAATTATATAAAAAATTGGGAGGAACACGCATTGGGTTATTTACCTACCGTTTTATTCGTAACATGCGTAAATTGCTCGGACCAAATTGGAAAGTAAATAAATGCACACTCCAAGTAGCATTAAACGAGTTGAAAAATGGAAGACCCGTCGCATTAAAGTTTGACAAATACTTTTCGCTACAGTGGAATAAAAGTTTCACTTTCTCCTACCACTGGGTCCCGCTTATTGGCTATGAAATCGTAAATAGTGAACTGGTGCTAATCCTCCATGACAATGGAGGTAGAAACCGTCCCAGTCAAATTAGAAGAGTTCACTATTCAGAAAATGCTTCGATTCTTACGTTTATTCAAATTACTCCGATCGGAGAATAACTATTTTTGAAGCTGTCTTGCTAAGATAGTGTAACCATGTTCATATAAAAAATCATGCTTCGCCGATGGTATATCTTTAATTAATAAATGTTCTAGCTCTGCTCCAATCGGTACATCTCTTCGAATCGTAGCTAGCTCTTTGGAGAGTTTTAACATCTCCAAATCGGTCTCGATTTTCGTTCGCTGACCTGCTTTCAAAAGTGGCAGTGCCTCCAATACTTTATCGACTGTTCCATAAGTTTGGACAAGCTGTAGTGCGGTTTTCGGACCTATTCCTTTCACACCTGCATAGCCATCACTAGAATCTCCCATAAATGCCTTCACATCTGGGAAAAGTAATGGAGAAATGCCGTATTCTTCAAGAAAACGAGCTTCATTGTATACATCATATATGGTGAACCCTTTTTTAGTGAATGCAATTTCCGTAGAAGGCTCTAGTAATTGCAGAAGATCCTTATCTCCACTAACTATTGTAAACCTCGCGTCTTCCTTCCATTTATGCGTAATGGAAGCAATCGTATCATCCGCTTCCATTCCAGCTATCCCAAAGTTCATCCATCCCAAATGCTCTGATAATTCCTGCGCCATATCAAATTGAGGAATAAGCTCTTCGGCTGGCTTGGGACGGTTTGCTTTATAGCCATCATATAGCTCATTTCTAAATGTAAGCATCCCTTTATCCCAGCAAACTGCCATATGGGTCGGTTGCATTAAAGTTTGTGCTGCCAATACATGGCGAGCAAACCCTTGCACGGCATTTGTTGGAATTCCTTTGTCATTTTTAAAAAAATTGCCAGACATTGCTGTTGCAAAAAACGATCTAAATAATAATGCCATTCCATCTATTACTAATACATGTGGTTTTTCCTGAGTCATTTTAAACACCCTTTTTTTAAAGTTAACTTATTATAACATGAGTAGATTCAATCTATTAAATAGGGGGTATATAAATTGGAAACTAATAGAATGGAGTATGAATAGATGAATATACATAATGGTTCTCTTTATTGGCCAACTACTACAATACCCTTCACCCCTAAAACTACTTATGAAAAACTAGATATATACGATGTTGTAATAGTTGGTTCAGGAATATCTGGAACGCTTACTGCACTTGCATTAGCAGAAAGTGGACTTAAGGTTGCTATAGTCGATAAGCGTGAGTTGGCAACAGGAAGTTCAAGTGCGAATACTGGCCTTCTACAATACTCCAATGATATTATGCTGCACGAACTCATCGGCCAAATCGGAGAAAAAGATGCTGTTCGCTTTTATCAGCTCTGTTATGAAGCAATGGATGATCTTGAACGAATTGCAAGGAAATTACCAATTGAAGTAGACTTCATACGAAGACCAAGTATATGTTATGCGAGCGACGAAAACGATGTAGAAAAAATAAAAGCTGAATATGATACATTAATAAATTATGGGTTTCCATGTGATTATTGGGGAAGAAATGAAATGGCAGAAAAAATGCCTTTTACCAAACATGGTGCCTTAGTAACTTATGGTGATGCGGAGATTAATCCACTCAAGTTTGTCCACGGGATACTTTCTAAATTAGAGGAGTTAGGTGTACATTTATTTCCATACACGGAGGCAATAGATGTATTTGAGGATAACGATTCTTTAGATATCCGTACTAACAGACACCCTTTGTATGCTAGCAATATCATATACACAACTGGTTATGAAACTACTCCCGTGGGTGAGCGGGTCGGAGCTGATATTAACCGCTCTTATGCATTTGTCAGCAATCGAATCGCAGAATTTAGTGATTGGTACGAACAAGCGTTAATATGGGAGACAAAGCGTCCTTATTTATATATTCGCACAGCAGTTGACGGAAGACTAATTGTTGGGGGTTTGGATGAGGATAAGCCTGAAGCACCTCAATCAGATGAACTAATTCATCAACGAACCGAAAATTTATTACAGCAAGCGAAAGAGCTTTTCCCTGACTATGATATTCAGATAGATTATGCATATGCCGCAAGCTTTGGCGAATCTATTGATAATATTCCATTCATTGGTGAGCACCCGACTAAAAAAAATCAGTTTTACTTACTTGGATATGGCGGAAATGGTACTGTATATAGCATGCTAGGTTCACATATTTTAAAAGATTTAATAACAGGTAATCGAAACGAAGATGCCGATCTTTTTCAACTTGAACGGAAATATGGCGTGAAGTAACTTGTTTTGTTTAGATATATCATAGGAAATCTTATAGAGGATCACGTTGCACACATGATCCTCTATTCATCTTGATATAAAATTATCGACTCTAATGAATAATTCCCCTAAATTTTATTAGTTTTAAAGCTAAAACTATAGATATTAAAAAACAACAATAAACGGGAAGTAGTAGCTTTTTTCAACTACTTTTGACGCAATAATTTTTAAAACTTCTGTAACATCCCTCATATGCATACTTTGAAAGTTATACTTATGCTTCAGGTAATCTACATGCTTTAAGATTTCCTCTAAAAACTGTAGATTTTCCTTTGTATTTCTCCCAAAATTATGTGGATGCCACCATAAGTGATAGAGTTCATTTTTCTTTGCAGCCTTAGTCAATCCCTTTTTAATTCGGCGAAGACGAAGTTTCTCTAAAAAAGAAAATTTGCTACTATAAGGTCTTAAAAAGCGACTAGAAGGGATATTGACAATTGGATCTGTCTCGATATTCTTCAAGCTATAAGTATGTTCCCCTGATATATTCACATATGCATCTATTAAGCGACACAATCTTTTCAGCCACGAGTTAGTTTCACTTGTATAAGCTTTATACATCCAATTTTTTTCATTTCCTCGGTAAGCCTTCACTCCAAATTTTTTACACTCATGCAGATAATGTTGGTTCACTTGGTTCCTTGGAAAAACTAAAGATGCTGTTTTTCCTAAGGAAAAATCAGCTTCCAAATCCTTTATAAAATGCTCCTTACTTTGCCCATTTTCTAAGCAATAATAATGAGAAAATGTATGTGTACCTATCTCTTGATTGGATGTTTCTCGAATCATTTCGATTAGAGATAATCCGAAATGATAAGGATCCACCATTTCATTCTCACCTACATTAGAAAGATTTTTTACTGGGCTAAATGCAGCATTATCATAAGGTATATCCATTTTATTTAAATATGACAAAAGTTCCTGTTTATCCTTGCAATATAGCATTCCTACAATTGCCCACGTTGCATGGATATCATATTTTAAGAACAATTGTAGTATTTGAGGAATAGCTACTCGAGCACCCAGTATATTCGCGCCGTATTCTTCTATTGTGTAAACATCATGTACTCCCCAATTAAGCTCAAAATCTAATGAAATAATAAGAGCTCCCAGTTCCTCATCCTTTCCTCAGTTTAATTGTTCTTCCCAGGAGTACCAATTTCCCAAGAATTGATGCTGTTTCATATCCAGAATATACTTCCGTTATTTCACCGCCGAACTCCATTTTGAAACTGTCAATATTATCATTTTTTGTTAAACCACCCATGTCGTACACTAAATTTTTTCTCCTTTTATAATAAAGAATATTACTCCAAAATAAATATCGGCTAGCTATACTTAACATTCTCTTGTCAATTGGATTGTCTTTTAATCTAAAATGAGATGCAGAATACAAAGAAAAGGCAGTCTCTTCATCAGCAATATAAATTCTATAAGCTAAGGTTTCACTACTACTCAAACGAAATATCCTGGTGATTATCAAATTATTAGATTCCATCAATAATTCCATTGTTTTAACATGGAATGCACCACATTTATAGGTATTCGTATGCTTGGCAAATTCATTATAAAATTGTTGAAACTCACGGATATTTGCTATAGTTGGACGATCTAATACCTCTATTTGGAAATCATAATTTACAGCCTGTCGTATTTGTTTTCTATTTGTACGATGAAGTTCCTTTAATAACTGCTCTTCACTTTTTGTTAAATCAATAAGAAGTGTAGTTTGTTTTACTAATTGGTTAACTGGTCGATAGGCATGAGAATAACCAATAAGGTGCGCAGGTGTTAATGGAATTTCTCCGGTTTTTAAAAAGTAGCAATTTACTAGGGTCAAATTTAATATTTTTCGCTTTACAAGGATTATCTGGGCACCCTCTTTTCTATTAATATTCTTCTCTACTAGTTTTTGTATTTCCTAAGACTCTAGTAAAAGTAACCTTCTCGGTCCATTCAAATCCAAGTTGAGTGAGTAATTTAACACCTATCTTATCCTTTGTTTGCAAACTTACAAATACATCTATTCCTTTATAATGGTGATTTACAAACCTCAGAATCTGTTGAATATTTCCATTGTGCCAATCTCTAATATAAATACTACTTTTTTTAAGATTAATAACTACTTCAACATCATCTAATCGAATGACATTTTCATTTATCCAAAATGCTTTTAAAATGTCCTCGGAATAGTATCCTGCATATCCATTATAAATTTTCTGTAAAATGTCCTTTCGTTGAGCCCCAGATGAAAGAGCTAAATTATTTGGTAGTTTCCTAAACTCAAATTCTTTACCATCTACCACTAAACTTCTTTGTTTTCTTCCTATTAGATAGGACCTCTTATCATAGATAAAAGGGAATAACTTGTTACTAATGCCTCTTACCCAATAACTAAAACTACCTTTTTTACGCAGAAAATATTTAAGTTTCCCAATAGTATTTCTTCTAAACAATACTGCAGCTCTGTATTTTTTAACTTTAGAAATAAGTATATCCTTTAGCCATAATAAATTTCTAAAAATTTTTGCCCTTATAGTATTAGTTGAAAATATAGATTTTCTTGTATAGTCTACATCTGTATTCCATTCCATCTTATAAGGTTCATAGCCAATGCTCATATCCAATTTTTGAATGCCGTCGGAAATTAACTGGCTAACTTTTTCTTTTATCAATAATCTACCTGGTCCATAACAATCAAAATCTGAATCATGACCTAACACATACCCTAAGTACCTTGTCCGACATGTAAATCCATACGTAAAAGCAATCTTTTCATCTTGTAACTGTAATGTTGTTAATCGAACTGAAAATTTCCCAGATGGTAATTCCGCTAAATACTTAAAGAATTCCTGCTTTCTTGCTGTTGAAAAACCACTCGTATCATTTTTCTTTTCCCATCTACGTCTATGCAGTCTTACAATGTCACTCATTTCATTCGCTTCTACAACTTGTAAAGATACATCTCCTAGAGCCCTCAACCTTTTCTCACGCCGATCCATTCCGTGTAATTTTTTCCGTGGTCTCATGTATTCATCAAAATCAAGATTCTCGAGATTTATAAACGGGGTAACAATAGAAAAATGCCGTTCTTTCATATTTCTTGCTTTTACATACTTTGATAATACAAACGGGGTACTAGTACTTTCCAATAAACCATGGAGATAAAATACGATGCTTTTTTTTGATTTTATCAACTCATCCAACGCAAACATAATAGCCCTGTTTGCATCAGGTTTTCTAACTATAATATCCATATAATTTGCTACTCCAAGAGCTAAAAAGTGGGCCATATATCCAAACCAAGTTTTTTTAAATTGAAAAGGTAAAAAGGCAATTATCCGGTTATGCTCCTGTACAGCTAAAATCTCTACGTTCTCATGAGAGCCTAAGATTTTCCACCAGTTATATACAAATTCGTATTCTATAAAAGGATTAGTATTTTCATTGTCCTCCGTTAACTTATTCCAGTCCTGTTTGTAAATTTCTAAATGTGTATAAGATTTAATACTTATAAGCTTCAAATAATCCTCCCTTCGTTTACAAATGTTTGACTAGGTTATAAGATTGGATAACTTCTCCTATGCCCTCTTCCATGGAATAACCTGGCTCCCAATATAGAAGTCTTCTAGCTTTTTGATTTGAGAGGACACTTCGTTTTATCTCAGCAGCATCTAATTCTTTTAAAAGCGGCTCTATTTCTATATTGGTAGATTTAGAGATTAACTTATATACTTCATTTATCGTAATTTCAGTGCCTGAACTAATATGAAATACGCCTGTTTCATGACTCACCATAGCAGAAAGACAAGCAGAAGCTACATCCTTAACATAAATGAAATCTCTCGTTTGACTACCATTATGAATAATTGGAGCTTTTCCTTTATAAAGACGATTAAGAAAGCTGGAGATAACTCCACTTTCTTGATTAGACCCATAAACATTTGAAAACCTTAAAATGCAGCTTTTAAGGCCGAACATTTTTTCATACAAGTGGACATAGTTCTCAGCCGATACTTTTGATAATCCATAAAAGGAAAGTGGACATAATTTAGAGTCTTCTTCTACAGGAAAAACGCTAGGATTTCCATAAACAGCCGCTGAAGAAGCAATAATACATTTCTTTATGTTAAATTGATTAGAATATTTAAGCGTATTGAGCGTACCTAAAACATTTGCTCTGCAATCTTCTACTGGGTTCTCCATAGAATTTAAGACGGAAGTTTGTGCAGCCAAATGAATAACATAATCCGGTTGTTCTAGTTGAAAAATACGTTGAGTCTCAGAATTTGTAATATCAGCTTCGTAGAATGTTACATCTCTAGGTAATCTACTTTTATAGCCCTTCGATAAATTATCTAATGCAACAACGGAATATTGGTGATCTAAGAGCTCCTGTACAACATTTGACCCTATAAAACCTGCCGCTCCTGTTACTAACACCTTCAACCTTTTTCCCCCAATTTTATTAAGTTTTTATACGACAATATGGTTTGACTATACATCCGTTCAAAGGTAAAGCTAGTTTCATATATTTCACGACTCTTTTTCCCCATCTTTTTTCGAAGTAAAGGATCTTCGATTAAAGTAGAAAGTAATTCAGGTAAATTATGATGTATTAAAAAACCATTTTCGGAATTCCTAACAGCTTCCTTAACTCCACCTACATTAGAAGCAATAATTGGTAGTCCGTGTGACATCGCTTCTAATATTGATAGTGGCAACCCCTCCCACGAAGATGTCAGGACAAAAATGTCTGCATCATGTAGTAGGTCCGAAACGTTAGAATGATTACCTAAAAATGTTACTTTATGACCTAAATTATGCTCCTGGACAAATTGAGCAGCTTGCTCCCGCAGTCTTCCATCACCCGCAAAAATCATATGCCAATTTAATTCCTTTATAAGGGCCAACGCCTCTAAAAGTTCTAAGTGCTTTTTTGGTATATCAAAACGAGCTACCATTAATATTTTTACTATCTCATCAGGTGCTATTTGTTTGATTAAATTCCTTTGATCAATCACACCGTTATGAATAGTCTCTAGTTTGGTGGAAGTTAGCACTTGATGATGTAATGCTAAAATTCTGTCATAGTCACAAACGGTAATCACTTTTTCCGTTATTTTACCGATCCATTTTTCCATCATGCGATAAAAAAACTGTTTATTTTTTTCTACACCTTCTGTAAATGCCCATCCGTGTGCTGTAAATACGAATGGAATGCGTAATGACCAACAGGCGACTCTACCTAGTATTCCTGCCTTAGAAGAATGTATGGCAACTATATCAGGTTGTTTTTGTTTCAATGTTTTTCTAATCTCCCAAAAAGCTAAAATATCCTTTATAACATGTACCTTTCTTATTAAATGCTTCAATGGTATATATTCAATTTCATTTACAAACAGCTCTTCTGCTAGTTGATTTTCAGTTCCGTAGAGGATTGAAACTCGATGACCATCTGCCTCTAGTCTTTTCGAAATATCAAGTACATGAACTTGAGCTCCCCCTACCTCATACATATGTGTGATTAATTGAACAATTCTCATCATCATCCCTCTTTTTATTAGAAGTTAAAGATGAATCTTCCTTCTTATAAATTGAATAAGCAGTTTTGATTCCTTTACTTTTAGAGTGGTTATCAGTAGGAAATATATTAAGCCTCCAGTGATTATAATTGCAGACATTTTCAGTAAGGGATTCCAGCTAATAAGTGTATATTTTTCTATTGCATAGATAACAATTCCCATCACACATGATGCAAAAATTACTTTTAGAAAAGTAATTACGTTATCTTTAATTCCAAATGGACCAATTTTTTTACGTAAATTAAGTGCTAGCAAAAACGAACAAAACAATGCGGAAATACTTGTTGCCAATGCTAGGCCTTTAAGACCCATATAGTGAGATAAAACGAAATTTAACACGATGTTTAATACAACTGCGAGTGCTGCATTAAACATTGGTGTTTTCGAATCTTGTAAAGAATAGAATGTACGATTTAATACTTCTCGTATCGCATAACCGATCATACCTACACAATAGTAAAAAAGAGCTTGTGAAGTCATATGAATTGCCTGTTCATCAAAATTTCCATGCCCGAATAGCAATCTTATAATGGGTTGCGATAATACCATAATACCTACACTGGCTGGCACAACAACTAGAACAACACTGGAGATTACCCCACTAATTGAATTTTTAAAATCTGCTATATTTTTTTGAGCAACTAAATTGGAAATAACGGGAAACATTACAGTTACAAATGAAAGTACGAAAATACCTTGTACAAAATCATTTAGTCTACTGGCATAGGTCAAGGCCGATATACCTCCCTCCACAATTGTGGAAGCAAGCGTTTTATCAATCATTAAATTTATTTGATCAATTGAAATACCAATCATTATTGGAAAAACAATAAAGGACATTTTCTTAATATGAGGATCATTAAATTGCACAGTTGTTGAATATCTAAACTTTGCTTTAGATAAAGAAGGAAATAAAAAAATTAATTGAAAAAGTGCAGCAAGTACACTGCCAATAGCTAGTACGATAATATCAGTGTGGGTACTAATATAAATAGACAAAATGATTATTAGATTAAATGGAAAACCAATCATTGCGGGTATCACAAATTTTCCATTTAGCTGGAGATAGTTCACTAATAGTTGGGTTAAACTAGTAAAATAGATGCCCACTATCCCAATTCGAGTAAATAAAACAGCAACTTCTAAAGTATCTCCATCAAAACCAAATGCAAATACTTTGACTAGAAGATTCGAGAAGGTAAGTCCAATAATGATAATTATAGTAGTAATAATAAGAACGATATTGATAAGATTATTTGTAAATTTAACCGCAGCAAACCGACTTACATTATATTCAATATTTTTATATAAAGGTATATAAGCAGTAGATATGCCTGCAATTATCAAACTAAAGAGCACTGATGAAATTGTTATAGAGACAATATAGGCATCACTAATGGAAGAAGCACCATAAAAATAGGAAAGTGTAATGTCTCTTAAAAATCCCGTTACCTTTGATAGAATCGTAATAATCATAATGACAATCGCTGTCTTTTTTATCGTTTCTATAGCTTGTCCTTCTTCGCTAAGTTATTTAATAGTCCTTGTTACAAGATCTCCCGTACAACTATTAGTCAAATTCATATATATGATTTATTGCAAAGAATACTAATATAAAAAAACTTTCGTTAGACATAGCATTTATAGACATATAGCTAACTGCCATACAAATAATAGGTAACCATCCCAAAATACTCGTCTCACTAATTTTTCTTTTGGAAGCGCTAATTTTAAATATTACGCATATAAATAGCGCGAAAATTATAAAGCCTACCAATCCCCAGACTACCAATAACTCTAGTAATATATTGTGAGTCTCTAAAAAAACACCTGATCTAATATAATATTCTTGTATACCAATACCCACCAACATTGACCAAAAATCAGCTACGATAAAATCAAAATATTTCTCAGCTATTATATTTCTATTACTTGTTAGTCCACTTGGATCTTCTAAAAAGTCTGTAAAACGAGAAAAGAATAAACTAAATACCGAATGAACTTCCTCACTAAAGTATAAAAAGAAGCTTGCTATAAAAAGAAATGTAATAAATGAAAACCAAAGAATTTTTCTATTACCCTTAAGACTAGTAAACACTTTTATTACCATTAATAACATTAAAAAACTAACTACCAGTAAAAACATTCTCGATAGGCTTAATACACCAAAAGCTCCATAAACAATGAAAAGTATTGGATAAATACTTTGTCTCCATCTACTATTATTTTTATTTATAAGGTAAAGCAATCCGAACATTGAGATCATAATATACATGGAAAAATAATTGGAGTCACCAGCAGCTCCTTTAAATCGAATCGTAGGATTATTAGCCAGTAGAGTGCCATACATATTATAGAAATTCAATAATCCATATATTATAGAAATACCTACACCTGCGAGGAAATACTTTAGGACTGTTTCATGATTATAGGTGGAACGACCATATATCGCTATGAGAAATACATATAAAACTGCAGCACTCCAACTTACTAGTAAAGCGATACCTTTAACATCATAATAAAAAATATGAATCCACTCATACAGCACAAAAATAATAGCAACTAGAAGTAGTTTTTTATTCACGAAATGGTGTAGAGAAGTTAAACAAAGCTTTAATAAAGCCACACATATTAATAAATTTAAAATGGGGATTGAACTGCTACCTACATAGATAAAAGTACTGCCAAGATTGGGAACTAATAACAGGAGGAGCGCAAAATTACTAGTCAAAGAAGTAAAGAGCAACCGCATTATTAAGTAGCAGAGTAAAGCATATATAATTAGGTTACTAGGACTAAACAATTTGCCTAAAATACATCCCCCAATTATTACTATATCTAAGAAGAAAAACATAGATGCATTTGTCTTTATAGGGTGAGACATTATTAAAGTATCGTTAGTAAATAACACTTTGATATACCTGATCCAAGTTTCTTCTATATAAATTCATATCACATAGTTCTGCAGCTTGTTTTGCAGCAGCAATAGACATGTCCATGTAAGTTTGCTCCGAATTTAATAGATAAATTATTCTAGATACAAACTCGTCCTCACTATTGCAAATATACCCACAACTCTTGTCCACTATATATTCCATTCCCTCCAAACGAGGAACAATAATCGGTTTCTCTAATGCGAGAGCTTCTATCGCTACAATTGGTAACCCCTCCGAAAGACTAGTCATTACCAGAAGCTTGCTTCTAGATAACAGTGGATAAGGATTAGGTAAAAACCCTTTCAAATCAATGATATCCTCTAAATCATTTTTTTTTATATACTCTTTACATTCTGTCTCTAGAGGTCCCTCGCCTAGCATAACAACCCTCAAATTAGGTATAACATCTTTAACTTTTTCTACAATCGATATAAATCTTAAAGGGTTTTTTACCCTATTTAATCTTCCTATAAAAGCAATATCATACGCTTCCTCTAGTGTTCCTTCTGACTTTTCTTTAATTTGCTTGATATCCACTATATTCTTAATTACAGTTGTCTTTCTTTTAAAAAAAGTTGATAAAAGAGTTGATTTTTTTATACCAGGGCTAACAACAACTATTTGTTTTATTTTGAAACAAGCGAGAAAAAACAATATTGAATAGGGATTTACCCGTTTGAGCCACTTTGGGTTTTGATGAATGTGAGAAACTACCGGAATAAAAAAAGAAGCGGCCAGACATTTCACTGTAGCTTTAAAATCGTGCGCATGTATTATATCTGGTTTCCATAAATCAATTGCTCTTTTTATTTGTAAAACATTAAATTTTTCAAGAGGAAGATAATGGATCCCACTTACTTTAAGTATTTCCTTTATTCCACCTTCTGGAGAGGCATATGCACATTCATAAGTATTTGAAAGATTATTGATAATATTTATCGCAACATTTTCAGCACCTGCTAATTCATTTGAACTTAGAATATGCAATATTCTTTTTTTCAAGTTATCCCCCCTCCCTTTTATATCTATTAATCTTTCTCACCGTAATATTCATAATAATAATGATTTTTTTCAAGTTTGAAATGGTTTAATATTAGCCCCAGAACATTAGCATTTGATACCTCCAACACCTCTTTAACCTTATATAAGTTTCTTTTCTCAGTTGTACCAGAGCTGGTTACTAAGATTGTACCATCGCATTTGGCTGATAATATTTGTGCATCAGCAACGGATAGTAAAGGTGGTGCATCGAAAATGATTAGGTCATATAACGAAATTGTCTCTTCTAAGAATATGTTCATGGTAGATGAACCAAGTAACTCTGCTGGATTAGATGGCATGGGTCCACAGGTTATCAGGTCTAGTCCAACTACCCCTGAATCCTTTAAAATGTTAGATAAACACCAATTACTCATTAAGAAATTTGTTAACCCCGGAGAAACAGGCTTATTGAATGTATAATGCATAGTAGGTTTTCTAAGGTCTGCATCTACTAAAAGAACTTTCTGCCCCTCCTGAGCAAAAGAGATTGCAATATTCGAAGCTATAGTAGATTTACCCTCTCCAATGGAGGTTGATGTAACTAGGAGAGTCTTACACTCTTTATCTTTCATTGCAAATTTAATATTTGCTCGTACCGTTCTTATTTGTTCTGCTACAATAGATTTTCTATCTGTAGATATTACAAGTTTTCTACCATGATGCATTCTTTTCTTTTTAAACAACCTCCCTCTCCCCTTTCACTGTTTGTCCTTTGTTTTTCTTAACTCTTTTAGTAGAAATCGGACTTATAAGACCTAACAATGGAAAGTTCATAATATCTTGTACATCCTTTTCAGTTTTAACCGTTGTATCTAAAAACTCTATTAAGAGTGATATACTGACCCCTATTATAAATCCAAGAAATGTAGCAATTGCTAGGTTCAAAGGAATGTTTGGTATGATTGGTTTTTCCTTATTCTTTACTGTTGCTGGAGAAAGTATTGTGACATTATCCACATTCATTAATTCACTTATCTTCTCTTGAAAGACCTCTGCAGTCATATTCGCAATACTAACTGCTTTTACTTGACTAATGTCCTTTACGGAAATATTGAGTACTTGCGAATTTTGCTCACTCGACATTGCTATCTTCTCCATGAGCAAATCTGGAGTGGTATTTAACTTTAGACGTTCAATTACTATTGATAGAATGACTGGACTTTTTATTATGACCGTATACGTATTTATCAATTGCAGATTTGTCTGTATATCTTGTGTACTCAGTTGTTGATCTTGTACAACTTTTTGGTTAATTAAAATTTGTGCATTGGCATCATATTGTGGGGTTATAAAAAAATAACTTATAGCCCAAGTAACTGTCACGACTAAAAGTAAACAACTTAAAATTAGAAACATTCTTTTCTTTACTATTTTCACTATTTCGTATAGGCTAATTTTACCCTCCAACCAAATCATCCCCTCTATATAACTAGATCTAATTTAGTGTTTTGTACTATTTTTTTTAAAACTGATAGGTGGTATTGGTTGTAAAACAGAACCCTCTAGCACATGTTTTGCGTTTTCCATAAAATAAGTGACGTATTGTGAAGAGAATTTCTTTTGAATATATTTATATGCGCTTTTAATTAAAAAAGGTCTATTCTTATAATGATGGGCATCGGAAGCGATGAAGTGCACTAAGTTATGTTTTATTAGGTGCTTTGCGAATCTTTGCATCGTTAAACCATTCTCTCCTACAAGTGTTGATGCATTTATTTGAAAAAGCGCCCCTCTTCTCACAAGCTCATAACATAGCTGCCTATCCCTTTTTAAAAATTCACATCTTTCGGGATGAACTATAATTGGGATGTAACCTGAAAATTGAAGTTCAAGTAAAATATCGAAAATAAATGCTGGAAAATAGTTAGTAGGCAATTCCAACAATAAATATTTACCACTCTCTCCTAAAGTCATAAGATTACCGTCTAAATCTTGTAGCATTTCGTTATAAAAATAGGTTTCTTGTCCACATAAAATATGAAGCGGGATAGATTGTTTCAAGAGCTCCTCATTCAGGCTTTTTGCAGCTAGTTTTACGGCCAAAGCAGGATTATCGTACTTTCTATTTCGATGATGAGGGGTAGCGATAACATGCGTTATACCATTAGCAACAGCGGTTTCTGCAAGTAATAGTGCTTCTTCTAGAGACTCAGGACCATCATCTAATCCCGGTAAAATATGGTTATGAATATCAACCAGCAACCCCCTCATCCTTTCTGTTATAACTCGTTCACCAAGCCCCTTTTCCCATAATCACTATAAATATCGTTCGTATCACTATCTTCAGGTCAAGAAACAGAGAGCAATGCTTAACATAATATAAATCATAGTTAACTTTTTCCCCATGGGTGATTGCTGATCGACCATGCACCTGGGCATACCCCGTGATGCCAGGCTTTACTAATAAACGCTTCTTTTGGATAGGAGAATAATGATTAGTAATTTCAATCATTTCTGGCCTTGGACCTACAAAACTCATTTCACCTTTTAAGACATTCCAAAGCTGTGGGATCTCATCTATACTATATTTTCGATATATTTTCCCAAGCTTAGTAATCGTTAAAGTTGGTGGTGTTGTAAAGGAAAAATCTTGCGGGACTTCGTCTTTCCATTCGTATTGGTGTGAGCTTGACTCCATATCCTCTGTCTGCATTGTTCGAAACTTCCAGATGATAAAAGGTCGATCATATAACCCTGCCCTGTTTTGCTTGTAGAAAACGGGACCACCTGTAAAGATGAATAAAATTATGGACAAACAAATAAGAGCTGGAAACAATAAAAAAAGTAATAAGGAACTAGCTAATACGTCTAAAGCTCGTTTGGCAAAACGTCGATAAAAAAAAGGCGTGTCATGTAATTGAGTTAATGTATGATCTATACTCTCCAGGGGCTGTTCTCCTTTTAATAATATTGTAGAAAGCAAGGTACTAAAAAGTATATTCAGTATACCCCTTAAAAAAGAACTAAATTCTATGTACTTAGGACAAGTTATTCTAACTGTTTTTTACAGTTTATGGGGTAGAGCATATTATTCATGAAGATTGTGCGCTAGTATATTAACTACAGAAAAAATTCTCCACAAACAAAAAAACACAACAGGAAAATTTAACCTGTAGTGCTTTTTAAATTCTTGCAAACTTTTCGTATACATCCTGCAATGTTTCACAGCCAAGCATTTTAACTTTTTCTATATAAATACTCCAAAGCTTAGCCGCCATTCTTGCGTCCTCTAATGCATTATGTCGGCCTACTATTGGAATGCTGTTATGTTCACACAAGTCTTCTAACGAACTTAGTTGTATTTTGGGCTCAGCAATTTTATAAAGAAAAGATGTATCAACTATCCGATTTCTAAAAGGTGTGCGGAATACTTTGTTGCTAGTGAATTGCATAAAATTTCTTTCGTGATTAGCGTGATGTGCTACAAGTGTACAGTCTTTTGTATATTGAAGAAATTCAATTAGTACATCCCCAACTAGACTAGCATCCTCCAATTGTTCATTTGTAATGCCTGTCAGTTCTACAATATCCAAAGGAATTTCTTTCTCTGAGTATATAAGCGAGTAGAAAGTATCATCCTCTCGTATAGAAGAGCCATGCATTTTAATGGCACCAATGGAGATAATTTCATCTCCTTGCTCTGGATTAAAGCCAGTTGTCTCAATATCGAACACGACAATTTTAAGCTCATCTAAGGGAATTTCTAGTGAATCCTCTTTTTTCAATTCTTTTTGCAGGTTTCTTAAAAAAGCCATTTGCTGGGCGCTTTGAATATCACCTATGCCAACATTCGTACGTTTTCCTTGAATGCCTCTGAGTATTTGCATGAACGGTTCAAATGCCATGGCGAACACCTTTTTTCATCAAAGCAATCACTTCACGATGTAAGTTAATTCCGCCTTTAATAATACGTTTAATATCTTTCTGTTCGATTTTGCTCAGTTTATCAAACTGTAAATAATGAGTATCTGAGTAGCTTTTCACTTGAGTTAATGACAAACGATATTTTAATAGATCCGAAAAATTTCTTTCACTATTTTTTAGTAAGCATGTATACTCTTTCATTTGAATCAGATAACTCATCCGAACTAGAGTTGAAGTTTCTACTATTCCCTCTCTTATTGAAAGGAGTCGAACAGCATTTACATATGGTAGGAATCCAGAGTATTTTAAGTTTACGCAACCTTGGTATAAACCATGTCTTTCCAACAATAACTGACCAACTGGACCAATTACATTTTTTATATGTTCTACATTAGCAGTAAATCGACTTAGTAAAATTTGATGTTGTAATTGGTAATCATATATGGATGTTTTCAACTGATGGATAATTCCTACCTTTCCATGAAGCACTCTGGCATCATAAAAGATTTGAAGAAAACGCATGGACTCCCAGCTTTCGTCAACCATCCAATCATGAAGTTGTTTGTTCCAACCTTCATAGGATTTACACCACTCTGGATTAGAACTCATAACTTTACCTTCGCAATAAGGATAGCCCACTTCATAAAGACCATTAGAAATTTCTGTTCCAAACACCTGAAAATACACATCATTTTCATCATTAGCTATTTCATAGGCAATTCCATGATCTTGATCACTTATTAATCCTTGTTCTAATCGCCCCCCACTGCCTGTTATAAACCAAGAAAAGTCACATGGAGGTGAACCTATTTTCTTAATCGCTTCTTCCAAAACTTTAATCATCACCTGATCATGAAAATCATTGAGAGAAACGATGTCATCTAGGAAGTTTGTAATATTTAGTTCCTTCCAGTTCCGAATAGATTCATACGTTTCCACAAGTACACGCCCTTTTATGTAAAAAGCCTCTCAATTTCAGAGGCTTTTTTGATTTAATTAAGTGATTTTGATTCCTCTAAAACCATTTGTTCGGGATAACCATAGTTGCCGTGTTCACTCATATCTAGACCCATTAGTTCCTCTTCTTCCGTTACACGAATACCACCCATAGCTTTTTTCATTGTAAAAAGGATAGCATAGGAAACTACGAAAGCAAATAAACCACAAGACACAACACCCATTAGCTGAACACCTAATTGATCTAGTCCGCCTCCATAAAATAATCCTGCTTTACCAACGGATGCAAGCTCTGGTGTAGCAAAGAAACCAGTAGATAATGTTCCCCATACTCCAGCAGCTCCATGAACAGATAACGCATAAATTGGATCATCGACTTTTCTCTTTTCAAAAAATCTAGCGCTATAGAAAACTAATACTCCAGCGATTAAACCAATGACAACAGATGCCCAAACGTCTACGAATGCACAGGAAGCAGTAATGGCAACCAATCCAGCTAAAGCTCCATTTAAAATCGTTGGGATATCTGATTTACCTAATACAACCCATGAAATAAGGGTGGCTGCAACAGCTCCTGCTCCAGCGGCAAGTGTTGTATTTAATGCTACAAATCCAAAAAAAGCAGCATCTACAGATACCGTACTTCCAGCATTAAACCCAAACCACCCTACCCAAAGGATGAGTACTCCTAAAGCTGTATAAACTTGGTTATGTCCAGCAAGATTGTTTGATGAACCGTCTTTATTGAACTTCCCAATTCTTGGTTTAAGAATTATTGTTGCAGCAAGTGCAGCCATCGCACCAGTTAAATGAACTACCGTTGATCCTGCAAAATCCTGTTTGCCATGTTCAGCTAACCAACCTCCACCCCAAATCCAGTGGGCAATTACAGGGTAAACAATTATTCCAAAAAGTATTGTGAAAATTACGTATGCCGATAATTTTGCACGTTCAGCAAATCCACCTAATGCGATAGTTACAGCAATACCAGCAAATGCTAGTTGGAAAACAAAGAAAACGGTTGTTGCAAGACCTGCTCCCTCAATAATTTCTCCACTATAGAAAAAATCTGTCATACCTACGAAGAAGTTCGCATCTCCCCCGAAGATAAATCCATAACCTACTGCCCAGAACACCATTGATGCTAAACCAAATGTGAATATGGTTTTACCGGCAACATGACCAGCATTTTTCATTCTAGTCGAACCAGCTTCCAGTAATATAAATCCACCAATCATAAATATAACTAAAATTGCAGCTATCATTGTCCACAAGCTGTTCATTAAATACATTACATCCTCCATTGTCATCTCTCCTTTTTTGAGATGTTACATTTTCTATCTTTCTATGTTAGAAAAAGTAACATCGTTTATATTATTTATTCTATTCAAATCTGAAAATTTGTCAACACAATTTTCTGAATATATTTTATTTTTAGTTTAGTAGTCTTCACTTCCCCTTATTTAAAGCACTTTTCTTACAAAAATTATATTTACACATAAAAAAACTGCCTACACAGCTCTTCAGCGTGATGACAGTTTTTCTATCATGTATTTATCTAATTTCATTCCCCATCGCTATCCTCTTCTTCTGTTCCTCGAACAGGAAGAATGCCCATTTTAACCGCTACTTTTGGTAAGTTCATCGCAATGAACATTAATACAACCGTTATGAGTGCTAAATCGTACGCACCATACCCAATGGTTAATCCTACACAAGCAGTAATCCAAAGGTTCGCTGCCGTTGTAAGTCCTCGTTTTACATTATCCTTATCTAACCATATTACACCTGCTCCAAGAAAACCAATACCGCTGATTACTTGTGCAGCTAAACGCATCGGATCCATATACGCCCCTTGATTTAGTGACGACAATGCCATAGCTAAGGTCGATCCTAAACATACTAAAATATGCGTTCTAATACCAGCTGGTTTATTTTTTATCGCACGCTCTAGACCAATAAAAAATCCTATAAAAGTTGCTACACCTAAACGAATATATAAGTCATAATGCGAATTAAATAATGTAGCGATGAAATCCATATTTGCAAAACCTCCTTAAATTCCTATTCCGATAACATTCTATAAAACTTCCTAAAATCCTTCAATGGTAATTGCTATCATACACTGGAAACTTTATTAAATACAATTCTCATATGGAAGGCGCAGGAAGCCTCTTTGAAGTCAAACCTATGATTATCATGTGTGAAGTTCCTTTGGATACAGACTTGCATTTTTTTAATTGCTCTCGTTCATCGTTTACTTGCTCTTAACCGGAGTTTACTTGCGGACGCAAAGGATTTACTTGCTCTGGGCCATATTTACTTGCTCTAGGTCCATATTTACTTGCGGTCGCTTCTATTACTTGCTCTCGCCCCTCGTTTTCTTGCTTCCATCCGGGATTTACTTGCTCTTGGTCCATTTTTACTTGCGACCGCTTCTTTTACTTGCTCTCACCTATCGTTTACTTGCTTCCATCCGGGATTTACTTGAGGACGCAATGGATTACTTGCTCTTGGTCCAACTTTACTTGCGGTCGCTTCTTTTACTTGCTCTCACCCCTCGTTTACTTGCTCCCAACTGAGATTTACTTACGGACGAAAAGGATTTACTTGCTCTAGGTCCATATTTACTTACGGTCGCTTCTTTTACTTGCTCTCGCCTATCGTTTACTTGCTTCTAACCGGGATTTACTTGCGGACGAAATGGATATACTTGCTATAGCTCCATACTTACTTGCATCGCTTCTTTTACTTACTCTCGTCCCTCGTTTACTTGCTTCCAACTGAGATTTACTCGCGGTCACAAAGGATTTACTTGCGGACGAAATGGATTTACTTGCTCTCGCCCCTCGTTTACTTGCTTCCAACAGGAATTTACTTGCGGACTAAAATGATTTACTTGCTCTTGGTCCATTTTTACTTGCGACCGCTTCTTTTACTTGCTCTCGCCTATCGTTTACTTGCTTCTAACCGGGATTTACTTGCGGACGCAAAGGATTTACTTGCTCTAGGTACATTTTTACTTGCGGTCTCTTCTTCTTTTACTTGCTCTCACCCAAAAAAAGGCAAACACTTAGTCTGCCTTGTGTTTGCCTCTTCATTATAAGATTATAATTCAAATTCACCTTTTTTAATCGTTTCATTATACCAATGATAGCTATCCTTTTTTGTTCTTTCTAATGTTTCGTAATTCACATGTACAATACCGAAACGCATACTATACCCTAATGCCCATTCAAAGTTATCTAATAGTGACCAGTATAAGAACCCTTTTATATTAACACCAGAATCCATACTTCGTTTTAAAGCTGTCAGGTGTGTCTTTATATAGTCAATTCGTTTATGATCGGCGACTTTACCATTCTCTGGTTCATCATTATAGCAAGCACCATTTTCTGTAATATAGATTGGCACACTACCATAAAGATCTTTAATTTTAACTAGAACTTTATAGAAGCCTTCTGGATAGATAAACCAGTCAATATCTGTTTTATCATATCCCATATCTATACTTTCTAAATCGAATAACCCTTCATTTTCCTTGTAGCGCCCTACATTGCCGGTGTAATAATTTACCCCTAAAAAATCAATTGGTTGCGATATTATTTCTAGATCTCCATTTAAAATAGTTGGAACAGCACCTTTTTCTTTAAACCAATCTAACATGAATTGAGGATAGCTCCCTTTAAACACTGGATCAAAGAACCACTCTAAATTCCAAGCGTTTCCTCGATTACACGCATCTACGTCTTGCTCTTTTGTACTGTAAGGCTCAAACCAAGTAACATTTGGAGCGTATCCAATTTCACCCTCTACTTTACTTTCTCTAAAACGTTTCACTGCAAGACCGTGTGCAACTAATAAATGATGGCCAACATCGGTAGCTAGCTGTAGATCCTGATTGCCAGGCGCATGCTCTCCAATATAATTGGATAGGAAAGATGAGCACCAAGGCTCGTTAATAGTTATCCACTTTTTTATCTTCCCATTGAATTCCTTAAACATAAAGTCCGCATATTGGACAAATGCCTCGATTGTTTCCCGATTATCCCAACCACCTTTATCCTGTAACACCTGTGGCAAATCCCAATGATACAACGTACACATCGGTTCAATGCCTTTAGCTAACATCGAGTCTACTAATTTGTGATAATAGTCGACTCCTTTTCGATTCACTTCTCCTGTACCAGTTGGAAAGATCCTTGGCCAAGCAACTGAAAAGCGGTACACATCAGCCCCTAGATCATGTATTAAATCTACATCCTCTTCATATCGGTGGTAGCTATCACAGGCAATATCACCAGTGTCTCCATTATGTACCTTCCCCGGTGTTTTAGAAAAAGTATCCCATATCGAGACACCTCTGCCATCTTCGTTTGCTGCACCTTCAATCTGATAAGATGCTGTTGCCGCCCCCCATTTAAAATCCTTTGGAAACTTTATAATCGCCATTTATAATCCACCCTTCATTTATCGTTCTTTCGACGCTTCGCCTATAACACCGGAAGAATTTCTCAATACCAACTCCGGATCAACGAGTGACGGCCTTAAGCCAGTTACTCCATTTATCAAATCGTTTAACTTAATGGCTGCCAATCTACCAATTTTCTGTTTATCTTGTTTAATAGTTGTGAGAGCAGGCTCCATATATCGACAAGCCTCAACATCATCACATCCTATCACTTGAATATCTTGTGGAATTCGAAGTCCATAGTCCTTTATCGCTCTCATTGCACCTAGCGCCATCATATCAGAAGCAGCTATAATTGCTTTTGGTAAAGATTCACCCTGCAGAATTTCTTCCATTGCTTCGTATCCACTCGATTCAAAAAAGTTCCCATGCTTAATCCAAATAGGGTTAGCCGGCATACCGAATTGATTCATCGTCTGTAGAAATCCCTCTAATCGTTGATTTGATATTTCAGAACTTTCTTTCCCAGCAATATAACCAACATCTCTAACGGAGTTTAAGTACAAGTATTCTACTGCAAGCTGAGACACCTTATAGTTATCTGTCATAACGTAGCTAGAATTTTGCCCGGTCAGTTCAAGGTCAATCCCCATACAAGGGACATCACTTTCATCCAACTTCGACACTGCATCCTCTACTTCTTCACCCGCGATTATTAGACAGCCATCTAAACGAAAATGTCTTGTTCTCGCTAAGTAGTCGACATTTTCTTTATCAAACATCTCATTGGAGAAAATGATAATATCATAACCCATTGCACCAAGTGTTTTTTGAAAAGATGATATAACCTCATTGAAAAAGGGATGGTTAAACTCTACGTTTATCTTCCCCGCGTATATCAGCCCAATTAGACTAGATTTCTTCGTCGCTAGGGACTTTGCGGAAAAAGTAGGTTGATAATTAGTTTTGTCGATAACTTCTAGTACTTTACGCTTTGTTTGTTCACTTACACCATCATAGTTGTTGATTACCTTAGAGACAGTGCCTCTTGAGACACCCGCCATTTGAGCAATATCACGTATAGTTAAAGTCATTTTACATCCCTCATATTCCATGTGCTGATTACTATTATTTAACCGATCCCTCGGCAATACTCGATATAAACAGTTTGTTGAACAGTAAGAACACTATAAGCAATGGTACCGTAGCCCAGAACACACCGGACAGCAGCATACCAAAATCTACTTTAAATGTATTATTCAATGATGCTAGTGCAACTTGTATTGTGTAGGATTCAGGATCTCGAAGCACCGTAAATTGCCATAAGAACTCTCCCCAAACAGAGGTAAACACAATAATTCCAAGCGTTGCAAAAGCAGGTAAAATGATAGGCAGTACAATACTGCGATATATCCTGAATATAGAACAACCATCAAGTCTTGCTGCTTCTATCAATTCTTCCGGTACAGATTCACTTACATATTGTCTCATTAAAAATATTCCTAAAGGATTTAAGAAAAACAAGACCATCGCTGCAAATAAATGATCCAATAATCCCGCTTTCGCAACTAATAAATACTGCGGTATTAATCCTAATTGAGGCGGAATTATAATAGTGAATAATATAGCGAAGAAAAGAATATTCTTCCCTGGAAACTTTAATTTAGAAAATGCAAATCCAGCTAACGAACTTATAAATAATACAACAATAGTTACAGTAAGACAGACGATCAATGTATTAAACATGGACTGAAAAAACGGAATCATATCCAATACTTTTTGGAAGTTCTCTTTCAATTGATCACCTGGAACCATCGCCGGGGGAATTGAATTGTATGCAGAGCTATGACTCGTGGACATAACGAACATCCAGTAAAAAGGGAATAACGAAAAGAGCGATATTACCGTTAAAAACAAGTACATTCCAATACGTCCAATACCCCACTTTTTACTTCCTACATCACTTTTCACACATGTTTCCCCCCATCCTTACCGAGTCTTTTAGTGAGCATCATATTAAAAGCAGAGGCAACTACGATGAATAACAGCAGAACAATAGCAGCTGCAGATGCCGTCCCGAAGGAAGATAACCTAAACGCATCGCGATATAAATACATAACAACTGTCATTGCTTCATCTCTTGCAAAAGCAGTATTACCTAGAAACACAGTTGGCTCCGTAAATAATTGCATCGCTCCAACTGTCGAAAAGAATACCGTCAGTATAATAAATGGTTTCAGTAACGGAATCGTAATATATCGAAGCTGTTGGAAAATACTAGCTCCATCAATTCTAGATGCTTCATATAGTTCGTTCGGAATACTTTGCATACCCGCTAAATAAATGATCGTGTTGTAACCAAGCCAGCGCCAAAAAACCATTGTCGAAATCGCTATTTTAGCTCCCCATTCAGAGGTCTTCCAGCTGACCGGGTCAAATCCAAATAGACCAATAATATAGTTCACTAAAGCCGTTTCATTGTTACTAAAAAATACACTAAATACTAAAGCAACCGCTACCATTGAAGTAATATATGGCATAAAGATAGTTACTCTAAAAAAAGCTTTGAAACGTAAGTAAGACAGATTCAATAAAAAAGCCAAGATTAGCCCAATGACAAGTTGAGGAGCAGTCCCCATTAACCCAAGAATAATTGTATTGTAAACAGATTTCCAAAATAACGGATCACTTAGTATTACCTGAAAATTACTTAACCCGACAAACTCCATTTCTCCCATGCCATTCCATTTTTGAAATGCTAGGATTAAACTAAATATTGCCGGATAGAGACCAATAATCGCAAATATGATAAAAAAAGGTGATATATATAAATACCCCGAAAGCATCTCCTTCATCTCTTGCGATGAAAAACCTTTCCTTCGTCTTTTTTGATGTTTTTCATCTAAAGAAACCATACACTCGTCCTCCTACCTACATACAGAGTATATTCGGCGGATAAAACCGCCGAATATGTCATTCACTTTCTCAACTTTAGCGATCTAGTTTAGTTTTAATACGCTTGATAGCTTCAGTCCATTCTTTCTCTGCATCTGCTCCGTCCTGTGAGTTAACTAAAGCAGCAAGAATTTCATCGTGTACGCTTGTATAATCCTTCCCTTTGTATACCTTTCCAATCTTTTGTGCAGACTCGGCAAACACTGTTTGTGTCGACTGCCCACCAAAATAATCATCGCTTGCTTCTTTAAATTCAGCCATATCATATACAGCAGGTGCAGAAGGGAAAAGACCATTACTCTTAAAGGATTCTAATTGGTTTTCAGGTGAAACCAACCATTTTACAAACTCATATGCTTCTTCTGCATGTTTTGTTTCTTTAGGGATAGAAATGTAAGAACCACCCCAGTTTCCACTGTACTCAGTCGGTAAAGTAGCTATATTAAATTCTCCAGTAGCTTCAGGAGCATTCGATTCCATCCACCCTTTGAACCAAGCAGCTCCTAATTCCACTGCAAAGTCTCCATTGTCAACTCCACTTGCCCATTCAGCGGACCACATTGCATAATTTCCGACCAAACCAAGTTCGTTCATTTCGATAGCTAAGTCATACGCTTCTTTAACTCCATTACCACTTTCTTCTATCAATAGGTTACCTTCCTTATCAAAATAACTTTCCTCTAACGCATCTAACTGCGCTCGGTACATCATTTCCATACTAGCAACCATAGGTTTACCAGTTTTTTCTTTTATTTGAATAGCAGCTTCCTTAAAATCTTCAGGAGTTGCGATTAAAGCAGAAACCTCTTCGGGAGTTGTTGGTAAACCTGCTTCTTCAAATACATCTAGTCTGTAGTAAAGACCCTTAGGACCAATATCAGTTGGAAGACCCATTAGGAACTTGCCATCATCATTCTCTGCAATTTCCCATTTCCAGTCCAAATATTCACCTTTCACATCATCCGCGCCCATATCATATAGATTCACAAAGCGGTCTTGTGCATCGCGGAAGCGATCGAGTTGGTCAAGCTCAAGTGCAGCTATATCCGGCGCACCACTACCAGCAGAAAGTGCTGTAAATAAATTGTTATGGTGATCTGCTGTTTCTGAAGTTTTTATTTTAATTTTTATATTTTCATTTTGTTTCTCATACTCTTTGACAAGCTCCTCATACCCGGTAGCACCAAACAGCCAAAAATCTAAAGTGATTTTTTCTCCATCTCCACCCGCTTCATCTGAATCATCAGATGAATTATCGGAAGAACACGCTGCAACGATAAATATGAACAAAATGGATAGTGAAGCGATTAGCAGTTTTTTTAATTTCATTATGATTTCCCCCTGAAATTTAATAGTTTAATAGTTTTTATACCAGTAAAACCACCCTATCTCCAAACGCCCTCCAATCTTTAATTTAGTCCATCAAGTATCTGCGTCTTCGGTGTCGTATTGCTTCATATTTTTATAGAAACCGGTTTCCATAAAAGTAAAAAAAATAAGTAATAAACCAGGTTTTCCAAAATGTGAAGCGCTTTCAATTATCATTATAATCGTTTTAAAAATAAAATCAATGAATTTTTAGAAAATTCTTATAAACCGGTTTCTATATTATTTTACTATATGTAATGTTGTATTCCATAAGACTAATTATTGTTAACCTATTTCCCCAACTACTCGACACTGTGCTTGAAGCATTTTCTAATTTGAAGATGTACAACTAAGTCCATTGTTTTTTATACTCTTGTGTAAAACTATTTTCCAGTGCTAGTTGTGCACCTATCTTAACTACCTCCTTTTGATTGAATAGCTGTGCCACCTCTAGTAGTAATAGAACATTATTTGAGTAAAAAAAGCTATTTTGGAAATATTAATAATATAAGGAGGGATTTGAGTTGGAGATGAACCCTATAGAAACATTTAGATTTAGTTTGGAAAATGACAATAAAGAGCTAGTCGTCAGCGGTCAAATTCAAGGAAAACCAGAAATACCATCTTTAGATGACCTAAAATTTAAAGCAATTATTGCTTTACTTAACTCTATTGATAAACAAAGTTTCATTGAAGTGGATAAGGATCAGCTATTTGCTGATTATTTAGATGAAATGGAAGGAACGATTGCTGAGATGAAGAAGTATGATGAGTTTCAATGTAGGGATGGACTAACTTAATCTCTCTATTTTCTCCTAATAACAGAATAATAAAAGGTTAAAATAACTCAATACAAACAATACTGACTATACATTATGTTGGTTGGAGGTGAAAAAAGATGACCGTTCTAACTATGAAAGAATTGGCATTTATGGAGGATGAAATCCGTTCAGAGGTGATAACCGCAAAAACGATGAACTGGTGTGCAGCACAATGTACAGACCAGGAGTTAAGAACAACACTCGAAGAAATAGCAGAAAAACACCAGTTAAAAATAGCGGACCTATCCAAATACTTTAACCGAACAAACAACATTCAATAATTGCAAAAGGTGGATATAGTATGCCAAATAATATCGCAGAACGCGGTTTAACAGACCGAGAAATGCTCCAGCTCTGTTTGGAGTTAGAGAAGGGACGCTGCCGAAGCATCAGCAATACCTTATTAGAGACTAAACATCAGCAGCTAAGGGAAATTTATAAGCAAGTTTTTGATAATGCGAGCTCAAACCATTATCTACTTTTTGAGGTAATGGAAAATAAAGGATGGTACAAAACCGAACTTGCCTCTAAAGAACAGGTTGGCAAAGTACAGGAACTTATGCAAAATAACTTACATCCCGATAACCAGTTTTAAAAATTGCCTAATAGCGCAGAAAATATAAAGTCGCCCCACCTCTGATTTCTCAAAATGTGGAGCGACTTTTTTATCCCTCACAAAATTTAACGGGATGGTCTAGGTTCTAAACAATTAGAACATTTTTTCTGATTGCTGCCTTTAAACTTCGTTAATGTTTTTTCAAAATTAGTTCCACATGAACATTTGAATAGCAGCTTTTGTGAATACCCTACATATTCTTTTGAAAGCAAAGTACATTCTGAATTTTTACTAACATAGTCTCGTATTTGATCTATCGTCCATTTTTTATTCAACTCGACACCTCCGATGGTGTAATTATTTAAGTACTGGAAGAAACATTAAGAGACTTCCGTTCAATTAGATTTATGAATTTTAAATCCACCTTAATGTGTTATTATACCACCACTTGGGGTATCCTTGTACAATCTTTCCAAAGAAATATTGTTTATAGTAAATATCTGTGCTATACTAGATTACTAACAACAAATACGATTTGACATCCATACTATTGATTACTATATTAGTCGACATCAATGGGTGCCAAACCCGCAAGAGTTCTTTAGGAACAAAGAATTCTTTAGAAAAAAAGCATTATCTCTTTGGAGATAATGCTTTTTTTATATGAATTCGATTTCATTATATCTTACTCACACACAGAGAATTACTAACTATTAGTAGCAGGAATAGGAAAAAGATTTTGCTACTATGCAGGCGATACATTTTTATTTCTCAAGATTAGTTTTGAATAACCAATAGCTACATGGTCTATATCAGGAAATAGGAAAAAAAGATCAAAAAATAATTGATAATGATTATCAATATCAATTTCTAATACTAGTTATTTTAGGAGGAAATGTCAATATAAGATTATATTTCATTATCTAAACAACGTCATCAACCAGACGGATATATTATTACGCCAAAAAAGCCACGATTACCGAATCATCTTCGGTAATTGTGGCTTTAAAATTTAATGTAACACAATCAATCAAATTAATAGTTTTATGGACATTAGGACAAATAATTAGATTTTATCGTTTTCCTACTAGTTTCGTAGATCCTAAGAATTCATCGTAACTACTTTACCTTCTTTACGCTCTTTAGCATACTCCGCGGTAGCCGTGAACAATACGTCAGAAGATGAATTCAATGCAGTTTCACAAGAATCTTGGATTACACCAATGATAAAACCAACACCAACTACTTGCATCGCAATATCATTTGGAACACCAAATAAATTACATGCTAGTGGGATAAGTAAAAGTGATCCACCTGCAACACCCGATGCACCTGCTGCTGAGACAGCTGCAACAACTACAAGAATCAGTGAAGTAAAGAAGTCAACTTCAATACCTAGCGTGTTTACTGTTGCAAGAGTCAGCACTGCAATAGTAACTGCTGCACCAGCCATATTAATAGTAGCACCAAGAGGAATTGAAACTCCATAAGTATCCTCATCTAAGCCAAGTTTTTCACATATTTTCATATTTACTGGAATGTTTGCAGCGGAACTACGTGTAAAGAATGCCGTAATACCACTTTCTCTTAAAACCATAAAAACAATTGGATAAGGATTTTTTCGTGTATAGAAGAATACGATTAATGGATTCACTACAAGTGCGATAAACAGCATACACCCTACTAATATTAATATTAACCTACCATAATCAAGCAAAGCAGAGAGACCGCTAGTTACAATAGCATCGAATACAAGCCCCATAATACCCAGCGGGGCTAAATTAATCACCCATTGTACCACTTTTGTGATTGCATCTGAAAAATTACCCAACATGTCTTTTGTCTGTTGATTTGCATTTTTTAACGCAAGTCCAAGAACGACTGCCCATATTAATATACCTAGATAATTAGCATTAACTATTGCATCAATTGGATTCGCAACTAGATTAAATAGCAACGTTTCAATTACTTCAGCAATACCTTCAGGTGGAGTTAGATCATCTACACCGGTTGTCAGTGTTAGCGTAATTGGAAACAGAAAACTTGCAACTACAGCGACAGCTCCAGCAAGGAATGTCCCAAGAGCATACAGCCCAAGAATAGATTTCATATTCGTCTTCTTACCACTTTTATGTACAGCAATCGCATGCATTACTATAAATAATACTAATACTGGCGCAACTGCCTTTAATGCACCTACAAACAATGACCCCAAAATGGAAATCCAACTTGCTCCACTTGGAACAGTTAAAGCTAAGATCGCACCGATAATAATACCGACAACAATCCTTTTTACAAGGCTTACTTGATTCCATTTAACTAATAAGTTTTTCATGATACTTTCCCCCAAATTTTTGATAAAAAATGAAAATATCAATTTCTCCCAGTCAAATAATATATACTTATTTTAACTTTAATTAAACTGATATTTTATTTTAGCACAAATTTTTAGAATTTTGCATTGTTATTTTTTGTTAGAACTCCAAATAAAAAAACACTGGGGATTTTAGCTCCCAGCGTTTTTTAACTCTAATTGTTATTTCTTAAAGTTGTTTGCGTTTTGTTGTGCTTTACGATTAGCTTGAGCATTTTGTTGTTTCACTTCTTGTGCATTTGTTTGACGTTCAATTGATACGCCAAATTCTGAACCAAATTCATTAGACAAGTTTTGTGATGATCCTTGTCCATTTTGTTGTGCTTTTTGATTTGCTTGAGCATTTTGTTGTTTAACTTCTTGGACATTTGTTTGACGTTCAATTGATACGCCAAATTCCGAACCAAATTCATTAAACATGTTTTGCGATGCACCTTGTCCGTTTTGTTGAGCTTTTTGAGCAGATTGTGCGTTTTGTTTTCTAACTTCTTGTGCATTTGTTTGAGCTTCATTTGGAAGCTTGTTGTTATTGTTATTTGCCATTTTCCTTCACCTCCAAGAATTATGATTGCCAAAATGGAGATAATTATTATTAGCAATTGTTGGAGACGTTCGGAACAAGTTGTTTAAAAAAAGTACATATTTTTTTATATTTTAATCATAATATTTAGACGAGTATTCATTGATTCTTTTATTTAAAAAGCTTGTATACCTACAGAGAAATATCCATTATCGATGACTTTCTTAGCGTTGCTGAGTTCATTTGCATATAAACTAAATGACTTCTTATCATGTTCATCGAGCGCTTTATTCACTTGATGATTCAAATGAATAATTTTTAGTTCCAAGTCCAAGATGGAGCAAATTCTACCTTCGCTAAACAGTTTCTCGATATCATCAACTTGAATTAGAAATTGAAACTCTCTATTAACGGCCACTAGAAAATTCCATCCTAGAACATCATCGTACTTCTGCTCATTTGTTATTGTCCAAACATCACCTTGATGGAACTCAATAATATGTTGGTGTTTCTGTCCCGGACAGCAACAGAATACTTCTTGTTTAAACATTTCTAGTATTATAAAATTTTCATTCACTAGAGGTTCCTCCCTCGTTTTTGGTTTTCTCTGTTTGCAAACAAATAAATGATAATGATTATCACTTTCATTTACTATTATATATGACAACCATTAAAAGCGTCAATTCAATTTAGTTTTACTTGAATCACTTTCATAAAGAATATTATATAGTTAAATCCGAACATCACTGATTTCCGCTCTAGGCGCACGCTTTCCGCGGGCACGGCTTCAATCTCCTCATCATTACGAAAACATATGTTCCTGCCGTTACTCGTCGCGTGCCACTCCAATCAACGGGATCGCTAAAAAAACGAATAATATATTTGCGATATTAAGTAAACATTCGTATTTTTAAATGAAACAAGTAATTATGAAATTTACTTACTTACTAAATAATTGTTTTTTACACTAGTTCGTTCCCGCATATAAAAAAAGACCAGTAGTTAGTTCAACTGGTCTTCTTACTATTATTAACTTTTCACATGATAGCGACCTTTTGGTATAACTAGAGGTGTATCTGAGATTGGATCTTGTATCACAACACAATTCAAGTCAAAAATCGATTTTACCAAGTCAGTTGTTATGACATCAGATGGTTTTCCCTCTGCAACAAGCTCACCTTTATGAAGTGCAAATATATAATCTGCATAACGAGCAGATAGATTGATATCATGAAGTACCATAACTATGGTAGTACCATACTTCCGATTAAGACTAGTAAGTAAATCTAAAATTTCTACTTGATATGTGATATCTAGAAACGTGGTTGGTTCATCAAGGAGTAAAATATCCGTTTGCTGTGCAAGCGCCATGGCAATCCAAACGCGCTGCCTTTGACCACCGGATAGCTCATCGATGTCATGATTAGCAAACTCAGTAATATTCATAAACTCCATTGCTTCCTCTACTGCCTCATAATCCTTCTTCGACCACCCACTAAACAAGGATTGGTGTGGAAACCGTCCTCTTCCAACTAAATCGGCTACAGTAATCCCTTCTGGAACAACAGGTGATTGTGGAAGTATACCTAAAATACGTGCTAATTGCTTAGGTGGATATTTGTTTATAGCTTTACCATCGAGCGTAACATCACCTTCTGAAGGCTTAATTAGCTTAGCCACCGTTTTAAGAAGAGTAGATTTTCCACAACCATTTGCACCAATAATTACACTAATTTTATTTTTAGGTATTTCAAGGTCAATTCCTTGAATAATTGTTTTATTGTCATAGCCAGAAAACAATTTATCGGCTCGAAAACTGTGTGTGTTCCCCATTACAATTCCCCTTTTCGGTTCATACGGATTAGTAAATATATTAAATACGGAGCCCCTAGCAATCCAGTTATAACACCTACAGGAAATCTATATTCAAATGCAAATTGCCCAATAAGATCCGCAAATAAGACAAGATTGACCCCTACTAACCCTGCTGGAAGAATATTAGATGAGCTAACACCAACTAGTCGATTTGCGATTGGTCCCGCTAAAAATGATACAAAGGCAATTGGTCCCGTTGTTGCTGTTGCAATAGCAATCATAAAAACTGAACTTACTATTAAAATAATACGCATTCTATCGGTTGAAACTCCAAGAGAAGAAGCCATTTGCTCACCGAGCTCTAGAATACTTAATTGCTTCCCAAATATAATAATTACAGGTGTGAAAAGTAAGACAACTAATATTAATGGAGGTAACTCGCTCATTTTAGAGCCATTCAAACTACCACCGAGCCATCTAATAGCTCCTGCAATATCTTGTTGAGCACTCTTAAGCAATAAAAAAGAAATGACGGCATCTAACATCGCTTGAATACCAATCCCAATAATGATTATACGACCAATAGAAAATGCTCCACCACGGGCTAATAAATACATAGCAATAACAGTAAGTAAACCGCCTATAACTGCTGCAATAGATATCACTGAATTACTCGAATGAAGAACAGTAATACAAAATACCGCTGCTACACTAGAACCAGAAGTAATCCCTAAAATATTTGGATTTGCCAAAGGATTTCGCAGCATCGTTTGAAAAACATATCCTGCAACACCGAAAGCAAACCCAGCAAATACCCCTGCTAACATTCTAGGAAGCCGAATAGTATTTACCGCAAAATTGGCTCCCGAAATCTCTTCTCCTAATAGGGAGCGGACAACAATATGTATTGGATAAATTGTATTGCCAAGCAACAGCATTGCACAGCAAAGCACTCCTGCTAAAATGACGAGGAGCGTCGTAACAAAAAGCCATCGTCGTTTTCTCCGACGCATACCTTCCATAATAAAATTAACTTCAACAGATTGATTTTTCATAATGACCGCACTTTCGATTTCTTAGCTAAAATGATGAGTATTGGTGCACCAATAAACGCTGTAAGAATACCAACTTCGAGCTCTCCGGGACTAGCTATAAGTCGACCAACAACATCAGAGAACGTTAAAATAATTGCTCCTGCTAGTGCTGACATAGGTATTAAGAAGCGTAAATCCGGCCCGATGACAAAACGCATAGCATGAGTTGCCAAGAGACCTATAAATCCGATTGGACCTGCTAATGCAGTAGCAGTCCCACATAAAACAACACCAGCAACAATCGCAAAAAAACGAAGTACACCAGGTCGTATACCTAAACTAGTTGCCACATCGTCCCCTAAGGCTAAAGCATTCAAAGCAGGTGCTGAAAGAAACGCGATGAAGAGTCCAACGATTAAAAACGGGATAAAAATCTTGATGGAATCCCAGTTTCCTGACCCTACACTTCCCACTTGCCAAAATCTAAACTGATCTTGGGCATAGGCGCTTGGAATGATAATTGCGGTTACAAGTGAAGAAAGAGCTGCACTTGTTGCAGCCCCTGCTAATAGTAACTTTATAGGCGTAGCACCACCACGCCCCATTGAACCTATTCCAAAAACGAAAACTGCTGTAATGCTCGCTCCGATTAAAGCTAACCAAATATATTCCCCCGCTGTTGTGATATTGAAAAATGTTATACCACATACTACGAATAAGGTTGCCCCTGTATTTACCCCTAGAATACTAGGGTCAGCTAATGGGTTGCGCGTAACTGCTTGCATCAGCACTCCTGCAATTCCTAAGGCAACACCGCAACATAAGCTAAAAATAGTACGGGAAATTCGTTTGCGCACTACGTTTGCGCCATATGAATCTTGGTTTGTATAAAATAAGCCATCCATTAACTCTTGGTAACTTACAACCCGTGCCCCTAACATTAGCGAGGTAATGATACTAACAACTAGCAATATAATCGCAATTACCAAAATTATCGTAAAATGCTTTGGAAAATGTAAATCTAATCGCTTCTTGGAATCAGTGGTGCTATTCATTGATTTTGTCTATAGCTCCTCCGATTAGTTCTAGATACTCGTCAATTGTATATGCGATAGAAAGTGGATTTGGAGTTCCAGCTGCTACCAATGGAGTATCACTTGTAATAAACGCTACAGAACCTCTTTCAACTGCAGGAATTTTCCCAAGTAAAGGATCCGCTTTAATTGTATTGTATAATTCCTCATCACCATATCCAACGATGATATCTGCATCAAACAAAGCTTCCACATTTTCTGTACTTAAATTTAATGAGTAGCTTTTTGGATCCGTAATTAATGATGAAATGCTTTCAGGAATTGTTAGCCCTAATTCCTCTAAAAACGCTACACGTGAATCAACTGGTGTATAAATGTGTAATTGTGATAAATCTTGCGCTGAGAAGTTAACCCATACTACTTTTTTGCCTTCGATTTGTGGATAAGCTTTTAATTTTTCAGCAACTAAGTTTTCTGTGTCTTTAATTAATTGTTCGCCTTCTTCTTTCATTCCCATACCTGCTGCATTAAATTCAACCTGTTCACGCCAAGTAGTTGTCCATGGTGAAGTTGGATAAGCTACAACTGGTGCAATTTGTGTTAATGTTTCATAATCTTCTGGAGTAATACCTGAGTATGCAGCAAGAATTACGTCTGGATTTGCATCTGAAATGGCTTCAAAATCTAGACCATCCGTATCTTGAAAAACGTTTGGTTCTGTAACTTTAAGTTCATCTAACTTTTCTTTCGTCCATGGTAATAAACCACTATCATCTTGAACACCGAAGTTTGCTGCTGAAAAACCAACAGGAACAACACCAAGTGCTAAAGCGATATCGTGGTTTGCCCATTGTATCGTTACAACACGCTCTGGTTTACTTTCAAGCACTGCCTCCCCTAATGCGTGTTTAATAGTGATCGGATATTGTGATTCTGTTTCAGTTGCCTTTTCAGTTTCAGTTGAAGAATCTTTCTCTTTGCTATCTACCTCTTTAGTTGATGACTCATCTGAACATCCTACTAGTACTAAAATAGCAAAAATAGCCATTGCAAGCATTGGTATAAAAGATTTTTTGTTTTGCATATGTAACCCTTCCTCTTCTATAAAATTATCAACTATATTAAAATGTATAATTTCTATTAATGCTTAAATATACTCATATACAATGAAATAATATTGATTATCATTCTCATTTAAATTTAATGTTTTTTGGTTAACATGTCAATATATTCTTATAGAGAAATTTAAACTTAATGTTCCCTGTGTAAGAAACAAACGTGAAAATTACAACATTCACGTTTGTTTGAATTAACATGAATGTTTCTTACACAGGGAAGACTACAGGGTAGACTACAAAGAAAACCTCCAAACTAAATAGTTTGGAGGTTAAATATGTTGTATTTTAATGCATACCCATCATAAGGGTACTTTCATCTAATATCCTTAGCTATTTTCTTTGTTTCTCACAAAAAAGTAAGCCGTAATCCACGTGGTAATTGGGATAACCAGTGTTACACCAATTCCAGCACAAAGGATGGTAATCATTTCAGAACTAAAGATCTTGGAATTCACAACTTCCCCTATAGAGTAAGATAAATCTTTAAACCATATAAGTAATGCTAAATAACCTCCAAAGAAGGCAAAGAACAGTGTATTTGCACTTGTTCCTAATATATCTCTACCAATACTTAATCCCGAAAGAAACAATTCTTTTCGGGTAATGTTCGGATGATGAAAATGGATTTCCCGCATAGGAGATGAAACGGCTATGGCTGTATCGGTTATAGCACCAATCGTACTCATAATAATTACAGATACAGTAATTTTCACAAAATCTACTTCTACTAATAAAGAGAACATTCCAAGTTCCCCTATTTCTTCTTCCCCGAATCCTTGGATCATTGCCTTGTTAGTGATAAAGATAATAAACAAAAGTAAGATAACGGTACAGATAATCGTTGAGAGAAAAGCTGTTTTTGTTTTGCTGTTCACTCCATTAATATAGAAAAGATTGATGCAGCTGATTACTACACAAGCAATTATTGTTAATATCACTGGATCAATAGTCGGATCGTTCATCAAAACGACCGTGATCATGATGACACCAAAGTTGAAAAATATAGCTAAAAAAGATCGTACTCCTTTTCTCCCTCCAATAATGGTCATCAAGAAGAGTAGTATCCCTGCCAGTAGCACTAATACATTCATTGTCTTGCCCTCTTTCTATTCACGAAAAATAATGTCGTATAGAGACCAATAGGAATGGTTAACACAATTCCAATTCCTCCAGCTAACGCACGAGCCAATTCCAACGAAAGAGTTAAGGAAAGCGTATAACCAAACGGAGCGGCGTTCTTAAAATACAAAACAAGAGTGGGAATCGAACCACTTACATAGGCAAAAAACAAAATATTAGTCATCGTTCCCATAATATCTTTTCCGATTTCCATTCCTGAAGTTATAAGCGCTTTTACTGTGATATCATTATTTTTCTCATACAATCCGAAAATCGAAGAAGACATGGTAATAGCTACATCCATCACAGCCCCTAAAGAGCCGAGGAACAGCCCTGCCATAAAAACTAGCCGATATGGGCGGGTGATAAACTGCATTTCCTCATATCGAAGCCCCTTTTCTCCTGTTATTAATAGAACCAGGTATGTAATCAACAGTGAAATAAAAGTTCCTAGCAAAGTTGCTATAATCGCTGCATAGGTTTTATCATTTAAGCCGTTAGCTAGTAACAGAGAAACAACCGTAAATATAATTACACTAATCCCGCAAATCCATAATAGACTTTGATTGGAGGTTTGGATGTAGATATCCAATGCAAATGATAATATTACAGCATTAAAAGCTAAACTAATGAACGAAAATAGCCCCTGCCTTTTTCCTACTATCAACAATATAAAAATAAATAACCATCCAACTAACAACAAATATTTATCACGCTTAACTTCCAGAATGGTCCCAGTTAATTCCGTATCTTTTTCCATCTGCTCATCAATTTTAATAAATAATTCATTTCCAATTTGAAACTCATGGTCATAGGCTTTAGATTGGGAGTATTCATTTATCAAATGAATCTCCTTGCCTTTATTCTCACCATTTCTTAATTCAGCAATAATATGCTGTGTATATAATTTATCTTCAATACCATTTACACTATTTACTTTCGACACATCTTCTATAGTGGTTTTTACTACCTTAGCTAGTGGGCGTTCATAGAAAGAGTAGTTATTAAAAACAAAAATAACTGAACCTATAAAACAACATAGGAGTACGGTGAAAAAGATTTTCTGCTTGAAGCTCACCTTTTTAAATATGCTTCTAAGGAAATACATGAATAGACCTCCGGTTCCCTGTGTAAGAAACAAACGTGAAAATTACAACATTCACGTTTGTTTGAATTAACATGAATGTTTCTTACACAGGGGAGATTACAATTTCGTCTTACCTTTTCTAAATCCTTGTACAATATCGAGAATGCCAATGAATAACCACAGCACAATACTAATGATGATGACAGAGTTTTTTAGTTCAAATGATAAATTCAACAAATCCTCTATATACATATAAAACTCATCATTTATAAGCTGATCAGTACTAATAATAACGATAAATACAATGGTAGAGACTATATTTCTAACCGTATTCATAATTGCCAATTTAGATGTCCATTGACGAGCGATGAGTTTATAAAATACAAAAGCAATTTCTATTATTAAAGCAACTATTATGATTAGCCAAAAGGATTGTAATACTTCCTGATTGAATGTAGGGATAATTAGCTGTATTTTGCCTTGTACTTTTTCATAAATACCTATTAAATGACTAGCATTAAAATAGACTCCGATAAAAATGGCAATCCACAACAGGCTGCCAAAAATATCTAACGTGGAAATTTTTTTCTCTTTTGAAATAAGTGGAAGACTTTTTAAATCATCAGGTGTCCATTCTGTCCAACCCGGTGTAAGCGGTGATTTTTCCTTCGAAGTATCCGTGCGCTCCAAAATAGCAAAAACGAGCGTAATCCAAAAGAAAGTCTGAATCACTGCACTGATTATACTCCAAGTACCATGCCCTAGAATCAGTATGATCACGTTAATACTACCGCTAACAATGTCTTCTTCTCCACCATAAGTTATTATATTTTCCACAATAAAAACAAAAAATGTTAGTATCGCCACGATTGGTGTAACTATTTTCAAAAGAGTCGTATACATATCAAAATATCTAGGACCTATTAAATGCATCGGTTGTTCCGAGTATTCACTAGCAAGTGATGCTGGATTTCCTAGATTTTTGAGAACCTCTTTCACTTCTTTCTCCGAGTAATTTTCTGGGAGTATATCTTCAATGGTTGACCTTAATTCAAGAGCGATGTCACCACGACTTTTTTCCGGAAGTCTTCTCGTCACTTCCTGTATATAAATATCAATCAGTTGCATTCCCCACATCTCCTTTTAATAATTTTTGAAGTTCCTTCGTTGATTTTTCCCACTCGGCTTTTAGCTGCTCCAAAATCTCAACACCATATTCGCTTAATACGTAATATTTTCTTGGTCTGCTCTCCGTTGTATCCCAGCTGCTCTCAACTAATTCTTGTTTTTCTAATCGGCGAAGCAAAGGATATAAGGTACTTTGCTCGATGGTAACACTCGATTCTTCTAGTAATTGCACTAATGAATATCCATATTGCGGTGTTCGGAGCTGACTCAATACAGCAAGCGTCAATGTTCCTCTGCGTAACTCAGTTATTAATGAACCTAGCAATTTTTCCATATTTCACCTCACTACTTTATACTATGCGTCGTACACTATATTATACTGTGTATAATACACTATTATATAATTTAAAACAATATTTTAATTACATTATGTTTCCGCTGGAGGCTGGAGTCGCCTCCTCCCCCTCCAATCAACTGAATCGACCTCTCTAAAAACGACTAAAAATTTGTAATTGGATTAAGTAATTATGAAACTAATTAACGAACGAAAAAATGCCCGTGAAGTTAATAACTTCCTGAGCATTTTCATATGTGGCTTACAATTAATTTAATCATGGGTGTTGTTCACTTAGTACATTAAGACAAGCGCATTCTTCCCCTTACCTCCCATTTTTATATTTTTCACGTAAATTATTCAAATACTCTAGATTGCCCAATGCTTTCTCACTTTTCATTTGTCCTAATGAGACGATTAAATGTTCGATAAAAAATGTAGCTGCTACCATAGAGTGGAATTCCTCTAAATCGCCGCGGTTCACATAGAAAGTTTGCGTACAACGTGTTTGAAATTCATGCACGATGTTATCGGTAAGAACTATGCTATGGCTCTGGATTTCTTTCGCATGATCCAGTAAAATCGCCGCTTCCCTCGTCAGCTTCACAAAGCCAAATACGAATACACAATCATTTTCTTGTAAATGTAGGATTTGCTCAAAAAGCTCCTGATCATAGCTCGCTAATATTACTACATCAATTCCAAAACGCATTAGCCGATGTTTCAGTAAAAAGCCCAATCCCGTTGATGAGGTTGGTGCATATATAAAGAGCTTGCGACATGTAGCAATACGCTTAACACAAATTTGACTTTGCGTTTCGTCGATATGTTCAAGTGTATCTGTTAGCTGGTATTGTACAAAATCGAATATCGATTGTTGAAGCGACTTGCCATTGTCTTCTACCTTTGCCAAAATACGTTCAAATTTTGTTTTCGGAGTGATCACCTGTTGCTCTAAATATCGTTTCTTGAACTCCTTAAAATTTCGGTATCCAATTTTACGCCAAAATCGGGAGAGTGTGGCATTGCTGCTCCCTAGAGTGGAGGCTAGCTCCGTTTCGTTTAAATACATGACAGCATTCTTATTTTTTTCAATGAAGTCGGCTATTTTTCGCTCGCTTTTCGTAAAATCAGAAAAGTTTTGTTGATTATTCATATCCATCACCTCTTTATATAGTATAAATGAAAAATATTTTTCATTTATGATTATTTTGAAAATTTACAAATCAAAAATACTCTAGTAATCAATCATTTACATTGCACCTTCATACTGACTATAAATTCAAAATATTAGAGGAGGATTTATATGTTAAAAGAACAAGCAACTTTTACACAGTCTCAAAAAATGATGATCTTTATTTTGTCTATGTCGCTTTATGGATTAAGTAACATGTTTACAGAATTGATACCATCTGTTCAGCTCGGTCCGATTGAACTCCAAATTGATTGTTTCGCATTTATTCCATTAGCACTTTGTATGTTGTTCCACCCATTCTACGCAGCAATCGGTGCTGCAACTGGAGAAATTATTTTTGGTGAACTTATGCTTGGACAGTTTGGTGGCATCGGAGAAATCGAGAAATTCATTTTATTCTCAGTTGGGATGATTGTAGGCGGCTTGCTTGTTCGAAATCCGAAAAGCAAAGCACAGGTCGCTGTAGGGGCGATTTTAGGCTATGGACTATTCCTTGTTCTAAGTACAATTGTAGATATTTTAAAAGTTGTCATTGGAGTAGAAGAATTCGAGGCTGTACCTGGTCTTGCAGAAAGTATTTTCATTGTGGAGGGTGTCGAGTTTTTAACGGATCTTTTATTAACAGGTACTTTATTTACAGTTTTACCTGCACTTTACTTAGTGCCACGCCTTTACGGTAAAGTAGAGCCATTGCTCGGATTAAAGCCACGAACTGCTACCAATTTCCGAGTGAGTGATGTAATTACACCAAAATTTTTAGTCATGAGTGCCCTTCTTTCCCTCTTAGCATTTGGTATTGCTTTGTTATCTGAAATGGACTTCAACATAGGGAGTTGGGAGCCAGAGTTTGTAGATACTTATGGCATTGGGGTTATTTGGGGAGTTATTTGCGTCGCTGTTATATGTGTGTGTATAACGCTTTGGTTAATGATGAAAAAAGGACGGGAAGATTCACATGACCTCTCTTAAACCACTAATTGAATGCCAAGACTTGACCTTTCGCTATCCTGGGGAAGAAAAATTTATATTAAAGGATCTCACATGCACAATTAATGAAGGGGAATTTCTAGCGATTATCGGTGGCAATGGATCTGGAAAATCGACATTATGTAAGGCATTCAATGGGCTAATCCCACACTTTTACGTTGGCGATTATACGGGAAAAGTGACTTTAGACGGAGTTTGTACTACTACAACTGATGTCGCCACCCTTTCCCAGTCAATTGGCTATGTGTATCAGGATTTTCAAAACCAATTGCTACGCCCTACCGCTTTAGAAGATGCTTGCTTTATGCCCTTGAACTATGGACTGGACGATTATAAAGAGCGTGGTTTATGGGCTCTCGAAGTTACTGGCCTTCTCGATGTAAAGAACGAATTCATTTGGCGCCTAAGTGGCGGTCAGCAGCACTTATTAGCACTTGCCGGTGCAATTGCAATGCGACCAAAACTATTAGTTATTGACGAACCGATTGCACAGCTCGACCCACATCATGCAGAGCAAATTTATGAAGTGTTAAAAAAACTTCATACAGACTACGGTATGACAATTGTTGTAATCGAGCATCATACTGATTTTATTGCGGAGTATTGCAGTCATGTGATGCTACTTGATAAGGGTCAGGTTCTATGGAAGAAAGAAACAGTTGCTGCTCTCAATTGCGTAGAGGAATTATTGGAACGTAATATTTTTCCACCACAGGTTACGCAAATCGCTCATTCCCTACAGCTAAAGCAGCCGTACCCTGTTACCTTAAAGCAGTCAATCCAAACATTTAAAGCTAGTCCGTGGAAGCAGCAGGCTACTGTGCATCATATACCACAGCATACAAAGCCAATGGTACAGCTCAACAATATTGAGTTAGCCTATAACCAAAGGCTTGAGAATAATAAACTCGTGTTACAAAATATCTCTTTAGAGCTTTCTACGCATGAGCATATCGCACTCGTCGGCAATAACGGCGCAGGGAAATCCACTTTGTTGAAGGTCATTGCAGGTATTGTTCGACCTACAAGTGGAGAATTGTATATTCAGGAGCAGTTAATTGCACGGGCAATGCCTGAAAAATTAGCTCAAGATATGGGCTTTATTTTTCAAAACCCAGAAGAAATGTTTATTGAGGATAGTGTGCGAAAGGAAATTAGCTTCTATTTAAAATCACGCAAAGTTAATGATTATGAAACCTATGTGGATGAATTATTGGAAACATTTGAGCTAGTTGATTTACAGGATCAAGATGCTCGGCTTTTGAGCGGTGGACAGCAGCGTCGTGTTTCGTTAGCTATTGGAGCTGCGATGCGGCCTAAAATTTTATTGTTGGATGAGCCTACTGCAAATCTCGATATCGCTACGAAGCAACACGTTCTTAACATGCTACTGGAGCTGAAGAAATATGTTCAGACAATTGTCATTGCAACACATGATATGGAGCTAGTAGCAGAGTGGTCTAGCCGTGTCGTTGTACTATCGAATGGCTGTATACTGGCTGATGATACGAGCGAGCGCATTTTCCAAAACCACGGCATTATGGCTGCTGGTCATATTAAAGCCCCTCAAGTTGTACAGCTTACAACGGCGCTTAGTCTACCTTATTGTTCATCGGTTAGCCAATTTATAGCCGGCTATTTACAGCAGGTAGAGCGAGGTGTTCACGTTGGAATGGGTTAAAAAACTAGAGGATAGGCTTTCACTAGAATATATCAAACAGGAATTGCTGCGTACGGCTTTTAGTACCGAAAAAAGTTTCTTCACACAGCTCGATCCACGCATTTTATTGGCATGGTATGGCTACTTTGCGATTGTGCCTTGGTTTATTTATGAGCATGTTACACTAGTTGGTTACTTGCTATTCATGGTCATTTTAACGGTTATCGCTCGGGTAAGTCCTTTAATCTTGACTGTTCTTGCAGTGGGTCTAGCTGGTGAAATACTACTCCTCGGCTTTATTGCGCTCCTATTTGGTGGAGATTTGAGTATTGTTGCACCAATGTTTTGGCTATCCATTAAACTTGCTGTTATATCTTTAGCAAGCGTGACTGTATTTTCAAGCATTAATCCGGAGAAATTTAGCGATGCACTCCTCCGTCTTGGTGCGCCAGCTCAGTTTTCATTTAGTGTAGCGTATGCCTATCGAATTTTACCTACATTACTAGAGGAATTTCAGCAGATTATACTTTCATATCGCCTACGTGGATTAGCACCAAGTAAGAATGGTGTGCTCTACTTTCGAAAAATTTATTATTATATCACGATGCTTATTAAATCGTTTTATCCGCTCATTTTAAACAGCGCTAAACGCTCCCGCACAACAGTGGAAGCGTTAGAAATTAAAGGCTTTAGCTATGCTGCAAAGGATAAACGTGTATTAAAGATGAAAACAAATTACTTACAAACATCACAAATGGACTGGCTGTTCCTACTATTAACAGTGTGCTATGTAGTGATAGTACACAGCCTACAACTTATACTTTAAGGAGCGAAAACGATGAATATAGATCTTCATACGCATGCAAAGTTATCTAAAAAGGTTGATTTTTCTTTAGCATATTTTCAGGAAATGGTGAAGATTGCCGTACAGCGCGGATTGGACGCGATTGCTATTACAGAGCATTTTAATACGAAAAACTTTGCAGACGTTTATCGTACATTAGATGAGCACTATCATTATAATGGTAATTATTATGAAATGGAGGGCTTAAAGGTATTTCCAGGCATGGAGGTTGATATCGGAGAGGTCGGTCATATATTGTGCATAGGAGAGCTTGGACAAATTCGTGCACTACGTGAGGCACTGAATAGTCATGAGACTAAGCGACAATTCATTCCCTTTGCTGCACTTTTGCAGTTAACTGCGAGTTATCCTGACATGCTTGTAATTGGAGCACATCCGTTTAGAGAAAGCACACCTTTAATAGATCTAGACCCTGCACTTCTTGGTCAGCTCGACGCTATCGATTTAAATGGCAAGGATTTATATAGCCGTGGCATCAAACAAAATTGCGCCGATTTAGAAGCGCTCAGCAAACAAATAAATAAACCGGTAGTCGCAGGTAGCGACACCCATCACTATATGCAATATGGGGTCGTATATAATACCTTCCACACAACATGCGAAACAGTAGCACAGCTAAAAAAACAAATTATCGACCAAGCTTTCACAATCAAAATTGACGAAAACCTACCAATTCACGTTGCCGAAGCTGTCCGCTTAAAGGACATTGCCAAAAATGAGATGATTCTTACACAAAGCGGAAAGTAATAAGAAACCCCTGTATCGTTTTTGAATATGAAATAAAATGCCCGTGAAGTAATAACTTCATGGGCATTTTTGGCGCTTACCTTGATTGTAGTTCACTTAATACATACTGGGTAACTGCACTAACCTGATTAATCTTCCATAAGCAATTCATTTGCTATTAGCTTATATGAATTTCTTCGATCCTCAGCAGAATATGTAATGGTACTTAGCATGATTTCATCTGCTTTGTATGTAGCTTGCAACTCGATTAATTTCTGTTTTACTTCCTGCGGATTACCGATGATTATGTTCTTTTTCATTTTATCGAATGGATCTTTCTCTCGATCGTCCAACTTATATTCCCTTGCTTCTTTTATAGAAGGAATTCCCCTACCGCCCTCCCCTTTAGCCTTCTGCAGTTCCCAGATGAGCGCACTTAATGATATTTCATTAGCTTTTTCAGTTGTTTCTGCACAAATGACTGAAACGGTTATGATAACTTGAGCTGGTTGTCCTTGTTTTCTAGGAGTAAAAGCTTCCAGATATTCCTGAATAATAGATGGCCCATCATTGTTACTCATAAATTGACCGAATGCATAAGCAATCCCATTTTCCGCAGCAAGTAAAGCACTTTTTTTACTAGTCCCAAGCAGCCAGGGTAGCGGTGATACCTCTGGAATTGGTGTAGCAGAAATTTTAGAGTACTCCTGTTCAGCTGGAAAATCATCATCTAGAAAATGGAGTAAATCCTTCACTAAGCTAGGCATTTTATAGACGTTCTGTAAAAAGTTATCCGATAAAGCATTCGTTACTTCAGCTGATCCTCCTGAAGCACGTCCTATACCCACATCAATACGATTAGGAAATAAAGTAGCGAGTGTATTATAAATTTCTGCAACTTTAAACGGTTTATAATGTGGCAATAAAACAGCTCCCGAACCAATGCGAATTGTTTTTGTATTTGCCCCGATATAACTTAAAATCACCTCAGGAACTGAACTTGCTAATCCAGGTAAGTCATGATGTTCCGTAACCCAATAGCGAGTATAACCTAGGGCCTCTCCGGCCTGTGCTAACTTCAACGATTCATCCAGAGCCTCTTTGGCTGTTTGAGTTGAAGAGATCGGTGATTGATCTAGAATACTTAACTTCAACTGTCCATTCCCCCTTCTTATATCTCCGTCTCCAGCAAACTCAGTTTATATTCTCCAACTTGCCCTTCCTCATATAAGTTAGTAATGGATGTAGAGTAATTAATAATCGTTCCTCGGAAAAATAAAACAGCGTCCGGAACAGTAACTTCAAAAGTACCTCTATACAGTAAAGTAGCAATATCATGATAATCTTCACTTGTTACATCAAATACGACTGAAATTTGGTGTAAACCATTTACTTTTTCTTCTTCATAGTGACTTACTTTGATTAATGTATTATCTAATATTATTTCCTTCACCATATTATCTTCTACGTTTTCGCTCATTCCAAACACCTCCTGATTTATATACTGGATATAGTTCACAGTGTATCTTTGTTAACCTTCACGCCAATAATCTTTAATTGATCACTATACTCGAGGGATACAACTTTTCTAGCTTGTATTGAAGTTCTCGCTGTCACGGGTATTGTTTGCACTTTACCGTTAATTTCAGCCTCAACTATAAAGCATTTCGCTCCGCATTTCATGAGCATCCTCCTCATTAAACAGATTTCTGTAGTATGACATCAAATAAAATTGAGGTTTTATTTGGCACACATTTCTCTTATTTATGACCATTCTTCTATAACGTACGATACCAGACAAGGTTTGTTAATTCTCTATCTTAAGCATACATGAAGTATTTTGTTAGAACCAATGAAGCGAATTTATTTATAGCTATTTTCATCCTCAACCAACAACTATTGCTGTAAAATATATTGTTATAATACTCTCGTATTTTAGATTTATAAAAATAGTATGATAAAATAAATTGAAATTAATCCCAAAATAAATCATAACAATTTACCTTTTTATTCAAGTAATTGAAGTAAAAGAAAAATAATTTTCACATAAAATATTACGAAAAGTAAACGTACTAGTTTTGAAAATTTAATAGTTTAGGGTGGTTTCAAGTTGATACGAAGAATAAAGAGCAAACTATATTTGATCACGCTGGGAACAAAATAATGACAGATAGATAAAGAGATTGACATAGTCACTAGATTAGAGGAGCCTAAGTAACGAGGAATGCGATGAACTAGTCAGATTGTCTAAGGATAAAATGAAACGTTCAAAAATTGGAACGACACGAGAAGAAAATGAACTGAGAACAAGTAGTAGTATGTTTTTGGAAGAAAGTGAAAATGAAATTATAGCTAGAGTCGAAAAAAGGTCTCCTCTATTATGAATATCCCAATTGAACATGGAAAAGGTCTTCAAATTCTTCGGTATACCCCTGGTCAGGAATATGAAGCTCATCATGATTTCTTTTCATCAACAAGTAAAGTAGCAAGCAATAATAGAATTAGTACACTCGTTATGTACTTAAACGCCGTAGAACAAGGCGGGGAAACTTTTTTCCCTAAACTGAACTTTTCAGTAACACCCAAAAAAGGTATGGCCGTTTATTTCGAGTATTTCTATAACGATCAAAACCTAAACGATTTAACTTTACATGGTGGAGCACCAGTTATAACTGGTGAAAAATGGGTTGCAACACAGTGGATGAGAAAGCAAAAAGTAAGATAAAAGATGCTGCCCTAGTTCGACTAATTAAATAAAAGATTAGTATGCAAGAGATAGTTTTAAAACTTTATCCTAAACCAGGTTAGTATTAGCTCAAATAGAAAATAGCCTCTAATTCATTTGAATTAGAGGCTTTTTAAAATGTGTAAATATCTTGTTATCTATTATCAACCGCACAAGGTACCTGTTCCATTAATCCTTATTTAGAAACAATGCCTTGTTTTACTGCGTTTCCGTTAGCGTCAACGAGGTTCGTTGTTGAGTTGAATTCAACAGGTCCTCTAACATATAACTGAATAATCTTCTTCAAAGATCTATTAATTACTTTCGTAAAATTCTTTTGGTATTCCTTGAATTAATGGAGAAGCTTCACCTGAATAGAAAATACGTAAATCGTGGAGTGATCTCGTGCAGCCTACGTATAATAATTTGGCATCATACTTTGAATCTTTATAGTGACTTGCGTCCACATCTATAAGTAACACTGCATCAAATTCCAATCCCTTAGCTAAATACACAGGAACTACAGAAATACCACCTTCGTATTTCTTTTGATTTGCTTCAATGACGTTCACGTCAATCCCTGCTATTTGTAACTGCTTATGTATGGAACGGCATTCAGCTTCTGTTCTACCAATAATCGCAATCGTCTTGAGATTTTCTTTTTGTAAATCTTGTAGTACCTTAATGATTTCGGTAATTTGATCATCTGTAGAAATCACTTTCACTTTTTCACCGCTACGGAAAACTGGTGTTGCAAGTCCCACGGGAACTTCGGCATGCTTAATGACCTCATTGGCAAATTCGATAATTTCCTTTGTAGAACGGTAGCTTCTCGTCAGTTCATAATAACCCGTTTCTTGAAACACTTCTTTAAAGTCATTCCAGTCCTCTATTCCCTGATAATTATAGATTGCCTGAGATAAATCACCTAAAATAGTAAAAGAATTACCTTGTGTAATCTCTTTCAGTATAGAAATTTGAAACGGCGAAAAGTCTTGTGCTTCATCAATCACAACATGATGAAATTTTTGTTTGCCTTCTATTCCTGTTAGCTGATGATAAATATAGACGAGTGGTGCTAAATCTTCTACATTTACTTCTTTCTTTTGGCAATTCTTCGCTGTTTCTTGGACAAGTGCTTCAGGTAATAATTCTATTATTTCTTTTTGATTCATCAAAGATGTATAAAATGATAATGCACTCATTTTTGGCCAAAACTTCATATATACATTCAATCTATTGTTCGCTTCTTTTTTCAATAGCTTCTTCTCATCGGTTCCTTCGACCTTTTTAAGTTCTATCTCTATCCAACGCTTGATTCGTGCAACTAATCGTTCCCTGCGCTTTGTTAATGGATAATGCTTATATTCAACCAATAACCACTTCTTAATTTCATCTACTGTTATCACAGCTTGATCCCATAGTTCGAGATTAGTTGTTGGTACTAGATTTTCTTCAAATTGAATGAGACTTCTTTCAATAAATGACTTAAACTTGATTGACCCCTTTAATTTACCCTGCATAACTTTATGATTGTCTCGATTCATGGAAAAAGCTTCATTTAACTTTTCTTCTGGATGTTTTAATTTCACCGTATTATCTAAAAGACTTAACGCCCACTCTGGAAAAGTTGTTTGTTTAATATTTCCTACTCCCAGTTCAGGAAGTACACCAGAAATATAGTCTAAAAACAAACTGTTTGGAGCGAAAATGATCATTCTATCTGCTTGTAGCTGTTCACGATATTCATATATCAAAAAAGCAAGGCGATGTAAAGCGACAGTTGTTTTCCCACTCCCTGCAACCCCTTGGATCAATAACGGTATATTTTTCTCAGCTCGGATAATTTCATTTTGCTCAGATTGTATCGTTGAAACGATATCTTTTAATTTATTATCTTTATTTTCACCTAATCGGTATAAGAGAAATTCGTCTGTCAGGGATACATCTTCACTCCCCTTTACATACGTATCAACAACACGCTCTAGCTCTCGTTTACGAATGGCTATGTTTCTTTTTAAATACACTTCTCCCTCTACCAATCCATCAGGCGATTGATAATAAGCCAGCTCCTCTCCGCCATTGAAGGAGTAAAACATACTAGCAACTGGTGCTCGCCAATCAATAACTATTGGCTTCTTCGCTTCCTCATCCGAAACACCGACTTTCCCAATATATAATGGATTTGGCTCTAAATGGCCATCCTCCCTAAAATCTAACCGACCAAAGTATGGCTCTTGTACACCAATTCGTAAGTTTTGCCGATTTAACTCCCTCATACTTTCAAGTACTTGCTCGGTATAGTTATTCCCGTGATAAACTGGAATACTTTCTAGCTTGTGTATTCGGTCATCCAGTGTAGATAAAACCTCTTGCAATCTCTTAAATTCCTCTTCATATATAGTGCTCATTATGATACTCCCCCCTAAAATTTCTAAAATTTCAGTCGAATTACAATTGTATAAAATATGTATGTACAAAGTCAATAAAATTCGATCCCTGTGTCAGGAACAATTAACAAAAGACAAAAAAAGGATCAGGCTGTACCTGATCCCCTTTTTATATATTGTAAAAACTAAACTAATAAGTTACCTTCTTTAAAATATTTTTCAATGCCTTCAACAGCACGATAAGCAAGAGCACCTAGAGTACCTGTTGGATTAACACCTGATTGGTTTGCGAAAGTAGATGCTCCTAATACAAATATGTTATTCACATCCCAAACCTGCGAGTAATTATTCACTACAGAGGTTTCTGGATCTGCCCCCATAATTGTTCCTCCAACGCTATGCTCTGGAACAAACGCACCGATATTATAATCACCCATTTGATCAAATGCCATCGTTTGATCAGCACCCAAATTCTCCATAATTTCTAAACATTTTTGAGTCATGAATTTATGAGCATTATGATCTGTTTGAGCGTAATTAACCGTCATACGAAGTAAAGGCATCCCATATTCGTCTTTATAGATTGGGTCTAAGCTTAAATAGTTGTAGCGGTTCGGCATCATAGCTTTGTCCCACTATCTTTTACGCCCTTAAATGTCATCTTAGTATCTTTTCTAACAGAAGGCATTTTCAAGTGTCATTGCTTACCACCATTTCTATCAGTTTTCAGTATAATTAAAAAACCTTGAAAAGCTTCTAGCCAATCAAGGTTTGCTTCGAGGCAGGATTAATTAAACTCGCTATAAAAATTCATTATTAGTTTCTTCTAAAGAAACTTTAGAACTCAAAACTCTGATACCCCAAATTTAATCAATGTATTCCTCAGCAATTGTATACTTCTCTTTAAATTTAAGTCTTGATATCTTTAATTTAGGGAAGATAGTAATTAATGATCCATTTAAACCATTGTAAATTTGGTTTTTGGCATTCCACACTAGTAACAGACTAATTAAATTTTTCCAAACTATAATACGGATTAGAGATATTCTCGCCTACTTCATCTATTGTTTCCTGTATTTCATCTAGGATTGATTTATCTATATCCTTATACTGTTCCAGTGATTCTTTTATTTTATTAAAGCAAATTTCTAGACCAAGATTTACTACAATAGAAAGAATAATATCTACTTCATCATAGGACTCTGTATTCCATAATCTAGAGAGAGTTCTATCAATATCATTTCTTATATCACTTCTTAATAACTCGTATGTCATAACTTGCCGGTCTGTTAGTTGACTAAGTATTACTAAAAAACCATCTTTTTCAATTTTATTATTTCTAAATTGATCTAATGCATTTTGAAACATTGATATTAGGGTTCCAGTTGGTATTCTATCAGGTAGATTCTTAATTTCATTTATATCCATATTTTATTTCCCTTCTATTGGAATATGAACCTCATTTAAAGATTGATTTTTTGTCCATGTTCCGTCAGATTTTAGCTGTTTATTTCCGATTTTTATCTGTGCAGTCCATTTTGAACCTGATGCTGATCCTGGATATTTGCTTGCCGCTATAGGGTCTGGAGAATGCCATCGAATAATAGCCTTTTGTCCATCGGCAAGTATAAATTCATATTTTGCACCCTCAGTAATAGTATCGGTTGGTTTAAATGAATTTGGAATATTCGAAGGAATCATTGATTTCAAATTAGACATACTTACTTCTCCATTTTTCAGTAGATTTTGAGCAGTATGTCTGGCCTGATCTCTGGTCTGATTTCCGATATTACCCGTACCCTTATTAGGGTTTCCAGCCTCTTTACTACCATCCACATTACCCTTAGACTTGTTTTCAACCGTAGGAGTCTTCTTTACAGAAAGATCCCCTTTATATTTAGATATCTTGGCTCCGGAGATAAAAGCGAGCTTGAAGCCTTTTTTGACAATCGCATGCGGTCTTAGATAATCAACAAATGCAAGTTTTGTACCTTCGAAGTAGCCATCGATTTCACGGAAACCACCATCATCGAATTCCTCTTCTACTTCGTTGACCACTTCATATTGAATTGGCTTGCTTGTCCCAAGCTGGTATTCTTTGACGATCAGACCATTTTCGTACAGGTGGAATTTTAACAGGTTAAAGCTTCCATAAGCACCTCTATGGATTGTCTTGGTCTTTTTACCCTCGAGTGCCCGAAACGTTCCTGGCGTGATTTCCGTACCTATCAGATTTTCCTGATTGCTGGACTCTAGGCCTCCATTAACCCGAGAGGTCTGTTGTTCAATAGCCGTCTTCAATCCACTATTCATTGATATCGCAGCCCATTGGTTCGATCGAAAATCTATGTCCGTGACTCCGTCCGTAAACAGTCCTTCTATATCCGTCAGCCACGTGTCCATCGTCTGCAAACCTTGTTCTATAGGATTCAGTGCGGTCGTTTGGATTGCATCAAATTCATAAAGTTGCGTTAAAGTATCATCACGTTTTCTCTTAGAACTAATGACTCCCTCCTGCACTCCGCTATCATCTAGATGCGGCAGGGCAACAATATCACTCACTTGATCCATGATACTATTTGACTCATCCGTCAAGCTAGCTGTAAGTTCACCAATAAGCGTAAGTCCCTGTTCTAGCTCTCCATCAAGGAATGTTTCGAGTATGTAACCGGAGGAATCAGGTTCCAGTGAATGAAGCGCTGCCTCCATCTGGTTAAGCACTTGTTTAAACTGTTCAGAAAACAACTGGAAAAAGTGAAGAAACGGTAAATGGCATTCCTGGTAAAAAGAGCGGATGGCATTACCTCCCGCTCCCTTAAGTTGATCCTCCATCTGAACTAGACCATTCACCGCATGATGAATTGCTTCCATTTCACTACTTAGCCTATCTAACATAGTAATATTGCGCTGTATCCCATCTTGAAATAAATCTACATCCAATATTTTCATAGGATTTGCCTCATCGAGCATGTACAAATAATCAATTCACAATATTCTTTATTATACATTATTACCCCACAGGTGAACATTCTTCTCCTCCTCTAGTAAACTACCAATAGTTATAATATTCCATTTTTAATCAAGAAGGTAAAGGGAAAAGTTACAATATTTGAAAAGATAAACCTTACGGATTAATATAATAAAATCACCTGTGACTCTTACACTACTTTCCAAGGAAGATAGTGGTTAAATTGAAACAATTTAAATGAATTCATTAAGTACTTTCTTCGCCCATCCCCGAAAAGACAAAACTGAGTCTAGAACAGAAACTTGTAAAGTACCTTTATAAAGTAAAGTTGTAAAAGTCTTGTTTAAGTACCTAGCACCCATCATGCTTGAAAAAGGTATAAAAACGTATATTAACATTAACATCAGAGTACACTAAAAAAGACCAATTGATGTTTGCGCATCAATCGGCCAAGTAAAATAGCAAAATTCTTTTTGCGACGAGTAATCGCAGGAGCAGTTTCCCTTCAAGGGGATTGACTATTGATTAGGTAATAACCCATCAGTGCACTCAACTCAAGGATGGGTTATTTTTTATGGTTGAATGAAAGAATTGATACAATCAATGCTGCGAATGTTCCTGCGAACATTAATGCTTCAAATACTGTCACCGGCACCACAGGCCCGCACGATGCGGGTCATGCGGATGTTGCCACAGGATGTGGCGCACTTAATCCGCCCTTCTCTAACACGAAATGGGAGTGAGCCAACCACCTTTTGAGTCACCTGTTATTATCTTCTCATTACACCACACGTATGTTCTTTATTTTTTTATTTCCATTAATCTGTTGTAGTATCCTATATTCTATAGTGAAATGTTACATCGGAATAGTTTTTCTTGTAGAGCATACCATTTACTATTATACTTCTAAAACCTTCTAATTCTCGCTTTGGATTAGAAGGTTTTTAGCTAACATAAAATTGTGTACGTTTGATAAATTTACATTGCGGAGGCAAGTATTTTTCCCCCTACGCTTTTTATTATTTTTTAAAGTAGCAAAAAAGAAAAAGGGATTCCTGCTCCGAACCCGAATGGTTACATAGGAGTTTAAAAGGAGGAGTTTTGAAGCGATGAAAATAATTAAAGGTAAATTTGATAATGCAAAAGTATTTACAGAAAATATTGATGATGTGACAATTGAACAAATTAGCACATTCTTAGATCAGCAGTTTGTGGCTGGTGGTAATGTTCGTATTATGCCAGACTGCCATGCAGGAAAAGGGGCAGTTATTGGTACTACAATGAAAATAAAAGACAAAATCGTTCCTAATCTAGTAGGAGTCGATATTGGTTGCGGCATGTTATGTATGGAGATTCAGAAAAGTGATATAGATTTTGAAAAACTTGATCGAGTAATTCGTCTCTTTGTACCAGCAGGTCAAAATATTAGACAGAACCCTCACTCATTTACATCCAATATTGAACTTTCTAAGGTAATTGCTCCCTTCTCACTTGATACTGCTATCCTTTCGCTAGGTACACTTGGTGGTGGCAACCACTTTATCGAAGTAAATCAAACGGAAGATGGAAGACTATTTTTAGTTATCCACTCTGGTTCTAGACATTTAGGAGCTAAAGTAGCAAGATTTCACCAAAAACGAGCAATAGATACTTTAAGATTCAATAAAGAAGAATTAAAAGAAATAATAGAGAACTTGAAAAAAGAAGGAAAACAAAAAGAAATACAAAAGACCATTCAATCTTTTAAAACAAAAGAAGTAGTTGTTCCCACAGAACTATCTTATCTGGAAGGATTACAAATGGAAGAGTACTTTCACGATTTAAAAATAGCACAGGATTATGCTAAGTGGAATCGCGCAGCAATGGCACAGGTTATCTTAGAAAATATGAATTTCGTAGAAGTCGGCAGAATAGATACAGTTCATAACTATGTAGACCTAGACAATATGATATTAAGAAAAGGGGCAATATCTGCTCAAAAAGGTGAACTTGTATTGATTCCCATCAATATGCGAGATGGTTCTTTATTGGCCGAAGGGAAAGGAAATGAAGACTGGAATTACTCAGGTCCTCACGGAGCGGGGCGGATATTTAGTCGAACTAAGGCTAAGGCTACTCTCAATATGGAAGACTTTAAGGAAACCATGAAAGATGTATTCACCACTTCTGTTGATATTGACACGATTGATGAATCACCATTTGCTTACAAGACAATGAATGAAATTATTGAAAACACTAAGGAAACTATTGAAGTGAAACAAATTTTAAAGCCAATTTACAATTTCAAGTCATCTGAGTATATTGGGTATAGAAAATAGTAAATATAATAAAAATAAAGGAGAAGGGAATTTGATCCCTGCTCCTTTTTTGCTTATTACATTTTAATTTCATTTAACTTATTATTTTTCAGAATTGCTCTCTAATGTCTTACTCTCCTACCATACCGTCCTTATCATTGTCTTGCATGTGTGGATACAACCAATGATCACTCATTATTGGCATACTAAAACCGGCTGCTTTTGCCTCTTTAATCGTCACCTGTCCATTACCGTTTGTATCAATACTAGAAACATCACCGCTTGTGTTTGAGCTAGTCGAATCAGAAGGTTCACTTCCTGTTAAACCGAGTGATGCATTTACTTCATCAGGGTTCACATTGTCAAATGTATCCACGATTACGTTGCCCTTTAAAGTATAGGTATATTGATAACTTGAAGGAATCTGCGTTTCCGTATTTGAATATGTAATAATTGCTTCGAAATTAGTAGCTCCACCGGCTTTACGAATAGCGTCTTCCATATATGCTTGATCACCATGTCGATTAAGCGTACTATCTTGTGGCGTAATATTATAAGCGTTTGATACCCCACCAAGAGAATCTGCAATAATATGTCCCTCATCTAAATTCGCTCTCTCGACACCAGGAACTTTTGCTTCATCGGAGTAGTATCTGCCCGACGATGTTACAGGTTCGGTACGATCATCTTGTAAAACAATTTCGTCAGCAATGACACGGATTACTTGGCCATATTCGTTGGTGAAAGAATAATTCTTTCGGTCCCCAAAACCAATGTCCACGACGACGTTGGGTTCGCGATGTCCCGACAAATCACCACCATCAACTTCAATCAGTTTATATCCTTTGAACAGTTCATCTGTTGATTGAGTTGATGTTTTTTCTGATACTGATTCTTCAGTTACCGTTTTTTCTGTATCACTATTATTTGTTGTTACTTCTTGTGAAACTGTTTCTTTATCTGTAACTGATGCATCTTCTACGTTAGTACAACCAACTATAAAGATGGCCGTTAAAAGTAAGATTAAATAATTTATTTTCTTTTTCATTTTAGGACTCCTCGTATTTTTTACTGATCATTCTATGGATCTTGGAATAAAACATAAATTAACATGTTAACCTATCTATAATAGTATATTACAATATTAGTTTTATTACTTTAAATACTAAGATGGAATTATGTAGTGTTAAATTTCAATAAAGATTAGTAGAGTCCATTGCATTATATTATTCGAATCTAAAATATAGCCAGTGATTGAAAAAGTCACAATTTCTTTTCAAGAATTGCGCCCGATTATGGAATTTGACTATTTAATAATTAAACGAAATCGTTAAGACTTCTCCTGAAATTCCCGACCACTGAGCTTTGCTCTTATATTGGAAACAACAAACAAGGCAAGTAGACCGGAGCCTCCAAAATAGCCCCTCTCAGAACCGGACATGAACCTCTCGGCTTTTAAAAGAATGTGATTACTAGCAGTACATTAGTAAATAATTATAATAATGAATGAAATTTCTCTCTCATTCATGTATCCTTTCTTCCAAAACACTTCTATTTAACTAATGACAGCGACTTATCATTCGTGAAATGGGAGGAAGGAATAAATGACTAGTTATCTTATGGGTTATCAAACTTTTAAAACAGTTGCAGAAATGGATATGCATGTAGAAAAACATATACTGGTCTCTGGTAGCGCAATATGCTTGTAAGTTTCCTGGTGCTGCTCATTTGAAGGTGTCAACGATTTGCGTTGCGTCGGATAAATCAGAGGCGGCGATTAGAAGAACCCTACGTAAATTAGTAAAGCTATTGATCATCAAAAAGATTCCGACCATTCGAAGAGTTTCTAAGGGCTATGGCGCTAATATTATATTCATTTTACCTTTCAATGACCAGTCGAGTTTGACAGTTCGGGGGGAGCAGGAGAACCTAGTCACACAAAGGGTTTCGGCTATCATTTCGGGAAAAGAAACCGATATCTCTTTAATCTCTAAAAAAGAATTATTACATAATACGTATTCTACAGAAAACGTCTGTTCACTAGGTCCTGTGGATAACTCAAGTAAAAAACCTACATTCTACCAGCACCTCAAGTCTACTGTTTTCGCCATGCTGGGAGCTGATCAGCAATTAGTCAGCAGTTTATACGGAGTTTATCGAAGTCTCACTTACCGTATCATTCAGCTGCTCCCGCAGGAACAAATGTTTTACGAAGGTGTTTGTTATCAAGCACTGACAATTGCTTTACATGATACGAAAAAGAAGAAAGTCTATAATCTCGCTGGTTACTTTGTTGGTGTTTTTGAAGAATTATGCAAAAAAAAGTTATTTGAATTCTTTCAAGAGCAGGAGGAATGAGTACAACTCCGCTCGAAAACATGAAGATTATAATATTAAAGTTATTTTATGATGGACCAAATTACAAGTTGACTGAATAGAAAAGCCGTTCTGAGTAAATCAGAACGACTTTTACAGGTTAGAATTCTACTGACTTTTATATCTCATATTTTTAAAATTTCTCTTGCAGAAAATAGTCTGAGCTGTTCATTACAGAGGAACACTTTTAAACCGTAAATATATCAGGAGCAATTCGCTTTTTAATCTTTCTTGCAACACCCGTTTAAACTCCCTGTCTTGAAAACCTTTGGCACGACTACATTAATAACCAATCTTAATAATGATTAATCATTTTTAAACAAGTATAATCATTAAAATCTAAAGTATCTGAAATGGTATATATATCTAAAATACCAGCATTTAATAATTGTGCTTCAATATTAATTGTGTAAGACAGGTTGCTTTTATTAAACTGCCTGAATAATGCCCTTTCCATCAAAAACCTCAAAACTTGCTTCATTTTTTTATTTTGCCCGATGGATAGTTAGATTCACCTTGTTTGTTTCGCACATAAAAGTAGAAAGATGAACAGGTTCGTCATCTGCATCAAAAGCAATCTTTAAAATTCTAAACAAGTTTGCACCAACGTCACATTCCAATAATTTTGCATATTCTGTTGTGGCACCAATTACATCAATGATTTTATCGTTACTAATAATTTCTGTTTGATACTCTTTGGAAAGGGTTTTGTAAGTTGATTCATCCATTGCAATTTTCTTTTCTAAATCGGGAAAACGAATTAAAGGAAAATGAGCGATATCATAAAAAAGCGGATGATCATTTACATACATGAGACGCTCCAGCTCCAAAACAGGACTTCCTTCATCAATTAAAAGGTGGCCTGCAACTTCTTCCGATGCCGGTATAACTTCGCTTCTTAAAATACGGGAGTTCGGAATCATGCCTAATTGATGGCTAAACTCTGAGAATCCGCTTACAGACAATAATTCATTGTGGAATTTATTAGTTGTAACAAAGGTACCTCTGCGTGGAACCCGCGTCAAAGTCCCTTCCTTCACCAATTCCTCAATAGCTTTTCGGATTGTGATACGGCTTACATTATAGATCTCACAAAGTTCAGCTTCAGTTGGAATTTGTTCATCTGGTTTGTATTTTCCCTGCTGGACATCATTCTTCAACATTTGCCTTATTTGCATATATAACGGCTGGGGAGTTGAAGGATTTAAATTCATACTTACTCATCCTTATCCATAATAGATTATATATTCTCTATTATACATAGATTTCCAAAGGCCGTCACCAAGCACCGAAATAGCAAATTGTTTTGGCTGCCGTTTTAGATCCCAATTCCATGCATTCATCAATAGAAAACCCTTTTAATATCCCACAAAGGAAACCTGCTATAAAAGAGTCTCCCGCTCCCATTGTATCTACTACCTCCGTTTCCACTATCTCGCTTCGATAGAATCGTTTCCCATCATAGGCAAGGGCACCGTTCTCACCTAAAGTTGCTATTGCGATCTTAGATCCTTGATTTTTTACACTCTTTAAGAATTGGCGGATATAGTCATCGTCCTTTGTATATGAGAAAAAAGAATAGTTTACAAATGGCGATAAGCTTTTTACCAAGTCATGGTCGAGTTGATCGGAAAAGTCAAAGGAAGTAAGCAAACCCATCTCTTTGAAAACGGGATATTTTTTATCGACATGTCCCCAAATTCCTGCGTGTACAAGTTGGTGTGTTCCAACGAAATCTACTTCTTCACTCGTTAAGAAGAAGCTAGCCATGACACCTTCATCATAGTCTCCAAAACAACGGTCATTTCCATTTAACTCAACCTGTGTGACTGCCGTTTTCCCTTCTTTCTTTGAAAGATGAGTAATATTTACACCCTTTTCTTGGATTTTCTCCCTCATCAAGTCTCCGTATTTATCAGAGCCTACCCAGCCGATATAAGCGGAGTCAGCGCCTAATCCCTTTAAATATACTGCCACATTTACTGGATTTCCTCCGGGGTATGCTCTATCATTTGGCTGATATACATCCATGCAATTGTCCCCGACCGTCACAATTTTCATCAGTCCCCCTACTTTCTCTCTTATTAAGGAATGAGCACTACAAAGTAGCGCCCATCAGTTTCTTAATATGCCATTTGTCGGTAATATCTTCTAAGGGTTAATGGATGATTTCTTTCACGCTCCAGATGAACACTGATCCGGCTTAATAAAGCCCAGTTGATGCTGACAGAAAAGTGCTTTCTGAATTCTTCACTGATTCCTTCCATTTCAAAATCTTTTGTGTCGATAACAGTAAGCTGTTTTGTAATTTTTTCAGCAAATCTCTCTACACGATCCATCAGTGGTCTAGTCTCATCCTCGCCTTTCAGCAAAATGACACTCGTGTCTTCAACAACCAATTCGAGTGTTCCGTGGAAGAACTCGGCTGCATGAATCGATTTTGCATGAATCCATTGCATTTCTTCCAGGATACACATTGCGTAGGAATACGTATTGCCCCACAAGTTACCGGAACCAACCATCATATGATAATCGGTATCTTTATGCTTACTGGCAAACTCTTCAGCTTTCGCATCAAACGCCTTCACGGAATTTAAAATCGCTTTTGGCAGCAACGCAACTTCGTTTGTAAATTGCTCATATTGCGGAAATTCATTGTTATTATACATGAACCGGAAAACGACCATATAGAGAAGCATGAAGAAGGTATCAAACGAATGTGTTTCAGATCCAGTCGTGATGCAATAGTCGACAACTTGAGTTAGCGGTGTGTTTGGCTCTGCTACCAATGCAATCGTAGTAGCGCCTCTTTCCTTGCAAAGTTTTGCCGCTGCGACTGTTTCTTCAGTTGTTCCAGACACGGATGTGAAAATACAAACAGAGTCTTTGCTAAAGCGTTTATTGTTCATCACCATAAATTCTGCTGCTATTTCCGCCTGCACTTCAATTGTTGAATTAGATTTCAAAATATATTCGTAAGGATACATCATAGCAATCGTTCCACCAGCACCGATCAAAAAAATATTGCTATATCCTTTCTTGCAAATCTCATCTACAAAATTTTCAATTTGTTCTCTGTAAGCAAGGCCTTCTTCTTCGACAAGCCTCAAAAATAATTCTTCATCATATTTTAGCATTACTATTTTCCTCCTCATATCACATTTGTTATGTCTTGTATTATAGTCTAGTATAACAAATTATACAATTTTATTTCTTCTTTCTTATTCAGCTGGACTGACTTTTTCTGCTTCAACTTGCCAAGCTACTGTATTCTCGCTTGTTCTGCCGCCATATTTCTTTTCCCAGTAGTAATAGACGGGTAGACCTGTTGCAACAACGATTAAGGCCGCAATCATGCCTTCAATTGGAGCCCAAGTGAATGTACCCCATGCAAGCCAAGCGGCACCCAGAATTGCCAGCATCGTAGTCGCTCTCCACATTGGCATGCGATAAACCGGTTTATAATCTCCTCTTTTACGGCATTTGTAAACCGCAGCAAAATCCATAATATTAATAAGTAGTTGTATAAGTGTGAAATATCCTAACAAAGCAGTCAGGTTGCTGAACATAACTAGAATACATGCATAAGTCACTTGAACAATAATCGAAAAGCTAGGCGTTTCGTATTTTGGATGGACTTTCGCAAAACGTTGAAAGAATAAACCGTCTTTTGCCATCGCATATTCCAAGCGCGGCTGGAACATGATGCATGAGCTCAAAGATCCCAAGATCACAATAATGGCGGTAACCGCCACAAATGACGAAGCAATATCAGACAGTCCCGGTATAAACTTTACAGCGTCCGACAACGCCGCATTGGAAGCAAGAAGACTCTCGAAAGGCATTAATCCGATAACACAAATCGCAAGCAAGGTATATAAAGACATAACTATTAAGATGGAGGAGATGAGGGCACGCGGGAGGACCTTGCCCGGGTTTTTGAATTCCCCTGCCATAAAGCAAATTGCGGCCATTCCTGTGTAAGCCCAAGTAGTTGCAGATACACCGCCGATTAAACTTGTTGGCCCCGATCCAGAAGGAGGTGTATATGAAAAATTCCCAGGATTCATATACATTAACCCTAAACCGATAACAATCAAAAAGGGAACGATTTTAACCACTGTAATAATAACCTGGAACACCCCTCCTTCTTTGACACTGCGGTAATGAATAGCAGTAATAGCTAAAATAATGGCGATGCCAAGCAACTTTCCAGGCAGACCATCGAAAAATGGCAGAAACGTCGATATATACGAAACAAGCGCTAACGCCATAATTGCAATAGAAGGAGGATCTAAAGCCCAAAATGTTGCCCAGCCATACAGGAAGCCTAAAGGCCGCCACCCGGCTTTGTTCAAGTAAACGTAACCGCTTCCATTTTGCGGATAGGCAGTTGATAATTCGGCCAATACCATAACTTGTGGAATGGCGATCAGCCCGCCTATTACCCAAGCAAGAATTGAAAGTGAAGGGCTTCCAGCAGCACGGGCAACATCTCCTGATGATACAAAAATACCCGATCCTATTGTCGTTCCGACCGCAATTGCTAAAGCTGCCCAAAAACCAAGCTTTCTAGTTAGTACGCCATTGTTCATACGAGTTCCTCCAAATGGTTAGACTTTAAATTCTTTTAATTTTATAAGGGAGTTCATAAGTGCGGTTTGAGGATCTTGATAATAAGCCGAACCCATTATTTCCAAGGTACAAATTCCTTCATATCCATGGCTATGAAGGCTTTTTAAATGCTCTCGCCAGTCTTGGACGCCATCGTCCAAAGATAAATGGGCATCACTTTGGCCATCCCCATCTATTAAATGAAAGTGACTCAACTCGGGCAACATCGAAAAATAATCATCCGGCGTTTCATCAGCTAACTGCATCGCCACTGCATCAATCATTCCTATTAACGAAGGCGATTGGATTTTTTCTATCATCTTTTTTAAACCTTTGAAGTTGGTAATTAGATTAGATTCAAAGCGGGTTAAAGGCTCTAAAGCAAGCGTTAGCCCTTCCTTCTCAGCCACTCTAGTTAATTGATAGATAGAGTCACTTGCGTATTTCCACGACTCTTCTTGTGATACAGAAAAATCCCCAATTCCTGAAGTGACCAACATTTTATCGGTACCCAATTCCAAAGCTGCATATAAGTTATCTATGAAATAATCAATGCTTATTTTTCGCCAGTGGGAGTCGGAAGCCGCAATATTATACGGATAAACGCATTGTTCTGGAGTATAGCAGACAATTTTCAAGCCTCTGGATCGTATCTCTTTTTTCATAGTTCTAATATTTCCAAGTGCGTTTCGATAAACAAATAGATGAGGCTCTCCAGCCCATAATTCAATATTTTCAATATCCAATCGTTTCATAGATTCTAAAAAATATAGAAAAGGAAAATGCTTAAAGGTAATATTCATTCCTGCGACATGCAAATAGTTCACCTCCTTCATGAAAACGTTTTATTTGTTATGTCTTGTATTATAATTTAACAATACATTAAAAACAATCTAAATTTTAAGAACTTTCAATAAAAAGGCACTTTTCTCTGAACGAACTGAACCCCAAATTGGAGACACTTTAATAAAGTGTCTCCAATTTGGGATTTTTTCTGTTTTTTAAGCCTTGGTATACCAAAGATATCTAAATCGGACGGTAGCCTAAAATAAAAAAAGCATAAAGTTTCCAAAAGGAAATTTTATGCTTTAAGTCACAGACACTGTATGTAATATATGATTTTGTAATATGGAGACGGCGGGAGTCGAACCACCATCTCTATAAAGCGCTTTAATAGTAGTGTTTATCAGGACTTTTAGCTACAGTATAAAATGTTTGACTACGCTTTTGACTACGTTTAATAAAAATTACGTTGCGGGGGCATTATTGATCAAAAGAAATTTCTTTAAAATGTAAACTAACTTTATTAAAAATATTCTATATTAATTTTCCATACTTACTATTTATAAAAACTGTTGTACCAACTTCAAAATCTAAAAGTGCTGCATAAAATATCTCGGTAACTCGTCGTTAGTTTTCATCAGTATAGTTCACTGCTGTTTGTCCTGAGTTATTCGAATTGATTTGTTGGACATTTTCATTTATCGTGTCCATTTCAAATCCGCCTTCCAGCAAGAATTTGCGTAGGTACTCATCAATACGTATATTCACCTGAAATGGCTTAATTGACTTACCTTCAACTTTTTCAAAAAAAGACTTAGCCTTCTTCTTATCCATGGTTTGTTTCAAGTTATCGAAACGATTATATTCATTGATATTTGATTCTGTGATTTTAAGACTCATCATTCTCCGTAACTCAGCTTCATCAAGACCTAGAAACTCAGCAAAATTATGAATCTGATCATCTTCTGCCTTTGCCTGATACTCAGTGATGTAGTCCCTGAGTGTCTTACCAGGTTCTACGAGAACGTCTCCACTTTGAACATCATGCATGAATAGATTCGCATACTTTTGCTCTTCTTGCGTTAATGTTGAAAATGTGGTGTGAAGATCATTTAACGCATCTTCAATCGCTTGTTTTGTGGCTCCTGTTTGATTAATTAAACGGAGGTATTTTTGGAAGCGAGAATTCATGTAGTTAGCATCAATTGCACCCGTTTCAATTTCAGTAAGATACCCTTCCACTTCAAACGGTACTTCTCCTTCGCCGCCATCACCACCACCGCTAAACAGCTCCTTGTAGCGCAAAGCTAAAATGAGATAGGCGGTTTCATCAAACTTCATCACAACTGATGTTTTTGGTTTTCCTTGCCCATGAGAGAATTCATACTCTGATTTCTTCCATTTGAAACCTTGAATTTGCGAAGCTTCTAAATATTCATTGAAGTCCTTAAACAATGAAGCAAACTTTCCTCTTGCTGTAAGATCTTCAGGTAACTTCTCAAAGTTTTCAACGCCTGCATTTTCGAAAACATCTTTAATTTCTTCAAAGATGTTGTTCATTTTCTTCAGATTACCTTCAAGCTTCTGAACAAATAACATGATAGGCTTTTCACCAGAATATAGCTTCACTGCTTCTTTTATATTGCGTTCCATGGTACTTGGGTATCGATAATAACGAATTGTACCAAACGGCTTCTCAGGGCCAAATAAACGATTTGTACGTGAAAACGCCTGAATAATATTGGCATACCTCATCACTTTATCCATGTATAAAGTATTGATCCATTTCGAATCAAATCCCGTCAACATCTGATCAACTACAATTAATAAATCAATTTGTTTGTCGGGTTCACGTTCAATTATGACGTATGGTTTCTTATGTGCAAGGCGAGAAGCAATGTCTTTCTTGAACTTCGCGTGCGTCGCAAACGAAAAGCCTTGGTTATATTGTTTATTATAATCTTCGATAATTTCAACCAAACCATCTTCCTTAAATTCGGCACCACCCATATTGTCGATATTAGGATCAAACAGAGCGGTTACTTTCAACCCAATTTCATTTTTCTTAAACAGTCGATAATACATTATAGCTTCAGGAATACTACTCGTCGCAAATATCGCATGAAACTTGCTACCGTGGCTCAATGTCACCCAGTTATCCAAGATATCACTTACAACTGTTTTTCGATGAGTTTCCAGTTCGTATTGAGACTTTGGTACGTAATCTTCAATACCTTTGTTATAGTTTCCTGACGAGTCTTTATACCCTGCCATTGGAACCTGTGTAGAATTAAGATACTTATAATAGACTTTTGATTTTTGGGGTTCTCTTATCGCTTCTTCTTCTGTTTTAGCTTTTGCCTGATGGAGTGCTACTTCTTTCCGAAGGTCACGATCTTTATAAGTCAGTACTTTATATGGGTCAAAACCGAGAACATTCTTATCTCGAATCCCATCAGCAATACTGTAACGATGTAATTCGTCTCCGAAAACTGTTGCAGTTGTATTCATTTTCTTTTGATTTTCTTCTTGAATCGGTGTCCCAGTGAACCCAAAGAAAATAGCGAATGGGAACATTTCTTTAATATCAATCAACATTTCTCCAAACGTTGAACGATGTGCTTCATCAATGATGAAAACAATCCGTTTTGACCGCATTAACTCAAGGTCTTTTGCATTTAATCCGCCTTCATCATCTTTAATACGCGACATCTTTTGAATGGACGTCACAATCAAAGTATCCGCCGGACTCGAACTCTTTAACTTGGTAACCAGTACGCTTGTATTTTCTGTCGCTTGAACTTCTTCGTTATCGTCGGTAAATCCGCGATACACTTCGAGCGATTGCGTACCAAGTTCAATTCTATCCATAAGGAACAGAACCTTATCCGCATCTTTTGAGTTAGCAATTAACTGTGCAGATTTGAAACTTGTCATTGTCTTACCTGATCCAGTAGTGTGCCAAATATAACCACCGAGCCTGCTCTTGCCGTCCCATTTTGTCTCAGCTACTTTATCAGAAATCGCATTTGATGCGTAATACTGATAACTACGCATGACCTTAAGCACTCCGTCACTACTATCTGGAACGGTGTAAAATCCAATTAATTGGTGTGCCATAGGGATAGACAAAAGAGAACCTGCAATGTCTTTCCAACCATTCAAAGGTTCATTATTGAAATCAGCCCAATGGAAATAGAAATCAGAATTAAATTTCCTCTCGGGCCCTGGATTAGCAAAGTAGACTGCTTCTTCTGGTTCCATAGCAATAAAAACTTGAATTAATGAGAATAATCCTGTAAAAATCCCTTCGTGAGCGTATTTCTCTATTTGATTACATGCTTGACTTACGGAAACACCCGAGCGTTTCAACTCAATATGAATGACAGGCATTCCGTTAATTAGCAGCATTAAATCTCCACAACGGTCGTTTATTATCTTCGATTTAGTTGGAAATTGTGGTTGTTGTGCAATTTGATAGCGACTTTGACCTCCTGCAATTTCTAAACGGTCATAAATTTTCAAGCTAACTTCTTTTCCTAGATGTAGCTTATCATTAGGATTATCACGTGTAATCGCAATGGATTTCCCATTAATAAATCCATTGAGTCTTAATGGGGTACGAAGCTCGGTGATTTGCTCCATAATTTGTCTCATCTCACTGTCAGTTAATGGCACATTATTCAAGCGATCAATATCACGGTTATTTTGAAAGAGTATATCCGCCCAGTTGCGGATTAAATCTTCTTCAGTAGGGAACTTAATTACTTCCTCCCAACCTTTTTGAGAAATCAACAAGTTGATTAAGGCTTCTTCAAACTCCGCTTCTTTTGTAAAAACCATACTGCCATTCCTCCTTAAACCAACATCTTTTGAATTAGTGCTTTTTTAATATTTTTCAATTTTTCCAACTCACGTTGGTGAAGGGTCATGAGGTGGTCTAATCGGCTAAAAAACGAGCCGATTTTTACTTGTTCTTCGTATTCTGGAACTGCAACATGAACTTCATTAATCGTTGTTTTTGACAAACTTGGTACTCCAGTCGATTCATCTTTTTGTTTCCAGTTCACTCGTTGGAAAACTGAATGTAGAAAATCTAAATCAAATTTTTCTTTTGGAACTGCATAGAATAGTGTATCCACCGTCCAAAATGGTGCTCTCAATAAATATGGTTTATCAATTGTACCTTTTCGCCCGATACCAATTCCATCTTCAGCATACGAAAGTGCCTCACTCACACTTAGCATATATCCACCAGTTCCATAGACTGGTATATCACCTTCAGATAAATGTTTGTAGTCCCGACCAGATCGAACATCTACAACTTCCCCCAACTTCCGCTGTTCCCAAGCATCAGTAAATTTTTCAAAACGAATCTCTGGTTTTTCTTCTCTATTTTTCGGGAACATTTTTTCAAGCAAAGCTCTCTTTATGTTTACAGTCTTTTCATACTTACGTTGTTGAAGGGTGATGAGGTGGTCGAGTTGATTGAAAAAGGTTCCGATTTTAGCTTGCTCTTCACATGAAGGAAATGTAAGAAACATTTTCTTAACCACTTCGCCATTTAATTTTGGTTGTGCTGTTCCAGTGTTGTACTTCACATAATTTTGCTTTTCGAGAAGTTGGAGTAGAAAACTGTTGTCCCCATCTTTCATTCGCATAATGTGTGCATGGTTGTTAAGCCAGAACTTTCCTTGTGTTAGGTAGGCTAAGGGACTGTTCCGCATTATGATATTCGCTCCATCTTCTGCAAGCAATACATACTCACCGTCAAAGATATAATCATGAACATAATCAATTACACCAGTTGCCCCATAGTATGGATATTCACCAGATGTCCGTAATCCTGAATCGATTGGAATGCGCTTTTCATCAAAGAAATCCGCTACTTCCCCCAACTTCCGCTGTTCCCAAGCGTCAGTGAATTGACCATATCTAATTTCAGGGTATTTTTTTCTTTCACTCATATTATTCACTTTGCAATAGCGTTTGGAACTCGCTAAGCCCCTTCATATCAAATTTACTACCCGTTAATCCATCAATTAATGTTATTAAAGTCATTTTTATGTCCGCAATTTCACTCGCAACTTCGTAATATGTTGTTGCATACTTGTCTGCTAGTTCTTGAATCTTGAACACAAGCTCAGAAATGACATTGTCTGGCACTTTGTTCAAAGCTGTTGTGAGTGGGGTTATCCACTTCTCTTCAAGTAACTTACAAACTTCATCATCAGATAAGTTCTCAATTGTTTCTTTAGTCTTCATATGAAGTTCCGCAGAATCTTTTTTCACTTGTGACTTTAATGCTTTTTCTTCTGCCATTAAATCACTGACCTGAACAAGTTTTGCTTCGAATAACTCTTCAGGGAATTTGTAATCAGATTGTAATTCTTTTAAGTATGCATTAACTTTGGTTTTCGCGAATGTACCATCTTTATTCGGCTCAATATTTGACCAAGTAACTTCTGGGTGGCTGGCAATGAATCTTTCTTTTTCAGGTTTCTTCGCTTTTGCATCTAGCAAACTAATATATTCGTTCAACGCAGTAATTTCTTCGGATTCAATATCTGCATAAGCAGTTTTCAACGCTTTATTTACTTCAGCAATCACGAAAGCGTCGTTTGCATCATTCAATACTATTGATTCTTTTTCTTCTTCCGAAAATGAATCAATAATTTCTGAATAGTAAGACGAAATTTCAGCTAAACGATTATCCATAGCCTTTATAACATCTGCTTCTTCTTTCAGCATTGTAGCCTGAACCATATCAAATGGAATTACATGCCCTAGATAGCCTTCCTGCACTTCAACTTCTTTCCCATCCTTCTTCTTCAAGACAATATTTACATCAACTTTTTTCGTTGCTTCAAAACCTTCAGTTTGAATAATTTCTAAATCGACTGCAATCTTTGCCCACTCGTCATCAAGAACTTGATAAGCTTCATACTTATCTACCAAAGGAATTGAAGAGAGACGTGCGAAGATATCATCACTAATGATTGTTTTTTCTTTACCAATTTTTATTGAAGTAATTTGGTCAATAAGCTTCTTTTTAAGATAGTCCTCAAACCCATCAAATGACTGGTGATAATTATTTATAAAATTCACCACATCGATATTTTCAACAATGGCTTTCTTCACATCACTTGTTACTAAGTCAACATATGGTGATTCATTTTCTGAGAACAATTCTTTCTTGAGTATCGGTAGGGATTCCCAGTACGACACTAGATTTTCAATTTCAGATTTAGGAATCCCACCAAACATTGACGCATAAATATCCCAAGTTTCATCTTCATCAGAAGAATCCACATATAATGGAATACTTAATTTGTAGTCATTTGCTCGAATTTCATCTTGACTTACTATACGAGCATATTTTTCGACGTTGATACGCTGAGTAACCGTATCAGAAATCTTCTTAATATCAGATGCTTGTAATACATTGTTTTTTCCAATTTTGGTGAATCCCTTTGAAGCATCAACAATTAAAACGTCGTTTGTTGTGCGCTTTTGTTTTAACACCATAATGATAGTTTCAATACTTGTTCCAAAGAAAATACTCTTAGGTAAGCCTATAATGGCATCAATATTGTTTCGTTCAATCAAATTTTTACGGATTTCTCCTTCATCACCACCGCGGAATAACACACCATGTGGAAGAACGATTGTCATAATACCTTCAGGTTTAATGTGATACAAATCATGAAGTAAGAAAGCAAAATCCGCTTTCGTCTTAGGAGCAAGGCCATAGTGAGCGTATCGCGGATCACTTTTTTTATTTGTAGGATCCCAAGATTGTGAATATGGTGGATTTGAAACCACCGCATCCACATAAAGTGGATCATATGAATTAATAGGATTATTATCTTCAAAGAACGGCCAGTCTTCTTCAAGTGTATCTCCATTACGTGTGACGATATTATCAGGTATAGTTCCACGCATAACTAGATTCATTCGGGTTAAGTTATAGGTATTTTCCTTCAACTCTTGGGCAAAATACTTAATGTTATTTTCGTTGTCAATATGTTTTGCAACAGATTGGCCAATGTTGATTAACAATGAACCTGAACCACTCGTTGGGTCATAGATTTTAATTTCTTCTTTATCTTTCAAATGATTTGCAACAATTTCTGACATCAAAACAGAAACTTCATGTGGTGTATAGAATTCTCCTGCTTTTTTTCCTGCATTTGCAGCGAACATACTAATCAAGTATTCATAGATAAAACCAAGAACATCATAGTCTTGTTTGCCGCCCATCGGGATAATTTTAATCAATTGGATTAGCTCACTAATCGCTTTTGTCTGAGTACCAGAGCTATCCCCTAATTTACTCAGCCCAGTTTCCAAAGTATTGAAGATACGGTCGAAAACCTTTTTATGACTTGCACTAATTAGACGGCTGAATGCCGACAATCCCACACGGACATTATCAACAGAGAAGTCTTTCCCAAGTTCTAGCCAAGTTGAGAACAAATTATCGTACTCAATAAAGTACCCGATTCCATTTTGAATGAATGCTACTTCGTCCTGACTTTCTTCTTTTAGATTCTTAATATCCTCTACTGAATAATCATTCTCCTTTAAGAACTTCACTTCTTTATCAGATAAGAACTTGTAGAAGATAAATCCTAAAATATAATCCTTGTACTCGTTCGCCTCAATCTTTGAACGCATCTTATTTGCAGACTCCCAAATTTTCGAAGCCAGTTGTTGTTTATTCATAACTCCACCCTTTTCAACGAAATCTCTATTTTTTTTGTTATGTTCATTAGTTTTATTGTATCACAGCGAAACTATTTTCAGTGGTCAGATAAAATAGAAGTTTGGCGACCAACCATTCAATTTTATAGGCTTTTTTCGTTTCCAACAATCAGAAAATCACGTTAAATTTACCATCTTCCACCATTCAATAAGTTAATCCTATTCCCACTCTATAGTTTCAATTTTAGGTATAACTTGTTATTTCCCAGCCTTATCTTTAACTTCTTTACGACTTTAGATTTTCTCAACATAATAAGTTCTAAAGCTTTTTCTTTTGCGTGTTATTGAAATGCATGCTCCTGCATATCTTAATTTTGTTTTTAGGTACTCACTCGACAAAATAAGAGTATACAAACTAATGTTTGTATACTCCTACAAATTTGTCTATTATTTAATAGACTTCACTGCTTTCTAGTTTTTAGAAGAGGTGGATAAGTCGAAATTAAATATTTTTCAAATTTTTCATTATTATTAAGATAAATTCTTGCATATAAAATTTCTTTATCTTCTATAGTTGAATAGTCTTTCAACCCTAAATTGCTATTCCCCCCCTTATGTCCAGTTACATGAGCATTTATTCTGCCAAAAATATCAGAATTTTTCCCCCAATATAACGGATAATAATCATTTATAATTGATTTAGTCTTTGAATCCGCATCGAATTTGTTGCCGCCTAGTTTTTTTGCTTCATTAAATAAGTCTAATTTTTCTTGCGCATTTAGTCTAACTACAAAACCATAGACTACTCCAGATGTTTTTTTAGGTAGAGTTTCGCCAATTTTGAAAGTACTATTGGATAGAAAATCTCCTTCTTCTTGTCCTTGTTCACTCGCTATCTCTTTTAAAAAACTTGCTAAATCCATAGATATACTCCTTTTCAATTCTTAAAAAAATTACATATTTTATATTAAATTTATAAAGTTATGGAAAGTATCTTTTAATAATCTTAAGTCATGCAGAAACAGCTCGATATTAGATCAAATGGACAAATTTATTGTATGCAGATACTCGTTACCATTCACCTTTTTTAAAAGTTTTCACCTGTACTATAATGGGAATTTCGACTAGCAGAACAACTATTCTACTAATCGTATTACTCCATATCTCGCTTCTCGGTGTGTGGATGTAGCTGGATGACTGTAAATCCTAGTACAAAACTCTAGTTCGGAAATAAGCCTCCTACTTACTACGTTTATAATTAGTCTCGGGTTCATAAATATTTACACTAAACCGTCTCGTAGAAATATAAAAAGACCATATCAATGAGCTCATGCTGCTTTTTTTGTGACCGTATATAATATCTCTCACAACATTTTCATCCTCTTAGTTACAAACAATATTTGAAAAATATAATGTGTTCTTCTTCAGTAAAATCGAACTAGTGTAAAGATTTGTCTATAGCCGTACGCCTTACTAGTAAATTGGTTTATCCCAAATTTAGCTTTAGATTATACAGGCTATTTTCTACCTTTTCGCAGTCAAACATGAATATGTTCACTCGTACCCCATCATCACTAACAAATTGAATTTCTTTCGTTTTCTCAAATTGATCATTCATAGGATAAACCAGGAATATCTCATTTGTTTGATATTTCTTTGCATACGCATACATTTGATACATATCAGCTTGTGAAATACCATAATTCTTGCTTGAAGAGTTAGATAATAATTTCCATTTTGTATCAATGATGATGATACGTGATTCATCTTGCGTTCTTAGGACAATATCTGGTCGAAGTGCAAATTTATCCTCAAACAAATAGAAGCCCTTGTCTTGTAACGACACATTCCAATCATCTGAAAACTGTTTAGCGATGTGCCGCCCCACATAGGCTTCAAATACCTTATCCATAGGAAATAGGAGTGCTTTTCCAAACGTTCCACCAGAAAATGTTGTAAAACTACGTTGGTTTAAGAAGACTTTTGACCATACGATGATACTTGCATAATCCTTCGAGTTTCGATTAATGACGACCAACTGAAAGTCCTTTTCGTAATTATAGGAAGTTTCCACTAACTCAAAGTGCATTAGTAATTTTCGAATCTCTTTTAAATTTACTGTATCGCTAGATTGTTTCAATAATTGTACTAAAGTCGATTTAATAAGTCGATTCTCTGCCCGGTTGATACCGAATTCATCGTAGTGCATGTAGAATCTTTCTTTATGTACGAGGTTATGTTTGATTTGCGAATTGAATAGCATTTTCCCCTTATACACATTTAAATTATTTTCCACCTCATAATAGGCAGATTTAATGCCTTTCTTAACAAGCTGCTGCACTTCCTGGATAAATAAATGAATAAATACTTCAAATAGCGGCATACGCTCTGTATTCAAGTGTGCTTCATTAAAAACTTTAGTTGGAAAGTCTTTAAGTGTCTTAAGCATCTTCAAAAAAATCTTTCGCGTATCTCCAGTAGTATGTCGATGAATTTTAGGTAAAATTTCGATTTGAAGCCCTGTTGCTAAATGTATCATTCCCACGTAGTTTTTCACTTTAATGATCTTCCCTATTTCTCTCTTCGTTGTCACATTAAAGAAATCAATTCCATCCGCCTGTTCATCTTCATTGAATGTTAAGATGAGTAGTTCTAATTGTTGGAATGACCTTGGATCAATATATACGTACCCTGCTTGGTTTTCAAATTCGCGATTACATGTGATAATATCAAACTCTTTTGCTTCAATAATCTTCTTCATGTGCAACCTGCTCATAAATTCCAATGTAGCTTTCAGGCTTAAAAAATGCTTCCCGCTGAATGTTAAAGGTCTGTTCAGGTAAATCAAAATTAACCTTGCCAACAAAAACATTTTTCATATTTAATTTCTGATCTAAAATAAATCTAGTTGACTGGCTCTTCGCATTATCTCCTAAGATTAGTTGAATCTTACCGTAATCTTCATAGAAGTATTCTTGCAATAAAGGCAGAATTTCATTTTCAAAAAGTAAAGCCAATCTTTCTAGTGTTGGCACTTCCTTAAGAGCTGTGAAATATGCATGGCCAATCGTATGTTCACGATCAAACAGCACTTCAATACGTTGATTCATCGCTTCTAGCATTCGCTGAATATTAATTTTTCCTACATGAATATCTTGTAGGGTAGCTGTATCAGGCATCATTTCAATAAAATTGAAACGTCTTCTTAGAGCAGTATCCATTAAAGCAATCGAGCGGTCAGCTGTATTCATCGTACCCAAGAGATAGACATTTTGTGGTACACCGAATTCTTTTTTCGAATAGGGAAGTCTTAATTTCATTTCTTCTCTTGCACCAAGTCGCTTTGTTGGTTCAATGAGTGTAATCAGTTCCCCAAAAATCTTAGAGATATTCCCACGGTTAATTTCATCAATAATAAATACATAGTTTTTCTTATTTTCTTGAATTTCCCAATCAGCTTGTTGATTCGTAGAGTACTTCAAAATCAACTTATTGATTTCTTCTCTATTGATGTTTTTTAATTCATACACAGTAGCTAAAGTTAAATTGGTTTGCTGATTAAACTCATAAACGTATTCCCAAATGTCCTTCGCAATCCATTCTACTTTTCTACTTCTTTTGTAATACGGCATTTCGTTAAGCCATTTGGGTTCTTCGGTTACAAAGCCGATTGCATCAATATGTTTTTGATCGCCCAATGACAACACAATGTCTCCTATATTCATTTCATCATAAAAATTGGACAAAATATTTTTCACACTAGCGTTTGGAAATTCCGTTTCATCCGTAATGTCTTCTCCTAAGTCATCCCATCCGATGCGGATACGACTGTTGTTAAAACAATCTTTTTTTGTTTTCTCATCTCCACGTCTACCAAGTGATACCTTCCAGATTCCTTTATCTATAGAAGATTCTAATTCTTTATTTGAAGAAGAAATTTGCAATTGTTGTGCTTGTTCACAAAACAGTTTAAAAATACCTGCTTCAATTTTGTATCGCACCTGTTCCGATTTTTCATCATCTAAAATAGGTTTGATTCCTTCAATGAACTCTTCATAACCGTATGATTGATGAAATGTAATAAAGCCAACTTGTCCATTTTTCTGGTACTCTTTATAACGAGAAAAGACCTGTTCATATGGTTCTTCTTGCACCTCTATTAATGACATGTTTTCAATGATACTGACAGCATAGTTAATAGTGTTATAAGTTTTCCCTGTGCCAGGTGGGCCGTACAGAATCATATTTTTAGGATAATCCATTTCCTGCTCTCCCTCTCGTAAAGAACTCTTATCTGAAGCTTTTGTTTCATCTATGCCAGCACTAGTGGCTAATTTATAATAGGGTATAAGCTTTTCTACCCCATCTAGTATCATTTCTAAGATTTGGTTATTAGTCATCTGAATTCGTTGAATTTCTTCATAAGTCAGGACATATGTTAATTGCACCTTTTTATACGTTCCATTTTGCAATTTTTTTATGATTGTCCCTGTGTCTTCATCATATACATGAAAATTATGATTTGTTGCACTTTCTTTTACATAATAGGAAAGCTCTGATGGAAGACTTGATTCATTTAAAAATTGATGATGCCTTACATAGTCTGCTTGTGTTGCAACTTTCTCATCCAATTCTACCGCAAGCCGAATACGCGCTTTATATTCATCATCTTTTGCCAATTCTGCAAATATTGAGAGACTCGTTGGATAATCCGTTAATCGTTCAAACTTTAATTGTTCCCAGAAGTAACGGCGTATACGGTCATTACCACCTGTAAGCCATTTCGATTTCATTTTATTTTTCAGTTGATATTTTTTCCCACATAGAAGGGCTACTTTGTTTAATTCTGTAACCGCTATTCCACCTAGTTCTCGGGTTAATTCCAAACGCTGTTTTTCTTCACCTGTAGCACTTTCTGGATTTTTATACGGCATATTACTGTATTGTTCCAGATAGTCTAAAATTGCAAAGAAATCTATTGTAAATAAAGCTGTATATTCATTCTCTACAAAACTATAAATATCAGCCACTGTTACTACACCTATAGATGTTTCTATCGTATCTGTTTCATTTATATTTGGTCTCTCTTTAACACCTTGAAATTCTCTGTTATACGTGAGACGACGTGTTTTATTTTCTCCCGCACGTAAATAATTTACCTGACTCCCTGGGTGATCACCATTTGCCCATTGATTAACACGTGCATGTTGTACCGCATTTACTGTATATTGTTGTGCTTTTTGTTGAATATCCACTTGTCTAAAATACATATCATTTTCAGAAGGTTTCGTTTTACTATGATATGTTTCGTAAGCTAATACCGCTGCTCCTACCCAAACGGCTTCAATCACTGTTAAATTCATAAGACACCTCATATTAGTAAGTTATGATATTTTTCGCTTCATCTATTCGATCTACATATAAAGCAATAGATAGATGATTTAATCTCTTCTTCAAAGTACCCTGTATATAGATCTACAAGACGACTTGATATACCAATCTTCATTGACTTTTATCCATTAATAAGAATCATCTAAGCCTACTATACAAATATATTGGCCAAATCGATTATGCAATAATAGTAATAGTATAACCATATTGAATGGATGTACCACTGAGAGTTCATAGTATTAAATCCAGTTCACATTCACCAAAATACTGTATACGGAATAACTAAGAAAAAGAGAGGCTTATCATTAGCTTCTCCTCTGTTCTAACTTATTTACTTGGTCTAGAATTCTTGAATCGTATTATTGAATTTAATTCTTCAGCATCTTTAATTCCTTCTTGCTGCTCACAATTTTCCAAGAAGTTCTTCAATTTATACATGGTCTCCTTTAGCTCTTCACTTTCTTCGTTTTCTTTTTCCATATTTAAGAAAGTTTTATTTAAGTCTGATTTAAATATAATGATATATGTTATTCCTACTCTTAAAGAAGTAAGCAGCATGTAAAGCACAAGACCACCAAGCAATAATTCGTAAGAAAACTTTATAATTCCAGGTTGGCTTATTGAACTGAACAAAGGATATAGAATCGCATAAACTATATATAAAAATGAACCTATAAAAGCATTCCTTAAAAATTGAATTAACTCTTTGTATGTCTTAATGCCCATTTGCACCATTTTTGAGCTACTCTTAATAGTTAATAGCATTGTAAAAATACTAAAATAAATTCCTATAAAAATTGCAGAAACAGAAATTAGAATTCCTTCTCTGTTAACTAAAAATTGATCAATCAAAAGCTTATTCATATTATCAAATTCATATATTTCAAATGTATCGAGAACATAATTAAGACATGAAATAATAAAAGTACAAATCATAATAATAATTATCCAATATTTAAGATAGAATTCTTTACGATTCCAATCTTGAATAAATTTCATTATGCACCTTCTTCAGGTACAGCAATAAGCTCATTATTAATATGTGGAATTATTGCCGGTAGATTTCTATTCCTAATTAGATTCGGGAAACGTTGCATTGCTGTATTCCCTGGTTGATGATTAAGATCATATGAAATTTCCATTTGATCAATTATAAACTCATAACCTGTTGCATCGACATCCTGCAATATTAAGTACTTTAATATATTTCCATTTTTCAAATCAATTGTTTCCTTAACGTTTTCTGCATTAATAAATTCTATCTTTACAGAGCTAAAAATATCATCTTCTAAATCTAAGAGTGCTACCATTTGAAGCAAAGTTTGCGCCTGTATAATTTCTAACCTTCTCTTTCCGTTTCCAAATTTAATAGTTGCTATATTTGCTCCAAACTCAATATTACTCTCTACAGTTCGAAGAATATAATTAGCTAAAAAAGTTTCAGCTTGAAAATCAGGTAAATTTTGAGTACAGTCAATTCTGAATTCAATATTATTAATCCTGTTTGCTTGTCTAATCACATTTAATCCACGTGTAGCATCAATCGGTTCTAAACATATATCCCAGATAGCCCCTTCATTCTTGGGCAAGAAAGAAGAAAGATACCTCGCTATTTCATTAGGTCTACTTCCATGGTGGTTATATTCTATTAATAGTTGCCTTGAGCGCTCAACATAACAGCAACAAGTAAACTCAATTACATCATCTTCAATTGGGTTTGCAGCATTAGTACCTATTCTTCCAGTATAAGGTCTATAGTTATCTCTGTACTTAGCAATAGCAAAAGATCTGTTATATATATTCAATGGATTTTCAACATCGATCGTTTTTAAATAAAGCAATGATAAGTTTTTCGCTCGCCAGTGTCGTTCTACATCATCAAGTTCTACAATTCTATTAATTAAATCCGAAAGACGAAGATTTGTTTTTTCCCCATTTAAGGTAATGTAAACATTATGATAAAGTATGGTACGTGACATTTTCTCTCTCCATTCCAAATTACTAACTGTGAAATTTAAATATCGTATCTTTCTATCCCTATATTTTTCAAAAAGGATAGAGTATCAATACAATCTTTTTTATTAGGTACAAACAATAACATCCCTATACGTCCTCTTGATAACAAAACTCTATAAATATTTCTGATCGTAGTTTCTCTATCTTCATAATGTTTAGTAGGTTTCACTTGCCACTTTTCATCATTTACTAAGAAATCTCCACCAAAATAAACAATAGGAATATTTAACTCTAATCCCTGGCAAACAAATTCCGTCGCAATTGCATCAAGTTTTGAAGAATCTTTAAAGTACCATTTTCCAATCGTTTCTTTTGTATCTGATTGTTGAATCATCCGCGCATTTCCTAAGAACTGTTTATGGTCATTTAAATTCATATTCGATGAAGATATAAGCCCATAAAATTTATCACCAGTTTCGATAGCATTCTTTTCTAAATATCTTTTCGCGCTATTAAGATTATCTACCATATGAATAAAATATCCTTGTTCACATAGCTTTTGATATTCTTCTTTTGCTGTTATTACATCTGCATTTAATACAGCTTCAATAAAAGACGATGTATCAATGAAATTTGAACGAATAGATGTAGCTAAATTCAAATCATTTACATAAACAATATTCGACAGATGACCTAGTTTTCCCTTCAAATTAGAAGGCGCATATATTTCCCAATCCTGATAATTTGATTTTTCCAGTACTTTTACCCATGTTTCAAATTCATCTTCTTCACCTTTATATATACTTTGTCCAAAACCAATAGAAGCTACAATATTTGTATAGCCGTTTTGAGATGCTGCTTCACCCTGTACTTTCAAAATCAATTCTGGTTCGCTCATTCCGTATGAAGCCCCCATTTGTTTTTCATTCCATGCACGTTGTGCTTCATCAAATAATATGGTTGATGGTATTTTTCTATTTAGAAAGGGCTGTTTAGTACCCCTATTAAAGTACGCTTTTTTATATGCGAGAACTCCTTTAATCAATGCTTCTCCATCTGCACCAGTTTCAGCATTTGAAAGTAAATAAGAGAGTACTTTTTCTAGTGGGCCATTCCCTGTTAAAAAAACACTGCGAAATCTATCCTCATTCAGCTTATATAATGTATGAAGTAACGCTAAAGTCTTTCCTGCACCTGGTACGCCTGTGAGAAAAATTAATCGTTTTTTTTGATGCGACTCTATTGTCAATCTATGCAATACATCTAATACATTTTGAAGCTCATGCTCTGAAATATTCTTAATCATTGAAAGGTCATCATTCATAAACATATTAAACGTTGCTTTTAACACGTTCTTGGAAGGTTCATATGATGAATTCGCCCATAATAACGACGACTCACGATCTAATGGATTTCTATTATTAAAGTCATTAAGTAAATTTATTAATCCCTTACCTTTAATTAAAGTAAATCCAATAGCTGATACAATGTGATTTTCATTATTCGTTGTTAGAATTAACGCACCTTCTACTAACAAATTCATACGTTGTGTCTCATCATGAAATTTTCTTAAGAAATTCAAATAGCCGCGCAGCTGATCTACATCTTGAATCAAATCAATATCTTTTCTTTTAAACTCAAGAACTATCACTTTCCCGTTAAATAACATGATTACATCTGGGCGTCGATAATTTGTAAACGGCAGACAATATTCAAATAGCAGAATGCATTGATCGTAAATAGTTGTATTTTGAAATTCATTGTTCAAATAGTCATAGCAGTCTCCCCAGGATTTCTCCTGAGAAGTACTATATTTGAAGTCCAAACTAGTTGTGAATGTACCAAGTTCATTAATAAAATCTTGACGTGGCATTTCTTTTAATTGGTAAACAGTGTATTCAACGAACTCTTTACTCATAATTGCATCCCCCTTTTATGAATTATTTCACTTTACAACGTAGAATTCTTTAAGCTGAGTCATTGTCACTTCAATACCTACTTTTTCAAGACGTCCTTTTATCTTTTCAAAAAGCTTTTGAATCATCGGTAATCTTACCTCATCTACTCCATGATGGATTTTACGGTGGCACGAAGGACATAAAGATACAATGTTGGCAGTCCTATCTAGATCTACCTCTGGGAATTTTTCATATTGCGCAATTCCAACAAAATGATGGGCTTCAACATATGGATTTGCAGTTGATTTTGAGATAAAAGTTGCATGGTTTGGATCTACTTCGCACGCAAACTCTTCCCTTAATAGAGCCTTTGAAGCTTCTTTTGCATTTCGTGGATATCTTTTCTTTCCAACTTCATCAATAATTATATCCTTCGGAGGACGAGCTCCTTCATCTATATCTATTAACGAAATGCGTGTCTCAATTAGATTTGTGTAATCATTAACTGCAGCCTGATAATTTTCTTCATCCATTTCTAAGAATTCTAGATCATCTTGGAGTAGTAAATAATCATTAAATTCTTTAACATTACGATCATTCATGAACACAACAATCTTCTTATAAGCTTCTAAGAGTTCACGAAAATCCGAAATAAGATCAGATTGTGAAGGAAGATTGTTGGCATCATAGTATTTTCCGTAAATATGTCCCTTCTCGTATCCCGATGCTAAGTCAGCTTTTGAAGCTAAATCAATACTCATTAATTTAAATTCATTTGGTATATCAACTTTAGCTCGAATTAACTTAGCAGTATGTTGAAGCTTTTGATGTCCTTCTCTTTTACCGTATTTTTCTTTGAAGAAAGTGTAGCCTTGGTTAAGACTTAAATAAAAACCAGACATATCCTCTTTAAACAGGTAAACAATGTAATATCCATTTGTCGCTGAAGTTGTTACCGAGCGATCAAAGCAGCTTACCCAGGGAATTGCAGCCCAATTACCTTGACCAACAGATCCAGTCACTAAATACTTCTTCTCATCCAGAGGGATTTCTCTATTAATGATCTCTACTAACTCATTACGTACAAAATTAGCTAATGCATTATTTTTCAAAGGATTTGTCTTTTCTAACGAATAATCATTTAATACACGTTTGAAAGCTTCTCTATAATATGATGGTGACTTTTTTGATAAAGATTGTTCGATTTTCATAGAGGAATCTAAAAAATACTCTGCAGAAACATCAAAATAAAACACCAATTTTGAAAGAGTTTCTATATCTAATTTTTGTGTACCATTTTCAATTTTGTTTAGCGCCGTATAATTCACATTAATTTCGTGCGCTAAATCTCGAAGATTTACCTTTCTATACTCACGTAAATTTCTTACTTGTCTTCCTACTTGTTCGCTTGTAATCTCCATTAAAATTCCTCCTCAAGTTAAATTAGTTTGTTTCTTTTTAATATTATAGTTTGTTTCGATTTTAGATAACCTTATTCTTACATATAACTATCTTTCTTGCAACACAAATTTTACTTTATTTTTATCAGGGCACAAATGACTTGGAAGTAAACCGCTTTTATATATGGGTTTTTCATTAGTTTTTTTCTGAGTACCTGGTTATTTATATTAAAGGGGGTACCCCTCCGTTTCATGCCCCACCCCTTCTATAGGCGTTGTTTATCCATTCGGATGAGCAACGTCTTTTTTGCTCTACAGAGATAACACGCGTAGTGAGAGGAACGCAATTGTAAGGAGGTGAAAACAATGTCAAATTCAATAACTAAGTTACTAGTACATGCTAAGCAACAGAACAAATGGATTCCAAGAAGTGTTTTGACCATGAATAACATTTCAATAAGGACAATACACCATTTAGAGGATGAAGGTTATTTGCTTGTCCATCATTGCAGTAATAGAGGAACGCTGATCAAACTGACTCTGAAAGGCTACAAGCATTTTTCTAATCAAGATCAACACGTTGAATTATAAAACTAAGTACAGAGAGGAAGATTTAGATGATGAATTGGATGTATAAAAACAGTTGGAATGCGAAGGAAATAGAAGAGGGGAAAGATTTATCCATTAAAGATGTTGCTACAACTTATAAGGCCTTACAAGGAGAATTAAAGCATCTCCAACGTGATATAAAGCGTGTGTGTGATTACGGTGACTACGTCTCACTTAAGAGATTAATCAAAACAAGAGAACGACTACAGAATGCCCTACTCCAAATAGAAGAAACGTACGAGGGACAATTAACCAGCGAAACAAATACGTCAAGTAACCTAGTTCACAAATCTCAAATAAGCGTCATGAAAATACGGGAGAAGATGGCTACTGGTTTCAAAACTATAGAGAAAAGATCTATTACACTAGCTTCGGAAGCAATTAGTAAATCAGTTGATTTAATAGAAACTTCAAATAAAGTGCACCTAAGAATAAATCGGTTTCTAGTAAATCAATCAATCGAAGGATTAAAAAATGTCAGCAATAGAATTACCAATTACTCAAATATAAATAAATAAGGAGGAATGTAGGATGGTTAAGACGCGAAACAATGTGGTGCCACTTTCTTCTAAGTTTTCTAAATCGGTAGCGTTACCAAACTTAGTAATCTCTTTAAGTGAATCTGAAGATCGTATAAATGAACTTAATGAGTTTGTACAAAAAATCATGGTTAAAGGAGTAGATTATGGCATCATCGGAGGATTTTCTAAACCGACACTATTAAAGCCTGGAGCAGAAAAACTATGTGATGTATTTGGTTTTTCAAAAGTAGTAGAAGTAACCAACCGCATTGAAGATTGGGAGAAAGGAGTTTTTGCGTATGAAGTGAAGTTGACTTTAATTGCAAAAGAAACTGGAGCTATTGAGGCTGAAGGTTTGGGTTCTTGTAACAGCAAGGAACCATCGTTTCAAAACCAAAATCCTTATACCAATGTAAATACCGTTTTGAAGATGGCTAAGAAAAGAGCGTTAATAGATGCAGTATTATCCGCAACAAGAGCCAGTGTTCTATTCACTCAAGATATCGAGGATTTTCAACGAAAAGGAGTTATTAAAGGAGGTGATGAACATGTAACCAACGAACAACTGATGAAGATTATTCAGTTGATGAAAGAAGAATTAGTAAGTGTAGACATTGCGAAGGGATTGATGATGACAAACTATAAAGTAAAACACAGCAAAGAATTAACGAACAAACAAGCAGCTGCGTTTATTGAAGATTTAACACATCTTGTAGATGCATACAGAGACCTTGGAGCAGCTGATGAATAATAGCTTATCGATTGTAGGAACAGTCGGTGGGCTTTTTTCATGCAAAAAAATAGATGAGCACATCCCACAATGTCCCCATCTACATCCAAATTAACAACTTAATAATACCTGATGTTACATGCATCTCACAAATGAGAGGGACAGAAATGTCTCTCTTTTTTCATACAAAAATATAACCTATTGGAGGAAATATAAATGACAACATTCAATAAATATACATTCAAACAATTACTAGCAACTACACTACGAGAAAAAGAAGACGGATATGTTTTCAATGAAATCTTTAATCGCTACCCATCTATCCAGGAGTTACTTGAAATAACCGAAGAAGAACTTATGCAGATAAAAGGCATCGGCAAAGTGAAAGCTAAACAAATTGTAGCTGCATTAAAGCTCACTAGAATGTTGCCTACGACAGCTGAAGAACGATACACAATAAGATCTCCAAAAGATGCATTCGACTATCTGCAAGACATGCAGTATCTTACTCAAGAACACTTTGTTGTATTGGGATTAAATGTAAAGAACCAGATTCTATTCAGAGAAACAGTATTTATTGGATCACTAAATGCATCCATCGTACATCCAAGAGAAACATTTAAACAATTAATCCGTCGCAGCTGCGCTAGCGTCATCGTCGCACATAATCATCCCAGCGGAAATCCAACACCTAGCCCTGAAGATATCGATGTTACGAAAAGACTGACTGAAGTTGGAAACATTGTTGGAATTGAATTATTAGACCATATTATAGTTGGAGCGGAATCCTTTATATCATTGAAAGAAAAGGGTTATCTCTAATTCAGACTGAGCATGAGACAGTGATTCTACTGTCTCATTTTCTCTTAATGGGCTTAGTTGAATAGAATTCGTTGTTTTCTTACTCATCACTACATGTAGATGGGATGAGAATGCTGCTATTATGCCATTTCTCTTTCTATCTTCAGATGGATGAGAATTTGCAGATATACAATTTTACACTTTACTCTATATATACAGGCAATATACCCTATTTGTTACATTGAATTGCAAAAATATTTTTCAGTGTATGTCCACCCTCCGGTTATGAAGTGATTATTTTCATCTTCAACAACACATCTGTTTCTTTCGTGCTAATTACATCATCTGCAAATTCAATGCGAAGACAGGTTTTATCATGGAGATTCTCATCGCTTTAATACCTTCAAAACGATTTGCAATAGTTATAAGTAGTATCTTTGTTGTTGATGTTTATTTCGATGCTCAATGCGTTTCTTTTCCATCCAAAATATATATGGAAGTGATTTGAATACATCCTCATTAGTTTTAGTAAGGATGTATTCTTCATATTTGCATACCATCGCATAAAGTAACTTCTCCAATAAATCACCATCGCACTCTTGTGCAAGTTCATGACCAATTGATGCTGATGGAAATTCTACCCTATATCGACAAGATGAGTCATCGAATTTTAGATATACCATTACTACGATATTTGATGTCTGTAGATGCACTTCCCCTATCGCAAGAATATTTCCTGTTGGGAAAACTTCATTTATTTTGACAACCATGCTCATGTTTATTTCCTCCTCATCTTTATATATTTAAGTCAATGATTACTAATTTCATTACATAAAGCCCACTCATCATTTCCTTATAAACGCCGCCATATCAAGTCACTAGTATATGTTGTCATACTTAGGAGTCTCAACAATACTTAAGCCTATGGTACAACTGACATTAAGGGGAATGTATTTAATTTCAGTTTACACTAATCTTCACGTAGTCAGAGTTACTGGTATTAACTTCTTTATATAGATCAAGCATAACAATATTATCTTCTCGTATACTCTTTGTCTCATATAATAAAGGTAAGTAGCATCTTGCCATATTGTCCAAGTCTTTCGTATGAATCGATCCACAAAAATCCATTCTTACATTATAACTGTTAGAATTAGGTACTTTAAACTGATCACGGCTTAAAGCATCCCACACATCTACATAGTAGAACTCGTAATGAAGATTCCAAAGTTCATCCTCATGATGATTTAATAGTATAGGAGATTTCTTTGGTACAATATAAGTATTGAGGCCAGCGATATTCACCAATGATTGCCCCGTACTTAAGTCAACTATAACTAGATCAATGATATCGTCAGTTCTACCCTTTGGATGTCTTGATAGACGATGATGATGCTGATATTTAATATTACATTCATAGATATCTGCGTCATTCAGTATTACTTCCCCATTAATACCATCCATTATAGATTTCATTGTTTCACATAATGGGAGCTCTTGTAAGTCCCTTGAAGTAGTGATTGAAATCTCCATCCGATATCTACCCCTCTTAAAAGGTAGGACAACTCCAACTTGCTTCATCTGGGCTCTAACCACCATCGATATTCTGTCTTGAAAATCAATCATATCGATATGTTGTAAACGTTCCGCCTCAGGTAAGCTTTGATGTGGAAATTGAAACGGAATATCATGTATACAAATATATCTAGCCCCATCATGTTCTAATGATATTTTGTTATCAGATACCAATGAAGTAAATGATGATGTCATCATAAAATCATCGCCGCCCTTTTAAAATCCATAAGTGGTTTATTGACTTTTTTTGAGGATAGGTGGAATGGCCGAAGTACAACATGATTTTCGTATCCTTGTCTGAATGTCGTCATAGCTTGATCACCAAAATAGACTCCATTATAAAAATACACAGGTACAGTTTTAACCATTTGCAATTTCATTAGCTCTTCTATGATTTTAACTATATTCTTTTCATTCTTTACAAGAGTAAAATAGAAAGAAGGTTTAATTCCTATAACGTTTCCATTCATATCTAGTTTAACTACCTCTGGATTCACACCACCGAAATATTCCAACCAACAATGCGCATATAACATTAAAAGAACAGTTATTTTGCTCTTAGTCCATTTTCTATTCGACGATGCTTTATTTTCTAGCATCTCATTAGTTATAGCATCTGAAGGAATCATTATATAGCCCTGATTTCTTTTTTTAAAACTACTTGTGTGTGTAGAAATATCCTCGCAACTAACAAATAATTTGTTAATAGGATCGTAGTCAGGAGCTGTTAGAATCTTAGCCTGGTACATTTGTTTTGTGTTAGTATTTGTCCTCTTAATAAAAAAATTACTTTCTAACCATATCAAAGCATTTTCCAATTTAGTTCGACTTAAACTTAAGTCCCTTCGAATCACACTTTTAGCTGTTTTTACTTTTCTATACTTCCAATCAACTGCTTTACAAAGATAAATATAAACTTTAAATATTATGGAATCAGGAAAATCCGGATATATATCTGAGAATATCTTTCTTTGAACGATGAATTGACCATTTTTAGATACATTAAGCTGGTAAAGATTAAGTAGTGCTTCATCTTGTTTTAATGTATACATTATATTATCCCTCCATTAATCTTAAAATATAATTTAATTATAATTTTATAATTGTTTTTAATGTACATTATTGTTATGATAAATGCAAGGAGATGAATACTATGGCAGGAATTTATATTGATTCTTTTGATTTCCAGTATTTAAAAAAGTGTACATTAGGCGAAAGACTTCGATTCTTCCGTCAGAAAATGATTCAATATCACGGATCAGAAAATTATACAACTACAGCTCTAGGTGAACGCTTAAATGTAACCCCCCAGACCATATCAGCAATTGAACGAGGGGTATCTAAAAACCCTTCATTCTTGGTAATAAACGAATTAACCGAGGAGTATAGAGTTCCTTTGAAATCTGTTACAGATAAATTCTATGAAGGAGATGAAGAGCTCTTTACAATTGGAATACCAAATGTTATTGAAACAGATCTCGACTTTGATGACTTTGATGAACTATATATTAACGGCACTAAAATAGATTTAACACATGAGGATATCGGGGATACAGAGGATTCCCTAGAGTCTTTAACATCTATCTTTGATATTGAGTCAAGAACAGGCATACTCTTCTACGAAATTCATGCCAAAGATATAATCAGACCTTTGTATCACCAACATGTGAATTCAAATTTAAATCACAGTGACACAGTAGAACTTTTATCTCGGTTAATCTTTGATACTGAAAAGTATTCTGTAAGAAACAAACAAGCTTCAGAAATTCATCCCGAAGTTCAAGCACTTGAGCTATTGTCTAATGCAAATAAAACACTAGATTCTATTGAGTTAATAGACTTTATGTTGAAAAGACAGGGGGATGACAATTAATGCAACAACCATCGTTTGGTTATAAGATTACTAATCGCCTCTTAAATCTTTTTGTATTATACAGGAGGATCATCATTCACAAATACACTAATAACAAAGGAGGGGTTATCTATGACAAATACTTTCAATAATACTGAGCCATACAACGACAAAGAAGAATTTATTTCAATTGTAGTGCGTCAAACATTGCAAACAGCAAAACAAACTTTCACTATTGGCGAATGGATGTCCTTAAAAGAGGGAGCAAAATATGCAGATGTCTCGTATAACACATTTATGAAATTCCGTTCAAAGGGATTAAAAGTGTCAGAGGTAGATGGTGTTAGAAGAGTTTCACGCAAGGAAATTGATCGGTTTCTAGAGAATCACAGCTTCTAATCATATTCACATAGGGGATTTATCTTTAGTTTCGATTATAATATCACTAGAGGTAAATCCTCTCTAATATCATTTGCCCCCGCAACTGAATCAGGAGGAATTATCATGACAAAGAAAAAGGTATCACCTGTTAAAAGCTATATTCTAAAAAATGGTGAGAAGCGTTACGAGTTCCCAGTGTATTTAGGAATTGATCCACTAACTGGTAAACAGAAGCGCACAATGAAACGTGGCTTTAAAACAATTAAAGAAGCTAATTTGGCTTTGGCCCGTATTAAGCTTGATGTTGCAAATGGTACGTACCAACAAGCACGTCCAGAAACGTATCAAGAGGTTTACGAGCTATGGATAAAGCAATATGAGAAGACTATAGAAGAAAGCACTTACGTAAAAACATTAAGCATCTTTAAAAATCATATTCTACCTGCGATGGGTGCTTATAAAATCGAAAAGATACATGTTGATGTATGTCAGAAGCACTTGGATGAATGGGCATCGAAGTTAAAGAAGTTTCGCATGGTAAAAGCTTATGCTGCGAAGGTATTAAACTTCGCGATTAAACGTGGCTATATACAAACAAATCCGTTTTCATATGTAGATTTGCCTACTAACATTTCTAAGAAGGCTATAGGTGCAGATGATGAGTCGGAGAACTTCTACACACGTGAGCAGCTTGTTGAGTTCCTATCATGTCTAGAACGTGAAAGTAACCACAAAGCTTATGTTCTATTCCGGTTACTTGCTTTCAGTGGAATGCGTAGAGGGGAAGCTTTGGCTCTTACCTGGAATGACATAGACTTTACAAAGAACGAACTACGCATCAACAAGGCCCTTTCACTTGGTAAAGATAACCGACTATATGTTAAATCTACGAAAACAGGTGTTGCTCGAACAATTAAAATGGACGACAAGACAATAGCTGTTTTAAAAGAGTGGAAGAAAAAGCAGCAGCAAGATTATCTGAAGTTAGGCTTTAATACGATAAAACCTAAACAACTTGTCTTTAGCAATGAAAAAAATGAATTCTTACAGCCTACAAGGCTTCGTAAATGGATTATACACACTCAGTCAAAGTATAAGTTAGCCACGATTACCACGCATGGTTTACGTCACACGCATTGTTCCCTACTATTTGAAGCTGGTGCTAGTTTAAAAGAAGTTCAAGTTCGTTTAGGTCACACTGATGTAAAAACAACTATGGATATTTACACGCATGTTACGCAGAAAGCAAAAGATGAAGCAATAATGAAGTTCTCCAGCTACATTGAAAATGTAGTGGATGAACACACTTTGACTACGTTTTTGACTACGTTCGATTGATACTTATTGAAACTAGATGATATAGACAAAAAGAAAAAACCCTTGAATACCAAGGGTTTTGACTTTGTATGAAATCATATGATTTCGCAATATGGAGACGGCGGGATTTGAACCCGCGTCCAGAAACTCTAACACTTAAGCTTCTACGCGTGTATCTTACCTATTTAAAGTTTCGCGTAGCATTATGCCGATAAGCGGGCGTCCTGTACGCTAACTTGGAAATCTCTTGTAGACAGCTCAAGTTGCACTGGCTACCGTATCCCACTAAAGTTGAGCTCTACCTAGCCACATGGGCGATGGATAGATAAAGCAGATCCGAGCTTACGCTGCGAATGCTAAGTTGTTGTTTGTTTTGCCTGTTGTTATAAGTTCCGTTTTTACGGAGCCGAGCCTCCGACGCGCAACTCAAGCTCAGACTATCCCTGTCGAATCCATAACGTCCCCGTTTATGGAATGTAAGCTTAGTTACATAGCTTACTATACATCAAATATGGTCAAAATTCAAGTGAGACATTCTACCAGTTATGGTTACAGTCTTACTGATTACGTTCTTTAAACGCTCTTTCGATATCACGTTTTGCCTCTTTTTTCTTCAAGACATCTCGTTTATCGTAATCTTTCTTCCCTTTACCCACACCAATTAACACTTTGGCATAGCCACTTTTCAAGTACATTTTCAACGGCACGATGGTATAGCCATCTCTTTTTGTTTCGCCGATTAACGTACTAATTTGTTTTTTGTGTAACAATAGTTTTCTTGCTCTTAACGGGTCGTGGTTAAATCGATTTCCTTGCTCGTAAGGACTGATATGCATATTGGAGATCCATGCTTCGTTATTACGAATACGTATGAATGCATCTTTCAACTGAACTTTACCGTTACGAATAGATTTTATCTCTGTTCCTTGGAGAACTATCCCTGCTTCGATCGTTTCTTCAATATAATAATCATGGTTTGCTTTTTTGTTCTGTGCAAGTACCTTATCGTCATGCTTTTTAGCCATTTCATTCACCCCTCAAAAACTGAGAAAGAGCGATTTGATTATCGCTCTTTTATTTTTTCTTTGGACGTTTACGACGTTGTGATTTTTTCGCAACGGATTCGTAAAACTTTTGCTTCTGTTTTGGTCCTTTTTTCGGGCCTGGTTGAGATTGTTCTCTTTTTCCAGAACCACCGCTGCCCTTTTTGGATGCGTGTATAACTTTTGGTGTTTCTTTTCTAGTACGTTGGAATGCTTTTTTCATACCTACGATTTCAAAATCAATCGAGGCTTCTTCTGGTTTTACGGCAGATACTCGAACCGTTACCTCATCACCAATACGGAACTGCTTTCCAGCACGTTCCCCAATCATCATCATTTGACGATCGTCAAAACGATAATAATCATCGGTCATATTCGTGACATGTACTAGACCTTCAATTGTATTTGGAAGCTCGATAAATAGACCAAAGTTCGTTACGGAACTAACAATACCTTCAAACTCTTCACCGATCTTGTCAGCCATATACTGCGCTTTTTTAAGTGCATCAGTATCACGCTCTGCATCTACTGCGCGACGTTCACGTTTAGACGTATGCTCTGCAATATCATCCATTATAGCTCCCCAGTGATTAATGGTAGGCTGTGAAACGTCTTCATTTACTAAGTAAGTGCGTATTAAACGATGGACGATTAAATCCGGATAACGACGAATTGGTGACGTGAAGTGGGTATAAAATTCGGTTGATAATCCAAAATGTCCTAGACATTCAGCATAGTATTTCGCTTGCTGTAATGAACGTAAAAGCATTGTAGAAATAACCGGTTCTTCTGGCATTCCTTCAATGTTTTCGATAATTTCCTGTAACGCTTTTGGATGAACTTCATTTCCGGTACCTTTAACAACTATTCCAAAGTTCGTTAAGAAATTAAAGAATCGTTCTAGTTTTTCAGGCTTTGGATCTTCATGAATACGGTAGATGAAAGGTACATCCATCCATTTAAAATGCTCGGCAACTGTTTCATTGGCAGCAAGCATAAACTCCTCAATCAGACGCTCTGCAACTGTACGTTCTCTTGTTGCAATATCTGTTGGCCAGCCATCTTCATCGACAATAATTTTCGCTTCCGGGAAATCAAAGTCAATTGCTCCACGTCTCTCACGTTTCGTACGAAGAACTTCTGCAAGTTCAGCCATTAATTCGAACATTGGCACTAAGTCCTTATAACGTTCTATTAACGCTTCGTCCTTCTCCTCTACAATCTTATATACATCCGAATACGTCATTCTTTCTGTCGTTCGGATAACACTTTGGAAAATTTCATGAGAGGTAACCATACCTGAACCATCAATAATCATTTCACAGGATAATGTTAAACGATCTACTTGCGGATTTAATGAACAAATTCCGTTCGACAGACGATGAGGAATCATTGGAATAACACGATCCGCTAAGTATACACTCGTTCCACGGTCATATGCTTCACGGTCTAATGGAGATCCTTCCGTTACATAATGACTTACGTCAGCGATGTGGACGCCAAGTTTATATGTACCATCAGAATTTTTCGTAACGGTTACTGCGTCATCTAAGTCTTTAGCATCTGCTCCGTCAATTGTAACGATTACTTCATTTCGAAGATCTCTACGATCGTTTAAGTCTTTCTCATCAATTTGATCTGGAACAGCTTCTGCTTGGTTGATCACTTCTTCTGGGAAATCGATCGTAATTCCATGCTTATAAATAATAGAAAGTATATCGACTCCTGGATCATTTTTGTGACCAAGGATTTGCGTTACCATCCCAGTAGCGGATTTTCTTTCATTCGGCCATTCTGTAATTTCTACGACTACCTTATGCCCTTCAATCGCGCCTAATGTATCTCCTTTAGCGATAAATACATCCATAGGGACCTTCTTATCGTCCGGTATAACAAATCCAAAGCCTTTATTGTCTTGGAATGTTCCAACAACTTGCGTCATGCCACGTTGGGTAATTTTAATAATAGAACCTTCTCTGCGGTCTCCCGATGAATCCTTGGAAACTCGTACAAGTACTTTGTCTCCGTTTACTGCTCCGTTTACTTCCGTTGGAGGTATGAATATATCATCCATTCCACTCTCTTCAGGGGTAACGAAACCGAATCCTTTTGCATGTCCTATGAATTTCCCGACTATTAGATTCATACGGGAAGGAATCCCATATCTGTTGGACCTAGAGCGGACGACTAAACCGTGTTCCTCCATTTGAACAAGCGTTTTCACTAGTTCTTTAAAATCATCTGCATCTACCAGATTAAAATGCTGCTCTAACTCTTTTGTTGTTAATGGTTTATATTCTTCTGTGTTTAGTAATTCGAGTAATTGTTCTTTCATGTTTTCCATCTAACATCCCTCCTTTTTCAGCGTGTGCACATTTGAACTGTTTTACACATTCCAATCGAGCGACTCTAAAAAGTTTAATATATCTTCGTGTAATTGTTCTTTTTCTGGGCCAAGTGTGATTACATGCCCGGAATTCTCATACCAATTTAGTTTTTTCTCAAAGGACTCTGCCTGTTCAAAGATATAATTGGCAGAAGTAATATCGATGACCTTATCTTTATTCCCTTGTGTTACTAAAAGCGGAGCGTACACATGATCTACATGATCACGAACGTTGTATACAAATTCTCTTAGCTCAGCCAATGTTTCCATCGGTGTTTTTCTAATAGCCTCTACTTCTTCTTCTATTTGCTGTTCGGATTTTCCTTCATATTTCTTATATTCTTTTGCGTATTTTAATACACCTTCGAACATAATATCCGTCGTTTTCATCGACATCGGGGAACACATGGTGACAATACCTTTTACAGGTACTGTATACCCTAACTTCAGTGAAAATACTCCTCCAAGTGATAATCCAGCAACAGCAATTTCCTCATATCCTGCTGCTTTTAGTCGGTCATATCCTCTCATGACATCTTTCCACCAGTCTTGTGGTCCTGTTTCCAACAGCTCTTCCGGTGGCACACCATGTCCTTTGTAGTGTGGAGCCAATGATGTGTACCCGTTTTTTTCTAAAAAACGTCCAAGCATACGAACATCTGAGGAATTTCCAGTAAAACCGTGTAACAGCAATACGGCACGTTTTCCAGCTTCAAAGAAAAATGGCTTAGGAGTTGAAATTCGCATATGTTAAACCTCCATCAATAATAAGCTTTTCGCATTATTCACCATACTAATTATTTCATTAATTAGTTTAATATGCCCGAATAATGCCTTATATTTCATATGTAATGTAATTAATACTTATTTTAAGAATAAAACACAAATATTTATGTAGTCTTCCGTTATTAAGCAGTTCTCGTTGGTTGAAGCGTAAGGCGGCGACTCCAGCGGGAATAGCGCGAGCTGAAAGCGCCGCTGGGGCATATTTTTCGTAGTGACGAGGAGATTGAAGCCGTGCCCGCGGAAAGCGTCCGCCTGAAGCGTAAATCAACGGAATACTTGTTTTAAAATTAAATTGATATATGTTTAAATAATTTTACTTAAAAGAAAACGCCTAACCAATCAGAAGTCGGTCAGGCGGTTCGCATCTGTTTTATATTCAAAAAGGCTTTGGTCTATAATACACTCGCCAGAATAAATTATCCAATCAAAAGATTAGGATTAAAATTTAGTTACGGCAATAGTCAATATAAAAAATAGAACTGCAAGTACAATCGTTACTCTATGTAAGACTAAGTCCATACCTCGAGCTTTTTGTTTTCCAAAAAGTTGTTCAGCCCCACCAGAGATGGCTCCTGAGAGACCAGCACTTTTCCCTGATTGTAACAATACAACAACGATTAATGCGATCGCAACGATGACAAGTAAAGTCATTAATAATGCGTGCATTTATTCCACCTCCTGATAAGAACGTTCACAACATAAATAATTTTACCAAAAAACAGGAACATTGACAACCTATCGCCAAAATATTTAGTTAAAAAAATCTGACTTAACTACGGACATATATAAATAGAAGAACATTGACTAGCTTTAGAATTGCGTATACTTGTGTTCCGAAGAAATCTTACAAATATAGAGAATCCATTTTTATATAGTGGACTGCCCCCTTTAGTTGGCGTCTAGCATTTACGGTGCAGTTCATTATGGATTCTATTTTTAATTATATTATTTTATTAAGATTGATTTCATCTTCAAGTGCACTTAATATTGTCATCTCTTCTATAGCGATTAAAATATTTTTACCCTTTGAAATCCACTCGTCTCCCTTTGTAACTTCTAAATTATTTAAACATATTCCTTTTCTGATATAACAAATAGCTATTCTCTTATAATCTGAGAACTTTTTACAGAGAACTATTGCATGTTCCACTTCACTTATAGCCTCTTTGAATCGATCTTCTTTAATTAATAAAAGAGTTATGTTTATTAATATGTTAACCTTTATACGTTCTATGTTTCTAAAATTTTTGTACTTTTCAATACTACGAAAGACGAATTTTTTTATTTCTAATGCGGTTTCTATAGTAAAGAGGTACAAAATAGAATTTACAAAGTAGATATCATTAATAAATAGTAAGTTTCTTTCAGAGATACGTTGCCAAACTTTATTTATAGGGACTCTGGCTAATGCTATGTTTTTTGTCTCATTCAGTAAAATTAGAGACTGACAAACTAAACATAGATCCTCAATTAGAATATCTTCATTTTTCTTTAGGTATTTTTCGGCATCGTTGAGAAGTTTTTGAAGTACATCTTTATCGTTATACGTTAAAGAAAATAAGTTATTAAGCATTTGTTGCCTAAGATCATGCTCATAACCTTGTTTTATATAGATAAATTCATCATGAGTAACCTCCAATTTCGACAGAATATCCCCTATGGCAGAGTACCTAATTTCAGTATTTAATTTCTCGAATTTAGAGTATGCACCTTGAGTCATTGTGTCAGCAGCTACATACCTTTGTGAATATCCCTTATTATTTCGGATATAAAAAATAGCTTCTCCATTATTCATCATAATCAAACCTCCTAAAAGATATTCCTATAGGAATATTTTGTGATTTTGATAGTATTATAACTTAAAATAATTTTTAGGAGGTGATTATTTTGATAGGTGTAATTATATCTATTTTAGAATTTTGGTTAATTGGCATAGATGAATAAATCTAATAAGATTTTTTTATCTGCATAAATCACCCCCCGACTTTTTAGGTCTGGTCTGACGTATGATTTATTATTTTCTTTTACCAACTTTCGCTACAGACTAAACTACTAATATCAAATTATAAAATGAATCTAAAACTTCCGAAAATTAATTCCTATCTATCTATCTATCTATCTATCTATCTTTTCTTGTTGCTAAATCTCGAATAAACTCCCCTCTTTTTTGAGATTTACATAAATCTACCATTATAAAATTGGAGGAATTCAAGTGAAGAAAACACTGTGCACCCTATTACTAGCAATACCATTAACTTTTTCTATGGGTAATTATTCTACTCTCGCAGCATCCGACAGTTTGAATGGAAAGTCCGTAACAGTTAGTGTTGAAGATAAAATTAAAGAGCGAATTAACAGAGGTTTTATTGAATATAGCGATTTAAAACCAGGTAAACAATTTAAATTAAAAGATGAATATGAAAAGATTACTAAATCATTGGTAGAATTAATAGATTCAAAGGGACAACTTGGTGGTTATATGGTGGTCGATCATGATAAAGATTATGAAATAATCGAGTTTGCAGTTGGAGATGTACACCCTCTTCAAGATGTTTCAACCCAAGAGATATACTATTTAGGACCCCTTTCTTATGCGGAAAAAGTTAGTTCTACTCAATTGAAAGATTTAAAAACAAAACAAAACTTCGAAAAAACAGAACTAGCTCGTCTAATAGCCAAAAACAAAGCTACTGTTTTGGAAGAAGACAATACTCCTTATGCTATTGTTGATTATTCTTATAAAGTAATCAACGCAGTTCCTGATTACCAACAAAGTGATAATTCAAATATGGATAACGACTGTGTTCCTACTTCCGCTGCTAACGTTTTAATGTATTGGGATGCTAATGGTTTCTCTAACATCTCACCAACAAATTCATGGACTAGTGTTGCCAACAGAATCGGAACAATTATGAGGCATACAGACTCTGATGGGGTATCAAGATCTAATATTGTAACTGGGTTGCAAACATTTCTCAAAGAACGTGGATACAGTAGTTCTTTTAGTATTTCACGAGATACAACTCCTACTTTTCCCGAAATGAAAACCTTGATAAACGGGGGAGATCCTAGCATGATGAGTACCAATGGATGGATAACTCAAACAGGCGGACATAATATAACCCTTGTTGGCTTTGAGGAATATTATGATCAAGGAAAAATTAAATGGTTCCGTTCTGTAATAGTACGAGATAATTGGGGAAGCACACCAAAAGACGTATGGTTTACTTTTGGTTCTGAAGACGTAGATGATATTTATAAAATTGTTAAATAAATGAAACAAAACTAATAGCAAAATATCTTATAGGGGAAAAGATATTTTGCTATTTTAACTAATATTATCTCTTTATTTTAAAACCTCCATTAGAAGTGGAGTTTTTTATTTTTTTAATACTAGCTGTAACACTTTATATTTCGAAACGTCTAAAAGTTTAACCGAGGAGGGAACATATGAAACATACTCTGTTGGCTTTGTTATTTCTTGTCTCACTCACAGGTTGTGGGCCGGAAACTACATCAATAGAAGAAAAATATAATGGAAATCTTGATAAAGTAACCAAAATTGAAATATTAGATGGAAATACTGGTGAAAGTGCCTCAACTAAAGACAATGAACAAATACAAGCGTTTATTAATGAAATTAAAGATGTGAAATTCATTCGTGATAACGATCAAAGTAAAAGAGATGGTTTTAATTATTCTATAACATTTTATCAAGAGGATGACCAAAAATTTCAATTTGCTTTAAATCAGATTGACGATGACTATTATTATACAAATCCTGATATTAATCCTACTATTGAAGATTTTTTTGAAGGTTTAAAATAAAAATAAGTCCATTAAAACAGCCAAACATGACCTGGCTGTTTCTTTAATGTTTGATAAAAAAAGCAGTTAGCAACTTTCGCTAACTGCTCTTTTCATTATTTTTTTAAGTTAAAGAATGTTTCTTTGCCTAGGTACTGAGCAGTTTCATATAACTGATCTTCAATACGTAGTAATTGGTTGTATTTTGCTACACGGTCTGAACGAGATGGTGCACCAGTTTTGATTTGGCCAGCGTTTGTTGCAACTGCTATATCTGCAATTGTTACATCTTCTGATTCACCAGAACGGTGAGAGATAACTGCTGTATAACCAGCACGTTTTGCCATTTCAATTGCATCAAATGTTTCTGTAAGTGTACCAATTTGGTTAACTTTTACAAGAATTGAGTTAGCTACACCTTGTTCAATTCCTTGCGCTAATTTTTTCGTATTTGTTACGAATAGATCATCGCCAACCAATTGTACTTTTTTACCTAAACGCTCTGTTAATAGTTTATGACCATCCCAGTCGTTTTCGTCTAAGCCGTCTTCGATTGAAATGATTGGGTATTTTTCGCAAAGCTCTTCATACCAAGCAACCATTTCCTCAGAAGTTTTTACAACACCTTCACCAGATAAGTGGTATTTGCCATCTTCTTTGTTGAATAGCTCAGAAGCGGCAACGTCCATTGCAAGAAGTACTTCTTCTCCTGGTTTATATCCTGCTTTTTCAATCGCAGTTACAATAGTAGAAAGAGCTTCTTCGTTAGATTTTAAGTTCGGAGCAAATCCGCCCTCATCCCCAACTGCTGTGTTTAGTCCTGCTTCTTTTAATACTGATTTTAGGCTATGGAAAATTTCAGCGCCCATACGTAATGCATGACGGAAAGATTCTGCGCCTACTGGCATTACCATAAATTCTTGGATATCTACGTTGTTATCCGCATGTTCTCCACCGTTTACGATATTCATCATTGGAACTGGTAATTGTTTCGAGTTGAATCCACCTAAGTATTGATAAAGTGGAATATCCAAGTAATCAGCTGCTGCATGTGCAACAGCGATAGATACACCAAGAATAGCGTTTGCGCCTAAGTTCCCTTTATTTTCAGTTCCGTCTAGTTCGATCATTGCATGGTCAATTTCTACCTGATCCAATACGGAGTAATTCTCTTCTAATTCAGCTGCAATAATGTTATTCACATTTTCAACTGCTTTTAAAACACCTTTGCCTAGATATCTTGACTTGTCACCATCACGAAGTTCTACTGCTTCATATTCACCAGTAGATGCACCAGACGGAACGATTGCGCGTCCAAATCCACCGCTTTCTGTAAATACTTCCACTTCTACTGTTGGGTTACCGCGTGAATCTAATACTTCACGTGCTTGAATTTGTGTAATAATTGGCATTTTTAACTCTCCGTTTCGATTAGTGTTTTACCTGTCATTTCAGGCGGTGTTTCTATCCCTAATAAGTGTAACATGGTTGGAGCCAAATCGGCTAAAATTCCATCACTTCTTAGTGTTTCATTTTTAACAGTAACAACTACAGGAACAGGATTTGTCGTATGGGCTGTCATTGGTTGCCCTTCCATCGTTGTTACTTCATCAGAATTACCATGATCTGCTGTAATAATTGCATGTCCGCCCTTAGCTAAAATGGCATCGACAACTTTACCTAAACAATCGTCTACTGCTTCAATAGCTTTAATCGTCGGTTCTAGCATTCCACTATGTCCCACCATATCGGGGTTAGCAAAATTTAAGATAATTGCATCAAAGCGATCATTGGCAATTGCATCTAACAGCGCATCTGTTACTTCATATGCGCTCATTTCAGGCTGTAAATCATATGTTGCAACCTTTGGAGAGTTGATCAGTATACGCTCTTCTCCTGGGAAGGTTGCTTCTCTACCACCACTCATAAAGAATGTTACATGTGGATACTTCTCTGTTTCTGCAATACGTAATTGTGTTTTGTCATGCTTTGAAAGAACTTCCCCTACTGTGTTGTAGAGATCCGCTTTCTCGAATACCACATCTGCCACAACATCATCACTATAATGTGTAAATGTAACAAATTTTAAATTCGTTGGATGCTTATCACTTAAAGGCAGACTATCAAATGATGGCGTGTTCAATGCCATCGATAATTGAATAGCGCGGTCAGGACGGAAATTAAAGAAAATAACGGCATCATTTGTATCAATCGTTACAGCAGGCTTCGCATCTTCTTCAATAACGAAAGGAACAACAAATTCATCCACAATATCCTCTTCATAAGAAGCTAATATACCAGCTGTTGCTGATTCTGCTGTTCTACCTAACCCGTCTACTATTGCTTTATATGCTATTAAAACTCTTTCCCAGCGTCGATCCCGATCCATTGCATAGTATCTACCACTAATGGAAGCAAACCTTCCTATACCGATATCCTTCATTTGTTTCTCTGTTTCTGCTACATAACCAACCGCAGTTCGAGGTCCTACATCGCGGCCATCCAAAAAGCCATGGACAAATACGTCCTCTAGTCCTTGTTCTTTTGCAAGCTTCAATAAGGCAAATAAATGCGTATAGTGACTATGAACGCCACCATCTGAAAGTAAGCCCATCAAGTGTAATTTCCCACCTGTTTGCTTCACATGCTCAATTGCTGCTAAAAGCTTAGGTTCTAAGAAAAATTCTCCTTCACGAATTGATTTATGAATTCGTGTTAGGTTTTGGTATACTACTCTACCTGCACCAATATTTAAATGACCAACCTCTGAGTTACCCATTTGACCTTCTGGTAAGCCAACTGCTTCTCCAGAAGCTGTAAGTGTTGCATTCGGAAAGTTTTTCCAATATCGATCGAAATTGGGTTTGTTTGCTTGAGCAACTGCATTTCCAAAGGTTTCATGACGCAATCCGAAACCATCAAGAATGATTAATGCTACTGGACTTTTAGGCATTTGCACCAGCCTCCAATAGTTTTACAAAAGAATCTACTTGCAGGCTTGCTCCTCCTACTAACGCACCGTCAATATGCTCCTTTGAAAGAAGTTCTTCAATATTTTCAGGTTTCACACTACCACCATATTGGATGCGAACTTTACTTGCCACTTCTTCTCCAAAACCATCTAAAATAGTTTCACGAATTGCTTGGCATACGTCATTTGCATCGTCTGCAGTAGCCGTTTTCCCAGTTCCAATTGCCCAAATAGGCTCATAAGCAATAATGGACTGAATTAGTTGCTCTTCTGTTAATCCTTCAATTGCTGCCATTACTTGGTTGGAAACAATAGTTTCTGTTTCATTTTTTTCACGTTGCTCTAATGTTTCACCTACACAAATGATTGGTGTTAAGCTATTTTCAAATGCAGATTTTACTTTTTTATTGACCGATTCATCTGTTTCATTGAAATACTGGCGACGTTCAGAGTGACCAATCACTACATAGTCTACTCCTAAATCTTTCAGCTGATGACCACTAACTTCGCCAGTGAAGGCTCCCTCTTTTTCCTCGTGCATCGTTTGAGCACCGATAGAAATGAATGAACCTTTTGTCGCTTGAACAAGCTGATCTAAAAATAGCGCTGGAGCACAGATTACTGCATCTACTTTTGTGCTATCCACTTGTAGTTCTTTTAACTGAAGCGCGAATTCCTTTGCCTCACCAAGTGTTTTATACATCTTCCAATTCCCTGCTATTACTGGTTTACGCATATGACATCTCCTCCATTACTTATCGTTTAAAGCAGTAACTCCTGGTAAGTCCTTACCTTCCATAAACTCTAAGGAAGCTCCTCCACCAGTCGAAATATGATCCATTTTCTCGCCGACTTCGAACTTTTCTACAGCTGCAGCAGAATCGCCGCCTCCGATAATCGTATAACCTGCTGTTTCAGCCATTGCATTTGCTACCGCTTTTGTACCTTCTGCAAATGCTTCCATTTCGAATACTCCCATAGGTCCATTCCAAATAATTAGGTTACTATTTTTAATAACGTCCGCATAAAGCTCTCTTGTTTTTGGACCAATATCTAATCCCATCCAATCAGAAGGAATTTGATCGATATCTACTACTTTTGTGTTAGCATCCTTTGAAAATTCATCTGCAACTACTACATCTACTGGCAAATAGAAAGAAACACCTTTTTCTTTTGCTTTTTCAAGGAAGCCTCTTGCAAGGTCCAGTTTATCTTCTTCTAGAAGAGATGTACCAATCTCATGCCCTTGTGCCTTTGTAAATGTATAAGAAAGGCCACCACCTATTAAAATATTATCAACCTTGTCCAATAGATGATCAATTACACCGATTTTATCTTTTACTTTTGCTCCACCAATAATGGCAGTAAAAGGACGCTCAGGATCTGCTAAAGCTTTGCCTAATACATCTAACTCTTTTTGCATCAATAGCCCTGAAACCGCAGGAAGTAATTTTGCAATACCTTCTGTCGTAGCATGTGCACGATGTGCTGCACCAAATGCATCATTTACGTAAACATCAGCAAGCTTTGCAAAGGACTTTGCTAGCTCCGCATCATTCTTCTCTTCACCTGCATGAAAGCGAACATTTTCTAATAATACGATGTCTCCATCATTCATAGCTGAAACTGCATTCTCTACAGTTTCTCCAATAGATTCATCTAGTTTTTTTACTGGCTTATCCAAAAGTTTTGCTAAGTGCTCTCCAACTTTAGTCAAACGTAAATCTTCCTTTACTTCACCTTTAGGACGTCCCATATGACTTGCAAGAATTACTTTTGCACCCTGTGCGATTAAATTATTAATCGTTGGTAATGCTGCACGAATTCTCGTATCATCTGTGATTGCTCCATCTTCCATTGGTACGTTGAAGTCTACACGACAAAATACACGTTTTCCTTGTAAAGCTACATCGCTCATTGTTTGTTTTACCTTCATGAGATAAGCCTCCTTATATTTCTGAAAAGCGCAAGCGCCTACGCTTTAGACGTCAATTTATGTTGTGACATCATGTCGCAACACTGACTGCCCCACATCTTGTGGGCTAGGCGCTGTAGCTAGTCAGATATTCTGTTAAAAAAAGGAGCTAGGGGTAATCCCTGGCTCCTTTACCCTCTTTTATTATAGAGGTAATTCTATCGATTCGCCACGTAAAATCACATTCATCTTATGTGTCTTTCCTAGTCAAATACGAAAATCTTATAGTCCTTTATTAGCCATAAGTAGTGCTAGGTCGATACAACGTGCAGAATATCCTGATTCATTGTCATACCATGCTAATACTTTTACTAAATTATCTTCAAGTACCATAGTAGAAAGTCCATCAACTGTAGATGAAGCTGTATTTCCGTTATAGTCTCTAGAAACTAATGGAAGTTCATTATAATCCAAGATTCCTTTTAACTCATTGTCAGAAGCTTGTTTTAAAGCTGCATTCAATTCTTCTACTGTAACGTTTTTATCTAATTCAGCAACAAAGTCTACGATTGATACGTTTGGAGTTGGTACACGAACTGCCATACCATCTAATTTCCCTTTCAACTCAGGAAGTACTTTAGCTACTGCTGCAGCTGCTCCTGTTGTTGTAGGAATCATAGATTCTGCTGCTGCACGAGCACGACGGTAATCGCTATGCGGTAAGTCTAAAATACGTTGGTCATTTGTGTATGAATGGATTGTTGTCATCATTCCACGTTTGATACCAAATTGATCTTGTAAAACTTTTGCAATTGGTGATAAACAGTTAGTCGTACAAGAAGCGTTTGAAATTACATGATCAGTTGCTGGGTTGTATTGATCAGCATTTACACCCATAACGAATGTCGGCATATCGTCTTTAGCAGGTTGTGATAAAATTACTTTTTTAGCTCCAGCTTCAATATGCTTGCTAGCTTTATCAGTTGTACTAAAAATTCCTGTACACTCAATAACGATATCTACTTGTTGTTCTTTCCACGGTAATGCTGCAGGATCTTTTTCAGCGAATACGCGAATGTTTTTGCCATTTACTACAAGGTAATCTCCTTCAGAAGAAACTTCTGCATTGAAGATTCCGTGAACTGAATCATATTTCAGTAAATGAGCAAGCATTGCAGCATCCGTTAAGTCATTGATCGCTACTACTTCAATCTCTGTTTGTTCTAAAGCTTCTCTGAATACTTTACGTCCAATACGTCCAAAACCATTAATCGCTAATTTTACTGTCATTTTAAATTCCTCCTAGTTGTTTTGTTCAATTATTTGCATCATTTCTTGTGCGGCACCTTCATCGGTTACTAAAACCGTTTGGGCTGGTGCTTGCTTAAAATATGAAAGTAGAGCATTTGCTTTTTTTGTGCCCCCAGCTACTGCCAGAAGATGCTCCATATTTTCTAATTGCTTGAGTTGTACACCAATCGTACGAATTCTGTGTACAGCTTCCCCTTGGTTATTAAAGTAATACCCAAAAGCTTCACTAACTGCACCAATTTCTTTCAAGCGTTGCATTTCTTCTACACTAGAATTTCTTCGGTGAGCCATCTCAAGTGCGTCCCCAATACCATGAATGATGATATTAGTACGTTCGTATAAATCCATCATTTCTTTTATAAATGGTTCATTTTTCATCGTAGAATAAGCTTCTTCACTTAAGCTATCTGGCATGTATAATGTTCGATATGAACCATTCATTTTGTTCGCAAATAGAGAGGCTATTGTGTTAGCTTGAAGCCGAACATCCTTACCAACCCCACCTCTTGCAGCTATAAATAATAGTTGCTTCCACTTGTCAGTTTGATGAACATAATTCGAAATGGAAGCGATCGTTGTTCCGCCAGTAACAGCAATGATGGACTCATCTGATAATATACTTTCCAAATATTTTGCTGCTTCTTTTGACTGGAGCAACGCAGTATTCGTATTAGTATCTACATTTCCCGGAACAATTATCACTTCTTTTATATTTAAATAACTTGCAAGTGATTGTTCGAGCTGCAATCTACCAGACCATTCTCGTACAACTTCCTTAAGCTCTATCAATAAATCATTTCCAGAAGAAGTTATACTAGCTCCATCTCTCGATATTTCAATGAATCCTTGATTGCGCAAAAAGTCTAATTCTTTTCTAGTTTCTCTTTCCGACAACCCTAAAAGTTCACCGATTACTCGACGGCCGGACCCAGCAGATAATTGAATCATTTGAAGTATTCGATATCTTTTCTGTAACAAGATACTCATCTCAGGCATTAACTTTAACTGAGCCTGTAATAACGAATCCATTTTTCACATCCCAACTGACTGTGACGTTTTTGTCCCACCACTACATTTTTTGTCCCATGTACTTAAAAAAAATTAATTTCTAAATTAAGAATACAGTATTATATTCCCAATAGCAAGATTTTGAAACTTAAAAATGCTCAATTTTCCCAAAAATTCTTTTAGTATATCTATATGAATGGCTTTTGTTGCGATACTACTATCGTATATTGCGGTTTCCACTTTGGATATTGCGATTATAAGTTCCTTTATTGCGATTTGAAAAATAGATCTTGCGATTGAGCATGTTAACTACCATCAAAGTAATGCTTCCAGAATAGTTGCGTAATCTACTTGTCCATATTGTATAACTTTGTCTTCCAATACGATGACAGGAATCATCAGCATATATTTTTCATGCAGTGCATCATCTTCTTCAATATTTACTTCTTTTATATCAAATACAACATCTTCTCTTACAAGCTTCAACATTAGTCTTGCATCATCACATAAATGACAGCCTGGTCTTGTGTAAAAATGGACAATCATTTTACTATCCCTCCCCAAAAAACATTTTATACATCTTATTATAGTCTTTTTGACAAAGAAATTCGTTTGTTATGATTACTCTAATACAAATTAGTTTTTAACATACAGTAAAAGCGATACTTTTCAGTCATCCGTTCGTCTGTAGCAATAAGGGGAGGTCAGAAGATGGAGATGGAACAGCTATACAAAGAGCACAGCGATAGAGTTTATAGCTATATTTACTTTCTTGTCCGGCATAGAGAAAGTGCTGAAGATCTTACGCAAGAAACATTTTATAAAGCATATAAAGGACTAGACACTTTTAACAAGCAAGCTTCAACTGCTACCTGGTTATTAAAAATTGCTCGTAATGTCACTTATGACTATTTTCGAAGGAAAAGGGTGGTACATTTTTTCACCTTCGAAAAAGAACATGATATAGAAACTAAGGTACTATCACCAGAGCATCGATATGAACAAAAGGAACAGCTTATTAAAATGTACGACTCACTACGTAAACTAAAAAAAGATTATCAGGAAGTACTGCTGTTACGCAAGATACAAGAATGTTCGATTCAAGAAACATCCTATATTCTGGGCTGGACAGAGGCAAAAGTAAAGATGAAAATGACACGAGCACTTGAGGCACTTAAAAAGGAATTTCACCAGGAAGGAGGACGTGAAAATGGAACCATCAAACGAATTCGATAAGCTTTTTAAGGGAATGAAAGATGTAGAGCGCTCAACGGAAGCAAAGCATAATACATGGATAGCCTTAAAGGGTAGAATTGAAACAAAGAAAAAACGCAATATCATTCCAGCTTTTATTTCATTGGCAATTGTAGCCATTGCCTCCTTTCTATTCATTACTTTTACTAATCCCTCCGAGACAGAACAAACAGCTCAGCCTCTATCCAATGAAGAAGTTATTACAGCAGTGCTAGAAAGAGAATACAATGGTCCAAATATGGAGATTTCTCGCTTAATGGACGATTGGTGGAATCTTCAAAGTACAACTAAAACAGATAGCCAAGAAGAGTACGATCAACTTCTAGAATCAAAGGAATATAAAGATTTAATGAATTATTATCCAACCACTTTTGGTGAGTACTTCACTGAAGATATGCTCACAAAAGCAGTTAATTCAGTTATGGTGTTCAAATATAATCATTATCTGATAGATAATGATATAGAAATGCACCTAGAAAACATCAAAATGGCACAGGAGAAAGAACATCCCAATATCTATCGCCCCACGATAGAGGTCTCCCTAACAAATAGCCAAGGAGAGAAAATTTTTCATACATTAAGAGAAGAATTTATATTTTCTACATCAGAGCCTGGAAAATTAGGCAGCTATAATGGAATTAAAGATGGTGGGGGCTTAGAACTTCGAGATAAAATAGAGAACTTTAATGCATTTGTTGGAGATAATGGGAAGTAATACGCGATTAATCGACGCCTACTCCAATGGCTGTGTGGTGCTGTTAATTGGCATCGGATTTCGGTTTCAAATAAAAAACCAACATTTATTTGTTGGTTTTTTGTTTTTCTTATCGATATGTATCCTACTCATAAATTCAATACAAACTCTGCCTCTCCTTCATTCATCTTGCCTGTTTTTTGGAAACCAAAGCTTTCGTATAGTTTTATGGCTACTTCATTGTCTGGCTCTGTTGATAGATAAATCATTTTACAATCATGTAGTTGTTTCATTTCGTCTAAGATCAATTGAATGACTTTTCTACCATAGCCTTTCCCCTGCTGGGTGTAATCAATCATTAATCGACATATCCAGTAATTCTTAGTATCTTCATCTAATCCATACATGGTGAAGCCAATAATCTTATCATCTAACTCAATACCTCTAACATTCCAACCAGTTTCATAAATCGATTGCACAATAGACAGCGCATTGGAAGCTACAAATTTTTCTACTACAGTAGCCCTCCCATCTTCATTAGTCGTCAAAAGAACCGTTTTTAGCCAATTATCCTTGTTGATCTCTACTAGTTTCATCCTACATCCCCCACACATTACTTTTTACTATTATATTACTTTATCACAATAGTTTAAGTAATCACATAAATCGGAGATCCAAAATAAGAAAAGAGGTTGGTACAAAACCCACAAAATTTGAACTGCTTTATTTTTATTTATACTTCTTAGCCATTGTTTTCAGTTACGGCGGACGCTTTCCTGGGGGCACGGGTCGAGCTTGTAGTCTCTCCCACGCGCTTGCCCCCTAGGAGTAGCAGCCTTCACTCCAGACAACTATTATCCCTTCTATATCAAGAAAATCCCTGCATAATTTCAAGTATCAAAAAAGGACACCTTCTGTTTAAATTTAAGTATCCTACTACCAAATTCTAAACGAAAGAAATGCCCTATTGTTTAAAGACTTTTAACATGAATCAACTAATTTAAACGCTAGTTTTTAAATCTGAAATTACAAAAATGATATTGCTTTTTTCATTCACCATTTACGACCTGCTCCTCCACCTCCGGAGCTACCGCCGCCGAAACCTCCAAAGCCTCCGCCAGAACTTCTTCCGCCTCCGCCAAAACCTCCACCGAAGCCTCCTGGACCGAATACCCGTCTTCTACCTGAACCGGTACCACCACCGCCTCCAGACATCATCTGCATAATCAAATAAATAACAACTATGCCGACGATAATCATAGGAAATGAGAATCCACCACCAGAAGAACCAGCAAGTGGGGAAGGTTCCTGGGGACTCGCCAACTCGCCATCCCAACCATACTCAGTAGCTACCTGGTTATATAAAAGTTGGTATGTAGATAGGATAGCTCCCGGAGCATTTCCTTGCTCTAGAAAAGGGTAAGTGTACTCATCTAATATCCTTCCAACTTTCCCATCAGGTAAGGCACCCTCTAAACCGTAGCCAACGCCAATATAAACATCACGATTACCGCTTTTATTTGGATCCATTTCCAGGATTAATAGGACCCCATTATCTTTTTCCTCATCACCAATACCATATCCACGCATTACATCTACTGCATAGGTCGCAACATCCTGTCCACCTAAAGACTCGACTGTCATTACGACAATTTGGGAACCAGTAGCATTTTCTAAGTTTTGTCCAAGTGCTTCAATCTCCTGCTCCTGCTCTTCTGATAGAACATCATAGAAATCCTGGACATACAGTTCCCCAGGCAGAGCAGCTGGATAATTAGATTCAGCGAGTGTTAATAATGGGAATAATAAAGTGAGGAGAAGTGCAAATGATAGGACACGAGCACTTTTCTTCATCACTCTCCATCTCCTTCAAAATCGACTACAGGTGCTTCCTCCGCTCCCTCGGCTGATTGGAAGTATTCTTTCTCATCAAAGCCAAACATAGAAGCTACTATACTCCCTGGCATACGCTTTACTTTTTTATTGTAATCCGAAACAACTGTATTATAATCTTGTCTAGCTACAGATAGTCTATTTTCTGTACCAGCAAGCTCATCCATCAATTGCTTAAAGTTGGCGTCCGCCTTAAGATCTGGATAATTCTCCACAACTACTAATAATCTGCTCAAAGCTCCTGATAATTCATCATTCGCCTCCGCTTGTTCTTCTGGTGTTCCAGCCCCTGCCAACTTAGATCGTGCATCTGCGATATTCCCAAGGACTTCCTCTTCATGTGCTGCAAAACCTTTAACTGTATTAACTAAGTTTGGGATTAGATCCATTCTTCGTTGTAGCTGATTTTCCACTTGTGCATACGCATTATTAACATTTTCTTCTTTGTCAACAAATCCGTTATAGCTTGCCATAAATACGCCCGCAATAATAGCAATAATTACAATGACAATAATAATTGGCACTAGTAACTTTTTCATCTCTCTCACCTCTTCAGTAAATATAGTATTATTGTACCTTTAATTCGAAAATACAAAACCTAATATTATTTACGGAATAAGGAAATTTAAGTTTCATTTACCGTAATGATGTTCAATTGATGTATTACTACTTTTAAATATTAGATCCATTCTTTTATTTCTTTAATAAACGAGTGGTCATCGTTAAGAGGGAATACCAATTGGATGAAATTTCCGTTTAGCAAGTAAACTCCTCCTTAAAGCAAGTAAACTTCAGCAGAACGCAAGTATCCGATAAAAAGTGCAAGTAACTCTTTCTTAAGAGCAAGTAAGCCAACATCTACCGCAAGTAAATACATTATTGGAGATAAAAAAGATTTGGATTTTCCAAAGATGAGCATTCTTTTTGCTGCAAATGACTACTTTTCAGTACTTCATTGTTTAGTTAATTTATTCAGTGGTAATGATTATTAAATGATATCTTTCTTTGCATTCTAAAAAATGAGGTGATTTTGATGAGCAATACATTACCACAAGATGCTATTAATACATTGGAACAACTTCAAGGGAAATTCCCTGGCCATCGTCGTGCACATGCAAAAGGTGAATTTTATGAAGCCGTTTTTACTCCAAACGGGAAAGCGATTCCTTATACAACAGCACCCCATCTTCAATCAGAACCAGTGCCCGCTACAGTCCGTTTTTCTAATAGCCCACCAGATCCTACTGCAGCAGATTTCCTATCTCCGGCAAAAGGAATGTCTATTCATTTTCATCAACCAGATGGTTCTACTAGTCATCAAGTATGTACCACCATTCCGATGTTCATAACAAAAGATCCAAAAACTTTTATTGAAATGCTGAAAATTTTAGGCTCTCATAAAACGGGGGTTCATTCAATTGATCTAGGTCTAGGAATTGTACAACTTCTCACTACCTTCCCAGAACATAAAAAAACATTACTCGCACTAAAAGAACAGCTTAAGCAACCCCCTATTAGTTACGCTGCTCTGCATTATTATCCTATACATGCTTTCTATCTTGTGAATGCTGAAGGTAAGCGGCAAGCCATAAAATACGAGTGGCGTCCCTTAAAGGAGAAAAAATCATCTTCCTTCCTTAGCAGCATTAATTTGTCCACAAATTATTTAAGTGAGGATTTAGAGAAACGACTCGATAAAGGAACTGTATCGTTCGAGTTATTTATTCGATTAGCAGAGGATACAGACGCAACAGATGATCCTACCGATACTTGGCCAACAGACAGACAAAAGATTTTAATCGGTCAATTAACAATTAATAAAAAAATATTTCCTACAGAAAGCCTATTGTTCGACCCTACTATCGTTGGAAAAGGCATTGAATTACCCGATGATCCAATTCTCCATTTTAGACATGAGTCTTATGCAGTATCGTACGATAGAAGAAATAAAGAAAACAAAAAAACACCCTAAGCATATAGGGTGCTTTACATAACTTGTTATACCTACCGTCACTTTTATGAGAAAGTAGGTGGGGGATGAAAAATCCCCACTGTTGGTAGTTTTACTTTATGCCCTCGGCGAGGATCGAACTCACATTCCAAGCTTCGGAGGCTTGTGTGTTATCCATTACACTACAAGGGCAAGCGACTTATCTATTATACAAATAGAAGGAATATAATTCAAGCGAACTTTTTCAAGCTTAATATTTGACCTTCCTTGACCATAATGTGTATGATAAAGTTACAACTGAGGGAACCTTTCTCAGTAACTAACTAATTTAAACCACCTTTGAAGGAGGCAATCAGGATGAATTTAATTCCTACTGTTATTGAACAAACTAATCGTGGAGAGCGTGCATATGACATCTACTCTCGATTATTAAAAGATCGCATTATTATGCTTGGAAGTGGTATTGATGATAACGTATCTAACTCGATCGTTGCTCAATTATTATTCCTAGAAGCAGAAGATCCAGAAAAAGACATCTCTATTTATATTAATAGCCCAGGCGGAAGTATCACAGCTGGTATGGCAATTTACGATACAATGCAGTTCATCAAACCTGATGTACAAACAATTTGTATCGGTATGGCAGCTTCTATGGGTGCATTCCTACTTACAGCAGGTACAAAAGGTAAACGCTATGCGCTTCCAAATGCTGAAGTAATGATTCACCAACCACTTGGTGGAGCACAAGGGCAAGCAACGGAAATCGAAATTGCTGCAAAACGCATCTTATTCTTACGCGATAAATTAAATAACATCATGGCTGAGCGCACTGGTCAACCAATTGAAGTCGTTTCACGTGATACAGATCGTGATAACTTCATGACAGCTGAACGCGCAAAAGAATACGGCTTAATCGATCACATTATCGATCGTAGCGAAATGAAAAAATCATAATAAATTGATTTACACTCCTAAAGGTATATTCCTTTGGGAGTTTTTTATACTCTTAATTTTTTTGATACTCGCTACAAGTATCGATTCCTAAGTAAATTGCGTTGGTTACTGAAGAAAATTCTAAATTTTTTAGGCTATGGTAAAGGTTAGGATTCATTTATCTTGAGGTGAATTTGTTTGTGAAATGTTACACTTAGCCTAACAGAGCAGTTTGGTTGAATAAGAATGTTGGAATATTTACAACATATAGAACGTACATTCTGAATTAGGGTGATGAATATGACAAAAAAAGCGTTACTTATTATTGATGTTCAAAATGGAATGTTTCAAGAAGGAGATGTTGTCTTTAATGGTGATAGATTATTAAAAAAAGTAAATGATTTATTAAAAGAAGCACGATTAACGAAGACACCAATTTTTTATATCCAGCATAATGCACCTGCTGGAAAACCATTAGAATCGGGAACAGAGGGGTGGAAAATTCATTCTGTTATTGCCCCCGAACATGAAGATATAATAATACAAAAAGCAACTCCAGATTCATTTTTTAATACTTCTTTAGATGAAGAGTTGAAAAAAAAGGGGATTGAACATCTATACATTACTGGGATTCAAACGGAACTTTGTGTAGATACAACGTGCAGAAGGGCATTTAGTATGGGATATAAGGTGACTTTAGTTGAAGATACACATAGTACCTGGGATTCTAATGAGTTAACCGCACAACAAATTATAAATCATCATAATAGATCTTTAAATTGGTTTGCAGATGTTTATCCGAGTAATGAGATTAAATTCAATTGATTTTGAGGGTTGCACTTAAACTAATGGGTGCTTAGTTAAAAATACCAAAGTAAAATGAGCTTGGATATATTTCCAGCTCATTTTAATTTGTATATTTTAAATCATCCTTCACCTTTAACGCAACCATTTTTATTGGGTGTGCTAAATCACTTAATTGATTGTAGTGAAAGGTGGCGACTCCAGCGGGATAAGCGAGAAAGTTGAGACCCCGCAGGGAAGAAGCGTAGCGCCGCCCGCGGAAAGCGTCCACCTGAAACGAAAATAAGCAGAATATAAAAAAAACCGCCCTTTCGTCTAAATTGACTAGTGAGGCCGTTCATTTTTAAGATTCACTCGAGATGAAATTAGCTAGAGCTTCTACTGCTTCCTTTGCATCGGAACCATCAGCACTTAAACTTACCTTTGTTCCTTTGCTGATTGCCAAGCTCATAATTCCCATAATACTCTTCGCATTTACTTTTTTAGTATCTTTTTCTAAATAGACGTCTGCGATATAACGATTTGCTTCTTGTACAAAAAGTGCAGCCTGTCTTGCTTGAAGTCCTGAAGATAATTTTACTTCTACCTGCTGTTCTGCCATTGTCTACTCCCCATTTCTTTAAATTGTCTCTCCATTGCGAAGCGCATCTGCTATTTCATCTATTTTTCGCAATCGGTGATTTACACCTGATTTACTCACATTGCCAGTAGAAACCATTTCACCTAGTTCTTTTAGTGTAACATCTTGATACTCTACTCGTAACCTAGCTATTTCACGAAGTTTTTCTGGTAATTGATCTAAGCCGATAGAATTCTCGATAAACCGAATATTGTCTACCTGGCGAATGGCTGCACTGATTGTTTTATTCAGATTCGCCGTTTCGCAATTAACAAGACGGTTTACACTATTTCGCATATCTCGAATGATACGGACATCCTCAAATTTCAGTAAAGCTCTATGGGCTCCCACAATACTTAAGAAGTCAGAAATCTTTTCTGCTTCCTTTAAATATGCGACAAACCCTTTTTTTCGTTCTATTGTTTTCGCATTCAGTTCATATTCATTCATTAAATCTACCAGTGCATCACTATGTGTTTTATATGAAGAATAAATTTCTAAGTGATAAGATGAGGTTTCCGGATTATTAACCGACCCTCCTGCTAAAAAGGCTCCTCTTAAATAAGCTCGTTTACAGCAACTCTTTTGCACAAGCTCTTTGGAAATGGAGTATTCAAATTGAAAACCATCCATTAAAATTTGAAGATCCTCTAACAGGTTTTTTGCCCCTTCGCGAATACGACAAATATATATATTGTTCTTTTTCAATCTCATTTTCTTTCGAACAAGTAATTCAACTTGATATGGGTATAACGATTTTATTAATGTATATAGTCTTCTAGCAATAGCTGCATTTTCTGTTTGAACGTCTAAGCTTAACATTTTGTTGCTAAATGAAAGTGAACCATTCATGCGTATGAGTGCAGAAAGCTCTGCTCGTGCACAACAAGGTTCTGACTCTTCCTGAGTCATCTCTTTTTTAGTTTCAGAAGCAAACGACATATTCCGTTTCCCCCTTTCTCCTCGACGGTTAAACTTTTAACCCGTCTGCGTATTCTACAAGCCATTTCGCTACTTCCGTTGCATCGTGCCGAACAGCACCGTCATGAACGACTGAAATGTCTTTTTTTACTATATCAATATTCAACTTTTCTAGTTGGTCAATATCTATTCTAACAGGAGATGCCTGTTCTTGTTTATATAAATATCTCACATTTTCAGGAATTTCTTCCTTACTTATTAACACAGCATCCAAGAAGTTCTCACCGACATGTTCGATCAATGCACTTACATGATCATAAGCCGAATAATTACCAGTCTCACCAGCCTGTGTCATTAAATTACAAATATAAACTTTCTTCGCTTTAGATTTCCTAATCGCTTTTTGTATATCTTGCACTAATAAATTCGGCAAAATACTTGTATATAAACTTCCTGGACCAATAACAATAACATCAGCTTGTCGAATGACATTAATAGTTTCTGGTAACGGTTTCACATCTGGAGGAGTAATAAATACTCTTTCAATTTTCTTGCCATAGCACGGGATTTTAGATTCTCCCTTTACGGTCGTTTGATCTTCAAATATAGCATTTAAAGTTACTATTTGATTGGCCGCCGGTAGCACTTTCCCACGAATATTTAGTACTCGACTCATTTCAGTTACGGCATGGGCAAAATCACCTGTTATGGATGTTAATGCAGCTAGCATCAAATTCCCCAGTGAATGCCCTTCCAATTCGGCTGAATGAGAAAATCTATACTGGAACATTTCCTCCACTAATGGCTCGACATCTGAAAGAGCCGCTAATACATTTCGAACATCTCCAGGAGGTGGTATATCATATTCATCGCGAAGTCGCCCAGAGCTTCCTCCGTCATCTGCAACTGTTACGATTGCCGTAATATCCAGTGGAAATTTTTTCAAGCCACGAAGTAACGTAGACAGACCCGTACCTCCACCGAGTATAACTAGTTTTTTACGGCGTTTTGTAGGTTCCATTCCTTCATTCCTTTCTTATGACGACATCACGATGCGTAATAATGGTTTTGTCTTCTGCTCGCAATGACTTTCCAAAGTATTCTGCTAATGTAACAGAGCGATGCTGCCCTCCGGTACATCCAAATGCAATTACTAGTTGGGTTTTTCCTTCTCTTTTGTATTGAGGAATCATGAAATTGAACAAATCCGTTAGCTTCTCGATTAATGTTTTAGTGTCAACCCATTTTAATACGTAGCTGGATACCTCTTCGTTAAGTCCTGATTTCAAGCGTAGCTCTTCTATATAATATGGATTAGGAAGAAAACGTACATCAAATACTAAATCCGCATCTATTGGAATACCATGCTTAAATCCAAAGGACATAACGTTTACAGTAAATACTTGACTGCTTTTAGAAGAAAATTCTTCTTGTATTTTTTCTCTCAGTTCTCGAGGTTTCATCTTGGAAGTGTTGTAAATGTATTGTGCTCTCCCCTTTAAATCAGAGAGCATTTGTCTTTCTTTTTTAATACCTTCTAAAGGTAATCCAGAGTTTGCAAGCGGATGAGAACGACGTGTTTCCTTATACCTTCTTACCAATACTTCATCACCGGAATCCAAAAACAATAATTTAGGCGTAACAGTTGTTGTCTCCTGTAGCTCATTAACAGAGTCTGCTAAAGAATGGAACATTTCCCCACCACGCAAGTCCATCACAACTGCAATATTTCGAGGTTGTTTATTCGAATCTATCATTAGTTTGATGAACGTACTCAATAATTCCGGTGGTAAATTATCAATGCAGTAATAGCCAAGATCTTCAAAACTTTGGATAGCCACTGTCTTTCCAGCACCCGACATTCCAGTAATTATTACAACTTCCGTTTCGTGCTTTTGAAGACTATCCATTGCTCATTCTCCCTCCGTTGATTGCTGAATCGTTTCCTTTATCAAAGAAAAATCAGGTGTATATACAAATGTTCCATATTGTGTACCTTTTTCTTGAGCTGCAAATAATAGATTTGTTCTATCGCCTTCAGCCATTGGAAGATGGTGTAAGTCTTCGACAGAATGCCATTCTAATACACCTTCTGTTGTTACTTCGAAAGGTATTCCTTTTATGTCTTTAGCGACAAAAGTAAATAACATCCATTCATCTATACGCTTTCCATCTTCCTCTATGACCATTGTATATATTCCTTTTAAATGAGGTTGTACAGGCACTGTATTCGTTTCTTCTGTAAATTCACGTACCGCGGAAACTAAAATAGATTCACCCATCTCCATTTTACCACCTGGGGCTACATACCAATTTCTTCTTGGTTTTTTTAATAATAAAACTTTATCATCTTTACATACGAGTAGGTTTGCTATTCTTTGCACAAATCATCACTCCGCATCTTTCATCTTCATAAATTATATTATACATTAAATTTCATAAAAAGAGGCTGCTTCACGATTAAAATCGCGAAACAGCCTGTCCAAATGTTTCTTATATAAAAAGGGGGTCAATTTATATTCTTTACTATACACTTTATTTATTTCAAGACTATTACAATCCGGTTAAGATAAAATTAAATTAAGCGTTTGTAATTGTTTTGTCTTTCAAATTTTCAATATAGTGTTGCGCAGCTTGTGCAGCAATACTTCCATCTCCTGTAGCAGTGACAATTTGACGAAGCATTTTCTCACGAACATCCCCTGCGCCGAATATCCCAGGTACAGTTGTTTCCATTTTCTCGTTTGTTACAATATATCCACCGTCATTTAAAATACCTAAATTCGCAAAAGGTTTCGTTAATGGAAGCATCCCTACATATACGAATACGCCGTCTGTTTCAAATTCTCTTTCGGTACCGTCCACAGTAGACACTAAAGTAACACTTGCTACTTTTCCATCTTTTCCATGAATCTCTTTTAATGTAGTATTCCAGATAAAATCAATTTTCTCATTTGCAAACGCACGGTCTTGAAGAATTTTTTGCGCACGTAGCTCGTCACGACGATGCACGATGGTTACTTTGTTCGCAAATTTAGTTAGGAATGCACCTTCTTCAACAGCAGAGTCTCCTCCACCTACAACTACCAGGTTTTTCTGTTTGAAGAATGCCCCATCACAGACTGCACAGTAGCTAACTCCACGTCCACCTAACTCTGTTTCTCCTGGAATACCCATTTTTTTATATTCCGCACCAGAGGAAATAATAACTGCTAACGCTTTATATTCTTTTCCACTAACTTTAACTGTTTTGTAATCCTCACCATTAACAATTTCCGAAACGTCTCCATATGCGTATTCAGCACCGAACTTTTTCGCATGTTCAAACATTTTAGTAGAAAGCTCTGGCCCTAAGATCATTTCAAATCCAGGATAGTTTTCCACTTCCTCTGTGTTCGCCATTTGTCCACCTGGAATCCCACGTTCGATCATTAATGTGGAAAGGTTTGCACGAGATGTATATACTGCAGCTGTCATTCCTGCAGGTCCAGCCCCAATTATAATTACATCATAAATTTTATCTTCAGTCATTTAGATTCCTCCTACATTGCTACTATCTTCAATCTATAGGATTTTTTCATACGCTTCAACTATTTTGCTTAGGAGTCGAAAAGGGGCAAAAATTGCATAAGTTCGTTAATATATTTAGTCAGTGTATTTGTTGTGATGCCATATTGCTCTGCATAATATTTTTTGGTTACATTTTTAGATCGAGATGATTCAAACATATACTCCGTTGCTGCTGCTAATGCACGTGGATTTTTGAATCCATAGGCTTTCTCTAAGCCACGTTCTACTAGAACAAACCACATTTGAAATAGAAATGTATCTTCATGCTCTAAAGGCTTATATTTATCATACAATAGGTCTGTTGCTGCAATAACACGTAAAAAAGCTTTCTCTGCAGGAGACTTTTCATCAAAATCATGTCCTAAAGAATTAGCAAGGAATAGTTTCTCCATCGTTGTTAGATCATCTACAACAATCCATTTAGGATGGGAAATAATTTCTTGACGATGCTTAGACTTTCCTAATAAGTAAAATCCATAAATACGTTCACTCACATGCTTATGCTCTATCTTTTCTAAAATATATTCCTTTTGAATTTTAGAAGCAGCTTCATCAGATTCACTTTTTACTGGTAGCCACGGTTCAAATCCAGCTTTTTCCGGATCTAGCTTCAATAGTGCTTTCCAAGCATTTTTAGCTATCTCTTCATGCCCAGAAAAATAAGCCGAATGGGAAAGCCAAAAATAAAATCCTGGATCACCTTCAAAACCTTTTCGTTGTAAACTTCTAAGCCACTTAAATGCTTGTTCATATTTGCCTATTAACGCAAATGTCGCACCTAACTTATAGCGATGTTCAACAAAATAAGGGTTTATCTTGGTTAGTAATCCTACGATTTCTTCCAGCTCTTCTTCATTTTTTTCATAGTAATGAATCACAGCTAAATTGCATAGTGCGTGGATATTTCCTCTATTTTCATTGAGTACATCATGTAGCAAAGCCTTTGCCTGTTCTTCTTCGCCAATATAAAAATAAGCAAGTGCCAAATTATTGAATGCTGCCCAAAAATCTGGATGGTCCACTACGATGGATTCTAATAATTCTACCGCCTCAGCAAACTTACCTTGCTCCATCAATCGTCTCGATTTTTCTTGTAAAAACAGCGCTTCACCAGATGGCGTATCTACCTGAAGTGATACCACATCCTCTTGCTCCGTGAAGTCTACAATCTCCATTGCTTCTTCCGTGTATTCCCCTTGGATATCCATCTCCAAATACATTTGGGCGAATTTGTTCGCTTCAACAAAATTGCCTAGATGGGCATTTACCTCCGCCAAAAAGAATACAATTTCTGATTCGTTATGGTCAATTGCATGGGCACTTCTCAAAAGCTCATGCGCTAGTTCAAAATTATCTATTTCCATTTGTAATATCGCATACTGTAGTAATATCATGGGATCATTTGGACTTAGTTCTGCTGCTCGTTTTAAATATTTATGTGCTTTTTCATATTGTTCTTTTTGTAGTTCATCTAAAGCTTTTTTATAGTAGTATTCACCCGTAGGTAAAAACGAAATTATATTTTCTCTAAGAACTTTTTTACTTTTTTTATTCAATATAATCCTCCGAAAAATAATAAGGAACGTTTAAAAAAACGTCCCTTATTAGTATATCCTTCAGTATACCACATATATTTACTTTTTATCTGCTTTGGCATCATGTCTTTTTTGCAGTACTTGCAGTAGATCATAGAAGCTTACTTGTTGGTTTTGTAGAAGAACTAACAGATGATAAAGAAGATCTGCTGCTTCCCATTTCAACTCTTCCCCATCATTATTTTTGGAAGCGATGATAACTTCGGATGCTTCTTCTCCAACTTTCTTACAAATTTTATCTACACCTTTCTCAAACAGGTACGTCGTATATGCACCTTCTGGCATAGACTGCTGTCTTTCTTCTATAGTATTGATGAGATTTGTTATTGTATTATATCCTACGATGTCATCCAGTTTTTCTAATGTATTATGAAAACATGTATCTTCTCCAGTATGGCATGCTGGACCTGTTGGTAGTACCTCTACTACTAATGCATCCGAATCGCAATCTGACTTAATAGAAACTACCTTTTGAGTATTCCCAGAGGTTTCCCCTTTATGCCAAAGTTGTTGTCTACTACGGCTAAAAAACCAAGTTTCTCCAGTTTCGACTGTTTTTGCATAGGCTACCTCGTTCATGTAAGCAAGTGTTAACACTTCTCTTGTAATGGCATGCTGTACGATTACAGGTATTAAGCCTTTTTCATCATAAGTTAAATTAGTCATAATTGTTCTACTCCTCTTTCATTCGAAGTATACGAATGCATGTGTACTTATTTGGCCGCTTCTTGTAGAGCTTCAGTTAGAGTAAATCGTTCATTGTACAATGCTTTACCCGTAATAACACCAGCAACAGTCGTCGTTTGCGCTAATTTAGCTACTGCTGTAATATCATCTAAGGAACTTATTCCACCCGATACAATAACAGATAGTCCAGTTTCTTCTGCTAGATCTTTATTTGCCACTAAGTTTGGACCTTGAAGCGTTCCATCTGTTGCAATGTCCGTAAAAATTACGTGCTTAGCACCTTTGGAAGCAAAATACTGTCCTACTTCGACGGCAGATTGTGTGGAGGTTTCTAGCCATCCATGTGTAGCCACCATTCCATCCTTTGCATCAAGTCCGATGACAATTCTATCACCGCCGAATTCTTCTATTAACCCCACTACTAATTCTGGTTGTGAAATAGCAAGACTTCCTATAATTACACGATTTACATCGTTATTCAAATAAAATTGAACATCATCCTTCGTACGAATTCCTCCACCAATTTGCACATTAACTGGCAGCTCCTTGGCGATACGAATAACTTCATCAGCATGGATTTTCTCACCGTCTTTTGCACCGTCTAAATCTACTAGATGTATCCAAGTTGCCCCTTCATCCGCAAATTTTTTAGCCATCTCGAATGGAGAATCGCCATAAACGGTTTCTTGCTCATAATCCCCTTGATACAGGCGGACGCATTTCCCACCTTTCATATCGATTGCTGGGTAAACTTGAATGGACGTCATATTATTCTCTCCTTCTTATGTAAGTAGACCTTTTGTAGAAGGAACGCCCTTCACTCGATCGTCTTTTGTAATAGCTTCATCAATCGCTCGAGCTAACGCTTTGAAGATCGCTTCGATCATATGATGTGTGTTTGCTCCATAATGAACGATGACATGGACATTCATACGTGCTTCCAATGCAAATTTCCAGAGGAACTCATGTACAAGCTCAGTATCAAAACTACCAACTTTTTGAGTTGGGAATTGTGCACGGAACTCTAAATGCGGACGATTTGAAATATCTATTACTACTTGCGCTAGTGCATCATCCATTGGTACAAAAGCATTTCCGTAGCGTTTAATACCTATTTTATCTCCTAATGCTTGTTTCACTGCTTGCCCTAGAACAATTCCGATGTCTTCAGTCGTATGGTGATCATCGATATATGTATCTCCCTTAGCTTTAATAGAAGCATCAAATAAACCATGCTTAGTAAATAAGTCCAGCATATGATCCATAAAAGGGACACCTGTATCTATTTCCGCTTTTCCTTCACCATCTAAGTCTATTTCAATCCATACTTTTGTTTCATTCGTCATTCTTTCTATTTTCGCTGCTCTCTTAATTGTCATTTTGAATCCTCCTTTTTCCAGCTCCTCGACTCTACAGACCTAGCATGTCCTTCTAAGTGCTCTAGTCTAGCTAAGCGGGCAATTTTAGGATATTGCTCCTCCCACATTTCTTTGGAATAGAACACAACACTTGTTTTCTTCACGAAATCATCCACACATAACCCACTTGAAAATCTTGCCGTGCTATTTGTCGGTAGTACATGATTCGTACCAGCAAAGTAATCTCCTACTGGTTCACTACTGAATCTCCCAATGAAAATAGCTCCTGCATGCTTAATCTTTTTACTTAGTTCTTCGGGTTTCTCTGTAATAATTTCCAAATGTTCCGGTGCTAGTTCATTCACTGCAGCTACCGCTTGTTCCATGGATTCAGCGATATAAATACACCCAAAGTTTTCGATCGAACTGCGAGCAATATCTTCTCTAGGAAGAAGCTTTAATTGTTTTTCTACTTCTATTGACACTTGCTCTGCAAGGGATGTACTCGTTGTGATTAATACGGAACTTGCAAATCGATCATGCTCAGCTTGAGCAAGAAGGTCAGCCGCTAGTTCATCCGCATAGGCTGTATCATCTGCAATAATCGCTATTTCACTAGGACCCGCTATCATATCGATTGCTACCCTGCCAAATACTTCTCTTTTGGCAAGTGCTACAAAACTATTACCTGGTCCTGTTATTTTATCTACCGCTATAATTGTTTCAGTACCGTAGGCAAGAGCCGCAATTGCTTGTGCACCACCAACCTTATATATTTCTGTAATGCCAGCAATACGTGCTGCTACTAATACAGAATCAGGTAGATTCCCTTCCATATTTGGTGGTGATACTATGACCACTCTTTCTACCCCAGCTACAATTGCAGGAATAGCGTTCATTAATACTGAAGAGGGATAAGCCGCTGTTCCACCCGGCACATATAAACCTACCGCATCTAGTGGTGAAATTTTATATTGAATATATGAGTTTTTAGCTAATGGAAAGTCTATTTGACTGCGAGCCTGCTCTGTATGAAATGCTCTAATATTAGCTGCAGCCTCTTCTAAATCTCCTATCAATTGTTTATCAAACTTAGCGTATGCTTCATCCACTTCTTCTTTGGATACTTTAAGTGACTCCAGTTTGGCACCATCCCATTTTTCCGTGTAACGAAGAAGGGCTTCATCTCCGTTCTGGCGTACATCCGCAATTACCTCACGAACAGTAATTAAATAATCTGGATCTGGTTGTTCAACGGAACGCAGTAATGAAATTGTATCTGTAAGCTTTTCTATTTTCATAGGATTCCCTACCTTTTGTTCAATTCATTTTTTAATTGTGCAACGAAAATATTGATTCGCTCACTTTTCACTCGATAGCTTACAGGATTGACGATCAATCGAGATGAGATAGAAACAATCTTTTCATATTCAACTAAGCCATTTTCCTTAAGTGTCTGTCCAGTGGAAACAATATCTACAATACGATCCGCAAGACCAATCATTGGTGCGAGTTCAATTGAGCCATTCAACTCAATGATTTCCACTTGCTCTCCTTTTTCCTTGTAGAAGTTTGTAGCAATTCTTGGATACTTTGTTGCAACACGCGGAGCAATCTCATTCATTTTCGTGTTCGGAATGCCAGCAGTTGCTATATAACAATTACTAATATGTAAATCCAATAACTCATGGACATCGCGGTGCTGCTCCAATAAAACATCCTTTCCCGCAATACCGATGTCCGCTACACCATGTTCCACATATACAGGAACATCCATCGGTTTTGCCAATATGAATTGAATGCGTTCATCTGGAGCCTCAACGATTAACTTTCTCGAATCACTAATCTCTGCAGGCAAGTTAAATCCCGCTTGCACAAATAATTTATATGCTTCTTCAAAAATACGACCTTTTGGCATTGCAATTGTTAACTCATTCACGTAAAGAACCACCTTCGGACACGATAACCACTTCATCGAATATTTGTTTAAACGCTTCTAGATCATTTACACTTTCTATGTATTGCAATGTCACGTATTCCGATGCATTCCTTCTAGCTTCCGCTAATACATTCGCTTTAGAAAAGGACCCTTTATCAAATAAAAGAAGTGTATGTTTTTCCTTTATTATTTGTTTCGGTAATACCTCCAATAATCTATCTACTCTAATTCCAAATCCAGTAGCACCAACTTTTTCATCGAATTTTTTAAATAGCTCATCGTATCGTCCACCATTCCCAATGGAGAATCCACTTCCTGCAGCGTGAATTTCAAACAGCATACCAGTGTAATAGCTCATATGACTCGCTAATGAAAAATCGAACGATACAATCGAAAAGTCATTCAATTGGAATTCTAATAAATTTTGAAGTTCTTCCACCTGATCAATTAGGTATTGTTGGTCGTCATTAAGGAACTGTCGGAAATCCGTAAATGTATTAGACTCTATTGTATAATCTATTATTTTCATAAGACGTTCTTTTTGTTCTTCTAATAAGTTCATGCTTTCTAACTTTTGTGAGAAACCTACTAAATTTTTCTCTACTAATAATTGTCTTAGCATTTCTACCTGTTTCGTATTATCTGTGTTGTTTGTTAAGAAAGCAGTTAGGATTTCAGCATGTCCAATTGTAATTTGGAAGCTTTCTACCCCTAAAGCCTTCAATAGTTCTATCGCAGTATATATTATTTCACTATCTGCGTATGGGCTAAAATCCCCAACAAGTTCAAGTCCTAGCTGCTCAAACTCTGCCGGTCTCCCACCTTCTCGTTGTTGTGCACGAAATACATCTGCATAGTACGCTAATCGTAACGGATTTTTTTCCTTTAATAACTTAGAAGCTGCTATTCTAGCAATCGGAGTCGTCATATCAGGACGCAATACAAGCATCTCGCCTTGATTGTCTACTAATTTAAACAAAGAAGACTCATCAATAGCAGAAGCCTTTCCGATTGTTTCAAAATACTCCACGGAAGGCGTTTTTATAAAGTCATACCCTTTTGTACGTATAAAATCCCTTGCAATCGATCGTATAGATTCTTTTTGTTCGTTTACTTCAGGAAATGAATCTCTCATTCCAAGTGGCTTCTCGAACATTTGAATTTTGCTCATTTGAACACCCCTTAAATTACTTTAACACACTAGAGAACTAATAAGATGAATTAATTGAATTTTATACTATTTTCACCTTTTCGTCAACATGCCCTTTAACACCTTGGAGATTTTTGAATCGCAAGATGGTTGCTCCGAATCGCAAGGTCGATGTCTCAAATCGCAAGTTCAACTCTGCTAATCGCAAAGTCTCTACTAGGATTTTCTAAATCGCAAGATAATCTCTCCAAACCGCAAGTTCGATGTCTCAAATCGCAAGGTCGATGTTTCAAATCGCAAGTTCAACTCTGCTAATCGCAAGGTCTCTATCGAGATTTTCTGAATCGCAAGATGGTCGTTCCGAATCGCAAGTTCAACTCTGCTAATCGCAATATGAATCGTGATAATCGCAAGGTCTCTACTGGGATTTTTTGAATCGCAAGATAGTCTCTCCGAATCGCAAGGTCGATGTCTCAAATCGCAAGGTTAACTCTGCTAATCGCAAGATGAACCGTGATAATCGCAAGGTCTCTACCGGGATTTTCTAAATCGCAAGATAGTCTCTCCAAACCGCAAGTTCGATGTCTCAAATCGCAAGTTCAACTCTGCTAATCGCAATATAAACCGTGCTAATCGCAAGATCCCTAATGCGAATTTCTGAATCGCAAGATAGTCGCTCCAAACCGCAAATTCGATGTCTCAAATCGCAAGTTCAACTCCGCTAATCACAATATGAACCGTGATAATCGCAAGTTCTCTACCGAGATTATCTGAATCGCAAGATAGTCACTCCGAATCGCAAGGTCGATGTCTCAAATCGCAAGTTCCCCCCCGCTATTGACTACTTTTCTGGTTGACGATTTTATTTCATCAAAAAAAGCTATCCTTCTTAGTTCAACACTAAGTAGAATAGCTTTTCATTATTTTTTATTTCGTTCTAGCATTTGTTCCTTCGTATAAATAATACGCATTGGATTTCCTCCAACAAAGCATCCTTCTGGAACGTCTGCATTGACGAGTGTTGCTGCAGAAACAATGGCATCATTCCCAATCGTAATACCTGGCAAAATTGTCGTATTTGCCCCTATCAGTACTCGATTACCGATAATGACATCTCCAATACGATACTCATCGATCAAATATTCATGTGCAAGAATCGTCGTATTGTACCCAATAATGGAATTGTCACCTACTTTAATACGCTCTGGGAACATTACATCTACCATTACCATTAAGGCAAAAGACGTTTCTTTGCCAACTTCCATTTTCAGAAAAACACGATAGAAAAAATTTTTCCAGCTTAAAAAAGGTGAATATCTAGCGGCTTGAATAAAGATAAAGTTCCTCATAACTTTCCAAAATGGAACAGTATCATACACATGCCAAAGCGAGTTTGCCCCTTTTACAGGATATCGTTCTGTTCTCCTCATACACACTGCCCTTTTGCTATATCAAGTAAGTCACTCATTTGATGTAGCATATAAGTAGGATTATAAGTAGACAAGAATGCTTCTCCTTTGATGGACCAAGCTACAGCAGCTGTATCAACTCCAGCTCTTTGCCCACCTACGATATCATGAAAATTGTCGCCAATCATAAGCGCATCTTCCTTATTAGCTCCAATTCTTTGTAATGCTATTTGAATAGGCTCAGGATTAGGCTTTGTATATGTAACATCGTCAAAGCCAACAATTGTATCAAATAATGTTTCACATTCCATTATTTTTAGACCTCTATCGATCATTTCCCGTCTTTTAGTAGAAACAATTGCCAGTTTATAGCCATCCTTTTTTAGTTGTCGTAATGTTTCTACGACTCCATCAAATGGAGCTACCATTTGGTCATGGCGTTCCAGATTCCATTTACGATAGGAAGCAGTTAAAGTCTCCGTTAAAGTTGGGTCTATCGCATCAAATGTTTCAAATAATGGGGGTCCTAAAAACGGTAGGACAGTCTCCCGACTATATTTCCCCGGAAATGTTTCGCCTAAAACATGTAAAAAAGATTCAATAATTAGTTCGTTCGTATCTAATAATGTTCCATCTAAATCAAAAAGTAGGGCTTTATAGTTCTTCACGGGATTACCACTTCCTTATGTTTACTTTGCTCCGCTTTCCTCCAAACATAAGCAACTACTATCGTTAATATGAAAGCAGTTAGCAATCGTATTAATAATAATGGCCAGATTGGAATTCCCAACGGAACGAAGATTAAAGTATCCTCGACCACGGCGTGACATGCCACTAAGAAAATAAATGCTAATGTCGCATCCTTTTTACTTACTCCATCCTCTTGCACTGCTTGAATCATTACACCTGCTCCATATGCAAGTCCAATCACCAGCCCAGCTACAAGCGTTAGGGAAGCGTTTGGTTTTACACCAATAATTTTCGTAAAAGGAGCTAGTTTTTCTGAAAACTTTTGTAAATAATTCCGGTCTTTTAAAAACTGAATAATTACCATCAACGGTATGACAATTACCGCTAATTGTATAACGCCGAACGTCGCCTTTTGTAAGCCAAACAAAATAATTTCTCCCCATCCATCGGGAACTTGCTGACTTACTTGTAGCGCACCATATTTCGCTACCTCTCCTCCACCTTGCCACACGAGGTTAATAATAACTGCAGACAGAATTGCCAAACCAAAGCGAACAACCAATACAACCCATAATTTCACTCCAACTCGAAGGGCGACTCCAGTTTCAATGAAAATATTATGAGAAAAGGATAACATCGTCGCTAGTATGAAAACTTCCTTAACTGTCAATTCCAGAGATAGTATCCCTGCTATCCCTGCATATAAATTTAATGCATTACCTAGCACTAAAGGAATTGCAGCCTCTCCCCGAAGTCCTAATAGCCCCATAAATGGGGAGATGATATCAATAATCCAAGGTAGAACAGGAGTATATTGCAAAATCACAACGATTAATGTAATTGGGAAAATTACTTTGCTTAATGTCCATGTCGTTTTAAGACCAGCAAACAGTCCATTTTTCAACGTCCCCATCTTATCCCAGCTTTCTTACTTATCTTGATAATGAATAACGGGTTTTACCTTCACTCTTCTATATACAAAGACAATAATAGCAACTACAATAGTCACAATAGAAACGACTTGTGCAGTTCTTAATTCTCCTATTAAATAGAGACTGTCAGTACGCATCCCTTCGATGAAAAATCGTCCGATAGAGTACCATGCTGCGTAAAATAACACCATTTCTCCTCGACGCAAATTCACTTTACGAAGTAATATTAGAATAACAACGCCTACAAAGTTCCAGATGGATTCATATAAAAATGTCGGGTGATAATACTTCCCATCTATATACATTTGCTCGATAATCCAGTTTGGAAGCATTAAATTTTCTAAAAAAGTTCTCGTTACTTCTCCGCCATGAGCTTCTTGATTGATGAAATTTCCCCAACGTCCTATAGTCTGTCCGATTAAAATACTTGGTGCTACTATATCGGCAACTTTCCAAAAAGATGAGCCACGTTTTTTGGTGAAAATATAGGCCGTGATAAATGATCCAATCAATGCACCGTGAATCGCAATTCCGCCATTCCAAATTTCAATAATCTTCCCTGGATTTTGACTATAAAAATCCCATTTAAAAATAACATAGTAAATACGTGCACTAATAATAGCGATTGGAACTGCCCAAATAAGTAAATCTGTTAAATAATCTGGATGGAAACCTCTCTTTACCATTTCTTTTTGTGCCACGAAAAATGCTAATACTATACCCAGTGCAATTATTACTCCATACCAACGTACCTCTAACGGCCCTAGAGAAAAAGCTACCGGATCAATTATTTGTAATAAACTCATATGTAACTCCCTTCAGACATTTATTAATAATCTACTTCTGCATTTTGTTCTATAACATCATTTAAACGTTTGGCGAAATCTTCTGCAGCATTTACCCCCATCTTTTTTAATCGATGATTCATTGCTGCTACTTCAATAATTACTGCTATATTTCTACCCGGACGAACTGGAACAGTTAGCTTTGTAATTGCAGTATTAATAATTTCCATTTTCTCTTCTTCGAGACCTAGACGGTCATATGTCTTTTTCTCATCCCAAATTTCTAATTCGATGACAAGCGTAATACGTTTATAGCTTCGAATTGCACTGGCCCCGAATAATGTCATTATATCAATAATGCCTAATCCACGAATTTCTAAGAGATGCTCAATTAACTGTGGGGCACTCCCAACTAACGTATCCTCTCCCTCTTGTCTAATTTCCACACAATCATCCGCTACTAAACGATGCCCCCTTTTCACTAACTCTAATGCCGTTTCGCTTTTTCCGACTCCACTTTTTCCAGTGATTAGCACACCAACCCCATAAATATCTACAAGTACACCATGTACAGCAGTAGAAGGTGCTAACCTACTTTCTAAAAAGTTTGTAAGCATACTTGAAAATCTTGTCGTAGGCAAACTAGTCGTTAATACAGGAACTGAACTTTCATTGGATGCATCGATTAACTCCTGGGGCACTTCCATTCCGTGAGAAACAATAATTACCGGTGTATCCTGAGCACAAAGTTTTCTCATACGTTCACTTTTTTCTTTTGGCTGTAGCAAAGCAAAAAAAGAAATCTCTGTCTTCCCTAAAAGCTGTATACGATTTGAAGGATAATGTGTAAAATATCCTGCAATTTCAATTCCCGGTCTAGAAATATCGCTTACGGAAATATGACGCCCGATGCCTTCTTTCCCACTTATCAGTGTGAGATTCAAATGTTCTTTAATATCCTTTGTCGTCACATGAGACATACCCCTAAACTCCCTTCGTCCTACAATTTAAACCTAATATCTATTTTATCATGATTAACAACTTAAATTGTATCCATTTAACTTTTCCTTCTCTATTTAAAAGAAGAAAGGAGGTTTTTTCGATGAAAATTATGCTAGATGCAGGCCATGGACCTGACACTATCGGAAAACAAACACCAGATGGGAAAATGAAAGAGTTTGAATTTAATGAGGTGGTTGCTCAGTTTGTAAAAAATGAACTCACTGCTTTTGGACTGATAGTTATGAATAGTCATAACAGGGAGAGAGATGTTCCACTTAAAGAGAGAACCAATTTAGCTAACAAAATGGGAGTTGACGCGTTTATCTCTATCCATGCCAACGCGTATGGCACCATATGGAATAGCGTTAGTGGAATAGAAACCTTTACCTATACGAAGCCTTCCGAGCAATCAATAATTCTTGCATCGTTAATCCAAACATCTCTATGCTCTATCACAGGAAGATCAAATCGAGGAGTAAAAAAGGCAGATTTTGCAGTTGTTCGAGATACTCGAATGCCTGCAGTGTTAGTGGAATGTGGATTCATGACGAATAACAATGAAGCAACATTATTACAATCTATAGAATATAGAAAGCGCTGTGCGAAAGCCCTTGTTTTTGCAATTCTATGTTGGATCCAGCAAAAGCGTTAATCGAGGGAAAAACTTGAAAGCATATTATAAAACCAAAATCCTATTTTTTATGTAAAATCTGTTCTTATCGTTTTCTGTTGGTTTTGGATAGCATTCTTACATTTAACATGCAATCTATATTATTCAGAGAGCCTGGTGTAATGATTTTGTATGTACATGATCTTTATTTTTAAGAATAAGATGACTTTATTTTATCTTTACTTGCTCTCATCTATTGTTTACTTGCTATCACTTGTTACTTACTTGCAGTCGACGACGCTTTACTTGCTCTTTGTCTATATTTACTTGCGGTACTCTACCTTTTACTTGCGAAACGGATAATTATTCCAAAATTCTTTGTTGATTTACACTCGAAATGTGCACATGTAGTGAAAGTCAGCGCCTCCTGCGGGAACAGAGTTAGGCAAAGCGTGGAGGCCGGTTTATTTATCTATGCTTATTTTTCAAAATAAAAAAGTGGAGGGGAATAATATCCCACTCCACTTTTTATTGGTTTAACTATCCAGCATTGGGATGAAGAAATCCTAAATGATGGAAGTAATACTTTATTTATTCGCCTTCTACTGTATATCGAACAACAACAGATCCTGTTTTTGCATCACCGTATACTCGTAAAGGCACAGCTTCTGAATCCACTACTTTTGTGAATCCTACTTTTTTGTTTAACAGTTGCTCTGATTGGTTCAGATGAGTGACATCAGCCAATTGAACATCTATTTTACCAATTTGAGAAGTAGCTTCTCCTTTTATCGAAACATCTTTTGGAATATACAGTTCGACCGTTCCGGCTACTGCTGTTCCTTCTATTTTGCGGGCTGCTTTATCTTTTGTTGTTAAAATAACATGTCCACTTACCGATGAACCTTCTATTTCTTTGAGCTTACCATCTACGTAAATACGACCATTCATCGTTTCTACTTCAATCGTTTCTCCTTCAACCTGCTGAACTTGAACCGATCCATTAACCGTTTCGATATCAGCTCTTTCAAACTTCAATTCATCTAATTCCACTTTACCATTTGTTGATTTCACTTTGAATGAGTTTGCCTCTAAATTTTTAGCGATGAACTCACCATTAAATAATCGTGCAGAAATATAATTATACTCTTTCTTTGGAACATATAACGTTACTTGGACAGAAGTTGTTTTCATATCACTATATACGCGTAATTTGTTTCCTTCTGTTGAGAAGATAAATTCTTCATGGAAACGTGCCTTTGCTTCTTCTTCTGTTGAATTTCTAAAAGTTTTCACTTTAACAGAAGCACGTACATGCTCTTCTTCCGTAGAGTGAACTTCAACTTTACCATTCGCAATATTAATAGAGATATCTGTAAAATTTACATCCTCTTTGACGAATTGTTCTTCAAAAGTAACTGGATCTCCGAATGGCATTTCAAAATCTTTCATTTTGTCGACTGTGCCTTGCATAAACTGCATGAATCGCTCACCCATTACGCTAAAGTCGCGCTTCAAATCTTCCACGAAATCGGTATTATTGTTTTGTGACTTTTTATATTCTTTTTCCTCAGGTACAAACGGTGTTGCAGGTGTAGTTTGTTTTCCTAGCTCTTCTAGTAATGCCAAAGCTTCTTGTGCAGTAATCGTGCCATTTTCAACCATATCTAAAATACGTTTTCGTTCTTCTTGCATAGTGAAAGGCCTCCTCATGAATTTATACTATAAATCATTTTACTTACATTACTATATACGATTGAAAAATCAAAAAGTTTCATCATGTAGTCGATACGGGACTTTTTTTCTTTTTAGTCGCTTTAGTTACTACTTGATCCATCCGTTGTCTATCTCTTTCTAAAATGGTTTTCAAGTACTTCCCTGTATATGAATCTTTCGATGCAATAATTTTCTCTGGTGTACCTACTGCAACGATTGTTCCTCCTTTATCTCCACCTTCTGGTCCTAGATCAATCATGTAATCTGCTGTTTTAATGACATCCAGATTATGCTCAATCACTAATACGCTATCTCCGTTATCTACTAAACGTTGAAGTACTATTAGCAATCTTGCGATATCGTCTACATGAAGACCTGTAGTAGGTTCATCCAAAATATAAAAAGACTTGCCGTTAGAACGCTTGTGTAATTCAGATGCTAGCTTCACTCGTTGCGCCTCACCACCAGAAAGAGTCGTTGCTGGTTGCCCTAATTCCATATATCCAAGTCCCACATCTACAATTGTTTTTATCTTCCGACTGATTTTCGGATGGTTTTCGAAAAAGGCATAGCCGTCCTCTGCAGTCATTTTTAGGACATCCGCAATATTCTTGCCCTTGTATTGCACTTCCAAAGTCTCACGATTATATCTTTTTCCATGGCAGACTTCACATGGCACATAGACATCAGGTAGGAAGTGCATTTCAATTTTGAGAATCCCATCTCCGCGACAGGCCTCACAACGTCCGCCTTTTACATTGAAACTGAATCTACCTTTTTTGTATCCTCTTACTTTTGCTTCATTTGTCGTTGCAAAAAGGTCACGAATATCATCAAAAACTCCTGTATAGGTAGCTGGGTTAGATCTTGGGGTACGACCGATTGGAGACTGGTCAATCTCAATAACTTTTTCTAGCATTTCCATACCTTCGACACCTTTATTGACGCCGGGTTTCACTCTTGAGCGGTTTAACTTCTGGGCTAATGATTTATATAATATTTCATTTACTAATGTACTTTTCCCTGATCCTGAAACTCCTGTAACAGCTGTAAATACACCTAATGGAATATCTACACTCACATTTTTCAAGTTGTTTTCTGAAGCGCCTTTTATTTTGATAAAGCGACCATCTGGTTTTCTTCTATCCACTGGAAGTGGAATAAACTTTTGACCACTTAAATATTGTCCGGTTAAAGACTTTTTATTTTTCATCACTTGTTCAGGAGTTCCTGCAGCGATTATTTCTCCGCCATGCACTCCTGCACCTGGTCCCACGTCTATTAAATAGTCTGCCGCCATCATTGTATCTTCATCATGCTCTACAACTATTAAGGTGTTCCCAATATCTCGCATATTTTTTAATGTTTCGATCAATCGATCATTATCTCGTTGATGTAACCCTATAGATGGTTCATCCAAAATATATAATACCCCTGTCAGTCTTGAGCCAATTTGAGTTGCCAGACGAATACGTTGTGCTTCCCCACCTGATAACGTTCCTGACGCACGGTTTAATGTTAAATAATCTAGTCCAACATTATCCAGAAAACCTAAACGTTCGTTAATCTCTCTCAGCACAAGACGAGCAATTTGCATATCTTTTTCAGATAAGCTCAGCTCATTGAAAAACTTATTTGCTTCTTCAATGGAGTATTTAGTAATTTCCCCAATATGTAGGGAATTTATCTTAACTGCAAGTGTTTCTTCTTTTAGGCGATAGCCATTACATGTAGGACAGTCATGCTGCTCCATATATTTTTCCATTTGCTCACGAATATAATCGGACGACGTATCTTTATATCTCCGCTCTATATTCGCAAGAACGCCTTCAAATGAAATCATGCTATCTCGAACTTGTCCAAACTCATTTTCATATCGAAAACGGAATTTATCATTGTCTGACCCATACATAATTTTGTTCCATTGATCAATCGGCAATTTTTCAACTGGAACATTCATTTTTATTTTGTAATGCTTACATACTGCCTCTAAGAGTTTCGGATAATACTGAGAGCTCGTTGGCTGCCATGCAACAATGGCTCCGTCTGCTAGAGTGACGCTTTTGTCTGGAACAACTAAATCTGGATCCACCTCTAACCTTGTACCAAGTCCATCACAATCAGTACAAGCACCAAATGGACTATTAAAAGAAAACATTCGTGGCTCTAATTCTCCGATAGAAAATCCACATATCGGACAGGCGTGATGCTCACTAAATAGAATTTCTTCGTGTTCCATAACATCTATTAAAACTTTGCCATCTGCAATTCTTAGAGCTGACTCTAGAGAATCACTAAGCCTTGCAGCAACTCCTTCTTTCATAATAATTCTGTCGATGACAACTTCAATATTATGTTTTTTATTTTTATCTAGGTTGATATCATCGTCTAAATCGATTAACTCTCCATTAATACGTACACGAACGAAACCTTCTTTTTTCATCTCTTCCAAAAGCTTTACATGAGTCCCTTTACGTCCTGAAACAATTGGTGCCAGCACTTGCATCTTGGTTTTTTCTGGATATTCACTTAAGCGATCAACCATTTGTTCAATCGTTTGAGATGAAATTTCAATACCATGATTTGGACATATTGGTTTTCCAACTCGCGCATACAATAGTCGCATATAATCATAAATTTCGGTCACAGTAGCTACTGTAGAGCGTGGATTTTTACTCGTCGTTTTTTGATCGATAGAAATAGCTGGTGATAGTCCCTCAATGACGTCGACATCTGGCTTTTCCATTTGCCCCAAAAATTGTCGTGCATAGGCTGATAATGACTCTACATATCGACGTTGTCCCTCCGCGTAAATTGTATCGAAAGCTAAGGAGGATTTACCAGAGCCAGAAAGTCCAGTCATGACTACTAGCTTATCTCTTGGTATTTTCAAGCTTACATTTTTTAAATTATTTGCACGTGCACCTTGAATCACGATTTCTTGATTTTTCAACTTCTATCACCCTTCCAGCTTCAGTTCCAAAATTGCATCGCGTAATTCTGCAGCTCGTTCAAAATTAAGTGCTTTAGCTGCATCTTTCATTTCTTTTTCTAGATTTTCTAGAAGTGTTGCCTTTTCTTCTTTCGTTAATGGTTTTCCGCTTATTAAGCGTTGTGCATATGTTTCTTCCTCTTCTGCAACCTGTGATGCACGGATAACATCGCCTATTTTCTTTTGAATTGTTTTTGGTGTGATGCCATGTTTTTCGTTATATTCCAGTTGAATTGTTCGGCGACGTTTCGTTTCATCAATTGCTTTTCGCATAGAGTCTGTCATTTTATCTGCATACATAATAACTTCTCCATTAGAATTACGAGCAGCACGACCAATAGTCTGGATTAATGAACGTTCAGAACGTAAAAACCCTTCTTTATCGGCATCTAATATTGCTACTAGAGACACCTCTGGTATATCTATTCCTTCTCGCAACAAGTTAATCCCTATTAGTACATCGTAGGTACCTAAACGAAGTTCCCGAATAATTTCAGTACGCTCTAGTGTTTTTACTTCTGAATGTAAATACTGTACCTTTATACCGATTTCCTTTAAGTAGTCCGTTAAATCCTCCGACATTTTTTTCGTTAACGTCGTAATTAAAACACGCTCATTTTTAGCCGATCTTTCATGTATTTCATTGATTAAATCATCTATTTGCCCTTCAATAGGCTTCACCGTTATGACTGGGTCCAATAGTCCTGTAGGACGGATAATTTGTTCCACCATTTCCGGTGTATGCTCTAGCTCATAAGGGCCAGGTGTTGCTGAAACAAATATAGCTTGGTTAATATGTTTTTCATATTCAGTAAATGTAAGGGGGCGATTATCTAGAGCAGATGGTAATCGGAATCCGTAGTTTACTAGCACAGATTTTCTCGCTTGGTCACCATTATACATTCCTCTTACTTGAGGTAATGAAACGTGACTTTCATCTACTACGAGTAAAAAGTCTTCTGGAAAATAATCAAGTAATGTGTAAGGAACCGCTCCAGCTTCTCTTAATGTTAAATGTCTAGAGTAGTTTTCAATGCCTGAACAAAAGCCCATTTCCTCCATCATTTCTAAATCATACCTAGTTCGTTGCTCCAATCGCTGAGCCTCTAAAAGCTTATCCTCGCTTCTCAAATACGCAAGCTGTTCTTCTAGTTCTTTTTCAATATTTGCTATGGCCAGCTTCATCTTTTCTTCACGGGTAACGAAGTGGGACGCAGGGAATATAGCTACGTGGTCACGTTCTCCTAAAATTTCTCCAGTAAGCGCATTAACTTCACGAATACGATCAATCTCATCTCCAAAGAACTCCACACGAAGACACTTTTCATCACGTGAAGCCGGAAAAATTTCTACTACATCTCCACGAACACGGAATTTTCCGCGTACGAAGTTCAAGTCGTTTCGTTCATATTGAATATCGACGAGTTTACGTAATAGCTGATTACGATCTATTTCCATTCCGGTTCTTAATGATAAGACCATCTCTTTATATTCCTCAGGATTACCTAAACCGTAAATACAGGATACTGATGCGATAATAATGACATCTTTTCTTTCAAATAAAGAAGAAGTAGCAGAATGTCGGAGCTTATCTATCTCCTCGTTAATACTAGAATCTTTTTCTATAAATGTATCGGTTGATGGAACATATGCTTCTGGTTGAAAATAATCATAGTAACTAACGAAGTACTCGACCGCATTGTTCGGAAAAAACTCTTTAAACTCATTATATAATTGACCCGCTAGTGTTTTGTTATGTGCCATCACTAATGTCGGTTTGTTTATCTGTTGAATTACATTTGAAATAGTATATGTTTTACCTGTGCCTGTCGCACCTAGTAAGGTTTGATATCTTTTCCCTTCATTAACCCCTTCTACTAGTTCTTTAATTGCTTCTATTTGATCTCCCGCTGGCTCATACGGAGCTTGCAAGTCAAAAGTTTGTTCCATACATAAGCCTCCCATTTTTTTGAATAATTTCAGTTTAACATACTCTTTTTTTGATTCCTACTAAAACGAACATATGTTTTTTAAATATAATAAAAAGCCACTGATACCAGTGACTTTCAACTTCATTATTATTATCTTTTCGATGCTTCTTGTGCTAAATATAATCCTACCTTATGGTTTTGTCTCCAAATCGCATCCCACTTCGATAGAGGTACAGGTTGCTCTCCAATATATGGAGAAATTTCTAATGTAATACCAGGCATTTTCGTTTCCTGGATAAACCAATCAGCAGATGCTCCAGAGCCTGGCAGATATTGAGGCGGCATTACTTTATAACCGGTAAGTTTCGATAATGTTTTTGCCAGCGCTTGATCGCGCTTAGATTCTGCTGTCTTTTGATAGTTAAACCAGTACATTATTTGTCCCGAAGAGTGATAAGAAATATACGTTTTAAACTTATGTTTCTTGACGAAATCCCGAAACGCCTTTGACTCCGGTTCACTAAAAGCACTCGGTCCTTTATACGCCATATATGCTGGTTGCTTATGTCCTCCTTTGATCTTATCCCAACCAGAGGCAAAGTTATCGTTTAAATCTACCCCGCGTATATTCGATTTCCATCTATTAAAATTAGAGTTTCCATTAATCTTTGTAGCAAGTGCGCCATTCTTCATAGATGTTGGTCCTGATTGAACAAGTTTTACACCATCAGGGTTCATCATAGGGATAAACCAAATAGCAGTTTGATCTAAAGTCTGACGAACATTATATCCACCATAAACAGATTTATTTTCGTAATGAATACTATATGTATCAATCATTTCTGCTACCACATTTGTCGTCATATGCTCACGAGCATGTAAGGAACCATCCAGCAGTACTTCCTTTTTCCCGTTTCCAATTTTCATCGCATACATAGGAGTACCTTCTACTGATTTACCTATTTGCTCTAGCTTCGTAAATTCAGGATATAACGCTGCAATTACATTCAGTAGATATGTCATTTCTTCATACTTCAGTACTTTTTTCGGTTGCAATAAATCCATGTGGACAAAATCATTCATATTTATCCTTGCCTCTTGTCCTAGAAAATAGATAATTCCTTTACTCTTCTCTACTCCTATTAAATCCACAGATTGATTGGCTGTTAGTGTCCCAATTTCGATAGACTGTGTATTGTAAACAGGTACCTCCACACGATTATATAGTTTCATCGGATATGTCGCTTTTTTTATAGCATCATTAGAAGGACTCAAAGTAGGAATTGTACCCTCCAGAGGAATATAAAAGACATCTTTACCTACTTCTACTAAATGATAGACTGAGGAAGTTTTTGTACGAGTTAAAACTGCGTCTTTTAATAGTATGCCCTTTTGCACAAGCTTCCCTTTTTTCATAACATAGTATGGGATTTGCTCATCGACTACCTTAAAACTCATTTGTTCCTGTTCAAATAAAACACTCGCTTGATCACTATAGACAAATCCTGGAACTCCATTAAAATCAATTTGATAATATCCAGCCACTAAGCCTGTCGTTTCGTATACTACCGCTGTTGTTCCTTCTAATAATATAGAAGATTCATTGGAGGTATCTGAAAATACTTGATAGCTATCGAGCGTTTTAATATTCCACTTATCTTCTGCTTGGACAATAGTTGGTAGAAGCAATAGTAAGAATAATGCTAGTAGCGTATAACGTTTCATTTATTGTTCCTCCCTTGTTATCTCATATAGTGGAAAACCTTTACTTCTCTAGCTTATCGTAGTTTTTTGTCAAAAGAAATAGAATTTTGTGATATAAAAAAACCACTTCCTAATGAAAGTGGTTTTTTTTCGCAATACTTTGTTATCTAGGACTGTTTAGTTGATGAAGTGCTGTTGTATACTCTAAAAATGCGGCCATATCTTTTCGATCTAGCGCTTCGTCTATTAATGCAAAGAGACGATTACTACTTTGTTCCCGGTGGATAATGTTCAAAAACATATCAAGATATATTTCGTTTAACAATTTTTCGGCAGAGCTTTCATTCCCCGTTTGACCCATTGCTTTTAAGAAATCTGCATATGAATATTGTTTGTCCATCTCCATCACCCCGATGTCTTTTTTCTATTATATAAAAGCAACGAACTACTTGCAATCATTTTGAGAAAATTACAACTAGATAGTAAATAAGGAATATTTTAAAAATTCGTTATATATGCTTGATTTACTTCCAAAATTAACTATAATTGAGGTATATAATACAAAGGGGTGGATTTTTATGTCGAAAAAAGTAGAAGAAAAATCTTTTTTTATTTCATTTGAAACCGCTGTACTTCAACCTATTGTAGTGAATAATACGATATTTACAAAAGTAACTAATTTTTCAGGTGAATCAAATATAATAGGTAAAAAGCCTTTTGAAATCGTTCGCCACTCTTGCTCTTTTTACGGTTCTTCGTTCCAGCACACTGCTCAATTATCGAGGGATGCGATTGGAAACTATTTAAAGCTACCGATTCTCATAGCTCATGACTTTGGAAATCCATGTATATTCATACCAATACTCTCTCCTAAATCAGATTTAAATGTTTGGTTCTCTTTTAGAGCAATAGAATCATTTTATCCTTCTAAAGATGGTTGTGTGGTTGTTTTAACAAATGGCCAAAAAATAACTGTACCTTCTTCTCCTCAGACAATAAGTAGACAAGTTGGATTTGCTAATATACTAAATATGCATTTGCTAAAACGAATGAGCCATCTGATAAATACCGGTTATATTACTAAAATTCCACAATTTCAAAAAGACTAACAGTACTAACGAAGTTTTTCTACTACAGCCAAATATATAGATAGTAGTTCTTCGACTCTGTTGCGGAGACGAACGTTTAGGTAACGACGATGTTCTTCATAACCTCCATGAAAAAATACATACTCTGTGAACATATCATCTCCTTCTCCTCGAAGAACTTTCATACTGTGACGCTTCATATACATATGCGTCTGTTTTAGTTCTTTCTGAACTTGCTTTCCTGCTTCTTCCACTAAAACGATGTACGGACGCTTCAATTTAAATGGAGCCTTTTCAAAAATAGTTCGATCTTTTTCTAAGATAGTCAGGACCATTGGAAGATAGATCATGTTTTCAAAATATGGAATTGCCTCTTCCGGTATTAATGGCATAACTACTCCTCCTCGTTAGGAACGTGTGTTCTGTTTTATATTTTACTACTTTTATCGAAAAATGCAACAATCGAGTCATTGGTATATAAATGAAACAATTACAAAAAAATAATAATAGTGGATAGGAATGAAAGTATTTTCAGGAAATCTTCCATCTTAACTACAAAATACAATCACTAAAAAAGAACAACTGCCATCTATAAAATGGCAGTTGTTCTTAACCTATTATATCCATAGCCCAACTACGGGCTTCTAAATAATATTTGTTTAGTGTAGCGTGATCAATATCGATAGCTTCTGCACCTGCAATTATGTCATCCCATCTTACTTCATCACAAGCTACGGAAAGCTCTAGATAAGGAGTCATATCGGTAGGTTTCCCAGAAAGCGTTTCTACTACCTCATCCGTAAGCGGAAGTTCTTGAAGTAAATGACTCATCTTCCGGTGTAGTAATGTGTCGATTAAAGAAAACATACCTACTAGGAAATATTCAGAGGAGTTTTGTAAAAACTGTCTTTTAGCCAGTAACTCACAAAATTTGGCCCGGAATAAGGATGCTTCAATAAGAGCCATTCCATCTCCATTAGAATTTGCTTTCGACTCTCTTAACATTAATACATATATCCAATGATTCAATTCTTCTAATCCTAACATCACTACCGCTTGTTTAATGGAACGAATTTTAGATTTTTTTCTAGCGGCTGGTGAGTTAATGATTTTTAAAACTTTAAAGGAAATGGACACATCACGCTCGATTTCATCTGCTATTTGCTCAATAGAGGAAACTTGGTTACGAAGCAAACTAATAATGCGGAAATACTGTGCCATATTAGCAGGAATATCAGTCCCTTTAATAATTTCAGGTTTGGCAAAGAAGTAGCCTTGGAACAATCCGTATCCTGCCTCTTTGGCATCATAAAATTCTTCACGCGTCTCTACTTTTTCAGCTAAAAGTACAATATGAGGATAATTTTTCTTCACAATTTCTTCAATAACTTTTCTCTCAGAAGGCTTACTCAAAATAAAATCAACTTTGATAAAATTAACTAAACTAAATAACTCATCATATAAGTTTATATTTTTATGTAAAATAAAGTCATCTAAAGCAAGTAAAAAACCTAACTTTTTTATGTATTTAAGCTTTTGAATTAAAGAAGGGGTAATTGGAATATCCTCTAAAACTTCCACAACTATACGTTTAGGTGGAAGTTTATCAAATAATGTATTATCTAATAAATTTTCCGTAAAATTAATAAAACACAACTTTTCTCCCGCAAGATTATTTATACCTATCGTTAAAAATGAATGGGTTAATACCTCTAAAGTTGCTAAATCGCCATCTATAATAGGAAAAGCATTCGTACTACTATCACGATACAATAATTCAAAAGCAAAAATATGCTCTTTTTTTGTAAAGATAGGTTGTCTCGCCACAAAAATATCCATACAAACTCCTCAAATCCATAAATATTCAGTATTTCTATTATAACAAATCTTTCCATGAAAATCGATATATTTTCTATTTATTTCCTATGGATGACAGAAAACTTAGAACATGATATGTTTGATAATGGGGAGAGAAAGTCGAAAGGGGAGAAATATTCATGGAATACATCCGTTATAATCAACAGGGTAATTTAGCATATGTCACTTTAAACAGACCAGACGCATTAAATGCATTTAACTATGAGATGCTTCGTGAACTTGGAGATATTGCAGAATCTATTCGCATTAATCCAGACATCCGTGTAGTTATTTTCACAGGGGCAGGAGAAAAGTCATTTAGTGTAGGTGCAGACTTAAAGGAACGAAAAACATTAACTGATCAACAAGTAAAACGTAATATATACAAAATTGGAGAAGTATTTTCTGCAATTGAAAACCTTCCACAACCAACAATAGCTATGCTAAACGGCTATGCATTTGGGGGTGGAACAGAATTAGCACTTGCCTGTGATTTTAGAATTGCCTCTGATGATATTCAGCTTGGTTTAACTGAAACAAGTTTGGCAATAATACCAGGAGCTGGTGGGACACAACGTCTACCAAGACTTATCGGAGAATCAAAAGCATTAGAACTAATTTTAACTGCTAAAAGGCTAAAATCAGAAGAAGCACTCTCCTATGGGTTGGTAACAAAGGTAACAACGAGAGGAACACTGCAGGAAGAAACCGAAGCATTTGCTGCACTGATGCTTGCAAATGGACCTATTGTCTTACAACAAGCTAAGTTTGCTGTAAAGCATGGGATGAATGTGGATCTACAAACTGGTTTAAATATCGAAAGAAAAGCATATGAAATAACAATTCCTACAGAAGATCGTGTAGAAGCTCTCCAAGCCTTCGTAGAAAAAAGAAAACCTGTTTTTAAAGGGAAATAAATTTATCCATTATAAGTACTAATGATAGGGTTAGATTTTTTGATTTCTTTGCTACTCTGTGTAAAAGTTGGTATACTAAATGCATAAAACAGATACAATATAAAAACCGCTAAGATGTGCAACCATCTTAGCGGCCAAATAGAATGATTCCCTGCAAGGGGGATGGCACGACAGACAAAAGTAATCCAACCGAGCGCTAACTCATAGGTGGATTACTTTTTTCGTGTCATTGAAAAGCTAAGTGTAATAAGAGCTACAAGTAGCGAAGAAAAACTAATCATTATTACAAGCGATTCGAAAACAGTCAAAAGCAGCACCCCCTCTCTGTCTATAACTCTTTGACAGAAAGAACAAAGCAGGTGCCAACCACCCATGAGTTTATCAATCTATTTCCTCTATTATACCACACACATATTCCTTAATATCAGAATTAACAGATATATCAATAAAAATTCCTTGAAGAAAAACCAAGCAAAAAGTCGCTCAGTCCATTGGATTATCGCATTTCAAATGCAAAAGCGATTACAAAATAATTTGATCCCTCCCTAAAATTTGACCCAATCTTATCATCTAAGCGATAAGCTATGCTGAATCTTCTAGTGAAGTACCACACACTGATTGATTGTAGTGCAAGGTGGCGACTCCGGCGGGATTAGTGAGACAGATGAGATTTCACATCGACGCGTAAGCGACGGTGATAGCTCATCGCTCACCCCGCGGAAAGCGTCCACCTGAAACGAAAATCATCAAGATTATTCATTCTTGAAAGTGCCTTGAACTCGGTGTTCACAGGAAATTTTTATATACTTTCCTATCTCTTAAGAAAAACCAGGAAAAAAGTTGCCCAGTCTGATTACCCAATGTTTTTTAGAGCAGCTGGTCATGACTAATGGGGCAAATACTTCCACTAGTGTAAAAGACAATCTACTTTCTCCCTCTAAAATTTGACCAATCTTATCATCTAAGCGATAAGCTATGCTGAATCTTCTAGTGAAGTACCACACACTGATTGATTGTAGTGCAAGGTGGCGACTCCGGCGGGATTAGTGAGACAGATGAGATTTCACATCGACGCGTAAGCGACGGTGATAGCTCATCGCTCACCCCGCGGAAAGCGTCCACCTGAAACGAAAATCATCAAGATTATTCATTCTTGAAAGTGCCTTGAACTCGGTGTTCACAGGAACCACCAGTGTTCACGGAACATTTTTACATATTTTCTTATAAATAAAAAAGGACAGATAATCTGCAAAAATTTACAGCAGTTATCTATCCTTTTTTAGCTACTTATTCAGCTCGTTCTCTTTCGATGTGTCTTCATTTATGTCCTTAAATTCAGGTTCCTCCCCAAATTCAGTTCCATATTGAAGATTTCGAGAACTTTGTCTGCTCGTCCCAAACTCTTCTTCTTCGGACGTTCTAAATAAAAGTGGAATGCAGATTAAGCCGCTTATGCCAACCAATGCATAGATCACTTTAGAAAATAGTGCAGTCTGCCCACCGAAAATAGATGCAACTAAATCGAATTCAAAAAAGCCGATCAATCCCCAGTTAATAGCACCAATTATAACGAGGGCTAAAGCAAGCCGATGTATAAATCCCACTGATTAACTCCTCCTTCATTAGTTGTATGAATGATAGCGACGATATGGGATAACATATCGTAAACAACTAAGATTCGCTCTTATCTTTTACCAGAAGTAACGATTCATACATGAAGAGAAATCAAAATCCGAAAAATCCTGATTACTGCTAAAAGCAACGAGTTCGATTTTAATGAATAAAAAATTGTGATATCACGCAGATATTTATCATTTATTGAAACGCGTAATTATAATATAATATTGACTCATCAGTACTTATAGATATTGTAAAATACAATGTTAAGGGACAGTTTTTATTTTATCCTTTTTCATAAATTCCATTTTTGTTTCTGAAATAAGAATAGCTAATAGAATAATCAAGGCGCCGATAATCATTCTGCTCGTCATAATCTCGCTCAGGATGATAACGGAAAAGAGCATGCCCCAAAAAGATTCAGTAGCTAAAATAATTGCTGCCTTTGTTTCTGTTATGTATTTTTGAGCTACTGTTTGCATTAGAAAAGCAATGGTTGTGGAGAAAATTCCTAAGTATAACAGATTCATCATACCCTCAGATTCCATAGAAAAGCTCGTCTCTCCTCTAAATACCACGACGATGCAACCAATTACTGCGGCAGTAACCATTTGTACAATAGTTAGCACAACAGGATCCTCTGTCTTAACAAATTTAGCTGTGTAAAAAATATGAAAAGCAAAACCTACCGCACAGCCTAAAGTCAATAAATCTCCTACATTCACGTCAGAAGACAATTTTAAAGAAAGTATAGCAATACCAACAATAGCCAGAAGAGCACCTGAAAGTTCGTACATATCTATTTTTCTTTTATATAAAAGAAATCCTATAAAAGGTACGATTACCACATTCACAGCTGTTAGAAAAGCATTTTTTGATGGTGTTGTGAATTGTAAACCCACTGTTTGAAGAGCAAAAGCTATGTATAAAAATATACCTAATAATGCTCCTTTAATTAGCGTACTTTTCTTTAATTTATTCAGCTTCTTGAAGAATATAAGGCTTAATATAACTGCTCCGACTAAAAACCTACCAGCTAAAATCTGGTAAGGAGTATAGTGTTCCAAAGCCACTGCACTTGCTACAAACCCACTACCCCAAATTATCGCTGTAAGAACTAGCAATATTTCTCCGATGTATTTAAACATTATTTCCACCAACCTTTTTTCACTAAAACTAGTATATCGCAAGAATTCAAAAAAAAGCGCCTTCTTCTACAATATTTTTGTTGTAGAAAAAGACGCTTTATATTTAGGAAATACTTTCTTGTAAACTTTGTTTTACACTTTGCAATGTTTCTTTCTTTTGAATTAACCGTACAAAAATATTATTAGCAAGAAGGGACAGTATGATAAATCCTACTCCTATAATTTCAAAGGCAGATATGTGGTTTCCTTGAATACTCGAAATAACAAGCGTCGTTACAGGAACAAAATTAATAAACAGCAAAGCATTTAAAGGTGATAGAATACTAACTCCAACATTCCAACCTACTAAGGCAATAACTCCTGGAAAGATAATCATGAATAGTAGATGAGGAGTAACTGCTTGAACCGTATCAACTGTCGGTATAGAGACGTAACCTATCATTGTCGCTATTCCTACAATGATTACTGCTGAAAGCGTACCTAGCAAACAGCTTAATGTCGAGTAACGAAGGACAGACCAACCTCTAAATTTGTCTCCTCCCATCGTATACACAACCCACCCTACTACTGCGATTAATATAAATAAGGATGGAATAATATTGTTAGTTGCAGAAAGAAACGCTCCTATATTCCCTTTCGTGATAACAAGTATCGCTCCAACGAAAGAAACAACAACACATAATAATGTAAATGAATAGGGACGACGTCTATAAAATAACCAAACGATTATAATTGAGATCATAGGCATCAATGATTCCATAATAGATGCAACCATTACACCTGGTTCTCCAAGTATATCTTCACCCCAGAAAATAAGTAAATTATAGACGGTAAATGCCATTGTGCCGAAAAACCATAATAGCATTCCTTTCCCCTCCATACGAAATGCCTTTGGTCCTTCCTTCCATAATAAAAACAAGACCAAAATAATAGCCACTGCACCATATCGGAAAATAGTAAAGTAAAACGGATCAATATATGTAAAAGCATGATGTGCAACTGGAAACATTGCTCCCCACGATACACTTGCGATAAAACATAGAAAAGCTCCTAAAAAAATATTGTTTTTCATAAATAAATAATCTCCTTCTCGTATTCCCTTACCTATTAAACGTCAAAAGTATCTATCATGTAAAATGATTATTTTTGATGTTATATATCACTTTTAGTGATACCATAAGATATACAAAGGAGGGATTACAAGATGGAGCTAAAAGACTTAGAAATATTTCAACTTGTTGCTCAAAAAGGAACCGTCACAGAGGTTGCAAAAGAACTTAGTTATGTTCAGTCAAATATTACGGCACGTATAAAAAAACTTGAAGCAGAACTAAACACACCATTATTTAATCGACATAATAGAGGCATGAGCTTAACTCCTGAAGGAAAGAAGTTATTAGTATATTGCGAGCAAATCTTATCACTAACTAAGGAAATGAAAAAAGTAGTACAAAATAAAGAACAGCCGTCTGGTAAATTAGAAATTGGGACAGTCGAAACTGTTATTAAACTACCGATGATTTTATCTTCCTTTACTAAAAAGTATAAGGAAGTAGACCTGTCTCTTTTCTCAGGTGTAACAGAGAAGCTACAAGAGGAAGTATTAAATCATCGATTAGACGGGGCATTTGTCACTGAAACTATTCCTCACCCAGAACTTGTCTCTCATGATGTTTTTCAAGAGGAGCTAGTTTTAATATCCAATAAAGACACAACTTCCTTGGAACTGCTGAAAAACGAACCATTTTTATGCTTTAACAAAGGTTGTGGATATAGAGCAAGATTAGAAGCTTGGTATAAAGATGAAAATATAGTTCCTAGTAAGGTAATGGAGTTCGGAACGTTAGAAACAATTTTAAGCAGTGTCGTCGCAGGTTTGGGAATTACCTTAATCCCTAAATCAGCAGTTTCTCACTTAGAAGCCCGTGGACTTATCCAATGTCATTTTTTACCGACCAAATATAGTGAAATTAAAACCGTATTTATTAGGCGGTCGAATACTTACTTAACAACGACAGTCGAAAAATTTATCGAAACTATTGAATTGAGCATAGGAGAAACCTCTGAACTATTATCATTTTAGATAATGGGCAGGATGACATATGTAAAGCCTAAAGTAAAAACGAAGCGTCATCTACCCAAATATAGAGATGACGCTTTTTTATATGGGAAAATATATAACTTAACTCATATTGCAAAGTCAGAGCCTGCTATGATTTCATCGGAGGATTTACGGAGCAATTCTGTCATAATAAAAGGGCCGCAATTTTTGTTGTATGAATACACAATTTGATAGCCAATATGATATCCAATCCATTTAGAAAACGGTGTGTTAGGGTTTCCAAATAAGTAGAGTTGATGATTTTTAACCCCTTTTATCTGTAAGGCAGGAACAAAATGTCTTTGCCATATTTCACTTACCTCTTCTAAACGATACATATTCGTCCAAGGCGCTATCCACTTTTTACCATACAATTGCTTTACCGCAAACTCGCCAAGTCCTTCAATAATTATTGAATCATCTAAGGTAATGGCTGCAGGAAGAGAATCTAAAAATTGTAATCTACATACATGATTATACTCATGTGCTACTAATGCCTTAATCTCTTCTTTGGTAAGATCAGAAGATACGAAAAGAAAAAGTACTCTTTTATAGGCAATGCCGTTTTTACGTGGGGAGTCCTTGCGCCGTTTAGTACCCTCTTTTCTAATCGGGAAAATATAAATAGAAACCTTTGGACCATCCCATAATTCTCGCAAATATTTATATTCTTGTTTAACGATATCCCAAATACTTTTGGAATCTAATTCTCTCAAGATTTTCTTTAAAGATTTCCATTCAGTTGGTTCAAATAAACCATTTTTTAAAAGTTCATATTGGATGACCTCAGAATTTACCTCCGGAAAAAACTTCATAACTGGATCGCATATAATCTCTCGTTGTAATGTCTCTACGCCTCTCCCATCTTGATCTTCGCATCTTTCCGCAAATGTAGTCAGCATGTTTCTCGTTTCTTTGACCGACATGAACCCTCTCCTTTTTCGTCTTATAGCATATGTTTCTATTTTTTTTTAGTCACAGAAATATAGACAACTGTCTTTAGTAAGCCCTCATTGCCAACACAAACTGTAGTTTTGTAGAAAGAAGGTCTTATAAATGAATCAAAATGAACTATAATAATCTCTGTTGCAAATATCATAGAAAAAGGGTAAGAATTGTGGATAGAGAAGTCGCCTACATCTCAGTGAAGTTACAAGTGTTAGTAGAAATATGGTGTTTTGGAGATGCTGGTCCAACTTCTTGTGGAGTACTACTCATTTGTTGATTGAAGTGTAATGTGGAGTCTCCAGCGGGGACAGTACGAGCTGAAAGCCCTACTGGAAAGACATTGTATACATATTTTTTAAAAAGAGGCTAGGACAGAAGTAGAAATTTTATTGGATAAGGAGAAACCTTTACTAAATAATGGATATTAAATAAAATTGATTGGAATGGAGGGGCGACTCCTACGGGAATAGCGTGACGCCTGAGACTACAGGCTCAGGCCACGCCCGTGGAAAGCGTCCCTGGAATGGAAATCAATTTTGTGCACAGCAAAAAACAGCATTTTTCTCACAGAGAAAAATGCTGTTTTGGGGTTCTGTCCCAGCCTCCCATTTTAAATTATGCTAGTGCTTGCGTTAAATCGTCCAATAAATCTTCTACATCTTCAATCCCCACTGAAATTCGGACAAGCCCATCTGTTATGCCCAGCTCTGCACGACGCTCACTTGGGATAGATGCATGGGTCATTCGAGCAGGAACTGAGATTAAACTCTCCACTGCACCTAAGCTTTCTGCAAGTGTAAAGAATCGGAGCTTCGCTAAAAGCTCATCTGCTTTCTCAGCACTTCCAACGTCAAAGGAAATCATTCCCCCGAATCCTGTTGTCTGTTTTTTCATCAACTCATGTCCAGGATGAGTCGCTATTCCCGGATAAAATACATTAGAAACAGCTTCATGATTTTTCAAAAATTCTGCAATTCGTTGTGCATTTACATTATGCTCTTCCATACGTATCCCCAGTGTTTTAATACCACGCATTAGTAGCCAAGAATCCTGTGGCCCAAGTACTGCTCCTACAGAGTTTTGCACAAAATGCAAATCTGTAGCTAACTGGTCAGAGTTTACAACAACAAGACCAGCTACAACATCACTATGACCTCCCAAATATTTGGTCGCACTATGTACGACAATGTCAGCGCCGAGTGCAATCGGTTGTTGGAAGTATGGCGTCATGAAAGTATTGTCTACTATTGTTAATAGTCCTTTTTCTTTCCCAAGCTTCGCAATTTCCTCAATATCAGTGACTTTTAATAGTGGGTTTGTAGGTGTTTCCAAGAATATCGCTTTTGAATTTTCTTTAATCGCTGCTTCTACATTCGAAATATCTCCAGTATCCACAAATGTCGCTTCAATGCCAAAGCGATTCAATACTTTAGAAATAACACGGAAAGTCCCGCCATATACATCATCTGTTAATATCACATGGTCACCTTTGCCAAAAAGCATCATAACAGAGCTAGTTGCCGCCATTCCCGATGCGAAAGCAAACCCTGCAACTCCTCCTTCTAACTCGCTGATCAATACTTCTAATGCATGACGAGTAGGATTTCCAGTACGTGAATATTCATAGCCCTTGAATTTACCTACTGCCTCTTGTTTATACGTACTCACTTGATAAATCGGTGTCGATACTGCTCCAGTTGTTTCGTCTCCTACAATTCCTGCATGTATTAATTTCGTTTTAGCGCGCATCATTATTCCTCCTTGAATAGTTCATAAACCTTCTGACTTAAATACCGTTCGCTCGAATCTGGAAAAATCGTCACAATATGACTTCCTTCTTTCGCTATCTCTGCTTCCTTCATTGCAGCATGAAAAGCAGCTCCAGAAGAGCTTCCGACTAGTAAACCTTCACTTTTTGATAGTACCCTTAATTGTTGAAATGCTTCCTCGTCGCTTACGGTATGGATTGCATTAAAATACGAAGTATCCATGAATTCTGGTAGAAACTCCATTCCAATTCCTTCTGTCTCATGAGAACCTGATTCTCCACCATTTAATATAGATCCAACCGGCTCTACAATAACAGTTTTAATCGATTCTTTTTGCTTTTTTAGATATGTTGAAGTACCCATAAAAGTTCCACCAGATCCAGCACCAGCAACAAAGACGTCAATTTCACCATTTAAATCACGCCATAATTCCGGTCCTAATGTCTTCGTATACGTAGCTGGATTTGCAGGATTAGAGAATTGAGAAGGAGAGAAAGCATTTGGTGTTTCTGCTACTAATTCAGCCGCTTTTTTTATAGCACCCTGCATGCCTAACGCTGTATCTGTATTTACAATCTCAGCCCCCAATGCACGCATCAGTGTTTGCTTTTCTACACTAAATTTCTGTGGAACAACAAAAATAACCTTATATCCTTTGCCAATAGCAGCCAAAGCAACTCCAATCCCAGTATTACCTGCAGTTGGTTCAATTATTGTCCCACCTGGCAAAAGTTTTCCTGACTTTTCTCCATCTTCAATCAAAGACAAGCCTAATCGATCCTTTACACTGCCTCCAGGATTAAGATATTCTAACTTGGCGAAAATTCGGCAATTATTAGGAATTGGTATATGTTTTATTTCCACTACGGGGGTGTTGCCTATTAAATCTTGCACACTACTAAATATGTTCATTATGCTTCCTCTATATAAATTTGACGCCATTCATCTTTTTTAGCTAGCATTTCAGAAGCTATTTCTTTCGCACCATCTAAGCTGTGACTTGCAGCCCAACCACATTGGACTTCATTGCAAGCTGGAACCTCTGTTGCATTTAAAACATCCTGTAATGTTTTTTCTAAAATTTCAAGGATTTCAACAAAATTGTCATGATTGATGACAGACAAATAAAAACCAGTTTGGCAACCCATAGGGCTAATATCCACTACTTGATCTGTGTGGTTGCGGATATTCTCAGCCATTAAATGCTCTAAAGAGTGGAGGCCTGGCATTTCCATATGCTCTTTATTTGGTTGTTTAAAACGAATATCGTATTTAAGGATTTCATCCCCATTGTTTCCTACTTTAGTTCCTGCAAGGCGTACAAATGGTGCTGCTACTTTTGTGTGATCTAAGTTAAAGCTTTCTACATTCATTTTTTTCATGAGTATCACTCCTTATTTTTTTGTTGCGTCCATTAACCAAACATAATCATTCATTTTCACAAATTCTACTTGAAACCCTGCTTCAGTAAATAATTCTTCTAATATAGGTATAGTCGTATAGTATTCTCTTTCTAGGTCTTCTACTACATTTAAAAAGCCACGGTTTCTTTCTTTAGAAATCTGTGCTTGTTTAGCTGCCTCTGTAAGAAAAACAGTATCTGCAAAAACAACCTTTCCATTTTTCGGTAGCAGATTCGCATATTTTTTTAGCGCTAAACCCTTTTCTTCATCTGTTAAATGATGGAACACATACGTACTTACAATTGCATCTATATGTTCATTTACTACTTTAAATTCAAGTAAATCCCCATCAATTACTTGAATAGAGGGAAAACGTTTAGCAGTTACCTCAAGCATCTTAATATTAGGTTCGATACCAATAACCGAAAAGCCTGCTTCCATTAGCTTCGCAGTTAAATTTCCAGTACCTGTTCCAAATTCAATAATAGTACCAGACACACGTTGAGCTACCTCATTTAAAATAGTTTCATAGCCATTAAATACATCTCGATACTCAGGATCTTTACCAGAAACGGATGCATCGTAAGAGTCTGCCCAACCATCAAAAATATTGACAAATTCTCTTCCCATTTTTAGAACCCCTTTTTGAAACATATTATTCCTACCTGCATACTTTGTATTAGGCTTAATAGTATTAGTTATATCATATTCCAGCAAATTGTCAAATAAAAAAAGCCTCTCTAATATAGAGAAACTCTTTTCTTATTACACTGGGATAAAATTAGGAATTGCACGTATCTAGATGATGAACACAATTTATAGCAAAGGAGTCCCTGTCCAACTGCGAGTCATTTTGACGGGTTATTTCCAATAAGCACGCAGTGGGAGTTAAGCTTGTTAAGTGATTAAAAATCTATGGATTGCACATAAGACCAATAGAGAAGATTTCTTTAACATGAACCACTTGTTCTAATTTGGTTAACGAGTTTTTTTAAAATGATCCTGAAACAATATTCCCATTGAAAAGAACAACTCGTTTTTTCGACCTTCTAGCGACAGCTTCTGCTGAACAGCTGGCATCAACAAATACAACGCTTGCCTTATCGCCGACTTGTGGCCAAACTTGATTTCCTTCCTTATCTAAAGGAGTTATACCTCCCGTGATATAGCCTAACGATTGAGATAGAGATAATTCGTCAACATGGTGGTAAAGTTCAGCTAAACGTCCAGCCTTCTCTAAATTATCCCCATTGCCAAATGGAGACCAGTGATCTGTGAGGCTATCTGTTCCTAGTTCAACTTTCACACCTTTTTCTCGAAGCATTGGAATTGGCATAATAAGATTTCCTATAGGTACTGATGAGGTAATAGATATACCTAGCTTAGCAAAGCGTTCAGCAAGTTCTGCAGAACCTTCACTCGACTCTCCAGCAAAACCAAAGGCATGACTTACGGTTACTTTTCCATGCCATTTCGCCTCTTCTGTGAGATCTGCAAAACGGTTCATAGCTAACATTCCTAACGTGTCCCTGTCATGGAGGTGGATATCTATACCTGCATTTGCTTCTACTGCAATATCCATGATTGTTTGTAATGATTTTTCGATATTATCATCAACACTCCCTGGATCAACACCACCAACTATTGTTGCTCCTTGCTTTAATGCTTGTCTAACTTGGGCAACAGAATTAGAGCGTAAAAGTCCATGTTGGGGAAAAGCCACAATTTCATGGGAAAGCTTTCCTGAAAAATTCTCTAGTGCTTGCATTGTTGCTTCTAGATTTGACAATCCAATAACCGGGTCTATGTTACAGTGAGTACGTACATGTGTCGAACCAAAACCAAGTAAAGTCTCCAATATTTTTTCTGCTCTGTACTGGGCAGTTGGTAAAAGTTTTGGCAGTAGTTCTTTTTCCTCATCGAATTTATCAAAAATACTTGTTGCTGGTTGTATTGCCTTCCATGGACCACCGTAATAAGTTTTATCGATATGTATGTGCATTTCCTTAAACGTTGGTAGCATTAGCATTTGGTTTGCATCATATTTTATTAGATCGTCATTCATATTCGTGTCGAAAGGAACAATATTCTTAATCTTGCCATCTTCCATTAGAATATGACAGATTTCTGTTAAAGTGCTTGAAATTACACCATTTTCATATTTATAACCTTTTTCTAGTCGAACGTTTTTTATCCAATAGTTTTCCATAATCTTCTCCTATCCATTAAGCATTTGTAATAAAATTACCCAAAAATTACAATAACTCCACTAGAGCAGACTGCGTCTACAAAAACCGTATTTGCAACAGTTAAAGACCTATTTAATATAAAAGCTACCAAAACTCCATCACTCCGCTCCAGCATGCAGAAGTATTTCTTCGATTTCTTCAAAACCTCTATCTTTCGCATGTTGAAGTGGAGTGACTCCTTTTGAGTCAGATATGTTCACATCTGCACCATGTTCAATTAATAACTCTATTGTTTCCTGGTGTATCTTACCACCTTCGCTTAGAACAATCGCTTCCATCATGGCAGTCCAACCTAAATTATTAACAAGATTCACATCGATATCGGTGTTCTCTAGAAGTTCCCTTACTACTTCCACATAGCCATGTTCTGAAGCAGGAATAAGTGCTGTACCACCGTATCTATTTAAAAGGTTTGGATTAGCACCCGCGTCAATTGTCATCCTTAAAATTTCTATGAAGCCCTCTGCTCCCGCATATAAAAAAGGATTGTTTTCCATATCATCTTGAATGTCTAGATCTGCACCATAATCGATTAAGACCTTTACTGTTTCTGGATCGTTCGCATAAGTTGCAGTCATGACTGCAGTTCTACCCTTATTGTCTATAATATTTATATCTATCCCTGACTCCAATAGACTCTTAATCTTAGAGACATTTCCATGTTCTGCTGCTTGAAAAAATTGTTCATTCACTTTGTCCCCATCTACCTCTGGAGAATTGTCAATTTCATTCGATTCTTTCGTGTTTTGACACCCTATTAAAAAGAATAGAATTATGAATAGAAGTAATACTTTTTTCAAAATCACCTTTTTCTCCTCTTCCTATAAGGTATTTTTCATATTTACACAGAAAATCGATAACCTGCACCCCATACAGTTTCAATAAACTGAGGATTTGCAGGGTCAATTTCAATTTTTCCTCGTATTTTTCGGATATGGACAGTTATAGTCGTAGTATCTCCCGTTAATTCAAGTCCCCATATTAACTCAAAAAGTTCTTCCTTACTAAAAACACGGTTTGGACGCTTCGCAAGAAATGCTAGTAGATCAAATTCTTTACCGGTTAAATTGACTTCACTATTATTTACATAAACTCTACGTGATGTCTCATCAATTCTTAATCCTCTGATACATATTTCTTGTTTATCTTGTTGCTTATTACCACTTAAACGGTCATAGCGCGCTAAGTGTGCCTTTACTCTAGCAACAAGCTCACTTGGACTGAACGGTTTAATCACATAATCATCTGCCCCAAGACCGAGACCTCTAATTTTATCGATATCTTCTTTTTTAGCTGAAACGATTAAAATCGGTATATCCTTTACTTCCCGTACTTGTCTACAAATTTCAAAACCATCTACATGGGGTAACATAAGATCAATAATTATCAAATCATATTCAACCGTAAGCGCTTGTTCGAGACCCACCTTTCCTGAGTCAACTAGCTTAACCTCATAATCATTAATGACAAGATAATCTCTTTGTAATTCTCCAATGCTAGGGTCATCCTCAATAATTAAAATTTTTTTCAATCCGTTCACCTCTTTTTTTGACATATTTAAGTGTGAAGTAAATGTCCGTTCCTTTACCTAATTCACTCGTTGCCCAAATTTCTCCACCGTGCTCACAAATAATTTGTTTTGCAATGGCTAAACCAAGACCACTTCCACCTGTTGTAACATTTCGCGCACTATCCTCGCGATAAAATCGATCAAAAATATACGGAAGAGCTGTAGGTTCAATCCCATTGCCGTTATCACTAATTATAATCTCCATATTTTCACCTTTATGGGCTACAGAAATTCGTAAAAGCCTTTCTTCATTTTTCATATGTTTTATGGAATTTTGAATAATATTGGCTAATACACGCCTTAACTTTTCCCTATCAGCTATCACCAACTCTTGAAAATTATCCAAATGAACATTCAATTGTACTTGAATACCTTGTTCTTCAAGATCCCAGCTTAGTTCTTCAATGAAGTGCTCGATATAACGAACAATATTAATTTCTTCAAAGTTAAATTGGATCTTTCTTAGATCAAGCTTTGAAAAAAGAAATAAATCATCAATTAGGGAATCCATATCAGACGCTCTTCTGTAAATCGTTGAAAGATATTTGTCCATTTTTTCAGGAGTATCAGCAACCCCATCTTTAATTCCCTCTACATATCCTTTTATGGCCGTAATTGGAGTTCTCAAATCATGAGAAATATTTGAAATAAGTTCCTTACGGTTTTCTTCGTATTTTAACTGCATGTCTACTGATTCTTTTAATTTTTGACGCATTTCTTCAAAAGCCATACTAAGCTGTCCAATTTCATCCTTTGTAATTGCAGTCATTTTAAAGTTTAAATTTCCTTCACTTATTTCTTCTGTCGCAAATTTCAATGAATCTAAAGGTTTTACGATACTTCTAGTAACCAAGTAATTAAGTATTCCATTAGTTACAATTAATAAAAGGAGTAAAACACCAGCTAATATAGGAAATAGATTCTTTGATAATGCTGCATATGGGCTAACTTTTTTTATGACAAATATGCTACCTTCTTCTTTATCTTGATAATAAAAGTCAAATTTAACATAAGAAAAATAATATTTTCCAAAACTGATCGTATCTCTAACATTTATATTGGAAGGCTCAAAGGAAGGAAGGTCATTTGCACTTGTTATCGAGATTAGCGTATCTGTCTTATAAATCATTTCATCACCTTTACGGATAATAAGACCAGCTGGTACTTCTTTTAACATTTCATCATATAACTTTAAAGGACCTTCATTTAATAATTGATTTGGTTGTTTTTTCGCTAGATATTTTAAGTCCAAAAACACATTTTCTTCTTGTGCTGTTATCGGCTTATGCGTGTAATGATTTGCAAATAAGTGTTTTACACTACCTATATCCCCTGTAATCGCTAAAATCAACAACAATCCACTAATTATAAAAAGCCCTATTGTTACAACTAACATGGCTGTATAGGATAATAACATTCTCATACGGATTGACATGCAATCCCTCCTAAGAGTAAAAATAGTCGTATTGATAGGAAAAATTATTCAAGTTTTGTGGCAACTTCCTGAGCCAACCTAAAAAGGGAACGGAAATCACCGTTCCACTTTAACTATATAGTAAATGTTGGTTTAAGGTTACCTTTATAAGATTCATGCTCAACGAATACGGTTATATCCTTGCCATCTTTGTCTTTACCAATTCTTTTATACGTAAACTTATTATTATTTAGTTCGGTAATTTCAAGAGTGGCACCATACTTATTATCTCCAACTGAAACATGAGCTCTAACTTTATTTTCGTGTACAATATCGAAGTAGCCATAATCACCACGACTTTTTCCAGTTTCAATGTTGAAAAATTCATATTTATTTGTTTTGTCATCGAATTTTGCCAGACTTATAAATATTAAATTATATTCTGTTACATCATTGCCTTCTTCATCTAATACCTTTGTTCCGTTCCAAAGTGTACTACCTAAAACTTTATCTCCATCAACGTCTTTAACAATATCTCCAGTAGTAGTGTTCAACTGCTTGTCAGGATCAGTAAAAGAAAGTTCTTTCTCTTTATAAGGAACATGTTCAACGAATACCTCTACGTCACTGCCGTTAGCATCTTTTCCCATTCTTTTATAAGTAAAAACATCTTCATTTAACTCTGTTATATCAACAACAGCCTGGTAATTCATCGACTCTGATATTAATATTCTCTTCGTCCCATCATTAGTGATAAAGAAAGTTCCTTTATCACCACGACTTTCACTTGTTATAGCATCAAAAAATTCATATCTTCCTGTTTTCAAATCATATTTAGCAAGACCGATGAAGTTTGTGTTTTCTTTTGTTAAGTCATTATTATTTTTATCATAAACCTTTGTTCCTTGCCAATTTGTGTCACTAAGAATACTAGCCATTTCTTGTCCATTTGTTACCTTATTTTCTGACTTGTTCTCCTCTTCTGCAGTTTTAATTTCATTACTTTGCGTTTCTCCCTCTTTTATAGCATTTTCATTCTCGTTTGTTTTTGATTGACAGGCTCCAAGTAGGCCTATACTTGCAATTAGTAATATTAATAGCTTTTTCATCTTAATTCCTCCAAATTACCCAGCATTTCTACTGTTATCAATTTACACTTATTATTCGTCGACGTAATTATATTGTATCCTTTAATACTTAACTCCCTGAAAACAAAGTCTTAAGAAAGTATTAAATGTTAATTAAGAAAGAATATTATATACAAAATGTGTTTTTCTTAAGAATAAAAAAAAAGGAATTGCCGCAGCAACTCCTTACATTATTTGAATAACAAACTTCCAGCATGTGTAGTCAGTTTGATGAATATTGTACCCAGCAGAAACTTTACTAAATAAAATTCACCCTTTTCCTGATAGCTGAAATAGGTCTCTAATTTCTTATTGCTAAAAGAGAAACACTTAAATTCTAGACTATAATGTTAAACCGCCATCTACAAGAACAACCGAACCAGTCATATAACTTGCTTTGTCTGATGCTAAAAAAGCTACCATTTCAGCCAGTTCATTCGGTTCAGCATATCGCCCGATTCTCATAGTTGAAATCTCTTCTGGAATGTAACCACCCTCTGCAAACTGATCAGCAACACCAGCGGTTAAAGCTGTTTGAACTCCACCTGGACAAAGTGCATTAATCCGAATTCCTTTATTTGCATATTCTAACGCAGCACCCTTTGTTAATCCTATAACCGCATGTTTGCTTGCAGAATATACAGCTACACTATGCTCTGGTCGAATTCCAGCTGTAGAAGCCGTGTTAATAATCGATCCACTTCCTTGCTCTTCCATAACTTTTAACACGTATTTCAGTCCTAGAAAGACCCCTTTTACATTGATATCCATAATACGATCAAATTCAGATTCTTCCACTGTAGTGAAAGGCGCGAACCTTTGGATTACACCTGCATTATTGAAAAATATATCTATTTGTCCATATACTTCTAACGCTTTATTTACATAGTTTTGCACATCTTCACTTTTAGATACATCAGCTTGAAAGAAAATTCCCTCTCCGCCCTGTTCTTTGATTAATTTTAATGTTTCTTCCCCTGTTTCCTTATTGTAATCTACTAATACAACAGTTGCGCCGTTTTGAGCAAGCTTCAAACTGCTTGCTCTTCCAATTCCACTTCCAGCACCGGTAACTACTGCAATCTTGTTTGTTAATTCCATGTTTAGCTCCCCTTTAGTTATAATATCTTACATCCTCTATATTATTGCGTGTAAAGAATTATATATTGTAGTATTTTACGTATAATGGTACTTTTTTAATATTATTAAAACACACGGTAAAAAAAGTGAGAGGAGAATATAAGATAGATGAAAATATTCAAAGAAGATTTACAATATATTTGTCAGCTCATTTATGACATCCATCAAATCCCTGTTTATTATGTCAATCAATTTGGTGAGTTTGAATATGAACTTTCAAAAAATGAACTGCGTAACAATCCATACTATGAGCAATTCAAAGAGCAGATTAGGTTATATAGTTATGAGGAGGATCCACATGATTTCCCCATTTTCTTCTCGAATTCAAATCTGAACTGTTTCTTTATCAATCTTAAAGAAAATAATCTTTTTTTAGGGTCAATTATTGTTGGCCCTACGTTGGAATCAGAAATAGAAGATGAAGAAATCAGCAAAGTCTTGGATATTTTCAAAGGAAATACAAACAAAGGGAAGCTCATTGACTACTATCAAGCCGTACCAATTATTGATAAGAAAAAACTTCTAACGGCTAGCCTCTTGGTTTATTATTTAGCTTACCGCAAAATGTTAGATGAAACGATTGTTCTTCAAAATAATAAATCTTTAAACGTAATCATAATTGAATCCAAGGAACTGGAACTTGAGCTTTCCAAAGGGAGAAGAAATTTCATTTTTCATTCAAATCTTTCATATGAACGAGTTTTGCTTGATTATGTTAGAAATGGACGTATAGATAAATTAAAAGATACCTTTGATTACTCTATTGTTGGTGAGGCAGAATTGGGTTTATTATCGAAACGAAATCGCTTGAGAAGTGAAAAAAATTTAATGATAACTGGAGTTGCACTTGTCTGCAGGGCTGCTATTGAAGGCGGCTTAAATGAGGAAACAGCATTTACCTTAAGTGATTTTTATATTCAACAAATCGAGGAATTAAGAAGCCTAAAGACGATATTGAACTTAATGGAAGAAGCTATAATAGATTATACAAAGCGAGTACGACAATTGAATGTAGAAAGGTATTCTGCAACAATAACTACATGCCAAGACTATATTTATAAGCATCTGTATGGGGACATTACACTTGATCAACTTGCCAAAATATGTAGTCTAAGTCCTAATTATTTATCATCTCTTTTCAAGAAAGAAGTTGGTATACCAGTAAGTGAATATATTCAACGACAACGAATAGATGAAGCGAAAAGACTATTAGAGTTAACGAAGTATTCAATTTCAGAAATAAGTACTTGGCTAAATTTTAACGATCAAAGTTATTTTATAAAAACTTTTAAAAAATATACTGGTTTAACCCCAAGGCAGTTTAGAAATAATCATGGTATGGATATTACTCCAACTTGATTGGAGAAGAATATTTCCAAACAAAAAGAGCCTCTCTTAAAGAGAAACTCCTTTCGAATTACAATGGGAAGAAAATTGGAAATGCAATCATCATGATGATGAATATAACTATTTGTAAGGGAATCCCCGCCTTGATAAAATCAAAGAATTTATACCCTCCTGCGGTCATTACTAACGCATTGGTTGAGATGTTACAGGAGTTGCAAATGCCATGCTCGATGAAACAGCAATTGCGAAAGAAATGGATTTTGCATGTTGTACATAAGAGATTTAAACCATTTCCTTATTGTAAATTGCATTAATAGAATCCCAATCAAGTGGCCTTGACATACTTACTTCACTTTTCTCCACAGACTTGAAACCAAATTGTTCGTAAAGTGTATGAGCATCTCTTGTCGCCAAATGAAAACTAGTGCCTTTCAATTTCGGGTTTTCCGTAATAATAGTCATTAACCATTTGCTTAGACCATTCCCCCTATACTCAGGAAGTATAAAGACATCTCCTAACCAAGAATATCGCACAAGATCTGATACAACACGAGCAAAACCAATTTGTTTTGGAGAACCCTTAGTTGGATCGCCATCATAAACACCATAGCATAGAATAGAGTTGTCAATTGATGCTTCTACTAGTTCTTTTGATGTTCCTTTTAACCAATAGGATTCTTGACTTAAAAAATTATAGATAATATCAATATCCAAGTATTTTTTGTCTGTACTTAAATAAAAACCATCTTTACTAACAAACTCAATATCTGCTTTCCAAACCATTTATACTCCCCATTTCCATATATATCTCTATTTGAGTCAATTTGAAAAAAATATTAAAAAGTGAAATCCGAACAACATTGGAATCTCCAACGCACTTTCGTGTCTCGATGCTAGCTAAACCGTAGAGAAACAGGCGTACGCTTCCCGCATCAGTCAGTAGGTTCAACTTTTAAATCGAATAATTAAGTAATAATTTTTGTTCTTAATTAAACCTACTAATTATGAAATTGACTCATTTATTATAATATTATAAATAGGCTTAAATTGAATGTAGAATGGATGTATGGACACATCTTGGTTAAGTCACTAAAATTGAACTAACGAAAGGTCGTGTCTGTAATATGAGTCAAAAACGTTAT
>FOUN01000041.1 GCA_900114885.1 Psychrobacillus psychrodurans
ATCAGAAGAAGCAAGCTTCTTCGTCATTCGCTCGACTTGCATGTATTAGGCATGCCGCCAGCGTTCGTCCTGAGCCAGGATCAAACTCTCCATAATAGAGAACTTAAAAAGCTCATTTTGTTTTGCTGGCATCATCATTAAATGATGTCATTTTTTTTTGCTATCATACTAACAATGTTAGTTGATAAGCTGTATGTCTTAACGTTTTGCATGTTCAGTTTTCAATGTTCATGGTGTTGTAATGTCGTTTTGACGACTTCTATATAATATCAAGTTCTTAGGAATATGTCAACACTTTATCGCAAAATAATATTAAACTCTTTCCCCTACTAATAAAAGACGAAAGAGTTTTGATTAATTTAGCTGATAACACTTTCTATATAAACAGATCTTTTCGCAGCTAAATCTATTATTTGTCCACTTTCAGTTAACCGAATCATTGGACGCATTGGAGTATCCCTGTGTAAGAAAACTACTTCTCCTTTTTCTCCAGTTGATAGAAGAACACGAGTTGAAATAGGTAAAGACCCTACTAACTCTATTAATTTATTTACTACTTCTATATTATACTTTCCAAACTCTTCTTCTCTAATCATTTCTATGACTCTAAAAGAAGAACTTTTCGCACGGTAAATACGTTCTGATGTCATCGCGTGGTATACATCTGCTACTGCTATTATTTGAGAGTAAACAGAAACATCATTCAATTTATCACTTTTTGGATAACCACTTCCATCTAAACGTTCATGATGCTGAAATATCGCTAATTTCATTTCAGGTTTTAGTAAAGGACTATCTTTAATCATTTGAAAACTATAAATAGTATGTTTTTTTATCTCTGAAAAGTCTGTTTCCGTCAAAGTAGACTTTTTGTCCCGTATTTTTGGATCCACCTTTGCCATACCTATATCAGCCATTAAACCAGCTGTAGCCATTTGCGTTATTTGACCAGAAGGATAATTTAACTTCTTAGCTATTGCCCCAGAAATAATTCCAACAGCTATAGAATGATGAGCAATATATTTATCCATCTTTGAATACATATTCAACAGAGAAAATACTTGTTTTTCTTCCATTGCTTTTTCTACTAAAGGCATAATAATATTCCGTAGTTTTGCCACATCTACTTTCATGCCCGCTTCCCAGCTAATAAATTCTTTATAGAAGCTATCTACAGCATCTTTATATAGTTGATCAAAACTCGTCGTCACTAGTGATTTTTCTTCTGTTTGAAGAGATTCTGTTTTATTTTCATTTAACTTTTTTATCTCTTCTTCTGATCTATTAAAAACATTTTCTAATATAATAGGTACTTTAGTTATATTAAAAGCACGAAGTACTTGAATAAGTTCCCTCGTTACTTTTGACTCTTTATGAATAATAGGTGAATTAGTATTAACTAATATATCTTCTGCTATTATTGCACCTAATTTCAATTCTTCTAAATTAATGAGAGTTTGGTTCACTTAATATTCCCCATTTCCAAACATTTCTTTAATTATACTAAATTCTCATATTGAAAGTATATGGAAAATATCTATTTAAGTACGTATAAAACACCCTTAAACAGAATAAATCGTTTGCACTGACCTAAACAAATGAGACAAATAAAAACACCTTTCGTTGAAAAACGGGTATACAATACCTAAATTCAATACGGAGGTGTTTTTTCTATGGGAACAAGAGTCAGTTATCCAGTAGAAGTGAAAATGAAGGCCATTGAAATGCGGTTAGCTAAGGTGCCGGTAAAAGAAGTAATGGAAGAATTGAATATTCGGAACAAAACGCAATTGAAGACATGGATG
>FOUN01000010.1 GCA_900114885.1 Psychrobacillus psychrodurans
AGTCTAGTGATGATGGCGAAGAGGTCACACCCGTTCCCATACCGAACACGGAAGTTAAGCTCTTCAGCGCCGATGGTAGTTGGGGGTCTCCCCCTGTGAGAGTAGGACGTCGCTGGGCACCAAAGAAAAGTCGTTACCGAATTATCGGTAGCGGCTTTTTTGTATTTAGATAAAAGCCGTAGGCAGTCTATTTCTATAAAAAAGTATGCGAGAAAGTAGAGGGGCAAAGAGTTCGAGGAAGCAAGCGAGAGAGACTCGGAGCGTATAACATACGCGAGAATTGAACGAGTGCGGCTGACGAAGAAATCTGCCGCCTATCTGCTTTCGCAGCCCCGGACACGGAAGTAAAGCTCTTGCGCCGATGGTAGTTGGGGGTCTCCCCTGTGAGAGTAGGACGTCGCTGGGCACCAGAAAAAGTCGTTACCGAATTATTGGTAGCGACTTTTTTGTATTAACAAATAAGCCGTAGGCAGTCTTTCTCTATAAAGAAGTATGCGAGAAAGTAGAGGGGCAAAGAGTTCAAGGAAGCAAATGAGTGAGACTCGGAGCGTATAACATACGCGAGAATTGAACGAGTGCGGCTGACGAAGAAATCTGCCGTCCATCTGCTTTCGCAGCCCCGGACACGGAAGTTAAGCTCTTGCGCCGATGGTAGTTGGGGGTCTCCCCCTGTGAGAGTAGGACGTCGCTGGGCACCAAAGAAAAGTCGTTACCGAGCAATTGGTAGCGACTTTTTTGTTTTAAAAAATTGTAATTAAACTATTTCTTATTTTTGCTTAGCATGAATATTTCCATCGTTATCTCTGATTTCATACCTTTCAAAAGTCTGGACCATCCATTTCAAATACTTAAAAGTCCCAAAACATATAGAGGTTGTAGACCCATTAGGACTGCAAATGTATTAGTAAAAAGTAAAGTGCCTGCTATATGCAAGGCACTTTATTTTAATTTCACATCGAATAAGAATTTTAGTCTTCCCATTAAAAGCTTTGAGGGGATAAAAGGGAATAAAAAATCACGAACTCTGGCGAGTGGGCGAAACTTGATTTGAGCGGTTGCCCCTATTTGACGAGAAAGACGGATTACTTTTGCAGTTCTTGCAACTCGTTTTTGTTCATAAAATGCTAACACATTCTCCACATGTTCAAATTGTTTGAAGCCATTTCCAAGGACAATGGCATCTTCAATTGCTTGCCCAGCTCCTTGTCCCATATTGGGTGTGGTGGCATGAGCCGCATCCCCAAGAAGAACCACTCTGCCAAAAACAAATTGTCGCAGCGGTTTAATATCAGAAATATCATGATGTAGAATATTTTCTGGAGGTGTTGTAGATATTATGTTATTTACAACTTCAGGAAAGTGGTCAAATAAGTTTCCGATATCCTGAGAAGCGAGATGCTGAATTTGTGGATTCCTTGCAGATGTATTAATACAAGCGAACCAATATACTAACTCATCCTTCATAGGAGCCATACCAAATCGTCCTTTAGTGGACCATAATTCGGTAGAGGTGTATTTATCAATTCTGCCTTTGTTTTCTGTAATGCCTCTCCAGCATGTATAGCCAGAGTATCTAAGAACAGAACCTGGAACTAGCTGTTGACGTATAGAGGAGTTTATACCGTCTGCGGCTATTAGTAGATCTACGCTTACTGTTTCTCCATCTTCGAAATGGATGGTTACTTGAGTATCGTTTTGGTCGACAAATATGCATTTTTTATTGAAATGAAGTGTATTAGGCTGAAGTGCTTTCAGAAATGTCCTGTGTAAATCAGCTCGGTGAATAGTAATATTTTCTTGGCCATAAAGTTCCTTTAGTACAGTAAAATCAATCGTATTCAGTGTCTTCCCTAGTGCATCCTGAAAGACCTGTGTATGAAGGGCATGGCCATTTGCAAATACATCCTTACCGACACCAATTTCCATAAGTGCCTGCAAAGCGTTGGATCCTATTCCAATACCAGCGCCTACCGGATGAAAAGTTGCATTTGATTCGTATACCTGAACAGAAAAACCTTGTTTTTGTAAGGTTACAGCAGCACAGAGCCCCCCGATACCTCCACCAATTATTGCTATTTTCATTTGGCAATACCTCCTCCTCTTGTGATATGCTGATTAAAAAGGGGTGAAACTCATGATTAGGCTTACTATATATAATGACGATTATAGAAAATCGCTAGAGAATTATCCGTTATCTGAAGAGCATCTATCATTTACTGGTCATCCGTTAGAATTATTAGAACGTGCTCAAGTTAATGTAACGTATACTCCCATTATTATAACGAAAGACGATCAGGTTGCTGGTTTTTTTGTGCTAGATACTGGTGCGGATAAATTCCATTATACAGATATTCCGGAGAGTATTTTACTAAGAGGATACTCCATACATCCAGCTTACCAGGGGAGAGGAATTGCTCAAAAGTCTATGAAGCTACTGCAAACCTTTGTAGCTAAGCATTTTTCAGATATAAATAGAATAGTACTTGGGGTGAATGAAGCAAACAAGGCTGCACAAACCGTGTATGCAAAATCGGGTTTTATCGATGAAGGGAGAAGGTTTAATGGAAGATCAGGTATACAAATTGCTATGTCGCTTTCATTAGATATAATTGAGGTTCGCATGGCACAGGCTGGTGATGAACATGGAATAGTTGATGTTTGTATAGCTGCTCAATGGAATACGTACAAAGATTTGTATTCGAATGATTACATAGAAGGAATTATAGCAAAATTTTATACAGTGGAAAGAATTTCGAAGGAAATTAAAGATACAAATCGAAGCTGGAATGGTTATTTTGTTGCGCAGTTAAATGAGGAAATTGTTGGTGCAATCGGTGGGGGAGTAGATGAAGATGGAGTAGCTGAAATTTATGTTCTTTACTTGCATCCAGCAAAAAGAGGTCAAGGTATCGGTACAAAATTACTAAGTTACTTAACAGAGATTCAACGTGCTGAATATGGAGCGCATGAACAATGGGTTTCTGTCACCAAAGGAAATCAATTGGGCATTCCGTTTTATGAAGCACGAGAATTCACTTTTCAATATGAGCAACAGGCGTATGAAAGCGAAGCGGAAGATAATGCTGTTTCATTAAAATATAAAAGATCCATTTAATCCTCCTGAAAAGGAGGATTTGTTTTGAATCGATATCTCCCGACTTTTATTTTATCCTATACAGCACGTCATCGTCCTCACCAGGTGTTCCGCGTCCGTCGGTATTATTAGTGATGAAATAAAGGGATTCCCCATCAGAGAATACATCACGTACTCGTCCGAATCCTGTAATCGAATGTTCCACTTTGCCAGTTTCTACATTCATCACTTTAACAGACTCTCCACGAAGTGTTGCTACATATAGTTCGCCTTTATGAAATGTAATGCCAGATGGTGCCCAGGTTTCGTCACTACCAGAAGTAACAATAGGAGTTTCAAGCCCTTCTTCACTTTTCTCCCCCTCGATAATTGGATAGCCATAGTTTTTACCTTGTTCGACTAAATTGATTTCGTCGTTAGCTGACTGGCCATGCTCAGCTTCGTATAGCGCTCCATCTGCGGCCCAAGCAAGTCCCTGTGGATTACGGTGCCCCATGGAGAATATTTCAAAAGAGCCATCGTCTTCCATGCGAAGAATTTTCCCATTTAGTGAAGTTGGGTCTTGTGCATTACTAGGATTACCTGCGTCTCCAACGGTCACATACAACGAACCATCTGGTCCAATCTCCAAACGCCCCCCATGATGAATGTTGCCGGTCGGTATGCCGTCTAAATGAATCGCAGTTTCTTGCCATTCGTCTTCTCCTCGTTTGAGAGTCACGACTTTGTTAAAGGGCTCTCCGTTTATATCATACGTATAGTAAGCAAATGCTTCACCTGTTTCTTCAAAGTCAGACTTCAGCACAAAGCCGAGTAATCCAGCTTCAGAGATAGCTGCAAGATTATCCGAAAGTCGAACTGGTTCATGTACAACAGAACCACCTTGTATACGTGCAATCGTTCCGACTCGTTCTGATATATAAAAGGTATTATTGTGTAAATTGATAGACCATGGAATATTTAAATTAGTAGTGATCTTCTCTGCAATTGGACCCTGAGTGGTTAACTTTACAGCCTCCTCTGTACAACCAAATAATACTAGTGAAATAACTAATAACCATTTCTTCATGAAATCCCTCCTTATATTACTACTTCCCTTAAGAGTACTATATTCCTTTCAAAGATGATAAGTTTTTCATATGCAAAACGATAATAACTATCGAATTTACTTATGATAGGAGTCAAGGTATGCTAAAAGAACAAAAGTGGTTTTTGAAAGAAGGCATTTAAATGGAGTTTTTAATCTTTTTCATCATAGGAATTGTGGGGAATGTAGTAGGCACATTAGTAGGTGGGGGAGGTCTTATAAGCTTGCCGATGATGCTATTAATGGGACTGCCAGTGCATTCTGCCATTGGGGCAAATAAAGTGTCCAACACTGTCAGCTCGCTTTCAAGTTTTCTAGTGATTTTCACTAAAAAGGAAGTAACCGGAAAAGAGGCACTTTCGGTATTGGTATTTTGTTTAGGAGGAGGAATAATAGGAGGGCTCATTGCATCTTTTCTAAGTGGAGAGGTACTAACGATAATTGCTATTATTTTACTTAGCTTCGCCTTTGTTACATCCTTTATGGGAAAAGGGAACTTTGGGGGAAAGGAAACCTTTCAACTGAATAAAAAAACAGTTCCAGCATTATTAGGAATTGGTATGTACGATGGCATGTTCGGCCCTGGGAGCAGCACACTTGCTCTATACTTGTACGCGAGTGAAAAAATAGCCTACATTCGAGCTGTTGGGCTTGCTCGAATTGGTGTATTCTCTAGCTGCTTTGGAGCATCGATTACGTATATTTCTACTGGAAAAATAATATGGCCAGTGACACTAGCATTAATGCTAGGTGCAATAATAGGTGCCCAGCTTGGACTTCGCCTTGCACGAAAGTTAAAGGCAGAGCATGTTAAGCCGTTATTACGAGTGGTCACTATATTACTTTTAGTGCAAATTGTTGTGGATTATTTGAAATAGGGAGGAATTAGTATGAGGATACGTTGTGCTATTCTAGATGATTATCAGCAAGTTGCCTTAAAAATTGCCGACTGGTCAACTATTACAGAGAAGGTCGAGATTGTATCGTTTTCTAAGCACTTTTATGATGAAAATGAACTAGTAGACTACATTAGTGATGCAGAGATAGTAATTGTTATGCGCGAGCGCACACCTTTTGGAGTCACACTTTTTGAAAAACTACCTAAACTTAAATTGCTGATTACATCTGGAATGAGAAATACATCGATTGACCTTGTGGCTGCAGCTGCTCATGGAGTAACTGTTTGTGGAACTGCGAGTTCTTCAGAGCCACCAACAGAATTAACATGGGCCTTAATACTGAATTTGGCACGTAATATTATGAAGGAAAACACTGATCTACGTAGTAAAGGATTATGGCAGAGCACGGTTGGGTCGGATTTATATGGCAAGCGTTTAGGTCTCCTAGGGCTGGGGAAAATAGGTGGTCGAATGGCAACTATAGCGAAAGCCTTTGGAATGGATATAATTGCTTGGAGTCAAAACTTAACGAAGGAGCAGACGGATCAGTTAGGTGTTCAGTTGGCAAGCTCAAAAGAAGAGTTGTTGGAAACAAGTGATTACGTTTCTATTCATCTAGTGTTAAGCGACAGAACTAGAGGTCTTATCAGTGAAAATGACTTACAACTCATGAAAAGCTCAGCCTATTTGGTTAATACATCTCGTGCTGCTATAGTTGACCAGCAAGCTCTCATAAAAGCTATCCATGAAAACTGGATTGCAGGAGCAGGATTAGATGTATTCGATATCGAACCGCTTCCAGTGGACCATCCATTCCGTACAATGCCGAACGTATTAGCAACTCCACATTTAGGGTATGTAACAGAAAGAAATTACACTACATATTACCGAGAAGCAATTGAAGATATTCAAGCGTACTTGGATGGAAGAGTGATTCGTTCCTTAATTTAATAAATATAGATAAGAGAAAGGCTATCCGAGTTCACTCTCAGATAGCCTTTTTCAAATGAAAGCACTAACCTGTACCTTGAGTTGTAGGAGGGTGACGGACAGTTAAACGCCATAAGATTTCCGAAAAAAGAGATGCTGGTCGTGACCACAGTCACAATCAGCATCCTCCCGGTTATTCTATTATTATTTTAATGCCTCTAGCTTTTTAGCAAGCTCTTGTACAGCAATGATTTCTTCAGCTGTAGTTTTTTGCAGTAGTGCTTTCTGTCTTTCAAGTGCTTCATTCAGAGAGGCTAGTTCTGCGGATATATCGGCATCTTCTTGTCCACTTTTTTCGATTAATGCGTTGATTGGATTGAATAGATTTTCGTGGCCAACAATTCTACCATCACCCCACATAAGTTTTTCCTTAGGAGCGTCTAGCACATAGTTTGTGAAATAATCGAATACCTCTTTCTCAAAATCGTATGCATACCAGTTATTGTCAATAGCCCATAGGTATTCATCAATCGCAGTAGTTATATCTCCTTTATTTAAGGCATCAATAGCTAGTGTAAGATTTGTAATATTATTTTGAGCATGTTCGTGTGGGAATATTTGATCATCCTCCCATGTTAAGCGAACGAATTGATCTTCAGCGTATTTGAATGCAGAGAGTAGACCACTATTCAATTCTCGGCTATCTTCATATAATTTTTGTGCCTTATCTGTATCTTCTTCAGTTAAAGCGGTTAGGTAATTGTCATTAACTTTTAAAACTTTTGTATTAACTTCTTCTGCAAGCGCAATTGCTTTGTCAATCTCCGCAACTAATTGGTCGGAAGAAACTTCAGCTTGACCAAAAATATCAGCATCAATTACTTTTTTCATTTCTGTCAAACGCGTTGTGAAATCCAATGGAACAACCGCTGTTTCATCGTAATGCATCGAGAGTAATCCGTATAGATTCAAATGGAACTTCAGTGCATCAGCATTATAGGTGTCCTCGTTATCAAATTGGGAATGATAATGAGTGCGCATGAAATCACTATCTTGGAAATCATTCCGAAGAGCCGGAACACCAGCAATTCCAAATGAAAAATCATCGGACCAAGTACGAAGTGGAGAAACAACGGAAATGCCGTCTTTATAGACACCATCTACGCTGGGTACAGTTTTAGCAAATTTAGTTAAATAATTATTCAATTCGTAGACAGAACGAATTTCATCCTGTGTTGTATGCTCATACGCTGGAAGCTCGAAGTTCATATTGGCAAATGCTTTTCCAACCCATTCAGGATGAATATTGAATATTTGGTTGTAAGCTCCGGTTGACCAGTCATAGCGAGAATTAGAAACTCCCCATTCCTCAGCAGCAAGTGCATTAAAAATAATCGTTTTTTCTGGTTGATACCCACTATCTACTAATCCTTTAGCAACACCCATCATTAACCCGATTGCTGCATGGTCGTCCTGGAATCCTGTGAAGTAAGAATCGTAATGAGCAGATAAAATGATATAGGAATCAGGGTCTTTACCGATAATTTTTCCGTAATAGTTATACGACTTTCCATCCATTTTCACAATAGATTTAGCATCGAATTTTACAGTCATCGTCCCATTTTCACTAGATTCTAAAGCTTTCTTAAGTTGATTGGCATCTGTTTGGGACATAGAAAATGCAGGAGCATCATCTGGTCCACAGATATCCTGTGCATTAAGCGCGTCTTCATCTGTTTCTGCATATCCAGCTTCCTGAACTGCAATAACTGCAGCAGCTCCTTTTAAATGAGCTTGATAGGCAGGGTAGTTAATCCACCATTCCTCGCGTTGATTTATGTCAATTAAAACTAACTTACCTTCGACATCAAGATTTGCTAAATCATTAGCAGTACCTTTGCCTCCGTATACAATCTCAAGCTCCTTTACACCATTCGTATCAAAATTTACTTGGTAAGCCCCTAAAACTGCTAAATGTTCCTCGCCGTTTTCATCAACGAAAGTTAGGTCAGCCTTTTCAAATTCCCATGTGTCTAAGGTAAACTCGTCCTTTGTTACTTCAGTAAGTCCAATTTCTTTCATTTCTTCAGCAATTTTTTCCCCAGTTTTCAGCTCTGCCACTGATCCAGCAGTTCGGTAACCAAGTTTTTCATTCGTTTTAAATTCCTCTAGGCTCTTTGTGAACTCAAAAGCATAATCGACATCGACGGCTGATAAGTAATCTTTATTCGCATCCACTAAATCTTTTACAGGCGCAACCTCTTCTTTTACATCTGTCGACTCTTTAGGTGCACAGGCCCCCAATGTCATACCGATTAACATGGAAAATGCTAATCCTCCTATAAACTTGTTCATTTATCACATTCCTTTACAAATTTTTTTAACAACTAGAATATTAAACGATAAAACATAAATAATTACAAGATTATTTTTCATTATTATTCATTCCCTATTAATAAAAGAAAAAACACTAAATCTATTGTCTACTTTACACCTTTAGTGTAAAATTACACTAAATAGAAAGAGTATTCATTATAAAGGGGCATTTTATGGATAAAGAATATGTAATTCAGCTTATTTCTGTGAGGATTCGAATGGTTCGACTTGAAAAAGGATATTCACAGGATAAAATGGCAAGCATTATGGGAATTTCGAAGAAAACGCTTGTCCAAATAGAGAAAGAAAGAGTGCTAGCTGGTTGGACAAATATAATTGCTGTATGTGCGTTGTTTCGAGATAGTGAAATTTTGCATTCTGTGTTAGGAGATGAGCCATTGGAAGTGATTGAAACAATTGCTCATGATGGCATTGATCGCCCAAAGGACAAATCGATGGGTGGTCATGTGTGGTGGAAGGAAGTAAGTTCAAAGGGGAATTTCCGAATGCAACAAAATGTTATCAGCCAACATTACCGCATTTTAGACGATAAAAATTATCGTTGGTTCAGTTCTTTTGATGAAGAGGAAACAAATATTCGTCTAAGCGAACTATTCAAAACAGAGTAACAACAGGGGGAATTGGGATGAAAGTAGAGTCGAAAATTGGAGGAGTAATACTTTCTATTTTTGCTTTGATTGGGATGGTGTTCTTTGTATTCGTTGGTTTGTTTTTTGTACTTATAATGGGGGGAATAGATTATATTGCATTGCTTATAACTGGTGGAGTTGTATTATATGTGTTGTTTGTGTTTAATATATTTCACTTTTTTCAAACGAAAAAGCGGAAAATCATATTTGGTAGTTTAGCCGGAGCAGCAATATTAATCAGTGCGATTGCTCCCATAAAGGATATATATACTCATTTAATACCGACAGTAGATGCTGAAGTAGATATAGCTAAGTACGAACCCTTTTCACAATTTGGCAAAGTAACAACTTTAAATGAGAAAGCGACACTTCAGCTTACTGATGATCTACCAAGATTGGACGGTGCAACTGCGCTTTATCCGTTATACGCGGCAATCGTAGAAGCAACTTACCCAGAAAAATCCTATCCATCTTACAATAGTGAAGTATTGGTGAGTACTACACCATATGCTTATGAGAATCTTTTTAGTGGAAAGGTTGATATGATTTTCGCGGCAGCTCCCTCCGAATCACAAAAGAAAATTGCAGAGCAAAAAGGATTAGAGCTTACAATGACACCTATTGGTCGAGAAGCATTTGTCTTTTTTGTCAATCAAAAAAATCCAGTTGATAACCTTACTGTAGATCAGATAACAGATATATATACGGGAAAAGTGTCTAGCTGGGAGCAGCTAGGGGGGAAAAATGATCCAATTCGTGCTTTTCAACGACCAGAAGACAGTGGGTCACAATCTGCGCTTCAATCTCTGATGAAGGGAATGCCACTTATGGATCCACCTTCAAAAGATATCGTTACAGGAATGGGAGGAATCATAAATGAGGTATCTCAATATAGAAACTATAAAAATGCAATTGGCTTTACATTCCGCTTTTATTCTACAGAAATGGTCGGTAATGATCAGATCAAGTTGTTAGAAATAAATGGAGTTGCCCCAACGAAAGAAAATATTCGAGCAGATACCTATCCTATAACATCCGAACTGTATATTGTGACAGCTGGAACGGATAATCCCAATGTGGAGCCGTTAATTGAGTGGATTTTATCGGACCAAGGGCAAGCACTTGTGGAAAAAGTAGGTTATGTACCAATAAGTGAATAGAGATCACAGTTAGAGAAGGGGAAATCCAATAAGATTACTGAAAAAAGATGCAGTCCATGACGTTAGTCAAGAACTGCATCTCTTTAAAATTTACCGGTAATAATAGAATCAGATTTTGTTCTTAAAGGATTGTCATCACCAATCCTTAATATTATTAGATTCTAATCACGTACAAAAAAGTCAAAGCCAAGGGAGGTTGCAACACCAAATACAATTGCCCAAGCACCTATACTTATTGTTGACCAAACGAGTGTTTTTACTTTAGATGCACCAAGTGTCATCCCAATAAATGCAGCAATATGAGTCCCGATTAAAATAGGTCCAAGTAATAGCATCCCCGGTAGTCCATATTTGTTCCAAAGCTCTTTTGCACGTTCACTTCGCTTAGATGCTTTTTTCTCTTTTCCTTCATTTCGTTTGGCAAGCCAAAGTTTAAATTTATCGTAGCCAATAATTAGCGCAATGACCGTGACCATATTCCCTATAAAACCGAAGATAATCACTGCTACAGGATTCATCCCCGAAATAATTCCAAGTGGAATGACTAGCGCTAATTCTAGCCAAGGGATGGCAGCTCCCAAAAATACTAAAAAGTAATCCATGATCCATACACTTCCTTCCGTTCCTTTAGTTACGATGTAAGTGGAAGATAAGTTTCATTTTATAGCAGTTCAAGCTCATCGTTCAGTTTTTTTACTTGCCGCTTAAAATATAAATAAAAGCTAGCCCAAATAACTAAATAGACTACTAGGAATAATCCCATCGCTGTTAAAAAACTAGGGACGTTAAAAGGCACCCAGCCTATCCCAAAGGCAAGTAAAAAGTAGAGAATAACAACCGTCACGAAATGGAGAATTGTTTGTTGCCATAATTGGAGCATTTTATTTTCGAAGTATAAAGGACTTACAGTGAAAAACCATCCACAAAATACAGATCCTAGTGAGTTTTTCAGAAATAGCGCACCATCTAGTGTATCTTTCTCACTAAATAAGACAACTGAATTGGTCAGTATAACTGCGATAAACGCTCCAAAGAAAATACCAATCATACTTCTAAATAGGAAGGTTTTCATCCGTTTTTCCTCCTGTTCATTTTCAACGCATCTTTAATAGCACTAACGTAGGTACGGGAAACATATTCCTTTACACCGGATTTAAAATACACGCATAAAGTTCCGTTAAATGATGCCTCAAACCTACTTAATTCATGTAAATTGGCAATGACTGATTTTGAAAGTCGTATAAACTTATTAGAGGGAAGAATATCTTCAAGTTCGTACAGCTTTTCCTTCAATTTATAGGAACCGTTTGCGTTGACTGCTAAAACGGAGTCATTTTCGGTATGAAAAAAATGGATGTCTTGAGGCTTTAGTATATGTTGCATCTCTTCCACTTTTCCGACCAAAAATTCTGTATCTCTCCCCTTTATAAAATCTAACACCTCTTGCACAGAGGCATCTAATGTAGGCGTCTCTATTATTACTTTTGTTTCTTTATAATCACGATCGATATCTAGTAAAACCTTCAACTCAAACTCACACTCCTCTTTCATTTAAGTGTAATAGTTTCACTGAGGGGTGGCTATCCTATTTTTCGTTTATTTTGAATATGGAGGCATATCAACGCTACCATTACAAGTAATGCTAAGTATCCACTAGAGAGAAGTGTCTGTGAGTCCAATGAAAACTGGCCGTTCCAAATAGCGATGAAAAGATTGTTCATATGATACAGAGGGTTAAAGTCTGCAACTACTTGTATAAAGTTGGGCATTAGTCGTATAGGCATAGCTAAGCCACCTGTGAAAATAACCACTTGAAAAATAACTATAGAAAACACCAATGCACTGTTCATACGTTGAAAGAAAGAGTAAATAGCTGAAGCTAGGATGAGCAAAACTGCATTCAATAGGATGAAAAATCCGTATGACAATATGACACTCCAAAATCTAAGTTGTAAATCATACATTAGATAACCAATAACAGAAATTAGCACAAAACCAAAGCTAGTCATAAGAATAGCGCGAATAATACTAGAAAGGAGCAGTATTTTTTTTGAAACTGGAGAGATGCTGATTCGTTTTTCCACTCCTGTTGTACGCTGCATTACTTGATCGAACCCAAAGGCAAAAAATACAACCGTAAACGTGATAACTAGTATGAAGGATGGTGTATATGTTTCTGCGTAATTTAAATTACCGGCATAAGTTTGTTCCCCAAATAATTGCCCCATGAATAAATACGTAACTGGTGGTACGACGATTGTGAATACTAAGTAAAATAATTCTCTTGAAAACATTAGTAAGTCATATTTCAATTGAGTCATTAACATATGATTTCCTCCTATATCGTTACTTTCTGAAGATAAAATTCATGGACAGATGGAAAACCAGAAGCTAGGATTCCGGAGGTCGTATCAAAAACTTCGTTAATCCCATTATTGATGAGCATTACTTTGTCACAGTACATCTCAATTTCCTCCATATTATGAGTAGTCAATATGACTGTTCCACCGGTACGAGTATTGTAGTTTGTAATATAGGTCCAAAGCATGTTACGCATATGCGGATCTAACCCAGTAGTTGGTTCATCCAAAATCAGTAATTTTGGTTCAGATAAAAAAGCAATCGCTAAACTCACTATTTGTTTCCAACCGCCTGAAAGGTTATCAAAATATTTCTTACGGTGTGGCTCTAATTGGAAGTCCATTATAATCTGGTGAATCTTTATATTTGATCGATAATAGGCCTTGAATAATTTCAAAAGCTCTTCTACTTTTAGTGTTTTATAAAATTGAGTAGGTTGAAGGACCACTGAGATTTGCTTTCGAATTTGGTCTAAATTACTCTCTTGAATATCTTTTTGAAATAGAACTACATGACCACCATCATAATCTTTGATAGTCATTAATATCTCTAAAAATGTAGACTTCCCAGCTCCGTTCTTTCCAATCACTCCAATTATTTCTCCAGCCTGTGCTTGAAAGTTTAACCCTCTTAAAACCTGATTAGAGCCATAAGACTTTTCTAAATTGTGGACTTCCACTATATTCATGTCTGTTCCTCCCGTAACTTCTTTGTACACCAAGTGTATGACAATAAGGGGTTCAAGGTCTGCCGTTTCAAGGTGAGATGTATAAATAGCAGAGCAACTTGTAGATTAGGGGAGGTCAGTTGCAGCGGAAGCAGAAAAACCATATGGCGGAAAATTTTAAAGAGTGCGATAATATGTTTCAAAGTAATTTTGAAAGGAGGAGTAATGTGGTTTATTTAAGTATGGTGTTATTTCAAGTGGTTGCTCCTATTTTAATAATGCTTGTGATAGGAGCAATCCTACAACTTAAGTTCCGTTTTAACTTAAAAGCGTTATCTAATCTAATCACATACTGCTTAATGCCAGCAGCGGTGTTTATTAATATTTATGAGACGCAAGTAAATGCAAAAGTCCTAAGTAGTATTATCGTTTATTTACTTATTTTTAGTATTTGCCTTATGATGATTAGTTGGTTATTTAGCAAATTATTAAAGCTTAATAGAAGCCAGGCAGCAATTTTTAATAATAGTATTGTTTTGATAAACTCAGGCAATTATGGGATCCCGGTTAGTCAAATGCTATTTGTGGCAAATCCGCTTGGAACATCGATTCAAGTAATCATTGTTATATTCCAAAACATTATTACCTATACATATGGTTTATATAATTTAATCTCCTCAACCAAATCAGGTTTGGACATACTTCGCAGCTTACTACGTCTGCCGATTGTTCATGCATTAATCATTGGTGCAATAATGAACTTTTGGAATATAGGCCTTCCTATTACATTTAGAATTCCGATTGAGTACTTAGCGAATGCTTTTATATCAATAGCGCTTATTACATTAGGTGCTCAGCTGGCGCAGATAGAGTTAAAAACAATATTTAACAAGGTAATTTTCACTAGCACAGTTGGTCGATTAATAATTGGTCCTACATTAGCTTTGGGGTTAATCCTATTAATGGGGTTTGACGGAGTAGTAGCTCAATCACTGTTTATAGCAAGTGCATTTCCAACATCTCGTAATAGCTCCACACTAGCGCTAGAGTATGATGTGGAGGCAAACTTGGCTGCACAAATTGTCTTGTTTTCTACTATTATGAGCTGTATAACGGTAACTATTGTAATTTATATTTCTACTATTTTATGGGGATAGAGAGTGATAAGCGTGAAAAAGAAGTCGTTACAATCTCGTATTTTTTTAATTGGTGCTGTATTTGTATCGCTTGTTGCAATTATAATCGGAATTTCTTTTTACTTTATTGTTTCAGATGCAGTAGAACAACAAGTAGGAGAACGGGCTCTTAGTATTGCGAAAACGACTGCAGAGCGGCCTGATATTTTGGCAGGATTTCAATCAGAAAACCCTACAGAAATACTTCAGCCAATTGCCACTGTTATAAAGGAGAAAACAGGAGCGGAGTATGTAGTAATAGGAAATGAAGAGGGGATTCGCTACGCCCATCCAGTATCAGAGAGACTAGGCAAGAAAATGGTCGGTGACGATAATGAACAAGCACTTATTCATGGGAAATCATACATATCCGAAGCAACCGGTACATTGGGGAAAGCTTTACGTGGAAAGGCACCTGTTATAGATGAAAATGGACAAATTATTGGTATAATTTCGGTTGGTTTTTTAAAGGATAATATCGCTACAATCTTTTCTCAGTATATAAATAACATTGCGTATATCGTACTAATTGCTATTTTGCTAGGTATTATTGGGTCGAGTATATTAGCACGCAATATTAAAAAAGAATTGTTTAACTTGGAGCCGTCAGAGATTGCGAATCTATTTACAGAGCGAAATGCATTGATAGAGTCTGTCCGGGAAGCGATTATTACAGTAGATGCTAATGGAGTTATTAGAATGGTAAATAACGCGGCATATGAGATTTTATCGCTACCTACCTATACAGAGTTAATCGGTCGAAACATTTGGGATGTTATTCCGAATACAAGCCTACCACAGGTCATGGAATCGGGTGAGGGGCAGTTAGACCGCCCTATGGAAATACGAGGTAAAAAAGCAATAGTTAATCGAATACCGATACGCGTGGGAGATAAAATTGTCGGAGCAGTATCTAGCTTTCGTTTACAGTCTGATTTTGATCGCTTAGCTGAGGAGTTATCGCAAGTGAAACAATATACAGAGGCGCTGCGTGCCCAAACGCATGAATACAATAACTCTTTATATACAATTTCAGGTCTTATCCAATTGCAGTCATATGAAGAGGCACTAGAATTGATACATATAGAAACTGCTGAGCACCAATCACTTATCCAATTTATGACGAAACGGTTGCAGGATCCTTTCCTCGGAGGGATAGTAATAGGTTTTTTCAATCGTGCAAAAGAATTAAAGGTACGATTCATCTTAGATGAAGATAGCAATTTAGAACGATTACCAAAACACCTTCAAAAAAACTTATTGGTTTCAATCATAGGAAACTTAGTAACAAATGCATTTGAAGCAGTTGATAATCTTGCGGAGGAACAACGGATTGTTCGCATATTAGTAGTGGAGACAGAGGAAGAAATAGTAATAGAGGTGGAAGATTCAGGTGAAGGAATTGCAGATAATTTATTTGGAAGAGTATTATTGGAGAAAATTTCGACTAAAAGCGAAAATGATCGAGGATATGGATTGCTTAAGGTTCAGGAAAATGTAAGTGATTTAGGTGGAGTGATAGCAATAGAATCTGGTGATTTGGGTGGGGCATTGTTTATCGTGTCGATACCAAAAGGGGGGTACTTATATGACAGAGCAAATTGAAATACTAATCATAGAAGATGATAAAAGAATTTCGGATATACATCGACGATTTATTGAGAAGCTTGATGGTTTTAAAGTAATTGGAGCAGCAAACACAGCAGAAGAAGCGAAGGATTGGATTCTATCCTACAAACCAGATTTAATACTTTTGGACGTTTATTTACCAGATGCACTTGGGACAGATTTATTAGCAATTATTCAATCACATAGTCCGGAAACGGATATTATCTTTATAACAGCAGCAGCAGAATCAGAAATTGTAAAAAAAGCATTTCGAAGTGGGGTTGCAGACTATATTTTGAAGCCTTTAACCTTTGAAAAATTTAAGGAAAGCCTACTTGGATATAAATCTAAAAGGGAAATACTAGCAGCAGAGGGAAGTGTCGAGGAAGATTTAATCAAGTCTCTATGGAATAACACGATGTCTTCGCCAATATTTTCAGAGATAACACCACCCAAAGGAATAGATCCAATAACAAAAGAGAAGGTAGTAGACTATATAAAAAAAATAGAGGATGGCATCACTGCTGAGTCTCTTGGAGGAGCAGTAGGGATAAGTCGTTCCACGGCGAGACGCTATTTAGAATACTTAGCTTCTGAAAAACTTGTTTACGCCGAATTAATATATGGAACTGTTGGTAGGCCGGAACGGAGATATTTTACCAAATCATTGTGAACTTTATGAACAAAATGCACTTTAAAATCATTATCTAACTTATTACCAAAAACATCGAATATAGGGAATGTTTTGATAAATTATGTTTAGGCGTTTGAAAGCGCTATCAAACATATGGTATGAGGGGGATTAATAAATGTGGAAGAAAATCACTACGGTTGCTTTTGCGGCAACTTTGGCATTAGGGTTAGCTGCTTGTTCATCAAGTGATAGTGATGGTGCATCGTCGGATGGATCAGATTATCCCAAAAATAATATTACAATAGTTGCTCCGTCGGGTGCAGGCGGTGGATGGGATTTAACCGCACGCTCGGTTGCTAAAATTATGAATGAAACAAAGTTAGTGGAAAAAGCAATTACCGTGGAAAACAAAGCTGGTGGCGGTGGAGCAGTATATATGGCGGAATTTGCTACGAAAGAAGTAAAGAACGATTATGTACTAATGGTAAAATCTCCACCTATCCTAATAAATAATAATAAAGCTGAAGGTAACAGTCCTTATGGTTACAAGGATACGACACCGCTTGCACAGTTGACTCGTGACTATGGTGCAATTGTTGTGAAAAATGATTCAGCATTCAAATCGTTAGAAGATGTTCTTGATGCTATTAAAAAGGATCCAACAACAGTTACATTAGCAGGTGGATCTGCACCTGGTTCAATGGACCACTTAGTAGGGGTACTGCCAGCATTTGAAGCTGGAATTGATCCGAAATCTGTGAAATACGTTTCATACGACGGTGGGGGAGAAGCAATAGCAGCGCTTTTAGGTAATAATGCGGATGTCATTGCAACGGATGCTTCTACGATTGCAACATATGTAAAATCAGGTGACGTACGTGTGTTAGCGGTTAGTTCGGCAGAGCGTTTAGAGGGAGAACTTTCTGAAGTGCCAACTTTTAAAGAATCGGGCATCGATGCAGAGTTTACAATATGGCGTGGTATTTTCGGACCGAAAGAAATGTCTGATGATGCTAAAGAATATTGGAATGAAAAAATTGGTGCAATGGTTGAAACAGACGAATGGAAGACAGAGCTTGAGAAGAACGGTTGGGCAAGTGAATACCGCAATGGGGAAGAATTTACTACTTATTTAGAAGAGCAGGATAAAGTTATAGTCGAGTTATTAACAGCGCTTGGAATGCAGAAATAATAGTTTGTAGGCGGCTATCACGGTCGCCTTTTCTGTTAGGAGGAATAACCATGAACAAAAAATTTGATAGAGTCGCAGGAATTGCTTTTTTATTAATTGGTATACTTTTTTTCATTGAGAGTCAAAAAATTTCGGACAGTGCATATGGATCATCTGTCGGTCCGAAGATATTCCCAATGGGCCTTGGACTTATTTTGACCCTGCTAAGTATTCGCTTATTATATGAAACTTTTAAATATAAAACAGAGGATTCTACAAAAGATAAACTACAGTATAAGAAGTTTTTTATTATTTTTGGGAGTGCTCTTTTATATGCATTTTTCTTAGAGAAAATAGGATATGTCGTTTCTACATTTCTATTTTTACTAATTGCTTTCCAAACATTAGAACGAGGTAAAGTAATCTATTCGATAATTATTTCTACTGTTTTTTCTGTTGGTATTTATTATATGTTTTCGGAGCTTCTGGGTGGTTCGTTACCAGGGTTTCCACTGTTTTAGGGAAGGGGTTTAGCAATGGACACATTACAATTTTTAGCGGATGGATTCGGGGTTGCGTTTCAGTGGCATAATATTCTGTTCGCATTAATCGGAGTTATTATTGGGACAGCAGTCGGTGTCTTACCAGGTATCGGTCCAATGAGTGGTGTCGCTCTTCTTATTCCTGTAACAGCAACGATTACTTCGGGAATGCCAACGGGAGCAGCGGCCGCTAGCTCAATTATTTTACTAGCAGGAGTATATTACGGAGCCATGTATGGTGGATCCACTACTTCAATTTTACTTAACACACCAGGAGAATCATCCTCGGTCGTGACGACTTTAGATGGATATCAGATGGCGCAGCAAGGGAGAGCGGGAGCTGCACTTGCTATCTCAGCTATTGGGTCATTTGTGGCGGGTATCATTTCCCTTATCGGACTAGTACTTCTAGCAGAGCCGTTGTCCAATGTTGCGATAAAGTTTGGACCAGCGGAGTATTTTTCTCTCATGTTATTAGGGCTAGCTGCGGTTAGTGGTCTAGCGGGAAAATCGATGACAAAGGCAATAATGATGACAGTATTCGGACTTATGTTGGGGACGATCGGAATAGATGCAGTTTCAGGTATTGCTCGATTTACATATGACCAGCCTATTCTATTTTCCGGGTTGGAGTTTTTAACAATTGCTGTTGGATTATTTGCACTTGGTGAAGTTGTAAAAACAGTTCTAGAAAAAGACGAGGAAACAGGTAGTATAGCAAAGATTAATCGAATATTACCAACAAAGCAGGATATGAAAGATAGTACAGTCCCAATCGTTCGTGGATCATTACTCGGTTTCTTTATAGGGGTTTTACCGGGAGCAGGAGCAACACTGGCATCATTTTTCTCATATACTACGGAGAAAAAGTTAAGTAAGAACCCTGAGAAATTTGGAAAAGGGCATATTGCGGGAGTAGCAGGGCCAGAATCAGCAAATAATGCCGCTTCTGGTGGTGCAATGATTCCACTACTAACTCTAGGGATACCAGGGTCCGGAACAACTGCGATATTGATGGGTGCACTTATCATGTATAACATCCAGCCTGGCCCATTATTATTTGATGAACACCCTGAGGTTGCTTGGGGGCTTATAGCTAGTATGTTCATCGGGAATTTGATGCTACTTGTGTTGAATATGCCATTAGTTCGGGTCTTTGCAAAAATTATTCAAACACCGAAAAAGTATTTATTGCCAATGATAATTGCCATTTCTTTTTTTGGAGTATATGCGGTACAGTATACGACATTTGACCTCTATTTATTGTTAGGATGTGGAGTGTTAGGTTATTTACTCTCAAAGAATGACTACCCAGTTGCACCTTTAGTGCTGGCTCTTGTATTAGGGCCAATGATTGAAAACAATATGCGTAGGGCGTTAACGATTTCCAATGGTGACTTTAGTATATTTGTGACAAAGCCATTATCGCTACTATTTATCCTTGCTGCAGCGGCTTGGTTATTAGTCCCGTTATTGTTGAAACTTAAAGGACGTAAGATTATTATTAATGAGGAAGATTAATAAAAATGCAGACTTCATTGTTCACGAAGTCTGCATTTTTTGTTATTATTTTATATCCAGAGGGATAGTAAGGTTTTGATTGATACCTAAAGAATGTAGAGCTTGCTTAACTGTAGACTTGGTAGGAATGGAGTCTAGCTTATAATCTAACTGTATTGCCGTTAGAGCCAATTGTGGTCTTAACCCTGTAATAATTGAACGTACACCAAGCAAGGAAAGGACGTTATTAATCTTAAATAGATAATCTGTCACAACACTGTTTAATGTATACATGCCAGAAAAATCAATGATTAAGAAATTAATGTCTTGTTCTTGTACTTTAAATGGTACTTCATCTAGTAGTTGTTTTGCTCGATCCTCATCAATTGAACCCATTAAAGGCAATATAGCGATTCCATTTAATACAGGAACCAGTGTAGCTGATAATTCATTGATTTCTTTCATAATTTCATGTTGCTTCAATTCTTTTTCTTTACGCTCGGTAATATCTCTAACATACGTTTGTATTGCTTTTGTCTTCCCAATTTGAACGGGATGACAATATAATTCAACTTCTACAGTAGTCCCATCCATTCGGTAAATTGTTTCTTCAATAACTTTGGCTGGTTGTTGGTAGGCAGATTCTATTCTTTTTTCAATAGCTAATTTAGAAGCTTCCTGAAAAATATCTAAAGGACTTGCTCCAATGATTTTATCTTTGGTTGCTCTGAAAAAATCTACCGCGACATGGTTCACGTCAATTATTTTAAGGTTAGTATGAATAATTAACGGATCACGTGAATACTCCATTATCTCACGGTAATCTATTTGAGATAAGCTTTCGTTCATATAAAGAACTCTCCTTAACAACTATGTATTACATATTTCATGAAATAATAGAAGGTGTATTTTAAACGAATTATATACAGATTTTGTATCATGTAATGTGATTAATCATTATTCATTCTAAAAATTGTAGCAGTTTATTTATTCATCATACCACGCTTATAAGGATAAATTCTATGTAGTTGGATAGTTTGTAGGCTAGCTGTTTAAATTGTTTTTCATTTATTAATCATTTCATTGGACAAATCCCAAAATGTGTTATATAGTTAGGACAATAATTAAATTGCTTAGTATAGAAACAATGAATTCACATATTACAAAAGGTAATCGTGAGTCTTCGGTAGCTTTTTGCAATATGTGAATTTTTTTATTCACCAAAATGGAGGTTTTTTACATGACACAAGGTACAGTAAAATGGTTTAACGCAGAAAAAGGTTTTGGATTTATCGAGGTTGAAGGTGGAAACGACGTATTCGCTCATTTCTCAGCAATCCAAGGCGAAGGATTCAAATCTCTTGACGAAGGTCAAAAAGTTGAATTTGACGTTGAAGATGGTCAACGTGGACCACAAGCAGTAAACATCGTAAAACTTTAATTCTTAAGAATTTTAAGTAAAGATAATACTGTATAAAGAGATGCTCTTTCGAGAGTGTCTCTTTTTTGTTGGCTTAAAAACTTGTAACGAGCAAATTGTAATTTTGGTAAACTATTAGTATCTTATTATTTAAAATAGACTCTGTAATTTAGGGTGATTAGAAACAGAACAAACTGAAGGGAGTGTAAAAATTGTCCAATACTACACATAATCTACGCGCTGACTGTGAAAACTGCTTTGCTTTATGCTGTGTGGGGCTCCATTTTGCTGCATCAGTAGACTTTGCTGCTGATAAACTAGCTGGTACACCGTGCACGAATCTTCAAACAGACTACCGTTGTGGTGTACATAAAAAGCTTAGGCAAGAAGGATATAAAGGCTGTACAGTATTTGAATGCTACGGGGCGGGGCAAAAGGTTTCGCAAGTTACTTTCAAGGGAGTAAGCTGGCGAGAGAGTCCAGAAATAGCGAGGGAAATGTTTGACGTTTTTCCAATTATGCAGGAGCTTCATGAAATACTTTCATATCTTACAGAGGCTCGTACAAAGGAAGAAACGATTACTATTCATAAAGAACTTAATCATGCAATAGATGAAACCGAAAGACTTACGTTGCTTAGCTCTGATTTGCTCTTGGAGTTAAACATTCCAGTGCATCGTGCTAGGGTGAACCTCTTACTCGCAAAAACAAGTGAACTAGTTCGTAAAGATAAAGGTTCAACTAGTAATAGGAAAAAAGATCGTAGCAGAGCAGATCTTCTAGGAGCTAATTTACGAGGAGTAGATCTTAGAGGTGTAAATTTTAGAGGTGCTTACCTAATTGCTGCAAACCTTCAAAATGCTGATATGAGACATGCAGATTTAATTGGGGCAGACTTCCGAGATGCTAATCTAAGTGGAGCGGATCTGACGGGAGCAATATTCCTCACACAAGTTCAGGTTAACTCTGCTAAGGGAAATGACCAAACTAAGTTGCCATCAACTGTTATGCGACCAATGCATTGGACATAAAAATTCATCAGAGGAAGAGAGGGTTAAGGATGAAGAAACTACTATTAACTGGATTTGAACCATTTTTATCATTCACGGTGAATCCGACCATGAAAATTGTAGAGGAATTAAACGGAACAAAAATAGGGAGATATGAGGTGATGAGTAGGGTTCTATCAGTTGACTTTTCACAGTCTGGAGACCAGCTTATTCATTATCTAAAGGAGTTAAAACCAGATGCAGTTATCTCTTTGGGATTAGCTGGAGGAAGATATAAAATTACTCCAGAACGTGTTGCGATCAATGTGAAAGATGGAGCCGCAGACAATCAAGGCCAAATACCATTGGACGAAACAATCCAAATTGATGGAGAACCTGGATACTTTTCTACGCTGCCTATCCGTTCGATGGTCGATGAACTTATAAAAGAAGGTCTCCCTGCTGCAATATCGAATACTGCAGGTACATACCTGTGCAATAACGTCATGTATGAAGCTTTACATTATGCAAAAATGAACAATCTAGACGTACCCTCGGGATTCATTCATATACCAGCTTCTCATGAGTTAGCCATCCAACATGGGAAAATACCAAGCTGGTCCCACGTTGATTTAAAACGATCGATAGAGATTTGTATAGAAGTGTTAGGTAAGTAATAAAAAAAACTTAATACAAAAAGGAACCCTCGATAACAAAGTGATCAAGGGTTCCACATCATATAACTTTCATTAAGAAAGTTTGAATTTTTGTATTTCATCCTGTAGTTCTAAGGCATTTTGACTAAGTTCTACGGCTACTCCACTTACTTGTTCCATCGTCGCTGTTTGCTCCTCGATTGCAGCAGCAATACTTTCGATATTAGCAGATGCATTTGTTGTGCCAGTTGCAATTTCATTTGCAGAAGCTGATACCTGTTCAGCTGATGCAGAAATTTCCTCAGAGGTTGCAGAAATTTCTTCAATCTGGATATTCATCTTTTCTACTGCGGTTACGATTCCTTCGAAAGAAATCCCTGCTTGACCAATAATTTTTACACCATCTGATACAGAGGTTAAAGATTCTTCCGCTGCTTTCTCAACGTTTTCCATATCGCCCTTAATCTCTTGGATTAACTCAACAATTTGGTTGGCAGATAACTTAGATTCCTCTGCTAACTTTCGAACTTCATCGGCTACTACTGCAAATCCTTTCCCTTGTTCGCCAGCACGTGCAGCCTCAATAGCAGCATTTAATGCAAGTAAATTGGTTTGATCAGTTATTGCGGTAATTACATTTGTAATATTTTCAATTTCAGCAGTTTGTTTACTTAGTCTTTGGACTAACTCATTTACCATATTAGATGAATGATTGATCGTATTCATTTGATTACTAGCTTGATCGATGATTTTTCCACCAGATATTGCTGTATGATAGGTTTCTTTAGAGCTTTCGTTCAAGCTTTGTGTGGATTCTGCGATACGTTGAACTCCAGTTGCAGTTTCTTCCATTGCTAAGGCACTTTCGCTAGCTGATTGCGCAGCAGATGTTGAAGCATGAAGTGTATCATTTGCGCGATTAGCCATTTCCGTTGTGGAAGCAGTAACTTCCTCGGTGCTAGCAGACAATTCTTCAGCTGCTGCACTCAAATGTTCGGAGTTTTCTTGGATCCGTCCGAGTAAAGAACGAAGGTTATTTTTCATCAAATTATTAGCAGTTGCTAATTGTCCAATTTCATCTTGTGATTCGACAGGTATATCATTTTGAGATAAGTCACCATTAGCGATTGAATGGGAAATACTAGCCATAGCTTTTAATGGTAAAGTTATTTTTTTATGTACGAATAAAACTAATAAAATCCCTATAATTATACTAATGATACACATTACAATCGAGATAGTTGTTGATAGACTTAAAGCATCATTCGTTTCATCCGTTAAAATCTCTAATTGTTCATCCTGATACTCCATTATTTGTTCAGTCACTTGAAGAATATCGTCATTTGCTTTAGCGATATCTGTATTAAGTATCTCTGTACCCGCCTCTTTATTTTTTTCTTCCGCATATCCTAAATAGGTAGAAGTTGCAATGTTGAATGCCTCATTATGTGCATTTAATTGTTCTATTAACTCTGCCATCGTGTCTGAAGATGACATGCCATCGATTTCAATGATTCGTTCATCAACATAGTTGGCATAATATTCTAGTTTCTCTAATGTTTCAGGTGTGTTATCTGTTAGTAAAGCCCGGACATATTGTCCTTGCATTCCAATCCCTACTCGAATTTCTTCAATAACAAGTATTTGTTTTACCCGATCGTCTAGGGCCTCATCCACTTTGTCTTTTACATTTGTTGAACTTAATATTGCCATACCAGTTGATACAAAAAGTAATAATATCATTGCTATGAAGGATAGATTTAACTTTTTTCCTATACTCATTTATATACCTCTTCTCGTTACTATTTAGTTCATGTGGTTATTATCGACTATTTTTTATCATGATGAAGCTGAATTATAAATAATTTTATATCTTTATTACCATAATTACTTTTATTAATATATAATATTTTGATAAATTAAATAATTTTATATTTCCAGGTTACTTTTAATACTCTTAGTTGAAACAATATATCTACTTATACGTATAAAAGGGAGGAGGGGATTTACATGTGGGAGGAATTACAGGAGCGTCAATCGGTTTTAAAGATGGAGATTAATAGGAGGGAAAAAGCAAAAAGAAAGCAGCAAACACTGGCAGAGCAATTAGAAACAGCATTACATAAAAAGCAGGAATATTGGACGAGATTAAAGGAAGAACAAAAAGATGTAGAAGATCTAGATAGGTTTTCAATTTTGAAAGTGGTTAGAACATGGACGGGAAAGCAGGATGTAATTCGAGAGAAGGAAATAAGCGAGCTAGCTGCTATAGAAGCGAAGTATAGAGAAATTGAAAAAACAGTAATAGATTTGGAAAAGGATATAACCGTTAACGAAAGAGAATTAGAAAAAGGGGACTGGGAATCTCTTGACTTGGAGTGGAAACAGATTATTGAAAAGAAGAAACAATGGCTTCTTGTAAATAATCACGCTGAGGCGACTCGTCTCGAGAGGTTATACGAACAGAAGACGATTCTTGCAACAAGTATCCGTGAAATAATAGAAGCCATAACAGCTGGTAATGAAGCTAAAATAGCATTAAAGAGAGCGTTAAAGTCGCTTGAAGGTGCTAAGGATTATTCTACGTGGGATACCTTTTTAGGAGGAGGAATAATCGCCACTTCTTTAAAACATAGTAAGCTTGACGAATCGGAAGAAGCAATTCACTATGCTCAGCGTTCCTTACAACGATTTCATACAGAACTTTTAGATATCCAGAAAATCAGTATCGAAAACATAGCTATTGAAAGAGAAAGTTTTGTTACGTTTGCAGATTATGTGTTCGATGATATTTTTTCAGCATGGTCAACTCATTCCAAAATAAACAATTCAATAGACCGAATGGAACAGACACTTCAAAATTTATCGAGTATATCTGACCAATTGCAAAAGCAGCTTAAAGAAACTCAAGAAAAACAATCTAATGTAGAAATAGAAATTGCCCAAATCATTGAGTACTAACATAAAAGAATTTTATTCAGTTCTGACAGAGAGTAGAATGCGCTTTCTGTCATTATTTCTTGGGAAATAATCTGACAAATTAAATGTATTTTCGTCTAAATATTTTGTTTAGGTAATGCTGAGTCGTTTAGTTAGATATTCTCGAGTGAATCATTGGTATTTACCTATACTTATTTTCAATAAATAGAGGATGAAGAATATCTAAAGTGATTGAAATTTCACTTTACGTTGTGTCTGTATGTAGACTAAATAGGGAATAGTATAAGGACACTCAAGTCGGGAGGAAATGATATGTACGATCCAACTATCTTTGAAAATTTAAAAGTGGCATTTGAAAACCATGTATACGATTTAGATAACTTAGAACGAAAGATAGATATCAAAAATCGGGTTGACCAAATGGACCTTTCGATTATCGCTAGAACTTTTAAGATTGAATTTACTCTTGTTGACCAGTCAGACATAGCTGCGGAAATTATTTTAGACGCATCTCTAGAGGATCTAGCAGGTGAAATACTCGAAATTAGAAATAAAAATATAGGTTGTACACTGGCGTTGAAATTTAACAAAAATATTCAAAATCCTGATCTGCAATGTGAGGAAATAGAACAAGCTATCAAAAATATTTGGGAAGACGACATAGTGTTAACTCAAACACTAAGTTTTGAATTTGGAACAGAACTTTCTAGCTATACAAACACAATAGAGGTTAGGTTCACACAGAAAATAAATGAAGATCAAATAAGTGATCTTGAAATGTTTCTTGAACATGTTTTAGAAACGTTAGACATATTAAATAAAATATAATAAGCAATTTACTATCTTTCTGTGTGGAAATGGTATATAGTAAAGATAATAATTAAATTGCTTAGATAGAAACAATGAATTCACATATTACAAAAGGTAATCGTGAGTCTTCGGTAGCTTTTTGTAATATGTGAATTTTTTATTCACCATAAATGGAGGTTTTTTACATGACACAAGGTACAGTAAAATGGTTTAACGCAGAAAAAGGTTTTGGATTTATCGAGGTTGAAGGTGGAAACGACGTATTCGCTCATTTCTCAGCAATCCAAGGCGACGGATTCAAATCTCTTGACGAAGGTCAAAAAGTTGAATTTGACGTTGAAGATGGTCAACGTGGACCACAAGCAGTTAACATTGTAAAACTTTAATTCTTAGGAATTAATTAAACATAGTTAGCAAATAAAAAGAGATGCCCATTTTGGGTGTCTTTTTTTTTGCTGAATAATACCATTGAGATATAGTTGTTGTTTGGAAGCTTACTGTTCTAAATTTGAATGAAGGCAATACAAATTATAATAAAAAGTTTACTGCGATTACTTTAGTGGCCTTGAATGAAACGAGTTCCTAGTGGATTATATATAGAACTTTTGGGATGTTTAAGATTTTGGACACATGTCCCTGTCAGCTTTTATTCGCCAAAAGTGATAATATTATACTTAGAGAATATTAGAATGGGATGAGTAAAAAGATGAGTAATACACATATTTTTTCAAAGCGTGAAGAGATAGCTAATGCGATTATTCATGGAATTGGTGCTGTTTTTAGTGTAGCTGCTCTTGTAATATTAATCGTATCCTCCGTAATGCATGGAACAGCTTGGCATGTTGTAAGTTTTACATTGTTTGGTTCTTCGATGATCCTTTTATATTTGTCATCTACACTTGTCCACGGTTTTCCAGCAGGACGCGTAAAAGATTTCTTTGAGATCATGGATCACTCAGCTATCTACTTTTTTATAGCAGGTACTTATACACCTTTCTTATTTCTTGCTATTAAAGGTACATTAGGTTGGACATTGTTTGGTATAGTGTGGGGGCTTGCAATTGCGGGTACTGTGTTTAAAGCTTTTTTTGTGAAACGTTTCTTGCATACTTCTACCTTATTATACGTCGTTATGGGCTGGTTATTGGTATTTGGATGGAAACCACTTTTGGAGAATGTATCTTCCCAAGGGATTATACTTCTAGCAATTGGGGGAATCCTGTATACAGTAGGAGCTGTTTTCTACGTGTGGCGTGGATTTACCTACCATCACGCAGTTTGGCATGTATTTGTTCTTGCAGCATCTATACTGCATTTCTTTGCTGTCATGACATTGCTACCTTAAAGTAGTAAGCACTTAAACAATGGCTTTGTAGAGAGTTGTTTCAGCAAATGTTATAATAGTATCTAAATGTCTGGCACCAGGATTAGTACTGGGTGGCCTTTAAAGTTAGTATGAGGGAAGAGATGAGGATAGTTATGAACAAAAAGTCTATATATGGATTAACATTAAATCAACTGATAGAGTGGCTTCATGAGCATGGCCACAAAAAGTCTAGAGCGCTAAAGGTTTGGGATTGGTTATATAGAAAACGTGTCACTAATTTTGCTGACATGACAGACGTGCATGAAGAATGTATTCAATTATTGCAAGATAACTATACAATACAAACGTTAACGGAGCATGTAAAACAAGAAGCAGCCGATGGAACGATGAAATTTTTGTTTAGACTACAGGATGGAAACTTGATCGAAACAGTTATGATGAGACATAAATACGGCATTTCCGTTTGTGTGACGACTCAAGTCGGCTGTAACATCGGTTGTAGTTTCTGTGCAAGTGGCTTACTCGCAAAAAGTCGTGATTTATCAAGTGGAGAAATAGTGGAACAGATTATGAATATCCAATTGCATCTCGATCAATTGAAGCAAAAAGATATCGTGAGCCATATTGTCGTAATGGGGATTGGGGAACCATTTGATAACTTTACAAATTTGTTAGACTTCTTAAACGTAGTTATTGACCATAAAGGGCTAGCGATAGCTGCAAGGAAAATAACTGTTTCAACAAGTGGAATTGTAGGTAAAATCTATGAATTCACAGATACGAAGATTCCAGTAAATCTAGCGATATCCTTACATGCACCAAATAACGAACTACGAACTAGAATTATGAAAATAAATCGAGCTATGCCAATTGAAAAGCTAATGGAATCTCTAAAATATTATTTAGCAAAAAACAACCGTAGAATTACGATTGAATATATTCTACTTAAGGATGTAAATGATACAAAAGAGGTAGCTGAAGAGCTTGCCGATTTACTTAATGACATAAAAGACCAGCTTTACGTCAACTTAATACCTTATAATCCTGTCGATGAACATAGCCAGTACCAAAGAAGTGAACAGGAATCTGTGTTGTCATTCTATGACACGCTGAAAAAAAGAGGTGTCAACTGCAAAATTCGTCAAGAACATGGAACAGATATTGATGCGGCCTGTGGACAGTTGAGAAGCAAACAGCTTAAAAAGGAAAAAGTGCGTTAATTAGCGTACTTGTTTCCAATAAGAGCACTCAGATTTAGAACATATATCTGAGTGTTTTTTTATTTTGTTTGATACTCCACTTTAGTTAAGAAAAAAAGAAAACGATAACTTTATTTGACGAAGTGTGCCATTTAATTTATGGATAGTAAATTTAATGATACGATATTAGAATAAACTTATCATTGGGGGAGATTCCGTGTTTTTGGATAAGCTAAAGAAGGAACTGCATTACAAGCAGCCGCTTTTTATAGGAGAGGATACAGCGCTACGTTTTGCTGTTTTAATACCACTTGTGCAAGTGGATGACGAATGGCATGTTTTATTCGAGGTGCGTTCATTAACCATGAGAAAGCAACCAGGGGACATTAGCTTTCCAGGTGGTCGAATCGATCCTACAGATGCATCTCCAATGGAAGCTGCAATAAGAGAAACACATGAAGAGCTAGGGGTCGATCCGAAATGTATTCAAGTTCTAGGACAGATGAGTGCATACATTGCATCTCCATCTTTTGTTGTCTATCCCTTTGTTGCAACGATTGACCATCATAAAATCGAATCTTTTAACAGACATGAGGTCGAGGCGGTATTCACTATTCCAGTCAGCTGGCTTAAAAACCATGAGCCTTACATGCACACAGTTTCTGTCCAGCCGATGCCACCTATGGATTTTCCATATGACAAAATTGTCAACGGTGACAAATACCAATGGAGGCCGAGAGATATAGAAGAATGGTTCTACGACTATGAAAAATACACAATTTGGGGTCTAACTGCGAGGGTGTTAAAGCATTTTGTAGAGACAATTAAATTATAATATTTCAGTATAAAACGACCTTTATTGTGAGATTAATAGAGCCCGTGTAGTGACGACGTCACTATCACGTGCTCTTTTCTTTTATATTTAGAAGTTGAAGAATCACTCAGATGTTACGAGTTTATATGTTCGAGTCGTTCAAAATTAATTGTTTCAATTAAACCCCCAAATAATTATGTGATATTAAATCGTTTTTTAATAAAAAACGATTTAATAGATTTGAACGGAAAGGCTCCGCCTAGAGCATAAATAAACGCTGTTCGGATTACTTTATGTATAAAATGGACTTACTTATTTATTAATTTTATTAAAATTTTTTAGGCCTAGATGCCCAATGCTATTCTTTTTTATCTTTAAATATAATATAATAGGACTATTATTAATTATTACCTTTAGTATGTACATGTTGCAAAATTTAAGTACAATTGACTCATTATACTTAAAGTGGGGAGTTTGGGCGATGCGATTAGTAAAAATAGATAAGTACAAGCCAGGAATGAAATTGGGTAAACCAATATTGAATGACAATGGTAAAATTTTGTTAGCAAAGGGAGTAGAACTGATAGATCGACTCATCCCAAAATTGAAAAAGTATAATGTTTCAACCATTTACATAGAAGACGAAGAATCTGAAGGAATAGAAATTATTGAATCTATACCAGAAGCGTTACGTGTGGAAGCTTTACATACAATTACCGAGGGGTTTCAAGCATTAACTGACTTGAATCAGTCAAACTCAAATCTTCAGAGAATGATGAAATCAAGTAGAACAATACGTAGCTTTCAAAAGGTTTTTAAGGATATAGTTGCATCACTCACTGACAATCAACAAGCACTAAATTTATTGGCTACAACAAAAGTACACGAAAACTACGTATTTAATCACTCATTAAACGTTTCTATATATGCGTGTCAGCTTGCACTCGAAAATGGATTACCTCTTAAAAATGTGGAAGAAATCGGAATGGGAGCTATGCTACATGATTTAGGAAAAGTACATGTTCCTTTAGAACTATTAAACAAACAAGGTGAATTAACAAAAGAAGAAAATGCCATAGTCAAACAACATTGTGAGAAAGGTTTTGAGGTACTACGAAAAATTCATGAAATTCCTTTAACAGTTGCTCATTGTGCATTTCAGCATCACGAGCGAATAGATGGTGCTGGCTATCCTAGGGGATTAAAGGGAGACGAAATTCACAAGTATGCGAAAATCGTTAGTGTTGCAGACGTGTTTGATACAGTAACAAGTCCAAGAGCCTTCAAACCGGCAGTATTGCCACATCAAGGGCTCGAGATTTTGTATGCTGGAAGTGGTACGCAGTTTGACACACATCAAGTTAATTTGTTTAGAGAATGTATCGCCATTTATCCTCCGGGCTTAACCGTTACATTAAATGATGGTCGTAAAGGTATTGTTTCAAAATATAATTATAATTCGGCTGGTAGACCAGTGATCAGAATTACCAATAATGAAGTAAATGAAAATGTTTCCCCGTATGAAATTAATCTAGGAGCGCGGGAAAATCTAATGCTTGAGATTGTACTGGCAGATGCACTGATTTAGGTGGTGTGTTAAATAGGGCACCAGGTTCTTAAAATTGTGGCTAGAACCCGGTTCCCTTTATGACTTTACGTCCACCACATCTGACTGATAGAATCTTTCACGATAATGGGTTTTAAGTTTTCGACTGCTTTTGTGAATCCCTCTTCGATCGACATTAATCCATCCTCATGTTCGATACTTACTACATAATCATATCCATATAATCGTAGAATACTAATGATGTCGGCCCATGTTTTTTGATCGTGTCCAAAACCAACAGATCGAAAATACCATGCGCGGTCACGCATATTGGCGAAATCGGTCATATCCGTAAGTCCATTTTGGTTCATATTTTGCTGATCTATAATTGTATCTTTTGCATGGAAATGATGGATGGCATTCTCACGTCCGAGAATTTTTATGGCCTCAACTGGGTCAATACCTTGCCACCACATATGGCTAGGGTCAAGGTTAGCCCCAATCATAGGTCCGCATGCTTCTCTTAATCGCAATAGTGTTGCAGGAGTATGTACAGAGAAACCACCATGTAGTTCTAAACCGATCTTGACATTAAGTTTTTGTGCTAAATCATTTTTTTCTTTCCAGTATGGTATAAGTTTTTCTTCCCACTGCCATTTTAATATTTCTTGGAAATCATGTGGCCAAGGTGCTACTGGCCAATTAGGATAGAGGGCATTTTCATGATCACCCGGACATCCCGAGAATGTATTTACTACAGGCACATCTAGTTTTGCTGCAAGATGCATTGTTTTTATAAATAATTCATCAGCTGGCCCAGCAATTTTTTTCTGTGGGTGCAGAGGATTTGAATGGCAGCTTAAAGCGCTAATGATTAATCCATGATCACTGATTTTTTGCTTAAAGCTCTCCAATTTCGTATCATCGTTTAACAATTCATCCACTTTACAATGAGCATCGCCAGGATATCCACCAGTACCTAATTCAATTGCTTCTATGCCCTTAGAAGAAACATAACTTAACATGTCTTCAAAACTTTTATCGGAGAAGAGTACCGTAAAAACACCTAATTTCAATGAGAAAACCTCCTTTATTTATCAGAATATACTGTAATGTAAACCGTTACATTATTACCTTATATAAATTGTTCAAGTAAATCAATAGTTATTTCTAATGAAAAAATAATTATTGACGCATAATTCGGAATATAATAACATGTAAATGTAAACGATTTCATTTTCCTTTTATGAAATCAGAGAAAGTGAGACTACGTAAATGACAAACATTCAGCAGGTGGCTAAACAAGCAGGGGTATCTGTAGCCACAGTATCAAGGGTATTAAACGGTCAAAATACTGTAACTTCGAAAACAAGAATTAAAGTAGAAGAGGCTATAAAAGATTTAAATTATGAGCCTAGTATGTTAGGGAGGAATTTAAGAAATTCAGAAAGTAGAATTTTTTTAATACTAATTCCGAGTATTTCTAACCCGTTCTATTTAGAAATTATTAAAGGAATTGAACATGTGGCGCTAAGTCAGAATTACAATATCCTATTATGTGAGACTGATTCAAATCCGGAAAAAGAAAATATTTACTTTGACCTTGTTAAGAAAAAAATGGCAGATGGAATTATTTCAATGGATCCAGCAGTTAATATTGAAACTTTAAAAGAGCTAGCAGAAAAGTATTCCATCATTCAATGTAGTGAGTATAACGTTGATAGTGGGATACCTTACGTATCGATAGATAATGAAGAAGCATCTTATCGGGCGGTCAAGCATTTGATACAAATAGGTCATAAAAAAATTGCTCTAATGAACTCCGATGAAAAATTTTTATATGCAAGACAGAGGGAGATGGGTTACCAACGAGCATTAGAAGAACATGGTATCCCTTGGAATGATGATTATATTATTTATACAAAACAACTAGGATTTGAACATGGACAACAAGCTGTGAAAAAGATTTTAGCAATACAGGATCGTCCAACAGCAATATTTGCTGTATCGGACCTTTTGGCAATCGGAGCACTCAAAGAAATAAATGCATCTGGATTACATGTACCAAATGATGTAGCGGTAGTTGGTTTTGACAAAATCGATTTTTCTAGTATGACAAACCCAACGCTCACTACGATTGCTCAGCCTATGTATAAGATGGGTACTGTGGCTGGGGAAATGTTAATCGATAAGATCAGAGGTAATGTCGTGGATAGTGTCATATTGAACCATGAACTAGTTCTTCGAGAGTCTACGTGAGAATATACAACTAAGGTTATTGCTCTGTTATTAAATGGATATTAATAATAGAGCGTTGCCCTTAGTTTCACATGTAATCGATTACAAAAAGGGGAGCTTTCATAAAAACAAAGGGGGAATGGTGTTGAAGAAGTTTCTGATCATATGTTTATCTTTAGTAACAGCTTTTAGTTTGGCAGCATGTAGTGATAATAAGAATTCTGCAAATGGAAAAGAAGACGATACTCTAAAAATCGGTATTTCTTTACCTTCAGCAACACATGGATGGATGGGAGCACTAATTGATAGTGCTGAAAAGCAAGCTAAAGCACTTAAAGAAAGTGATGGCATTGAATATGTAATGACGAATGCAGCTGACCCAAATAAACAAGCAAATGATGTAGACGATTTGATAGCACAGGGTGTGGATGTTATTGTCATGCTCCCAATTGAGTCTGCAGCACTTTCACCTGTAGGACAAAAGATTAAAGATGCGGGAATTCCTTTAGTAATAGTGGACCGTGAGCTTGAAAATGATGCAGCTACAGTTGTTGTAAAAGGCGATAATGAAGGTATTGGAGTAAATGCGGGTAAATATTTTGTAGAAAAGTTAAATGGAAAAGGAAAAGTTGTGGAAATTTCCGGACCACCAAGTTCAGTTACAGAACAACGTGGATCAGGATTTAAAGAAGCGATGGAAAGTGCAGAAGGTATGGAAATAATTGCTTCACAAAGTGGTGACTTTTCTACTGAAAAATCGCTAGAAGTGATGGAAAACATTTTACAAGCACATCCGCAAATAGATGCAGTATTTACACAAGACGATGGAATGGCACTTGGTGTCTTACAAGCTATCAAAGAAGCTAAGCGAACAGACATCCAATTTGTAACAGGTGCTGGTGGCGGAAAAGCTGTATTTGAGGATATCAAAGCAGACGGTTTTATAACAGCAACCTTCCTATACTCTCCAACGATGGTAGAGGATGCAGTGAAGATTGCGGCAGATATTGCAAAGGGTAATGATCCAGAAGAATCTATGGTAGTCAAAGAAGCTACTCAGGTAACAAAAGAAAATGTGGATGAGTTCTATGATCCAGAATCTAAATTCTAAATGAATATTAGGAAATACAATAGTTGTGCAAACAGTTGTTGTATTTCCTCTTTTCCTATATTAGGAGGGATAAATACCATGACTAAAAATCCTTATATAACAATGAAGAACATGAAGAAGTCATTTAATGGTGTACCCGTATTAAAGAATGTGACTCTTCAAATTGAAAAAGGAGAGATTCATGCATTGTTAGGTGAAAACGGTGCAGGTAAATCCACTCTGATGAATATTCTAGGGGGAGTTCATCAACCTGATAATGGCTCTATCTACATAAACGATAAGGAAGTTAAGATGAGCAATCCAAGAATATCGCAGGAGCAAGGGATTAGCTTTATCCATCAAGAACTAAATATGGTAACAGATCTCAAAGTGTATGAAAATATGTTTTTAGGTTCTGAACTTCGAAACAAAATGGGATTTTTAAAAGTAGAAGAGATGTGCCAGCAAACACATGACATCTTAGCTAAGCTAGGTGTGGACATAGACCCAAAGGAATACGTAAGAAATTTAGCAACTTCCTATAAACAACTGATAGAAATATCGAAAGCCTTGCTTCATAAATCCACCATTATAATTATGGATGAGCCAACAACCTCATTAGCTGAACATGAAGTGAATCGATTATTTGAGTTAATGAAGAATTTAAAGAAATCAGGCATCTCGATTATTTATATTTCCCACAAACTGAAGGAAATAAAAGCAGTTTGTGACCGTTATACCGTATTACGTGATGGAGAAATGATTAAAAGTGGAGATGTAGAACAAGAAGATCTAGATACAATAACTAAGCTAATGGTTGGAAAATCAATTTCCCAAAATCGATTTGTACATGAACATACATTTGGTCCAGTATTGCTAGAGGTGAATAATTTAACTAGCTTTGGATTATTTAAGAACATTCATTTTCAGGTGAAAAAAGGAGAAATAGTAGGCTTTACTGGTCTAGCAGGGGACGGCCGTACAGAACTTTTTGAAAGCTTATTTGGATATCGAAAGAAATACACTGGTGAAATAAAGATCAATAACCAGTTGATAAAAATAGATCACCCACGAAAAGCGGTGGAAGCAGGAATAGGTCTTGTTCCAAAGGATCGCAAGGAAAATGCAATCATTAAAGATTTAAGTGTGATCCATAATATGAGCTTGTCATCTATAGGGAATTTTGAGAAATCAGGATTTATTCTAGATAATGCTGAGAGAGATAAATTTCAGTACTATAAAGAGCTGTTGAACATCAAAGTTCACAACCCACGTATTACAATCGATAAGTTAAGTGGTGGTAATCAGCAAAAAGTCATCATCGCCAAATGGCTTGAAGTCGGAGCGGATATACTAATCTTCGATAACCCTACCCAGGGAATAGACGTAGGGGCAAAACAGGAGATTTATCAACAAATTGTGGCATTAGCTGAACAAGGGAAATCGGTGATTATATTGTCCTCAGAGGCACCCGAGGTAATGAGAATTTGTCATACGATTAATGTGATGTACCAAGGGGAAATAACAGCACGATTTAACGGAGAAGAAGCAACGGAAGAAGAAATTATGCATTATGCAACCGGCTCGAAAAGGGAGGCCGCTAAAATTGGCTAATACAAATGTAAAAGAATATAGTCCGCAAGTTTCAAGTGCAAAAAGTCGTCTTACATGGCTGTGGTCAGAATATAGCGTCATTATTGCTTTCATCATTATTTTTATAGCATCTACTATTATGAATCCTAGATTTCTAGATATTAATAACCAGCTAAATATACTAATGCAGGTTTCTATAATTGGAATTGTTGCATTGGGTATGACTGTCGTTATGCTTTCTGGTGGAATCGACTTATCGGTCGGATCCGTGCTTGCGCTAGTCGGTGTCATCACAGTTTTAGCGTTAAATGCGTCAGGAAGTATACTTGTTGGGATTTTTACTGCATTAGTTGTTGGTTCATTTGCAGGATTCTTAAATGGATTAATGGTTGCAAAAGGCAGGATTGCTTCGTTTATTGCTACATTAGGAATGATGGCGGCAGCACGCTCCATTGCGTTATATATTGCAGAAGGTGGAAGTGTTTCAGGAGAGGTTAAGGGGTTTACTGCCATCGCGAATAATGACTTATGGATATTTGATTATCCAGTTTTAATTTTCTTTGCCATGACCGCGTTGGTATATATTTTGATGCACAAAACGAGGTTTGGAAGATATGTGTATGCACTTGGAAGTAATGAAAAAGCTGCTATGCTTTCTGCAATTCGAGTGGACCGTATTAAAATTGCTGTGTATAGTTTGGCTGGGTTATTGGTAAGTGTAGCTGCTATCATTGAAACGTCACGCTTAAATTCTATTTCATCCTCAAGCTCGGGAGTTCAATATGAGCTCGATGCGATTGCTGCCGTTATAATAGGTGGAACAAGGATGACAGGTGGTCGTGGGAAGATTATAGGGACACTTTTCGGAGTACTCATTTTAGGAATTCTAAATAATATGATGAATTTAATGAATGTTTCTCCGTACCTACAAGGATTTGTAAAGGGCCTAATCATAATTATTGCTGTAGTATTCCAAAAAAGAGAGTAGGTGTAATCATATGGGGTTAAAAGTAGGGATTATTGGGTGTGGGTCAATTACTAAATTGCGCCATGCACCAGAATATAAAGCAAATCCATTCGTGGATGAAATCTTTTTTTATGATCGAAACCCTGAACGTGCAGAGGCGTTAGCAGTCATGTTTGATGGTACAGTAGTACAAAGCGTGGATGAATTATTTACAGATCCCACGATACAAGTAATTAGTGATTGTTCTTCGAATGAATATCACCATATATTTTCCACTAAAGCACTATTAAATGGGAAGCATGTTCTGTGTGAAAAGCCAATTTCCCTTACAATTGAACACGCAAAAGAAATACTTGATGCCCAAAAGCAATCCGGGAAAAAATTTATGGTAGATCATAATCAGCGATTTACTCGCGCGCATCAAAAAGCGAAAGAAATCATTAAAAGTGAAGAACTTGGTAAAGTGCTGACTTTTAGAACAACTTTTGGACACTCGGGACCGGAACAATGGGGAATAAATAAATCAAATTCCACATGGTTCTTTCAAAAGGAGCGTTCTGGTCTTGGTGTTGCTGGAGATTTGGGAATCCATAAAGTGGATTTATTGCATTACTTATTAGATGATGAAATTGAGCAGGTAAGTGCCTTCCAGGGAGCACTCGACAAAGTCGATGAAAATAACGAACCGATAGAAGTATGCGATAACATCGTATGTAGTTTAAAAACAAAAAAAGGTCGTATAGGTACTGCTACGTTCTCTTGGACATATTATGGTGAAGAAGATAATAGTACAATTATCTATTGTGAGAAAGGCATTTTGAAAATTTATCATAGTGAACAGCATCAATTAGAAGTGATTACAAAAGATGGAGAGAAAATACAATATCAACTAGAGAATATCCAAACAAATAACAATCAAACAAATAGTGGTGTAATCGATGCATTTATCGAATGTATTCGCTTTGACCAACAGCCGCTTGTCACTGGAGAGGATGCATTATCTTCGCTAAAAGTCATTTTAGGTATTATAGAAGCGGCTGAAACGAATGCGGTTGTAAAGATATAAAGCACAAGGGTTAAATTAAATTTAATATAAAAGCCGTTTTCTGAGTGAACAGAAAACGGCTTTTATATTATAAAGATGATGTTTTTTGTGAACCTAACTATTTCGCAGTATAGCCGCCATCAACGTGAATAGTAGTACCAGTTACGAAGTCATTTTCTGCTAAGAAGACAACTGCGTGAGCAATTTCTTCAGGGTTACCAAGGCGACCCACTGGATGTTTTGCTACTAAACCATCATAGAAATCACCTAATGATTCTTTATTTACTAAACCTGATTCGATGAATCCCGGAGCTACAGCATTTACGCGAATGTTACGATCAGCATATTCTAATGCAACTGATTTTGTGATTAAGTTAACTGCACCTTTGCTAGCTGCGTAAGGGATTGACGTTGGTTCCCCAACAGTACCTAAAATCGAGGACGTATTAATAATTGCACCGCCACCAGTTTTTAACATTTCACGAAGTGCATACTTAATACCATAGAATACACCATCTTGGTTTACGGCGATAACACGTTTGTATTCATCATCTGTTAATTCGTGTGTAGGTTTTTGAATACCAATACCAGCATTGTTGAAAATAATATCTAGTTGACCAAATTTATCAACCGCTGTTTTTACAAGGTTTTCAACAGATTGCTCGTCTGCTACGTCTGTACGTACAAATAATACATTTTCAAACGTTTCTTTTAATTGTTGTTCTACAGCTTTACCAGAATCCTCGTTGTAATCACCAATAACAACTTTTGCACCTTTTGCTAAAAAAGCTTTTGCAGTAGCTAATCCTATACCAGAAGCTCCTCCTGTTACAACCGCTACTTTATCTTTTAAGTCAGTCATGATAAATCCCTCCAATTAGTTTATATAAAAATTAATAACAATCTAATTGTATTCCTCTCTTTAAGATATTTCAAATTAGAGAATCCTAATTATAAGATAAATATTAAAAGAACATTAGCACTTGGTGAAGATCGAGAACTTTTGCAAATTAGTATAGTGAGTAAAGCTGATGTTTGTAGTTATAGGTTACTGACCTGTCTCGAACTATCTTATAATATCCAACAACTTAGCTCTTCAATCATTTATAATTTATGTTTTTTCCTGTTTTGTTTCCATAGGAAATGAAACACCAGAATACTAAACAAGTTGATAGCACTATTTTTTAGAACTAGTATTGGTATCTAATTTAGTACAGCTTGATAATAATACTTGCAGTTTGTTTGGAAACAATATAATATTTAAATCGTAATCATTACTATTTATAATTCGATACAATTGTGTTGAATGGTTAGGAGAAAAATGGAAAATAGAATACCGGTAACAATATTAAGTGGATATTTGGGTTCAGGAAAGACAACTTTACTGAATCATATTTTACAAAATCGTCAAGGGCTTAAAGTAGCGGTCATCGTAAATGATATGAGCGAGGTGAACGTTGATGCTTCTTTGGTAAAACAGGGTGGTTTTTTACGTACGGAGGAAAAGTTGATTGAAATGCAGAATGGGTGTATTTGCTGCACACTTAGGGAGGATTTGGTAATCGAAGTGGAGAAGTTGGCTCAACTTGGAGATATTGATTACATCGTAATTGAGTCCTCCGGTATCAGTGAGCCTGTTCCGGTAGCTCAGACATTCACTTATATTGATGATAGCCTGGGCATCGATTTATCAAAGTTTTGTAAACTAGACACTATGGTTTCTGTCATAGATGCAAATAGATTTTGGCAAGATTTTTCTTCTGGAGAAACATTGCTAGATCGTAAGGAAGCAGCGACTCATGACGATGTACGAGAAATAGCCGATTTACTTATTGACCAGATTGAATTTGCGAATGTATTAATTTTGAACAAGGCTGATTTAGTTGATGAAGAGACAATAGGCGAGTTAAAAGCTGTCCTTAAAAGCTTGAATCCAGATGCGAAAATCATAGTGACAGTAAACGCAAATCTTGCTTTAAACGAAGTATTGAATACAGGCTTATTCGATTTTGAAACATCCAGTCAAGGAGCGGGGTGGATTAAAGAGTTAAACGAAGAACATGTTCCTGAAACCGAGGAGTATGGTATTGCCTCTTTTGTCTATCGAAGTCAAAGACCTTTTCATCCAGAGCGCTTAATGAATTGGATTATGGATTGGCCAGTTGAAGTGATACGGACTAAAGGATTTTTATGGCTAGCAACTCGGGATGATACTGCTGTACTGCTATCTCAAGCTGGGCCATCTCTAGGGATAGAGGGAGCTGGAAAATGGGATATGGAGTATGGCATCAAGATGACAGAACTAGTATTTATCGGAATAGATATGGACCAGCAACAAATCACATCCGACCTAAACCATTGCTTGTTGACAGAACACGAGTATGCACAGGATTGGACTAGTTTTTCTGATCCACTACCAGCTTTTGAAATTGCTATTCAGATTAAAGAGGAGGAAGTAAGATGAGAGTAAATATCACGTTGGCCTGCACAGAGACAGGTGATCGCAATTACATAACGACCAAAAACAAAAGGAACAATCCAGAGCGTATTGAATTAAAGAAATACTGTCCAAGACTTCAGAAGGTGACACTTCACCGAGAAACGAAATAAAAAATTTTACGTAATTTTAAAACGTAATTATTACGATATAGGAGAGGGTAAAATGGCAAAAAAATCAAAAGTGGTAAAAGATAAAAAGCAACAGAAAATGGTGGCCCATTACGCAGAGCTTCGTAAAGAACTGAAAGATAAAAGGGATTACAGGGCACTAAGCAAGTTACCGAGGGATTCTTCACCTTCACGCTTGAAAAACCGTTGTGAATTGACTGGTAGACCGAGAGGTTATATGCGCAAATTTAATATGTCGCGTATTGCTTTCCGAGAGCTTGCACACAAAGGGCAAATCCCTGGAGTTAAAAAAGCAAGTTGGTAATGAAGTATTGAGGTATTATGTACTAACAGGGAGGTGAGGGAAATGAACGAACGATTAATAGAGTTTCTCTTAAGAAGTGAAGTCGCAAATCTCCCAAAAGAAAAACAACGCCTTTATAAGTTTATTGTTGATGCAGAAGACTGCTTGGTCGATATAGCGGAAACAGTCGATGAGTTTCAACAGTTGTTAGTGAAACACTCTCCATATGAACAGGCAGTACACCATTTCAACATACCTTTCAATGAGATTGTATACATGATGGATGAAATTGAAACGGAGCTTAACAGAAAAGTTAAAAAGCGATGTGAAAAAGTGGAATGGATAGATTATACGGACCAATTTTCTCGAAGCGTTACAGCTAATAGCAGCAAACGCATATATTTGTTTATCAATTAGTGGAGTTAGTTATTTTCAAGATTGAATGTATGGACAATAAATAAATTCCCTAAATAACAAGAAGTGAAAAAGAGACCTGAACGGTCTCTTTTTCATGAAGTTATGTGTTTAAATCCTAGAAGATCATTTCGTAGTGAGGATCATCTACAACGAATTAAACTATTTATTAATCCTTCATTTTAAACTTGTGCTATGGATAAAATAGTTTTGTTTGAAGAATATCCATAGCACGTTCAATATCATCTAAATCTTCTTTGGAAGCATTCTCTAGTCGCTTTAGAAAACGAGATTCTATAGTTGCAAAAGCTTCGTTCATCATGGCTTCTCCATCATTAGAAAGACGAATATATTGTTTTCGTCGATCTTCGGTATCATTTAATTTCTCGATTAAATTTTTCTTACTTAACTTGCTGAGCTCACGACTTGTGTTCGGCATAGACATGTTTTGACAATCGTTAATTTCACTTGGCGTAACAGGTTGACTAACTGAAATATATTCAAGAATGCTATATTGAACCTGCGAAATGGAGTCTGACTTCGCATTTTTTGTTAGTTCATGTGTTACTCGATGAACAGAAGATGTAAATGATACTAGTTTATAAAAAAGAGCATTTTTGTCCATTCTCTCACCTCTTATAGACAAGGTAACAAAAATGTTATCGAAAAACAATTATCATTTGATAATTAAATTTCTTCGTGCTATTATTTAGTTATCAAATGATAACAAAGAGGTGCGCTATGAAGATGCTGTTAATTTACACATATCCAAATCACAATAGTTTAAACTATGCATTTTTACAAAAAGTTATTAAGGGGAGTAATGAAAATACCAATATAGAGGAGTTACAGGTTTTAGATTTATATGAAGAGAACTTTGATCCTTTACTAGTGTTTAACGAGCAAAAGCGAAGACGTGATATGCATACTGATCCAAATATTGAAAAATATAGGAAACAAATTATGTGGGCAGACAAAATTGTTTTTATCTATCCAATATGGTGGGGTAGACCACCCGCAATGCTATTGGGATATATAGATCAATTATTTTCCTCTAATTTTGCTTATAAAGATAAGAAGGGACTTTTTCCAGAAGGACTTTTAAAAGGAAAGTCTGTAGTATGTGTGTCTACCATGAAGGGACCAACTAATTATCCATTTCTTTGGTTGAACAATTCTCACAAAATTTTAATGAAAAGAGCACTATTTAATTTTGTTGGTATAAAGAAAGTGAAGTTCTTTGAATTTGGGAATATGGAAAGTCCGAAGGGAAATCAAAAGAAAAAGTTAGAAAAGGTTTATAATTATTTCAAAAAGATTGAGCATGAAGAAAACCGAAAAGATTTGTTATCGAAAAGATCTGAGAAATTTAAAGGAGATTCCTCAATTAATTTATGAAAAACAAGTATCTAATTTTTATAATCTGCAACAGGATATCTATATAAAGTTTTCCAAAGAAATTAGACAAGTTTATGTGAGAGGAAACTAAGTTATACTATAGGAGATTAGATTAAGTACTGAAAATCATAATTTCGTTATTATATTTTACGAACAGGAGTTATAAAGGTGAAAGAATTCAAAGTAACTTACTTTTTTGATGAAAACCATTATATAAGAAGATTTATCAATGTTGAGTCTCAAGAAAAGGCGGTAGAGTTAATTCAAAAAGAAAGGGATGAATTTATTTCATTTATCGATAGCAGGGGGATATACCATGAACTGAACACCAGCGGAGTTAGAGTGACTCAAATATCGGAATATCACAGAATAGATAAAACAAAGAAAGCATTAGGGTCTGATAAAACCTGATGCTTTCTTCGTTTTGCTATCTTGTCTTTGTTGTTTACCTTTTTACTTCATAATGCAACTCAGCAAACTGATTAAAACGATTGATGCTTTTTAAGGTAAGCTCTAATTCAAAATCAACTTCTTTAAACAATGGAATCCCTTTTCCGATTAATACCGGAGACACTGTAATAATTAGCTCATCCACTAATTTTTCATTGATAAATGAGTGTATTAGATCTCCACCACCCATTGCCCAAATACTTTTACCTTCTTTGTTTTTCAAGTGATTCGTTAAATCGACAACATCTCCACTGAAAAATTTGACGTTCTCATTATCCTGACTTAAGGTTCTGGAGAAAACATAGCATTCCTTACCCTCATAAGGGAAGCTTTCAGTTTCTTGTTCAAGGAGCCAGTCGTAGGTACGTCTGCCCATAATAACCGTATCTACTGTGTCATAGAAGTCAGAATATCCATTATCTCCTTCACCATCTACCTTAAACAACCATTCCAAAGAGTCGTCCTCTGTGGCGATATATCCATCTAAGCTTGTTGCAATGAACAATACTAGTTTTCTTTGATTTGTCATAATAATCTCCTTTTAATTTGATTTCTAGAGAGACCACACCAAACAGGTTATAGATATAATAACGGAATTTCTTTCAATATGGGTTGTTGAGTGGGTTGCACAACGTGTCTGGTAAGTTCTTGTGTAAAAGTAGTATAAAGGTACCCGGGTTAAGATACAACACAGAAAAAATTCTAAGTAGTGTGGAAGTGGTGTCTAACAAAGGGAGCTTTAAAATAAATATAGGAGAAAATAAATGAAAATCTCGTTTCATAAATATCTAGCTTCACCAAGGTTCTGAGTGAATCTTGACCTGTTTCCGGTTTTGGGATAGAAGGAAAATGCTTGAATCATGAAGGTTTTAATAAAAAATGTTAGAAGTGAATTTTTTAGGGAAAAGAAACATTAAGAAGAAAAATAGGAAGGTGAATATGATGAAAAAAGAGTCGAACCATGAAAAGGATTCAAATCAAAAAGATCTAACTGTTGAGCAAGGAAAGCCCAATGAGTTAAGTGAAAAACAGAAAGAAGAACTTCAAGTGAAAGATGGCCAAAATGATCATCATGTGGATGAACGGGGCGGAAGATAAGTGTAGAAAGTTAATAGGATGAAATCCATGACTTCATGTGGCATGCTAACTTAAAAGAATCAAACAATAAAAACACCTTTCATTTAGGCAGGTATACAATACCTAATCATTAATGGAAGGTGTTTTTTCTATGGGAGAAAACCATAAGGGGTCCAACCATAGTCATGCTAATGGTCGAATAATACTTGTTTACTATTCGTGTATGTAGGTTTTCCTACGTAATAAGCCGTAACTTATTTATCCTCAACTTCTATCAAATAAATGCCTTTCTCAAATCCACCACGTTTTTGTTTCTTAGCAATACGGACTTTCTCTAAATCCTCGTAAGTTGCTTCGTGAAGAGGAAGAGCAGCATGAATTAACTCTAAAATGTCAGCTAGTTCCTCTAATGCAGATATATGGTTCATCGTTCTTTGGAACTCCTGTACTTCTTCATGTAGTTTTTTCTTTATTTCTGTTAAGTGTTCGGAAGGATCAAGTGTACGTGTCGTGAATTTGCTTCCTGAGTTTTTGATGACCTGTGGTATTAGGTCGCGTACTAGCTTGTTATAGACGGGCATTGGGTATCCTCCTTTTTCTTTTATTATAGAGAACATTGGATTATTTGAAAGGGAAGTTTTAGGGGATAAGTTTTTTGGTGGCATAGTTAATATATCTATTGCTCTTTCTCTAACAGATATTGTTATGAGTTTGATTTTCTTACGGTGGTTAAGAAAATCATTATTCGTAGCTGTCGCTGTATAACCTATGTATTTGTTGAATACAAAAAAGTTTCTGTATACAATGAACTTAGAAACATAATATAAAAGACTGGATACGCTAATATCCAGTCCTACAACTGCTAACCGCAGAAAGAGCGGTTGGTCCTGGGCCTAAAATAACCGTCGAACCTTTGCTGAGGGACGGTTATTTCTTTTTAATAAAGAAAATAATCAATGTCACAACGATTGAAAAAGTTGCTAAAATTACAGCACTTAGCTGTATCAACAAGCTGATTGCTTCGTATGTGGTCAATGGCATCACCTCCTTGAAAGGAAGTGACAAACCACCAGCTCTGCTATGCAATTGTGCCTTTATTATCACTTAAGAAAATGAACGTTCTGTATTATATCGAAGATCATATTAAATAAACTATCCAGGAAAGAAACAATCAGTAATGTTTCCTTTCTGGATTTTTTAATACTTCGCAAGAAACATTCGTGTTAGTTTGAAAAAACATGAATATCTAAACATTCGTGTTTGTTTGCTACACAGGGACAAGCACAATTTTCATAATTTCTCACTTTTAAGACAAGCTATAAAAAAAGAGAAAGGTGATCGAATGGATTATAATTATGGAATAGGTATTATGCAATATGAATAAGCCCTTCGTACCGCAGCTTGTATATTTTGAACCCAATGCACTAGATTATCCGCTTGGAAAAGAACTGAAGCAAAAGTTTGAGAAAATGGGGATTGAAACACGTTTTACGACTTCGCATAATCAAATTCGAGATTTGCCTGGTGAAACGGACGCTCAAAAGTATCGTATCGCAAAATCCACCTTAGTGGTAGGTATTCGAAAAACGTTAAAATTTGATACTTCCAAGCCTTCGGCAGAATATGCAATCCCGCTTGCGACGGGGTGTATGGGACATTGTCATTATTGTTATTTGCAAACGACGATGGGAAGCAAACCGTATATTCGAACTTACGTAAACGTGGAGGAGATTTTCGAAGCGGCGGATCGCTACATCGAAGAACGAGCACCTGAGATTACTCGGTTTGAAGCTGCGTGTACATCCGATATTGTAGGGATTGATCATTTAACGCATTCATTAAAAAAAGCAATTGAACATATTGGTCAAACAGAATTGGGTAGATTACGTTTTGTGACGAAATTCCATTTTGTCGATCATTTATTAGATGCCAAGCATAATGGGAATACCCGATTCCGTTTTAGCATAAATGCTGACTATGTCATTAAAAATTTCGAGCCTGGCACATCTCCTTTGGATAAAAGAATTGAGGCAGCAGGGAAAGTGGCAAGAGCTGGCTATCCGCTTGGCTTCATCGTTGCTCCCATTTACCTTCACGAAGGTTGGGAGGATGGCTACCGCAACATGTTTGAACGGCTTGATGAAGAATTGCCAAAAGATGCAAGAGATGATATTACATTTGAATTCATTCAACATCGGTTTACAAAGCCCGCGAAAAGAGTGATTGAAAAGAATTATCCAAAGTCAAAATTGGAGTTAAATGAAGATGAAAGACGCTACAAATGGGGTAAGTATGGAATTGGTAAGTATATTTATCAAAAGGACGAAGAGGATGAAATAAAATCTCGTCTATACGGCTATATGGAAAAGTACTTTCCGAATGCGAAGTTAGAGTATTTTACTTGAGCAATCATAAAAAGCGTAAGGCTTCTGGGAACAGAGGCTTTACGCTTTTTTTGTTGTCCCTGTGTAAGAAACATTCGTGTTAGTTCAAACAAACACGAGTGTTTGAACTTTCATGTTTGTTTGCTACACAGGGAGCACATTAAAATACTGCTTTGTCTTATTTATAAACGTATGAATAGCAGGTGATACGTAGCGGTTTTTTAAATATGTTAAATAGACAGTTCTTTCCAGTGCAGGTGAATTGATAGATTTTTTTACAAGTGTATTATCTGGGAGGGCTTGAAGATAGTTTTCTGGAATTAGCGTTATTCCGATACCTTCTCGTACCAGACTTAAAGCTGTTTCAAAGCGTTCAATCTCGTACTTGATGGTAGGGATTATATCTTCCATTTCAAAAGCATTCAACACATCTTCTCTTGTTTGGAAACCTTCACTACTAATAATGAACGGCTCTCCTACAAGGTCTTTTAATGTTACTGATGAATTATTCGTTAACGAATTGCTTTCATGGAGTACTAATACGAGTTTTTCATTATATAAAGGAATGGTTTCGATATCGTTCTCTTGAATAAATTGATTTGTTATGATGGCGTGTGTCTTGTAGTTTCGTAACGAATTTTTTACATTATCACCACTTAGAACTTCGGTTAATTTTATGCGCATATTGGGAAAATCATCATTGTATTGAAGAATCACCTTTGGAATCCAATGCTTTACTGACTCAATCATTCCAAGTTGTATTTCCCCACTTCCTATATGTTTTACTTCATCCATTTCTTTTTTTACCCTGTCCATCTCTAATAAAAGTTGAACTGCTTTACTATATAAAATAGCTCCTGCCTCAGTTAACTCAATGCTTCTCGTATTACGATCAAGAATTTGAAAGCCTAAATCACTTTCTAAAATTTTTATGGCATTACTAAGGGATGGTTGAGATATATGCAGTTTTTGTGCTGCTTTAGAAAAGGTCTTATAGTCGACAATCGTCACAAAATACGTAAGCTGTTTTAAATCCATAATTATCACTCCTATCATTTATAGTTATAAACTATATATCTATAGTAATTATATATTAGAACTAATAAATGTGTTGATTTATAATTGATAAAAATATAAATTCATAAATTTCAGAAAGGATGAATGGTTTGCTAAAAAAAGTAAAAGAGGATATTTGGTTAGGTCGGACCGATCATCTTGAGAATAGAACAAGTTTCCGGTATCACCAAATTGTTGAATTGGAACAAATAGAAAAGCTTGAATCCTTAAACGAAACTTGTGTAATTATCGGCTTTGAAAGTGAAGAGGGTGTCCGTAGAAATAAAGGTCAACTAGGAGCTGCAAAAGCACCTAACGCATTACGGTCAGAATTGGCAAAGCTACCCTGGAAACTTTCTAAAGAAAAACGTCTTGCAGATATAGGGACAATTGAGTGTATTGGAAATGACTTAGAAAAATCCCAAAAACAACTTGGGGAAGTAGTTAACGAAGTTCTAAATAAAAAAATGATCCCGATTATTCTTGGCGGCGGTCATGAAACCGCTTACGGACATTATCTCGGTGTTCGAAATCATATTGGAGAAGATGCAAAATTAGGGATTATCAATATTGATGCACACTTTGACTTACGGCCATACGATGTACAGACTTCTTCGGGGACGATGTTCAGACAAATACTTGAACAAGATGAAAATAGTAATTATTTCGTTCTTGGTATCCAACGATACGGGAATACACAAGAGCTATTTGACAAGGCAGATGAATTAGATGTTACCTATATTTATGAAGAGGAAATGCATCGTGGACAGTTTGAACAAGTAAATACAGCTTTAGAGAAGTTCATCCAAAAACATGACTATATTATGCTGACATTATGTACAGATGTACTAAACGCTGCATTTGCACCTGGTGTAAGCGCTCCATCACCTTTTGGTTTGGATCCGACTATTGTTCGTGCGATTATCAAGGCAGTAACTTCCCATGATAAGGTGTTGTCTTTTGATATTTCCGAAGTAAATCCGACCATGGATGAAAATAATCGAACTGTAAAACTTGGAGCATATTTAACAAATGAAGCAATTACATCATTTTTAGGAGGAAGAAAGAATGACACTAGCTCTTGACCAAATTACAACAATCTTTCTTTCCATAGCACTTTTGGTTTTAGGTACATACCTAGTAAAGAAGGTTGGATTTTTAAATAAGTTCTGTATACCCGCTCCAGTGGTAGGTGGATTACTATTTGCATTCCTCGCTACAATAGCCAAATCGTTTGGTTTGTTTGAAGTTACTTTGGATACATCTTTACAAGGATTGTTTATGCTTACCTTTTTTACTACAGTTGGCTTAGGCGCAAGTTTTAAACTGGTTAAATTGGGTGGGAAGTTACTAGTTATTTACTGGCTAGCTTGTGGATTTTTAGCGCTTGCACAAAACACAATTGGTGTGTCTATGGCATATTTGTTTGACCTTCACCCTTTAATAGGAATGATGGCTGGAGCAGTTTCAATGGAAGGTGGACACGGTGCAGCAACTGCATTTGGACAAACTGTTGAAGACTTGGGCATTAATTCGGCACTTTCTATCGGTGTAGCAGCTGCTACGTTTGGTCTCGTTGCAGGGGGACTTATTGGAGGGCCAATAGTTAAATATCTTGTTACAAAGTATGATCTGAAATCAACGGAAACGGATGTTGATACACCACAGATTGATCTTGAGGAAAATAATAAAGCAATCAAAACGAATACATTTTTCACACAACTACTGCTAATCACTTTCTGTATGGCACTTGGTACATACTTAGGAGGCTTGTTCTCCTCAGCAACAGGATTTGTTCTTCCTGGATACGTTGGGGCTATGTTTGTAGCAGTTATCGTGAGAAATATTGTAGATAAGGTTAATCCTAAAACCGTAGATATGAAAAGTATCGGTTTAGTAGGTGACATTTCTTTAGGTATCTTCTTATCCATGGCACTAATGAGCATTAAACTATGGGAAATAGCGGATTTGGCGCTTCCTTTAATCGCAATCGTCATTGTCCAGGTTATATTCATTGTTCTTTTCGGTATCTTTGTTTTGTTCCGTCTATTAGGAAAAGATTACGATGCTGCTGTAATGGTAGCAGGATTCACGGGACATGGCTTAGGTGCAACGCCTAATGCAATGGCGAATATGGCTGCTGTAACCGAAAGATTCGGCCCATCGAAAAAAGCATATCTAGTCGTACCAATTGTTGGAGCATTCCTCATAGATGTGTTTGCAATGCCTATTATTATTACGACAATTAACTTATTCCAATAAACGATAAATAATCCCTTGTTCATGTTGTTGAACAAGGGATTAATTATCGTCCTTGAACATTCGTGTTTGTTTGCTAAATCAAGAACAATCAACAACTTGCGATTTGTGTTCCTGAACTTGCGATTTCTCGAAAGTATATTGCGATTCTCGAGGTAGACCTTGCGATTAGAAGCACTTGACTTGCGATACGCACAAAAACATGAGTCAACTTGCGATTTGTGTTCCTGATCTTGCGGTTTTCCGAAAGTATCTTGCGATTCTCGAGGTAGACTTTGCGATTCGTATTACTTGTACCCAACACAAGAGTGAATAATCACCCCATCGCTTCATACAACTTCGTTAAAGCCTCATAACGCTCCGCATCAAAATCCTTCTGACCGCGCATAAACTTTTCTTTTAGATTAAAATAACATATCTCAAAATATTCCTCGTTATGATGATGAATGAAAGGATGCACCACCTTCTCGTTAGATCCATCTCCGAAGTAACGCTCCATTTTATCTATCGTGCGAATATTAATATTGCGTGAACGCATTTCATGCAAAACAAGCTGGGTATAGGCAAACAAATCGTCTTTTGAATAGTCATAAATATAGTTAATCAAAATATGACGGTCTTCCTTTGCAAAAATACTATTCAATTCACGCCACTGTGCCAACAGTTGGGATTTCGGCAAAACGTTTAGTAAACTGTGGTGCCATAAACGCAAAAAATCACCTCCTGTTCAATCTATTGTAATGATAACAAAATAATTTCACTTTTATGTTCATAAAACCTTCCAGTAATGATAGAAGTGGGGGGAAATCCAATTCACGCCATTGGGCCAGCAGTTGGGATTTAGGCAAAAAGCTTAGTAAACTGTGGTGCCATAAACGAAAAAAATCATCTCCTGTTCAATCTGTTCTGCAGTAATGATAACAAATTTCAAATACCAAGTACTAAAACAATTAAGACTAGCGCCCAAGCTTTATGAGAACCTAATACCTTTTACTGTCCAGGGACAACCTCTGGAAAAGACTCCTTTAGGAATTTTAGGAAATATTGCATCATCGGACTAAAATGCTGATTTTTTCGGTAGATTAAATAGATATATCGCTCGTTTACATAGTTAGGTAATGGTTGGGAAAAGAATCGACCTTCTTTTATTTCTTTTTCTACGCTTAACTTCGGAAGGATAGCGACACCAATGTTGAGCTCTACTGCTTCTTTAATCGTTTGAATTGAACCGATTTCCATGATGATATTGAGTCGGATGCCGTTTTCGAGCATCCACTTTTCTGCTAATGTGTGACTTACTGCCTGCTTTTCATGCAAGATGAAAGCGTACTGGGATAACTCAAATGGCTTTATATTCTTTTTAATTCGCAACGGATGATCTTTATGCATGATGAGAACAAGTTCATCTTCCATAATCGGGATGATTGTTAACTCGGGATCGTATAGCTTTCCATAAGCAATGACGCCGAGGTCCAATTTATAGTTTTTAACCTCTTCTAAAATAGTAGGTGCTTTATGTACGACTAACGAAATATACATACGATTATGCTCTTTTTGAAATTGTGCTAAATACGGCGGCAAAATATAAGATGCTGTCGTTTGACTGGCGCCAAGCTGTAATTTACCGCGATTATTATTTTTATAGTCATTCATTACTTGTTCAGCCTGTTCAGAAAGCTGGATTATTTGATGAGCATAATGATAAAATGCTTCCCCGGCATCGGTTAGAATCCAACGTTTCAACTGAGGCTGTTCAAATAACTCCACACCTAACTTCTCCTGCAACCCTTTTAAATGGAAAGTTACAGTCGGTTGTTTTATTTTTAATAACTCCGCAACAGTACTTAGCTTTCCCGTTTGCACTGTTAAGACGAATACGTTTAACTGTTGTAAATTCATCACCAAGCCACCTACTTTCTTTGTTTAATATAGATAAAATCTATGACTATATCAATATAATTCAGTATTATTTAATAAATCATTTACATTCCCTACATATTCTATTAATCGCCTTCCGTTACTCTAAGGATAACAAAAATTGAAAAGAGGTAGAGGAATGAAAAAACATTATTGGTTATTATCTGGATTAGCAGCGTTAATGTTAGCAGGATGTTCGTCAGATGAAGAGAGTAAAACTGCTGAAGAAGCAAGTGCAGAAGCTCCGGAGTCAACAGAAGTCATGGAAGAAGGTCAAACAAAACAAACAGAACCACTTGTAGTGTATTTAAATGACTTTGATGAATTAATCGAGCCTTTATTTGAAGAAGCATCTGGCTACGATATTGAACTAGTTAGTGGTAATGGTGCAGAAGTACAATCACGCATTGAGGCAGAAAAATCTAATCCAAATTGGGATGTTGTGTGGATAGATGGTCAAGGCTCTTTTGCCAGATGGGAAGAGGATGGTATTTTACTAGAAGATATATCCTTAGAAAATGAAATAAACTTAAATGAATTTGGGGAATCACTTGTACCGTCATCGAAAGCATATTACCCAACAGGCGCACATGCAGCAAGTGTCATCGTCTACAATACCAACGAAATATCCGCTGAGGATGCTCCTAAAACATGGGAGGACTTAACAAACTCTAAGTACAAAGGCGTTGTAGGTATGGCAGATCCTGCAGTAGCAGCACCTGCATATCCATTCGTCGCTTGGTTTTTTGAAGATTTAGGAATGGATGGCGGGAAGGAATTCTTCACAAAGTTATTTGATAATGGTACAAAAGTATATCCAAAAAATCCGAACGTTGTTGAGGCATTATTAAGTGGAGATTTAAAAATAGCAGCGCTTCAAGAATCTAATGCTTACAAAATGAAACAAGACGGAGAGCCAATTGAAATCGTATGGCCTAAAGAGGGAGCACCAGCTTCTGTACGTTATGCAGCTATTAGTAAAGAGACTGACCAAGAAGAAGTGGCGAAAGCATTTATTTCCTTCTTATTAGAAAAAGAAACACAAGAAGAAATGATTTCAGCTGGTACAGAAGGTTACTTTACATCGCCAGTGAAAGAAGTAGCAAGCCCAGAGAATCGTCATCAGGATGCACCATTATTTATTGCTGATCCAGCTAATGCGGCCAAAAATGAAGCAGAAATAAAAGAATGGTTCGCTGACCAATCTGTTCAATAAAGCTTATGGAAATCTTAAATAAAGAAGGTACAATTGCATATGCGTAATTTCTTTCAAAATAAGCACACTGCTCCAGCCATGCTGGGGTGGGGTGTTGTCCTTATATTATTCATCTTAATTTTACTTCCACTTTTAGCAGTACTTATCCAAATATTTTTACCTGGTATTTTTTTCGGGAAGCTCGACTTTGCGGGATTCGGGTTAGTATTTGAGATTTTCGAAAGGAAACTGTGGAGTAAATCACTGACGAATTCTCTTATGTTAGCGACAGGCACCGCTGTTTTAGGTACTATACTCGGTACAGCATTAGCAATAATGCGTACATCGAGAGCATTTAAAACGAAATTTGCGCTTGATTTTACTGCGTGGGCATTATTGATATTACCATCTTTTATCATGGCGCAGGGTTGGGTTTTGTTTTCAAGTGGTAAAGGTATCGCAGCTAACGTATTTGGAATGGAGTGGGTAACCGATTTAGTGTTTCAACCAATAGGTCTCATATTCATAATGACTCTTTGTAAATTTCCATTTGCTTATTTAGCTGTAACGGCTGCACTAGAATGGAATGTTTCACAATATAATGAGGCGGCACGTCTAAATGGGGCTTCTGGCTGGCATGCGTTACGAACAGTGCAAATCCCATTAATGATTCCAGCATTATTATCTGGTGCTGCACTTATATTCATGGATACTATAGGAGACTTTGGTTTGCCAGCTTCTCTTGCTGCTGTCTATAGTTTTCCAACACTTTCTTATTCCATTTATACATCCTTATACACTGCACCGATTCGCTTTGATATGGCAGGGATTTTATCATTCTACTTAGTGGCAATCATTGTTGTAGTTATGCTATTTCAATTATTTATTCTTCGAAAAGGTGATTTTTCATTCATCACAGGACGTGCAATTCGAAAAGAGCCGTTACAAACAAAAAATAGCTGGATCTATGATGTTATTAATAGTCTTTTTTTAGTAGTCGCACTTGGTATTCCAATTGGCAGTAGCTTACTGGTTTCGTTTATGGATAAGCTTGGAGATGGTGTTTCGCTAAGTAATTTTACGTGGCGACATTATACGGAGCTACTTAACATAGATTCTACGATTTTTGTAGGACTGAAAAACTCCATAGTTATTGCGGCTTTTGCAGGTATGATTGGTCTTGTTGTTGGCGTATGTATTGGGTATGTATTAATATTTACCGATTTCAAATACCGCGCAATGATCGACTCACTTTCGGTTATATCACTTGCTGTACCTGGAGTAGTACTAGGAATTGGCTATATTTTCATTTGGAATCAACCATTTTTAGAAAGCATCCATCTGCATTTATATGGGACACCCGCCATATTAGTTCTAGCTAGCATAGCAGGGGCTATTCCAATTGCAGCTCGACTTATGATTAGTTCCATGACGAAAATCCCTTCCAGTTTATTGGCTTTTGCTTCAGTTCAAGGAGCATCATTATATTATCGGATTCGAACAATACTGTTGCCATTGATGCGTGCTTCCTTGCTCACGGCAGGCTTAACAGCATTCGGCACGAGTATTTTTGATTTGGCAATTACATCCATTTTATATCCGCCGAATTTTGTTACATTACCAGTAGCGATCAATAAGGCATTTGAAGATTTAAATTATGGATTTGCAACAGCTGCAACCATTACGAGTGGCACACTTATCATTGTTATTATGATGGCATTTAAATGGTTCGTTGAAAAAGGGTTTAGCCTTATGTTACGAGCAATAAAAAAGGAGAAAAAACATGTCATTACAGATTCAAAATGTATCAAAGAAATTTAATCAATTTCATGCGGTCGACAAGGTCAGTTTTGCTGTCCAACCAGGAGAAATCGTCAGTATCTTAGGCCCATCTGGATGCGGTAAGTCTACTCTTTTACAAATTGTCGCGGGATTACAATCATTAGACGAAGGGGAAATCACCCTAAACGGTGAGGTTATTTCATCGTCACATTTCACATTACCCCCTGAAAAACGCGGTATTAATATGGTTTTTCAGGATTACGCATTATGGCCTCATATGACTGTTCGTCAAAATATTTTTTATGGCTCAAAGGTTCGAAGGGTGAGCAAGCAGGAGCAATCGGAGAACCAAAAATTTTTATTTAATCTACTTCAATTAAACGGATTGGAACATCGCTATCCTAGCGAACTTTCTGGTGGTCAGCAGCAGCGTGTAGCAATTGCACGTGCATTATCAACAAAGCCTGAGTTGTTACTACTTGATGAACCACTGTCTAATTTAGATATGCAGCTACGTTTTGAAATGCGGAATGAATTATCTTATTTATTGCGAAAGCTTGGTACTACAGCTCTACACGTCACACATGATCCAGTAGAAGCGTATGCTTTGGCGGACCGTATTTTAATGCTACGGGATGGTAAAATCGAACAATTTGGTACGCCTATGGAAGTGAGGCAAGCCCCAGCATCTTTATGGGTAGCTGGCTTGCTCGGGATGAATAACCGTCTGCAAGCAGTAGCTATAAATAGCAATACAGTAAGAATAGGTGCATCCATCCTGCATGGGATCGGCACACTTACGGTGAATGAGGATGTCATTGTAGTGATGGATTCAGAAGCGTTGAAATTAGAAGAACAACAAATAGATTCACAACAGAATACTTTAAATGGACGTGTGACACATTCTATTTTTGAAGGACATCGATGGCGTATTATGCTGGAAACAGCAGGAGGCCGTTTAACTGTACTCCATGATGTGTCAGTAGAAGTTGACAGGGATGTAATGGTGTCCTTCGATCCGAGCGATACATTTTTATATAAACAACCAGAACAGGCAGCTACTCCTTTTCTAGTAAATTCAGGAAAGTAGGTGGATGTTTTGGTGCGTATTTTGGCTATTTCGGATATTCACGGACACGTCGATGCACTTCATGTATTACTGAAGTACGCAAATTACCAATCTGATCAAGATGAATTGTTTTTAGTAGGAGATTATATAGATAAAGGTCCAAATAGTGAGGAAACATTAAAGGCAGTGGAGCATTTAGTCCAAGAGGGGGCCAATGCCATTATGGGAAATCATGAGAAATGTGCACTCGATGATATCGCTATTGGAAAGACTGCATGGATAAAATGGAAAACCTTTTTACAAAGTCTTCCACTTTATATTGAGAGGAAGCCATTTTTATTCGTCCATGCTGGCATTCGTACGGGAATACCCCTCCATGAACAAAAAATTACGGATTTGCTCACGATACGAGAACCTTTTTTCAATCAGCCAATTCAAGAAGACGTAACAGTCGTTTTTGGACATACGCCAACTAACCGACTAGGTGTAAACGTTGGCTCCCTGTGGAAGCAACAAAAGAAAATCGGAATTGACACTGGTGCGGGTCAACAACAATATCTTAGCTTAATCGACTTAACCAATAGCTTACAATACCGTATACTCCTAGCAAATCAGTTAGATAGCCAAGTAGAGATTTTATCATTTTAGCTTGACACTGCTAGATAATTTTAGGTAACAGGTTCCAATACAATTTATACTAGTGTTCAAGTGGAGAAGCTTCAAAAATATAAACGCTTCTAAGTACCTGATACCCCGTTCACACAAAATTCGCGCCGTTGCAAACACGGACTACCTGTGCTTAGAATTTTTCATAAGAAACCAAAAGGTCTTCAGAATGTGATTATTCCGAAGGCCTTTTGTCGTCAACTCGAAAAGTGAATGCAGTTAACATACCTGCAGTAAGTGCGTTCATTTAATACACTTCTTTGAATTTAAAGAAGGATTTATATAATAAAATATAGAATTGTAAAGTAGTTATATACACAAAGTATAAAAACTTTTGAGTGATAGCTAATTTATACGGAGAAGAGTGGTTCTATGGAAAATCATCAATTGAGTAAAATGTATGATTACCATGTGTGGGCAAATCAACTAGTGATTCAGCACATGAAGAAGCTTCCAGAGAAAGTTTATAACGAGAATGTTAAAAGTGTATTCTCATCGATTTCAGAAGTTTTAATTCACCTTTATGGTGCAGATATTATCTGGCTGGAGACCATGAAGGAAAGTAGCTTCCAAAATACGGTTGAGATAGTTAAGCGCCGAAAATCGGAAGTAGCAGGAGCTTCGATAGATGAACTCGAAAAGTTCTATGCTGAGCTATCGGAAGAATTTTATAACTTTCTTGCGAATGAAGAGAATCTCGAACGAATTATCATCACGGAGCATCCCAAATATGGTCGATGTGAATTTGTACTTAATGATCTCCTAACTCATGTTGTAAATCATGGAACCTATCATCGCGGAAATATAACGGCGATGCTCCACCAACAAGGGGAGCAGGGTGTACCAACAGATTATGTATATTATATCTTCGCATCCCAAATGTCATAACAATTAAAACACCGTTCGAAAACCGTGTTTTAACGATATCTTTATTTTCAATGAAAATATTTAATACCTGAGTCAATTTCAAATTACTTGTTTCATTTAAAAATACGAGTGTTTACTTAATATCGCAATATATTATTCGTTTTTTTAATGCAATCCCGTTGATTGGAGTGGCGGCGACTCCAGCGGGAACAGCGCGAGCTGAAAGCCCCGCAGGAAAGACATTGGGCGAACTTTGTTTGACCAATGTCTTTGCGACGAGTAACCGCAGGAGCATATGTTTTCGTAGTGACGAGGAGATTGAAGCCGTGCCCGCGGAAAGCGTCCGCCTAGAGTGGAAATCAGCGTTGTTCGGATTTAATTATATAATATTCTTTATGAAATTGATTCATGTGAAGTAGATTTTTAAAAGGAGCTGTAGAGGTTGGTAGATTATAAAATTAAAACCTATGAAGAAGCTATACAAGTAATTGATGAGCTCGGGTTGCTACCTCTTGCGTCCTTAGTGCCTGGTTATCCCTCGTTGAATAGCATAACTTTAGAAGAAAACTGGCACTCGGATACAGAATTTGATCCTTGGATATGGAGGACTAAATTTTCGTCTGACGGTATTGCAGGTTACGGGAAATTTATTAAGAAGAAATCAATACTAGTATCTCCTAAACTTCTCCCATATCTAAAAATAATTTTGGGATCTGATGAATCGGTTGAAGACCGTTATTTAAGTGGAAATGTATCACGGGAAGCATATAGTTTATATAAGATTATTGTTCAAGAAGAAGGAATAGATACGAGAGCATTAAGGTCACAAGCGGGACTAAAGGAAAAAGAGAAAAAGAAGCTATTTGAAAACGCATTATTAGATTTACAGGGAACAATGGATATTGTAATCTCAGGTATACAAGAAAAAAAGAATGTAGATGGAGAAACGAATGGTTGGAGTAGTACCGCCTTTGAAACATATGATTCTTGGACAAGCAGAAATAAAATAGCGAGTATTGATATAAATAGAGAAGAAGCCAAGAAGTATCTATTGGCTCACTTTTCAAATGTTTGTAGTAATGAATCCTTAAACAAATTCGAGAAAATTTTTAGATAGACTGTCCTTGTGTAAGAAGAGGCTGGGACAGATGTAGAAATTTTATTGGATAAGGAAAAAAACTTTACTAAATAATGGATATTTAATAAAATTGTTTGGAATGGAGGGGTGACTCCTACGGGAATAGCGTGACGCCTGAGACTACAGGCTCAGGCCACGCCCGTGGAAAGCGTCCCTGGAATGGAAATCAATTTTGTGCACAGCAAAAAAACAGCATTTTTCTCACAGAGAAAAATGCTGTTTTGGGGTTCTGACCCAGCCTCTTGAACTTTCGCATTTGTTTGCTGCACAGGGGAAAATTATTCTATAAAAGCGACAGCTCGAACAGGGGAGGCTGTTGCATTTTTTAGTTTGAGTGGTAGAGCCATGAAAGTGAAGTGTTCATTTAGAGGGAGCTGATGAAGATTCACTAAGTTTTCTACTATATAAACAGGGACACTTAATAACTTTAAATGTACTTCGCGCATCATATTGTCGTGAATATCGATATTGGCCAAATCTAATCCCACACATTTTACTTGTTTTTCTAGGAGCCAGTCACCAGCACAAGGTGCAAAGGCATGCTCCTCATAAAACGAGCCTTCTCCCCAAGCCAGCTTACGAGTGCGAGTTAGGACAATATCATTAGGTTGAACTGTAATACCTTGACGTTTTTCAGCTTCCTCCAACATTTCACGTGTTACAGCTTGAAAAGGATCTTTATAATCGGATACGTCTAGTAGTAAAGCTTTTCCATAAGCTTGAGAAAGATCCATTTCAGAAGTAGATTCACCATTACTCATAAAATGTAATGGTGCATCAATATGCGTACCACTATGATCGGACATTTTTAGCATGCGAGATTCAAAACCTTCACATGGAGCCACGTAGCGATGTCGGGAATTTTCAAATGTTGATTCCTCTGCAATAGCGATAGGTGGATGTGATGTGTATGAGCGAAGTCCATCGTAAATTTCTAAAGATAAATCAATAAGTTTCATGTAAATTCCTCCTTACATTTTAATAACTACTTTACCAGATGCTTTATTTAACGCGATTTCAAAACCTTCAAGGCAATCTTTAAATGAAACTGTCTGTGCAATTAGTTTTTGGAAGGGGTAGCGAGCATCTGCTGCAAGTGATAATACGGCTTCATAATTTGATTGTGTAATGCCATAGCTTCCTTTTATACTGATTTCACCACGAACAATTTGATCCATCGGAACAGAAAAACTAGCAGGATTAATGCCGACTAAGACGAGTTCACCGCCTCGTTTCAAAAGTCGTAGTGCTGTGTTTGGAACCGTCGGATGTCCCGAACAGTCAATAATAGCATCGAAACCTTTGAACTCTTCATGTGGTATATTTTCCGCACTTTCAAAAACCTTTGTTACTCCAATATCTTTTGCAAGCTGAAGACGATCTTTATCTAATGCAGTGCCTAACATCATTACTTGGGGATTGCCTGATCCGACTAAAATAGCTGCTGCCCCTAAACCAATCGGTCCTGGACCAACTACTAGCACCGACTTTTGCGCAAAGTTCTCTATTTTCAGCACGGCGGTATAGCTAACTGCTAACGCCTCTGAGATTGCAGCAACCTCATCTGTTACCTCATTCGGGATAGGGATTAGATTTGTGTTGTCCACAACCATGTATTCTGCCATTCCACCTGGTTCACGAAAGCCATAACGTAATGCTTCGGTTGGTGTTTTTATATATTTATAATCTTCGAAGTCACAGCGATTACTATCTCCTGCCAGGCAGAATTCGCATTTACCACAGTTTTTGTATGGGTTAATGACCATACGCTGCTGAGGAACTTCACCTTCACCCACAGCAATCACTGAGCCAGTTACCTCATGACCTAACACAAGAGGATAGGTTACCCAATCATAGCCTCCGTGTCCGTCATACATATGTAAATCGCTGCCACATATACCCACAGCTTTTACTTTCAATAGGCATTGATGAGGCTCTAAAGCAGGTATTTCGTATTTTTCAAATTTTATATCCTTTTGATTAGCTGTTTTTTTCACTAGTGCTTCATAATACATTTATTTTCCCACTTCCTCATCCTGAGCTGATACAGCCCTAATAATATTTAACAGAAAATCGTCTTTATGAGACATATATTGTTTTTTGTCGGTTTTGGACCAATCATAAAATCCTCTGTTTGTTTTCATGCCCAACTGATTATTTGCTATCAAATCTGCATGAACAGGTAATGGTTCTGTACAGTTTTCAAGAGTTGGATAAACGTATTTCGCAATGGCCATATGCGTATCAATGCCATTAATATCTCGTTGTTCGAGAGGACCAGTGTTGGCTAAGCGAATACCTAAACTCCATTTAGCTATAAAATCCAGTTCTTCAGCTGAGACAATTCCTTTTTGAATAAGTGACATTGCCTCACGTGAAAGTGCACTTTGAAGACGGTTTGCCACAAACCCTGGAATTTCTTTTTTTAGCAGTACAGGTTTTTTATCAATGGATTTTAGAAAGGTCATCGTTTTTTGAATATGCTGATCATCCGTCAAAGCACTTGGCACAACTTCTACTAATGGAGTGATATGTGCTGGTGAAAAGAAATGGGTGCCTATCAATCTTTCCTTATTCTTAACATTTTCTGCAATTTTGCTAATTAAATAGCTAGAAGTGTTTGTACAAAAAGTAGTAGAACTAGGGAAGTAATCATCTATTCTTTCAAATAGCTGCTGCTTAGCTTGTAGATTTTCCGTAATTGTCTCTATTATAAAATCTACTTCTTTACAGTCCTCTATTGTTTCTAAAAAACGTACTTCTTGAAATGTTTTATTTGTCATTAATGCTCGCCGACGTATAGTATCTTCTTCCAATAGTGACACCTTGACATGAGCATCCAAAAAATATTGGGCCAGTGATGCTCCCATAAAGCCACCACCAATTATGCAAACATGTTCCATGATTTTACATCTCCTTAATCATTAAAAATTGCTTGAATACCTACAGCATAAATACAAATAGTTCGAGTATCCTGTAGTACTTCATCTGTTGCACCTAATTGAATCGCGTTCGTCTTGTGAATATCAATGCCTTTTGGGTATTGATCGCAAATGTTAATTGCGTATAAAAGTAGTTCCTTTAAGAAACGGGAAACGACACCGTCACGAAGGATGGTGGTGCGTAAATTGCTATATTTTAATAGTGTATCTGGTGCATACTCCACTAAATACGCTATCCATCTTGGAAGTTGCTCAAACTCAGATTGATAATAGCTTATACACTCTTCTTGAGTTGAGAACGCAGAAATATTTTTTGATTCGATCGTCAATTCAGTTTTTCCAGTTAGTTCAATTGATTTAGTAATAGCATCGATTCCTGATAACCAGGCTGGGATACCTCGAGAAATAATAGCTGAAGAAATTAGTTCTGCAATTTCGTTTACCGTATTGCCAGCATCAATAGCCACCTCTGTGAAGTGAATCATAGCTTGTTCCTCACGACGAGCTGCAAATAAACCAACTAATAGTAAAGATTTGTCCTTTTTAGAAAGGGAAGAATCATTTAGTAGTGAGTGCATAACAAAACCTCCATTTAAATGAAAAAGCCAATGTTATGAAAACAAAGGCTCTTTTTGAAATTTTTACAGTCTCTGATAAAGTACTCCAGTTGATATTTGAACTAATGGTAATATATCCTTTGCTCTGAGCCACAGATGCTCCCAGAGCTAACCATAAAATCATCAGGTCTCTTCAATAGTGATTTAGCCTAGGTAAGACCAAGCAAGCGTAGCAACGATATAAACAATTCCAACATAGAACATAATCATTACTAGGAAGCCCATGATGTCTTTTAGTTTTAAACGGGATAGTGCTAGTGCTGGTAAAATCCAGAATGGTTGTACTAAATCATTCCATGCGTTACCAAGCATAACGGACATTGAAGTCTCTCCAAGTGAAGCTCCCAATGCTTTTGCTGCATCGATCATGAAAGGACCTTGTACTGCCCAATGACCACCAGCAGATGGTGCAAAGAAGTTGATGAAGAAAGAACTTATCAAGCCCCAGAATGGTAATGAATGCTGGGTAGAGATATCAACGAATACTTTAGCAATCGTATCCACTAAGCCAGAAGCCGCCATGATAGCCATAATTCCAGCATAGAATGGGAATTGAAGAATGATACCTGATACTGTTTTGATACCATCTGATAAATGTTCTGTATATTTTGCGGGAGTACCAAGTAAAATAATCCCTACGAATAGAATGATAAAGTTAAGAATATTTAAATCTAATGACTTTCCATTAACGAAATGGATGATTACATAAACAATACCTAAGCCCCCGATCAAATATGAAAGGATACGGCTATTATTTAATTTGTTAGCAAATGTGTTTTCTTCCAATACATTTACTTTTAGTTTTTTTGCATCTGAGTGTAAAGCAGGGTCAATTTCTTTAACATTTTTTGGGTCCTTCGGATGAAGCATAGAATTGAATAGTGGTAATGTGATTAACAGGAAAATAGCAGTGATAATCATTGGTAAACTAAAAATAGTTTCAGTTAAAGCGATAAGACCCATATTCTCTTCTAGGAAATGTCCAGGTGTTGAGATTAAAATTGGAATAGAAGCAGAAAGTCCTAAACCATAAAATGTGAAACCAGAGTAGGCAGCCGCGATAATTAATGGATAATGGACACCTTTCACTTTTAATGCTAACTTTTTAGCGATTATACCACCAATAACTAGTCCGAATCCCCAGTTCAAGTAACTTCCAATTCCACCTACTAAAGTAGCGACAATAATTGCAGTCTTAGGTGTATGTACCATACTTGCAATCTTATTTAAGAAGCGATCTGTAATTGGTGCTGTTGCTAGTACATAACCCATTGCTAGAATTACAGCCATTTGCGTAGTAAAGGCTAAAAGGTCCCAAAAGCCGTCACCCCATGAAGTTGTTAAATTTAGGAACGAAATATCCTCAATTATAAGCGCTAAAATAAATGTTAATATTGTCAAACCTATCGCAAATACGAATGGATCCGGCAAATACTTCTTCATTATTGAAGTGAAGAAATTAGTTAATCTTTCCATTGTAAAATCCCCCTAAAATTGTTTAATAAGTAACAATTACTCCCATATAAATTTCCGTGTAATTTGAACAATAACATCTTAACAAAGCTTGATAATAGCTAATTTTCGGATTAACTATGATAAACTATATCTAGTTTAAATTAACGGAGGTTCTATTTATGCAACAATTAAATACTTTACTAGTGACTGCTTATGCAAAAGCTCCACAAGGTACGGCAATGTATGAAATCTACAAACACGCAGGAATTGTTCTTGAAATCGATAAGCAAACGCATAAAATTGTAGATGCCGAATTTACTTTTATAACAGAATTAGCACAAAATTTCTTTAAACGTATGTTAATAAATTTTGACTTTACAGCAGATATAAATATATTAATAGAACGTATTGAAGAACATTACATGGCTCCTTCAAGTGGAGCAGTTACAGTCGCTCTGAAATCTGCGCAGAAAAGATACTTAGAAAAAATAGCTAAATAAGCTTACTAAAAAAATTCTTGGTGTTAAAGCGTTTACATTTGTCTATAGTAGAAAATTCTCTCAGGAGAATTTTCTTTTTATTTTGCTTGGCAATTTTCAACAATTGTTGTTATGCCAAGTCCACCGGCGATACATAGAGTAACTAACCCGTAACGCTTACCTGTGCGCTCTAATTCATGGATAAGCTTTGTCATTAAAATAGCTCCAGTTGCACCAATAGGATGTCCCATTGCAATAGCACCGCCATTAGGATTTACTTTGCTTTGATCTAAACCTAATTCTTCGATAACGGCCAGTGACTGGGAAGCGAAGGCTTCATTTAGTTCAATCACATCGATGTCTTCAATGGAAAGTCCAGCTTGTTTTAATGCTTTTCGTGTTGCTGGAACTGGTCCAATCCCCATTATAGATGGGTCTACACCAACCGCTGCCTGGGCAATGATTTTTACCTTTGGATGAAGACCTAGCTCTTCGGCTTTTTCTCTTGACATTACTAGAAGGGCTGCAGCTCCGTCATTGCGACCACTAGCGTTAGCGGCGGTTACAGATCCACCCTCGCGAAAAACAGGTTTTAAAGTAGCTAGCTTTTCTACAGGAGTCAATCGTGGATGCTCATCAACCCTAAACACCTCTGTAGTTTTACCTGTCCTAATCTCGTATGGAACAATTTGTTTTGCGAAGAAGCCATTTTTAATAGCATTTTCAGTACGAACTTGGCTTTGATAGGCAAATGCATCCTGCGCTTCACGGGAAATGGAGTACTTATCAGCTAAGTTTTCAGCTGTTTCGCCCATCGTTTTTAGCCCGTAGGATTCTGGTTGAGAACCAGGCTGACTTTCGGTATTTGGATCTAAAATTTGGCTGTTACCAACATTTAGCCCGTATCTGGCATCGCGAATATAGTATGGGGCAGTACTCATAGATTCAGTACCACCTGCAATAATCACATCACTTAAGCCAAGTGCAATCTGCTGTGCGGCATTATTAATAGATTGTAAGCCAGAACCACATTGACGATGCACCGTGTAACCGGGTACTTCAAGTGGGATATCCGCACGTAATGAAGCAAGGCGAGCAACATTAGACTGATCTGCACTTTGTTTTGCTTGACCTAAAATAACTTCATCCACTTCAGTAGGATCAATTTGTGTGCGGGTTAATAGTTCTTTTATAACGGCGGCACCCAAGTAATCAGCGGTCTGAGTCATTAATGAGCCGCCTAGCTTTCCAATTGCAGTACGAACACCTTCTACAATTACTACTTCCTTCATGATGATTCCTCCTTATTTCAAGCTATTTACAAATGTAGCTTCCGTATTAGCTTCTACTGTTTCTAAATCAGCCCCAGGCATTAATTCAACTAAATGCAATTGCCCATCGATGTATTTAAAAACTGCTAAATCCGTAATAACGGTGTCTACATTACGAGTGGAGGTAATAGGGTAATTACACTCCTTTAAAATTTTACTTTTACCGTCTTTAGATGTATGAGTTGTCGTTACAATTACTTTACGAGCACCAACTAGTAAATCCATTGCACCTCCGACACCTATAATATTTTTACCTGGTACAGCCCAGTTTGCAATACGTGCCTGTTCATCAACCTGTAAAACCCCTAGAATTGCAACGTCTATGTGACCTCCACGGATCATTGCGAAGGATGCGGCGCTATCAAAGTAAGAGGCACCAATAGCTTCTCCAACTGTAAATTTCCCTGCATTGACAATATTAGGATCAATTTCTTCCTCGGTAACATCTTCGACACCAAGCATTCCGTTTTCCGTGTGTAAGTAAACATGGTTATGTTCTACATAGTTGGCCACAAGTGTTGGAATTCCGATGCCTAGGTTAACAATTTGTCCTTGTTCTAATTCTTGGGCAGCCCGCTTGGCAATAGCTTCTTGTATTGGGTTAGCCATGTTCGATAACACCTTCCTTTGTCAAAATCTTTTTCGCTAAGATGATGCGATCAACGAATAGGTGAGGTGTAGCGATTTCATCACTTTTTAGTTCACCAGCTTCTACAATTTCATCCACTTCGACAATAACTGTTTTAGCAGCAGTTGCCATAAGAGGGTTGAAGTTACGCGCTGTTTTATAATAAATAAGATTGCCTAATGTATCTGCCTTATAGGCCCGAATAATTGCTATATCCGCCTTTAAAGCCTCTTCAAGAACGTATTCCTCACCATTAAACACTTTTGTTTCTTTGCCTTTGGATAAGTCAGTACCGAATGAAGTTTTCGTATAATACCCTGCTATTCCTGCGCCTCCAGCACGAATAGATTCAGATAAAGTACCTTGTGGCAATAGTTCAATTTCAATTTCCCCACGCTGGAAGGCATCACCTACATCTCTGTTACCGGTGAAATAGGAGCCTATCGCTTTTTTTACTTTATTTTGTTCTAGTAGTTTACCTAGACCTTTACCTTGCTCGCCTAAGTTATTACTAATAATTGTTAAATCTTTTACATCTAGTTCTACTAACGTATCTATTAGTGTCAGTGGACCACCAACGAGACCAAATCCACCAACCATGATTGTTTGACCGGTATGGACACAATCTAGTGCCTCTTCAGATGAATTATAAATCTTCATATTTTTTCACTCCATTATTTTTCAATTAGTGCGTCACTAATTTCAAACCAAGAGGGGATACCTGCTGTCAAAAGACAAATGTATCCAAGCTCCGCTAGTTGAGGTTCTTTGACGCCTTTTTCACGCGCTTTATTTGCCCAATAATCTGTTTCAGCATTTTGTAACATAGTAGTGTAAATACCTGTCATTAAGATGTATTTCATTTGTTCATCTACTACGTTTGATGCTAGTAATTTATCTGTTAAAGCGTTTTCATTATCGTCTATAAAAAGAACAATAAGTTGTTCGTAATAGTCTTTTCTGTCATCTGTTGAAGCGAATTGCGCATAATAACGTATAATTTCGGTTGCTGTTGCATCGTGTGAAATTTTTTCAGCTGGAGTTCCAGATAACTCAAGTGCATATTCAAAGGATTGAAGACCAATTTGTAATGCTTTTTCTCCGCCGTAGTTATAGGCAACAAGTAAATACTCAGCTAATTCTTCGAGCGTTGCACCACCATCAGTTGCACCTTTTGTGTGATAAACCATGCTTCGTGCATAATGTCGAGCCGAGTTAATACCAACTAGTAAGATATCTTTTTCTTTCACTGAAAGTACTCCTTCAGCCATTGCTGCACCACGTAAAGCTGTGTAATGGTCTAGCATTGCAGGATTATAATCATGCATTTTTTGAACCCAACCTGGTATGACATCGTAAACTTTTTTAAAGTAATCTAATCCAGTTGCCATATTATTTACGCTCCTTTTTAAATATATAAAAAAGGCCACACTACGCTCATGGACACAATAGTAGTGTCATTTGAGAGTAGTGAGGCCAACAGACAAGTGGGGAAAAACAAAGAAAGGTCGTTTCTCTGTAGCCACCTGATAGGCTTTTATTTTGATTATCTAATTATTCACATAAGACCCGACAAATTTCAACCCTTTTTTATAATTTATTTATAAAAGCCTTTATTGTCGGGTTTACATCGCTACGTTCCTCGAAAACAAGTGTATAGTGATTGCTATCTGTTGTAATTTTATGGATGTTTTTTGCGTATTGCTGTGTTTCGATATAAGACTCGGCTAAAAATAATGCAGGCATCGATCCGATATCGCCAGTAGAATGTACAAGTAACACAGGACATTCTACCCTTTCAAATACTTCAGCTGGCTTGTAATCGTAGAAGCTTTGGAAGTCTTGACGAATTTTTGTTTCATCCGATTTATTTTCCCAATGACCATCTACTTGGGCTATCTCATAGCGACCAACACTTTCCATATGCTCATTCCAAACTACTCCCAGATTGCTATAAATTTTCTTGATTTCCTCCAAATAGGCTTCTGCAGTTTTATAATGTTTACTAATTCGACCAAGAGAAGGCTCCACAATTTGTCGTTGGTGATCTGTACAGGTGGCAGCACCATCAAGTAAAACAACGCCTTTCACATCATCTCGTTTACTAGCCACATTTGCCATAATGAATCCACCCATTGAGTAGCCCATTAATATTGGATTTTGTATATTTAATGCATCGATTAAACTGATAATATCCTGTGTATGCTGCTCGATACAAGTATCTTCTGTAGCTGCAGAGCTACTTCCGCGACCTCTTAAATCGACAGAGATAAATCGATATTCATCCTTGAGCAGCTCAGCGTAGTAATGTAGCTGTTTACTATTTCCTGTTAAGCCGTGAACACCGATGATTACACCTTTCTTTCCCTCATATTCAGCATAAACTAGCGAACCACCATTGACTTCAATTGAACGATATTCCATATATATCCTCCTTATGTACAAAGTATAGAGTAATTTGTACACCTTCTTTTTAAAAATGTCAAAATAATTATTTTGACATGATACAATTTTTCATTCTAAAATTAGCGATTTCTTGTAGCGATTTTGATGTTTTTTAAGTGTACGGATATATATATAGGTATATGGATATATGCTTTGGAGAAGTAGAACATTCATAAAAACACGTTAAAATTATTATGTTGAAAAAGCAATATATATCATATTATTTGGAAAAATTCGGCGTATTTATTTCAAACTGCAAAATACTGTACTGGAATTGGATTGAAGCCTTATAAAGCAGTTGGATTTATGGTCCTTTATTATTCAAGGATAATATTACAGTTAATGAAATGTGAAAAATTCAAAGTGGTGATTCCAATTAGAACAGGCTTTGTTATGGAAAAGGATTACGAAGAAGTGATTGGCATTATGCGAGAATGTGAAGGGTAGACTAGTAAAGGTATGGTTATTTATATATAAATTGAACAAATAATATTATCACTTAAACTAAAAAACACCTCTTTTACAGAGGTGTTTTAGCATTATTATAAGTAATTTTTCATCCATTCTTGGAAGTTAGCAATTACTGTATCGATAAATTCAATTGTTGATTTGTCTGTTAATTCACCACTATCATTAAATTTTGTATGCGCTGCTCCAACGTATACTTCGTTCATTGGTAGTAAAGGTGAATTTAGTCCACTCGCGAATAAAATATCACGTAGGTGCATTTGAGCTTTTACTGTTCCTAGAACACCCATAGAAGCTCCCATAATCATAGATGGTTTTCCATTCATTACTTTATCTACACGGCTCATCCAGTCAATTGCATTACCTAATACACCTGGAATTGTAGAATTATATTCTGGTGTTACCCAAAGTACTGCGTCTGCTGCTTTTACTTTAGCTTTGATGTCTAATACTTCCTGCGGTGCATCCAGTTCGATATCTTGGTTATACATTGGGATTGGCTTTAAGTCTAAGATTTCTAGCTCAAACTTATCTGCATAGCGTGCTTGTACATGTTTTGCTAGTTTTAAATTGAATGAATCTTCACGGATACTTCCTACGATTGCAACTACTTTCATGATGTGTTCCCTCCAAATTTCTATTTAATGGAAATATTTGATTTCCACTGTAAGTGTGTGACTTTTAGTTATTAACGATGACACTATACATTTCTTAGCTGTGCCTCTAATTTGAGTAGCTGATTTTTCATATTGCGCCATGTCTTTGCCTCAGTCCTTTGTTAGTATAGAAGGTTACTAAAAGTAAGTCAAAATATTTGGCTCGAGTTTTTCTAATTAGGTATTAAAGAAAATAAAAAGAATCTGTAGTGGTCGCATCTGGAAAAGACTGGATTTTATTTGTAGTTACTTTTAATCCATAAAACTCTCAGTGCAATGAAGAAAAGTATCTTATACACTTCACACTTCGTTTTATGAAAATGCAGAAATGCAAACAGTTTCAGTGGTGACTTCTCCTATTCCTAATATTATCTTTATGAATTTCAATTATTTTGGTTCACTTCTTTTTATGAGTTAAAAAATTATTTTCTATATCTCAAAAAGATATTTCCATATAAACCCTCGTATAAAAAACATTTTTAGATGCACGTTATAACAGTCGACACAATCAGAATTTAGAAAATCTAGTAGACCATTTACTTTTGTTTGAAAGCAATCTATTGCCACTAGTAAACAAAAAGGTTTGTATCACTCATTTTTGGGGCAATACATATAAGGGATTATTGAAAATGTAAGATGGGGGTAAAACTTTGAAGATTAAAATTGCGATTTTTACATTATTTTTATTAAGCATGACTTTTTCTACTGCAAGTGCAGTAGAACCATTATTGGGGCAATATAATTTAGCGAATGAAGATATGGGTGAAAATCTTATCTATGAGGAAAGTTCTGTAGTTCTTCCGGATCCGTCTATTCATACAGTTGTAGATGGGGATAACTTATATGATATTGCGTCTACATATAATATTTCGGTTGATTTACTTATGGAGTGGAATGGATTAGCCGACCACGTGATTTATCCAAAAGACCAGCTAGTATTAAGTAGTGATACTACACTAGAAAAGCACCCAGATACTATACCACCAGAAGGGCCTGGAATAGAGATGACAGTGGAGGCAACTGCTTATACTGCCTATTGTTATGGCTGTATTGGAATAACAGCTTATGGTATCGATTTAAGATCTAATCCAGAAGAGAAAGTAATTGCAGTGGATCCGACGGTTATTCCGCTTGGTACTAAAGTGTGGGTAGAAGGGTACGGAGAGGCAATTGCTGGAGATACTGGTGGTGCTATAAAGGGGAATAGAATTGATGTGTTTATTCCTACCTATGATGGTGCGATTGAATGGGGAAGACAGGAAATAACACTTAAAATAATGGAGTAGTTCTAAGATGTAAACTATATGTTTTAACGCCATTTTTCCAAACAGATTCTAGTTGTTTGGGAGGATGGTTTCTTTTTATTTTTTTAGAATGTTTGTTTTTGTAAGTTTTTGGGCAATACTTAGTCAAATTTAAAAGTGATTGAAAGATTGCTTGTAAGGAGGATTTAGTATTGAAAGTAAAAACGATGTTAATGATTTTAGTCATTACTTTTTCGATGAGTTCAGTAACATATGCTGCTGACCCTTTTTTAGTCGCCACGAGTGATGGAGAAGGATCTGATATATTTAAAGCAGATATTGAGACAGATTTTATTTTTTTCGATGATGCATTAAATCTGGAACTAGCTTATGATATTCTTTTTGAGCCTGCGAAATATACAGTGAAAAAGGGTGATAATCTATTTCGGATTGCACTTGAGCATAGTATTTCATTGGAATCACTAGTGGAATGGAATAATATTGAAGGGGATTTAATCTTTCCTGGGGAGGAGTTGCATGTAAGTGATAAGGGAATCCCTAAAACTGTTAATAAAGTAGCAGCTGCTTCAACTGTAGCTAGAAGTTCTCCACCTCCTGATCCGGTAGAAGAACCGGAAGCAACCGTATCATCATCTATAGTTGAACCAGCGAGTTCCGGAGAAGAGATGATTGTTACCGCTACTGCCTATACAGCTTATTGTGAGGGGTGCTCGGGAACTACTGCATACGGAATTGATTTGCGAGCCAATCCCAATCAAAAGGTAATAGCCGTCGACCCTCGTATAATACCACTAGGTACAAAAGTTTGGGTAGAAGGCTATGGAGAAGCGATAGCTGGTGACACTGGAGGAGCTATTAAAGGTAATAAAATTGATGTTTTCATTCCTTCATATGATAATGCTATTGCTTGGGGAGTCAAAGAAGTGAAAATTAAAGTTATCAATTAAAATCAAAAACAGATCAGTGATTATAAGCTGATCTGTTTTTTTGTTTAATTCCCTATTAAAATACGTATGAACAGTATGGAAAGCAAAGTTGACGGTGTAAGAGTTTCCCTATTTACTTGTAAGATTACTTCATGTAGTTTTTATAAGCAAATAAATAAAATAAGGTGCACCAAGTACTGAGATGACGATCCCAACAGGTAATTCCATCGGTGCTAAAATAACTCTACCAAGTGTATCTGCTAGTAGGAGTAATAGTGCTCCCAGCAAAGCTGATAGTGGTAACATTTTGGAATGTGAGGCTCCAACTAAACGCCTAGCCATATGTGGTGCTATTAAACCGAGAAAAGTAATACCTCCTCCAACTGATACACAGACACCAGCTATAGCTACAGAGATAAATAGCAAAAAACGTCGTTCTTTTTCGATATTTGCACCTACACCTATAGCGATAGAGTCTCCAAGCTTTAACACATCCAATACTCTAGACTTGTAAAGAACAAGAGGAATTAGTACAACTAACCAAAGGAAAATCATCCACACAAACGTCCAATTCGTCCCCCAAATACTACCAGAAAGCCAAACTATAGCTTTCATAAAGTTAATCGGCTCCATTTTCATTTGAAAAATGGTTAGTCCTGCTCCAAATGCTGCATTGATTCCAATTCCGACAAGTATAAGTCTAACTGGTGTTACTCTTCCATTTTTCCAGGAAAGAATGTAAATAAGGAATGCAGCAGTAAAACCACCGATTAGTGCTGCGAATGGCATGATGAAAATAGAAAGCCATCCGGTCATAAATACAGTTCCTTGGAAAAAGAACATATAAAGAACGACTGTAAAGCCTGCACCGGAGTTGATACCTAGAATACCAGGATCAGCAAGTGGGTTTTGTGATATTCCCTGCAAAATAGCACCTGATATTGAAATTCCCAAACCAACAAGTAATGCCATGAATATTCGAGGTAAACGGAACTCGAATATAGTCAGTTCATTTTGGGGATTACCATATCCAAATAATGTGGCAATAACATCAGCTATCGGGATTTTCATATAACCTGCATTAATACTTATAAGGACGGCAACAATGATTAAAGCAAAGGTCATTATCATAAGAAATTTATATTTTGCTTCATTTTTAGATAAAGTATTTGTCATTATAGTCCTCTCCCTTCTTTACGCGCTAGATAGAGGAAGAACGGTACACCAATAAGGGCAGTAATCGCACTAACAGGCGTTTCAAACGGGGGGTTCACCATACGTCCGACGATATCTGCAGTTATCAATAATATCCCGCCTAATATAGCAGAGCAAGGAATTATCCAGCGATAATCGACTCCTACTAAAAATCTAGTGATATGAGGAATTACGAGACCTACAAATCCAATCATACCAGCAATGGAAACTGCAGCTCCTGTTAAAAGAAGAACGGCGATTGTCCCAAAAAATTGTATGTAAACAGTTCGCTGACCAAGTCCTTTTGCGACATCTTCTCCTAAACTTAACACAGAGATAGAACGAGACAGGATTAATGCTAATATAAGCCCCACAACGATAAATGGAATAGCAAACAAAATATGCTGAGGCTGAATACTAGAAACACCTCCAGCATACCAATAGCTGATGTCCTTCGAGACATTAAACTTAATACCAATAGCTGTTGATAGAGAACTAAGTAGGGATGTAATGGCTGAGCCGACTAGCGCTAATTTCACAGGGGTAACCCCACCCTTAGCCATAGCGGAAATTCCAAATACTAAGCCAGCCCCGAGACCTGCTCCAACGAAAGAGAACATCATTAAGCCCAAATAACTTATACCTGGTAAAGCAGCAAGAGCAATGGCTATTAAAAAAGATGAACCAGACGTAACACCCATTATGGATGGGGAGGCCAAAGGATTTCGTGTCATCCCTTGCATAATTGCTCCAGAAACAGCTAATGCTGCTCCAACACAAATAGCAGCAATTGCACGAGGTAGTCGAAGTTCACGGATAATAACATGTGAAGAATTGTCTGGGTCAAAATGAAAAATGGCTTTCAAGACATCTTGATAACTTAAGTTAGATGCACCAAAATTTATGGACACAATCATACTAAGTCCTAATAGCACAATGCCGATGATAATGACGGCGGAGCTAGTGAAAGGATTTTTAAATTCTTTTGTGGTTTTTTTGAGATTCTTTGATTTTGTATTCATATGTATCATTATCCCCATCATTCGCAAAAATAAATATTGACAAATGAAAGATTCTGTATTCTAATTGAAATCGAGAATCATTATCAATGAAGTAATTATAACATATGAAAAAGGAGATTAACATGAAAAATTTACTAGGTAAAAATAAGTGGCTGCAATTAGTTGGAGCAGGCGCGTTGGCTTTAACATTGGCAGCTTGTGGTGATGAAGAGAAGACAGACAATCAGACTTCGACAGACCAAACAGAACAAAAAGCTGACACACAAGAAAGTGATACTCGTACATTGACGGATGCGATGGGCAATGAGGTAGAAGTACCAGCTAACCCAAAACGTGTACTAGCTTCATACTTAGAAGATAATTTAGTTGCTTTAGGAATAACACCTGTTGCACAATGGAGCGTAAAAGACGGAGCTAGTATCCAAGGATACTTAAAAGAGGACTTAAAAGACGTTCCAATGATTCCACATGACTTGCCATTCGAAGCGGTTCAAGAATATGCACCAGATTTAATCATAATGGACTCAGCAAGTATGGTAGAAGGCGGTAAATACGAGCAGTACAGTAAAATTGCTCCGACATATGTAATTGGTACAGAAGTGAATAACGACTGGCGCGATGAACTAAAACGTGTAGGGGAAGTATTTGGTAAAGAAGCAGAAGCCCAAAAGGCATTAGAAGATTATGATGCAAAAGCTGCGGAAGCTAAAGAAACGATTGAAGCTGAAGTAGGAAATCCTTCAGTAGCAGCAGTATGGCTAGTAGGCGGGAAATTCTTCGTAGTAGGAGAAAATCTATCTAGTGGAGCTGTAATGTACGGTGATTTAGGATTGAAGATACCTGCAGTAGTGAAGGAAATCTCAGCAAGTGCAACTGGTAACTGGAGCGAAATCTCTTTAGAAAAATTGGTTGAGTTGGATGCAGAACATTTATTCTTAATCAACAGTGATACAACAAGTGGTTCAGCTGCTCTAAGTGATGCTTTATGGAATAGTGTACCTGCAGTAAAAGCTGGAAATGTATATGAGTTCTCACCAGATGAAAGCTGGTTATATACTGGTACAATCGCAAATGAACAAATTATCGATAATATTTTAAAAAGTATTGTAAAATAATTAAGCAAAAGCTCTCTCCCAACTATTGTGAGAGAGCTTTTATTTGTTTTTTAGTTCTTCTGCCAATTTAGAACTACGAAATCTTCTATGACGTTTTAATTCTTCTATTACTTCTCGTGGTTGATAAGAAAGTCGAACATGATAATAATTGATATACTCTACTAGGGCGAAAAGATAAAGAAAAAGAAGCCAATAGAATACGTTTGAAAAATAGAATAATTGATAGAGTAGAATAACGAATCCCACACCGAGCAAGAGTATGTTCAACTTCTTGAATGCCGTGAAAAATTTAAGTTTATTTTTTGGCAAAAAAGAGAAATTCCTACGCTTAGCTTGTCGCCATTTCAAAAACCAATAATAACTCCCTTGTAATAAAAGAAATTCCAATAAGAAAAAAGCGAACAAAGTGTCTAAAGAAGTTAAATATGGTTTTGTCCATTCATAAGTATTTAAATACATTATCCACACCGTAGCAAAAGCTATTGTTGCAGCCAATTCTCCTGTAAATAATTTAAATAGTTTTGTAGTTAGTTTCTGATACATTTATTCACCCCATTCGAACCAAAATAAAAGTCTAGAATCCATAATACGACACTTTAGTTATTTAATATGCTAAAGGGTTGAGAAGATGTGCAGAATGTTGCATAATAAGAAAATTAATATTTAAATAATGGGAGCTGTTTATATGTCAATCAACACACAAGCAAAAAGTAATTCGCAACAGCAAAACACCTATTTAGAAAACCGTGGACGTCTGCTAGTAAAATGTCCTGATAAGCCAGGAATCGTCTCTGTATTATCTACATTTTTACATACACATAATTCAAATATTATTGAATCTAACCAGTATTCAAGTAATCCAGAGAATGGTACATTTTTCATACGAATTGCGTATCATTGTGACACACTGCTTGAAACAGCATCTAAAATGGAAAAGGATTTCGAACAAATTGCTGCAGCGCATAATATGGAATATAGCTTTAACTATTTGCACGAACGTAAACGTTCTGCAATTTTTGTTTCCAAGGAACCACATTGTTTAATGGAGCTTTTGTGGGAATGGCAAAACGGAGATTTAGATACCGATATTGTCGTAGTCATCAGTAATCATGAAGACGCACGACCATTTGTCGAAGCTTTAGGTATTCCATATTATTATATACCAGCAAACAAAGAAATTCGAAAACAAGTGGAAGCAGAACAAATTCGGTTAATGGAGCAATATAACGTAGACTTACTAATTTTGGCTCGTTATATGCAAATACTAACGCCAGAGTTTGTAGGGTATTTTGAAAATCGTATTATTAATATCCACCATTCATTCCTGCCGGCATTTATCGGAGCTGGTCCATACGAGCGTGCTTACGAACGTGGAGTAAAACTAATCGGTGCTACTTCTCATTATGTAACAAATAATTTGGATGAAGGTCCTATTATAGAACAAGACGTGGAACGGGTAGACCATCGTGATGACGTAGTTGAGTTAAAGAAGATTGGCCGTACTATCGAACGACGAGTATTAGCGAAAGCTGTGAAATGGCATTTAGAAAATCGTATAATCGTGGAAGGTAATAAGACGATTGTGTTCCACTAATAAATATTATAAAGAGTTACTTCGCCACTTTTGACGTCTAAGAGGATATTAATGCTTTTGTACTGAAAGGAAAGTCGAAATAAGGAAATATTGACCAGGTATGAGTTGAATAGGATATCTATTCTGTATATAATGAACATAGACTAGAGAGACTGGATACGCGAATATCCAGTCAGCAATTACGACCGCAGAAAGAGCGGTTGGTCCAAGGTCAAAATAACCGTCAAACCTTTAGCTCAGGGGACGGTTATTTCTTTTTTACAAAGAAAATGATTATGGTCACTACTATGGAAAAGGTTGCTATCAGTACAGCGCTTAGCTGGATCAACAAACTCATCATCTGGTATGTTGTCATGGCAACACCTCCTAACGAGAAAAGTGACCAACCGCCCACCCTGCTATGTAATTGCCCACTTATTATAACATAAAATCGAACTAATGTTCTATTTTAATGAATTCAAAACTAAATAATGTTGAAAAGCCCTGACAGATCAACGTATGTACTCTGTCAGGGCTTGTTTTTGTATTAGCGGCAGCATGACTTTCCTTCGAGGTTCGCTGTAGCGAAGGCCGAATGGTTCAACTAAAAAACAGCGAGGATAAAATAATCCCCACTGTTTGAAGTTGCATGTTTTTAGATTTGAATTAGTTTCTGCGCTCGAATATCTCCTAAGAAGAACTTTCCATATGGAATCATTTTTTGAATGGCGATGGATGCTACTATTGGGGTGATTATCCCTAGTGTAGTAAAGCCAATAATGCCATATTGGAAATAATTATTCAGGATGATATCCGTAAAAATATGCAAATACATTATAGAAATCGAGTGTTTTTCAATTTTCGCCAACCAATCTAGCGATAGAATAGCGGTAACTCTTTGAAACAGACCAAGAATAACGACTATAAACGCAATAGGAATGACTAAGTCCAGCAGAAGATGTTCGTATCGCAGGAATTTCATACTTAGGTGATAGTCGATATAGCCAAGTTTGTCTGTTATTATCGCAGTGATTGCAATGACCAAAGCTCCTATCAACCAAGATTTAGTAATGTTCATCCAAATTGATTTGGCATAATAGCCAAGAGCAAAATAGACGATTGCCATTAGAACGACGTCTAGGTTCCAAAGCATAGGAATGGTTTGTGAAGCTTCGTCTGGAGCGCCGTTAATATATTGCATAGCGAAAATACTCTCTAGATGAGCAACGATATAAAAAACAATGAGTAGTACAATTTGCTTGACTCGACTTAAATACTTTGTCATCATCATGAATAACAAATACGTAAAGAAAAGTGTCGTTACAAACCAGAAAACTCCATAAGCACCACGTGCAAAACGGCCCGCAATAACTAACTTCCATAAATCTTGCAAGTACCAGGATAAGTCAAAGTTACCTCCAGCAAGCTCCATTCCATATCGAACAGTTGTAATAGCTAATAAGAAAAACAAGTAAGGAACTATTAGCTGTAGGAATCTCTTTTTTATAGAGACTCTTGTGTCTTGATCTTCTTTTAATTCTTTAAAAAATAATCCACTTAATAAGAAAAAAGCTGGCATATGAAACCAGTATATATATGTGATGAACGGAAAATCTAATTCACCTGGATAATGTCCGATGACAACTAAAATCATTAAGAATCCTTTTGTTACATCGACCCATGTTAAACGTTTGTTAGCCATAAAACTTCCTCCAAAACATTAATTTCTATGTTTGTTTATCCGTTTTTGGGTAATTATAAACGTATAGTGTGTTTCAATTATATTACATATTGTTAAAAGGAGTTTTGTTATATGTTGGAAATAATTTGTTTTGGGGACAGTATCACTGCTAGAAAAGAGGGCAATCCATCACCCATTTTAACTCATAAATTGACGTCGAAAATGCCTAATTATGAATTTATTAATGCCGGAGTATCTGGAAATACAACGGAGCAAGCAATGTTCCGTTTCAATAAAGATGTGTTATCTAAGCGCCCTGATGCGGTGACTGTACTTTTTGGAGCGAATGACTCAGCGACACATAAGTTTGTAGATTTAGAAACGTTTAAGCGTAATATTTCTTTATTTGCAAAGCAGGTGGGTCCTGAAAAGACAATATTGATCAGCCCTGCTCCTGTGGATGAGTCTCTTCAGCCGAATAGGACGAATGAACGTATGGAGAAATATGCACAGGCTGTTCAGGAGGTTGCCGAAGAAACGGGTAGTTATTTTATCGATTTCTTTCATATTTTTTATTCCAAACCAAACTACAGGGATCTATTAGTAGGGGAGAAGAATGATGGTCTGCATTTTGGTGAAGCTGGCTATGAATTGCTTTCTGATTTAATAGTGCAAAAATTGGAGGAAATGGAGATTGAGGATGGTTTCTTTAAAAAACTAGTAGACAGATTAATGAGAGGCTAGTATTTTTAAGACGATTCTTGGAGATGATAGGATGAAGATTCGAACGAGGAGTGGATTATTTTGCTGCAATTACAAACGGAGTTGGAAGGAAAAGAAATTGGTTTCGGTGATTTAAGAAGTAGAATAGATAGCCTAGGCTACACGATTGGCGGAAATTGGGATTACCATAAAGGTAGTTTTGACAATGTATTATGGAGAGATGAAGCGGAAACAATATACTTGCGACTTCCATTCGAAGTGGTGGAGGGAGAGCTAGACAATTACGATGCCCAAATTAAGTTCCAAACGCCTTATGTCATCAAGCATGTAGTTAATATAGGTTTAGACGAGGATGAAAATTCTTTGCTAACATCGACAGGCTTCAATCAATTCCAAGATCCAGTTGATAAGGACGGTCAAATTGCCAACAAAAATAAATGGACAGTAGCTGGTGAGCAAGCAGTTGAGAAAATCGTACGGTTAGTCCAATAAAAAAGAGATCATTTCGTAGTGGATGCGAAGTGATCTTTTTTAATAGATAGCGTATATAAGAATGTCCTGTGAACACTGGGTTTGTGGTATTTTTTCAAAATGAATATTACGACTGATTTCCGTTTTATGAAGTGAAATAGCGAACGAAATTGTATCTTCGAGAGTTTCCTTTATCAATAGGAAAGTAGCTTTTCTCTAGTTATCCAAAAACGTACTTACCTGTTTCTAAAAGTTGTAGGAGGGTGTGGACACTGGGCTCAGAGGATCAGGCTTCTCTTTTTATCCGGTTTTTCTTAGCCCCCTAAGCTACCCTAAAGACCCCACACTTACAATATTCGATATATTTCATTATAATAGAAGCATTAGAGATGTAACTGGAAAGGAAAGCGACCGATGAAATATGAACGAATGATTAATTCGGAGCAAGAAACAAAGGCTCTTGCTGAGCAATTGGCAGTCCGCTTACATGCTGGAGATATACTGACTCTAGAAGGCGACCTAGGAGCAGGTAAAACGACATTCACAAAAAGTGTGGCGAAAGGTTTAGGAATTACACGAAACGTAAATAGCCCAACGTTCACTATATTAAAGCAATATGAGGGCAGGCTGCCGTTAAATCATTTAGATGTCTACCGACTTGCGGATAGTGATGAGGATTTAGGCTGGGACGAGCTGTTTTACGGCGATGCGGTAAGCATCATTGAGTGGGCACATTTGATAGAAGAGGATTTGCCAGCAGAACGACTGGCGATTCAGATTCTTCGTCTAGATGAGAATGCCAGAAAATTTACGTTTATGCCCTATGGCAAACGATATGAACAATTATGTGAGGAGCTTTTTGAATGATTTGGTTAGGAATAGATACATCAAATACACCTCTTGCGATAGCTATTGTAAAGGATGAACAAGTACTTGCTTCGTTTCAGTCATCAATGAAAATTACGCACTCGATTGGCACGATGCCAGCTATTGAAGAATTAATGGAAAAAGCAAATATTAAGCCAAATGAAATAGAAGCGATTGCTGTAGCGAAAGGACCGGGTTCCTATACAGGAGTTCGTATTGGAGTAACGATTGGAAAAACACTCGCTTGGACACTAAAAGTGCCAATATATTCGGTGTCAAGCTTACATGTACTTGCTGAGAATGCTCCGTATTTCCAAGGTGTTGTTTGTTCCATTATGGACGCACGTCGTAGTAATGTATTTGCTGGAATTTATGCAAACGGGGAAGTAGTAAAGGAAGCACATATATCCTTAGTTGATTTACTAACAACTCTAGATAATATGGAACAGCAAGTGTTATTTGTCGGCATGGACGTTTCGATTCACTGGGAGCAAATAAAAGAAGTACTTGGAGATAAGGTTCAGCGGGCTAATGCCGCTTTCGATTTACCAAATGCAGCTGTATTAATAGAAATGGCGAAAAAAATGGAGCCTTCCGAAGTACATACAGTTGTGCCTGAGTATTTGCGTATTACCGAAGCAGAGGCAAACTGGATGAAAGAGCAGAAGAAAAATGGAAACTAATATAACGTATCGAAAAATGACTTTAGATGATATAGATCAAGTACTGTTGATCGAACAGGAGGCATTCGACACACCTTGGACGAGGGAAGCCTTTGAGCACGAAATGACGACAAATTTGTATTCACATTATCTTGTTGCTGAAACAGAAGCAAAAGATATAATCGGATACTGTGGCATGTGGATAGTTATGGATGAAAGTCATATTACTAATGTGGCAGTAGCTGAACGTATGCGTGGAAACAAAATTGGCGAAGGATTGATGCGGGAGGCTATCCGTGTAGTAACAGAGCAAAATGTAGTACTCATGACACTTGAAGTTAGAGTATCAAATGATGTGGCGAAAAACTTATATTATAAACTTAACTTCCAAGACGGAGGCATACGGAAAAATTATTATTCAGACACCGGAGAGGATGCACTTGTGATGTGGGTGGAATTTAAATGAGAAAAGACCAATATATATTAGGAATTGAAACGAGCTGTGATGAAACAGCAGCATCGATTGTAAAAAATGGGCATGAGATTATATCTAATGTAGTAGCATCACAAATCGAAAGCCATAAACGATTTGGTGGAGTAGTACCAGAAGTCGCATCGAGACACCATGTGGAGCAGATTACGATTGTTATCGAAGAAGCATTAAAACAAGCGGATATGACACCACAGGATTTAGATGCAGTTGCAGTTACAGAAGGCCCAGGGTTAGTCGGAGCACTTCTGATAGGTATAAATGCTGCGAAAGCATTCGCTTTTGCAAATGGGCTTCCACTAGTTGGAGTCCACCACATCGCGGGGCATATTTACGCTAATGCACTAGTACAGAAGATGGAATTCCCACTTTTGGCATTAGTTGTTTCTGGAGGTCATACGGAGCTTGTATTGATGAAGGAAGATGGACAGTTCGAATTAATCGGTGAGACTAGGGATGACGCTGCAGGTGAAGCGTACGACAAAGTAGCTCGAGTATTGAATCTTCCATATCCAGGAGGTCCACATATCGATAAACTTGCTAACGAAAGTGATGAAGCATTGCAATTTCCTAGAGCATGGCTAGAGGAAGGGTCATATGATTTTAGCTTCAGTGGATTAAAATCTGCAGTTATCAATTATCAGCATAACGCCGAGCAACGTGGAGAAGAGATAAATCCGAACCACCTAGCGGCAGGATTCCAGCAAAGTGTAGTGGAAGTGTTAACGACAAAAACTATACGTGCAGCACGTGAATTTAAAGTGAAGCAAGTGATTGCTGCGGGTGGAGTTGCTGCAAATAAAGGACTTCGTAATTCACTAGAGGAAGCTTTTACAAAAGAGAATATACATTTTTATGTACCACCCATCAAGCTATGTACAGACAATGCAGCCATGATTGCTGCCGCTGGAAATTCTAAGTATTCAGCAGGACATTTAAGTGATATGTCGATGAATGGTAGACCAGGTCTAGAATTAAATAGTTGGAATTAAGAAAAACAAATGCGCCTATTTTAGTACCGAGATTCTGAAACGAGTCAAAGCCTATTCGCTTGTAGTCTAGACTCTAAACAACTAAATGAAATACTCAAATCCTCTTTTCTTCGACAAGAAAAGAGGATTTTTTATCATGGAATTTAGAAGTTGTCAATAGAGAACATTCGTACTTATGCACATTTTGTGGATAACATGTGCGTAACTTAGACGCAAACTATATATAGTATGATTGTTATACACATCAATGTGGACAACTTATTTTTAAAATTGTGGACAATGTGGATAAACCTGTTGATAGATTGATATAACTAGTTTTTCTTTGTGAATAAATATGTGGAGAAAAGTTATTATAAAATAGTACTTGACCAACATATATGTATACTATTCGACACTGCAACAATTATAAGATTAAAACATAAGAAGGATTATCGCTGAAATTGTAGAATTCTAGTAATAGGTGGAAAGTATCAGAATAGGTTGTAAGGTTTCATTCTGGCCAATAAAAATAAGATAGAATATTATTACTCAATTTTAGGGAGGAAACTTAGTGAAGATGTTTTTTCAGTATAATTGGTTGGTTAGGGAAGACTGGTATCTATGGTGTGAGAGATTAAGTGAAGAAGAACTGTTATGCAAACGCACAGGTGGAGTAGGAAGCATTTTAGAAACATTATTTCATATAGTAGATGTGGAATGGAGTTGGATTCGTGTTTTACAGGATCAGCCTGATTTTCAGGAGAGTTTTGAAAATTATAGTACTCTGGAGAAAGTAAGGCAATTAGACGCAAAATTTCGATTGGAAGTCGAAGCCTTTGTAAACAACTGGAATGATAGCATGGAAAGTCGCATACTTTACGATACGTTGCCAGATGGAAGAATTGAACGGGATACTTGGGGTGAAGTTATTCGACATGTAATTGCTCATGAGATACACCATATCGGACAATTATCTATTTGGGCAAGAGAATTAGGAAAAAAACCGATATCTGCTAATGTAATTGGACGTGGACTTGCTGATTCAGCAAAAGAATAAATGATTCACAAGACAAACGGAGTTGTAATTTACCGCACATCTTCGATGAAGTTTTATATTTTGAGATTCAAAGGATTAGGTCATTTTTAGAAAAGGTAAAAGAGTGCAACAGCTAAAATATTTTTCTAACAGCTTATTTCAAATGTTGTAAAACGATGGAGGACATAATGTTGAATACGACAAGTATAGAGGCCGTAAAGAGGCATTTGGATAAATACTTTAATAAAATTCATCAAAAAAATACTCAATCAAGCATCCAAATTCTGATTGATAGTAAAAAGTTAGATTTTCAGTATAACTATTCATCAGAAGATTCAAACCAACCTTTCCATATTGCAAGTATTGGTAAAATGTTTACTGCTACTCTAATAATGATTTTAATAGACAGAAATAGTTTATCCTTACACGATCCGATATCAAATTATTTTACAAATATAGAACTTGAAAATCTCTTTATATTTAAGGATAAAGATTATATAAAAGAAGTTACCGTAGAACAATTATTAGCGCATACTTCAGGAATCGGTGATTATTTCGAAGATCCAGTAAATTTAGGTAGTCCGATGTCTAAATTGATCGTTTCCGAATCTGAAAAGAAATGGACTCCTTATGAATTAGTTGAATTCACACGGAAAAGGCAAAAAGCTGCAGGGATACCTGGGAAGGTCTTTCATTACTCAGATACTGGTTATATTTTACTTGGTTTAATCATTGAAAAAGTTTCAGGAAAACCATTTCATGAGAATCTACATGATGAAATCTTTACCCCACTTGGAATGCAGGACTCTTATATGCTATTCTATTCGGAACCTAAAAATCCCCTACAAAAATTTCAAAAGATTTGGCTTAACGGCACAGATGTAACAGACTTTCAAAGTCTAAGTGTGGACTGGTCGGGAGGTGGAATAATATCTACTCCAAATGATCTTCTTTCTTTTAATAGAGCTTTTAGAGAAGGAAGATTATTTAATGAAGAAAAAATACAGTTTATGGAAAAATTCAAACATAAATTCAGAACTGGTATTCACTATGGAACAGGGCTAATGGAAATCCGATTTGAAGAGTTCTTTTTTCTATTGAAAGGGTTACCAAGAGTAAGAGGGCATATTGGAGTTCTTTCAACTCATTTGTTTTATGACCCATCTACTGAGACCCATATTATTATGAATTTTGGATCGAGTAAACTAATGGTTCAAAGTTTCAAGGCATTAATTGAAGTTATTAGACAACTAAAAAGAGTAAAATCATAAGCAATTAGAAAAGGTAGTGAAGCCAAAAAAACGAATTGGTTTCACTACCTTTTTCTTTATGGGGCTATTTCTTCTAATTGTTCCTGTAATTCTAACCATTCATTTGATAGGTCATCTTGTTTTTCCTTCAACTGATCTAGTTCACGCTGTAATTGTTGGACAGCTTCGTGGTCTTGGAAGATTTCAGGGTCACATAGCTTTTCTTCAATTGTAGCAATTTCCACATCAACAGTTGGAATCTGACTTTCTAGTTCCTCTAGCTGACGTCGAAGCTGGCGTTCTTTTTTCTTTGATTCTTTATCAATTGTGGATGTGTTCACTTTCGTAACTACCGTATTTTCAACAACTGCATTTTCTAATGCTAGTTCTTCCATTTCTTCTTTTTTTTCTAGGTAATAGTCGTAGTCTCCAAGGAATAGGGTTGCATCCTCGCTTGCTAACTCAATAACCTTTGTTGCAATTCGGTTTATAAAATATCTGTCATGGGATACGAATATGATAGTCCCGGGGAAGTCGAGTAATGCATTTTCGAGAACTTCTTTACTGTCTAAGTCTAAATGGTTGGTAGGCTCATCGAGTACGAGTGTGTTCGCTTTTAAAAGCATTAGCTTTGCAAGAGCGAGTCTTGCCTTTTCACCACCGGATAGTGTAGATACCGTTTTTTGTACATCATCTCCTGAAAACAAGAAACGGCCTAATACAGTGCGGACATCTCGTTCATTCATCAACGGCCATTCATCCCATAGTTCTTGTAAAGCTGTTTTGTTGCCAGTTAATGCTGCTTGTTCTTGATCATAGTATCCAAATTGGACATTAGTACCATACTGGATTTTCCCATCAGCGGCATTTAATTGTTTCATAATTGTTTTTAGTAAAGTTGATTTGCCCACTCCATTTGGTCCAACGAGTGCAATGCGGTCTTGCTTGTACACAGAGAAGGAAATATTCGATGAAACAGTTTTGTTTGGATAGCCAACTGCAATTTGCTCCAGACGAAGTACGTCATTGCCACTTGGTCGATCGATAGTAAATCCGAAAGAAGCAGATTTTTCATCACCATCTGGGGATTCCATCCAATCTGTTTTCTCAATAACTTTACGTCTAGATTGAGCCATTTTAGTTGTAGAGGCACGGGCAAGATTTTTACTGACAAAATCCTCGAGTTTTGCTTTTTCCTCTTGCTGTTTTTCATACTTCTTTCTATCTAACTCATAGTTTTTTGCTTTTTGCGTTAAGTACGAACTGTAGTTGCCAACGTATCTTACTACATTATGCCGAGATACTTCGTAAACAAAGTTGACTACTTGGTCTAAAAAGTAACGGTCATGTGAGACGATAAGAACTGCACCGCTATAATTTTTCAGATAGTTTTCTAAAAAGCTTAGCGTTTGAATGTCCAAATGGTTGGTAGGCTCATCGAGGATTAGCAAGTCTGGCTTACTTAGAAGCATTTTTGCAAGTGCTAGCCTCGTTTTTTGTCCTCCTGACAATGCTTGGACAGGCTTATCATAATCATCTGGGAAAAACTGCATGCCGTGTAATATAGAGCGTATATCTGATTCGAAGCGATAGCCACCTGCCTCATTAAAGGCTAACTGTAATTCATCGTACGTTGCTGCCACTCTTGAATAAGCTTCAGTATCTTCATATATAGTAGGGTCTGCCATTTGTGATTCTAGGGAACGAAGCTCTTTTTCAGAGTTAATGAGATGACTAAAGATTGTCTTCATTTCCTCCCAGATTGTCAATTTAGATTCGAGACCTGCATGCTGTTCTAAATAGCCAAGACGAATATTTTTTGGCATAATTATTTCGCCTGAATCATACGACATTTCACCTGCTATTATTTTAAGTAGTGTAGATTTTCCGGCACCGTTTCTACCAACAAGGGCAACCCGGTCTCGATCCTGAACCTCTAGCTTTACGTTAGTTAATATATCTTCACCGTTAAAGGATTTTGTTATTTGATTGACTTGTAAAACAATCACAATTATTCGCACCTCAATTCTATCCTTAGTGTAATAGATAGGGCTTGTCGTTGCAACGCTCTAGGTTTACAATGGTAGAAATGTCTAGTAAGATAATAACGATTTGTTTGACTAAACTAGGAGGATTTTTATGAAGCCAGAAATACCGAGAATTCCTCAAGCAACTACGAAAAGACTTCCATTATATTATAGATTTTTACAAAGCTTTCATAATGCTGGGCACAAACGAGTTTCTTCGCAGGAATTGAGTGAAGCGATGAAAATCGATTCCGCAACAATTAGGAGAGATTTCTCTCATTTTGGTGCGCTTGGAAAAAAGGGTTACGGTTATGACGTTCCGACTTTACTTGAGTTTTTCCGTAAAACACTCGATCAGGATGAGGCTGCGAATGTTGCGCTCATTGGAGTTGGAAGTTTGGGAACTGCTTTTCTAAAGTATAATTTCCAAAAAAACCATAATACAAAAATTGTCGTGGCATTCGATACAAAGGCTCCGGTAGAAGGAACGACCATAAGTGATATTCCTGTGTATCATTCGAGTGTTATGCTTGAAAAGCTAGAGGAATATGGAATTGAACTGGTCATTTTTACTTTGCCAAGTCGGTCTGCACAACAAGTAGCCGATCAATTAGAAGCTTCTTCTATTAAAGGGATATTAAACTTTACACCAATACGTTTACAAACAACCGATGCTATCCGTGTACATACCATCGATCTTTCTGTAGAATTACAGACTCTTATTTATTTAATAAGAAATGAACTGACTGAATAACCAAAAAAGCCTTTGACCATAATGCTAACAGGTCAAAGGCTTTTATTAATGAAAAAATAGGAACTGCATATTTGAATATTGTTTAAGAAACTGTTGAATTTCCTCACCGTAAAATTGAACTAGCACAACAAATCCATTTAATAACATATGGGAGATAATTGATGCGATAATTCGCTTTGTCTTGTAATAGATAAATGCGAATATAAATCCGGAAACCGCATATAGTAGTATGTGCGTAAAGTCAAAGTGAATAATTCCAAACACAATTGCACTTACAGAAGCGGCTACAAAGAAATTCGTTTTTGGCAACAGAGTTCCGAAAATGATTCTTCGGAATATCAGCTCCTCTAATATAGGGGCAAAAATGACAATTGAAAAAATAGCTAATGGTACGGTATGGGCAATTTCTATAAACTGAGTTGTATTTTCTGATCCAGGATCCACACCAAATTTAAGCTCGATGCTTGCTGCAATACCCTGTCCTACAAATACTAGAAAGAAACCAGCAATTCCCCAACCGATCGTTTGGAGGGTTGAGCTTGGCTTACCATTTAGTGGCTTCAAGTAAGTCTTGTCTTTACGGATGATTAGCAGGGTGATCAATGTAGCGATTCCCATGCTAAGAAATACCCACCAACCAGAAATGAAAAGTGCTGGATTTTCCACTCCTTTAGCTTCTAATAGGGTATAAAGCTCTGGTAGGAACGGGACAAGTATACCTGAAGATAGTTGCATTATACAGTAAACGATTAAAATGTATATACCAGTTTTTTGTTGTTTCATAAACAGTTTTATTCCTCTCTATATGTACCTTCTTTTCTTATTGTATCGGAAATAGAAAATAAAAGAAAAAGATAGCTTCTTACTTGCAAAATGTTCTGTGATTAATTATTATTATAAGTGTGTTAGCACTCAAAGAGTAAGAGTGCTAATAATATTACATTTTACTATTTTAGGGAGGTAGTTTCACTTGTTAAGACCATTAGGTGATCGTATCGTAATCGAATTAATCGAAGCTGAGGAAAAAACAGCATCTGGCATCGTACTTCCAGACTCTGCTAAAGAAAAACCGCAAGAAGGAAATGTTGTTGCTACAGGGACTGGACGAGTACTTGAAAACGGCACTCGCGTTGAACTTGACGTAAAAGAGGGAGACCGCATCATCTTCTCTAAATATTCAGGTACAGAAGTGAAATATGAAAACAACGATTATTTAATTTTACGCGAAAGCGATGTTCTAGCTATTATTGGCTAATAAAACTTTGGAAAATATATTCAGGAGGTAACTAACACATGGCTAAAGAAATTAAATTCAGTGAAGACGCACGTAGCGCAATGTTACGTGGAGTAGATAAACTTGCAGATGCTGTTAAAGTAACACTTGGACCAAAAGGACGTAACGTAGTTCTTGAGAAAAAATTTGGTTCACCACTTATTACTAATGATGGTGTAACGATTGCAAAAGATATCGAATTGGAAGATGCATTTGAAAATATGGGTGCTAAATTAGTGGCAGAGGTTGCTTCTAAAACAAACGATATCGCTGGTGACGGTACAACAACTGCTACTGTATTAGCGCAATCGATGATCCGTGAAGGATTGAAAAACGTAACAGCTGGTGCTAACCCAGTAGGAATCCGTAAAGGTATTGACCTTGCAGTTGCTGCTGCAGTTACAGAGTTAAAAGCAATTTCTAAACAAATCGAAGGCAAAGAGTCTATTGCTCAGGTTGCAGCTATTTCTTCAGGAGATTCTGAAGTAGGTGAACTAATTGCTGAAGCAATGGAGCGCGTTGGTAACGACGGTGTCATTACAATTGAAGAATCTAAAGGGTTCACTACTGAACTTGACGTGGTAGAAGGTATGCAGTTCGATCGTGGATATGCATCTCCTTATATGGTAACAGATTCGGATAAAATGGAAGCTATTTTAGACAATCCATATATTTTAATAACAGATAAAAAAATCACAAGCATACAAGAAATTCTTCCTGTGCTTGAGCAAGTAGTACAACAAGGCAAACCACTTTTACTAATCTCTGAGGACGTAGAAGGGGAAGCTCTAGCTACTCTAGTATTAAACAAATTACGTGGAACTTTCAATGCTGTAGCTGTTAAAGCACCAGGATTTGGTGACCGTCGTAAAGCGATGTTAGAAGATATCGCAGTTCTTACTGGAGCTGAAGTGATCACAGAAGATTTAGGTTTAGACTTAAAATCTGCTAACATTACTCAATTAGGTCGCGCTTCTAAAGTTGTTGTATCTAAAGATAATACTACAATCGTAGAGGGTAACGGAGAGTCTGATCGCATCGCTGGTCGTGTAACACAAATCCGTTCTCAATTAGAAGACACTACATCTGAATTCGACAAAGAAAAACTACAAGAACGCCTAGCTAAATTAGCTGGTGGTGTAGCTGTAGTTAAAGTCGGAGCAGCAACAGAAACAGAACTAAAAGAACGCAAGCTTCGTATTGAAGATGCTCTTAATGCTACTCGCGCAGCAGTTGAAGAAGGTATCGTAGCTGGTGGTGGTACTGCACTAGTAAACGTATATAACAAAGTTGCCGAATTAGCAGAAACAAAAGAAGGCGACGTAGCTACGGGTCTGAAAATTGTACTTCGTGCATTAGAAGAACCAGTTCGTCAAATCGCTAACAATGCAGGTCTTGAAGGATCTATCGTTGTAGATCGTTTAAAACGTGAAGAAGTCGGTATCGGATTCAATGCTGCAACTGGCGAATGGGTGAATATGATCGAAGCAGGTATCGTTGATCCAACTAAAGTAACTCGTTCAGCACTTCAAAACGCTGCATCTGTAGCAGCATTATTCTTAACTACAGAAGCAGTAGTAGCAGATATTCCAGAACCAGCAGGAGCTGGCGGTATGGGTATGCCTGACATGGGCGGAATGGGCGGCATGATGTAATTCATGCTACCTCCCACTTATATATCAAGGGTTTGAGAGTTTATAATGAGGTTAAGAGGCTATTTTGCCAGACTTTTGTCAGGCAAAATAGCCCTCTTAACTTTCCATGAAGTCACTGGATTTTTCAGTGGCTTCTTTTTTATTACTTGTGTGACGTAGAGGAACAGATTCTTGCTTAGTAAAAAAATTTTACCTGCTTTTCACCTTTTGCTTTCTTTTTCCCATGAATTGAACCAGTCCAATATCAATAGTGAAACCCATTAAACGTAATTTAAACGTATTCGCGCGATGGTCAATTTATCAAGTTTTGATAAATATGGTAAAAAAGGAGTTGCATATTTAGATATATTTGGTATACTTTGATTTGTAGTTGAAATTGATAATCATTATCATTTATTTAGGTTTTAGCTGTGCCCTATGTTAAATAGAGAAAATAGTATTTAAATTGGTATAAATAAAACGTAGATAGTCAGTTTATCAATTCAATATGCTCTTAGTTTTTAAAATTTATAATACTTAAGAAAAGGGGTATGAGAAATGGCGAAATTTAAATTAACTGTTATTATGGCAATTTTTGTTTTAATGTTAGCGGCTTGCGGAAGTTCAAATGGTGCATCTAGTGAACCTAAGGTTACCGAATCTGAAACTAGTGGGGAGACAGAGGAATCTACTGAACCTACAACTATCGAAGTCACTGATGCTCATGGAACGGTTACGGTTCCTGTAAATCCTAAGAATGTAGTTGCTTTGGATAATAGAACATTCGAAACTTTAGCTGATTGGGAGATTGAGTTAGCTGCTGTTCCAAAGGCGGTAATGTTAGCAGGTTCACCATATGTAACTGATGAAAATGTTCAAGATATTGGAAATCATAGTGAACCAAACTTTGAAGTATTAGCAGCTGCAGACCCTGAACTTGTCATTGTCGGTCAAAGATTTTCTGGATATTACGAAGATATCAAAAAATTGGTACCAAATGCTGCTGTAATTGATTTAAATGTAGATGTTTCTGAGGAAGCTAGTGCACCTGGAGAAAATTTAGTGAATGGGTTTAAAGAAACTACACTTACTTTGGGACAAATTTTTGATAAAAATGAAGAAGCTGAACAATTGGTAGCTGAATTAGATCAAGCTATCGAAAAAGCTAAGTCTGCTTATAATGGAACGGATACAATTATGAGTGTTATCGTTTCTGGTGGAGATATTGGTTTCTCAGCTCCTCGCTCTGGACGTGTTTGGGGACCGCTATATGACATTTTTGGATGGACTCCGGCATTAGAAGTTGACAATACTACTACAGATCATCAGGGTGATGAAATTTCAGTTGAAGCTATTGCACAGAGTAATCCTGATTGGATTCTAGTATTAGACCGTGATGCTCCAATATCTGGTGAAACTGATAAAGTTCCAGCCCAGGATGTTATTGATAATTCACCTGCTCTTAAAAACACAACGGCTGTTTCTGAAGGAAAGATTGTTTATGCACCAACGGATACTTACTTAAATGAATCAGTACAAACTTTTATAGAGCTATTTGAAAACATTGCTAATTCTTTAGCTGAGTAGTGTAAAGGAGTATAAAATAGTGCAAAAAAATATCAATTCCGGGATTGAGAGGAATTCTCAATCCCGGTTTTATAACCACAATAGAATATGGACAAAACCTTATATACTAGCGATTGTAATTGTCATTAGTTTAGGTATTATCTCACTATTTACTGGAGTTTATGATATACGTGGACAAGAAGATGGAATGGAAATGTTTTTCATCACTCGAGTTCCAAGAACAGTTGCACTAATGCTTACCGGAGCTGCTATAGCAATGACAGGACTTGTCATGCAACTTATTACACAGAATCGCTTAGTTGAACCTACCACAACAGGCACGATGGAGTGGGCAGGTTTGGGTCTACTTGTTGTTTATTTATTATTTCCTGCACCAACTATAGTTCTAAGAATGACTGGTGCAATCATTTTTTCTTTTGTAGGAACGATGATTTTCTTTTTATTCATTAGAAGGGTTAGAATTCGTTCCTCTTTAATTGTCCCAATTATTGGTTTAATGCTTGGTGCAGTCATTTCTGCAGTTTCTACTTTTATGGGTCTCTTTTTCCAAATGTCACAAGTTATTGAAAGCTGGTTTGTAGGTTCTTTTACAGCTGTTCAGGCTGGCAGATATGAATTTTTATGGATCATTGTGATCGTTACGATTCTTATTTTTATTTATGCGAATAGGTTGACTTTGGCTGGTCTAGGGGAAGATATTGCAACAAGTCTTGGAGTGAATTATAACACCCTTATTCTATTGGCTAATGGTCTTATTGCTGTTGCTGTTGGTATTGTTGCAGCTGTTATTGGAAACTTGCCTTTCCTAGGATTAATTGTCCCAAATATTGTTTCAATGATTAGAGGAGATGACCTTCGAAGTAATTTGCCTTGGGTATGCTTAATCGGAATGGGGACGATTACGCTTTGTGACATCATTTCTCGAACCATTATTATGCCTTTTGAAATTCCTGTCTCTTTAATACTTGGTTCAGTAGGTTCAGTAGTATTTATTATGATCTTATTGAGACAAAGAAAACCAAGGAGGCTAGGATGAGAGCTTTAGAATATAGAAAAAAAGACAATGTTAGAATCGATTTTAGCCTTCATAATGAAAATAGATCAGCTAAGGCTTTTCGTACTAAGAAAGAGGAAAGACGCTATTGGATTTTGCTAATATCATTGACTGCTTTGGGCCTTCTTTTTTCGTATGGACTTTTAGTTTATAACAATCCGGTTCCAGTCGATTCACCTTCTTTTATCCCGGTTGTTCAAAGAAGGATCGTAGCTGTTGTTGCAATGTTTATTGCTGCCATTTGCCACAGTTTGTCGACCGTTGCTTTTCAATCGATTACGAATAATCGGATAATAACTCCTTCTCTTTTAGGATTCGAATCACTTTACTCAACCATTCATACGAGTACCATGTTTTTATTTGGTGCTAGTGCATTGGTGAGTTTTAGTGGTATTGGACCATTTTTTCTTCAAGTTAGTCTTATGGTCTTATTAAGTTTAATCCTTTATGGATGGCTGCTTTCGGGAAAATATGGGGATTTACAGCTTGTGCTTTTAATTGGAATTATTATTGGAACTGGGCTGAGTACTCTGTCAGCCTTTATGAGAAAACTTCTCTCACCATCTGAATTTGACCTTTTGCAGACAAGATTGATTGGTTCTGTCAATAATGCGGATGCTGAATATTTTCCCATTGTCATACCAATGGTCATCATTATTGCATTATTACTTTTTATTTTTTCCAAGAAATTAAATATATTATCACTTGGAAAGGATGTCTCTACTACGTTTGGCATTAAATACCAACCTAGTATCATTTATACGCTTGTATTAGTTACTGTTTTGATGTCAATTTCAACGGCTTTAGTTGGCCCTCTTACTTTCTTTGGGTTTTTAGTTGCCATTTTGAGTTATCAAGCGGCTCCAACTTATGATCACAGATATATTTTTCCAATGGCTCTTGCTATAGGGTTCTTTGTACTAACAAGTGCTTATTTTCTAATGTATCATGTATTCAATTCTCAAGCTGTTTCCGTTTTTATTGAACTGTTTGGTGGAATCGTATTTTTAATTGTAATTTTAAGGAAGAGGTCTCTATGATAAAGATTGATAATGCTAGAAAGATATATACGGATAGGGTAAAAATTGGCCCGTTGGATATTGAAATACCAAAAGCCGGTTTTACTTCTTTAATTGGACCAAATGGTGCTGGAAAGTCTACGACACTTTTGATGATTGGAAGACTTTTGAATATGGATGAAGGTCAAATTAAGGTGGCAAATATGGATGTTTCTTCCTCAAAATCAAATGACCTAGCAAAAATTGTAACCATTTTGCGGCAAGAAAATCATTTTGTAACGAGGCTTACTGTTAGACAACTAGCTGGGTTTGGACGTTTTCCATATTCAAAGGGAAGATTAACCAAAGAAGATGAGGAGATTATTTCTAAATATATTGATTTTTTAGATATGACTGAACTAGAAGATCGATATTTAGATGAGCTTTCAGGCGGTCAAAGACAACGAGCTTATGTTGCAATGGTGTTGTGCCAAGAGACTGAATATGTACTATTGGATGAGCCTCTGAACAATCTTGATGTTGCTCGTTCTGTTCAAATGATGGAGTATTTGAGACATGTTGCTAATGAATTTGGAAGAACCATTCTGACTGTTATGCATGATATAAATTTTGCAGCCAAATATTCAGATAGAATTTGTGCCATGAAAGATGGACAGATTGCTGCTTTTGGAACAGTAGCAGAAATTATGGATCCAGAACTTTTGACAGATATTTTCGAAACGAGAATAGAAATTATCAAGGGTCCTTATGGGCCAATAGCTGTTTATTAGTCACTAAGTTTTAGAAACAGAAGCAACTCAAAATTAAATTTTCTAAAGAAGTCGGTAATTAGTTTATTTACTGTTTCTTGCACAGATCATAATAGTTATTCTGTTTGCAATGATTAGTAGAAAGAACATTGAATCTCCTATTAGGTACTTTTTCCTGAGCTTCATAAATGTTGAAATCTGTTCAACCCATTTATTTCAAATATCAATATTAGATGGTGTGGCTACATATAATTGAGGAGGATTAATAATGCAAGTATATTGGACTAAAATAAATAAGATTATTCAAGAATCGTCTGAGGTTAGAACGTACCTGCTCGATTGTCCGCAAGACTTTACATGGGAAGAAGGTTCCCACACCCACTTCGCACTGGAGGGGTTTAATACCGGAGATAAACCAAACCGCAGCCTGATTCGGCATATGTCAATCTCCACCTTACCCCATGAAGATGCGATTGGAATCACAACACGTATCAGAGAGCAATGCTCTGAGTTCAAAACTATATTAAAAAATCTTAAAGTCGGCAATGAAGTTGCAATATTTAAAACGCATTCAAATGTACCGCTGAAAAGAGAAGGGAAAAATGTTTATCTGTTGTCATCTGGTGTAGGTCTGGCAACTATCAGACCGATTGTACTTGATTACCTGAAACGATCTGACAACGTGAATCGACTTCATTCTTTAAACATCGATTCATCAAAAGAATTCTTATTTACCGAAGTTTTTCAATCAGGACCTAATAAGAAGTTTACATCACAGTTTGTGGATAACCGTAAAGACTACTATGAAAAAGTGAAGAATCTAGCTGCAGACAACGAAGGTCTCTACTATGTTGTCGGCAGTGACGAATTCCTCGTACAAAATATTGAATTACTGCGTGAGCAGGGCATCAAAGCGAGACAGATTATGCTCGACAAGCATGAACAACAACTGACTGAGTTTTTATCATTCGATTTGTAAAAAGAAGGACTAAGTTAAGAATGAAAACTATTCCATTTTTATAATATCGGATTACTTTAATAAAAGGTCTTTCATCAGTTTGCTAAACTGTTGGGAGGCCTTTTCTTCGATGTTTATTGTTTCATCAGTCTGGATATTTTATTCGTTCACTATTATAGATACATAAGAAATTCAAGTCACACTTAATCGTTGTATTTTGTTTAATCTATATGTTGGTTATTGTATTATGGATAATAGAACGACTGCCTCAACAAATATTAAAAATATAAAATTTAAGGAGACTTACATGTCCTGGAGCAAATTGAAGCAAAATCTGGAGAGTTTTCTCTGTCCTGCATTATTTGGAAGGATTGAATACACTGCAACCAGCTATCGTTATTTACCTGATAAAGCAGGACTTTGTTATATTGCGGTAGATAAAAAGAATGTACTCAATATGAATGATAAAACTACCTTAATTAGATGGTATCAGTCGGAACAAGAAATTAAGAATGACCCAGATATCCAAATTCCTATCAATGAAGAGGAAATTGAAGCGATAAGAAAACAAACTAAGGGGACAGTTCCGGAGGATCGCTTACTAGTAATTGCAAGAGGTAGGAAATTATCAGAATATGCAAAGGAGATGTTGTCAGCGCAGTCATCATTAAGTAAATCAAATTTTATCGTTGTAGCTAATAACTTTTTATCCACTTCTATAGAGGAAAGTATAGAGAGTAATGATATCCTATTGAATATCCTAGCTTTAGTGGATAGACGGGTTGGAAAAAAACGGATTTTGAACATGACTGAGCAAATGAAATTAAAGCATCCAGCTGTGCAGTATTTTTATGAACTACGGCTTAGTACGTTATGATAATAAATACTGATCAACTGCATACCAATTGCGAAAAAATTATAGCTTATCCACGGGCAGTTCAACCTAAACTGTAGTGGTTTTTTCATTTTCGAATAACTAAAAAATAGTCCGGTCATTTAGAGAAGCTATTTTGTACTCTAATAAAAAATATAGCTCCTATTTTGAACAAAGATTGATCAAAAATAGGGCTATTTTTCATAAACTAATTAGTGCTATTATTATTGAACCTTCCCATAATTACGGTATTATAATAATTTCCATCTGATAGTAGCTTATCCATCTTTAATAATCCTTCTTCTTTAAAACCATATTTTTTATAAAGCATTATGGCTTTTTCATTGGTTTCAAGTACATTCAAAGTAATTTTCTTAATGTTATTTGTATCGGCCCATCTAATTGTTTCTTTTAAGAAGTTTGTACCAATGCCATATCCCCAGAAATCCTTTAGTACACAAACCCCAAACTCAACTTTATGGGACATTCTTTTCAACTGATTGCCTTCACACCTTGAGAACCCTACAATACTTCCATTTGATTCGCAAACTAAAAAAAGATTATGGTCACTTTCTGTATCTTCTTTGATAAGTTGTCTAAAGCCTACTTCATCAATGTATGCTTCACCTTTTTCTCTATCCATATTTTCTGTTTCGCTATCTATCTGCAATCGTACTTCAGACAAGTTTTTCGCATCATCTTCTTTTGCCAACCTTATAACATAACTTCTATTTCGAATATTAAAGTCTATAGGATTTTCTCTTATTGTAAACTCCTCCTTTAAATTATACTGGTTTGTTATTAAGTGGGGCATATGACCATTTTGATATTTAGGTTTTCTCCAACCACATTATAATAAAATTCAGGTTTTTCTAAAAGTTTGAGACACTACAATAATTAATGTTTGTATTTATAACTTGATTTTATTAAGGGAAATCATTGCCGTTCTTGTCTTGGATAATTAGCTCATATTTCTGATTCTCTGTCATTCTTTTTACTTCTTCACTATCCAGGAACTCAGTAATTTCTTTTCGGATTTTGGTTACGATCTCTTTAGTCTCTGGATCCGATGATTTCATGTTAGTCATGATGGTAATAGACACTTTTTCAGGCTTGTAGGAATATCTAATGTCAGCTACCTTGTACACTTTTTTTAGAAAAAACTCTTCTTGAATACTCAACGTGACGGGCATCCATCGACTCTCGATTTCCTCTTCTGAAAGGTCTCGAGTTATAACTTGTACCTGTTTTGGTGTTTCGTTTGCTTTTAATAGTTCAATCGCTGCCTTGTAGATTTCTACTTTTTTAGCTTCATCGGTTATTGGGATGTACACACTGACCACAGGGCTGTAGGCGTTAACATTCATAATCGGATATCCTGCTTCCTGCAAGTCCGACATCAACTTTTCGCCTAGTTCCTCCCTCTGTTTTTCTATCTCGTTTAGCTTGGGGGATACTTCATTCGTGTCAGAAGAAACCCTTAACTCGTAGTTATCATACCCTCTCTTTTCCAAAGTTTCAGTCAATATTCTTAAAACTTTATCCTCTTCTTGCTTAACGTATTCTTCCGTGCCCTTTAACCTTATGTCAAAGAGTGCCTTCTGTCCCCATATGCCCATGCCGATACCATTTGGTTTATATCCTTCTTTCTCCAAGGTTTCTGAAATTACTACTTGTATTGGTTTATGGAATACTTGTCCTAGATACGGGATTTTTGACATTACTTCGGCCATAGCTGGATTTAGGAATGCGGACCCTGTTAAGACGCCAAGACTGATAACTGCGGCAATTACAAACTGTGATTTCCTCCAACCTCTTTTTTTTCTTGTCGATTTTTCATAATCCGCTCTTTTTTCCGATTCTTCCTTTATGTTTTTTGCAAATTCATACATGGAAGATGGGGCCTGGATTTTCTCCATCTGTTCGTCAATTTCTTTCTTCAACAATTCATCGATCTTCATTGTGAATTCACCCCTATAAACTGATTTTCAATCAACCTTTTTTTCAGAGCGTTCCTTGCTCTGCGAAGATGGGATTTAACAGTCGAATTTTTCAGTCCTAGCAAATCTGATATTTCTTGGATTGCTTGTTCTTGGTAGTAATAGAGGATGAGAACGGTCTGGTAGTCGCTGTTATCAAGGGATGATATGCTCTTTTTAATCTCGTTTTCTTTTTCCTCTTTTAATACGCTTTCTATAACAGCATGTTTTTCTGTCCCTACATCAATTTCAAGCGGTGATTCCTTCAGGCGATCGTTCTTTCTCCAAGCATCGATTGAACGATTGGTAACCAATTTATAGAACCATGTGTTGAAATAGGTGATATCCTTTCCACTCATAATATTCCGGTATGCCTCGATCAGCGCATTTTGGATTACCTCTTCTGCCTGTTCTTTCGACTTGAGAATACTAAAACTGGTCCTGTAACCCTTTTCAATCAAGGGGTTGACTAGTTGAGCAAAAGCATCGTCCTCGCCTTTCCGGATCCGTGTCATCAATGTTCTCTGTTCCATGAGGAAACCCCCCTTTTTGTTTCTATCTTTTAGGCGACGATGAGGCTGTTTAGGATGCACAATTCGGAAAAATAAATCTATACACAACTATACCGATGTGGAAGATGAGATGAATGGATTAATAATGTATGATTTTAAAATCAACAAGTTTTTATTCCAAGGTAAAGGAGATATGAATTATTGTATTTCTTCCATTTCGATTTTTAATTCTTTTAGACGCAATCTATAAGTCCTCTGAACATTTATTATAAAGTATTACTAAATTATAAAAGTGATAAAAATTATAAACTTTCTTAAAAGAAATTTATAAAATTAAAGACTTCTCATTAGTTGGTTAAACTTTTGAGAAGTCTTTTCTTATTCGTTACTAAACTTTTTATTGGAAATCCAATAATTTGTTATAAAGATTGCTATGGCGGCACAAAGAAGGGATACTACTAGATTCACAATAGCGTTAGAGTTTACAGATCCTGTTATAAGAACTTCCATTGCATGTTTACTCATACTGGCGGGATTTATTATATCTATCATAGAACTTAAGCCAACGATAAGTCGGCAGCCTATTAAAAAAGCAATGGATATTAGTGCGATAAGTCCTGGGCTATTTATAAGAGTGCTAATCATTGTTGTAAAAGAGATAATAAAAAGAATCCAAACAAGATAGAATAATAGGGCAGTAAGCATATCGAAAATAGCTACATTTGTGAATAGAAGATTCACATAAAGATAGGATGCAAGGTATCCAACAGCAACACTAAATGCCGTAAAAATATAGTTCGAAGCAATTTTACCTCCTACGTATGAACGAACAGGTACTGGTCTAGTTAATATAAAGGCCAACATTCCGTTAGCTTTATCGGTTTGGATGATTCCCATTAAAGAGATAGCAATTATTATAATCCCAAGCTGATCAAACTGTGCACCTAGTGTGCCAGCTAATATTTCTCCCCCTTGCTGAGCGGCAATATTTGGGTCAATTGTAATGCCTTGACCGCTTCCCAAAGCTTCTAATATGGTAGGCAAGTAATAGGTCATCACAGGCTGGGTGATTCCTAATAAGATAAAGACTAGAGGGAGCCAAATGATTTTAAAATCTCTGACCATCTGGGTAAACTCTTTGTTCATCAAGACTATAAAACTATTCATTTCTCCACCACCAATTTTAAGAAAATGTCTTCTAATGTATCGTTTCCGACTTCAAACTTTACAATATCTACATCATGCTTCAGTGCATGACCGAGTAATAAATTCTTGTTATTTTCTAGGTTTTCAACTTCTACCTTTAGTTGATTCCCAATTACTTCTATGCCTTTCACATAAGGTAATTCTTCTATAGTGCCAATCCATTTTTGATCCTTCTCTGTTATTTCTATATTCAATTTGTTGTCGCTATTTCTTTGAAGCAGTTCAATAATCGATGTGTCCTCGATTTTCAACCCATTTTTAATAACTATAAATCGCTCACAAATTTCTTGTGCGTCACCTAAAATGTGAGTTGATAGTAGGATGGTTGTTTCCTTTTTTATTTCTTGAATAAGGTTTAATACTTCTCTGCGACCAATGGGATCTAGGGCTGAGACTGGTTCATCCATTATAATTAGGGAAGGCTTATGTAGTAAGGTTTGAGCAATACCAAGTCGCTGTTTCATGCCGCCTGAAAATGTACCTACTTTCGAATCTTCCTCTCCGCTTAATCCAACTTTTTTTAAAATGTTTGGAATGGCGGTGTTTAATCCATTTTTACTTAGTCCTGAAAGCTTTCCCATGAACATAAGTGTTTCTTTGGCAGTCATCCAATTAAAAAAGTTTGGATATTGTGGTAGGTACCCAATTTCTTTTTTTATTGAGGAAATTCTTTTTCCGTTTAAAAGTATTTCACCAGTGTCGGGATTTATAATATCTGCAATCATTTTTATAAGCGTCGATTTCCCAGCTCCATTTGGTCCGATTAGTCCGACACACTCTCCTGATTGTAGCTCCATCGAGAAGCTATCAACGGCAGTTTTGTTTTTAAACGTTTTCTTTACATTTCTGATTTCCAATTTCAAGCTCGTTCACTATCCTTTCTTCCTATAACAAAATACAGAATAGGTCCAATTGTATTGCCGAAAATTATTATTAATGTCCATATGAGTACATTATTTCTACTTTTTTTATTTTTGTACAAATCTATTAAAGCAACCATTGCAAGTATAAACCCTACTAAAATGACTGGAAGTACAATAGGTAGAAACGACATTACATCAACATCTTTTAAATCATTTATTCCATAATGTAATTGCATAATCCCAACTCCTTTTCAAAATTCATTTTCATTATTGATAATGATAACATGAAGTGTTATATTTTGCACTACTTATTCTTATTATTTATAATGAGAATAAGAATAAAACAAGTGAGGAGAAAATATGTTAAACAAAGTGGAAGTTCTAATGCATCCAGTACGAATGAAAATTTCTCAAGCATTATTAAGGAATAAAGAAGATGGACTAACACCATTAGAAATGGTCAAAATCATTAAGGATGTGCCACAAGCAACACTCTACAGACATATACAAGTGTTATTGGACTCCGAGATAATTCATGTGATGAAAGAAAAAAAAGTAAAATCAGTTTCTGAGAAATATTATGCACTAAATGAGGAGAAGCTAAAACTTGACCAAGATGAATGGAATCAAGCATCTCCACAAGAAAAACTAGATTTCGTATCTTTTTATCAATTATCGCTTATGACTCAATATCAAAACTATTTAGAGAAAATAGAGAATCATTCTCATGATGGAGCGACATTTTCTTTAGTCGAATTAAAAATGAATGATGGAGACTTCTTGAAATTTCAAGATGAGCTAAAAGAAATCTTAACTAAATACTACCTTTCTACGAGGAACCAAGACGAAAAAGATACCGCTGTACGAACAATAGCGGTGACAATTATTCCAGATACATGAAGTAGTATTAAAAATTGGTTAAATAAATTTCAGAGACCTCTTATCATCCTATTGGATTAATAAGAGGTCTTTTTTTTATGCTTAAATAGTTTGTTATTAGAAGGAACTTTCTATCTTTGTGTTGAACTACTAATTAAATGAAAAGAATGTAGGTGCATATGTGAATAACATTATTGACTACTACAATAGTTTTGATGAATGGGGAAGACTAGATAGAGAGCCTATCGAGTTCCAAGTGAATTGGCATTATATTAAAAAGTATCTTCCTCTGAATGGGAATATTCTAGATAATGGTGCCGGACCAGGGAAATATTCTATGAAGTTGGCTAATGAAGGATATAAGGTAACACTAACCGATTTAACCCCAAAGCTAGTAGAAATTGCTAAAAATAAAGCGCATGAACTCAAGGTAGAACAAAATTTTAATGGATTCCATATGGCGGATGCAAGAGATCTTACTATACTGGAGGATGAACAGTTTGATGCTTCATTAATGCTTGGTCCATTGTATCACTTACAGGAAGAATCAGATCGGATTAAAGCAGTAGAAGAGTTATATCGAGTTACGAAAAAGGATGGTATTGTTTTTGTGGCATTTATGCCGAGAATTAGACATATCTTAACTTCTCTTTTACATCCTGAAAATTGGAAGCCAAATAACGAGATGGATAATATCGAGCAATTTGCTCAAACAGGCTGCTTTAATCATGAAGATGAAGGACGATTTACAGGTGCTTATTACTTTAATGTAGAAGAAATAAAACCATTTATGGAGGGACAGGGATTTGAAAGTCTAGCACTAATTGGTTCTAATATAGGTGCTCTCTTAAGCAGTGATAATTGGAGTTACTGGCGTGATAAGGAAGAAAATGAGTTTGAGAAAGTTATAAAATTATTAACGGAAAAAGCTAGTGACCCCAATGTTTTAGGAATCTCCTCACACTTACTTTATATTGGGAAAAAGAAAAGCGATATATAGTATTAAAATTTTTCGATTATAACGTTCAAATCTATTTAGTCAGTCTAAATAACTACTCTTTCAGTATAGGTACTTTCTAGTCATTATCAGATAATTTACATAATATTTTTGAACTGGGGTAAATATTAGTAGGTTACTTATTAAATAATGTTTAGAGAGGAGATTATACTATGCAAATCAAAGGAGAGGTATTACGTGCAGTTCGAAAAGAACAGAACATGTCGCAGGAAGAGCTGGCTCTCGAGTTAAAAGTTACAATCAGTACTGTTTCTAACTGGGAGCGTCAGGATGTGCCAGACGGACGCTATATTAAGCCGATTGCGGATGCCCTAGATGTGAGTGTTCATAAGCTAACTAGAGTTCCACCAAATGTTTCATCGATTGATATGAAACCAATAGATACCTATGAAAAAGAAAATATTTTGCTTGAACGCTTGATGGAATCGTTTGAGGAGTTTGTAAAAGATAAAGAGAAAAATATAGGAAGTGAAAAACAGGAACTTTGGGATGAAGAATGGCGAAATGGCTGATAAAGAAGCACTTCTCGAAAGCTCGGAAACTATACTGTGAAAGAGTATTTATAGTGAATTGGTGCTATATTTGAAGTTTCAGCTGCCAATTAACAACTTTAATGGGCCTCACTACATATCCAATGTAATGAGGCTTAAATTTTGTATTTCTAAAAGATATTTTATATTTGCGCCATACATAAATGTTGTCATTAATCTTATTTCTGTAAATAAAATTGTTGGTTCAACATAGGGTAACCAGCTAATAAATCTTTAGAGTTAATGATAAACAAATGGAGGAAAGATGATGAGACAAATAATTGCTCTAGGTGGTGGAGGATTCTCTATGGAGCCGGACAATCCATTATTGGATTCATATATTCTGCAAAAGTCAGGTAAAGCTATCCCCAAAATCTGTTTCATTCCTACTGCAAGTGGGGATTCAGAGAATTATATTTCAAGATATTACGACTTTTTTGATAAACAAGATTGTGTACCTTCTCATCTTTCATTGTTTAAGCCGCCAACTAGTGATTTAGAAAACTATCTATTAGATAAAGATATTATTTATGTTGGTGGCGGTAACACGAAGAATTTATTAGCGTTATGGAAGGCATGGGGAATTGATACTATTATAAAAAAGGCATGGGAGCAAGGAGTAGTTTTGGCTGGCGTAAGCGCAGGTTCTATTTGTTGGTTTGAAGAAGGGGTTACTGATTCGTTTGGGGATAATCTTGAAGCGATATCGTGTCTTGGCTTATTAAGTGGAAGCAATTGCCCACATTATAACGGAGAGGCGAATAGGAGACCTGCTTATCAGAACCTTGTTGCTACCAATAAAATTAAACCAGGAATAGCGACAGATGACGGTGTTGCCATCCACTATATTGATGAGAAGATATATAAAATAGTAAGTTCAAGACCAGCAGCAAAAGCATATAAAGTATCATATGATAAACACTTGATAGAGACAGAAATAGAAACGGAATACTTAGGTTCGTATTAGATACGGGGGAAGATGTATATGAGTGGAATTGCAAGCACACCAGAACCACCTTATTACGCAGTGATTTTTGCATCACAGCGGACGAAGGGTGACAATGGATATGGAAATATGGCAAAAAAAATGGAGGAGTTAGCATCAGGGCAGAAGGGTTTCTTAGGTATAGAAAGTGCTCGAGATAATGAATTAGGAATTACTGTTTCCTATTGGGACTCTATGGATGCCATAAAGAGTTGGAAAGATAATGCAGCGCACAGGATTGCACAGAATAAAGGTCAGTCAGATTGGTACATCAACTACTCCGTAAAAATTTGTAAAGTAGAGAGAGCTTATTCTTTCGAAATGGACTAAAATAAATTGGATCAAAATACAGATCTAGAACCTGCTAAGTTTACTTCAAGAAATAGAATATTCATAGAAACCTTATGCATTAACTCAATGCTTAAGGTTTTTGTGATTTTCGTTTCAGGTTGTTATAAAGGAACGAAGGCTAAGAGCGTCACCTCAAATAGGGCAACATAAGTACGCCGCAACCTGCGGCAACGATTGCATGACCCACATCCTATGGACCTCCGTTTTGTAAAAGTGAACAAGGTTGATTGGAGTGGAGGGCGGCGACTCCAGTGGGAACAGCGCGAGCTGAAGACCCTGGACTGAGCGAAGTGAAGGAAGCGGCTGAAGCCGTGCCCACGGAAAGCGTCCGCTCTTCACTACAATCAATGACATATTTAGGTTTCTGTTGAGAGAGGAAAGCATCTTTTTGCCCGATTTTTCATATTGACCTATATAAGAATCAAACCTAAATTCTAGTCCAAAACCTAATATCTTATTCCAAAAGTTAAAAAAGTATAGGTAATGATAAAAGAATACAGTTGATAGCGCTTTCATATTAATATTCTGAATTTATAATTAAGGAGTAATTACTTTTTAGAAAAAGGGAGAGGGATAAAAGAATGAAGAAGTTCAAGGGGTTAACTTTTTTAGTTATTTTGATGGTTTTCGCATTAGTGGCCGCAGGATGTAATAATGGCGGGGACAGTTCGGTAGATGTTGGTATCGTATTACCGACAAAGGATGAGCCGCGTTGGGTTCAAGATGAGCAACGCTTTAAAGATGCTTTAGCAGATTCGGATTATTCTACGGAAATTCTGTTTAGCCAAGGATCTTCAGCGAAAGAAAAAGAAAATGTTGAAGCACTTTTAAATAAAGGAATTAAAGTATTAATCATCACACCTCATGATGGAGCAGCAGCTGCTGCAGCAGTGGAAGCAGCGAAAAAAGAGGATGTTACAGTTATCGCGTATGACCGTTTAATAACGGATACGGATGCAGTAGATTACTATGTAACTTTTGATAGCTTAGCAGTTGGTGCTGCACAAGCACAGTATTTAGTAGACAATGCAGATGGCTCAGATGTACCACTTTATTTGTATGCAGGAGCAGCGTCTGACAACAATGCATTCTTGTTCTTTGAAGGAGCTTGGAAAGTGCTTCAGCCGAAAATTGCAGATGGAACTTTCAAGATAGCTAACTCAAGTGAGGCAGAAGCGTTAAAAGATTCAGCGGATCTATCGCGTGACCAATTAGGTAAAATCATCGGTCAGATTACAACGAACTGGGATGCCAATGATGCTAAAAATAAAGCGCAGACACATTTAACTGCAGCTAGTGACGACTTAAAAGGAAATGTTTCAATTCTTGCACCAAATGATGGAACTGCTCGTTCTATCGCAGATGTATTTGCATCTGACAGCGCTATTACAGATTACTTTGTAACTGGGCAAGATGCAGAAAAAGCTTCAATTCAATACATTATTGATGAACAACAATCCATGACTGTTTTCAAAGATGTTCGTACATTAGTAAAGGATGCAATGGGAATGGCAATAGAAGTTCTAGATGGTAACACGCCAGAAACAACAGGTTCTTACGATAATGGGTCAGTTGAAGTAAAAGCAAAACAAACAGATGTAATCGTAGTGGATAAAGAAAATGTTAAAGCAGAGCTTATCGACTCTGAGTATTACGAGGCAAGCGAATTCACTGGTTTAGAGTAAACATCTGAAAAGGAAGAATAGTGATAGATTCATCTATCACTATTTCTCCATTTTTATTTGTTTTAGTAAGGGGAGGCAATAGTATGAGTGATTATATTTTAGAGATGAATAATATTTCTAAAGAATTCCCAGGTGTCAAGGCCCTCTCAAATGTGAATTTCAAAGTGAGAAAAGGTGAGATTCATTGTTTGGTTGGAGAAAACGGTGCAGGAAAATCGACTCTGATGAAAGTATTGAGTGGAGTGTACCCATATGGAACTTACGATGGGGATATTGTATTTGAAGGAAAAGTTCAACAGTTCAATGAAATAACAGATAGTGTCAAAGTTGGTATTGGAATTATTTATCAAGAGCTAGCGCTATTTCCAGATTTGACTGTGTATGAAAATATATTTGCTGGAAACGAACTTAAAAAAGGTCCCTTCGTAGATTGGAATAAAACGATAGTTCAAGCAACCGGTTTGTTGGAAAAAGTAAAGTTAAAAGTGACTCCAGAAACATTGATCAAGGAATTAGGTGTAGGGAAACAACAGCTAGTTGAAATTGCCAAAGCTCTAAGTAAGGATGTTAACTTGCTTATATTAGATGAACCAACTGCCGCACTTAATGAGGATGACAGTGAAAATTTATTGGTACTTCTAAAGGAACTGAAAAACCAAGGAATTAGCTGCATTATGATTTCTCATAAGCTAAAGGAAGTCATTTCCATTGCAGATAAAGTAACAGTATTACGTGATGGACAGACGATTTGTACTCTAAACGCGAGTAATGGTGAAGTATCTGAAAATGTCATTATAAAAAATATGGTAGGACGCGACATAGAAGATATTTATCCAAAGCGTCTGAACAAGAAAATCGGTGAAACGATTCTAGAATTATCTGATTGGACTGCTTATGATTCCCAACTCGGTCGGAATGTCGTAAAAAACGTTCAGCTTGAGGTGAAAAAAGGCGAGATTATTGGAATTGCAGGACTTATGGGATCAGGTCGTACAGAACTTGCACTCAGCATTTTTGGTAACCCTAAAAACTATAAGCTACAGGGCAACATGAAAATGTTTGGGGAAACAAAAGAACTAAAGCATACAAGTGAAGCTATTAAAGCTGGTATTGCCTATGTGACTGAGGATCGTAAGGGAGACGGCTTATTCCTATTACAGGATATTAAGAGTAATGTTTCTGCAGCGCATCTAAAAGGAATCTCCACAAAGGGAATACTAAATTTAAACGAAGAAGTGAAGATAGGAACTGAATATAAGGATTCGCTTTATATAAAAGCAAGCTCACTTGAACAGATTGTTGGGAAACTCAGTGGTGGAAACCAACAAAAAGTATCACTTGGTAAATGGTTGTTTACTGGACCTAAGATTTTGATATTGGATGAACCGACAAGAGGAATCGATGTAGGAGCGAAGTTTGAGATTTATACAATAATGAACGAACTGATCAACGAAGGAATGAGTATTATTATGATTTCTTCAGAACTAGGTGAAGTACTAGGGATGAGTGATCGAATATATGTCATGGCGGAAGGCTCCGTTAAAGGCGAGCTAACGATGGAAGAAGCGACACAAGAAACGATAATGGAACTTGCGACGCAATAAAAGGGGGATAACGATGAACTTTTTTAAGGAAGCTAAAGCGCTCGTCAAAGCCAACATTCGAGATTATGGAATGTATATTGCGTTAATAGTGATAATGTTAACGTTTACGATTATGACGAACGGATTATTTATGTCTTCACGAAACATTAGTAATTTATTGGATTCAGCAGGCTATATCGCTGTATTGGCAGTAGGGATGACGCTAGTGATTGTCATACGTCACATAGATTTGTCAGTTGGATTTTTAGCAGGATTTCTTGGTGCCATTGCTGCGATATTTTTAACACAAATGGGAGTATCAGTATGGATTACTATCCCAGTTATTTTAATCTTTGGAGCACTAATCGGATTGGTTAATGGTGTATTAGTTGCGAAAATTGGAATACCATCCTTTGTAGCAACACTTGCAGGAATGCTGATTTTCCGTGGGGCTTTGCTTCAGGTTACGGAAAAGACAGGAACTATTATTATTAAAGACGATCAGTTTAATGCGATTGGGAACGGATTTATCCCATCTATTATGCAAATAAATGGCTTGCATCTTTTAACATTATTAGTAGGTTTAATAGGGATTCTTTTATTTGTTTACAATGAAATTTCAAATAGACGTAACAAAATGACCTATGGTTTCGAGGTTATGTCTAGTGGATTATTCAGTGCAAAGCTTGTATTAATATCCGCAATTATTGGATATATTACATGGATTTTAGCAGGGTATAACGGTTTGTCTTGGACAGTAATCATTATGATTGTAGTAGTAGTTATCTATCATTTCTTATCGTCGAAAACTGTACTTGGTCGCCATATTTATGCAGTCGGGAGTAATCCAGAAGCTGCTCATTTAAGCGGTATCAATGTACAAAAGATTACATATATCGTATTTGGGTCGATGGGAATGCTCGCTGCATTATCTGGGATTCTATTTACTTCTAGGCTTCAATCAGCAACGACTACAGCAGGAACACTATTCGAGCTAGATGCTATCGCTGCAGCATATGTTGGAGGGGTATCTTCTGCTGGAGGTGTCGGTAAAGTAACAGGTGCAATTATTGGTGCCATTGTTATGGCTTCCTTATCAAGCGGGATGAACTTACTTGGTGTTGGTATTTCTTATCAATACATGATTCGCGGAGGGGTATTAGCTGGTGCAGTTATCTTTGATGTGATGACACGTAAGCAACGGGCTTAATACAATAGGATATAATTTGTGGCACCCTTTCTTTTTGGGGTGCCTTGTATTATATATAAGGGATTATGGAGTTTACTTGCTTTTATTAGTAATTTACTTGTGCTCTGTAATCGTTTACTCACGGATAGCTAAACAATACTTGCTTACAATCTATATTTACTTGCTCCCATGTGTTAAATACTTGCGGAACGGATAATTTTGTAAAAAAAGGCGTGGAAAGCATCTAGAAATACGATTGGTCAATTTCATTCCTGATGTTAATATGGAAGAAACAAGCCTACGGAAAGGGGAAGGTAAATGCGGAAAAAAATTGTTCTTCTATTAGGAACTCTAATCATTGTTTTTAGCTACTTAACTATTGTATCTGCAACAAAGGCTTTTCGATCCACAAGTGAATTACCTGCCACCCTTTCCGAGATGGAAGATACTATTCGTCTTGTATTAATCACCCAAGAACTGGATACTCCTTTTTGGAATAAAGTCGGACAAGGAGCAAAGCAGCAAGCGAAGGAAGAAAATGTTGAGCTTGAAGTATGGGGAAGTTACGGAAATGATCAAGAAGAATTTTTAAAAAAGATGGAGATTGCCATTCATTCCAAAGTCGATGGAATCATCGTGCAGGGCTTAGATACAGAGGAATTTAAAGAACTGTCAAAAATTAAAGCAGCCTTTTATGGAATTCCTGTCATAACGGTTGCAAATGATGTTCCAGTAGAAGAAAGCTTGCGTAAAACATACGTCGGCTCCGATCAGTTCTGGGCAGGAAAAATGATTGCCCATCAGCTTATTAAAGAAATGGGCACATCTGGGGAAGTGATAATTCTTGGGGATGAAGTGCAAGCATATTATCAACAAGAACGTTTAGCAGGGATACAAGATGTTCTCGAGGGATACCCAGATATTAACATAATTATAAGAGGGACAAAGGACACTAATGAACAAGTGATTTCGACAACCCAACAGCTTATGAATGAGGTACCTAGAGCCACAGCATTTATCGCGGTCAATGCAAAATATGTGGGTCCTATGATTCAAGAAATAGGAAGGCGAACACAGGTGGAGCCATATCATATTTATACGTTTGATGATGGAGTTGAATCGACGGCCCTTCTAGAACAAGGAAAGCTAGATGGTATTTTAGAGCAAAAACCAGTGGAAATGGGCAAGGAAAGTGTGAAGTGGCTCATGGAATGGATTACAGGAAAGACGGTTCCTCTTAATTCTGATGGGTATTTAACAGAAACAAATATGCTTGTGTCGGATGGTGACATGCCTTGACCACCATTCAACGAAAGATTTGGTTACTCGTTTCCGTTATGCTACTTATCATGGGAATTATTTGGATGATGCTGACTTATTACAACCAGCAAACACAAGAACAAACAAATACCATTCTACAACGTTATTTACGTATGAATGAAGTAACGATTGCTAGTCAGAAAATTATAACCGATTTAAATAATTTCTTGCTGGACCCAACAGAAATGAATAAAGCCAAAATAGAGAAAAGTATTAAAACCATTGAGGAAGTTCAACAGGACGTAGCAAAACTTCGCAATGAAGAAAATGCCTTTTCTGTTACAAACTATATACATTTAATAGATAGTTTAGTGGAGACGACAAATCGTTCTATACTATTTTCAGAGGAGCAGGAATTAGAAGGTTCTACGAATGAATTCAATGAAGCGAATCGTATATCGATGTACATATCTGAAATGACATTAACAATCTTAGATCGAGAATTAAAGACCTATAATCTATTTTACCGAGAAATTATTGATCAGTCCGAGGAGTTAAAAAAACTAGGTTTTTGGATACTCCTGTTAGTAACTTCTGTACTGCTTTTGGCTACCTATTGGTTCTCGCTCAGTATTACAAAACCTGTTCATCAGTTAACGAAGGCTGCAAATGAGTTAGCTCGGGGCCGTTTCAATCAAAGAATAAAAGTGGAATCTAACGATGAAATTGCATTCTTAGCGCAAACATTTGATGAAATGCGTATTAATATTAATGACTTAATATTGGAGATTCAACAAAAGGCGCAGCTTGAACATGAACTTCAGCAAAGTAAGTTGCTACTGAAGGAGAGCCAGTTAAGAAGTTTACAGAGTCAAATTAATCCTCATTTTCTATTTAACACATTGAATACCTTGTCTAAGAAGGCCTATTTGGACGGTGCAGAAGAAACGAGTGACCTATTGGTTAGTGTAGCGGGATTGTTGCGTTATAACCTAAAGCGGATAGATCGTTCGGTTACATTATATGAGGAAGTACTTGTGCTCAATCAATATATGGAAATACAAAAAGCACGGTTTACGGACCGTTTAAATTTTAAAAAAACTATCGATGAATCATGTTTGCATGTCAATATACCTGGTCTTACACTTCAACCTATTATTGAAAACGCAGTCATTCATGCAATCGAGCCAGAAGAAAATGGAGGTACCATATCGTTTAAAATTTTAAGAGATGGTTCCTGGATTATTATTGAAATAGAAGATAGTGGAAAAGGGATATCACAGGAAAATATTGAATTGTTACTAAGTGGACAAATGGGTTCCAACGAAGGGCACTCCACTGGTATTGGTTTTCAAAATGTAGTTAAAAGGCTCCAGCTATTTTACGGTGTAGATAATTTAGTATCTATTGAAAGTGTAGAAGGTATTGGAACGAAGGTAATCATACAAATCCCAGAAACTAGGGAGGAGGTAAGTGATGAGACTTTTAATCGTAGATGATGAACCAATTGAGCGAGAAGGAATGAAGGCCATATTGCAAAAGGCATTTCCTAATCTTTTAATAGAACAGGCGAAAAATGGAAAAAATGCAATTGAAAAAACTGATAGCTTTCAGCCTAATATAGTATTAATGGACATAATGATGCCTGGGATGACTGGGTTAGAAGCCATTGAAACTATTCAGTTTTCACATCCTACTACCAAATTTGTAATGGTAACTGCTTTTGATATGTTTGATTATGCAAGACAGGCCATCAAACTTGGGGTGAAAGATTATTTATTGAAGCCAAGTAAAGCTAGTGAAATAGTTTTAACGGTAGGAAAGGTACTGGATGAGTGTCAGCAGGAGCTAGAGGCGGCAAGTAATAGCGAGATCCAAATCGAGAAGTGGGAGCAGGCACTAGCCTTGGCTGAAACAGACATTGTCACTCAATTACTATTTGACCACGTACATGAGGTTCATATTGATATGCTAGTAGAAATGCTGGATATTCGCACTTCACTTGAAAAATTCGTTATAGTGGTTGTTTTACCTGAAGGTGCACTACATTATTATTTATCGATTAAAGAGAAGGTTAGGGAATACGGAGATGCTTGGGTTGGTGCTTTAAATGGGAGGCAGCTTCCTCTAATCATTTTTCGAGATTCAAAGAGAAGCTTTCGTTCCCAAGCGATAGCTTTAGCAAAAGGAATCTTATCTTTGGATAAGGAGAAGCAGGGAACAGATTGGTTTTTGGGGATAGGTCAGGTGTGTGAAAATCTAGACGATATCCGCCTATCTTACCAAGATGCACTTATCGCAACTATGGATACATCATTAGCAGTTAAGTATAGATTTTATATGGATGTTCCAGCGCTTACTTTAGAAACAGATAATCAGATTATCAAGCAGCAACAGAAAGATTTCTTTGATCATATCCGGCTCGGGGATTGGGTGACTATTCGTACTCGTTTGTTGGATGTGATTCAGCAGTATGAAAATGTCGGGAATTCATTAATCTATACGCAGCAGAGAATTCTTGAGTTGCTTTGGGTAGCAAATCGTGTAATGGATGAAATGGGAATGGAAACAAGTGCATTATTTTTCTCCTTTCAAGCAAATGATTATAGACAGCTGCGAACAGAGACATTATTACTGCTTGAACAGATGAATTCTGTATATAATACACATTACGATCAAATAGAAGCCGATAAGATACATCAGATACAGCAGTATATTAGAGAACATTCACATGAGGATATTTCTTTAGATGCGCTAGCATTTCGAGTGAATTTGAGCCCGATTTATATTAGTAAAATGTTTAAGGAAAAGCTTGGAGTCAACTATATAGATTATTTAACGGAGTGTCGCATAGAAAAAGCAAAGAAATTATTGAATAACCCAGAGAAAAGTTTAAAGGAAATTACCTTTGAGATTGGCTACCATGAGCCGAATTACTTTAGCAAGGTTTTTAAGAAAATGTGTGGAGTATCTCCGAAGGAATATAGAAAAACATTATGGAGTAAAAAAGCTGAAGTGTAGAGGAGGAGTCAGATGAAAAGTAAATTCATTGCCGTTTATCTGTTAGGCGTAATTATGTTTCTTTTTGCCTGTACGGACTCATCTGCACCTAAAACTCCTAGACCAGAAGATAGTCCGATTGTCAAAAATGACGCCCCTGTTCGGATTGGATTTTCCATGGATACATTGCTAGAGGAACGTTGGTTGAAAGACCGTGAGTTGTTTAAAGAAGCTATAGAAAACCTCGGAGCAGAAGTTGAAATAGTTGCTGCAAACGGAGATGATGCGTTACAGATTTCACAAGCAGAGACACTCATTCAAAGCGGCATTGACCTATTAGTAATTGTTCCTCATAATGCGGCTGCTACAGCGGCAATTGTTCATAAAGCTCATCTTGCAGGTATTCAAGTCATTGCCTATGATCGTCTTGTCAAAAACGCAGAGCTTGATATGTACATATCCTTTGATAATGAACAAGTTGGCAAAATGCAGGCAGAGGCTATGACAGCGCTTGTTCCAAAGGGAAACTATGTCTTTATAGGAGGAGCTATCACAGACAACAATGCTCACCTCTTAAAAGATGGCGTATTCAAGGTGTTACAACCGTATATTGAGCGTGGAGATATCCATGTTGTCTATGATCAGTGGACGAAGGATTGGACTCCTGCAAATGCACAAGCTAATATGGAACAGGCTATTCGTACTACGAATGGTCAGATTGACGCAGTAATTGCTGCAAATGATGCCACAGCAGGTGGTGCGATTCAGGCACTCGAGGACCATGGCTTAGCTAGTAAAATACCAGTAGCTGGCCAAGACGCAGATTTAGCAGGTGTTCAACGGATTGTAATTGGAACACAAACAATGACTGTTTATAAGCCTATTCAAATCCTAACTCAGAAAGTAGCAGAAATAGCAGTGGCCATGGCAAAGGGAGAACCCGTAACCGCCAGCCAACAAGTAAATAACGGCAAGAAGGAAGTGCCGTCAGTTTTGCTAGCACCAATTGCAGTAAATATAGACAATCTCGAAAGCACTGTTATTGAGGATGGCTTTCATACAGCAGAAGATGTTTATGAAAGAAGTGAGGAATAAATTATGGAGAACCGTGTTTCAACAAAAGTGGCGCGGGTTCAACCCATCGTCACGATACCAAGTTCAATTCCCGATTGACTCTCATTTTGAATGATGATATAGTGTAAATATTCTAATAAAAGGTGTGGTGGAGTATGTCTGAAGTAGGTATGAGCTAATTTACATTAGTTTAATAAGGTGTGTAAAACCTGGTTATAAACCAGCTTGTTTAGTACGCCTTGTTCTACATTGTATTTCAATGTAGATACCTACCTGAAGACTGCTTCCGCATTCCTTATTCGTTTAACATATTGGTATGTTAAGGCGAAGAGTGTAGTGGGATTTGTCCCGCTGCGCTCTTTTTTTACCTCTTTTTATAAACGATTTGTATGTCATGTATTTATATACGTGGCAGATGCCCGCAGGAGCTTTCTATCCATTTTTAAAATGGAGTGGTAGGAGACTTCTTTGCGGGCATTTTTAAATTATTTTAGGAGGTAAGAAAATGAATAAGATGACATATGAAAAATTACAATATAACGAACTTTAAGAAATGGTGAAATCCTACTGCGTTAGCAGCTTAGGAAAGGAACTATTGGATAATCTATTCCCAAGTCCAAACATTAAAGTGGTGAAAAATAGACTAAACGAGACAACCGAGGCAAGAAAGTTATTAGATGCAGAAAATCATCTCCCGTTAAAGGGTATCTCCAATATTAGTCACCTCATGGAGAAACTTGAGAAAGGGATTATTTTAGGACCGTCTGAATTAGTAGCAATATCAGATTTCTTAAGAGGGTGTAGGGTGATTAAGAAATTCATGTTAGGAAAAGAATTTTTTGCCCCTATTCTTCACTCTTATGCTTATTCCATGATGGAGTTTGCGACTATTGAGGAAACGATTAATGCTTCTATTAGAGGGAATATGGTGGATTCTGAAGCGAGTAAAGAGTTAAAGCGTATAAGAAATCAAATAGCAAAAACCGAAGAAAAAATAGAAGAGCGGCTGCATAGATTTCTCAAAAGCAGCGCAAACAAAGAATATATTCAGGAATTTTTTATCAGTAAAAAAGACGACAGATTTACTATCCCGATTAAAGCGTCCTATAAAAACCAAGTACAGGGAACGATTATTGAATCATCTTCTAAAGGATCTACAGTATTTATCGAACCAGCAACAATTACTAAATTTAACGGAGAGCTAGCTACTCTTAAATCAGAAGAATCGATAGAAGAGTATCAAATTTTAGCTACTATTTCTGGAATGATTCAGGAGGAAATTAGACAAATTCATATTAATATTGAATTGATCGCTCAATATGACATGATCTTTGCAAAAGCGAAATTTAGTAAGAGTATCGATGGTATTGAACCAAAGTTAAACAATCATGGGTTTATCCATTTAAAAAATAGCAAGCATCCACTTTTACCTGGCAATATAGTACCTCTAGACTTTGAAATTGGTAAGGATTATCGGAGTTTGATAATAACTGGACCAAATGCGGGAGGAAAAACGGTGGTGCTGAAGACAATTGGTATTTTAACTCTTGCTGTTATGTCTGGTTTTCATATTGCTGCTGACGTTGGGACGGAAATAGCAGTGGTCGATAATTTATTCGTCGATATTGGAGACAATCAAAGTATTGAAAATTCACTAAGTACCTTTTCATCTCATATGAAAAATATTTCAGAAGTTATGCGTGTATCCACGAATAATACATTGCTTCTTTTCGATGAGATAGGAAGTGGAACAGAACCAAATGAAGGGGCAGCGCTAGCAATCGCAATCTTGGAGGAGTTTTATCAAATGGGCTGTATTACCGTCGCAACGACCCACTATGGAGAGATAAAGCGCTACTCAGAAATCCATAGTGACTTTATGAATGCGGCGATGCTGTTTAATAGTGAAGCATTGGAGCCAATGTATAAGCTACTCATTGGAAAATCAGGGGAAAGTAATGCGCTATGGATTTCTAAAAAAATGGATATTCAAGAGAAAGTTCTAAAAAAAGCACAAAGTTATATGGAAAACAAAACATATGATTTAGAACGTGTGAGAGAAAATAAGATTAAAAAACCAACTACTCATAGGGAATCGGAAGTAGAAACATACAATTTTGAAAAAGGTGACAGAGTTAAATTACTTGAATTTGACGATTTTGGGATCGTGTATGAGAAAAAGGATCAACAGAATAATGTGTCCGTTTTCTATAAAAATGAAGTAATAAAGCAAAATGTAAAAAGAATGGTGTTGGAGAGCAAAGCATCCGACTTATACCCCGAAGGATATGACCTATCTACATTATTTGTAAGCTATGCGGAAAGGAAATTCGCGCATGACATGGAAAGAGGGTCCAAAAAAGCTTTGAGAAAAATAGCTAAAGAAATAAAAAAGCAAAAGAATGAATAACAAGAGAGTAAGTGAACTTGAATATACACTTACACAGAAAGCATAAAACCATCTAGCTAGAGCAAATTATACTCTAGGAGGTGAATATTCATGAGTAAAAATAACAAAAAGACAATCAATGTAAGAACGCATAATAGTTACGAGCTTTATAAAAATCCCACGAATAATCCTGATGAGGAATTTTCAGAAGAGTTTGTGGAGATTTCAAAAAATAAGATAACGAATGAAATTAATAAAAACCCATCTAACAAAAGAAAAAATAATTAGTACACGTAAGGTGAGTTCAATATGAGCTCACCTTTTTCTTGCATCTATTTATCGCCGATTAACAGTAAGTGGTCTTAGAGAATACTAGATTTTACGTATTTTAAAGGTATTTTCTCCCTGCTATAGAAATTATTAAGGAGGAGGTTGATAGACATGAATAAAGATAAACCAATTGAGGCAGCCCAAAAATTTATACATAAATATTTTCCAAATTGTAACGGAGCTTTGTTAGCAGGAAGCGTCGTTCGGGGAGAGGAAACAGATACATCAGACTTAGATATTGTGATTTTTGATGAAACAGTTCCTTCTTCTTATAGAGAATCGCTTATCGAATTCAATTGGCCAATTGAAGTGTTTGTACATAATACAAGCTCCTATAAGTCGTTTTTTGAGAGTGATCGAGAGCGTGCACGCCCTTCTCTGCCGAGGATGGTGTCGGAGGGAATTATCTTAAAAGATGATGGAGTAATTGAAATTATAAGAAAAGAAGCAATAGATTTGTTAAAGGAGGGCCCAGAAGAATGGTCCGAAATAACTTTACAAATAAAACGGTATTTTCTTACCAATACACTTGATGATTTTATAGGATGCAATAAAAGAGGAGAAGAAATATTCATCGCAAACGCATTAGCAGAACTTGTAAGTGAATTTGTTTTAAGGAGCAACCGTCATTGGATAGGAACTTCTAAATGGATTGTTCGCTCTTTAAGGGCATATGACGAAGACTATACTATTCAATTTGTTGAAGCATTTGAGACATACTATACAACAGGTGATAAAGAGAAGGTAATTCACTTAGTTGAGGCAGCAATGGAGCCTTTTGGGGGACGATTGTTAGAAGGTTTTTCGTTGGGGAAATAAGGAATTTGGAGGCTGTATGAAAACTTTTATTGGTGTAATATCCATACTCTTTGGAGTGCTATTTATAAATGTAACAATTAATTCATTTGAAAAAGCAGGAAATATTATGCTAACTCTCTATGGAATAACATTATGTGCACTTGGTGCTATTATACTTAGCAATCGAAAAATAACAAATGGTAGAATTTATACAAGGGTTATAGGTCTAGGTATTACGATGATTTTATTTGGAATTGCATTCGTATTGAAACCGGGAGATTCGGGAAGTAGTTTTGGAATGCTCCTAATTGTTTTAGGTTCGCTATTTTCCATAGTAGATTACTTTTGGACTAAAGGATAGAGAGTGGGTGTGAAATTGCTAACTAAAATAGATGCTTTGCCGACTGATAAAAAAATTGCAGGAGTTCATTGTGTTCCATTTACGGAAAATGGCAATATTCTTATGTCGTGGGATAGAGATGAACAACTTTTGACGACAATAGGAGGAAGGTTAGAAGGAAATGAAAGCATTGACCAGGCTTTAGAACGTGAGGCTATGGAAGAAGTGGGAATTATATTAGAAGAAGAGAAAATCCCTTTTGCTTTATGGTATTGGGATTCTACAGATTCTTATATAATATGGTTTTTAGCGAAAGTTAAAAAGATGGAGCCATATTCCATTGATTTTGAAAAAACGGGCTATGTTTCGTTTAATTTTGAAACAGCCTTGCAATTAATAGAGAAGATTGAACCAAACAATCCCAAAAGAATTAACCTCATAAAGTTAGCGGAAGAATCTGCTAAGAAACATAATTGGCTTTAAAAAAAGGGGTGAGTACTTGCCTAAAATTGTACATAAACTAATCATAAATGCTCCGAAAGAAACTTGTTTTGACTTGGCAAGGAACGTAGAAGTCCATACAAAAACAACCTCCCACACAAATGAAAAAGCAGTAGGAGGAGTGATGTATGGTTTACTAGAACAAGGTGATACAGTTACCTGGGAAGCTACACATTTCTGTATTCGACAAAGGCTTACTGCTAAAATAGTATGGATGGAAAAACCAAATCAGTTTAAAGATATTATGATAAAGGGTGCTTTTCAATCATTCATTCATACACATGATTTTCTAGAGGTACCTGAAGGCACATTAATGGTTGATACATTTGAGTATAAATCTCCTTTAGGTATTTTAGGAGTTTTGGCAGATAAATTATTTTTAGAAAGATATATGGAAAAATTTATTATTTCCCGTTCGATGGAATTAAAGAAAATAGCGGAAAAAAATAGTTAAATTACCAAACCTTTTATCCTCGTGCAACGTCTAATAAATAGTTAAAGAACATACATCAGGAGGAGACAATGAAGAATTTACTAGTTTTTTTAATACCAATGGTTTTAATGATTGGGTGCAATAATGAGGAGACAGAACAGGCTCCAGAAACGGATCAGCTCGGCAGTGAAACGGTAACAGAAAAGTCAAGTGTGGATGAAGAAAATAAATTAGAAGAAACTACAATTGTTGAAGAAGATAAAAGCAATGATATAGTGGAGGGAAATAAGGATACGAATGAAAAGCCAGTAGTGAAGGAAAAACCTGTAACTAAAGAAAAAACAGAAACGGTAAATCTTTCTGGAACAAAAGAGAAATATTTAAAGCAGCTAAATAACATTGAAAATAGTCTAAGTGATTTAAACAATCAATACAACAGTGGTACACAAACCGAGATGCACGAAGCGAAGTCTGAAATTCTCAGAAAATGGGATAATGCTCTTAATGAGATTTATGGAGTATTGAAAAAACAGCTATCTGCAAATGAAATGAGTAGTCTAAAAGAGGAACAGCGAAATTGGATTAAGCAAAGAGATCAAAAGGCAAAAGAGGAGTCTTCTGTTTTTGAAGGTGGAACGATGGAGGCTACTATATATGTTGCTACACAGGCACAGCTGACGAAAGAACGCTGTTATGAATTAGTACAAAAATATATGAAGTAAAAATAGAGTTGAAAATCAGCGGATGTTGGTTTTCAACTTTTTTTTAAAAAGATAAGAAAGTATAAAAAAAGTGTCCCGTGAATACTGGGTTTTCGACACTTTTAAGAGTGAATAATCCTGCTGATTTACGTTTCAGGTGGAGTACAAAGGCTAAGTGCGCCACGTCGTGTGGCAACGCCTTCGTGAGGAAGCGATGAACCATCACCACAAATAGTCTAACTTTTATAAAGGGCTCTACCTAATGATAAGAATACTAGCAGTCACTTTGTTAGGGTTACCATTAATATTGACAGCTTGTTCGCGGAGTCAATTGAGAAAGAAAATGAAAATGAAAATGATTTTCCACCACAATGGCAGGAATAATTGTTGATTTGTAGAAATAAGGAAATAGTCTGAAATAGAGGTGATATACTTTGTTGATTATTAGAAATATAGAGAAAAATGAACTGGAATTCATGAAGGATATGTTATATGAATCTATTTATATTCCCGAAAACGTTAAGAACAAGGTAGAACTATTAAACTCTCCCTCTATAAAAAAGTATTATAAAGACTGGGGAAGAAAAGGGGATACAGCATTAATAGCAATTGATAATAATAACCAAGCCGTAGGAGCAGTCTGGTATAGATTATTTGATGAATCAAATAAGGGATATGGCTTTGTAGACAATAGAACTCCTGAATTAGGAATAGCAGTAACTAAAGAAGCTAGAGGGCTAGGAATAGGGACATTACTTATGAAACAGATAATCAAACAGGCTTTAGAGGATGGATATAAAACTCTATCCTTAAGTGTAGACCCTGAGAACACGAGTGCAGTTTATATCTATAGGCAATTAGGTTTCATAGACTATAATGTATCGGGGACATCCATTACGATGATTTACCGAGGATAATAAAATAAATAGTGCAGGTTTGGGGAATAACTAAATTGGAGTAGAAAAATTTTAAAAAAGGTGTGTTGCATATGAAAACTGCTGTATTCTTGGACCGCGACGGTGTTATAAATGAGGTTTTAACAGAAAGAGTTAAATTTGTGAACAGGCCAGAGCAACTTTACTTTCTACAAGGTGTCCCCGAAGCCATTAAGAAATTAAATGCGGTATTCGATCATATATTCGTCGTTACCAATCAAGGTGGAGTAGGATTGGGATTTATGAAGGAATCTCAATTGCAAAAAATCCATGATCATATGATTGCAGTATTAAAAAAGGAAGGTGCCACCATTCATGAAGTGGTGTACTGTCCTCATAAGCCAAAGTCTGGTTGTGAATGTCGGAAACCAAATAGTAAACTAATCGTAGATCTTGGTAAAAAATATAATATCGATTTGTCTAAATCCTATATGGTAGGTGACACTGACACAGATATTATTGCAGGGAAGAAAGCAGGAACAAAGGGAGTTTTCTTAGGCAAAAGGGACCCTATTGCGGATGCTGTTTTTCCAGATTTAATAACTGCAGTAGATTGGATTTTACAAGATGCAAAAACAAGTTAAGGGAATTTAGTTCCAATGTTTGTTGGACAGGCGGAATAGTACAGTTATTAATCCAGATGATAAGATTGGGGACAATGTAGTAATATCTCCTGTATCCTACTTAATTTCATGGATAATGTAAGGGTTGGCGTAAACCCTGCTAGGATAATAAAGTATTTATTGGGTTTTATTTATTTTATCTTTTATAAAAATTGTTAGGCTGAGAAATAAGGGGAGAATTACCCAAAAAGGTAAAATAAATGGTACTCCAACTACTTGGGGAAACTCGATAGATATATCAACAACATTCCTTGGTAGTAGAGATAGAAAAAATGCTATACCAGCAATATAAAACACCATTTTTTGTCTATTTATTTTGGCTGTATACATTGAAAAACCATAACTAGTTACAAATAAATATAAACAAATTTTCAAGAAGATACTTAATATCCAAACCGTTATCACAATTGCATCTAAATTTTCGATCATCCCGAAGATTGAAATGTACCTTTCTAAAATTAGAAATGGATATAGATGAGTAGAAGCGATTTTAACTCCGAATGTAGCGATAATGGATGTAACAGATAATAAATATAGTAAACCGCTTGTTAGAATACTCCACGTCAAATATTTTATTTTATTTGGATGAAATTCACTAAGATTAAAAATCCATAATATTAATACACAATCAGTTAGAAAAGCAGCAGGTCCTAAGGAACCGGTTATAATAGCTAAAATGCCACTGTCATACCAAAAGGGTAGTAGATGTTTTACATCCATATTTACTATGCCGAGAATTATAGGAGATATAATTCCCAACAAAAGAATGGGTCCAAAAATCTCTGCTAGACGGCCTATAACACCTAATCCATGAAAAGTTGGATATATGGCAGTGACTAAGATACAAAATATTATTACACTAATCGGAGTCTTTGGTAAAACTGTGCCTGATACGAATTCCCCGTATTGTCTAAGCATTACTGCTAGTACAACAGTAAAAGAAACTAATAAAAAAATGGATAATAATCTACCGATCCATTTTCCAGCAATAGTTTCAATAATTACATGAAAATCCATACTTGGATATCTAGCGCACACTTTAATAGAACTCCACAAAGTAACTAAGGAAATTAATATTGCTATTAAAGCGGACAACCAAGCATCTTGTTGGGCTATCATTATTGAACCTGAGGGTGTAAGCAGCATATTCATAATTACCTGCATACTTAAAAATAACCAAAATAATTGTTTGTATGTCAATACATTATCATTCAAAGTCATAACACCTGCTCTACTTATTCTCGATATTCAGGTTTGTAACTCCTGGATTTTTAATTTTTACTTCCACTTGGATGGATACCTTTATATTTTCAAATTGTTCCTCCCAGTTTTCTTTTACATCATCCGTTTCTTTAGGATAGCTTCGATGAAATGCTTCATAAAATTGAAGGACATCAGCTTTTAAATCTTTTTGTATATGATTTAAGAATTCTTCTATATCGGCTTTTATTTTCTTAGAAAACTCTTTCTTCATTTGATTCATCACAGTAGGGTTATATATGTCAAGGGAAGTGGAGTTTTGTAGAATCAATAAATCTGTATTAATTTTAATTTTTATACTCCATGTTTTATCTTCTAATAAAGGGGATAATTTAATAGATTTTTTAATCGTTTCTGCAGACACTTTGCCATTTTTCCCATCCGGATTAATGTTAATGGGAATATTTGTCTTCGGAAATAATAGCCATTGACTGCCAATATCTTTTTCCCCTGAGATACTTGAAATCATTTTTCCTTGGTAGATAATAGCGGACCCTTTGACCGCAAAAGAGTCAATTGTATCTTCTGAAGTTTTAACGCTGTTAGTATTACTAATAGGAATGAGGCCAGCTTGAGAATTATTTACAAGCATTTCCTCTATATCTTTTAATGTCATCGATTTTAAATAACGAGACTTCGGAAGTTTACTAAACAATTCAGCAGTATTAATGCTTACAAATTTATCTACTTCCACTTTAGCTTTTTCTTGGCTAATATAAATTTGAGATTGTTCTCTTGGTTCTGCTGTTCTAACAAGAAAATCTAGCTGTTTACCAAGTTCATTTTTTGCAAGCTCACTTCCAAAGATAAAAATATTTGAGTGACCCCAAAAGATTTCTCTAGGTACTTCTGATTCAAGCTTCATAACAGCATCTGAAAACGTATCTCCAGTCATTGAAATTGAATAGGAGTTTTTACTAGAGCCACTTACTTCTCCACTCGCAGCCCCTGATGGATTGGGTACATATAATAAAAAAGTTACTTCTATTTGTTCCTCCTCTATTTGATCAATACCTGTTGCAATTACTATTGCTAGATCGTTGACTTCCATTACATCCCAACAACCGGAGAGAATAATTGAAGTTAATATAAGAGTAATATATATTTTAAAAGAATTAAGATGTTTTCTGTGCATTTATTTCCCTTCATTTCGTCGATTAGGATTAATGGATGAATAGATGCTCGGTCTTTTTTTCATAAATTTAAGAGGTACTCTTATTAATACATCCTTTAACAAAGAAGAATCATTTGGAGCCAAGGGTGCTAAATAAGAAACACCGAATGATCTTAGTGAACAAAGATGGCTAGCAATTATTAAAACTCCTAGCATTAGCCCCACTAGCCCCAACATTCCAGAAAGAAACATTACAGGAAACGGAATCCATCTAAGTACTATGCTTAGTGTATACTGAGGCAACAAGAATGAAGAAATACCAGTGATAGCTACAATCATAACCATCGGCGCTGAAACTAGTCCTGCTTGAATCGCTGCTTGTCCAATGACCAAAGTACCTACTATACTTACCGTGGAACCCATTTGTTTTGGTAAACGGATTCCAGCCTCTCGAAGTACTTCAAATATCACTTGCATGATTAAAGCTTCTAAAAATGCAGGAAAAGGGATTTCCTCTCTACTCTGTGCTATGCGGAGTAAAAGTGTAGTAGGAATCATTTCTTGATGAAAAGTCAAAATAGCTATATAAGCTGATGGTGCCAGTAGTGCAACCATTAGAAAAAAGTATCTAAGCCACCTACTAAGTGTCCCGTTAATGAACCTTTCTGTGTAATCTTCAGGTGTTTGCAAAAGGGTAAAGAGAGTGACTGGGACCATTAAAACAAATGGAATACCATCGATAAAAATAGCTACCCTTCCCTCCAAAAGGGCAGCGGCTACCACTTCCGGCCGTTCGCTGTATTGAACTTGTGGAAACGGAGAAGACCAATTATCTTCTAATGCTTCTTCAATAGAAGCATTAGAAAGAACGGCATCAACATTAAGCTTCGTTAACTTTTCTTTTACATCCTCTACAATCTGTAAACTGGCGATACCTTCGATATAAGATATATAAATAGAAGTATGAGAATATGTTCCGATTACCATAGAACTCATTTTTAAAGAAGGAGTTTTTATTTTTCTTCTAACAAGAGACAAGTTTGTACTGATAGACTCAATAAATCCTTCTCTTGATCCAATAACAACAGATTCTGCTTGGGGCTCTTCTATTGATCTTTTTTCATAACTCGTAATACGATAGGAAACTGCCTTATTTTCTATATCATTAAAGAGAATGGTATTTCCATCTGCAATCTCGTCTATAATTTCAAGTGTATTAGACAGAATCTTTGTATTTGTTATATTTGTTACATGAGATATAATCAACGGTAATTCTGGTGACACTATGCTTGTATGTTGTATCGGTCTAACAATATGTTCATGTATCTTTTCTTCGTCACATAGTCCACTTACAAAAATAAGAAGATAAGCAGATTGTTTAGAGAAAAAAGGATGCAAAACTATATCATCACAATTTTTATAGATTTCTTTCAATATTTTTGTTTTCTCTTCAAGTGATGATGGTAGAAATTCATAGGATTTAATAAATTCTTTTAGATGAAGATCTGCTGTTTTCATCAAAACTCCTCTTCCTTAATGTTTATTTAATTATTTCCAAGTTAGCTTGTTATCATTCAAGTTTGGAAATATTAGAAAGAATAAAACAAACATTTTGGGGGGATTTTCAAATTTGCATGTTCCACCTAAAAGAAAACATTATTCTATAAAAATTATATTGTGTGTCATTAAGCATATAATTTATAAGAAGTAGGTTTTTGCTAAAGACGTGCGAATGTGAGATGATTTGAATATACAATGAATCGCGAATAAAACCATTAGTATGTGAAATACTATATGGGCGTAACAGGTTGATAAATTTTGTGTAAATGAAAGCAGTAGTGGGTAAATGAATGATAGAAAGAATATCGTAACAATATGAGGAGGAATTTTGAATGGAAGAAAAAATGGGTAGCATCGAAGTGGGAGAAATCCTAACAGTATTAGATGAAGATGATCGTGAACAAGAAATCGAAGTAATCGGGCTTCTAACAATTGAAGATAAAGAATATGCAGCGGTTGCTTTTGCGGAGGATACTCAAGAAGAAACAGACGAAGACATGGACGTGTTCTTTTTCCAAGTTGTTGAAGGAGAAGACTTAGCGGAAATAGAAACGGATGAGGAATTTGAAAAAGTATCTGCAGCATTTCTTGATGCTGAAGAAGCGGTAGAAGACGAAGAATAGGGAATTAGAAAGAGAGGAGTATTTCCTCTTTTTTTCAATTCTCAAGTAAGATAGTTTTGGTAGGAGGTATAAGGGATGTTACAAAATGAAGGTAAACTAGATATTGGCAATACATTTAAGGTGTTAGACGAAAATGATCAAGAACAGGAAATGAAGGTTTTAGGTTATTTGAATATAGAAGACACTGAGTACGTAGCAGTTAGTTTTATAGAGGACATACAAGAAGATTCAGAAGAAGAAATAGGTATTTTCTTTTTCCGAGTAAACGACGAAAATAACTTTGTCATGATGGAAAGCGAAGAAGAGTTCGAGCGTGTCTCAGCAGCATATATTAAGCTTGAGAAAAATAACTTTACTAAACAGAAAAAAAGATAATAGCTAATAAAATGAGAACATGGTACCTGATACAATAGGTATCATGTTATTTTACAACTATATCTCGCTGATTTGAAAAAATAAAACAACGTGTTTAATAAAAGGCTGAATATAAATTATTACTTAGTTACTACATTCTTTGTGATTGTAATGGAAGACGACGACTTCAGTGAGCTTTCGCTAAGCTCAATTAACACTTCCAAATACCAATTATGCTTCCGCTTTTCTCCACTACTTCTTCAGGCGGAGAGACAACCGACCCTCGGACCAATTTGAACACAACTGTAATAAGCTATAATGAATCATAATAGTAATAGATAAGGGGTTTGAAAAGATGGATACATATAGATGGAAAGTTGAGGAGGAACTTTTTCTTTGGAAGAGGAAAATGACAAAACGAACTGGACTAATAGGGCGTACATCTAAAAACATACAAACAAAGATTAATGGGATTATCCCTGAAAAGGTCCACCAAGTCATGACCGAAAGCATTAAAACCATGGTTAAAGCAACGCTAGTTGGCTCGAATATAAAGATGAAAAAAAGGCTACCACTAGAACATAGCCTTCAGGAGCGGGATGACCTATTAAAGGAAAAACTCACTACGTTTAGGAAAACCGCCGTTGTAGAAGGGGCTGGAACGGGGGCGGGAGGTATTTTCCTTGGACTCGCGGACTTCCCACTACTGTTATCCATTAAAATGAAATTTCTATTTGAAGCAGCTGGGGTTTATGGGTTTGATACGGATGAATATGAGGAACGACTTTTCATTTTGCATATATTCCTTTTAGCTTTTTCTAGTGAGGAAAAACGAAAAGAAACGTTGGAAATAATAGAAAACTGGGAGCAGCAAAAGCATTTAATTGGTGAGATGGATTGGAGAGACTTTCAACAGGAATATCGGGATTATATTGATCTTGTGAAAATGTTCCAATTACTACCGGGAATTGGAGCGATGGTAGGGGCTGTTGCTAACTATAATTTGCTCGACCAACTTGGTGAAACAGCCATGAATTCATATAGATTACGTTTATTATCTAAAGATGCTTAACAGTGAAATAGCTAAAAAAGTAATTCAGTGAGCTAGTTAGACTTGCTATGATAGACTAAATAAAAAAATTAGAAAAGAGGGTTTTATGTTTAAGAAAATAATGAAACAAATCAAAAATGCTTCCAGAGGAAGTAGTGAGCGCAAACATGGCCATTATCGTAAAGGGAGTAGCAGCGATCGTCATAGAAACTATTATAAACGAGGAAGTAGCAGCAGTAGTAACCGATATAAACGTAATCCGTTAGGTGGGAGTAACTACTACAAACGTAAAGGACGCAGTAGTAGCTAAATTAATTTTTAGTGATTTCTATAAGTGCAGCTTCTACATCTTTTACAATGCATTCTAAGGTGGTATAGGCTTCATCGATTTGTAGTAATTTTTTCAGTAATTTAACAGTTTTCTTTTCTAATGAAAGTTCTTCTGTCCAAGGAAGAGCTTTTTTATTTTTCGAAGAAAAGGTCGTGTAGAGTAAATATAGGAGTACTTCGCCTAAATCATAATAGTCCCCTTGTTTCATCTCTAAAAATTTGGAGTCGTTTTGTTCTACCTTTGACAAGCCAAAATCAATAAGGAAAAGTTTACCTTTGTTAGTTAAAATGTTAGAAATTCGTATATCTCCATGGAGAATATACCTTTCATGTAAGTGATCTATTAAAGAAAGTAAATCTAATATAAATGCTAATGCCTCTTGTTCATTGAATGTTTGATTTGTTGAGAAGATCAAGTCCTCCATGTTTATACCCTCTATGTAATTCATCGAGTAAAAAAAAGAACCATTCACTGAAAAAGCTTCGTAAAACTGTGGCATGTTAGAGTGTTGCAACCTACTAATAATCGTAATTTCGTTTTCAAATAAAGCTACTCCGCTTTTTGTTCGATTTTTGCTCGGTCGCAGTTGTTTCAGGACTTTTATTTCATTTGTTTGTATATCTTTACAATAATAAATAATTCCATAGCTACCAGAACCAATAACATGTGAAATCTGATAAAGATTATTTATAATAGTCCCGCTGTCAAGAGGTCTATCTACAAAAAAATGGTATATTTTTCGAATTGAACGTATGAAAGAAAAATTACTCACCTCCTATTTACTCATTATAATTCAATTGCACTTTAATTGGATTAAATAGTTCCATATCAAATAATTGGCATTTTCTTTCTTCTTCAATCATAGAATTCAAAGACTGCAAAAGAAGGAGAGATTTTTTTATGGGTTTTAAACATGTTGGTATCATATTAGGGGCTTCTGCATTATCATTTGGACTTTTTTCTGCTAACGTAAATGCAACTACAACTTTGAATGAACAACTGCCTGTACAAATTAAAGCAGCATCAACAGAGAATGTTTTCACAAAAGAAGATTTGATCAAGAAGTTTCGTGGATTGTTTCCGAAGCAATTCGATTTTTTAACGAATGCTGATTTTCAAATGAACGGTGGATATTATTACCCTGGTGAAGAGACAATGCGTTATGATCTATACTTTACGAAAACCATCAATGGAAAGCAGTTATATGGAAATGTTTCATTTGTAGGAAAGGATTTACAAATAGAGAATTTTTCTTATCAACCGGCGACTGTAACAGATGCACTCTTTCCAGCTAAAGTTTCCAAAGAGGAAGCACAGAAAATTGCAGGAGATTTTATGAAAAAGTATCTTCAAGGTGGGGAATACCAATTAGAAACGGATACTTATGGATATTATCCAACTCAATTATTAACTGAACCTATCCGATATTCATTCTCTTACACTCGCTTAAAAAACAAAGTTTCTATTGCTGATCAACGAATAGAAGTTTCAGTTTTAGGTAATGGAGAGATAGTTGGTTTTTATAGAAATCTGGACGCTAACAAAGCATCTACCTTTGATGACGTAAAAAAAGCCCAAGCAAAGGATACCATATTAAAAAAGGTAAAAGAAAATCTATACGTAGAAAAGCAATATCAGATAGAAACAGATAACCAAACCGGTAAACGCCACGTTCGACTTGTTTATCAGCCGTCACCTAATTTTCTTGGAGTACATGCTTCATCTGGAAAATATCTAACATTAAATGGATACTCAACAACCTTTCCTAAGAAATCAAATATAGCTATGCTGGCATCAAAACCACTCCCAACAAAGAACGAGGGAGGGACAACTATGGAAGAGGCCAAAAAAATAGCTGAAAAATTACTAAAGGTCGATTTAAAAGATGTTAAATTGAACATAGATTCAATTAGAGAAATCGACAATTATAATGGACAGGAAGTTATCAGTATTCAATATATGTACAGTTTCCCAAATGGTGGTGGTACAGGAGCAAGTCTAGAAATTAATAAACAAACAGGCGAAGTCATACAGTACCATAATATGAAGAGTCAAATTTTAGAGCAACTAGGAGAGAAGCCTAGTGAAGTGAAGCCATTGTCGGAGAAACAGGCTCTTGAAAAAGCAATTGACTATATTAAGAAATGGGTTCCATCTTACCTGCATAACTATGCAAAACCTATCGAAGCAGCATATTTGGATGAAATGCAAGGGGGCTATATGTTTAATTTCCCTAGAGTTGCAAACGGAGTGATTGTTTCTGGTGACTATATTAGTGTAGGTGTAACGAAGGATGGTTCGTTAAATAATCTTTATGTAAATTATCAAGAGGTAGAAAACTGGCCATCGCCAGAAAAGGCTATTTCAGAAAAAGAAGCGAAAAATATATTGAATAAGGCCTTAAGTTTAAAACTAAATTATATGATGACAGACCATAAACAAGATAATAATCATTATGATCTTGTTTACTCACCACTATTTAATGACAAGTCTTTTAGTTCTCTAGATGCTATCACTGGAGAATGGCAAAGTCTTTACGGAGAAAATACATCTACACAAGTTTCACATCCATGGGCAGAAGATGAGTTAAATTATCTTATTAGCACAAAAGTGTTAGATATAAAAGATCCAAAAAAGTTTGATGGAGATGCTTCTATTTCAAAAGGAGAAGCTCTAAAGGTAATTATGAAATCACTAACTTATATGTATGATGGCTATTATTATCCTGAGCAGGAGAATCAGAAACAAACATTCGAAAATATAGATCCTGCACATCCATTATACCAATCCGTTGAGCGCGCTGTTGAAATGGGTGTAATAAAACCTGATACGAAGAACTTTGCAATAGATGAATCAATTAGTAAAGAACAGTTAGCGGTTTGGTATATACGGGCATTAGGTCTGGAGCAGGCAGCTGAAAATTCTACAATCTATAAACTTCCATTTAAAGATGCTGATAAAGTACAAAAGGAACTCCTGGGTTATGTCGCATTAGCTAACTCGACTGCTTTATTAGAGGCAGATGAAGGTACATTCAATCCTAAAAAAGAAGTAACATATGCAGAGTTAGCAGTTTCAACGATTCGACTTGCTCATAAAATTTCCGAAAAAGGAAGAACTTTTCTTTATTAAACTATAGATGTTTTCAATCACATAAATTTAGGTTGCATTCTTGAACCTTTGATGATATTATCGGATTATAAATACACATATTGGTCACATGTTACTGAACTTTTCAGGCATGGTGGTAAAACGAGAGAGAATATTATTATTCTTTTCCTTTGCCCCATGTCTTTTTATGTTCTTATAGGCATCTAGAAGCAATATATATTAATAAAACGGTTTTTTTACAACTAGAAAATACATCTACACAAAGGAGTTCTACTAATGTTTTCTAAATTTATGAAAAAAAACAAAGTACAAGTATTCGCACCACTAAATGGTCAAGTGATTCCTTTAGAACAGGTACCAGATCCAGTTTTTAGCCAAAAAATGATGGGCGAGGGAGTAGCTATTATGCCAATCGGAGGAGATGTTGTCGCGCCAATCGATGGTACGGTTGTGCTAATCTCCAAAACAAAGCATGCTATAGGGATTCGTACAAAAGATGATACTGAGCTGCTAATTCACGTCGGATTGGAAACGGTTACATTAAAAGGTGAAGGTTTTAATGTATTTGTAAAAGAAGGAGACGTAGTTTCTGTCGGACAAAAGCTTATGGCAGTGGATTGGGATTTTATTAAAGATAAAGTGCCAAGTATTATTACACCAATCGTAATTACTAATAGTACAGATAGATCTGTAGAATATGCTGATGACACAGCAAGTGTTGCGGGTGAAACGTTAGTAATGTCTGTTTCTTCGAAGTAAGTGCAGATGGTAAGTATGTGAAAGGAGGCTGACTTTCCATTAAGATCACAAAGATACTTAATAATAACGCTGTGATTGTTATACAAGATGGACGAGAAAAAATAGCAATTGGCTCTGGCATAGCTTTTCAAAAGAAACGAAATGATATTATCATTGGTTCCAAAATTGAAAAGATTTTTGTCATGCAAGAAAATGACAAGTTAGTGCAGCTATTAAGCAGAATTCCAGAAGAACATTTTACTATCTCAGAAGAAATAATCACCTACGCTGAAGAATATTTAAACACAAGATTGAATGAGCATATTCATATAGCGTTGACAGACCATATTTCGTTTGCAATTGAACGAGCTAAGGATGGTATTAATCTTAATAACAGATTACTCCATGAGATTCGCGTTTTATATAGATCAGAGTTTGAAATCGGTCTTTGGGCAATCCAGCATATAAATAATACGTGTCAGGTAGAAATGCCTGTTGATGAAGCGGCTTACATAGCGCTTCACATACATACGATGAAAATTCAAGGGGGGGATTTACATCAGACTATAAGACAAACGAATTTAATAAAAGGTATGGTTTTATCGATTAAACAGTACTTGAACATTGAGATGGAGGAAAACGACATTTCCTATCATCGATTAATTACCCATCTGCGTTTTGCATTAACAAGGTTAAATCAGTCTGAGCTTCATATGATGGATGAAGAAATGTTAGTAATGATTCAAAAGAAATTCCCGGTTGGCTATAGTTGCGCAACTCACATAGCAAAAGAACTGAAGGATGAACATGGTATTGAGTTTCCCGAAGAAGAGTTAGGCTATATTGCGCTGCATATTGAACGTTTAAGAAAACAAGTTTAGTAATTCGGCATTATTTTATATTATTATATTTTATTTATGAACAGTAAAAAGGGGGAAAAAGATTATGATGAAATATTTACAAAGGCTGGGACGTTCTTTAATGCTTCCAGTAGCTGTATTACCTGCAGCTGCTATATTAATGGGTATTGGATACTGGATTGACCCTGAAGGTTGGGGATCTGGAAATGTCTTAGCTGCCTTTTTGATAAAAGCTGGGGGATCCATCCTCGACAATATTCCTATTCTATTTGCAGTAGGAGTTGCGATAGGGATGTCCAAGGCGAAGGATGGAGCAGCTGCTTTAAGCGGATTAGTTGCTTTCTTAGTTGTCACAACGATGCTTTCAAGTGGAACAGTTTCATTATTACAAGGAATCGATGTGGAGAACGTTGATCCTGCATTTGGAAAAATTAATAATGCATTTATAGGTATTCTCTCTGGTGTTGTCGCTGCAGTGATGTACAACCGCTTCAGTCACGTAAAATTACCTGACTTCTTAGCATTCTTCAGTGGAAAACGTTTAGTTCCTATCATGTCAGCTGTTGCAATGTTAGTTGCTTCTGCAGCACTATTTTATATTTGGCCAATCGTTTTTGGTGGTTTAGTTAACTTTGGTGAAGCAATTAGTAATCTAGGAGCAGCAGGTGCTGGGCTCTATGGATTCTTTAATAGACTTCTAATACCAACTGGCTTACATCATGCATTAAACTCAGTATTTTGGTTTGATACTATTGGTATTAATGATATCGGTAAGTTCTGGGCAAGTGAAGGTGTTAAGGGTGTAACTGGTATGTACCAGGCTGGTTTCTTCCCGATTATGATGTTCGGGTTACCGGCTGCAGCTCTTGCAATGTATCATACAGCTAAAACGAAAAGAAAAAAACAAGCAGCTTCTCTTATGCTTGCAGCTGGTTTTGCAGCCTTCTTTACAGGTGTAACTGAGCCTCTTGAATTTGCATTCATGTTCTTAGCTCCAGCTCTTTATGTAGTTCATGCGGCATTAACAGGTTTATCTTTATTCATCGCGGCATCCTTTAACTGGACAGCTGGTTTTGCTTTTAGTGCAGGATTTGTCGATTACTTTTTAAGTCTACGTATTCCTATAGCAAATCAACCACTTATGCTAGTACTTCAAGGGTTAGTATTTGCAGTTATCTATTATTTCTTATTCCGTTTCTTAATCGTGAAGTTTAACTTAAAAACTCCTGGTAGAGAAGATGATACAGATGAGACGGATGATACTGTTGGAGTTTCATCTGATGATAAGTTTTCAAATATGGCAGCTAGAATTTATGATGGTCTAGGTGGAGATGCGAATGTTGCTTCTGTAGACCACTGTACAACACGTTTACGCGTAGAAGTATTAGATATGGATAAGGTCGATCAAAAGAAAATTAAAGACACTGGTGTTCCAGGTATTAATGTAGTGGGACCGAAAAGTATTCAAGTTATTGTAGGAACAAGCGTACAATTTGTTGCTGACGAAATTGATAAAATTCGTAAATAGTTATTAATTGAGTTGATTTCATTTCATTTCATTGATTGGAGAGCAAGGCGCGACTCAAGCGCAAGCTGAAACTTATGCAGTAAAGACATGGAGCGAACTTTGTTTGACCTATGTTTTGGCGAAGAGTAACCGCGGGTGCATATGTTTTCGCAGTAACTAGGAGATTGAAGCCGTGCGCAGAAAGCGTCCGCCTAGAGCGAAAATCAATGTTAATTATATTTTATTGCTACTTACTCTTATTCAAATTGATTTAATTGAAAAAGCCGTTTAATATGGGATTCCACATTAAACGGCTTTTCTTTATCCTTTTAGGTTTTATTAATCTATACTGTTACTAAGCAAACTGCGGAGGTGTTATAAATGAAACAAACCATTCTCATTTCAAATGTAACTATTGTGAATTATGACCAAGAGTGTATTGGAGATCTATTGATCCGAGAGGGTAAAATTGAACAAATAGGACAAGCTTTACAAGTAGAGGCAGATGTCTATATAGATGGAACTTCAAAGAATTGGATAGTTATGCCAGGGTTTATCGATATGCATATTCATGGATCAGCTGGTTTTGACATGATGGATGCTACGGAAGAAGCACTTAGGGGGATTTCACGTTCTTTAGTAAAAGAAGGAACCACAAGCTACTTGCCGACGACAATTACTCAGGCAGTGGAAGCAATTGAAGCTGCACTCAAGAATGTAAGTACGTTTGTAAATAATGAGGATGAAGCTGAAGTTATTGGAATTCATGTAGAAGGTCCATATATATCTACAAAATGGGCAGGTGCACAACCGGTTGAGCATATTACAGAACCATCTGTTGAACAATTTCTAAACTGGCAGCAACTAAGTGGTAATCGTATTAAACAAGTGACAGTTGCACCCGAAATATCTGGTGGTTTTGAATTTGTACAGGTTGTGAGTAAGGAAGGTATTGTCGTTTCAATTGGACATTCAGATGCCAATTCAGAAGAAGTAGAAAAGGCAGTTCAATTAGGAGCAAAACAGGCTACTCATTTATATAACCAAATGCGTCCGTTTCATCATCGAGAACCAGGTGTAGTCGGATCAGTATTAATGGAAGACCGCATGCAAGTCGAAATTATCGTCGATTATATACATAGTCATACGAGGGCAGTAAATTTTGCATACCGTTTAAAAGGTGCAGAAGAAATAATATTAATAACTGATGCTATGCGTGCAAAAGGATTAGAGTATGGGGATTATGATCTTGGTGGACAAACTGTTCATGTCACAGAAAAAGGTGCTCATCTTTCTAGTGGTGCTTTAGCGGGAAGTATACTTACAATGGATCAGGCCGTTCGGAATATGAAACTATCGACGAATTGTTCATTGAAGGAACTTGTTTCAATGTCCTCTACAAATGCTGCGAAACAATTAGACTTATCCCACAAAGGATATATTGGTGAAGGCTATGATGCAGATTTAGTTATATTAGATATGGAATTGAATGTACAAAAAACAATCTGTCGTGGAAATATTGTATTTGAAAATTAAATGAAAATGGAGGTGATCATTTGCAGTCCTATTGGAAAGAAATAAATTTTTTACTGGAGAAGGTTGCAGAACAAGAAAATGAGAATATAGAGAATGCTTCAAAACTGATTGCTGAGCGAATTAAAAAGGGCGGAATACTTCAATTATTTGGTTGTGGACATTCTCATCTTTTGGCCCAGGAAGCATATTACCGTGCAGGTGGGCTAGTACCTGTTGCTCCCATTAATATAGAGCCTTTAATGCTACATAAAGGTGCACTGACTTCTTCAAGTAACGAGAAAGATCCTACGCTCATCAGACAATATAAGGATCAAGTAAGCTTTGAACCGAATGACATTCTAATTGTTATTTCTACTTCTGGTCGCAATCCAGCACCAATAGATATGGCTTTCTTAGGGAAGGAAGCTGGAATTTTGGTCATCTCACTTCAATCTTTATCCTACAGAGACCAGGAAGGCCGACATGCGAGTGGTAAAAGACTAGAGGAAGTAGTAGATATCGTATTAAATACATATGTTCCTGTCGGTGACGGACTATTAAGTAATAAGGGACTGCAATACGGACCGGCTTCGACGGTTGTTGGTGCTGCACTTCTTAATGCACTCATATGCCAAGTTATCGAGGAGATAAGTAAAGAGTCTGAAGAATTACCTGTTTTTAAAAGCGCAAATCTATCAGATAGCCAGTTTCATAATGAAACCATGTTGAAGAAATACAGAAATAGAATAGATTTTACCTAGAGTAATCATTAGTGCCAGTGACTTCTCTACTTGAAGCAAATGTAGAAATTGAATATAATGATTTTTCATTCACTGTAAGTAAATAGTGCGTTATTGCAATTTAGGAAAAAGGTGGTTTAAATTATGACATTAAATTTAGAAGTTTGGGAAGATAAGGATGATTTATATAGTCGTGCTGAAGAATTATTTTCAGCACAATTAAAGAATGGTGCAACTACATTTGGATTAGCAACGGGTGGTACCATGATTCCGCTATATGAAAAACTACGAAATAGTTCGTTGGATTTTTCTCATTGTAAGAGTGTGAACTTGGATGAGTATGTGGGAATTCCACAAGGGCATCCCGAAAGCTATTATACGTTTATGCAGAATCATCTCTTCGAAGCAAAACCATTCAAAGCTACATATATTCCAAATGGTGTAGCAGAAGATGTACATGCCGAAGCATTACGATATGAAGACTTATTGAAATCACTAACAGTCGATATGCAATTACTAGGTGTTGGTGTGAATGGTCATATAGGTTTCAATGAACCAGGAACGTCGTTTCATAGTGAGACAGATGTTGTCGAATTAACAGTTTCCACAAGATCTGCAAACGCAAGATTTTTTGATACAATCGATGAGGTTCCTAAGCAAGCGATTACAATGGGCATTGCCTCAATAATGAGAGCAAAGTGCATTCTTTTAATAGCAGTTGGAGAAGAAAAAAGAACGGCCATAAAAGCATTGTTAAGGGGAGATGTAACGGAAGATATTCCGGTTACCAGACTCTGCAATCACCCCAATGTTATCGTTTTAACTGATTTGAAGATGAATTGAAGTTTAGTGGAGTAATTACCTTAATGGTGATTACTCTTTTTCGTTCAGATAACTTGTTGATTAGGTATTTAGTTTTAGGGTAAATTATATCAAATAGCTATTAATAATGGTGAAATAACTACACTACACTTAAGTAAACAGTGATCTAACTATCGTTTAGTTAAGTGGAGTTTTTCTTCAGAATCTATAGATAATGTGTGCAACAAAAGTATAAGAGAAAAAGAATCCTACTATTTCCTCTCGAAGGAACCTTCAAGTCGGAAGTCTTCTACCAAATATTTCCCTAAAACCTATCCTTTTTATGGTCCGATTGACTGATTCATTTTTGGAAGAAATAAAATAAAATTTACTTAAAATTAGTACGGAAAGTTCAAATAGTAGTATGGAAGGAAAATCTATATGGAAAGATTATTTAATAGTATTTCAATTGATATGTATCGATTTTTAATAAGCAATAATCCTGAAGCTATTTTCTTGTTAGATGAAAGTGGCCACGTGTTGGATATTAATAAAGCAGGCACTAATATATTCGGGTACACTAATGCAGAACGATCAGAGTTACATTATCAGAATATCTTAGTTCCAAGTAGGGATTATAATGTGAAACGATTATTCGTAAAAACCTTACTTGGTGAATCCTGTGCTTATGAAGCAGACGCCTTTCGAAGGAACGGGGATATTCTTCATTTACAAGTGAAAAATATTCCGATGTTAGACAATGGAGAAATTTTTGCTGTGATGATTATAGCGAAAGATGTGACTGAACTAGTTCAAACTAAAGCAACCCTGCTAGAAACTGCAGAGAGGCTGCATTCATTACTACATTCCTCTGCGGATGCGATTGATTTAATTGATACAAAGGGGAATGTTTTGACAGTTAATCCGGCATTTGAAGAAATGTACGGTTGGAAAGTCGATGAACTGGTTGGCAAGCCATTACCGACGATCCCAAAGGAGAGAATGGATACGGTAAATAAACAACGTGAGAAACTGAAAAATGGTCACCATATAAAAGGGCTGGAAGCAACCTGTTTAAAGAAAGATGGATCATCTATAGAAGTAAGTTTCACCTTATCCCCTTTGAATGACCAAAATGGTAATGTGGTTGCATTTTCTGGGATATCTAGAGACATTACTGAGAGAAAGAAAATGGAAGTAGCCCTTAGAAATAGCAAAGATAGGTACAAATCTTTACTAAATGCATCACCTGAACCCATTTATGTTTTAAGTTACGGAGTCATACGCTACATTAATCTTGCAGCAGTAGAAATGTTCGGATTTAAAAGGCCAGAGCAAATGCTAGGGAGACATGTGCTAGATTTTGTTCATCCTGATTCATGGGAAGTAGTCCAAAGTAAAATTCGACGTATTACAGTAGAGGGGAATTTCCCAAAAGAAATTGTAGAGCAAAAAATGTTACGTGCAGATCGTTCGACGTTCCTAACAGAAACAACTTCTGTAGGAATTGAGTATGAAGATGAGTCAGCAGTTCAAGTAATTTTACGAGACATTACAGAAAAAAAGGTTCTTTTAGAGAACTTAGTTCATAATGAAGAAAAGTACCGATTAATCGCAGAAAATATGACGGATCTAGTTTCGGTAATTGATGAAAATGGGCAGACGAACTATGTATCTCCTTCTTACTTTACTGTATTAGGAATACCTTTAAATAAATTGGAAGGGGTTTCTGCAAAGGATTTTGTGCATCCAGAAGACTTACCAAATGTTACGAAGGTGTTTAAACAAATTATGAGCACAAAAGGTTCCGCCAATTTGGATTTTAGACTTAAGCATACGACTAAGACTTGGTTATGGGTAGAGTCAAAAGCAACCTTCTTTATCGATGAACAATATGGAAAACCTTTTCTGTTAATCGTTTCTCGTGATGTGGAAGAAAAGAAGCAATTGAGAGAAGAACTAAAATTAATGGCTTTCCACGATAGTTTAACTGGATTGCCAAACCGAAGATTATTCGAAGAAAAAATGCAACAATCATTAAAAGAAGCGAAGCGCCAACAACGAAAATGTGCTTTGCTCTATATGGATATCGATAAGTTTAAATGGGTAAATGACAATCTTGGTCATTCAATCGGGGATGAATTATTGAAATTATTTGCACATAGGGTGAGTAAATGCATTCGTGACAGAGACATATTAGCACGTCAAGGTGGAGATGAGTTCACCATTTTATTGTCTGATATCGAACATGAGGAAGATGCCCGTGCTTGTGCAGAGCGTATTCTAGAAAGCTTGCAGCAAGTTTGGGAAATCGGTGAACATAACTTTAAAACAACCTCAAGTATCGGTATTGCCTTCTATCCACAAGACGGCGACAATATAAATAATTTATTCACTAATGCAGACTATGCATTGTATGAAGCAAAAAAGAGTGGACGTAATACTTATAGATTCTTTTCTCACTAACAATACGCAAAATTATAAATTTTGAAGGGTAAATGGTACTTAGCAAGGTAGAGTTTTAAATAATCAAACTTTTATATTAAATTTAGAGGCTGGTACAGAACCCCAAAACAGCATTTTTCTCTGTGAGAAAAATGCTGTTTTTTTGCTGTGCACAAAATTGATTTCCATTCCAGGGACGCTTTCCACGGGCGTGGCCTGAGCCCGTAGTCTCAGGCAGCACGCTATTCCCGTAGGAGTCGCCCCTCCATTCCAATCAATTTAATTAAATATCCATTATTTAGTAAAGTTATCTCCTTATCCAATAAAATTTCTACTTCTGTCCTAGCCTCTTTTTTTGTGTGTAGCATTTATAGGGTTACTCGGATACTAAGACTTTTTGGTGAGTGTTAAGTTGCATAATCTAATAGTGACAGGAGTTATTAGATTGAAAAATTTCCGTTTAACAAAATAGCCTTCCTTTCATTCATTGACACTCAATCTATTAAAACATATGATTTATATAAATAGAATGAAAATTTAGATTTCTAAAAGGTTGGTGACGTTTTAGATGCAGAGTACTATGGTGGAATATGCGAAAAGTTTAGACGAGCAAGATGCTTTGGGAAAGTATAGAAATGAATTTTATATCCAACCGAATATCATTTACATGGATGGGAATTCCCTGGGGTTACTATCTAAGCGGGCAGAAAAGTCTGTATTAACGCTGCTAGATTCATGGAAACAATATGGAATAGACGGATGGACGCAGGGGGAGCACCCATGGTTTTATTTCCCAGAAACATTAAGTGAGATGTGTGCCCCTCTAGTAGGAGCTTCAAAAGAAGAGGTTATCATAACAGGCTCTACCTCGGCAAACTTACATCAATTAGTCGCTAGTTTTTATAGACCAGAAGGAATTCGTAATAAAATATTAGCGGATGAACTGAATTTTCCATCCGATTTATATGCAATTAGCAGTCAGCTATCATTGCATGGATTTAATGGTGATGAACATATGAAACTGGTAAAAAGTTATGATGGCTATACATTACAAGATGAAGATATTATAAGCGCGATGACTGATGACGTAGCTTTAATAATACTACCTAGTGTGTTATATCGAAGTGGTCAGGTATTAGACATCAAAATGCTGACCGAAGCAGCTCATGAGCGAAATATTATGATTGGCTTTGATTTATGTCATTCAATTGGATCTGTACCACATGAACTGGATAAATGGGATGTGGACTTTGCGTTTTGGTGTAACTATAAGCATGTGAACGGTGGGCCTGGAGCAACAGGGGGGTTATATGTAAATCGTAAGCATTTTGGTGGGAAGCCTGGACTTGCGGGATGGTTTGGTTCTGATAAAGAAAAACAATTTGATTTGTCGACTCAAATGACCCCAGCAACAAATGCAGGAGCCTATCAAATCGGAACTCCGCATATAATGAGTAGTGCTCCGCTATATGGATCTTTAGAAATGTTCGCAGAAGTTGGAATAGATGCCATTCGAGAAAAGTCACTAAAGTTAACCAATTATATGATGACGTTAATCGAACACGAATTAAGTGAATATAATTTTGTAATTGCTAATCCACGGGAAACAGAGATGCGTGGAGGTCATATCTTTTTAGTACATGATGAGGCAGCTCGTATATGCAAAGCGTTAAAAGTGCAACAAGTTATTCCAGATTTTCGTTCACCAAATGGCATTCGTTTAGCACCAGTTGCATTGTATAACTCGTATGAGGATGTATGGAAAACAGTGCAGATTTTAAAATTGATTATGAAGGAAGAGCTTTATAAAAAGTATGAAAATAAACGTGATGTTATTGCTTAAGAAAGGAGGTATAGCATGCCAGATGATAATAGGGAAAGTGGAATACATACAGATTTTCGAGAAGAAATGACGTATGGTGAATACTTACAGCTAGATAATTTATTGGCCAGTCAACAAAGGTTATCAGGACATCATGATGAAATGCTATTCATAATTATTCATCAGGTTAGTGAACTTTGGATGAAACTTATATTGCATGAACTTACGAGTGCAATTCAAGCTATACAAGCGGATAAAATGCAATCTGCATTTAAAATGTTAGCACGAGTGACGAAAATTCAAACACAAATTATCCAGGCTTGGGATGTCCTTTCCACACTAACACCTGCAGAGTATTTAGAGTTTCGAGATAAGCTGGGCAAGGCTTCTGGCTTTCAATCGTTTCAATATAGACAAATTGAATTTGCCCTTGGCTATAGGACTAAGCATATACTGAAGATTTACGAACAAGAGACAGAATTGTATGAAGAGCTGCAAGATGCTTTTCATGCACCAAGTATTTATGATGTTTCAATTCAAGCTTTGGATCGAGCTGGGTTTCCGATAAATACTCAGTTATTGAATCGAGATTATTCCATTACGTACGTCGGAGATGAATCAGTAGCAAATGCATGGAAAGAAGTTTATCAAAACGTCGATAAGTACTGGAATTTGTATCAATTAGCAGAAAAGTTAGTAGACGTAGAAGACTGGCTCCAGCAGTGGCGCTTTCGTCATATGAAAACGGTAGAAAGAATAATAGGATTTAAAAAAGGCACTGGAGGATCATCTGGTGTGAATTATTTACGGCATGTATTAGACCATCGTTTCTTCCCAGAGCTTTGGGATTTACGTACAAATTTATAGGGAGGTCAGGAAAATGAACAAAGAATGGATTGATATTACACAAACTATCTCGACTAGAATAGCAACATGGCCAGGGGATACTATTTTTGAATATGAACTTACCGCTACAAAGGAAGAGGGGGGTGCTGCAAATGTTGGGACGATAACAGCAAGTTTGCATACAGGAACTCATGCAGATGCTCCATTTCATTATGTAAGTGAAGGAAAGACACTGGATATGCTCGACGTTAATATGTATATTGGACGTGCAAAAGTGGTTAGTGTCGTTGGTGCTTCCGAGATAGGTAGGGAGGAATTAGAGGGGGTTGATTTAACGGGTGTAGAGCGTTTGCTTTTAAAAACGACGAATACAGCATCACCTGAAAAATTTCCTGAAAAGATTAATACATTGAAGGAAAATATTGGACCATTTTTAAAGGAAAAGGGTATTTTTCTAATCGGCACAGACCAACCATCAGTTGATGGGATAGAAAGTAAGGAGCTATTAGCGCATCATTCACTGTTTAGAAATGATGTATATATTATAGAAAATCTCTTGCTGGAAAATGTAGAGCCTGGTGATTATGATTTAATCGCTTTACCTTTGAAAATTGAAGGGGCGGACGGAAGCCCCATACGTGCAGTGCTAAAAAAAATATAATAGACGGGATAGATAGCACTTTAATATGCTAGTCTATCCTTTTCTATTTTAAAAGGAGGAGCTAGAATGAAAAGGTTTTTATTTATTTTCTTTTCCACAGCAGTAATTGGATTTGTTTTTTATTTTGGGATGGATTATCAAATGAGATTAAGAGAAAAGTCAGCAATCATATTTGATATTAAGCCTTATATATCATTTGCAAGCTTTTTCTCTATTTTTATTGGAATGTTGTTACGATTACCCAAACTAATTTTAGAAATTAGAGAAAAACAAAGGTGGTCATTCGATTGGATGAAGTTCATCGTAATTGGAATACCATCTCTCTATATTGCAATGATTCCACTTTTTGCTATTGTCTATGGAATGAATTTATGGTTTTCAAATGTGGTTATGCTACTAGGGGATATAACATTCACAACAATAGCTGGGGTAATATTTGGCTATGTATTGTTAGATAGCTTAAACAGTAAAGCTTCCACAACTATTAAAGTACTTTAGCAGAGTGGAGCATAAAGCCCAGTATCAATCAAAGATTCAGGGCTTTTACATATGGAGGTGTAGTTTATGAGAAAGTTATCACTATCTTTATTGGGTGGAACCATAATTGGATTAATTGTGTCTTTTACTCTTATGGATTATAGAGATATAAAATATGAAATTAGAAATCAGGGTGGAATAGAATCCAGGTGGATAAGAGAAATGGATCTTGATTTTGTCTTCAATGCCTCAGCATTAATTATCGGGATATCAGTTTTAATTTTTATTGTTTGGACTTTTATTGAGAAAAGATGCTAATAATTGGTCTTTTTTATAAGAAAGCCCAAATTGCTAAGAGTGTGCAAAAGGCAGCTACCATAAATATTACTTCAACATGTATACTAAAAACTCCAAAAAATATTGCGGCTGCAAGCTTAGAAAATGTCGTCCAACCAAGCAGGCTTTTTTTAAAATAGTTTCCACATAAATTTAATCCTCTGCATACGTATTATCTCCTCCTACTCTTAATTACTGAATAACTTCTTTAGAACTAACTTCTTTAATTGTTCATAATTTACCTTCTAGCAGTGATGTAAATCATATCAGTAATTTTCAAAAACGCTTATACTAGTTGTATGAATTGATATAAGGAGTGGTTAGGTTGAAAAAAATAGTGGTTATTGGTGGCGGAATCACAGGGCTTTCTACTATGCATTATTTGCAAAAACTTAAAAACGAAAAATCTTTAGACATAGAGCTAGTATTAGTTGAAGCGAACGAGTACTTAGGTGGCAAAATCCATACCATGCAGGAAGACAACTTCATTATGGAGGTTGGAGCTGATTCAATTGTTGCAAGAAACGAAGCAATCACAAATTTAATTGAAGAGCTAAATCTTGAAGAAGAAAAAGTGTATAACTCTACAGGCATTTCGTATATTTACACAAACAATGAGTTACATGCAATTCCTGCAGACACTGTATTCGGTATTCCCACAAGTATTGAATCATTAAATAGCAGCACGCTAATATCAGATGCTGGGAAAAAAGAAGCATTAAAGGATTTAGAATTACCAAATGAGAGCTTCACAAAAGAAAGCTCAGTCGGGTCATTTTTAGAGTATTTCTTAGGGAAAGAATTAGTTGAAAAACAAATTGTGCCTGTGTTATCAGGTGTTTATTCTGGTGATCTCAATAAACTTTCTATCGCTACTACACTACCTTATTTGATTGACTATAAAAATAAATACGGCAGTATAATTAAGGGGTTAGAGGAAAACAGAGCAAAATTCCAAGCAGCAGCTAATAAAAAGTTCATTTCTTTCCAAAATGGACTTTCCACACTAATTGATCGCTTAGAAGAAGTGCTGGGCGAATCTACGATTATTAAAGGTGTGGCAACAAAGAAAGTAGAGAAGAAGGATGGACGTTATTCGGTTTTATTGACTAATGGGAAAACGATTGAAGCAGATAGTGTAGTGCTAGCTACTCCCCATAATGTTGCGCAGCTGATTCTTCAAGATGAACAGTTGGATACCGATTTCAATAGACTAAAAAATTCATCCCTTATTAGTGTATATCTTGGATTTGATATTCCAGATAATCAGCTTCCAGCAGAGGGCACTGGTTTTATCGTATCCGAAAATAGTGATGTGAAATGTAATGCATGTACGTGGACAAGTCGTAAATGGACACACACGTCAAAAAACAATAAATTACTTGTTCGTATGTTCTATAAGAGTTCAAGTCCAGCCTTTGAGAGCATGAAGAATATGAGTGAAGAAGAGCTAGTAGAGGTTGCGCTCCAAGATATTAAAATGAGCTTGAAATTAACGGGAAAACCTGAGGTAATAGAAGTAACAAAATGGAATGATCAAATGCCAAATTATCATCTAGCACACGGGGATGCAATTCAATCATTAACAGCTAAGATGGCTGATGAGATGCCAAATGTGGTGTTGGCTGGTTGTTCTTATTACGGGGTTGGAATTGTAGCTTGCATTAAGAACGGTAGAGAAACAGCAGAAAATATTATAAATTCAATAGTTGTTTAAGTTTGCTGGCCAAAATTCATTTTTGGCCATTTTTTTATGGGGAAAATTGAATAGTTGCTTATTTGGTGAAATTTACATTTTCTTTTGTTGTGCTACGATTCAATTGGAGGTGAAGTATGCTTAAAGTAATGGATTCTTGCGAATATAATTTAATTGGTTTACAAATGTTAGCAAAAAGATTGAATGATACACATCCTCAAAAGGAGATAATCTTAGCTAAAGAAAAGGCAGCAAAAGCTGGACTGCAAGGTGAACGTAGAATAAGTGAAGTTTTTGCGAAATATACATTTCCTTTTGAATACTTTTTCGTTGAAAATATCGGATTAGATTCAAACGGTAAGTTCCAAATAGATGCTATCTTTCTTACTCCCTATTTCTTAGTAATTCTCGAAAGTAAAAATATAAGTGGGAAGTTATTTTTCAAACAAAACCCTGCGCAGTTAGAGCGCGAAACACTCGATGGTAAAATCGATGTTTTTGAAAGCCCAGAAATCCAGTTATCGCGAAATATTCATTTGCTACAAGAATGGCTGGGAAATCATGGGCTGACAATCCCAATATACGGTGTGATTGTTCTTAGCAATCCAAAAGTGAGAGTAATTGAACCACCGAAAAAACTTAGTGCTATTCTTCCCCAAACCATCCCAGTATATTTACGTAATCTTCCCCGCGAAAATGTATATTTTGATTCTGAAAAAATGAAAAAATTTGAAAATCAAATAAAAGTAGGTCAACAAACTTATATTCCCTTTCCAATGTGCGGACGCTGGGGTATTAATCCTAAAGATTTAAGAAGCGGTGTCCAGTGTGAAAGCTGTGATTTTCATGGAATGGAAAAAAGAAAAAATGGCTGGACTTGTCCTCGTTGTGGCTATTTTGATAAGCTCGGACATGAAAAGGCCATAAGGGATTGGTTTATGCTGATTAGCGATACTATAACTAATAAACAATGTAGAGACTTTCTACATTTAGAATCAAAATATATCGCGCACAGAATCTTGCAATCAATGAATTTAACCAAGATAGGAACATCCAAAAACACTAAGTATAAATGGATATGGTAAAGCACCTGTGCATATACTGAAAAAGATAGAAAAAGAGTGAATCGCTAGAATGTAGCGAAGAATCGCTAGAATGTAGCGAAGAATCGCTAGAATGCAGCGAAGAATCGCTAGAATGTAGCGAAGAATCGCTAGAATGTAGCGGAGAATCGCTAGAATGTAGAGAAGAATCGCTAGAATATAGTGGAGAATCGCTAGAATGTAGAGAAGAATCGCTAGAATGCAACGAAGAATCGCTAGAATGCAACGAAGAATCGCTAGAATGTAGCGAAGAATCGCTAGAATGTAGCGAAGAATCGCTAGAATGTAGTGAAGAATCGCTAGAATGCAGCGAAGAATCGCTAGAATGCAACGAAGAATCGCTAGAATGCAACGAAGAATCGCTAGAAACCAGCGAAGAATCACTAGAATGTAGAAGAAAATCACTTAAATAGGGTAAATAAACACTAAGCGAAGTGTATAGAAAATTCAAAACACATCTTGACGCTTTAATGGAATAAAGGTACGATATGTTTAATTAAAAAATTGAATAATGAAATTCTTATCAAGAGAAGCCGAGGGACTGGCCCTACGAAGCTTCAGCAACCAGCCAATTAATTGGTCAGGTGCTAAATCCAGCAGACTTAACAAAGTCTGAAAGATGAGAAGGTGGTATCTTGCATACTCGTAAAGCCTTCTTTTCATGGAAGGCTTTTTTATATGGAGAGGATGGATACAAATGGGTTTATTAGAGAAGTTACAGTCGTCTATACTGACAGCGGATGGGGCAATGGGTACGCTACTTTATTCGTATGGAATTGACTATTGCAATGAAGAATTAAACATTCAAAAGCCGGAAATCATTGAGAAGATACATCAGGATTATATTGTGGCCGGAGCAGATATTATTCAAACGAATACGTATGGAGCGAATGCCATTAAATTGGCGCGTTACGGGCTAGAAAACCAAGTGAAAGAAATAAATGAAGCGGCTATCCAAATTGCTAAAAGAGCTGCTGCACCCGGAAACCAATTTGTCCTCGGTACGATTGGGGGCATTAGAGGAATTCGGAAAAGTGATGCCACGCTCGGTGAGATTATCCATTCACTCGATCAGCAAGCCATCCAGCTGTTAGCGGGAGATCCAGATGGTTTATTACTCGAAACCTATTATGACTTGGAAGAATTAAAGACTACTGTGACTCATCTTCGTACCTTAACTGATATACCAATTATAGCCCAAGTATCCATGCATGAGCCTGGTATTTTGCAAAATGGCTTACCACTTAATGATGCTCTGCTTCAGCTTGAAGCAATTGGAGCGAACATAGTTGGAGTCAACTGTCGACTAGGTCCCCATCATACAATTCAAGCATTTGAAGGAGTAAAACTTCCGAATAAGGCTTTTCTCTCTGCTTATCCAAATGCTAGTTTACTGGATATAGATGAAGGGCGAATTGTCTATGAGTCCGATGCTGAATATTTTGGAAAAGCGGCGTTATATCTTAGGGATGCTGGAGTACGACTAATAGGAGGTTGCTGCGGGACGACACCAAAGCATATCGAAGCAGTAAAAAAACATATTGGTCATTTAGCGCCGATTACGAGTAAGGTTGTTGAAAACAGAAAGCCGATTATTATTCAAGACGCCAAGCCGACTAACACACTGGCTCTCCATGAAAAAGCAAAAACAGAAAGGACGATTATTGTTGAGCTAGACACTCCTCGTCATCTTGACACGACTACATTCATGGAAGGTTCAGAAAAGCTATATGCTGCTGGAATTGATGCAGTGACAATGGCGGATAACTCATTAGCCTCCCCACGTATTAGTAATATGGCAATGGGCTCGATGTTAAAACACCAAAAAAATATTAGACCGCTTGCTCATATTACATGCCGTGATCGTAATTTAATCGGTCTTCAATCTCATTTAATGGGGCTGGATGCGCTTGGAATCCATGATATTCTTGCTGTAACTGGAGACCCGACGAAAATTGGTGATTTCCCTGGGGCGACAAGTGTTTATGATGTATCAAGCCTAGAATTGATACAACTAATCAAACAATTAAATGAAGGTATTTCTTTCTCAGGAAAGTCACTACGAAAAAAAGCTAATTTCTCCGTAGCTGCTGCTTTTAATCCGAACGTTCGTGTTCTGGACCGTGCAGTAAAGCGACTAGAGAAGAAAATAGAATGTGGAGCAGATTATTTCATCACACAACCTGTCTACTCGAAAGATAAAATTCATGAAATTTATGAAGCGACTAAGCATTTATCAACCCCTATTTTCATTGGAATTATGCCACTGACTAATAGTCGTAATTCAGAATTCCTTCACAACGAAGTACCAGGTATAAAATTGTCCGAAGAGGTACTGGAGCGTATGCGTTTATGTGGAGATGATAGAGAGCTAGCTACTGCAGAAGGTATACAAATTTCAAAGGAATTAATAGATACAGCAGCGAAGCTATTCAACGGTATTTATATAATTACGCCATTTTTCCGATACGATATGTCTCTTGAATTAATTCATTATATTCAAGAGATTGATCGAAAGAAAGAGAGAGGGTTCAGCTATGTCCAAACATCTAATTGAGCAACAACTCCAAGAAAGAATACTAATTATTGACGGTGCAATGGGAACGATGATTCAAAATGCGGATCTTAATCCCGAAGATTTCGGAGGGGATGAATACGACGGTTGTAATGAGTATTTAAATATAGTAAAACCGGATGTTATTGAACATGTCCATCGTGAATATTTAGCTGCTGGTGCTGATATTATTTGTACGAATACATTTGGTGGAACTCCTGTAGTGTTAAATGAATATGATCTCGGTAATCAGGCATATGATATTAACTTTCGTGCAGCTCAGCTAGCTAAAATATGTGCAGAGGAATTTTCTACTTCGGATTGGCCGAGATTTGTAGCGGGGGCAATTGGACCGACGACAAAAACATTATCAGTCACAGGTGGTATCACATTCGATGAACTTACGAACGACTTTTATGTGCAAGCAAAGGCTTTAGTAGAAGGTGGAGTAGATGTTATCTTACTGGAAACTAGTCAAGATATGCTGAATGTGAAGGCTGCAACAATCGGTATCAAACAGGCGTTTAAGGAATTGAATAAAGAGCTACCTATTATGATTTCAGGAACCATAGAGCCAATGGGAACGACACTTGCAGGGCAAAGTATCGAAGCGTTCTATATTTCAATCGAGCATATTAAACCACTTTCGGTAGGCTTAAATTGTGCGACAGGACCAGAATTTATGACAGATCATATCCGCTCGTTATCTGAGTTGTCGGATGGATATGTGAGCTGTTATCCAAATGCCGGCTTACCAGATGAAGAAGGGCATTACCATGAATCTCCAGAATCACTCTCTAAAAAGCTAAGAGGCTTTGCTGAAAAGGGATGGTTAAATGTTGTGGGTGGATGCTGTGGAACGACCCCTGCTCATATTCGAGCAGTCCGAGAAGCAGTACAAGATCTTGCTCCACGTAAACCGGTAGAGTTGGGTCGACAAGGGCATGTTGTTTCTGGAATTGAGCCTCTTCAATATGATGAGTCAATGCGTCCTTTATTCATAGGGGAGCGTACGAATGTAATAGGTTCTCGGAAGTTTAAACGTTTAATCGTGGATGAAAAGTTTGAAGAAGCATCTGAAATTGCGCGAGCACAGGTTAAAGGTGGAGCTCATGTTATTGATATTTGCCTCGCAAATCCCGACCGCGATGAACTAGAGGATATGACTAACTTCATGAAAGAGGTCGTGAAAAAAGTTAAAGTACCACTTGTTATTGATTCGACAGATGAAAAAGTAATAGAAGTAGCACTTAAATATTCCCAAGGAAAAGCAATCATCAATTCCATTAACTTAGAGGACGGGGAAGAGCGATTTGAAGCAGTAATGCCTCTAGTGAAAAAGTACGGTGCGGCAGTAGTAGTTGGAACAATTGATGAAGTAGGAATGGCGGTGACAAGGGAGAGGAAGTTAGAAATCGCAGAACGTTCCTATGATTTACTAGTAAATAAATGGGGACTTGCACCAGAAGATATAATTTTTGATCCTCTTGTATTCCCAGTCGGAACAGGAGACCAACAATATATAGGATCAGCAGTTGAGACAATTGAAGGTATCCGTCTAATAAAAGAGAAGCTACCACGAGCATTGACTATTTTAGGAGTTAGTAATGTATCATTTGGTCTTCCACCAGTTGGTCGTGAAGTGCTGAATGCTGTCTATTTATACCACTGTACGCAAGCTGGACTGGACTACGCGATTGTAAATACTGAAAAGCTTGAAAGATATGCGTCTATTCCTAAACTGGAAATAGACATGGCAAATGAGCTATTATTTACAACGACTGATCAGACACTTGCTGATTTTACCGATTTTTACCGCGATAAAAAGAAAGAAAAGACCGAGGATGATATACCAAAAACAGTACCAGAACGTCTTGCTTATTATGTTATTGAGGGGACAAAAGAGGGACTTATCCCTGATTTAGAAGCTGCACTTCAAATGTATGATGCTCCGCTAGATGTCATTAATGGCCCTTTGATGAAGGGGATGGCTGAAGTAGGGCGACTGTTTAATGACAATCAGTTAATAGTTGCAGAGGTTCTTCAAAGTGCAGGTGTAATGAAGGCATCTGTTGCTTATTTGGAGCAGTTCATGGAGAAAAAAGAGGATGACTCTGGTAAAGGTAAAATCGTTCTAGCTACTGTTAAGGGCGATGTGCATGATATCGGAAAAAACTTAGTAGACATCATATTAAGTAACAATGGATATAAAGTAATCGATGTCGGAATTAAAGTAACTCCAGCGACTTTAATAGAGGTTATTCGAAAGGAAAAGCCCGATATTATTGGACTTTCTGGACTCCTTGTAAAGTCAGCACAGCAAATGGTTATTACTGCTCAAGATTTTAAAGAAGCAGGTATTGATGTCCCTATACTTGTAGGGGGTGCAGCTCTCTCTCGTCGTTTTACCGAAACGAAAATTTCCGCTCAATATGATGGACCAGTCCTATATGCAAAAGATGCGATGCAGGGACTAGATCTTGCCAATCGATTGCAAAATGAAGAGGATAAAGAGACTTTATTAGTCGAACTTGGAGTTCAACAGGAAAAAAGAAAAATTGCAGAAGCTAATCGCTCAGCAAAGCAGGCAGTGGCTGTTTTAGAAAAACCAGTAAAAACCGTACGTGATGATGTTCGGGTATATGTACCAAAGGATGTTCGGAGACATGTACTAAAGGATTACTCCGTCGCGCACTTACACCCATATGTGAATATGCGAACATTGATAGGTCATCATTTAGGATTAAAAGGGTATAGTGAAAAACTATTAGCAGAGAAAGACGAGCGGGCAACAAATTTACATGAATTAGTCACTGGATATTTACAGTCGGATATTTTGAAGCCACAAGGGGTATATCAATTTTTCCCTGCACAAGCGGATGGAGATGATGTAATTATCTATGACCCAACCGACTCGAAAACAGAAATCGAGCGTTTCACATTCCCACGTCAATCTGCCCAACCTTTCCTGTGTCTAGCAGATTATTTAAAATCTGTAGATAGTGGAGAAATGGATTATGTGGCACTAATGTTAGTTACTGCGGGACATGGAGTTCGTGGGGAAGCAGCAAAACTGAAAGAACAAGGGAAATTCTTAGAAAGTCATGCATTACAAGCAACTGCGCTAGAACTAGCAGAGGGATTTGCCGAACGAATTCATCAAGAAATCCGAGACCAATGGGGTTTTCCTGATGCAACCGATTTTACCATGCGCGATCGTTTTGCTGCAAAATACCAAGGCCAGCGATTTTCCTTCGGGTATCCAGCATGTCCAAATCTAGATGATCAAGCAAAACTGTTTGGCTTGATAAAACCTGAAATCATTGGAGTAGAGCTTACTGAAGAATTCATGATGGAACCAGAAGCATCCGTTTCTGCCATTGTATTTGCACATCAAGATGCTAGGTACTTTGTTGTAGATTAAAAATAAAACACTGCCTTCTTGGCAGTGTTTTTATGATGATGAAATCGATTAATGCTAAACAATAATCAATCACCCAAACAAAACAACAATCACAAAGTACGACTCTTCACTCGTTTCAATTGTGCAACGATAATTACGCTAATAATCACTAGTAAAAACCACGAGCTAATTTTCCCGATATGGACGAGAGACCAAGTTTCCGCTTGGTTAGGGTATTGCCATGCTCCTAAAAAGGTCACGATATTTTCAGCGATCCAAATAAAAAAACCAATCAATAAAAATGCGAGAATCATGGGCATTTTAAAAACCTTTTCCTTCAATTGAAAAGTTACTACTGTGCGGAAAAAGATGATTAAAAGTAAGCATTTAAGAACCCAACGAATGTCATAAGTAAAATGATGGGTAAAAAAATTGAAATAAATAAGAGTGCTAATTCCAACTGCCCAAATTGGTTTCGGCCAATTATACATATGTAGATTCATTCTTCGCCAACTTTGACAAATATAACTCGCAACACTGGCATACATAAATCCGCTATATAAAGGCACGCCAACCACCTTACTATATGCCTCCTCTGGATATGACCAAGAACCCATATGTACTTTATATAACTCTAAACCAAGACCAATAATATGAAATAAACAAATTACCTTAAACTCATCCCAAGTCTCTAATTTTGAAACGAGCATAAATACTTGTCCAATTATACAAATGAGGAGGATAAAGTCGTATCTAGGAATAAATGGGATAGCTACAAATTTTGAAAGGGCTAGAGCTGCAAATATGATTACTGGAAATATACAAGATAGTGCCTGTAAATATGTAAATAGTAGAAAAGAACGCATACGAGTACTCCTTTTAAACAGATATAGGAATATGGACGAACTTAAAAGAGTTTGGTTCAAGGTAGGCTAATCATGTATAATTTTCACTATGTATAAAACAATGGAGGAATGCTCATGAATTCAGTAAATCACTCAATAGAGAAGAACAAAATTTCTTTAAAGAGCATTTTGTCCAGCAGGTGAAAGAAAAAGGGATACAATAATGTAACTGTCACGGATATCGTGGAAAAGGTAGATTATGAATTGACTCAAGTTTAATAATAAAAAAGTTGGTCTTGACGGATGTCAGGACCAACCAGTTTTATTTCTTGTCTAGGTTTACTTCAGATGCTTCGACTTTCTTATCATCTTTTTCTTCATCATTTATAATATCTCGAGTCGAGGTTTTGAATTCTTTTAATGTTTGTCCAACTGCTTTGCCTAATTGAGGTAATTTAGATGGACCAAAGATAATCAAAGCAATAATTAATACAAGTATTAAACCGGGTATTCCTATGTTTGGCATAGAATCTCCTCCTTCTATATATAGAATCGTTATTAATATAACACATTCCGTGCAAAAATGTAAAAACGACGTTTTTTTAAGTATTCGACCATACCTTCAACTGCTAGATAAGCCAACATACCAACATTTGTATGGTGCCCACAAACGATTAAATTTTCTACATCCGACATTTGCATATCATTATTGATAGCAAAGTTATCAGGGCTATCTCCCATCATGCTAGAATGTGGATCTTTCACCAAAGTGAACAGCGATTGGGATTATGTCAATAATGTATGCTTTCATTTCCTTTACTACTTCATACCATTTTACTACTAGAAATTCATTAGATTTATGGTCCAACTACACGAATAAGTAAATCTCCATATTCATCTGTATATACTAAATCTAAGTCTAGATATTGGTCTTTTTGCGGTTAGATAGCTCTTTAAGTTTATTATAAATTTCCGGTTATTTTAAGCGGATATACAAAATGGATGGAAAGTATAGCATTCAAAGAAGACTATTTTTTTCGCCCCTATTTAACTAGGAATCTAAATGTTAATCATATACGTCTTAGGTCTTAGTAATTTTCCACCTTAAGTACGTATGGAATAACTAGCAGATAGAGCATGATTAAAATAATAGAAAAGAGGCAAAAATGTCTCTTATGAACGAGGTGGCAAAAATGGGGAAAAAGATTTATATCATTCTTAGCAATACGGGTACACTATTTTCGAAGGCGATTGGCATGTACACAAGAAAAGAATTAAACCATGCTTCTATTGCTTTTGATGAAGAATTAAATGAAATGTATAGCTTTGGTCGGAAAAGTAGTCATAATCCATTCAATGGGGGTTTCGTAAAGGAAAATCCTGTTGAAGGACTGTTCCAAAGAGCTACCTGCGCCATTTATGAGTGCGAAGTTACAGATTCTGAATATATGCGGATGAAGAGTAAAATTAGCCAAATGGAACAGCAAAAGCAATTATACAAATATAATCTAATAGGTTTGGTGTTAGTTGCAGTAAATATTGAAATGGAACGTGAGAATGCTTTCTTTTGTTCTCAATTTGTCGCTACTATTATGAAAGAATGTCCATCTTCGCGATTTCATATTGCGCCACCTTTGGCACAACCGCATCACTTTGAACAACTTTCAGCATTAACCTTAAAATTTAAAGGAAATCTTCAAACATATGTAAGTAGTAAAAGGAACGTAGAACAACCTATTCATGTATCAGTTTGGAGAAAGTATGCGTTTTCGATAGCAAGCTTTATGTAATTTTGGAATATTTACTCATCGTTCTGGACAGTATATAGGGGAATGTAAATTCTATCTATAATGTTTAGGAGGATGAAGAATGGCAGAAGAGCAACCAAATAACGAGACAAATGTGGAAAATGAGGATACGCTCACTAATAGACAGGGGCATCCTGTAACGAATAATCAGCATATTAGAACTGTCGGAAACAGAGGGCCAGCAACTTTAGAAAACTATGATTTCATTGAAAAAATTAGTCACTTTGACAGGGAACAAGTACCAGAGCGCGTCGTACATGCAAGGGGCGCAGGTGCGCATGGTTATTTCGAAGCTTACGGTGCTGTTGGGGACGAGGAAGTTTCTAAATATACTCGAGCTAAACTGTTTCAGGTAAAAGGAAAGAAAACTCCTGTATTTGTTAGATTTTCTTCCGTTATTCATGGAGGACATTCTCCAGAAACATTGCGTGATCCACGCGGATTTGCAGTTAAATTTTATACAGAGGATGGAAACTGGGATTTAGTAGGGAATAATTTAAAAATATTCTTTATTCGTGATGCGATAAAGTTCCCAGATATGATTCATGCGTTTAAGCCAGATCCTGTAACGAATATTCAGGATTCTGAACGCTTCTTTGACTTTTGTGCTAGTTCACCTGAGTCCTTCCATATGGTTACATTTGTATATTCGCCGTGGGGAATTCCAGCAAATTATCGAATGATGCAAGGCTCTGGTGTGAATACGTATAAATGGGTAAACAATGAAGGTAAAGCAGTACTCGTAAAATATCACTGGGAACCGAAGCAAGGTATACGAAATTTAACTCAAAAGGAAGCAGAGGAAATTCAGGCAAAGAACTTTAATCATGCCACACAAGATTTATATGATGCAATTGAAAAAGGTGACTTTCCTGAATGGGAGCTTCTAGTTCAAACGATGAGCGATGATGATCATCCAGAGCTCGATTTTGATCCATTAGATGATACGAAGCTTTGGCCAGAAGATTTATTTCCATGGAAAGCCGTAGGTAAAATGGTGTTAGATCGAAACCCTGAGGATTACTTTACAGAAGTGGAGCAGGCGGCGTTTGGCACAGGGGTGCTCGTAGATGGGTTAGACTTTTCAGACGATAAAATGCTGCAAGGTCGCACATTTTCGTACTCGGATACTCAGCGACATCGTGTTGGAGCGAACTATTTACAGCTTCCAATCAATGCTCCTAAGAAGCGCGTCGCAACCAATCAAAAGGGAGGACAGATGGCGTACCGGTTAGATAGAGGACCTTTCCAAAATCCACATATCAACTATGAGCCTTCTATATTAGATGGATTAAAGGAAGCAACACAGGTAGGCAAAGAATATACTCCTATGATAAAAGGAAACTTAGTTCGCGAATCCATCGATCGTCAAAGTAATACCAAGCAAGCTGGGGAAACTTATCGCCAATTTGAACAATGGGAAAAAACGGAGCTCATCTCTAATTTAGTAAATGACCTATCTGCATGTGATCCGCGAATTCAAGAGAAAATGATTGCACTAGCGGAGGAAGCGGATGCCGATTATGGGCGACATTTAAGAGAGGGACTTGCTCAAGCTAAAAATAATGGTTCCTCTCAAAAACCGTTAGGAAATAAAGGCGGAGATCAAGCACCAGAACAAGCGGTCAAAAAAGGTCATGAAGCCGATCCATATTAACAGTAAAAACCCTGCTCTTTCTGGCACTGACTAACGTTTTTGAGACAGGAATAAAACACCCTATTATGCGGCCAATTGACGGTATTGAACCGGCGATTGGCTGTTTAGTTTCGTTTGAATACGGATATTGTTATAATAAGTAATGTATTCTTCGACAATCTGTAT
>FOUN01000043.1 GCA_900114885.1 Psychrobacillus psychrodurans
AAAAAAGTGCAGCGCCTAAATGAGAATTAAATTATGGGTTGGACTAGGAGGCATTTGGTTCAGTGATTGTAACGTTGTAACCTAAGTTTTCAAGTCTTCGAACAGAATATCGTACAATCGATTGTTCTTTTTGTTTGTCAAAGTAATCTTCCCCTAAGTCTACGTACATTTCTTTGCGTGTTAGGAGATAATAGCTGATTCTTAAAATGGCATGAGCGACTGATATCCCTGCACGCTTTTTACCCTTTCTTGATGCAGTACGCCTATACAGGGCTCCCAAGTAGGTTTTGGATCCTCTAACAGAATGAGCTGCTTCAATTAATGCCGATTTCAAGTACTTGTTTCCTTTTTTCATGTTGGTTGATTTCCTCTTGCCCGCACTTTCATTATGTCCAGGTACTAATCCTGCCCAGGAACATAAGTGCGCCGAACTGGGAAATTGCTTCTCCACATCTGTACCGACTTCGGCTAAGATTTGTTCGGCCATTCGAGTGGCGATGCCAGGAATGGAATCCAATCCAATCGTTCTATATCTTCTTGATGGGAGGATAACCTAGTAGCAACCTCTTCGTTTAATAGCTCAATCTGCTCAGTTAGAAATTCTATATGGACCAGAATGGTTTTTAACATGAGACGTTGATGTGGATTGATATACCCTCGAAGAGCTAGCTCCAGTTCACTCTTTTTCTTCTTCATTGATCGGCGGGCAAAGCTAGCTAATTTCTCAGGATCATTTTCGCCATCGGCGATAGCACGGAGCATATCAAGAGACGAAACACCCATGATGTCGGAGACAACGGAACCGAGTTTGATATTCGCTCCTTCTAAAACCTTTTGAATCCGATTATGTTGTCTCGCACGCTCTTCAATAATACTTCGACGGTATCGAACTAACTCTCTTAATTCCCGCTGATTTCGGTCTGGAATAAAACTTGCTTTAAGTAGACCGTGACGAAGAAGTTTGGCAATCCATTCTGCATCTTTTACATCGGTCTTACGACCTGGTACTGCTTTCATATGTTGAGCGTTCACTACTAAAAACTCAATGCTCTCGGCTTCTAGCAAGTTAACAATAGGCTTCCAAAATACACCTGTACTTTCCATTGCTACGTGAGTACAATCATGCTCCTTAATCCAGTCAATTAACTGTAATAGAAAAACAGTTTTAGTGGAAAACGTTTGAATCTCCTTTCCTTTTGGGGTAATAATACAAGCAGTAATGGAATCCTTATGGACATCCATTCCACAAGCACGTTCAATGATTACTTCCATTGTAATCATCCTTTCTACGGCAAATAGTATTGGAGGCTGGTGCAATAACCAGAGTAGGATTAATCTCCCATGAGTGCTTCCCGTAATGGAGCGACAGTCTGTGATGCACCGTGGTCGTTGGAGTCAGACTAACGGATGGGCTCTATGGCACCATAGTTCATCGACCTTCCTCTCCCAGCCGTAGTATCCTATACCCAGGTTTTCACATTTTCATTCTCTGTGGTGTAGCGCTGATTTT